>JBNPEH010000032.1:0-47208 GCA_051117635.1 Opitutales bacterium | reverse complement strand
CCGGTCGTGCATCACCACCACATAACGGCCATAGCTGCTGAGTCCGGCGCTTGTATTGATATGGACAATACGTCCCGGCAGGATGGCGTAAACCGGGTCACGGGCCTCGCCCCGCCCGTCCCGGTAAAGCGGAAAAAGGTCCAGCCCCTCGTGGAAGCGCGAGCCGTCGTTGCGGACACAGCCGAACAGGCCGGATTCAGGGTCGCCCGACACCGTGGGCTGGACAAAGGCCTCGATCGGCTCGCCCCGCATGAAGGCAGGATTGGGCGTCGGCCAGACCAGGTTTTCCAGACCCGCCGCCCGGAGAACACCCGTCCCGAGCAGCAGCATCAAGGTGAGGCGAATGACGAACGGGCTCATTGCTGTTTGCGGATTTCGGGCAAGCTGGCCTGCAGGTCGAGGACCAGCGATTCCAGCGCATCGTCGGACAGCTCGAGAAAGACGAAGAGACGGCCATCCGCGAGGCTGCCGTCAATCTGCCGCACGCCGACCGGGTTGTCGTTGATGGTCAAGACCAGGACGGCGCCGAGGTTGGCGGTAGTGATCCGGTAAAGCTGCCGCGCCCCCGCCGGGTCGGTCTCAAGCAAGAGGCACAACCCACGGTCCACCCGGACCATCTCCGCGTTAGCGAAGGCGAATTCGGTCAGCACCGGTCGGGCCCAGACTTCGAAGGCCGCCTGGCTGCGGGGGAGAGTGAACGTGCGCGTGCGCTCTCCCTGAACGGCCGACCGGGCCTCCAGATAAACCCGGGGCACGGTGCCCCCGCTGCTGCGACAACCGGCCAAGCAGACGAGAACAACCGCCAGCAGGCCTGGAATGGTCGGGGACCGGTTCATCAAATCAGCAGGTCGTCCAGGTGGGCGCGGGCCTGATCCACAAAGGCGGCATCGAGGGGCACGACCGGCACGTCGAAGCGCTGGTCGGACTTCGGATGGCGATAAACCTGAATCCCCTCCGTAACGCGCGGACCCTCCGGTTTGAGGATGCGTTTACGTTCCAGAAGCAGTGCCAGGAGATGCTTGAGCACGGCCACCTCCTCCGAAGCCTGCGCCGCCTCCGGCTCATACAGGGAAAGAAAGAGCTCCTCGCTGCCGGCGATGGCCGCCCGGGCGTCGGCTTTTTCCTGCTCGGGCGCTTTCATGACGCGCGTCCAGCGCCCGAAGTGCCCGTCGGCCGGCAGGTTATAGTGGGCCTCCTCTTCAGCAAGCAGATCCACTCGCTCGAAGCCGTCCCCCGCCTCGCTGCGGATCAGGAAACAGATCAGGGGGTCCCCGGGCTCGAACGGCTTGCCCGTCAAACTGGACGCACGGGCATGGGCTTGAATCTGCCAATCCATGGCGGATAGGATTTAGGGCGTCGGAATCCCCCTGCAATGGGATTCTTCATCCATCTCCCCCCGACTGCGCTTATGTCCGCCACCCTGATCATCGGAGACGTTCACGGTTGCTTCGACGAACTGGCTCGCCTGCTCGATATCCTGAAGCCCGCTCAGGACGACCGGCTGATCCAGCTCGGCGACCTGATCAACAAGGGGCCCGACAGCCCGGGCTGCGTTGCTCTGGCTCGCCAGACGGGCATGACCTGCCTGATCGGCAACCATGAGGACCGGCTGCTGCAGGCCCGGCAGGCCCGCACGCCACTCCAGCAATTGAAGAGGGATGACGCCGCCACCCTGACCGCCATCGAGGACCCGGCGGATTGGGATTGGCTCGCCACCCTGCCGGACCAGTTGCCCCTGCCCGAGCTGGAAACCGTCTGCGTGCACGGCGGGTTTCTCCCGGGCGACCCGCGGCCCTGGCAGGATCAACCGCGGAGCATCACGAGCCAGATTCAGGTCATTGCTCCTGGCAACCGGCCGGGCAAACGATCGGACTGGCCGGACAGCCCGCTCTGGGCGGATTTCTGGACGGGTCCGCCTCGCGTCCTTTACGGCCACACACCTCGTCCCGAACCGTACCTTTCCCCCTGGGCACTCGGGATCGACACCGGTTGCGTTTACGGAGGTCGCCTGACCGCCTGGGTTTTTCCGGAGAACCGGCCGGTCTCGGTTCGCGCCAGACGGGCTTACAGCGCCGGGAGCGCCGACTTCTATGAGGGTTGACGAGAATCGGGAGCAGCCCCGCAGTTGGTGATTGTGCTGACGCTCCGGATCAATGATCCTAACGATTGCCTCTCAATCTAGATCTAACATTTATTATTTATGAATCCCGCCATACCCGGCCTTAAACTCCTCGTTCTGGACATGCAGGAAACCTTGATGGCCGCCCTGCCGGAATCCGGGGAACTGATCGCGCGCAATCTGTTTGCGATCCGTTGCGCCCGCCTGCTCGGCCTGCCCGTGGCCTTTACTGAGCAAGCGCCCGACAAACTGGGCGGCATCCTGCCTGCCCTTCTGGATGCGGCCGGGCGGGCAGAGGGCGAACCGGTCGCTGTCTTCAATAAAAATTGCTTCTCCGCCTGGGAGAATGAAACCGTTCGCGACTTTCTGGCTCCCCGGGGCGAACCCGCGCCCCATATCCTTCTGGCCGGTATCGAAACCCCGATCTGCGTGTACCAGACAGCAATCAGTATTCTCTCGGAGGATGGTGAGGTCACCGTCCTGACCGATGCACTTGGCTCCCGCCGTCCCGAAGACGGCGTCAACGCCCTGCGGGCCCTGGCCGTGGCGGGCGCTCATTGCCTGCCCGTCGAAACGATCATCTACAGCATCCTGGGCACCGCCGAGCACGAGTCCTTCCGCGAATTCACCCGGCTCGTAAAAGAGGCTGGCGTGTCGGCCTGAGCCCAGGCTTCCTCGTTCTCCCCATGGTTGAACGGAACGAGCGAGCGGAAGATTCCCAGCGGACAGAGCCCTTCGACGCGGAAGCGTTTCTGGAGCTCGATTTTGATGCCCTCGCCGGGCAGACCGGCGAGGCCCTGAACGACATCCCGTCCGCCACCATCGCCCGGGCACTTGAGCGCCTGGAGGTGGATGAGCGGCGCGTCATCCTGCGTAAGGTCGATGAGGACAAGGTCGGGCGCATCCTCTCCGAGATGGACGTGGAGCTGGCGGCGGAGACTGTCAGCGCAATGCGTGAGGCGCGGGTCCTGCGGATCATCGAGGATCTGGCGCCGGATGATGCAGTCGACATGCTCGAGGAACTCGGGGAGGAGGAGCGCGGGCGCATCCTGGCCAAGCTCCAACCCGAGACCGCCCAGACCCTCGAGACCCTGTCCGCCTACGGGCCGGAGACCGCCGGGGGCATCATGACCCCGGACTTCGCGACCCTGGAGAAAACGCAGAGCGTCGATCAGGCGATCGCCAAAGTCCGCAAGATGACCGAGGAATTGGAGACGATCTACTACCTGTATGTTGTCGACCGGGACCAGCATCTGGAAGGCGTCGTTTCCATGCGCGACCTGCTCCTGGCCCGCCCCGGCCAGAGGGTCGAAAGCATCATGCACCAGGCGGTTCACGGTGTCTGCCACCCGGAGGACGACCAGGAGGATGTGGCCCGGCTCATGGCGGAGCTCAACCTGCTCGCCCTGCCCGTCGTCGATGCAAACCATGTCCTGATCGGGATCGTGACCCATGACGACGTCATGGACATTGTCCGTGAGGAAGCCACCGAGGACATCCAGCGAATGGTCGGCGCCGGCGGGGACGAAGGCATCCACGCGAAAATCGGTTACAGCCTGAAAAAACGGAGCCCCTGGCTGATCGTGAACCTGGGGACCGCCGTCCTCGCCGCGGCGGTGGTTTATTTCTTTCAGGCGGAGATCCGGCAGCTGACTATCCTCGCTGTCTTTCTGCCCATTATCGGCAGTTTGGCCGGCAATGCGGGTTCTCAGACCCTGGCCGTCGCCATTCGGAGCCTCGCGGTCGGGGAAATCCAGAACCGCGACGCCCTGAGGATCTGCCTGCGTGAAATGATCAAAGGCTTTGCCAACGGTCTGTTAATCGGGTTGGTGTCCCTGCTGCTGGCCCAGTTGACCACGGACGACTGGGCCGTCTCGGGGGTCGTTGGCCTTGCCATGGTCCTCACGATGTCCATCGCCGGACTGTCGGGGGCGGTCATTCCTCTCCTGCTGAAGCGTTTCGATTTCGATCCCGCGCAAAGTTCATCCATCTTCCTGACGGCCGTAACCGACCTGACCGGCTTCTTTATCTTTCTGAAGCTGGGTGCCTGGCTGCTGATCTGAGGTTCCGGATTCTTCCGACCGGTTATGATTACCCTCTCCGGGCTCAACCTTGCTTTCGGCGGACGCCCGATCTTCGCCGATGTCACCGCCACCCTCAACCGGGGAGACCGCATCGGTCTGGTCGGTCCCAATGGTGCCGGCAAAACCACGCTTTTTCGTGTCCTGCTCGGTCGCCAACCGCTCGACGGTGGAAAGGTCGAAACAAGGGGCCAAACCCACTACGGCTATCTTCCCCAGGACGGCCTGGAAACCCGGGGCCGCACCTTGCTGGACGAGGCTTTCCAGGCCTTCCCCGATATCCTGCGCCTGCAGCATGACCTGGCTGAAGCCAATGAGCGTCTCCACAATCTGGATACCGAAAGCCGTGAATACCGGGACCTGCTCGACCGGATCGGGGCCTGGGAACACGACCTCGAGGAGCGTCAGCCGGAACGCCTGCAAAGCCGTTGCCGACAGGTGCTGGGCGGGCTCGGTTTCCGGGAAACGGATTTCAATCGCGACACGGGGGGGTTCTCCGGAGGCTGGCAGATGCGGATTGCGCTCGCCCGGATTCTTCTGTCGGAGCCGGACTGCCTGCTGCTGGACGAGCCCACCAACCACCTGGACCTGCCCGCGCTGCGGTGGCTGGAGCGTTTTCTGCAACAATATGAGGGCACGCTGGTGCTGATTTCCCACGACCGGACCTTTCTGAACACGGTGACCACCCGTACCTTTCACCTGGCACGGGGGCGTCTGGAAAGCTTCGACGGCCCTTTCGACGCCTTCACCGCCTGGCTCGAGGAACAGCAGGCCATCCGCCAGAGGGCGGCCGCCAATCAGGCCCGATACATCGAGAAGCAGCAGCAGTTCATCGATCGCTTCCGCAGCAAGGCGACAAAGGCCACCCAGGTGCAGAGCCGCATCAAGGCCCTCGAGCGGATCGAGCGGATCGAAAGCGAGGACGGGGCACCGCCCGAGATTCATTTCCGGTTTCCGCCACCGCCACGCAGCAGCCCACGCGTGGTCGAATTGGAGGGCGTGACCAAGACCTACGGAGACCAGCCTGTTTTCCGGAACCTTGATTGCCGTATCGCGGATGGAGACCGGGTTGCCATTGTCGGCCCGAACGGCGCCGGCAAGTCCACCCTGGCTCGAATCCTCGTTGGTGTGGAGCCGTTCCAGACGGGCCGGCGCTCGGTCGGGCACAATACCCGGTTCGGGTGGTTCGCTCAGCATCAGGCCGAGGAACTCGACGAACGCGAAACCGTCCTGAGCAGCCTCGAATCGGTTCTCAACCGCGACCATCCGGTTGATGCCCGGACGCTGCTGGGCGCTTTTCTGTTTCCGGGAGACGATGCCTTCAAGCCCGTCAAGGTGTTGTCGGGCGGAGAGCGCAACCGGCTCGCCCTCGCGCGGATGCTGGTTCGCCGGGCCAATTGTCTGGTTTTCGACGAGCCGACCAACCACCTGGACATGACGAGCAAGAGCGTGCTGCAGGACGCCATCCAACACTTCAAGGGCACCGTGCTCATCGTCAGCCACGACCGGGACTTCCTGGAGCCGCTGGCCGACAAGGTGCTCGAAATCACCTTCGAGGGCGCCCGCTGGTTCCCGGGCAATGTCTCCGAGTATCTGGCCGATCTGGAGGCCCGGGAAACCGGGCCATCGTCGCCCGGTCGGGCGCGGACGGACTCGGCCCGGGGCGACAGCCAGGGGAGCTCCTCCCTCTCGGCTCGGGACCGACGTCGACTGGAGGCGGATAAACGGGCCAGGCTGGCCCCCCTGCGCAAGCGCCTGGAATCCCTGGAGACCGAGAACGAACGCCTGCGCACACGTATCCAGGATCTGGAGACGGCCATGATGGACCCCGTCTTCTTCTCCCGAGGCGAGGCAACCTCCCGCGACATGCAGGAACACGAATTGCTCAAACGGAAACTCGAGCGCGGCGAGCAAGCCTGGCTGGAAACCGCGGAGGCCATCGACGCCGCAGAGGCTTAGCCCGGATTTTTCACTACAATCGAATCAGCCTCTGATCGGAAATGAATCTATCTATGCGTGCGGCTTCCCGCACAAAAGCGCTTTCGGCGCATCGAATCTTTCATGGCGGCTGCAAAAAAAAATCAATCCGCTCTCATAAATGATCGGTCACCTACATGCCGATCTGCTCCATGATGATCTCGTCGACCAGGAGCCCCCATTTCCGTGCTTTCTCGGGGTCCCTGGGGAGGCCCAAGCCCTCGGAATAGATACGGTTCAGGAGCAGTGCGCTGTCGAAATCCCTGTCTTCGGTGGCTGCCCTCTCCACCTCGGCGATGACTTTTGCCGCATCGCCGAACTCGAGCTCGAGCAGAAAGACAGCCTCTTTGAGGTTGGCAGCAAAGGCGACATCCTGACTGGCGATGCGGTAATATTCGAGGGCCTTGCGCTTGTCCACGGTGACGCCGTGTCGCCCCTCCAGGTAAATCGTACCGAGGACGTTGGCCGCCGCCGGCAGCTCCTGTTCGGCCGCCTGATTGAAATAACGGAGCGCCTTTTCGGTATCGGCCTCCACGCCCTTGCCATCCCGATAGGCCAGGCCGAGATGGTGCTGGCTGAGGGCATTATCCAGCTCAGTCCCTTTCTTAAAATAGGCGACGGCCCGGTCGTAGGCCGGCTCCGCCTCTTTATCATGGCGGCCCGTCCAGTAAATACGGCCCAGATCGACGATGGAGGGTGGGTAGCCCTGACCGGCGGCCTGTTCATACCAGTCGATAGCCTGGACAAGGTCGGGATTTTTTCCCAACCCGGCTTCGTTCAGGAAGCCAAGGCGGGCCATGGCGGGCACATGACCGAGCCGGGCAGCCTGCCGGTAGTATTCCAGCGCGTCCTCGTAATCCTGCCGGACCTCGATGCCCTTTTCGTGAAAGTAGGCCAGATCGTTCGCCGCGCGGGGCTGGCCATCCCGGGCGGCCCGCTTCCACCAGCGGACGGCGTCGCGCGTATCGGTGGCCGTGCCTTCGCCCCGGGCATACATCCTGCCCAGGAAGTATGCCGCATCGGGCGACTCCCGGGCCACCTCTTTGAAGAGCTCGAATGCTTCTTCCAGATTGCGGGAAGCCGCGTCTCCTTCGTCGTAGAGGGCCCTGGCCAGGGCTGTAACCGCTTGAGGATCCCCGGATTCGGCTTCAGCCCGAAGCGTATCGAGGTCTTTACCTTCCGCCGTCTGGACCAGGATGAGGATAACCGGCCAGACGAGTGCCCGGGCGACGGAGAGCGGCAATTTGTTTATGAACGACATCAGCACAATCGAATCAGGGTGAGTGTGCCTTTCGCGGTTGGTGGAGCAAACCCTATATTCCCCGAACCGGGCCCCGCGTAAGAAGGTCCCGGTTGGTCGGCGGAAAGGTGTGAATAACTTGCTCTTGGCAGGCCCCGGAGGCAACGGGAGCATGATGGTTTTGCGCCCATCCCACAACGAACAGCCCCACCCTTCCCTCATGGCCAAAGTCGATCTAGAACTTGTTAAACTCATTCTCCAACGCAACGAGGTGGAAATCCGCCAGGTCAACGAGATCATGACTGAGTTGCAGCGGGAGCTGGAGGCCCAGCAGGAGGCCAATGAGCGCCCGCCTCCAGTCAAGAAGCAGTTCTGCATTCTGGTCAGTGATGCCGAGGGCCTGCTGGACGACAGGGAGCTGACCGGCTGGGTCCTCCAAATCCCGGAGGAAGAGAGCCCCTACACCGCACCGGAGCGCATCATCCGGGCCGCTTACAACTTCAACGCCACCCCCAAAGGCCGACGCCTGCCCTTGAACACCATCGGCGAGGCCTGCGAGGTCGTTCCCGCCCGCCTGTTCAAGGAAGAGCAGGTCTGGGTGAAGACCAAGGAGCCGGTCCTGGTTTTGAGCACGAAGAACAAGATCCCGAAGGAGGACGCCGCCCTTCGGAAGGAAGACATCTAGCCCGCGCAGGTTTGCCGCCAGGCTTCCCGCAGCGCTCCCCAGACCGCTGCGGCTGTCCGGTCGTGAGCCATCAGGCCCGAGCGACGGACCCGAGCGGGCAGGCTCCGCCGCAAGGCCGCCAGCTCTTGTCGATCCCCGGCGAGCGCCACCGCCCGGTTGACAAAATCCTCGTCGTTGCGGGTGATCAGGTCGTCGCAACCGACAAGATGGAGCTTGCTGGCCGCGGTTCGCCCGGCGACCCGGTCCCCGAGACGGGTCACCAGCGGCACCCCCATGTAGAGCGCGTCGACGGCACTGGCACTGGCACTAAAGGGCCAGGTATCCAGATTGATATCGATCCGGTTCCAGATCGCCAGACTGCCGATGGTGCCACGGTCCCCGGCCAGCAAGACCCGTCTGGGAGGCAATCCGGCTCCCGCCAGCCGCTCCCGGAACCGATCGACCGTAGGGGGATCGTCCAGATTCGCGCGGGCCAGCAGCAGGCGGCTGCCCGGTACCGCCTCGAGGATTCGGCGATAGGCGTCGAGAACAGCCGGGTTGTATTTCGCCAGGTGGTGGATAGCGCCGAAGGTGATCCGTCCCGCCGCCTCTACGGGTGGCCTGGAAACGGGTTCCGGATGCCCCTCCGGTGGGGTGAACAAGGTATAACCGGTTTCATCCAAACGGAGGATACGCTCCGCACTCCAGCGGTCGGCCTTCCCGGGCGGATCCGCCATCGAATCGGAGATCCGGAAATCCATGGCGCGCAAACCGGTGGTCAGCGCGTTCGCATACCAGTGGACCTGCGCCGGTGCCGCCCGCCTGGCGACGATTTCCATCCGGCCGCCATTGGTGTATTCATTCATATCCACAAGGATGTCCGGTTCTTCCCGACGGATCCGGGCCAGCCCGGGGGCGGGGTCCGGATCGGCCACCGGCACGGTGGCATCAGCCAGCCGTCGCAGCTCGCCGGTCAGGTCGTCGTCAAAGTCATTGGAGGGAAACAGCACCACCCGCCGGACCCAAGCCGGTCGCCGCTTCAGCAGCGATCGCAACGGATAGCCCAGGCTGTGACGCCGCATCCGTGTACTCAGAAAACCGATACATAACGGTCGTTCCGGATCGGAATCAACCGCTGGCAGCCGGTCCACCTTCGCCGGGCCATGGCACCGGTCCCAGCGAACGGCTGCCCGGTAAACCGATTCGGCATCCGCGCGCGGATCATAGATCAGGGCGCGTAACCGGCCCGCTCCCGCCGGCGCATGCCGGTCCTCCAGCCCGGGGTGCCCCGGCCCGAAGTCGATTGCTTCGGATACCCGGCCCTGCTCCAGCAAGGAGGAGGCGCGCAGGACGGGCCAGTTGAGGTTCCGCCGCAGCCGGGCGGAGGCGGCATCCAGGCGCTCCAGGGCCTTTCCGTGATGGCCGCCCTTCTGCAGGGAGCGGATGACGCGGAAAAAGGCGTCGGGGCGGTCCGGCTCCAGGGTGGTCGCCTTGGCGAAGGCCTGCAGGGCTCCCCGTTTCTGCCCGGCGCCCTCCAGGCAAAGCCCCATGCCCAGCCAGATGGCGGCATCGGACCCGTCCAGCCGGGTGGCGGCGGCAAAGGCACCGGCTCCCTCCCCGAATCGCCCGAGAAACCGGAGGACATTGCCGTGGATAACGTGTAGCCCGGCCACGTAAGGCCGCTGGCCGATCAACCGCTCGACGGTTTGCAGCGCGGATTCGGCTTCGCCCCGGCGGCACTGATCGGCAATGCGTGAGGCAAGGGCGGAAAGATCGTCACCGGGCTCGGGCAGGCCTTCCCCGCTCATGCCGGCGCCCGATCAGCTGGAGGAGAGGGAACGTTTACGCCGGAGGCGCCGGAACAGGGCGACGCCGGTCAGGCAACCGGCACCGAGGAGGGCGGAGACCTGGCCGGGTTCAGGGATGGCGGTGGCCACGATGGGTACACCCGCCGAGTCGGCGACCCCCCAGGAATAGAGGGTGAAGCCAAACGCAGGGTCGTCGGCCAGGGAACCGTCGAAAGAAACCTCCAGATAGCCGAGGGTCAGCGGATTGGAGGATGAGGAGGGACGGAAGCCGAAACCGAGGAAAAAAATCTCATCAACATCGAAGCCGGAATAGTCGGGGAACCCGGTGGAATTGGCACAGACCCCGCAGAAGTCGACCATGCTGATGGTGTCCCCGGCGTTGAAGGGGGCTTCGCAGAAGAAATAATCCGCGCTGAAATCGCAGACGAACATCAGCGCATCGACCTCGCCCGTGCAGGCGTTGAAATCGGCGGACAGACGAATCTGGGGCGACTCCGTGGGGAAGTTGCCGCAGAAGGTTTCACACCCCAGGTTGATGTAAACCGAGGGAAAGCCGCAGGTGCCTTCGCCCACCTGGGGACCGGGATCCGGAATGAAGGTGGAGATGGCTTCAGCCTCCTCGGCAAGCACGGTCAGGGCGGCGGCGATACCGGCAGCGCCGGCGGTGGAAGCGGAAGGGCGCTGTCGGATTTCCATAAGGTCAGGAAAAAAACCTCGGGAAGCCCGGGACAGCAAGGACCAAATTCGATCTCCTTCCAAGGAGGGGGGCGGGCGTCAGTCTCTTTCCCGGCCAGACATCTCCCGCCATTGACGGTTGTCCTCAGCCTGGCGGCGCTTAGGGTCCGAATCACTATGGACGAACCGCTGACCATCGCCGAGATCAAGGCCATTCCGCAGGACCGCAAGGAGCGGTTCCAGGCCGTACTGCTGCTGAAACGGGCGGATATCCGCACAGCCCGGAACGGCTCGCCTTACCTCCAGGCCGAGTTGGCGGACAAAACCGGCAGCATGACCGTCAACTGCTTCGACGGGTCGGTCCCCTTCAATGCCTTCTCGGAAGCCGCACCCGGCGTCGTGGCCCGGGTCGGCGGTACGACCGAATATTTCAACGACCGCCTGTCCCCCAAACTCAGTCAGGTCGAGATCCTGGATGATGACGCCGCCGGCCCGTGGCTAAACCGCCTGGTGGACAGTGCGCCGGAGGACGCGGACGACCTCTGGTCCGAGCTGCAGGCGGCGGTGGCGGCCATCCCGCACGACGGCCTCAGACTGACGGTGGAGAAGGCGCTGGAAACGTGGGGTGACGGCTTCCGCACGCGGGCGGCGGCCATCGCTATGCACCACGCCTACCGCAACGGTCTGCTTGAACACACGGTGCACATGGTCCGGGCCTGCCGCAGCCTGCTTCCCCATTATCCGGAGGTGGATGCCAGCCTGGCCCTGGCCGGGGTGATCCTCCACGACCTGGGGAAAGTCACCGAATACACCGGGGACCGAGTGACCGGAAAATCCAGAAGCGGCATCCTGCAGGGGCACGTGGTCCTGGGCTACCGCATGGTGCGGAAGGCGGGCCTGCAGGCCGGTTTGGATGAAGACCTGCTCGAACGCCTTGAGCACATTGTGCTCAGCCACCAGGGCGAACCGGCCTGGGGCGCGGCGGTCATGGCCGCCACCCCAGAAGCCGTCTTCGTCTCCATGATCGACAACCTGGACGCCAAGATGGGGATGGTGCAGGCTGCCCTCCGCAAGCGCCAGCCCGGTGAGGTGTTCGCCGACTACCATCCGGGGCTCCAGGCCACGCTGCTGACCGAGCCGCCCCATTCCGCAGCCAAAGAGCCGTCGCCCTAAAGCGTGTTTGAAAAGTCCAGATAAGCGGAAAACGGACGGCTTTTACGCGTGTGGCGGGCCGTAGAGCCTGCCACTCCATGGAGACGCCGGCTCTTCGGCCGGCGTTTGCGACTCCAAGAAGACTTTTCAAACACGCCCTAACCCGTCAGCTGCTGGATGATGGAGACGATGGGCAGGAAGAGCGCGATGACGATGAAGCCGACGACCACGGCCAGAAAGACGATCATGACCGGCTCGATGATGGAGGTGATGCCGGCGACCGCGTTGTCGACGTCCTCGTCATAATTGTCGGCGATCCGGTTGAGCATCTCGGGCAGTTCCCCGGTTTCTTCCCCGACGTCGATCATGGAGGTCACCATCGTGGGAATGACTTTCTCCTGTTCGAGCGGTGTGGCAAGGGTTTCACCGTCACGGACGCGGTTGTGCACGCGGTCGAGCGCGTTTTCAAAATAGTGGTTGCCCACGATTTCGCGGGTGATGGAAAGCGCCTGGAGGATGGGGACCCCTGAACTCAGCAGCGTCCCGAAGGTACGGGTGAACCGGGAAATGGCGGCCTTGCCCAGGATATCCCCCACCTTGGGCGTGTACAGCGCCAGCCAGTCGAAGATACGGACACCGGGCCCGGTTTTCCTGAAAACCGAAAAACCGACCACGGCGGCCACCACCAGACCGATGGTGGTCCAGATGTTCTCCTGGATAAAGGTACTGACAGCGATGACGAACCGCGTCGGCCCGGGCAGTTGCTGGCCCTGCAACATGTCGGCGAAGATGGCCTGGAATTTCGGGACGACCACCACCATGAGCAGCGCCACAATCACCACCGCCACGGTGACCACAACGACCGGATAGACCATGGCCGATTTCACCTTCTTTCGGGTTTTCAGGCTGTTCTCCATGAATTTTGCCAGCCGCCCCAGGACCACGTCGAGGACACCGCCCGCCTCACCGGCCTTCACCATGTTGACGTACAGTTTGTCGAACACCCGCGGGTGCTGCTGCAGTCCATCGGACAGGGCGTTACCGCTCCGGACGTTATCCGCCAGGTTCGTCAGGACCGCCTTGAAGCGGGGATTCTTCTCCTGACGGATCATCACCTCGAGGGCGCGCAGCAGGGGCAGGCCCGCCACCAGCAAGGTCGACATCTGCCGGGTGAAAATCGTGAGATCGTCCTGGCTGACGACTTTGCCGAAGCTCAGACCGCCTCGCTTGGCCTTCGGCCTGGAACCGGCGCCTTTTTTCTTTTTGGCACCGCCCCGGGACTTCCCGCTGGCGACTTCAAGGGAATTCACCATGAGCCCCATGGCGGAGACCTTGGATTTGGCTTCTTCTTCGGATTCGGCCTGAACAAAGCCGGACTTGGCTTTGCCGTTGGCGTCGATGGCATTGAACTTGTAACGGGGCATGAGGATAGGCTGGAACGAGGAACAGGGCGTTAAGGAAAGAAGGGGTCAGGTGTATTTGAGGACCTCCTCGATGGTCGTGTTGCCGTCGAAGATGGCACGGAGGCCGTCATCCCGCAAAGTGCGCATCCCGAGTTCGATGGCCTTCTGGCGGAGCACGAGGGTGGGCACCCGGTCATTGATCAGTTCGCGGACCGTATCGTTGACCATAATCATCTCGAAGAGACCGATCCGACCGGCGTATCCCGTCTTGTTGCAGTCGGGACAGCCGGCTCCGTAGTAGAACTGTTTGTCCTCGATCTGGCTGGCATCGACTTCCAGCAAGCGGACAACGTCCTCGTCGGGATCGTAGGCCTTGCGGCAGGTCTTGCAGATCCGCCGCACGAGCCGCTGGGCCAGCACCGCCTCGAGGGAGGCTGAAATGAGGAAGGGCTCCAGCCCCATGTCGGTCAGCCGGGTGACCGCTCCGGAAGCGTCATTGGTGTGGAGGGTGGAGAGCACCACGTGGCCGGTCAGCGAGGCCTGCACCGCGATCTGGGCGGTTTCGAGGTCACGGATCTCCCCGACCATGATCTTGTCGGGATCCTGCCGGAGAAAAGCGCGGAGCGCACGCGCGAAGTTGAGCCCCACCTGGTGGTTGACCGCCACCTGCATGATTCCCTCGATCTCGTACTCGACGGGGTCTTCGGCGGTCAGGATCTTCGTGCCGACTTCGTTCACTTCGCGCAGGGCGGAATACAGGGTGGTGGTTTTGCCGGATCCGGTCGGCCCGGTGACAATAAAGATGCCATTGGGCTTTTTTACCACGCTCCGGATATTGGTCAGGATGTCCTCGGGCAGGCTGAGGTTGTCGAGGTCGAGATTGACCACGCTCTTGTCGAGGACCCGGAGCACGACAGACTCGCCGAACTGGGTGGGCAGGGTCGACACCCGCAGATCCACGGGCCGACCGGCGATGGTCATCTTGATCCGGCCGTCCTGGGGGACCCGGCGCTCCGAGATGTTCATATTGGAGATGACCTTGATCCGCGAAATGACCGGCACGGCCAGGTTCTTGGGCGGCGGGGCCATCTCGTAAAGGGCTCCGTCGATCCGGTAGCGAATCCGGAACTCGTTCTCGAAGGGCTCGAAATGAACGTCGCTCGCCTTGTCCCGAATGGCCTGCTGCAGGACGAGGTTCACGAACCGAATGATGGGGGTCTCGTTGGCGGCCGAGGTGAGGTCGCCCTCGCTGAGGTCCTCCTCGTCGCTGCCGATACCCGCCTCGGTCAGCTCGCTCAGCAGGTCGTCGATCGAGGAATCCTCCTCCCCGTAGGTGTTGGTGAGGAGGCTCCGTACGAAATCCGGATCGCCGACGTGCAGGTGAACATCCTTTTCCAGCGAAAAGGTCAGGTCGTCGATCACGTTGCTGTTGAAGGGATCGAGCGCCAGCAGGTTGATGCTCTTGTCGTCTCCGCCGAGGGGAATCACCCCGTAAGTACGCGCGTCATGGCTGCTGATCAGTTTCTGGGCCTCCTCCGGTACCTGGGAAGGCGGCGTGTCCACGAAGGGATAGCCGAGGTAGTCGGCGATGACTTCGAAAAACGCCTGGCGGTCGACCAGCCCACTGTCGATGACGGCTTCCGCCAGCGATTTGCCGGTGTTGAGGTGAGCGTCGTTGACCTCTTCGAGCTGGTCCCCGGAAAGGACCTCGCGCTCCTTGAGGATGCTGTAGACGACGTCGTTGTGGTCTTCGAACATGAGTCAGGCGAAAGGAGAAACCCGGGGCTTACTCGTCTTCCAGGTCGGCTCCGCTGGAGATGAGCTTGGGCCGCAGGGAATCGGGTTCCTGGGACTTGGTGAGGGCTTCCTCGGCGGTAATCAGACCCCGGTTGAAGAGGCTCAACAGATGAGCATCGAGGGTGATCATGCCGAGGGCGCCCCCGGTCTGAATGTCGGAATTCAACCGGTAGGTTTTGTTCTCCCGGATCAGCTGGGCGATCGAGTTGGTGGAAATCATGATCTCGTAGCCCGCAATCCGGCCCCCGCCCACTTTGCGGCACAGCACCTGTGAAATGACGGCCACGATGGAACTGGCGAGCTGGGTGCGGATCTGGTCCTTCGTGTCGGCCGGGAAAGCGTCGACAATCCGGTCGACCGTCCGGGCGGCCCCGGTCGTGTGGAGGGTGCCGAACACCAGGTGACCGGTCTCGGCCGCGGAGACGGCGGCTTCGATGGTTTCGAGGTCGCGCATTTCCCCGACGAGGATGACGTCCGGATCCTGGCGGAGGGCACCGCGAATGGCATCGGCAAAACTGGGTACGTCGGTCCCCACTTCGCGCTGGGTCATGATGCACTTGTTGTGCTCGTGAAAGTACTCGATCGGGTCCTCGATCGTGATGATATGCCCGTCGTGGTTCTCGTTGATCCACTTGATCATCGAGGCCAGCGTGGTGGACTTGCCCGAGCCGGTCGGCCCCGTCACGAGGATCAGCCCCCGCGGGCGGGTGAGTAGCTCCTTGACCTTGTCCGGCAGGCCGATTTCCCGAAGCTTGAAGAAGGTGTTGGGGATCTGCCGGAGCACCATCCCGTAATTGCCCTTGGCCTTGAGCACGGAAACGCGGAAGCGTGCCCGGTCGAGAAAGGCGAACCCGAAGTCGGCCCCGCCCTCCGTCTTGGCCCGCTGCTGGTGGTAATCCGAGGAAATGGCCTTCATGAGTTCCTCGGTATCCTGCGGTTCGAGGTTGGGGCCCTCCACCGGTGTCATGCTTCCGCTGATACGCAGCGTGGGCGGGGTGCCGACCTGAAGGTGAAGGTCGCTGGCGCCCGCGTCGCACATCAGGTTCAGCAGATCGTTCATTTCGTAGGACATGGCAGCTCTGGTTGGAATGGTTCGACGAAAAGATCAGTCAGTATCCCCGCTGGTCACATGGAGGACTTCCTGGATGGTGGTAATGCCGGCCAGGACTTTGCGGATGCCGTCCTCCCGCATGGTGCGCATCCCCAGTTCGCGGGCCTTCCGGCGGAGTTCCACCAGCGTGCAATCCTCGTAAATCATCTGCTGGATCTCCTCGTTGACCCGGAAAAGCTCGAAGACGCCCTTGCGCCCGCGAAAACCGGTGCCCGCATTGTCCACGTGCGGGATGCCCCGCATGAAGTTCGCTTCGCCCACCTGATCCTCCCGGATGCCGAGTAGCTGCAGTTCGCCGGGCCCCGGTGAATAAGGCTCGGAGTGATTGGGATCGATCTGGCGAACCAGTCGCTGGGCCATCACCGCCCGCAGGGCGGCCGAGACGAGGAAGGGCTTGATGCCGATATCGACCAGGCGCGACACCGCCGATGCGGCGTCGTTGGTGTGCAGGGTGGAAAACACCATGTGGCCGGTCAGCGCCGCGTTGATCGCGATTTCCGCGGTTTCCTTGTCCCGGATCTCCCCCACCATGATGATGTTGGGCGCCTGGCGAAGCATGGAGCGCAGGGCGGAGGAAAAGGTCATCCCCACCTCCTTCCGGACCTGCACCTGATTAATTCCGGCAAGCTCGTATTCAACCGGATCTTCGACCGTGATGATCTTGCGGTCCGGGTGATTGATGTAGTTCAACGCCGAATACAGTGTGGTCGATTTCCCCGAACCGGTCGGCCCCGTGACCAGGAAAACTCCATCCGGCATGGTGATGATGCGCTCGAACATCTCCTGGTCGTCGCTGAAAAAACCGAGCTCGGGCAGGCCGAGCTTCAGCCCCTCCTTGTCCAGGATCCGCATGACGATGCTTTCCCCGAACGCGGTAGGCAGGGTAGATACCCGCAGGTCGAGGGTTTTGCCTTTAACCTTGATGGAAATACGGCCGTCCTGCGGCAGGCGTTTTTCCGCAAGACTGACGTTGGCCATGAGCTTGAGGCGGGAGATGATCGCGGGCTGCAGCCGTTTGGGCGGGTTCTCCACCTCGATCAGGACGCCGTCGATGCGGTAACGGACCCGGAAGCGCTTTTCGAGCGGCTCGAGGTGGATGTCCGAGGTGCGCCGGTTGATGGCCTCGGCAATCAGCATATGGACGTAGCGAATGATGGGCGCATCCTCCTCGCTGACATCCTCCTCGTCGCCGGTGGGCAGTTCGAGTGTTTCGGCCGCCCGCTCCGCCTCCTGGCCCAACTCACTGAGAGCCCCGTCTCCGTCGTTTTCAGCGTGGGCGCCCTCGTAGTACTGGTGAATGGCGGTCTGGATCGCTTCGGGTGTGGTCAACCGCGTGGTAAGGGTCCGACCGGTCAGGTGCCCGACACTGTCGATGGCGTCCACATCGAGGGGATCACTGATGGCGACATCCAGTTCACCCTCGTCCACCGCCAGCGGAAACAAACCGTAGCGACGGGCGGTTTCGAAGGGCACAAGGTCGAGGGCTTCCCTGGAGATTCGGATATCGTTCAGGTCGACCAACTCAAGACCGAATTCCTCGGCCAGGGCCTGGGTCACGCTTTGCGCGTCGAGGTGCCCGGCTTCAATCAGCTGTTGGAGGGTGGCGGCATCCGGATCATCCGCGTTTCCGGCTTCCTCGACCGCCTGACGGGCGGCCGCGATCTGGTCGCGGGACACGAGCGATTTGTCCTCGATCAACTGGATTACAAAGTCATCCGCGGAAGTCACCAGGGTAATGCTGCTTGAAGGGGGAACAGAGTAAGCGGGCAGCGGGCTAAGGAGACCCGGGCCTCAAGGGATTCTGACGGTAAGGCCCACGACTGGCGGAGCAACAGAGAAATGGGAGCTGCCGTCACCGGTGCAGGTGCATCAGCGACTGAGCGCCATGAGGAACTCGGCGTTGGATTTGGTCTTTTTGATGCGCTGGATGAGCATTTCCATGGCTTCCGGTCCGGGCACACCTTTCATCGCGCGGCGCAGCGAGTGGATTTTCTGCATCTCATCGGGATGGTAAAGCAGTTCCTCCTTCCGGGTACCGCTCTTATCGAAGTCGAGAGCCGGGAAAATGCGCTTATTGATCAGCTCCCGGTCCAGATGGAGCTCCATGTTCCCGGTTCCCTTGAATTCTTCGAAAATGACCTCGTCCATCTTAGATCCGGTTTCGACCAGGGCGGTGGCGATAATCGTCAGCGAGCCCCCGCCCTCGATGTTGCGGGCGCTGCCGAAGAACCGCTTGGGCTTCTGCAGGGCGTTGGCCTCGACCCCGCCGGACAGGATCTTTCCGCTGTTGGGCATCATGGTGTTATAAGCCCGGGCGAGCCGCGTGATCGAATCCAGGAGGATGACGACGTCCCGGCCGCATTCGACCATGCGGCGTGCCTTTTCGATGACCATCTCCGCCGCGTGCACATGGCTTTCGGGCTTTTCGTCGAACGTGGAGCTGATGACCTCGCCCGTGACCTGGCGCTTGAAATCAGTAACCTCCTCGGGACGCTCGTCGACCAGCAGCACAATGAGGTGCGCTTCCGGAAAGTTGTTCTGGACGGCATGCGCCATACCCTGCAGCAGCACGGTTTTACCGGTACGGGGTGGAGCGACGATAAGCCCGCGCTGGCCGAAGCCGACCGGCGACACGCAATCGACGACCCGCATCGAGTTGTTGTCCCAGGTGATTTTCACATCGGCCCCGGCGGGTGTTTCGAGCAGGATACGGTCGGTCGGGTAGTACGGTACCAGTTCGGTGAACGGCTCGATGCTACTGACTGATTCGGGTTTCAGGCCCATGACGGAACGCACCTGCAGCACATAGGGGCAGGATTCATTTTCGCGATGGGGCGCGACATCCACTTCGAGGACATGGCCCCGCTCAAGGCCGAACTTGCGGACGATGGCCGGAGCGACAAAGGCACTGAGGCCCTTGATGCGGTAGTTGTCCGCCTCGTAACAGAGGATACCGTAGTCCTCGTCTTCTTCGGGAAGGTCGAGGACACCGGTAATCCGGATCGGCTGCCGGTGTTCGCCGGCCCTGGCGATCATGGCATCCATCATCTGTTGTCGCCCGGGGGCCTGGTCAAAGGTGCATCCGGCCGCCTCCACCACCTCACGCAGCTCGGGAATCGGCTTTCCGTACAACTCGAGGAAATTCAACGGTTCGGCGTCGGCGTCGAAGCGCTCTTCGAATTCCTTCAGCAGGCTGTCGAAATCGTTGAACCGTTCATCCTCGGTCAACTGTCCCAGCTCGATATCGGAGGTATCCTCCCAGCGCTGGTTGCGACCGCCGCCGCCCCGGCGCTTTTTCTTATCTTTGAATTTTTTCTTCTTATTGAAAGTCTTCCCGTCATTGGGGTGCTGCCCCTTCTGGAAGTTCTGTTTCTTGAAATTGCCTTTGTTCATATTGGAATTGAAGGAGCCACCCCCGCCTTTTGGGCCGTTGGCTTTGTCGCCTGCATTCAGGGGTTCGGCAGGATCACCCCTGTCCCCGTCGCCCTGTTTCGGAGAGGACTCCCGGGGCGCCTGGTCTCCGCCGCCGGATTTAGAAGCCTCGGCCCGGGTGCCCGTTTTCTCCGAGGCAGCCCCACCGCCCGGATCGAAGGGTGCCCCGTCATCCGCGTCGGAACTGTAAACCAGGTTGCCCGCGTCCCCGCTTTTTTCCGACTGCGGGGACGTGGTTTTTTTTCGGGGAGATCGACGACTCGGCCGTTTGGCCGGTGCGGGGGGTTCGGAGGCCGCAGGGGCCTTCGCGTCGCGGGAGGGAGATTGCTCGGAATCGCTCATGGGTATGGGTGCCCTTCCGCCGACAGAGACAGGACGGAACGGAAGCGTACGTACTTAAGAAAAGAAAAAGCCGTGGTTAAGGGGAGGGGGCCAGACGCTCGATCAGGCGAGACACCTGCCGGTCGAGAAAAGTCGGAGTGCCGTTGTTGGAAAGCACGATGTCGGCGCGCCTGACCTTTTCGGCGTTGGGCAACTGGCGGGCCATGCGGGCCTTCGCCTGATCGGGCGTAAGGCCCCGGTCGGCGAGCCGCTCCAATTGCCGAACGGCAAGGCAATCCACACAGACTGTCAAATCAAAAGCCGGTTCCAGCGTCTTCTCGAACAGCAGCGGTATCTCGACCAGCACGGGCCGGTCGGCCCTGGCCATCAGGTGTTGCCAGCGTTTGCGCACCCGGGGGTGCAGGATGGCTTCCAGCCGCTCCAAGGCACGGGCGTCGCAAAACACACGGTCGGCGAGAGCCTTTCGGTCCACCTCGCCGGAGGCTTGAAAAACGCCGTGACCGAACGCCTCGCGGATGGAGGACAGAACCGCCTGGTCGGAAGCGAGGCAATCGCGGACCAGCGCGTCCGCGTCGGCGGTCAGCCAGCCGGCAGCTCCAAAAGCCCGGCGGACAGTGCTTTTTCCGCTGCCGATCCCACCGGTCAGCCCAACCGTCAGCACGGGCTGCCTGTTCCGGCCTTTCCCCATAACTATCTGGCTCTCAGTCGTTGATCGTTTGGCATCATTAGGGATTTGACCCTAAAAGGGATTGAGATTACTAAAATTAGCATTCTTGGGAATAGCCCTTGTTACCCGAAGAATGATGGAACCTGCCCGCTACCGTGTCGCCGCTCTGGATACAGCGTCTCCGGATGTTGTATCCGGTGAAATCGTGGCTCTGCACCAGCGTCTCTTTCCTGACGCCGACAGCAAGTTCATTCCGTCCCTGATCCATAAGGTGGAGGACATGTTTGCGGGCAATTACCGTAAATTCCAGGCCATGGACACGCGGTACCATGATTTGGAACACACCCTTCAGGCCACCTTGTGCCTCTGCCGGATGCTTGAAGGCTATCAGGCCGATCCCGATCAGACGCCCCTTTCGCAACGGTCGTTCCTGATTGCTTTTGTCGCTATCCTGATGCACGACGTCGGCTACCTGAAAGATGCCTCGGACCAGGAGGGCACGGGGGCGAAATTCACCTTCGTCCACGAAAGGCGCAGCTGTGAAATCGCACACTTGTTTCTTCAGGAGCGGGGCTGGGAGCAAAAGGATATCTTCAGCGTTCAGCATCTGATCAGTTGCACCGGCCCGCGCAGCGATGTCACCGCCATTCCTTTTTTCGATGACACGGAACGCTTTCTCGGCCGATGCGTGGCCACGGCCGATTATATCGGGCAGATGAGCGACCCGAAGTACCCGGAAAAACTCGATGTGCTGTTCGAGGAATTTGAAGAATCGGACAATTTCCGCAGCATCCCCAAGGAGGACCGCCTCTTTAAAAGCCGGGAGGACCTGATCCGCAAAACGCCCGGCTTCTGGACCTTTGTTCTGGAGAACAAACTGAAGAAGGAATGTGCCGGTGTGTTCCGTTATCTGGAACGCCCGCCGGGTAGTGGTGAAAATCCCTACATTCAGTCGGTCGAACAGAATTTGGACCGCATTCGCGAGCGCCTGGAAGGCCTCCCCGCCTGAGCCTGCCCGGAACCGTGCAGTGGTCCTCGCTGCCGTACATCGGTGAAGGTGCGGCTAGCCCGAACTTCTCACCAGAACCGGAAAACAGGGCGGTAACTGATTCTGACCGAAGGGCCAGTTGATCGACCGGCGAAAAGAAAAGGACGGCGGGGGCCTACCGCCGGATGGCCGACCGACCTCGCGGCGCGGTTAAACCCCTAACCAGGCCCAGGCCTCCGATTCGTCGGTAAAGAACCTGGTCTCCCCGGCCACAAACACCTTGGCCACCTTGGAGAGGAGGACCTGCCAACGCTGATGACCGAGCACCGCCACCCGCTTGAATTCGCGGCCGTGGGCGGCACCCAGCTTCAGGTCGTCCCAAAGGGCCTTCAGTTCCCAGCCTTCAAAGCGCCGGGCGTCAATCAGCGCGTAGATACTCGGCTCGTCCACCCCGCTGAGCGCATCTTCGATGAGCGGAGACAACAGTTCGTAGTCCTCGTGGGTCAATTTCCCGACGGCTGTGATTCGCAGACAGATGCCGCGCTCGCCGTGGTCGATCTGAACGTTCAGTCGGTTTTCGGAATCTGACATAATTGATGGTTATACCCTTCACGGGCCTTGGCAAACCGATGGCCGATCCATTCCAGGCTGGCCATCGGGACAAACCGCAGTCAATTAAGACAAACATCAAGGAGGAGTCATGCTAAGGGAGGTACCCAGTGCCGCCCTGATCGGGATCGAAGCGCATCCCGTTCAGGTCGAAGTGAATACCGGCTACACGGCCACCGAAGGCGAGGTCCAGATGACCGTCGTCGGGCTGCCGGATACCGCCGTTCGGGAATCGGTCAAACGGGTCCAGTCCGCTCTGGCCTGCAGCGGGTTCCAGCGGTTGTACCATCATACGACCATCAACCTGGCCCCCGGCAGCCTGCGCAAGGAAGGGCCGTGTTTCGACCTGCCCATCGCTCTGGGCATGCTCGGCGCCAGCGACCAGACCGCCATCGCCAGCAATGATCTCGCCCCCTGGCTGATCGCCGGCGAACTCAGCCTCTCCGGGAAAACCCGGCCGGTCCGGGGCGCGATTGCCATGGCCATCCTGGCCCGGCGCCTCGGTAAACGGGGCCTCATCCTGCCCCCGGAATCCGCCCGCGAGGCCGCCCTTCTGGACGACCTCCCCGTCTACGCGGTGGACAGCCTCGATGCCGCCGTCCGCCTGCTCGAGCATCCGGAAAACGCCCGCCCCCTCGATCCGGCCAACAACCCCTTCCACCGCCCCCGGGCAACCGGCGACGGCGTCGATTTCGCCGAGATCAAGGGCCAACCGGGCGTCCGCCGCGCGGTGGAGGTCGCCGTGGCTGGCTTCCACAACCTGCTGATGCTCGGCCCCCCGGGCTCGGGAAAATCGATGATCGCCCAGCGCATCCCCACCATCATGCCCGAGCCCACCCTGGAGGAGTATCTGGAAATCCTGCAGGTGTACTCCGCCGCGGGGATGACGCTCGCGAACAAGGAACCGGGCTTTCAGCGGCCGACGCGATCGCCGCATCACACCATCAGCGACGTGGGGCTGCTCGGCGGCGGAAGCATTCCCGGTCCGGGCGAGATCAGCCTGGCTCACAACGGCGTGCTCTTCCTCGACGAGTTGCCGGAATTCAAGCGCTCGGCCCTGGAGGTTCTCCGCCAGCCGCTGGAGGATGGTCAGGTCACCATCTCCCGCAGCGCCGGCAAGATCACCCTGCCCTGTCGCTTCATGCTGATTGCAGCCATGAACCCCACCCCTTCCGGTTATCAGGCCGACGACCCGCGGGGTGGCGGCGCCAGCGTCGCGGCCATCCGCCGCTATCGGGCCAAGGTCAGCGGGCCCCTGCTCGACCGGATCGACATTCATGTGGAGGCGCCCGCCGTATCCGTATCCGAACTACGCACCAGGCGCGACGGCGAATCTTCCGCCGTCATCCGGGAACGGGTCATCGGCGCCCGTGAACGCCAGGCACGCCGCCTGGCCGGCCACGGCCTGCGGCACAATGCCGCCATGCCCCATCGCCTCATCCGCCGGTACTGCACGCTCGGCTCCTCCGAGGGCGATCTGCTGGAGGAGGCGATGGACCGCCTCCGGTTGTCCGCCCGCGCCTACGACCGTATCCTGAAAGTGTCCCGCACCATCGCCGATCTGGAGGATGCCCCGGCGATCGCCGTCGAGCACCTGATGGAGGCCATCCAGTACCGCAGCCTCGACCGGGATCTCCTCGCCGGCTGAGGGAGTGACGCGACCGAGCCCGACTTTCCCGGGAACAGGTATTATTCTCGCTTCGCCCGGGAAGAAGCGTCCTCCGCTCCGGTTTTCAGGCAGGTCCGCGGCAGCGAAACCTCGATTACGGCGCCCTGCGGGCGACGGTTGCGCACCGTGACGACGCCGCCCATCGCCTCCGCCAGCTCCTTCACGATGCTCAGGCCCAGACCGGTGGACGACTCGCCGTCACTGGGCACGGCGGACAAGCGGGCGAAGGGGCGAAACAGCTGGTCGAAGTCCGCCTCCTGAAAACCCGGTCCTTCGTCCCGCACCCGCAGCACGACCCGGCCCCCACCCGAAAAACCACGGAACTCGATCACGCCTCCGCTGGTGCTGTACTTGATAGCGTTATTGACCAGGTTGTCCAGGATCTCCCGAAGGGCCTGGGCATCAGCCTGAACCACCAGATCCGCTTCAAGATCCGATTCGAGGCTCAGCTCTTTGCGTTCGGCGTTCGGCCTGTTCAAGGCGAGTACCTGGTCGACGATGGTAGCCACCCGTACCGGACGCGGCTTCATGTTTTCCAGCAGGCTTTCGCCCTGTTGCATGCGGACCATCCGATCGATCACGCCCCGGGCGTGGGCGAGATCCTCGCGACACCCCTTGACCAGGGGCATCAGATCGCCGTCGCTCCTGCCCTGCCCCCGGATGCAATCCTCGATATCGTCGAGCAGCATGACCATGGCGGCCAGGGGGGTTTTCAGGTCATGGCTGGTTGCACGCAGCAGCGACCGGCGCTGGTTGTCTACCGCCTTCAGCGTCTGGTGACTTTCCATGAGTTGGTGATGGCTTTCCCGCAGGGCGCCATGAAGCCGGGCCTCCCGCCGGGCCGCCTCACGATCCCGCCGCCACTGGCGCCAAACCATGAGCAGGACCAGCAGCAGGAAACCGATCATCCCCATGCCCAGCCAGCGAAGCCGGGACAATTGCTCTTCCCTCGCCTGAAGGAAGGCCAGGCGGTCCGGCTCCGCCGCCGGTTCTCGGGCCGACGCCGCATGGATCGGGGAGAGCGCCTGCCGGCGGCGACCCGCGGCGGGTTCCCTTTCAGCGCGTGCGATGGCGATCCGCATGGCTTGCAGGGGTGTCCGGGCGGGCTCGGGCTGCCCGGCCAGCGGGGCATAAGCGGGGGGGAGGTGGCAATTGGCCCCGGTCCGGGCTGTTTCCTGCAAGGCACCCACCCGATCGGTCACTGCCTGGAGTGGGCCGACGGTCAGACAGAGCAGAAGGAATCCCCTTCCAATGGCATAACCAGATAGCATCAGGATGTTTGAGCATCGGGATGGAGATGAGTCTGGCAACCTTTTGTCGGCCCTTCTCCTCCCGGCCGGGGGAAGGGCGACCGACACGCTGCTATTGCCGACCCGGCCTTCCCGGCCTCAGCTTGGTGTCATGTCCGTCCCCGGTCAGGATACCTCCCAAACGCCTTCCGCTTCGGCCCGCTCCACCGGGCTGACCTGCCCGGGTTCCTTTGCCTGGACCGAGAGCGGGCCGGCTCCGGCCTACGAGCGGATTGTCAGCCAACTGGCGCATTGGAGCCGCCGCGAGCGCAGCCGCCGGCAGGCACGGCTGGACCGTGCCGCCGAAGAGCTGGACCTGCATTTCGGCCTGCCCGATCCGGTCCGCAGTGCCGCCCCCCATCCGGATACGGATGATAGCCCGGCCCGTCTGGATCTGTTTCCGGTCGCTCTGACCGACGCGGTTTGGGCCAGCCTGGCGCAGGGTATTCTGCAGCGGGCGCGCATGCTGGATGCCTACCTGCGTGACATATACGGTGAGCAACGGGTGTTGAAGGAGCGCGTCCTCCCCGTCGATCTGGTGCTGGGGGATCCCGGCTTCAGCCGGCCCGCCGCCGCCCTGCCGCCGCGTGCCGAGCCCCATGTACAGATCGGGGCGCTCGACCTGGTGCCCGGGTCAGACGACTCGGAATGGCGGGTAGCGGCCCATCACTGCTCCCAGCCCTTTGGCCTCGCCTACGCCATCCAAAACCGGCGGATGATGGCCCAGGCCCTCCCCGAGCTGTTTCAGGGCATCGAGGTCGAACCGGTTTCCCCGTTTCTTGCGCGTGCGGGGGAGACCCTGAAAAGCCTGGCCGGCCGACCGGATCCCTTTGTCGTCCTGCTGGCACGCAGCGCGACGCCGGAATCCTTTTTTGAGGAAAGCTTCCTCGCCCGGCAGATGGGGTTTCCGCTGGTCCGACCGTCCGACCTGCTGGTCCGTGACGCGCGGGTTTACCTCAAGACCGTGGCCGGCCTCGAGCCGGTGGACGTGATCTACCGCCGATTGAGCGCCGCGAGCAGCGATCCGATCACCTACGGATTTTCCGGGCAGGAAGGCGTTCCCGGCCTTGTCCACTGCATCCGCAAGGGCACCGTGAAGATCGCCAACGCGCTGGGCTGCAGCGTCGCAGACAACCGCAGCCTCCTTCGCTATGCCGATCAGCTGGTTCCCTATTACCTGAATGAGGCCCCGCTGTTGCGCAGCCTGAAAACCTACTGGTGCGGCGACCCGGACCAGGCCGAACACGTGATGCGGTTCCAGGGGGATGTACAACTCACGCTCACCCAGTCGGCCGAAAACCTGCGCACACAGGAGCCGGATTTCCTTGCACCCGAAACCGCTCAGGACCTGCAGAACCTGATGACCCGCCGGCCCGGCTTCCTTGCCGCCCAGCAGCGACCGGGCACCCGCGGCTATCCCGGCTTTCAGGACAACGGGTCCCTGCGGGAGACCCCCGTCCGCCTCCGCGTCTTCTTCGCCCTGGGGGAGGCCCCGGAGGTCCTTCCCGGGGGGCTCGCCTGGTGGAGCCACGAGGACCAGCGGGAGCAGCAGGGACCCGTCCGCGTCAACGGGGTGAAAGACTGCTGGGTCCTCGCCCGGCCCCATCCGGACCGCCGCCGCCCGGTAAAAAGCGATCACGCGGAGAACCAGCCCCATGCCGCCATTGGCAGTCGGGTGGCCGAATCCCTGTATTGGCTGGGCCGATACATCGAGCGGGCCGAGTCCACGGCACGGATGTTGGGCATTCTGGAAACCCTCCAGGGCGACCAGCTCGGGCCCGAGGTCCGCGAGACCCTGTGGCCTCTCTGGAAAGGGGTGGTGGCGGCCACCGGGCATCATCTGCCCAAAAAGGAGGCCAACCGGGCCAGCAGCCTGCCCCGATTGACGCGCCAGCTCCTGGTCGACCCGGACGAACCGGCCTCCGTCCGGGCCTCGGTCGACCAGGCCTTCCTGAACGCACGCAACCTGCGGGAGTTTCTGCCCCCCGAAGTGTTCGTCGCCGTACACGACCTGTCCGAGCATATGCACCAGTTGGCAGGACGCCGGAGGCTGGCCGGACCGGCCGTTCAGCAGCTTTGCCAGGAGGTGGTGGAAGCCGGCGCCCGGATCAACGGCATCGCCGCCCGCACCATGCTGCACGACGACGGCTGGCGGTTTTTCGTCTGCGGTCAGCTTCTGGAGCGCATCATCGCCACGGTGACCGTCACCGAGCATGCCCTGACCCTCGCGCTGCGGCGTCGCGAGAGCCGGCAGTACAGTGAAACCGACCTGACCGCGCTGCTGCGCATGCTGGCCTCCCTCGATGCCTACCGGCGGACCTACCGGTCGCGGGCCTTCATCGGCCGGGTGCTTACGCTGCTTTGGCAACACCCGGAGGCGCCGAATGCCCTCCTGCACGGGCTGCTGCAAATCCGCACCCGCCTGGGCGAGGTGGAGGCGGGCGAACGGCTGCCGGAGGTCCTCGAAGCCACGGACCGGCTGGTCGGGCTGATCCGGGACCTGCGTCTCGGCGAGATCGTGCCGGACAGTATTCAGGCCCTGGATGCCACAGAAGCCCACAAGGCGGGACACCGCACCGCCAACGACCTGGAGCGTCTGGCGGGGGAATTGCGGGAGCGCCTGGAAGGCCTGCATGACGTCCTCGAGGATACCTTTTTCACGCATCAGGGGTTGCACCTGCAGGGTGGCCAAATGACCTTCGGTATCGATTGACTCGCTTCGTCGCTCATGCGCTTTCGCCTGACTCACAGCACTGAATACGCCTACCGGTCCCCCGCTTCCGAGAGCTTCGCTGAATTGCGCCTCTGGCCGAGGGATTCCGCCACCCAGACCGTGCTTGCGCGTCGGCTCGAGGTGACACCCAGGGTGCCGGTCGACGCCTACGACGACTATTTCGGCAACCGGGTGGAGTTTTTCTCCATACCTTTCCGCCACCAGAAGGTCACGGTCCGGGCTTCGGCGGAGGTCGAAACCCGGCCGGGGCCCGCCGTCGGTCCCAGTCTCGATGTCGCGGTGGCCGAAGCCTGGCAGATCCTCAATTCCCAGCGGCGGACCACCTTCGACTTCCTGCAGCCGACGCCCTCGGTACCGCTGCACAACGTCCTGCGGCCCCTGAAGGCGACCTTCTTCCGGCCCGGGGCGCCGCTGGGTGAAGCCTTGCTGGATCTCAATGGCTGGATTCACCGAAACTTCACCTACGCCCCCGGCACGACGGAAGTGACCACCCCACTGGCTGATGTCATCACCGCGCGGCGCGGAGTCTGTCAGGATTTTGCCCACCTGATGCTGAGCATCCTGCGGTCGGCTCGCCTCCCCGCCCGTTACGTGAGCGGGTACATCGAGGCCTATGATCCGGAGAAAACCGACCCCGGGCTGATCGGCGCGGCGGCCAGCCACGCCTGGGTCGAAGTACTGCTCCCGGGGCAGATCTGGTGGGGCCTGGACCCCACCAACGACAAGCCGGCCGGCGAACGTCACGTCAAGGTGGCAGTCGGCCGGGATTACCAGGATGTCGCCCCGATGCGCGGCACCTACAAGGGCGCCACCGACCAGAAACTGAAGGTCATGGTGTCGCTCAAACGCAAAGCACGCCCCGAAACCACCCTCCGCCCATGATTGTCCGCCTCGACCACCGAACCACTTACCGATATGATCACCCGGTCGGCCTGACGCCCCATCAGCTGTACCTCTACCCGCGGGAACAACCCTGGCTGCGTGTGCTGGATTTTCAGATACAGACCCGGCCGGCCGTCGACCTGCGCTGGATCTGCGACTGCTTTGAAAACGCCGTGGCGATCGCCGATTTCAGCGGCTCGGCCCCCGCCGACCAGTTGGAGATCCACGTGACCGGCCGGCTTGAACTGGCCGAGGCCAACCCCTTCCACTTCCTCCTGGAGCCGCGTGCCGCCCACTATCCCTTCAACTATCCCCAGGCGGAAAAGGCCCCCCTCAGCCCCTACCTGAAACTGAGCGCCGACCACGGGGCCCATCAGGTGCTCGACTGGTTTTACCGCACCCTGCCCCATGCTCCGGACGACACGGTTGCCCTGCTGACGCAGATCAACGAGGCCATCCGGCAGTCCTTCACCTACCAGGTAAGGGACGAGGAGGGTATCCAGGATCCCGACACCACGTTGTCACTGGGCTCGGGGAGCTGTCGGGATTTCACCCAGTTTTTCATCGCGCTTTGCCGCCAGCTCGGCCTGGCCGCCCGCTTTGTCAGCGGTTACCTGTACGAGCCGCCCGGCCCGGCTGGCCAGCCCGCCTTCGGCAACCGGGCCCACGGCTCCATGCACGCCTGGACCGAAGTCTACCTGCCCGGCGCGGGTTGGAAGGGGTTTGATCCGACCAACGGCATCCTGGCGGACGAACATTTCATCCCCTGCGCCGTTGCCCATCAGCCATCCATGGTGAATCCCATCCAGGGCAGCTTCCAGACGCACGCCCCCACCGCCAGCAACATGACAGTCGATCTCCAGCTGACCCCGGAGACCGGTTGAGGGCTGCGCCGATTGCAGGAACCGGTTGCCCCGGGCACCGGTCGGCCCAATCCTCAGGAACCTGATCCGCATGTTTCTTTTTCACCGTTTTCCCCCGTTGACGCTGGGGCTGGCACTCGTCTGGGTCGGCTGCTCCCCGGAGCCGCAGTCCGCGGACAGCCTGCCACCCGGCGCCAAAGTCCTGCACATCGGCAACGAGGCGGAGCCCAGCAGCCTCGATCCGCAAATCACCACCGGGCTGCCGGAAATGCGCATCCACTGGGCCCTGTTCGAGGGCCTGATCACCCTGGACCCCGATACTCTGGAACCCCGGGGTGGCGTGGCTGAGCGCTGGACCATTTCACCCGACGGCCGAACCTGGACCTTTTACCTGCGGCCGGACCTGACCTGGTCGGACGGTACACCGCTGACCGCCGAGGCCTTCCGCTTCAGCTGGCGGCGCCTGCTGAGCCCGGCCCTCGGGGCGGACTACGCCAGCCAGTTGTATCCGGTCCGGGGAGCCGAAGCCTACCACCGCGGGGAAACGGACGCCTTCTCGACCGTCGGGATCGATGTCCCGGCGCCGGACCGGCTGGTGGTGACGCTGGAACAGCCCATTCCTTATTTTCTCACCCTGCTCGCGCACCCCGCCACCTATCCGGTACCCGAGCACGCGATCACCGCCCACGGCGCGGTGACGGCACGCGCCAATGACTGGGTGCGCCCGGGTAACCATGTGGGCAACGGCCCGTTCCGGTTGACCGACTGGCAGGTGAATGCCCGCGTCAGTGTGGAGAAGAATCCGGCCTACCGGGACGCCGACCAGGTCGCCCTGGAGGGTATCCGTTTCTTCCCGATTGAGCAGAACAGCACCGAAGAGCGCGCCTTCCGCGCCGGCCAGCTGCACCTGACCAGCAACGTCCCGCTCGACCGTCTCGACTGGTACCGGGAAAACCATCCCGAATGGCTTCAAAGCGACCCCGACCTCGGCACCTACTATTTCCTGATCAATACGCGGGAGCCGCCGTTCGACGACCCGCGGGTCCGGCGGGCTCTGGCCCTGAGTCTCGACCGGGAGGCCATCGCCCGCTATATCCGCCGCCGCGGGGAGCCGCCCGCCTGGACCTTTGTGCCGCCCGGCATGCCGGGCTACCGGGCACCCGCCGTCCGCCGACGCGACGTGGAGGCCGCCCAGGCCCTCCTGGCCGAGGCCGGCTACCCGGGCGGAGAAGGCTTTCCGCCGGTCGAATTGCTGTTCAACACCTCCGAGCAGCATCGGGCCATCGCGGAGGCGGTCCAGGCCATGTGGGGGGAGCTGCTGGGCATCCGGATCGATCTGGTAAACCAGGAGTGGAAGGTGTACCTCGACACGCGACGCAACGGCGCCTTTCAACTGGCGCGGGCCAGCTGGTTCGGCGACTACCTCGATCCCGGCACCTTCCTGGAGCTGTGGACGACGGAGGCGACCAACAATTTCTCCGGCTGGAGCGATCCGGTGTATGACCGTCTGGTCGCAACCGGCCAGGACGGCACCCTGCCCGAGCAGGCGCGGATGGATGCCTATCGCGAGGCCGAACAGCGCCTGATCCAGGCCGCGCCCATCATCCCCGTCTTTTTTTACAACCGGACGTTCTTGCGCGCCCCCAATGTCACGGGTTGGCCATCCAACATCCTGCACTACACACAGTACAAACGGGTGGACCTGCAGACCGCTCCACCGGAAAGCGAATGACCCTGCCCCCCTGCGACCTGCACGTACCGGACGGCCTGGATGCCGGGGCCGCGGTCGCCCGCACCACTCATCTGGGAATCGGCGCGCACGCCGATGACCTCGAGTTCATGGCGCTGGACGGCATCCTCGCGGCCCGGGACAGCCCCGACCACTGGTTTGGCGGGATCACCGTCACGCATGGCGCGGGCAGTGCGCGCACCGGTCCGTTTTGGGGTTATTCGGACCAGGCGATGCAGGCGGTCCGCGCTCAGGAGCAGAAGGCGGCGGCGGACCTGGGGACATACGGCTTTGTCGCCCAGTTGGGGTTGCCCAGCAGTCAGGTCAAGCAGCCCCGGACACGCGAAGATCTGGTCGACACGTTGGACGGCTTTCTCCGCGCGGCCCGCCCCGAAACCGTGTACACCCACAACCCCTTCGATAAACACGCCACCCATGTCGGGGTGTTACTGGCCGTGATCGAGGCTTGTCGCCGACTGCCGGCGGAGGAACGACCGGGGCGCTTGCTCGGTTGTGAGGTCTGGCGGGATCTGGATTGGCTGCCGGACCACCTGAAAGTCGTTCAGGACCTGTCGGGCCACCCGGATTTCGCCCGACGGCTCAACGCCGTGTTCGCCTCCCAGATCGCCGGCGGCAAGCGCTACGATGAGGCAGTCGAAGGTCGGCGCCGGGCTCATGCCACGTTCCTCGAGTCGCACGGCACCGATGCCATGACCCACGCCGCCTACGCGATCGACCTGACGTCCCTGATTCGCGGCACGTCCCCGGAGGCCCTGATCCCCTTTACGGATCGCATCCTGGATGCCTTCCGAAACCAGGTGCGTGGGCAACTGGACAGCTTGCTGCCCTGACGCCCGGCCGGCCATGCCCGGACTCCAATCGCCTATCGCCGTTGACCCTTCAGACGGAATCAGTCTTTATCCGGAAAATGGATACAGCCTTCTGGACCCGCCAATTCACGATCGGTGACGTCAGCTTTTCGCTGTCGAGCATCGTGACGGGGCTGGCGCTGCTCCTGATCGTGTTGCTGATTCAGGCCTGGCTGAAACGCTTTCTGGCGCGACGGGTGTTTCCGCGCTTCGGCCTCGGGGCGGGTATCGCCAACGCCTATGCGACGCTGATCGGCTACGTCTTCCTGATCCTGGGCCTGTCCATCATCCTGCCGATCGCGCTGGTCGGGTTTAATCTGACCACGCTGTCGGTCGTCCTGGGCGCGGCCTCGATCGGGATCGGCTTCGGCCTGCGCAATATCGCCGACAACTTTGTCAGTGGGCTGATCCTGCTCTTCGAGCGCCCGATCAAGGTCGGTGACCGCATCCAGATGGAGGAGGTCACCGGTGAGGTGGTCCAGATTCGCGGCCGCAGCACCACCGTCCGGACCAACGACAACATCGAGATCATCGTGCCCAACTCGCAGTTCATTTCGGAGCGCGTGATCAACTGGAGCCACAACGACGAAAAGGTGCGCTTCCGGATTCCGGTCGGCGTCCACTACAAATCCGATGTCCGGGACGTGGAAAAGGCCCTGATCCGCGCGGCCGAGCGATCGCCGCACGTGCTCAGCGATCCGCCGCCCTCCGGCAAGTTCCTGGCCTTCGGCGAATCATCCCTGGATTTCGAACTCTGGGTCTTTACCGAAACGATGAACAAGCGTCCGCGCGCTTTCATTTCGGAGCTGAATTTCCTCATCTGGGACAGCCTGAAGGAAGCCGGCATCGAAATCCCCTACCCTCAGCGGGATGTCCACATCAAGGAGGCACCACAAGGTGGCATTGCCTGACCGGGAACCGGGTAAAGTCTCAGGACGGACGGCCGCCGGGGACGGCGGCCCTCCCGGGGAAAGGTATCACCTACGGGAGGGCCGCCGTCCCCGGCGGCCGCGAGGCAAGGACCTACCCCAAACTCAAAACCTGAAACGGTCCTCAGTTCCGCTCAATGACGCCGCTGCGGGGAAAGGTCGAATCAGTGCCGGCCTGCGGGTCCGGGCTGCCGGGAGCAGGCCGCACCCGACCACCGGAGACAGTCACCCGTTCGCCTTCGACAATGTAGGCCTCACGGAGCGGCTGCACGATCTCGACGGTGCGTCCGTTATCCAGCCGGACGGTGATCGCCTGACCCTCTTCCTGCGTGATCGCCTTCTCGGTCTGGTTGCCGGCCACGGCGCCGAGCACCCCGCCGGCGATGCCGGACAGGATTTTGCCCGAACCGCTGCCGATATTTTTCGAGGCCACGGCCGCACCGGCAGCCCCACCGGCCACCGCACCCACGCCACTTTGCGAACCCTCGATGGTGACGATGCGGACATCCGTAACCGTTCCGGTCCGGACCTCGCGTGCCACGCCGACGCGCGACCTGTCCATCGGCTCACTACCCCGGGTCGTCGTACAACCCGTGAACACGGCCAAAAGGCCGATGATGAGGGACAGGAGAAGGAGACGCAGACGGGGTTGCATGATACCGTAAGTTAAACAGCGCCGTTGGCGAAAAGTTTCACCCGGATCCCTCAACCTCGAATCTGCCGCAGCGCCTCGTAGGTGCTTACCCCGACAGCGGTGGCCAGGTTCAGGCTGCGCAGCCCCTCGGCGAAGCGTGGTATCATGATGCGCGTGTCCCTCAACGCCTCATGGAGCCAGTCGGGGGCGCCCTGGCCTTCATTGCCGAAGACGAGGCCGTCGCCGTCGGAAAAAAACGTTTCCCAGATCGTGGCGGTACCGCGGGTACTGAGCAGCCAGAGCCGCCCCGGCGGAGCAAGGGGGCTTGCCTGGAACGCCTGCCAGTCGGCGTGGTGATGAACATCGAGACGCTCCCAGTAATCCATACCGGACCGCTTGAGGTGCCGGTCGGAGATGGTGAAGCCGAGGGGATGAATGAGGTGCAGCCGGCTGCCCGTGTAGGCGCAAAGGCGCCCGATATTCCCCGTATTCTGCGGGATCTCCGGCTGGAACAGGACAATGTGAAGCACGAGCGTCGTCCCTCCTCGCCGGTCAGCGGCGGTCGATGACCTGCAGCCCGGCGTTGTCGGCCTCCAACCGGAAGAGCCGGTTGCCCATGCCGTTGACCTTGAAGACGGACTGCATGGCATCGCCGACGGCCCGGGCACGCTCCTGTTTACTGACACACATGACGGTCGAACCACTCCCGCTCAGCCAGCCGCAATAGGCGCCCGCCTCACGACCTGCCCGGATCGCCTCGGGCGTAAAGGGCGCCAGTTTCTCCCGATAGGGCTGGTGGATAAAATCGGTGACCACATTCTCCAGGCGCTCATAATGCCCGGAGGCGAAGACCGCCACCAGCGCAGCCAGGCTGTTCAGGCTGCGCGTGGCATCCTTGTGCGGCATGCGCTTTGGCAGGACGCGCCGGGCTTTGGTGGTATGCACCAGAATGTCGGGCGACACAGCCACGAAGGACAGATGGTCCCCCACCGTGAACCGTTCGCTCCACAGGTACCGCCCGCTTCGGGGATCCGCGCGCGCCACGACAAAACCTCCGCGGATGCTGGCCGCGCTGTTGTCCGGGGCATTGTCCAGCCGGGAAGACAGGCCGATCAGCGCCTCCTGATCGAGGGGCTCGCCGGCCAGGCGGTTGAGCCCGGCAAGCAGGCCGGCCCGGACCGTCGCACTGGAACCGAGGCCGCGCGCCATCGGTACCTCGCCCCAGATATCGAAGGCGACCGCGGGGACGGGACGGTCGATGGCCTCACCAAAGAGGCGGGCGGCTGCCTCCGCCATCTTGAGGGTCCGGGCTGGCAGTCTGGAAGAAGCCCGTTGCAGGGTCCCGTCTTCGCCGTCGACCGGTCGCAACCCGACGAAGTTGTACAGCGACACCGCCAGGCCGAGCGCGTCGAAACCGGGGCCCAGGTTGGAGGTGCTGGCCGGAATTTGCGCAGTGACGGGAAACGACTCGGGCATGAGATGGAGGACGTTGGGGACGGCTCAGCGGGCGTAGGCTTTCATGGCCCGTTCAGCTTCGCGCAACTGCAGTTTTTTCTTCATGGAGTCGCGCTTGTCATGGAGTTTCTTGCCCTTGCAGAGCGCCAACTCGACCTTCACCAGGCCGTTTTTCAGGTAGAGCCGGGAAGGGACCAGGGTCTTGCCGCCGGCTTCCAGCGCTCCCCGGACGCGATCGATTTCCTTGCGGTGAAGCAGGAGTTTACGCGGACGGGTCGGCTTATGATTCTGCGTATTGCCGAACACGTACTCCTGGATGTGCGCGTTATAGAGAAACACCTCGCCCTGATTGATCCGGGCAAAGGCTTCGGTTATCTGCGCATCGCCTGCCCGGATAGCCTTCACTTCGGTGCCCTGCAACACGATGCCGGCCTCGATCTTCTCCTCGACGGCGTACTTGAAATGCAGCTTGGTATTGCGCACCTCGCCGGGGAGGGCGCCCTTTTTCTTCTTCGCACTCATGGCGGGGGCGCGGGCCGCGCCGTTGAACGGTGCCGGGTAACCGGCGGGGGTGGGCCGAAGCCGTCAGACCTGTTCAGCTTCTTCCTCTTCCTGGAAGAGCTGATAGGTAATCTTGCCTTCGATGACCTCGCGCAGGGCGATATCTTCAGGCGAAAGTTTTTCCAGCGACTCGACCAGCGGCTTGTTACCGAATTTGAGCTGCTTCACACGGCGGGAAACCACGTTGATCAGGATGTTCGGGTCCGGGATCACTTCCTGGGCGGCTCTTAGGTAGTCGTCTCGCATAGCGGGTTGAAAAAGGAAGGAAAGTGAGCCTCGCTAGTGGGTATGGCAATGACAAAAACGGACGGCCCCCGGCTGCTGGTGGGCTGGACAACGGTCGAAACCCCGGAACAGGCCGACAGGCTGGCCGACGGTCTGGTCCGGTCCCGGCTGGCCGCTTGTGTCCAGATCGATGCGCCGGTCACCAGCCATTACGTCTGGAAGGGGAAAGCGGAAGCAGACCGGGAAATCCGCATCTGGACGAAATTCCCGGAAGACCGGGCCGAGGCCCTGGAGACCTGGCTGCACCAAAACCATCCTTACGAGACGCCCCAATGGTTGGCGGTTCCGGCCGAACGGGTTCACCCGGATTACCTCGCGTGGGCCATTGAGCAGACCCGACCCTGAACGATGCCCGGCCAGTGCTCGAATCGACCGATTTTGCCTTGCACGCGACCGGCCGGACCGGCAACTTCCCTTCTTTTCACCCAATCCCTTTCAGCCATGTCCCAGCACAACAGTTTTAAAGCCGGCGATACCGCGGGCAAAAAAAAGCAGACCGTCCTGAAGCGTTTCGAGCGCGTGGATCTGCTGCGCAAACGCGGTGAGTGGAAAGAGGGGGACCCCGTCATCGGCCTGAAAAAGACCAAGCCGGAAGCCTGATTCGGGCCGCCCCCGATTCCTTCCTTTTCGAGACCCTCCGCCCTGGGCGGGGGGTCTTTTTTTCGGGGAATGACGGGCGGCGGCAGGATCTCCCTACTTTTATGAGAGACGCCTGCCCCGACACCCTGATACTCGTCTACAACGCGGATGAGGGCTTCTTCAACGCCATCACCGACACGATCCACAAGGTGCTTTCGCCCAAGACATACGAATGTCGCTTCTGCTACTTCACCTGTGGAACGACGGGGATGCTGTTACCGTGGAAGACTTTCCTGGAATCCCGACCGGAAACCATACATTTTTATCATCGGGACCAGTTCAGGCATTCCTTTCCCGAGTGGGATCTGGCGTTGCCGGCCATTCTCGGGAAGAGCGGCGACGATCCCCCGGAGATCCTGATCTCGGCCGCCGATTTTCAGGCCATTCCGAATTTGGAATCCCTGATCGACACCCTCGAGAGCAAACTCACCCCGGTCCGGCAACAGGCCTAAAGGTTTTGCCACTCGCCTCGGATCGACCGACAAAGCGGGCATGCCGCTGTTTTATTGTCAGTTTAAAAGCCGGGTCCTTGAACTGGACACCGAGGTTCCTGTCATCCTGCCGCAGGCGGGAAAAGCGCCCCACCCGGTGCTTTTTCTCCTTCACGGCCTGAGCGACAACGAAACGACCTGGTTGCGGCGGACGTCCATCGAGCGGTATGCCGACGAACACGGGATTGCCGTCGTCATGCCTGGCGTCAACCGCAGCTTCTACCTCGATGAAACCCTCGGGCTGCGCTACGGCACCTACTGTCGGGAAGAAGTGCCCGAACGCGTCCGGAGCTGGTTTCCCCTGTCGGAGAAACGGGAGGACACCTTTGTGGCCGGTCTCTCGATGGGAGGGTACGGCGCGTTTCTGCAGGCGCTTACCCATCCTGGGCGCTACGCTGCGGCCGCCAGTTTAGGCGGTGCCCTCGATCTGACCTTTCGCCGCCAGCGGCTGCGAGCCGACTGGCAGGCCGGCGGTCAACCGGAGAAACCCCCGCTGCTTGCCATGCTCGATCAATTGAGCGAGCGGGTTGATCCCCGGGCCTACAACCTCTTCCACCTGGCCGACCGGGTGGCTGCCCGCCCGAAAAAAGACCCCAGGCCCCGCCTTTACGCGTGGTGCGGGACGGAGGACTTTCTCCATCAGGATAACCTGAACTTCCGCGATCATGTCAGCGGGCTCGACCTGCCGTTCACCTACGAGGAAGGACCCGGTGATCACAGCTGGGGCTACTGGGACACCGCCATCCAGCGCGCCCTCGACTGGTTCGACATCCCCGGTGATCCCTCCAGAAAGCAGCCCCACGCCTGAAGGCGCGGCCACATAAGGATTTCACTCGGCCCTTCGCCTGCCCGCCGTAGTTCTGCCAGCGGTACGGAGGAGGGGCCACTCCACCACTTCACCACTCCACCACTCCACCACTCCACAAAAAAAGCCCCCCGGCGCGGACGCCGGAGGACTCGGATTGGGAGGAGGGATGGGAAAGATGACTCCTCTGGCCTGCGGCCGGGTTACATCATGCCGCCCATGCCGCCCATGCCACCCATGCCGCCCATGCCGCCCATGTCACCGCCACCGGCGGGAGCTTCGGACTTTTCTTCGGGCAGGTCGGTGATCATGGCTTCGGTCGTCAGCAGCAGACCGGCGACGGACGCGGCATTCTGGAGGGCACTGCGGGTCACCTTGGTGGGATCCACAACGCCGGCCTTGACCAGGTCTTCGTACGCACCGGTGGCCACGTTGTAGCCGTTGTTGCCCTTGGCCTTGAGGACCTCGGCCACCACCAGCGAGCCTTCCACCCCGGCGTTGATGCAGAGCTGGCGCAGCGGGGCTTCGATCGACCGGCGGACGATGGCAGCACCGATGGCTTCATCGCCTTCCAGTTCGGAGACGGCCGTCTCGATGGCCTTGGCGATACGCAGCAGGGCGACGCCGCCGCCGGGAAGGATACCTTCTTCCACCGCGGCGCGGGTGGCGTGCAGGGCGTCCTCCACGCGAGCCTTCTTTTCCTTCATTTCAGGCTCGGTCGCGGCGCCGACATTGATGACGGCCACGCCGCCGGCCAGCTTGGCCAGGCGTTCCTGCAGTTTTTCGCGGTCGTAGTCCGAGGTGGTTTCCTCGATCTGACGACGGATCTGCTTCACGCGTCCCTGGATGTCGGAAGCCTTGCCGGCACCCTCGACGATGGTCGTGTTTTCCTTGTCGATGGTGATGCGCTTGGCACGGCCCAGATCACTGAGCTGCACGTTTTCGAGCTTGATGCCGAGGTCTTCGGTCAGGCAGCGACCGCCGGTCAGGACGGCGATGTCTTCGAGCATGGCCTTGCGGCGCTCGCCGAAGCCGGGCGCCTTGACGGCGGCGACGTTCAGCGTGCCGCGCAGTTTGTTGACCACCAGGGCGGCGAGGGCTTCGCCTTCGACGTCCTCGGCGATGATGAGGAAAGGCTTGCCGGATTTGGCGACGTTCTGCAGCAGCGGCAGGAGGTCGTTCAGGTTGGAGATCTTCTTCTCGTGGATGAGGATGTAGGCATCCTCGAGGACGGTCTCCATGGATTCGCTGTTGGTCACGAAGTAGGGGCTGAGGTAGCCCTTGTCGAACTGCATGCCCTCGACCACATCGAGCGTGGTTTCGATCGACTTGGCTTCCTCGACGGTGATGGTGCCGTCCTTGCCGACCTTGTCCATGGCCTCGGCGATGATCTCACCGATTTCGATGTCCCAGTTGGCGGAGACGGTCGCGACCTGGCGAACCTCCTCACGGTCGCTGACCTTTTTGGAGGCCTTGGCGAGCTGAGCCACACCGGCTTCGACCGCCTTGTCGATGCCGCGCTTCAGGTAAACGGGGTTGGCACCGGCAGCCACGTTTTTGAGGCCTTCGCGGAAAATGGACTCGGCCAGAACGGTGCCCGTCGTGGTCCCGTCGCCGGCGGCGTCGGAGGTCTTGGAAGCGACTTCGCGCACCATTTGGGCCCCCATGTTTTCGTAGGGGTCCTCAAGCTCGATTTCCTTGGCCACCGTCACACCGTCCTTGGTCACGGTTGGGCTGCCGAACTTTTTGTCGATCAATACGTTGCGACCCTTGGGACCGAGCGTCACCTTGACGGCCTTGGAGAGTTGGGAAACGCCGGAAAGGATTTTCTTCCGGGCGGATTCGTCGAAGAGAATTTGTTTAGCCATAATGGATTCTGTTCTTGGGTTTAAAGCGGAGAGTCAGAAACGCCCTCAGCCGAGGATAGCGATGATGTCGTCTTCCCGGAGGACGGTGTACTCGTCGTCACCGTACTTGACCTTGGATCCGCCGTACTGGCTGATCAGGACTTTGTCGCCGACCTTGACCTCGAAGGGAAGGGCTTTGCCGGATTCGTCCTTTTTACCGGTACCGAGTGCGATCACTTCGGCCTCCTGGGATTTTTCCTTGGCGGAATCGGGAATGATGATTCCGCCGCGGACTTGTTCGTCTTCCTCGATTTGAGCGACCAGTACACGGTCACCGAGGGGTTTGATATTCACTTTTTTACTCATAGGTGGGTGATGATAGAGTGGATGGTTAAGATAATGGATGCATGGGGAAAAGCGCTCTCACCCGCAGGTGACAGCGCCTTGCCTAAAGTTATTTCTTCTCATCGTCGTCGTCCACAACCTCGAAGTCTGCATCTTCGACATCGGCTTCAGCCTGTTTGGCCTGACCGCCTTCGGTATCGGGACCGGCTTCGGGTTGGGGACCGTCCTGTCCGCCACCGGCGGCGGCACCGGCAGCCTGGGCAAGGGATTGAGCGGCCTGGACCAGTTTGTCGCTGGCGGCCTTCAGCTCTTCGGCCGAGGCTTCCTTGTTTTCGAGTACTTTTTTCGCCTCGTCGACCGGTCCGGTCACCTGGCTCTTGATATCGTCAGGCAGGTTGTCGCCGAGATCGGCCATCTGCTTTTCGATCTGGTAGACGGTATTATCGAGCTGGTTGCGGGCCTCGATCCGTTCCTTCATCTTTTTGTCTTCCTCGGCGTGAAGCTCGGCCTCTTGTTTGAGTCGCTCCACTTCGTCCTTATCCAGACCGGAGGAATTGGTGATGGTGATCTTCTGGTCCTTGCCGGTGCCCTTGTCCTTGGCGGTGACCGAAAGGATACCGTTGTGGTCCAGGTCGAAGGTCACCTCGATCTGGGGGGTGCCGCGCGGGGCGGGCTCAATACCTTCGAGGCGGAAATTACCCAGCAACTTGTTGTCCTTGGACATCGGCCGCTCACCCTGCAGGACCTTGATGTCCACAGCGGTCTGGTTGTCCTGATAAGTCGAGAACACCTGCGATTTCTTGGTCGGGATGGTGGTGTTGCGCTCGATCATCGGCGTCATGACCTCGCCGGCGGTTTCGATGCCGAGGGTCAGTGGCGTCACGTCCAGCAGCAGAACATCGTTGAACTTGTCGTCGCCGGACAGAACGGCACCCTGAATGGCGGCACCGATAGCCACCACCTCATCGGGATTCACCCCCTTGTGGGGATCTTTGCCGGTCAACTCGCGAGCAATCTCTGAAACACGGGGGGAGCGCGTCATGCCGCCGACCAGAATCAGGTCGTGGAGGTCGCCCGCACTGAGCCCGGCATCCTCCATGCACTTCTTGAAGGGCTCCTTGGTTCGGTTGAAAAGCGATTCGGTGATCTGCTCCAGCTTGGCCCGGGAAAGCGTGAGGTTGAGGTGCTTGGGACCCGTGGCATCGGCCGTGATGAAGGGCAGATTGATGTCGACGGACTGGGTGGAGGACAGCGCGATCTTGGCCTTTTCCGCCTCTTCCTTGAGACGTTGCAAAGCCATCTTGTCGTTACCGAGATCGATGCCGCTGTCCTTTTTAAATTCCTGAATCAGCCACTCCATGATGGCCGAATCCCAGTTGTCGCCACCGAGATGGGTGTCCCCGTTGGTCGCCTTGACCTCGAAAACCCCTTCGGAGATTTCGAGGATGGAGACATCGAACGTGCCACCGCCGAGGTCATAGACGGCAATGGTCCGTTCGCCCTTCTTTTCCAGCCCGTAGGCCAGCGAGGCGGCGGTCGGCTCGTTGATGATCCGCAGGACTTCGAGACCCGCGATGGACCCGGCGTCTTTGGTGGCCTGACGCTGAGAATCATTAAAGTAGGCCGGGACGGTAATCACGGCCTGTTTGACCGGTTCGCCCAGATAGGCTTCGGCGTCCGCCTTGAGTTTGGACAGGACCATTGCCGAAATCTGTTCGGGTGCGAACTGCTCGGTCTTGTCGCCCACCTGACATTCAATGTAGGCATCGTCGTTTTTGCCCTTCACCACGCTGTAGGGCAGGCTTCGCGCCTCTTCCTGGACCTCGGCCTGTTTGCGTCCGATCAGGCGCTTGGCCGAAAAAATGGTATTTTGCGGGTTGGTGACCGCCTGGCGCTTGGCAGCCTGTCCCACCAGTCGTTCGCCGGATTTGCTGAATGCAACCACGGACGGTGTCGTGCGCGCCCCTTCGGAATTCGGGATCACGACCGGTTCGCCACCTTCCATGACGGCCATGCAGGAATTCGTTGTGCCTAAGTCGATACCAATTATTTTACTCACGCCATTCAACAGGCAGCATCAGTGCCAAGCCCTTCATTGAATTCTTAATTACCTGAACACAAATTGTTTATGGATTTTATGCATCTTAATACGGATGCGCTGGAGGGCTTTAGCGGACCCAAAACCCAGCCAGGCTGGCACACCTGTGTCACACCTGGGACACGCGGGGCACGCCAATGACACGGCAACCGTTTCCCCCCGGTTCCTCACTTTCTCCACCCCACAAGCTATCCATAACAGAAGCCATGGACGAATCGACCCAGCGGAAAAGAAAAAAGACCGACACCGAAGCCTTGAACAGCGGCCTGATGCGGATCCCGGGCATGAAAGTGGCTGTGGCCCGTGACCTGATCGATATCGGCATCCGGGAAATCTATGAACTCAGGGGGCGGAGTCCTGAAGTGCTCTGGGAAGAAGCCCGAGGCCAAAAGCCCGATCTGCCGCAGGACCGCCTGGCCTGGTTCCGGCTCGCCGTTTACGTCGCCGAAACCGACCAGCCCGAACGGCATTTGCTCCATCCACGAGCCTGGGCCTGACCCGGAAAACTGGACGCATTCATTGCGCCCAATGGTTAAGCGGGCTCCTTGTTGAGGCATGGAGTTGTCGATCCCGCACGTTGTCCCCGTGATGACGTTACCCAGTACCGTCCTGTTTCCCCAGGCGATGCTGCCTTTGTATATTTTCGAGGATCGCTACCGCAAAATGCTGGCTGACGTGCTCAGCTCCCACCGGTTGTTTGCCGTGGTGGCTCTGGATGTCGAAGCAGCCCGCGATCCGGATCAATTCGAGCCTCCCTGCCGGGCCGGCGCCATCGGCATGATCCGGGCCAGCCATAAGAACGATGACGGGACCTCAAACCTCATCCTGCAGGGTCTGGCTCGCGTCACCGTCGACGGGATTATCCAGGAGGATCCTTACCGGACCATCAAGGTGACGCCGATCCAGACCGAGCGGGACGAGACGGAAGGCTCCTTCAAAAACCGTCGCCTCCAACTCATGGATTTGTTCCGCCAAAAGCAGACGCTGGGCGGCCGAGTGCCCGAGGACGTGCTTAAGTTTCTGCGACGGATTTCCGATCCCGAAGCTTTTCTCGACCTGGCTGCCTATGCGCTCCTCGAGGAAACCGTCCAGAAACAGCGGCTGCTGCGGGAGGCCTCACTCTCGAAACGGTTCACCACCTTCGAACAGCAGATTCAGAAGGACATGAAGGCGCTGCAAATCCTGAAGGACTTTCAGCAAGAGGGCCCGGAAGGGGATGAGGATTCGAACAACTGACTGAGGCCGGCCACCGCCCTACTCCACAAGGAAGGCATAAGCGGCGGCATCCGTTTCCGGAAAGGCAACCAACGCCAGTTGCCCGCTGAAACCATAGGGCAGTTTCACGAAAAACTGCCCTTCCTGTCTCTGGCCGGGGGCCAGCGATTGACGCAACAGGTAGTTGGCCAGAATAGTTGCGGATTCGGTGTGCGCGAGCCGCCGGTAATTCCGGTGGATCTGGTCGCGAACAGCCTCCGGAATCCGTTCCTGAGGCAAGGCCGTTTGCCCACGCAATGTTCGGCCGTCGGCCATCCGACCCGGCTCGGCCAGATCCGGCAGCCGATTCCTGACATGGTATTCGCTGGCCAGGCGTGCGATTTCAATCGAGGCGTAGCCCGCGAATCGATCCTGTACCATCTCCTCCACCCGGCCCGGCGTCAGGATGTCGAGGATGTGGCCCTGATCAGTTTGGACACTCAGGCTTTGAGGGCCAAAAGGGACCGTTTCGTCGCCGTGATTCACCACCGCATAGGATACGGCCGCCACCCGGCGGTAGGTCTCATGGGGGCGGATGGAGAAGTAGAGAGAGAGGTCGGATGCAGTGTTGCCGAGGAGACCGGTCTGCGCCTGGACGATTTGGTCCTGCTGCGGAAGCGGGCTGATCCGGGCGATCCGGAAGCCTTCCGTGCAGCCACAGGTGAACAGGAGGAGCAGACCGATCGCGCCGGCCACGGGGTAAGCGGAGCGAAGAGTCATGGGGTTTTGGGGGTTTGGGGTTTCTCGGAAGCACGTATGATCAGCTTCCTTATTGTTACATAAAGGTGACGTTAACGCGTCGTTTTCGCAACGCTTTGCTGCACCAACCGGCAAATTGTAACATTAGGGCCCTCGGCCCTACCCCGCTGCACCGATTAATAGGTACAGATTGCCGCCTCGGACAAGCGTCAGTAAAGCCCCGGCACCGGCTCCAGCGCACCCTCCGGGGTCAGGCGACGGTAGTAGCAACCCGCCCGGGGAATCCCGTGGGCGTTCCGGGTGTGGCAGGCGCCTTTGCCCTGCGGCACCACCCGGTAGAGGATGGAATTCTGCTCACAATTCACCCGTATCTCGGTCAGCTTGAGGGTATCCCCACTGGTCTTTCCCTTGATCCAGAGTTCGTTCCGGGAGGTGCTCCAGAAGGTGGCCAAACCGGTTTGCCGGGCGGTGTCGAGCGCGCGCTGATTGGCATAACCGACGATCAGCACCTCTCCGGTTTCAGCGTTCTGGGCAATCGCCGGGACCAAAGCTTCGCCACATGAAGCAACTTTAGCCAATTTAGTGAAATCGAGGGCCAGGCGGGTACCCTCTTCCAGAGCCTGATGATTGCCGGCAGTCATGCCCTCAACAGAAAATCCGGCCGCGGCCCGGCGCAAGCAGGGAGAAAACGGCTGGCCCGAATTTCTCACCAGACTCGTGACAGGGGCCATTACCCCGGGTTTTTTCTCAAAACACTGGAAATCTTTCGTCTGCGTACCTTTGATACACAGCCTATGGCTTTGAAAAAAGACGTTCTGGCGCGCGCCGCCACCGAAGCACGCGGCATTGCCATCGACGGAGTCGTGGCAGCCGGTAACGCCGGTCACCTGGGGCTGCCCCTGGGGGCCGCCGAAATGGGCGCCGTCCTCTTTGGCCACGCGCTGAAGGTGAATCCGGAGGAATCGCGCTGGATCAACCGCGACCGCTTCGTGCTGTCCGCCGGACACGGCTCCATGTTTCTTTACGGCTGGCTGCATCTGGCCGGGTTCAATATTTCCAAGGATGACCTCGCCGGTTTCCGGCAACTGCACTCCATCACCCCCGGCCACCCCGAGTTCGGCGATACCGACGGGGTCGAGGCGACCACCGGTCCGCTCGGTCAGGGGGTCGGCAACGCGGTCGGCATGGCCGTTTCCGGGCAGATGGCCCGCGCCCATTTTAACACCGGCGACCACACCATCTTCGACAGCAAGGTCGTCTGTCTGGCCGGTGACGGCTGCATGCAGGAGGGCGTCGCGCAGGAGGCGGTGGCCTTTGCCGGGCACCAGGGCCTCGACAACCTGGTCCTCATCTACGACGCCAACGACGTCACGCTCGATGCCCAGGCCGAGGAAACCCAGAGCGACGACACCGCGCTCCGCTTCCGCAGCCTTGGCTGGGATGTCGTGTCCATCGACGGCCATGACATGGAGGCTTTCCTCGGGGCTTACGAACAGGCCTACGCCAACAACAACGGCAAGCCGAAGCTGATCATCGCCAAAACCGAAATCGGGCGCGGTATCCCGGAGGTCGCCGGCACCTGGAAGGCCCACGGCGAAAGCGGGGCCAAGTTTGCCGACGACGCCCGCAAGAACCTCGGCCTGCCCGAGGAGACATTCTACGTCTCCGACGAAACCCGTGCCTATTTCCAGGAGCTGAAGGACCGCCGCAAGGCCGCCTACCAGGACTGGTGCAAAACGTACGATGCCTGGAAACAGGCCAACCCCGACAAGGCCGCGCTCCTTGAAGACGGCTTCGCCGGCAAGCGCCCGTCCGCCGGGGACCTGCTCAAGACGGTCGATGCCTTCGACCCCGAAAAAGCGGTCGCCACCCGCGCCTCCGCCGGCAAGGTGCTTGGTGCCTTTGCCAACGAACACCCGCTGATCGTCTCCGGCAGCGCCGACCTGCACGGCTCCACCAAGAACTACATGGACGATGCCGACGGCGACTTTACCCGCGAAAACCGCAAGGGCCGCAACATCCGCTTCGGCATCCGCGAGCACGCCATGGGTGCCATCGTCAACGGCATGGCCTACGACGGCCTGTTCATCCCGAGCGGCGCCACCTTTTTCACCTTCGCAGACTACATGCGGCCCAGCGTGCGCCTGTCCGCGCTCTCCAAAATCCCCTGCCTCTGGTACTGGACCCACGACTCGGTCGGGGTCGGGGTGGATGGGCCGACCCACCAGCCGGTCGAAATCATCGCCGCCATGCGGGCCATCCCCGGCCTGGTCATGATCAAGCCGGCCGACGCCGAGGAAAGCGCAGCCGCCGTCGCCGCCGCCCTCGCCCGCACAGAAGGCCCGACCGGCCTGTCGCTCTCGCGCCAGAACCTGCCCGTGCTCAAGGACATTCCGGTCGAAACCCGGCGGAACGGCACCCTCAAAGGTGCCTACATCGCAAAGCAGGAGTCCGGTGACCTGGAGGCCATCCTCCTGTCCTGCGGCAGCGAGGTGTCGGTCGCGCTCGAAGCCGCCAGGCAGCTCGGCGACGGCGTGCGCGTGGTCTCCATGCCAAGCGCCGAACTCTTCGAGCAGCAGGACGACGCCTACAAAGCCGAGGTCCTGCCCGACAGCTGCCGCAAGCGCGTGGCGGTCGAGGCCGCGGTCGCCCAGCACTGGTGGAAATACGTCGGCATGGACGGCAAGGTGGTCTCCATCGAGCGCTTCGGCCTGAGCGCCCCCGGCGATCAGGTCATGACCGAACTCGGCATCACCCCCCAAGCCGTCGTCGAGGCCGTCAACAGCCTCGGCTGACCCGCGCCTTCGCCCACCCGTACCGCGCCGCTTCAGCAAGCGCCCCCGTACCGCGCCGCTTCAGCAAGCGCCCCTCGTATCGCGCCGCTTCAGCTAGCGCCCCCCCCCCCCCAACCCCCCCACCCCCCCCGGAGGGCCGGCGTCACCCACGGCCCCCCGACCCCCACCTTCCCACAGCGCCCCCCCCCCCCCCCCCCGCCCCCCCAACCACCGCCCACCCCCCCCGGCACGGTCCATGCCCCGCCCGTCGCGCGGCGACAGCTCACCACCG
>JBNPEH010000031.1:10501-48451 GCA_051117635.1 Opitutales bacterium | reverse complement strand
AAAAGAATCTGTCTGGGAAACTCCTGTTACTCTTTCAATGTACAACCCCAGCGCATCCAGCCCCATGGTAGGCACGGGTGCGTAAAAATGCCGGTTGGGGCCGTCGGGGAAGCCGAGCGGGTCGGCGGATGTCCTGCGACCAAGGTCGGTGGCGTAGTTCCGGTAGGGGAAGACGTGGGCCTGCAGGTCGGCGTCGTAGGGTTTTCCCTGCCTGTCCGGCGTAGCTCCACCGGAGCGGAGTCGGATGAATCGCGCGGATTCAATGTCCGATACCTCATCGACGTTCACGCCCAACGCAGTCGTCAGGTAGCTGAAGCCAGCGGTGGCGCGTTTGCCCTTGGCGAATTCAGTGGCTGGCTCACCTGGCAGGGTGAGCAGGGTATTACCGAGGAAATCGATAACGAAGAAGGCCTCATCGGCTTTGGCGGTGTCCCCGCCGACGACCGGTACTCCACCGGAGACGTGGGGTTCATTGGCCCAGGTGGCCTCGCCCCGGGCGAGCAGGGCCTGCGCGCCGCGAGGTGCGCCGCCGGCCCCGAAGCCGTCTCCCCAGACCCACCCGCCGTCGCCAAGGCTGTGGCGGGCAGGCGGCTCAATCACGCCGGAGTCGTAGACCGGTTCCGGGGCTTGCTTGCGGGAAAAACCGAAGCCGTCGGTGGCGATGGGGTTGGGTTTCATAAGCCTAACGGAAGAATCCTGAGGGCCACCTTGCCCCCCCGAATCGGCGGATACAAGCCGGAACGGGTCGGGGGATCCTTTACCAGCCTTCCCTACAAGCCGAACTTCGCGTGTCCGGTCAACCAACCGGCCGGTCAGTACGACGATGTTAAAAATCTACGTTTACCCGTTTGGCTGTACTCTTCGTTTTGCAGTACCTGAGACTAGGTTGATATTCTACGTTTGACCCGTTCGGCTGTCCCTTGTACGTCTTTTTAAGTGCCGCGTGAACCTTCGGGGATTCCTCTATAGATGACTCTCATTTGCTGAAACGGCGAACGTTTCGACCATCCCTAATTTATTTAGGCGTACGCGAAGGGTAAAAATCATTGATGAGGTAATTCCCGTCGGTCTTCTTTCTAGTACCACTGTTGCTCCAATTGTTTCATTTTGTCCTACAACTACACCAAAGAACAGACCAAATTCATCATAAATACTCTTCTGAACGTCCCGGAACATCATTCCTTCCTCCACTAATTGAGAGACTTTCTCGTTATACTCCTTCAAATCTGCTTCCACGCTATTTTTTAGGCTGTACCCTAACGCCAGCAAACAGGAGCACAAAAGCGAAAAAATTAGTGAGAACGTAGCTGTCTTCTTCATTTCAAAGTTCTCCTGGTGGAATATCGACGTCCCAACCCGGAAACATTGACGAATCAAAGCCCGCTGGTAGTTGCGCTCCGAGATGCCTCAGAAGAGACCCGATAAACGAATTCGAATTATATCCATCTCCCATCGATCCGGGTAGAGTTCCGGCTCCTGCATCGTAATCCAACGGATTGTTGGTCGTGTTTTGCATATAGTTTTCCGTAGCCGTTATAATCGCCTCATTGAACTCCGTGTCCGTCATTCCCGGAGTCGGCAGAATTTCGCCGTGATTGGTTTGTTCAGTAATATCAATATCCGTCGGCCGGTTAAAATCTGCAGCAAGGTTGCCTCCCTCAGGACCAGCACTCGACGAATACGTCCCGGCTGCGACAGTTACACTGGGGTCACTGGAAGTGGGCGGAGGCATATTGGAAACTTGCGATGGATTGTCTGGTTGCCCGAAAATGCTCGAATGTTGAAAACCGGGGCCTCCTGTAGGAGCACCAGAACTTCCGCCACTCGAAGACGATGCGACACTATGCGATGTCAAATAAACATCCAACCCCAACGGATCCAGCCCCACTGTGGGCACGGGCGCATAGAAATGCCGGTTGGGGCCGTCGGGGAAGCCGAGCGGGTCGGCGCTGGTCCAGCGGCCCAGGGCGCTTGAATAGTTCCGGTAGGGAAAGACGTGCGCCTGCAGGTCTTCGTCGTAGGGTTTTCCCTGCCTGTCCGGCGTAGCTCCACCGGAGCGGAGCCGGATGAAGGGGGCTGCCTCGATGTCTGTCTCGTCGACGTTAACGCCCGGGACGGTCGTCAGGTAGCTGAAGCCGGTGCGTGCGATTGGGTTGGGTTGCATGAGCCTAACGGATGAATCCTGAGGGCACCCTGCCCTGCCGAATCGGCGGATACAAGCCGGAACGGGTCGGGGGCGTTGGCTCTCAGCTGTCGGCTCACGGCGCGGCCTTCGCGCACGCGCTCGGCCAGGCGGAAAAAAGTAACGGCGATAAGGCGATGCTCGAAATCTACGGCTGAACCGTTTGGCGCTAACTTAAGGGGCAAAAACGTGACTTTGAGTATGATTGAGGCTATCCCTGGTCGTGGAAATAGCTGATATTCAATGCTTCGGCGTGTCAGCCTGCCCGCCACAGTTCCCGGAGCGGAACGACGGCTGGGAGACCCGCCTATTAAAAGCGGCGAAAGATACGCCGCACTCAAAACAGCTTCCGTCGTGATTTTCGCCCAAAGGGGGCTACAGCATTTTATTAAAGGGCTTAAGTTAGTGCCATTCACGTCTGACCCGAATGGCTGCCCCCGGAGACCGGCGTTCGACTGAACCACTCAACCCTTCGGGTCCTTCGTGACCGTCGTGGTTTCAATACCGAAAAGCCGAGAAAAAAACTCAGCCGCAGCAGCCAATCGATCCAGCTACCTGGGGGCTTCCCGGCCATCGGTCATCCAGGCCAGGCTGCGGCGGAGGCCATCCCGGGCATCCGCACCCAGGGTCGCGCCGAGAAGACTTTCCCATTCGTCCAGCCAATGCAGGGCCCGGTTGATCAGTGCGGCCCCCGCGTCGGTAATCACGATCCATTTGGTGGTCCGCCGGTTCGGGACCGTTTCCAGGCGAACCAGGTCCTGCTCAAGCAGGTTGCGCAGCAACTGGTTGATCGCCTGACGGCTCACCCCCAGGCGACGGGCCAGTTCCGACGCATAGGTCCTCCCACAATCGAGGTTGGCCAGCAGCCGCAGATCCGCCGGACTGATGCGGTAACCCGTTTCTTCCACCAGGGCCGCAACCAGCGCCGACTCCAGCGAGCGAAAGCCCCGCTCCAGCAACTGATAAAGATTCAAGTCGGCCCCTTTATTGTCAATCCGCTTGACGTTCTGCTTCATGGCGTCAAGTTTGTTGACAATGAATGACAAAGCAAACGGGAAACGGGAGGGCGCGCGCCAGGCCTGGTTGCGGACCGCTCTGACCGGCAACGCGCTGTTTTCGGCGGCCACGGGCCTGCTGCTGCTGGCGGTTCCGCATCTGCTGGCGGAATGGCTGGGCATATCCGCAGGTGCATGGTTGAGGCTCCTGGGGCTGGGGCTGATTGGATTTGCCCTGGAGTTGGGCTATCAGGTCACCCGGCGTCGGTTGCGTCCCTGGCGTGCGCTGCTGGCCAGTGCGGCGGATGGCATATGGGTGCTGGCCAGTCTGGTCCTGTTATTGGCCTTTCCCCAGGTCCTGAGCGAGCCTGGACGCCTGGTGGTCGCAGGGGTTGCCGGCATCGTCGCCGTCATGGGCGCTTGCCAGATGGCCGGGCTGGTACACCTGTTTCGCGAGGGACCGCGACGTTGGCGGTACTGCGTGGCAGCAAACACGCCGCAATCGGCGGAAACCCTCTGGCAGCAGGTTGGGGATCTCGGCAATATTGCCACTTACGCGCCTTTTCTGAAAAATTCGGCGTTGGCGGACCCATCCGATAAGGGACCGGTCGGAGCAGTCCGCACCTGCAGGGACTACGCGGGACACACCTGGTCGGAGGCCTGCACCGATTTTCAACCGGGCAAGCAGTACACGGTTCGATTCCTGACCGAGGCTCCGGACTTTCCGTTTCCGGTCAAAAGCATGGTTGGTGGCTGGCGGCTGATTTCTCAGGACAAGGCATGTCGGGTGGAAGTGTGGTGGGTTTTTGAGCCGAGCAATGCCCTCCTGGCCCCACTAGTCCTGCCGTTCATGGCGGCCCGGGTGGACCGGGACATCCTTGCGACAATTCGGCTTATGGCTGAAGCTTCGCCCGACGCAGACCATCGCCCGCGGCGACGCTCGCTGGTTCCCCTGCCCTGCTGACGGACCTGAACCCAGGCACTCTTTCCGAAAGCAGTGATGATGAACCAAAAGCCAAAAAAGAGGAATCGCGGTAAAGGGATCGCGATCGGTGTCGGCATTGGCGTCGCGCTTGGGGTCGCCCTGGGAAATATCGCAGTCGGCGTCGCGGCAGGCATCGGCCTGGGTGTTATCCTGGGCCTTGCCTGGGACTATTGCCGAAAAGCCTGACCGGCAGGGCCTGATTTCTCTGTCCTTTGTATAGCTGGCCCGGACTTTTCACCAGCTTCGGCCTCGTATCTCCCGTCGGCGCGGCGCAAGCGCCGGCCCTACATGCGGCGCACCTGTAGTCGGCGCGGCGCAAGCGCCGGCCCTACAGGCATGGCGCACCTGTAGGGCAGCGGCTGGTTTCCTACCATGAGCCAGCCGAGGGGCGGCACGCCGACGGAACAACCAGCCCTTCGTGCCCTTGGTGGTTCCCCCCCCAGCAAGCCGGGTGAAAGAGCCGTTGCTTTCCTCAGCCCTCGTTGCGCAGGACGGCGAGGGGGGGATGGCTGGCGATGCCGCGGGAGTTGGCGAGGCCGGCCAGCCAGGTGAGGCCGGTGGTGAGGGCGATGGCGAGGACGGCAAAGCCCGGCGCATAGGCGGGCTCGATTTCGAAGACCCAGCGGGCGAGGCCGTCGGCCGCTATCTGGGCGAGCAGGACCCCGGTCAGCCCGCCGAGGAAGCCGACGAGCGCATATTCGATACTCATGATGCGGCGGACCTGCCGGCCCGAGGCGCCCAGTGTCCGGAGCAGGACACTCTCGCGCACCCGCTGGTAGCGCGAGGTGACGATGGTGCCGCAGAGCGCGATGACGCCGGTGAGCAGCGTGAAGGAGGCCATGAACCGCAGGACAAAGGCGACCCGGTCGAGGATGCGCCCGAGCGTGTCGAGGATGAGGTTGAGGTCGACCGCCGACACGTTGGGGTGCTCAGTCACGATGCTTTGCTGGAGCGTGGCGACCGCGGTGCGGTCCGGCACGCGCGTGGCCGCCAGGTGGAAGCGGGGCGCGGGTTCGAGCACCCCGGCGGGAAAGACCACAAAAAAGTTGGGCCGGAGTTCGTTCCAGTCGACGGTCCGGATGCTGGTGATCTCGGTCTCCATCGGCACGCCCTGGACATCCCAGGTGAGGCGGTCGCCAAGTTCGAGGTTCAGCGCCTTGATGATGGTTTCCTCCACCGAGACGGGGATAACGGTGGTCTCGGGATCGACCCGCCCGGTGAAGGTGCCGGCCGTGACTTCCTCGTGCGGGGCCAGCTCGGCCGCGTAGGTGGACCGGTATTCGCGCAGCAGCGGCCAGCGCTCGATGTCGAGCGACCCGTCCTCACGCAGCGCGCGGACCGACCGATCGTTGATGGACGAGAGCCGCATCGTGACAACGGGGGCCCGGGCCAGGATGGGATAGCCCGCCGCCTCGACCAGACCGAGCACGCCATCGAGTTGATCGGGCTGGATGTCAAAGAACAGCAGGTTGGGCTGTTCCCCGCGGTCGCTGAGCGCTCCCTGGCGGAGCAGCCCCTGCTCGACCAGCACGAGGGTGAAGATGAGGAAGCAGCCCATCCCGAGGGTCACAACAAGGAAGAGGGTCCGGTTCTGCGGCCGGTGCAGGTTGCTCAGGCCCTGGCGCCAGACCCAGGGCAGGCGCCGGATCGACAGACGGCGGAGCACCCAGCGCAGCAGCCAGGCCAGCAGCGCCAGCAGGCCGAGGACCCCGGCCAGCGTTCCGGCAAAGGCCAGGCCGTAGACCGCCCGGTCGAAGGCGGACAGGCAGAAGCCGAGGATGAGGACGGCGAGCGCGCCCACCACCAGCCAGACCCAGGGATCCCGGCGGGCGGATCCGCCGCCCGTGGACTCGAAGGCCGACCGGATGGCGCGCAGCGGGGAGATGCGCCGCACCGGCAACAGCGGCAGCGCGGTCACGAGCAGGGTGAAGCCCCAGCCGAAGCCGAGGCTGACCAGCAGGCTCGGCACATGAACCGCCATGACCACCTCGACGGGCAGGAAGGGCTGCAGCAGCGCCGGCACAATAAACTGGATGGCCAGGCCGAGGGCGGCCCCGACCAGCACCCCGATCAGCCCGGTCACCGCGATCTGGATGACAAAAATCCAGGAGGCCTCGGCAGCGGTCGCACCGAGACACCGCAGGACCGCCACACTGTCCTGCTTGTCCTTGAGGTAGATCTGGACGGCCCCGCCGATGCCGACCGCGCCGAGCAGCAGCGCGATAAACCCGACCAGGTTGAGGAAGGCATACAGGTTGGTCAGGACGCGGCCGATTTCCTCCTTGCGCTCGTCGACCGTATCGTAGCCGATTCGCTGCGGGATCAGCAGCCCGGGCCGGGCCTCGGCCAGGACCTGCTCCTGCTCCGCCGTAAAGCCGCCCGGAAAGCGGTAGTAACGGAAATACCGGATCAGGCTGCCGTATTGGACCAGACCGGTCGCCTCGACGGTGTCCATCGGAATGAGGACGCGCGGCGAGAAAATGCCCGCCACCGCCGCCTCCCCGGGAATCTTTTCGACCGCGCCGGAGACGCGGTAGGTGACCTGGCCGAGCCGGAGCGGGTCGCCCGGCTGCAGCCCGGTTTGCGCCATCAGCCCGGCATCGACCAGCGCCTCAGGCCGGTCGGTCCCGGCAGCCTCGGCGGTCCGCGGTAGGGGGAGACCGGCGGGCGCGGTTTCAATGGCCCCGTACCAGGGAAAGCCGCCCCGGAGCGCCCGCACCGTCACCAGTCGGCTGAACCCGGCCTCGCCGACGCCCGGGAAGACCGCCATGGAGCCGAAACGGATTTCGCGCGCCTCTTCGGCGGGATCGAGGCCGGCCAGCAGACGCTCGACTTCGGGGCTGAGCGGTTGCCGGCTGCGGATTTCGAGATCGGCGCCCAGCAGCGTGCGTGCCTCGGCGTCGATGGTCCTTTCGAGGTTGGCGCCAAAGCCGCGGATGGCGACCAGCGCGGTGATCCCGAAGACGATCGAACCGGTGAACAGCAGCAGGCGGCGCCGGTAGCGGCGGGCATCGCGCCAGGCCATCCGGAAGAGCCAACCCCGGCGCGGGCCGGCGCGGGATGAAACGGACGGCGGCTTCATGGGGCGGGCAGTCCGCCGGCCTAGAGCAGGACGCGCTCCCAGAAGAGGCGCGGTCGTTTGAAATTGAGGATAAGGCCGACGGGCAGGCCGGAGGCCTTGAGGTAGTTGAGCATCTGGCCGCGTTCGGGGGTGGACACCCGGTCGGCAACCATGGGTTCGACGATGACCTGGTCGAAGAGGATGAGCGGTACCTGGAATTCGCCGATCTGGTTGTCCTTGTAGACCAGCGGGATGCTGGGGGCCTGCTGGTAGGGCAGCGACTGGCTCTCGAATTCGATCACGAGGGCGTTTTCATACGCTTTGGCGGGAAACCCCGGCCCCAGGGAATTGAGCACCTCGATGGCACAACCGATGATCTGGTAGGTTTCATCCTTGAGCGGGAAGTCGGAGCGCTCGTTGTCGTCTTGGTCATTCATGATACGATGGATCCCGGGCGAACAATGCCCGGTAATACCCGGCAGGAATCCGCCAGGCCTTCAGTTCAGGTTATGGGTTCAATGAAATGGAAGCGGAAGCCGCTCCCGAGTGAGCAAAGCCATGCCTCAGGGGGCCGCAAGTTCGGTTTCCGGTTCGCTGCGCGCCAGCCGCCCGTTGGCGAGCGGCAGAACCTGCTCACAACGCCGGGCCAGCTCCCGATCGTGAGTGACCAGAACCAGCGTCGTACCCGTGTCGCGATTCAGCGAAAAGAGCAGATCCTCCACGCTGCCCCCGGTCGCCCCGTCGAGGTTCCCGGTCGGTTCGTCCGCAAAAAGGATCTTCGGTTCGTTGATGAAGGCACGTGCCAGCGCCACCCGCTGCTGCTCGCCTCCGGACAGCTGGACCGGATAGTGGTCGAGCCGTTTACCCAGACCGACGCGCTCCAGCCAGCCCGCCGCCCGGTCGCGCACCCCCCGCTCCCCGCGTAACTCCAGCGGCACCATGACGTTTTCCAGCGCCGTCAAGGTCGGCATGAGCTGAAAGTTCTGGAACACGAAGCCGACCACTTCATTGCGGAGCCGGGCCCGGCCATCCTCGTCGAGCGAGGCAAGGTCGATCCTGTCAAGGTTGACCTGACCGGCGGAGGGCGTGTCCAGGCCGGCACAAAGACCCAGCAAGGTGGTTTTTCCGCTCCCGCTGGGTCCGACGATGGCGGCCGTGGTGCCTCCCTGCAGGGCAAAGGTGATCCCCTCGAGGACCTGGAGCGGCCCATGCGCCGTGGCATAGGCCTTGCCCACCGCCTCGAGGACGAGGATCGGCGCCCACTGGCTTGAATCATTCATGATTGGGGGAAACTGTAGAAGGCCACGGGGGTCAATCAAACCACGCCCCCGACTTTGTCATGCCCTTTGCACGGTTTCTTTTTGCGGGCCGGGCGGCCCGGGTCGCCTGCCTCCTCCTGATGGCCATCGCCACGCCGGCCCTGCCTGCCCGGGCCGCGCCGGCCGATCCCCCCACCCTCCTCTTCCTCGGCGACAGCCTGACCGCCGGCTACGGCATCGATCCCCAACAGGCCTTTCCGGCGCTGATCCGGGAAAAAATCGAGGCCGATCCCGACCTCGGCCCCTGGCGAGTCGTCCCCGCCGGCCTGAGCGGGGAAACCACCGCCGGCGGCCTGCGCCGCATCGACTGGCTGCTGCGCCGACCCGTCGATGTCCTCGTCCTCGCGCTCGGTGCCAACGACGGCCTGCGCGGCATCCGGCCCGAGGCCACCCGCAAAAACCTCCAGGCCCTCATCGAACAGGTCAGAGCCGACAACCCGGAGGCCCGTATCCTGTTGGCCGGCATGCGGTTGCCGCCCAACCTCGGCGCCGCCTACACCGCACGGTTTGCCGCCATCTTCCCCGAGCTGGCAGAGACCCACCCGCACGTCACGCTGCTCCCCTTTCTGCTTGAGGACGTCGGCGGCGATCCCGACCTCAACCTGGCGGACGGTATCCACCCCAACGCCGACGGCCACGCCATCATCGCCGAAACCGTCTGGGCGCATCTCCGCCCGCTCCTCGTGACGGTCACGACCGAGGCGGAGTGACCCCAACGCTGCGGCCGGTTAACCGATAATATCCCCACACGCTGGCGGGTAGCCCGCTCGCAGGTTACGACAAACCCTTTTTCCGCGGGGCACGGGCTGGCCTCGCCTCAACCGGATCCTTATCCGTCCCTATATCCGCTCCCGGCCGGGTTACAGCGTCACACCGGCTTTCAACGAAATGAAACAACGTGCACGGATTCAGATACCCGGGCCCTCGACTCGACCGGATCCTTGATCCAAGGATAATTTCTACTGGATTCTACCCCGCCCCCATTCCAAGCCCCCAACTCCTTGCTCCGACACGGATTCAAGACCCGTCGGCCGCCCGGCAGCAACCGTCGCGGCTTTGCCCTGATCCTGGCCCTCAGCCTGACCGCGCTGGTCGTGCTGCTGCTGCTCGGCATGGCCGCCCTCGTCCGCGTCGAAAACCAGACCAATCGCAACGAGGTCAACAAGCTGCTGGCTCAGGAAACTGCGCGTCTCGCGGTCCTCAAGGCGGTCGGCCAGCTCCAGAAAAACCTCGGTCCCGACCGGCGCACCACCGCCCGCGCCGACTTGATGGCCGATGGCCTGGCCAACAGCCACTGGGTGCGCGCCTGGCAGCCCGACGACACGGCCGGCACACGCAAGATCACCCCCGAAGCCCTCGACTGGCTGGTGTCCGGAGACCAGAACCAGCTGGATCCCACGGAAAGCGACCGCAGCGATCACGCGGTATTCATCCAAACGCCGGACACCACGCTTTCCGCCCCCAAGGAAGACATCCGGGATCCGGTCACCGGCGCCGTCCAGAGCCGCCTGGCCTATGTGGTGATGGACGAATCGGCCAAGGCCAACCTCGTCAGCCAGCCCGATCTGGACCTGTACAACGAGACCCGCTGGGGGGCCATGCCCCACCTGCAACCGACCCTGAACACGCACTTCAATACCGGCGGGGATTACGCCCTGGCCCGGCTCTTCCCAAACGCGACGCTCGATTTTTCCGTCAATCCTCACAGCAACCGCTATACGACAGCCTCCGGCAACCTGTCTGCTGTGAACGAAGTAACGCTGCTGCAGGGCGGACTGGCCGTCGAAGGTAACGCCCGCCTCGAGTTGGCTACCCGGTCGCTGGGGGTCCTGGCCAACGTCCGCGACGGAGGGCTCAAAACCGACTTCAGCAGCCTCGCGCTCATCGACAACGCCGCGCTGTGGACCCGGATCACTCGCGACGGCAACCGGATGCGGACCGATTTCGTGGTGGACGCCCGCGACCGGGCGGCAGCCGACTTCAACGACAATTTCCAGCACAACGGCGTGCGCTACGGCTGGACCGAGTTTCCGACCTTCGGCGGCCTGCATGCCCACGCCAACCTCTGGCGCAACCTGCGCTACCGCCCCGACGGCGAGCCCTACTTCGACCTGGCGGACTTCGAGGCACTGAGGAGCGGCAGCGTTTACCAGTTCCGGGAGATCAATGCCGGGCGCCTGCCGATGCCGGTCATCGCCCGCCACACCTGGCTGTATTCGGTGCTCGGTGTGCCCGGCAACACACACAGCAGTGTCCTCGCCCTGAACATCAACCCGGTCATCGTTCTCCACAACCCGTACAACGTCGGCCTGCAATTCGAGGCACTGGCCATCGAGTACGGGCTTCACGTGTTCGGGCAGACATTCATTTACCACGAACTGACGACCGATGACTCCAACATCTATGAAAACCGTAATGAAGGGCGCAGCCTCGGCCAGGTCGGCACCGAGGTCACCGGCAACGACAACGACTTCATCAAGCTGGTCCTGACCAGCGACGGCACCGCCTCCCCATCGGAGCGCATCTACCTCAAGCCCGGGGAGTTCAAAATCTACTCAGTGGCCGGTGACAGCCCGCAGCCGGTCAGCGACATCATTTTTCATCTGGGCGAGGGCATCAACTACCTAAGCGGCTTCTATTTCACCAACCTCGATCAGGACGGTCGTGAAAGCGATCCTGATGCCGACAACCAGGTGGCGATCAACCCGGGCGACCTTTTCCGGGTGGCCGTTTCCAGTTATCACGACGCATTCAGCCAGGTACCCTATGGCCGCCCGCCCGGTGACTGGAACATGGGCCTGACTCACCTCACCATCCAGGGCATGATCCGGCCGGTCGCCGGCCAGGCCTCCGGCCTTTCGGGCAATATCGCCCGCCGGGCCGACATCCAGATCCGGGTCCCCTGGGGCGAGGCCTGGGGCCACGATCGCTGGCTGCCCGCCCACGAGTGGAGCCACAACCAACGCGGCCGCTTTGCCAAGACCACCGGCAGCAAAGAGGGCTGGTCGCGCAATCTGGATGCCGCCACCCTCAACGGCGGAGTCTTTCCCTTCCAGGTCTACGACGCCTATGTCCGGCCCGCTACCGGCGAAGACGAGCCGGTCGCGCTGCGCGATAATTCGGGTCTGGTGCGCAACGTCAACTACTACTCAAAATTTCCCGCCCCCACCACGCCTACCTACAACACCAAGGCGACCTACCACAGCCAATTCCACTCCGCCGGTTACAGCCCAATCCAGGGTGGCGGCCTGCCGATGATGACCACCATGTCGCGCGAGTTCTTTGATCCACTCGAGGTGTCCGACATCCTCTTCATCGAGCTCGACGGCACCGGGCGGCAAATCCCGCTCTGGGGCGACCGCATCGACCAGGGGGGCCAGGGCTTCGTGGTCACCAGCCACCTGCCGCTCGGCCCCCCGTCCAACCTGACCGACTTCAACGGCTTCAACCTCCTGAAGGAGGACAGCACACCGACCAATCCGATCGGCGGGGGCTTCGGCTCTCCGTTCATCGAGGCGCCCGAGATTTTTGCCGAATTTTCGGCCAACAGCACCTACCAGCGCGCCGACACCAGCTATCTGCTGAACAACGCCCTGTTCGACAGCTTTACCGTTTCGGGCATCGGCCCGGACTACCGTGTATCCGGTAACCGCATACAGGAAATACGAAACACCGATGCCGTAGTCTCCGACCCGGACACCTTCGGCTTCGACCGGGCGGCCTTCCCCTACGATCAAAGCCTGGCCCCCTTCATTCCCGAAGCCTACGCCGACGCCGCGACGGCCGATCTCCTCGATGAGGCCCTGGCCCCCGCCACCTTCTCCGGCTCCGGCGACCTGCGCGACGGCCGTTTTTTCTGGAACCGGCTGCCGGCCTTCTACCTGCGGCGCGGTGCCTTCAACCTGAACAGCACCTCGCCCACCGCCTGGGCCGCCCAACTGGCGCGCAACCAGGCCGTGCCCTTCGAAATCACCGAACCGGGCTTTGATGCCTTTACGCCCACCGCTGTTAATCCGGATGGCTTCCCGGTCAGCCGGGCCACCCGGCCGACCGGATCCAGCGACGCCGAATGGAACGGCTACCGCGAACTGGATGCCGCCCAGATCGATGCGCTGGCCGATAACATCGTGACGGAGTTGAAGCGGCGGGCCCGGCTGCGAGGCGGCCCATATCTGGCCTTGGGCGACTTTCTCAACCGTGAGGTCGACGCTGCCCTGCTGTCCGCGGACCCGGCCCTGGGTGGCCGTTCCCTCCTCGAGCAGGCCATCCAGAACGCCGGGATCAACAGCAGCCTTGCCTCCGGTGTTGCACCACAAACAACGCTGGTGAACGCCGGCGGGCCTGCTTTTGCCAATGAGGAGGCGCTGCCCGAAGACACCCGGGCGGGCATCGGCCAGTGGGTGATGCAGACCGATCTGGTGCGTCTGCTGGAGCAGGCCATGAATGTGCGGAGCGACACCTTCAAGATCCTCGCTCAGGCAGAGGTGGTCGGGATCGGCGGCGGGCGCAGCGAAGTCTACGCCCAGGCGCTGGTCCAGCGGGTGCCCGACTTTGTGGAGCCCGACCCCACCGTGGGTGGCAACGATCCCTGGGACCGGAACCCCTCCCTGACCGTGGCCAATCAGGCCTGGGGTCGTCAGTTCCGGATTGTGGATTTCAAGTGGGTGGAGGCGCCACAATGACCGCCGGACGTTTCGGCTTCAGGACCGTCGTCGCCGGTTTCTTGATGGTTGCCGGGGCCGGGGTCCTGAGTCTCGAGGCTGCGGAGGTCCGGGCCCTGATCTGGAAAACGATGCCGGACACCCGTTACTTCATCGGGACCGGTGAGCGTCTGGTGCCCATCCAGCCAATCTCGCCCCAATACAAATCGGGCCTCTTCGCTGTGCCGGAAACCGGGAACACACCGCTTCAGCTGTTCGAACAACCCCCCGGGGCGGAAGCACCCCTCCCGGTGGAAACCCTGGCTGTCAACGAGGTCCGCCTGCCGCTGATCCTGATCCTGCCCGGTGGGTCCTTCCCCGGGGTGACGCGTACCCGCGCCGTCGTCCTCGAAGATGACCAGTCGGCTTTTCCCTTTGGGGCCTATCACTTTGCCAACCTCACCCGCCAGGAACTCTTCGTCGAACTGGGCGACGCCCGGCAGCGCATTGGCGGGGGAGAACACAAAATGATCAGGCCGGACGAAGATGACCTGAGCAACATGGGCATACGGATCGCCTACCGGGAGCAGGAAGGGGCCCGTTTTGTCGCCAGTTCGATCGTCCTGCACCGGCCCGACAACCGCAGCCTGCTGCTGTTTTATCCGGACGACGGCCCGCGCGGCCCGACCATCCGGTTCAAGGCCGTCTCGGAGTTCGTCTCCGAATTCGAGCGGACGGTGGCCAGCGCCAGGGATTAGAAAAATCCGGGTATTGCCCACAAAACGACCGCCCGCTGGTTCGCCGGGGGTTTGGCCGGAGCACCGGCTTCAGCCGGTGGTACCCAGCCAGGCTGGCAGCAAGGGCTGGGGCTTGCCCGGCTCAAGCCGGGCCTCCGCTGGGTCGCCGGGGGTTTGGCCGGAGCACCGGCTTCAGCCGGTGGTGCCCAGCCGGGCTGGCAGCAAGGGCTGGGGCTTGCCCGGCTCAAGCCGGGCCTCACCCCTCGCGGTAGGTATCGGTCAGGTTACGAACGGTGACGGCTGCGGCGGGGTCGCCGTTTACCTGGCGGACGCGGTAGGGCTCGCCGGCCGGCAGGTGAAAGAAATTGTCGCTGAAGCGGGCGTCGGGGTCCTCGCTTTCGAGCCAGACAAAGAGGGCCGGCTTTTCGGCGACCAGTTCGATGCCATCCTCGGTATCGGTCATTTGGATACGGGGATCGGGCAGGTCGAGGTGCTTGGGCCGGGCGAGGGTGGTCATGTTGCGTGACAGGAGCCGTCCGTCCGGGTCCCGCCAGGTGCCCCAGACCAGCAGCGTGTGCAAGGGATGATCGGCGAGGAGCCCGGAAAAGGCCGCGGTCTCGATCAGGGCCGGTTTACCGGCCACCAGCTCCGATTGCCCCTTCCGTTGATGGACGGGGTTGCCGTCCAGATCCGTCAGGGTCAGTTCCCAGGAGCCGGCGATGCTCTCGCGCCGGTCGTTGTTCATCCAGAGTCCGACGGTACCCGCTTCGAGGTCCTCCCACAGGCTGAGGTGGACCGGCTCGAAAAAGCGCTTGGCCTCGTACTGGAGGGCTTTCCAGCGACCGAAGCTGTCGATCGAGGCCCAACTCGGACCCGGCCAGCAGTCGTTCAACTGCCAGTAGACGGCCCCCATGCAGCGCGGCATGTGGCGTCGCCAGTGCTCGACCGCGTACTTGATGGCGTAGGCCTGAACGATCTGCGTGAGGTAGACACAGCTGTTAAACGACGTCGGCAGCCGGAACCAGCTCAGCAGGTAGTCCATCATGGCGCTGTTGCCGATGGAGCTGCGCTGGTGGTGTTCCATAATCCGGCTGGTCAGGTTGCGTTCGCCCGGTTCGGTGAAGGCGGCCACGGTCGGCGGGGTCGGGAGGCTCTGGAAACCGAACTCCGAGCAGAACCGGTGCATGCACCCGCGGTACCACTCAAAGGGATCGCCGTTGAACCAGACATTCCACAGGTGGGCGTCGCCGCTGTCGGGGTTGCCCGGTACGGCGCGGTCGCCGGTCGGGTTGTGCTCGCTGGAGGGGATGTAGGGCTTGTCCGGGGCCAGTTCCGCGATCAGGCCACCCAGCAGGTCGTCGAAGAGCGCGCAGTAATCCGCCCAGCTCATGCGCTTCGGATCCCCGTCGCGCACGAAGTGGAGCTGCTCCAGCTCGTTGTTGCCGCACCAGAGCCCGATGCAGGCCCGGTGCTGGAGGCGGCGCAACTGCTGGTCCGCCTCGGCACGGACGTTTTCCATGAAGGTCTCGTCGAAGGCCGGGTAGGCGCTGCAGGCGAACATGAAGTCCTGCCAGACCACGATGCCACGCTCGTCACAGAGGTCGTAAAACGTATCCGATTCGTAGATACCCCCGCCCCAGACCCGGATCATGTTCTGATTCCCGGTGACCGCCGAGTCCAGGAGGTCGCGCAGCCGTTCCTTCGTGACCGCACCGTCGAAGACATCGGCCGGGATCCAGTTCGCGCCCTTGGCAAAGAAGGGGACGCCGTTGCAGGCAAAGGTAAACGACTGGCCCCATGCGTCGGGCTCCTGAACCAGCTGGAGGTCGCGCAGCCCGAGCCGGATCCTGCGTTCATCCACCGGTGCGCCATCCTGCAACAACCGGGTGGTCAGCGTGTAAAGCGGCTGGTCACCGAGGCCGTTGGGCCACCAGAGGCGGGGGTCCTCCACCGCCAGGCGCACCTCGGTCGCCCCTCCGCCGACAGCCTCGACCGTTGTCTCGGCCACCACGGCACCATCGATGGACAGGGTATGCTGCAGCTGGAGGCCGGGGGCACCGGCCTCGACATCCGTGTGGAGTGCCAGCCGCGCGGTCCCCGGCTGGTGGGTCTGGACGACGCGGGTAGGCCCGAGCCGGCCGGCATCCCAGCCAACCAGCGCGATATCCCGCCAGATGCCACACGTCGGGCACATCGGGCCCCAGTCCCAGCCGAAGTTGCAATGCTCCTTCCGGATCCAGTTGCCGCCGGAAATCCGGTGGTGGCCGATGCCGGTATGGTCGAGGAAATGCCCGGCCTGCCTGGCGGCCGCGGCAGGGACGATGGCATCGAACCGCACCGTCAGCGTGTTCTCGCCGTCCGTCAGCTTGCCCGCCACGTCGAACTCCCAGACACGGAACATGTTGTCTGTCCGGCCCAGCTCATGATCGTTGAGCAAAACGGTGGCCAGCGTGTCCAGGCCCTCACAGCGCAGGACCTGGTGACGGCCTGCCCGGAAGGCGGCATCGGCCTCAAAGGTCCGGGTGAATTGCCAGTCCGTTTCTCCGATCCAGGCGACCGCCTGTTCGTTGTCGCGGTAGAACGGATCGGGGATCCGGCCGGCAGCGCGCAGGTCCAGATGAATGCAGCCGGGAACGGTGGCGGGGAAGGCATCGTCGGGCTTCTGGACGGGGGACGCGGTCCAGGTGCCGTTCAGGTCGAGGCGGGTGAATGCGGACATGCTCAAAAGGTAGGAGACCGGTTGCCGTCATGACTAGCCCGGACTTCTCATGAGAATCGGGAAACAGGGCAACACCACGACCGTGCATTTCGAAGAAATGCTTCAAATCCCTCGTTCAGCACTATTTAACGCCCTGTTTCCCGATTCTGGTGAGAAATTCGGGCTAAGGCCTGTTTGAAAAGTCGAGATAAGCGGAAAACGGACGGCTTTTACGCGTGTGGCGGGCCGTAGAGCCCGCCACTCCATGGAGACGCCGGCTCTTCGGCCGGCGTTCGCGACTCCAGGAAGACTTTTCAAACACGCACTAAGACGATACGGCCAAATATTCGGGAGGGCCGCCGCGCGCCTCGGCATAGCCTTCGGGCGACGCCGGGTCCCCGGCGGCCGTTGAGAGTCGCTCCCGGGCCCGTCGGCTCGGCGCAAGCGCCGGCCCTACAAGGACCGAGCATTACTTGAAGCTTAGCGGCAGTCGGGGACGACCGCCCTCCCGGCAAGAGGAGATTCCAGCTCCCGATCCATCCTCAGGGGCGCCGGAACTCGACGACGAAGACGGGCAGGTCGTTGGGGATGGTGAGGCTGGTGCCCTTCACGGTCCCGCGAGCGATCTCGTTCATGTGCCAGTCGAGGAATCGGTACTCGGCGCCCTGGAGCTGCGGCAGGTCGACGGTGGCGCCGACGCGGGCGACCAGCACGGGGGTTGTCCCCTGGACGTTCTTTTTCGGGGTCCCCCAGTTGAACTCGAAACCGGTGTTGAAGCTGGTGCTGACGAGACTGAGGTAGGCGTGCTCGGTCTCCGTCAGCGGCTTCCCGTCGGCCGAGGCCAGGGAGAAGGTAAGGTACTGCTCGTCTTCGGTCACCGGGTAGGCGATGCCTTCCGGGTTGCGGATGGTCACGTCCCGGAGCACGACCCCGTTGTCGAACGCATACCGGTTGTCGTAATTGGCCAGGAAGCCGGTGAAGGTGGCGGTGCCCGGACTGTCGAACACCAGGCTGCCCCGCCGCCAGTCGTACGCGATGTGATCATTGGGGACGACGGGATTGGGGAGCGCGCGGTTGTTGAGGTGGATAACGGGCCCGATGATCTCGTCGTCCTCGCGTTCGGGATCGATGAAGATCCGCACACCGTACTGGTAGGTGGTGTAACCCATGTCCCGCCCCTTCGGTCCGTAGGATTCGCCGTAGTCCATCGAATCCGGATCGTAGAGCGATTTGCGGCCGTAGATGAACTGAGTGGGGTTCGGCGCGCGGTCGACCAGATTGTTTTTGAACACCTCGGCAGCCAGTTTCATGGCCGAGGCCTGCACCTCGTCCCAGGTGTAATGGTAGCCCTGCGGATGACCGCCAGTGGTGATGTCCATCGGCTTGTCGAACGGACGCTCATTCGTGGTAATGTCGCGCACCGGTCCCCAGTAATGCCAGCAAATGGCCGACCAGTCCTGAATCGAGGCCAGGCTGGCGATGCGGACCGGAAACTCCGACCGGTACTTCGCCGGCTGCATGATCTGCGTCTCGTAGCCGAGGAAGGGCTGGCCCGCCACGCGGTTGTGCTCGAGCCACGGCACGCCCTCGTTGATACGCGGGTATTCGTCCAGACCGCTGTCCCAGGGATAGCGCTCGTCAAAGGGCTTGAGGTTGTCGCCGTTGATGTAGGCGTCGTGGACCGAGGCATCGGCCAGCTGGTGCATGTACTGGTCCTGGATACGGTAGCCGATGCCCGTATCGAAAACATTGGTACCGAGCCGGGTGCTCTTGCCCATGGTCCGCATCGCGTCGCGAACCCGGATCTTATGCCGGTTGCGCAGCTCGGTCATGAACTGGAGGACGTCGGAAGCCCGATGGCCGTTGAAATCGCGGCGGCCGTATTGCTGCTCGGTGCCGGTATCCCGGGCGAACAGGGGATTGGCATCGTTCAGGAGCGAGGGGTCCATCTCACCTGCCATCGGGGCAAACAGGATCGTGCCCTTTTCCAGGTCTTCACCGGGCAGCAGACCAAGCCAGCGTTTTTCCAGGGACTCCTGATCACCGTACTTGTTTTTCAGATACGCATGCCACTTCTCGATCAGGCTGTTCTGGAAGAAATCGGGGAGTTGCTGCCAGTTGCCGCTCAGCATGCGCCGAAAAAACCACTCCTCGTTCGTCTGCTCCCAGATGGCGAAAAGCGGGTCGTCGGCATAGGCCAGGCCCGAGTGCGGGTTGATCCGACCCAGATTTTGCCGCAGTTCGCGAATCAACACCGCTTCGAGCCGGGGATCCCAGATGCTGGCCGGCCCCTGGACGTTCATCGCCTGGTCGAACCATTGGGTGTAGCCGATGCGGCCCCGCGACCCTTCGACCGCCGCCTTCCAGGCTGCCGCCGTCTCCGGATCGTCCACGATGTCGACATCCTCCGGAAACGCGAGCATGCCGTTTTTCGCGATGGCCGCGACCCAGACCTTCATGCCCCGCTGCCGCAGCTGCTCGTAAAAGTAGTCGGTGACATCGCGCCTCGATCCATCGCCCCGGGTGTAGGGTTCGGCCCCCAACCGGTCGAATTTCCGGACGAGGTTGAACCCGAGGTCGTGCAGGCGCTGGGCCAGCGCCTCGGCGTCGGCGTAGGCCCGGTCGATCTTGGCCTGGCGCTCGGCCGGGGTGTCGCTGTCCTTCAGGTTGGGGTAGTTGGGAAAGCTCCCGATCGCGCCCCAGAAACGGACCTGTTGGTCGCCCAGCATGAGGTGGTCGCCGACCGGCCGGACATAGGCATCGTCGGGCGGCAGGGGTGTGGTTTCGGTCGCGGTCGCAGGAAACGGCGCAAGGATAGCAAGGCTGGCCAACAGGGCGGAAAACAAGGGTCGCATCCGTGGGTGGGTTGGGGTTGGAAGTAATCGGACTCCTCGTCAGTCAGGACACCGACCGGCTGCGAGGCAGCACCTCTTTTTTGAAACCTGTACAAATCCGCAAGCACCGGGTCCCGTTACCCGTAACTCCGCGGGGGATTCCCCGCGTCCCGACGGGACGCGATTTAACGGGGGCCGCCGATCATCCCGGGGTTGCGGGGCCGCGGGCCCCTTCACCCCGCGCTACGCTGCCCGCGTCCTGACGGGACGCGGGGGAATCCAGGGCCGGTTCCGGGAACAGGGGACCGCCCCCGTCCCGGTCAGGTCCGATGCCGCCCGAGGCGGGTCGCCGTGCACCCGGGCCGCCCCGTGGGGGCGGCGGGACCGTAGCGCGGGATGCAGGAGCCGCCCGGCTCCGGAATCCCGGGTTGCGGGTACAACAAGAGGCACGCGTCCCGGCGGGACGCGGGGAACCGGCCCGCCTTGCGGCACCCGCGCCGCCACGCCCGGGCATCCGGGCCGCCCCGGCGGGGCGGGGGGAGCGTAGCGCGGGGTGGACGGCCGCGTGCACGCGGCCGGAAACCCCGGGAACCGGTGCATTCCCTCCACCTGGCGCGTCCCGGCGGGACGCGGGGAACCGGCCTCAGCCGAGTAAATACCGCTCGTCAAAACGAACCGCATGTCGCTTCAGCAAACTCCGAAACTCATCCGCGAACGAAACCGTGCGGTGGTGTTCCCGTTGTCCCGATATGTAATGCATGACAGCCTCCTCCATGGATCGGCTTACGGTGAAGGCACCGTACCCCTCCTGAAAACGAAAGGCCTTACAGTGCGGGTGTGTCTGGTGAATCCAACGACTGCCCGCGGTTTTCAGGATTTGTACCAACCGAGCCGGGGCATGGCTGGGACGGGCGCGAATCAGACAGTGAAGGTGGTCCTCGATCCCACCGATTTTAAGGGGCAGGCAAGCTTCCTGTTTCGCCACCCCTGCGAGGTAGGCCCACAGATCGGATTCCCACGCGGGATCAATCCACCGTTCACGGTTTCGTGTGCTGAATACCAGATGATAACTCAGCTGAGAATAACTGTTCCCCATTTCCCATTCCTCCTGTCGATAGATTGGGTCGATGTCCGCCTGCAGGCAAGATTCCTCGCGGCCCGACGGGACGCGTTTTTTTATATCGCCTCCATTTCCCGGGGTTGCGGGGCCGCGGGCCCCTTCACCCCGCGCTACGCTGCCCGCGTCCTGACGGGACGCGCGCGGGAATCCACGGCCGGTTGCTGGATCACGTAACACACTGTTCCAGATCAATTCCCCGCGTCCTGACAGGACGCGATAATCCTATTTCCCCTTGGATCCCGGGGTTACGGGGCCGCGGGCCCCTTCACCCCGCGCTACGCTGCCCGCGTCCCGACGGGACGCAGAATTGCCCGTGCACCCGGGCCGCCCCGTGGGGGCGGCGGGACCGTAGCGCGGGATGCAGGAGCCGCCCGGCTCCGGAATCCCGGGTTGCGGGTACAACAAGAGGCACGCGTCCCGGCGGGACGCGGGGAACCCCGGCCCGCTCAGCCGGCGAGGCTGCGCATTTGTTCGACGCAGGTCTTGAGGGCGGGGACGGGGTTGTCGGGGTCGCCCTCGTACTCGATGACGGCCATGCCGTCGAAACCGCCGTCCTCCAGCGTCTGGACAAAAGCGGGCAAATCGAGGTTACCGGTCCCGACCACGACATCCTCCCACTGGCCGTTCGGGCCGAAGGTGAAGTCCTTGTAATGCACGCCGTGGATCTGGCCGGCGAAATCCTTCGCCCACTGGACGGGGTTGCCGCGCCCGGGCCCGATCTGGAGGACCCAGGCGGTGTCGATGCAGAGCCCGACTTCGGGTGCGCCGAGATCGACCAGGTGCCGGGAGACGTCGGGCTGGCCGCCGAACATGTAGCCGCCATGCGTGTGGATACCGACTTTGATGCCGTACTGCGCCGACCAGGCCTTCACCATCGGCACGGCCCGGGCGAACGAATCCACCTTGAAGTGCACGCTGATATGGCCGGCCCCCATCGCCTGAGCGCTTTTGAACTTGGCTTCCTCGGCCGGGTCGCCGGTGAAGGTTTCGACGCCGATCGAGATGACCGAAACGCCGGCATCCCGATAGATGCTGGCCACATGTTTCGCGGCCTCGGGATCGTTCAGATCGGCATGGACGGCACAGACCTCGATCTGGTCGAGGCCGATTTCCTTTACCATGGCGGCGACCTTGGCGTTGTCTTTCTCGGACCGGAAGCAGTAGCTCTGGACACCGAAGTTACGAGCGGGGGAGGTGGGCATGGGTGTAAAAGTTCTAAGTTCTAAGTTCTAGGTTCGGGGTTCGGGGTTCGGGGTTCGGGGTACCGGGTTTCGGGGATCGTTTGTCTGAGGGGATTCAGCCGTCGAGGCGGACCTCACGACCGGTGCGGCAGCTTTCGTTGACCGCGTCGAGGATGCGCTGGATGACCAGCGACTGCTGCGGGGTGGCAGCCAGCGGTTCGCGGTCGAGGATGTGATTGATGAAATTATGGAAGCGGTCGCCATGCGGGAAGGCGGCGTCGGCCTGAACATTTTCAATGACGTCGTAATCGGCGCGCAGGGGATCGGCACGGAAGAGGAGCGGACCGGGAATGGCGCCACCGGCCTCGGTCCCGTAGAGTTCGCAGCCCATCTGGTTGGGATCCTTCTGGTGACAGGCCCAGGCGGTATCGAGCACGACGGTCGCCCCGTTGCGGAACTTGATGAGGGCGGAGGCAAAGTCATCCACATCGAAGGTGATTTCCTCGCGATCGGACAACCCCCAACCGCCTTCGCCGATACCGCGGTTGCCGAACTTTGTGTAGGTCACCCCGCTGACCGAGACCGGCTCAAAGTTGTCCAGGATGTAGAGACACAGGTCGAGCGCGTGCACCCCGATGTCGTTGATGCTGCCGCCGCCGGCCAGCGCCCGGTTGCCGAACCAGGTACCGAGCCGCGGAATCCCCGACCGCCGCATCCAGCGCGTTTTGGCGTGGTACACCTCGCCGAAAACGCCCTGGCTGACGAGCGTCCGCAGCTTCTGGACGTCCTCCCGGAAGCGCTGGTTCATGCCGAGTGCAAATTTCCTGCCGGCCTTGTCGGCGGCGGCGATGACGGCCTCCGCCTCCACCGCGTTCATGGCGAAGGGCTTTTCGAGGATGACGTGCTTGCCGGCTTCGAGCGCCTGAATCGCGAGCGGGGCGTGGAATTTGTTGGGGACAGCGATGTAGACGCCGTCCACCTGATCGTCGGCAAACAGCGCCTCAGCTGTATCGTGGAGACGGTCCACCTCGAACTCCCGGCCGAGTTGCTCGAGGCGCTCCCGGTTCAGGTCATGCGCCGCCACGAAGGCGGCATCCGGGTGACTGTTGAACGAATTGGCGCCTGATTTGGCAATCATGCCGGCGCCCACGATACCGAAGCGAAGTTGACTCATGGCGGAACGGGGGAGGCTCAACGCCTGGCTCAAAAAGTGCAACCCGGCAGCGGGCCCAATCCGGATAAAACCGTAAAACCAAAACCGCCCTCAGCCCTCCCAAAGCGGACCCATCTTGCCGTTGCGGCGCATGCCGACCGGCGTTCCCAGCACCTCCATGTAGAGGATGGCTTTGCGGGCGGCATCCGGATCGCGACTGAGCCCGAGGACCGCGTCCCGAAGACTCTGGTGGGATTGACCGCCGCGAACTGTCCGCGGCCTGGAAGGGCTGCCGATTTCTCCGCGGTTTCCTCCCGTTTTCTTCACCTTGCGCGCCTTTTCCTGAAGCACCGCAGCCCGTTTGCGCGTCTCCTCGATCTCCTTCAGCTGTTCCTGAATCTGATCCTCGTAGGCTGTCCTGGCCGGCTCGGGTTGCCGCAACGGTTCGTCCGCCGACTCCGGCTGCGGCCGGGACTGGCGCTCGGGTTCATGCGCGCGCGGTTGCTCGGGCTGGTGGGGATCATAACGTGGCGGCGCGGTCTCGGTCTGCGGAGCTGAAGCCGGCCCCTCCTGACCGGAAGCGCCTTCCCCGCCCTGCCGCTGACGGATTTTACGACGGATCTCCTCCTGGATCCGACGCTGCAAATCGGCCGGATCGTCGCCCCCGGATTCGGACCGGTCGCGTTTCCGTGATGCGTCGTCCTCGTCCGGGTTCTTGTTGCCGAAGATATTGCCCAGGATATAGATCAGGGCGAAGATCAGCGGAACGAGGATTTCCAGCCAGTCCATGGTGCGTCGGGCGCGCGGTCAGGCGTCGGGCGGCGAGGTGAGGAAGGTCAGGCGGTCGGCTCGGTGCCACCGTCGTCGTCCTTGCCGATGGATTCGCGCATCTTGGTATCGGCCTCGATGTTCTGCAGGCGGTAGTAGTCCATGGCCCCGAGGTTGCCGGACTTGAGCGCCTCGGCAAAGGCAAGCGGCACCTGGGCCTCGGCTTCGACCAGCTTGGCGCGCATTTCCTCGACCTTGGCGCGCATCTCCTGCTCGAGGGCGACGGCGGCGGCGCGGCGGATTTCGGCCTGGGCCTGGGCCATGTTCTTGTTGGCCACGGCCTGGCTCTCCTGCAGCTTCGCGCCGATGTTCTCGCCGACATCCACGTCCGCGATATCGATGGACAGAATTTCGAACGCCGTCCCGACGTCGAGCCCGCGGGAGAGCACCACCTTGGAGATGCTGTCCGGGCTTTCGAGGACGGTCTTGTAGGTGTCGGCCGATCCGATGGTGGTGACGATGCCCTCACCCACACGGGCGATGATGGTTTCCTCCAGCGCACTCCCGACGTAGCGGTCGAGGTTGGATCGCACGGTCACCCGGGCACGCACCTTCACCTGGATCCCGTCTTTGGCGACACCGTCGATCGAGTTGCGGCCCCCCTGCCCGCCGGGGCAGTCGATCACCTTCGGATTGATCGATGTGCGCACCGCTTCCAGCACGCTCTTGCCGGTGCCCTTGGTGGCCAGATCGATGGCGCAGGCACGGGAGAAATCCAGGGCGATGTTGGCCTTGTCGGCGGCGATCAGCGCCTGGACCGTCTGGATGACGTTACCCTCGGCCAGGTAATGCGCTTCCAGTTCGTCGGTCCCGAGTTCGAGACCGGCCTTGATGGCGGTGATGCGCGCATCGACGATCAGCGTGTGGGGAACGCCCCGCAGGCGCATCGCGATGAGCGTGATCAGGTTGACGGGAGCGCCGGCCGCCCAGGCCTTAATGAAGGTCCCGAGGAAGCTCCAGAGCACGATCCCGAAAACAAAGAGGATGACAATGGCGATTGCGCCGATGATCAGGGTCGAATCCATGGTATTGCGGTAGGGTTATTAAAAGACGGTCGGTAAACGCTTAGGGTCAAACGGTGGGGTCGGCGTCGGAACGGTGCAATGCAAACCCGCCGGATGGCGGTGGATTCAGGCCCGCTTTCGCCGCACCAGCACCTTGTGGGCATCGTGCCCGACAACCTCCAGCTGGGTGCCGCGGTCGAGGAAGCCGTCCTGGGAATGCCCCTCGTGCTGATGGCCCTCGACCTCGACCAGCCCGCTGGGCGCCAGAGCAGTGACGGCCACGGCGCGCTTGCCGGTCAGGTCATCGGTCGGCGCCGCCTGGGGTCCGGACTTGCCGGAAATCGAGGATTTGAGCGAAAAACCGCCCTTCATGATGCCCGATTTAAATAGAATGACCCCGATGATGGTGGCGCCCACGATCCCGGTGACGAGGGTGATCAGGGCACCGAAAAAGCCGTAGGTATCGTGCCCCATCCAGACGGCGGCGACCAGACAGCCCAGGCCGATCAGGCCGAGGATCCCGCCGGGCAGCAGCACCTCGAGGGCGACCAGGATCCAGCAGGCGATCAGAAGAAAGACGATGGTGGTCATGAGAAAAAGAAAGCGCTGGGGCGGTCAGGCCTTGTCCGCCTTGTCGACGATCAGGTTGTAGCCGCTGCGCCCCACGACAACCACTGATTCGCCCGCCTCGAGCGATCCGTGCCGGGCCTGTGCCGCGAACCGCTTGCCATCGATCTCCACTTCGCCGCTCGGCATCATCCGGTTCAGGACAACCGCCGGGGTGCCGGGCTCGGGCAGCGTTTCGACCGGTGTGGCGGAGCCGGCGGAGGCAGTCACGACGCTGGGTTTGCCATCAGCGGCGGCGAGGACGAGTTTTCCCCAGACCCAGTTGTGCGGGAGGAAGCGCGCGACGAGGAAAATGCCGACGAAGCCGATGGCCAGGCCGACGGTGAGGTTGAGCATGGGCTCCATGAAGACGGTCCCGGAAAACTCGAATTCCTCCGCCCCCTCCGGCCAGATGTCTGCCATGGCCCAGACGAGCGCGCCGAGCATCAGGGTGATCCCGAGCGCCCCGAAGACGAAGAGCCCGGGCAGGACAAACAGCTCGACCACGACCAGAAGCACCCCGACCAGAAAGAGGATCACCTCCTCATAGCCGGCCAGGCCGGCCACGTAGTTGCTGGCGAAAAAGACGAGCAGCAACACGATGCCGCCAATGCCGAAAATGCCGAATCCGGGTGTCTTGAACTCGATAAAGATCAGCAGCATGCCGATCCCCAGCATAAGCGGGGCGATCGACTGGAGGTACTTGGCCAGCTCCTCCGACCAGGTGATGTCGAAATCGCGGACGGTGTAGTTGCCGGCCCCATACCGGGCGTCGAGCAGGGCCTCGACCGAGTCGTAGACGCCAGCCCCGAGGAGAGGCACGGGGGGATCCCCATAGGTTTCCATCGCCTGGTCGGCGGTGAGGGTCAGCAATTCGCCCTCGGGCTTGAGGACCTCGCCCTCGATTTCCAGCACATAGTCCTCGTCCATCATGGCGCGCATGACCTGTTCGCGGTAACGCTTGTCCTTCGCGACGATCCGGACATTGGCCATCGTGTAACTGTCGATTTTCATCTTGGCTGTCTCGGGGACGTCCTCCCCGGTGCCGGTGATGACCGCGGCCGCACCGATTTTGCCGCGCGGGGCAAAGTAGATGTCCTCGGTGGCCACCGAGATGTAGGCACCGGCCGAGATCGCGTCCTCGTTGACGTAGACCGCCGTCTGGCCGTTGAACTGGTCGAGCGCCTTCATCATCTCGAGCGTCGTGAAGAGGTCGCCACCCGGCGTGTCCATGTCCAGAATCACGGCGTCGATGTCCCTGGCGATGGCGTCCTTGATCGCGCGGCGCAGGATGAACAGCTGCGCCTTGGTGATCATGTCCTTGATCGGCACGACATAGACCGACCAGGCCTCGCCGTCCGCCTTGCTGAATTTCGGCGTCGCCGGTTCCACCGCGGGCGCCGTTGTGGCTTCAGCTTCAACGGTTTCGGCCGGCGCCTCCGCCTCCCCCGGTTCGGCGGTTGCATCGGCGGCCGGCGCGCTTTCCGCCGGCTCGGCGGGGACCGGCGCCGATGCGCCCGAGCCGATCTGGCCGCGGGCGGACAGGCCGAGAATCAACCCGGCAACCAACAGAGAAAGAAACGGGAATGGAGGGGTTCGTCCGGGCAGGGGCATGATGGTCGGGAGAATACGTTGTCCGGCATCTTGTTCCCCGCCCGGATTGAAATCAAGCGAGCGGACCCGGTTATCCCGATCCTGCCGGTCGGCCTGACGAAATTTTTTGCCGTCGGCACCCAGGTCGTCACGGTAAGGAGCATGCACGACACCGTTTCCGTCGACGGACACACCGTCCACCGCTGGCGCCTCGGGCCCTCGGTCTTCACCGCCCTGCCGCAAGCCGGTGCCCGCCTGATGGAGTGGACGGTCGGGCTGGCCGGCCAGGGCAGCCGGCCCGTCCTGCACTGGCCGCGCGACGCCGATCTCGACAACCCGGCCCGGGTGCGCGGCGGCAACCCGATCCTCTTTCCGTTTGCCGGACGCACCTTCCACAAGGGGAAGGAAAACCACTGGCGGCCCCCGGGTGGGCGCGCGGTCCTGCCGATGCCGCGGCACGGCTTCGCCCGTGACGGCGCCTTTGCGCTGGTCCACTGCGACGACCGCGGGTTTGCGGCCACGCTCGAGCCGACGGAAGCCGACCAGGCGGCCTACCCCTACGCCTACCGGTTCACGGTCGGCTATACTTTCGAGGACCTGATGCTGACGGTCGACTTCACGCTCGAAAACGCAGGCGATACGCCCATCCCGTGGAGCGCCGGCCATCACTTCTACTTCGCGATCCCCTGGCACGCCGACCTCGACCGGAGCGCCTACGTGCTCAACCTGCCGCAGGGAAAAGCTGTCCGGCACGCGCCCGATGGCTCGCTCGTCAAGGCGGACGGCGGCCCGCTGGCCCCCACCCTCGACGATCCGGAGCTGGTCGACCGGATCCACACGCGGCTCAAAGCCAGCCACGTCACGGTCGGCCCGCGCGGCGGCGAGGAGGACCTTACCCTCCGCTGGCACCACAGCGGCGGCGACCGCAAGCACCTCTCGCTCGTCACCTGGACCAGCGGCCCCGAGGCCCCCTTCTACTGCATCGAGCCCTGGATGGGCCCGCCCAACGCGGCCGAGCACCACCGCGGCCTCCACTTCGTCCAGCCCGGCGACCAGGCCACCTACTCGGTCGAGGTCAGCCTGTTGTAGATCCGACCCATGTCGAGCACCCGTATCGCGCCGCTTCAGCAAGCGGGCCCACCCGTATCGCGCCGCTTCAGCAAGCGGGCCCACCCGTATCGCGCCGCTTCAGCAAGCGCATCTCAGCCTACAAACGATGATGCGACCTGGGAATAAATCCTACAACCGCCGCAATACCTGTTGCTGTTAGGCTTTGGGGGTCACCCCGCAGTACTGATTGAAGGATCGCGAAAACGAGCCTGGAACGGGGTAACCCGGACTTCTCATGAAGCCCAGATGGGATGAGCTGCCCCTGTCCGCCATAGCTCGAAGAACGACGGCGGAAGGCGGCGTGTCCGCCCTAACCCGAAGGGTGACGGCGGGAGGGCGAAACCGGCTGGGCGCGCACTGAGGTGCGTAACCAGGCGGTTTCCAGCCCGACTACCGAGCCCGCAGGGCGACACCTCAACGAGCGCAGCGAGAATAACACGCCGCAGATCGCGCATGTGGGCGAAAAGAATCGGGAAACCGGGCCCCACCACGAACGTGCATTTCAAAGAAAGGCTGCAAATCCCTCGCTCAGCATTATTTACCGCCCTGTTTCCCGATTCTGGTGAAAAGTTCGGGGTAACCGAGAGCATCGGCCGCCACCTGGGAGACGCTCAGGTTCATCGACAGGAGGTTCTTAGCGCGCAGGAGCTTGCGCTGCATATAGACCTGCAGAACGGTTTGCCCGTAATGATACGGAAGTGGCGGGTCAGGGTACGGATGGCCCCCCCGGCAGCGCGGCGACCGCCTCTGCTGACAACGCATACGGCAGGTAGCGCAGGGCATCGAGGTGGCCGCGGAAGGCGGGGGTGTTTGGCGGTCCCCACCACGTTCCACCCAGTTCGAGATCGTTGGACAGAGCGAGGTGAGGCGGCAGGTATTTCCGGCGGAGCGGCCGATCCAGTACCGGCTCCCCGTCGAGGTAGAACCGCAGGCGGGTCCCGTCGAAGGTCAGCGCGAAGTGATGCCACCGGCCCGTTTCCGGCCAGGGCCGGGTGAAGCGCTCCTGATGCGCCTCGATGGTCATCCGGCGGCTGAAGTCCTCCCCGATCCGGATGCAGGCCCCCACTTCCTGCCCGATTGAAAACAGGGTACCCCACCGTTCGGCGCGGACCCAGAAGGCCACCGTCCACTGGGAAACCGGGTAGGCCGCGGGATCCGACGGCACGACGACCGGGATCAGGGCGGGATCGGCCGGCACCCGTGCCTCCCAGTCGGTATGACGACCCGGCAGAAACAAGGCCCCGCCCCGGACGCCCCGGTCCGGGTCGATCCGCGCCCCCGCACGCAGCCGGGCGTGCCGGTCGGCACCCGAGCTGTCCCGGGCCCGGGCCCCGCCGGGTGCCTCGTCGAAGGTCAGCTCCAGGATCGGGTTGGCACCCGCGGCGGGCACCGGCCGCACCGCCAGGCGGGCGGGCCGGCTGAGGGCCGTCCCGGCCGCGTTGGTCACCCGGCACCGGTAGCGGTTGCCGTCCTGGTCGGGGGAGACCCGGGGCCTGAAAACGGGGCCGGTGGCCCCGGCTACCGGCTGCCACGCCCGGCTGTCGGGTGCCTGCGCCTCCCACTGGAAGCGGAGGGGCCGGGCGCCGGCGGCCCGGCAGGCGAAGACCGGCTCCCAACCGGGGTGGACGGCCTGGTCACGCGGTTGTTGACTCAGGACGGGGGGACCGGTCGGCGCCCGGACCCCGGTCAGGATATCGGGATCGAGCACAAAATGCCGGACCACATTCCAGCCGGGGACGGACCCCTCCTCGGTTTCGGCGTTGCCCGCTGAGACCACGTGAAGGCGGCGATCGGCGGCCTGCGTAATCGTCGGGTAGGTGGATGCCCCGGGAAGGCTCAGGACCGTTTCCCACCGGTAGCCGTCCCGACTGATCCGCAGGTCGGTTTCCCGGTTTTTCCGGTCGTCCACCGCCATCACGTGCCAGCCCTGCGCCGGGCCGCCTTCCACGTCGAGGCTCACCACCTCGGCGCCCCGGCCGCCGGCCCGCACCGGGGTAAGGTGCCAGGTGCCGCCGCCGTCGTCGCTGCGGTAGACCGGGCCCGCCCCGTTGCCTGCCCGGCAAATGGCCAGCAGCCGGTTGTGGGCGGGATCGAGCACCACGAAGGTGGGCTGGATGACGGGTAAGGCGATCTCCGGGTCGGGCAGCACCAGGCGTCGCCATGGCGGGGCCCCGGCGCGGTGGCCGAGCCGGTTGCCCGGGGGAAGGATCTCGATCGCGGGCCGGGCCCGCCCCGGCCCGGTAAACGCTTCCGCGACCTCCGAACCGACCAGAAGCGTTCCGGCCGGATAGCTGGCATTGGCGCGCGGCAGCTCGAGGGGCCGGTTTTTGGCCGCTCCGCGGAAAGCGAAGCCGGTGCCGGTCGGTGGCGGCAGGCGCGGACTCCAGGTCAGGCCGCCGTCCGGGGAAGTCCGGATGAAAAACCGGTTGGTGGTCCAGTCACCGGGATGCACGTGCATGATGAGGGGGGCGTCGACTCCCGACGGCTGGAAAACCGGGCTTTGCCAGAGCGTGCCCGGTCGGTCCAGCCCGGGCTCGCCCGAGTCCGGCCCCCCGTTGTCCACCGGCCCGGCCCACACCCAGGTGTCCCCGGTCTTGACCGAGACGCCGATGCTGACGTCGGGGTAGCCCTCCTCGGAACCGCCGAACCAGGAAACGACCAGATTGCCGTTGGAGGCGTGGGCATGCATGGCGCCGTGCGTCATCCGCGGCCAGGGAAAGGCATTGGGCGCGGCCGCTTCGTCCAGCAGCAGGGCGGCCGGCGGGCCGGCGCCCGCCGCGAGGGTGACGGTGAGCATCAGCCCGAGGACAAGCCGGAGAGACCGCTGCCGGTGGAAGGCGGGGCAGCCGCCGGGTCTGTTGAGAGGCCAGGGGAACACCAATAGGACCGAAAACCCGGAAAAGGCCCGCGCGACAAGGGAGAAGCGGGGACCACCGCCCCGGACTTTCTGAACTCGTTGGAAAAACCGGCCCGTTGCGGGCCGGACCCTCACACCGGCTGCTCACGTGCCTCGGGCGGCACGTCGAGCACGCGGCGGGTGGCGATGAGGCCGACTAGCGCGAGCGCCATCAGCCCGGTGACCAGCAGGAAGCCAAAGGGCGTGCCCTCCCGGGCGATGCGCGCGGTGAAGCTGCCCACAAGCAGGATCATGAACAGCTTCTGCACCATCGACAGGACGGTGTTGACGCGCCCGATCAGATGCCGCGGCACCAGCTCCATGATCAGCGTGCTCCGGGCCACGCGGGTCCCGGCATTGCCCCAGCCGACCAGCAGTAGCAGACCGACGTAGACCACCGGAATCAGCAGCCAGGCCTTCAGGAAGACAGCCAGCGTATATAGACCGCTGGCGGCAAGAATGGCGGCAAAGGGCCCGAAGCGTCGAACGATGAGCGGCTGGAGCAGCCCGGCGAAGACCGCCCCCACGGCAAAGGCCACCTCCCCGGCCGCGAAGACCCGCACCGAGGCATCCATCGTATACTGCACATGGTTCGGCCACAGGTAGTTCATCGGGATGACGCAGATGAAGGCCATGAAGCTGGCGATCAGGAACACCAGCAGCCGCGGATTCGCCCGCAGAAAGGCCAGCCCGTCCACCAGGTTCCGCCCGGGGGAGACCGCGCGGGTTTCCGTGCTCTCGGGCAGGGCGGTGTAGGGGACGGTCAGCAGCAGGAGCCCGCCGACCAGGTAGGTCGCCGCGTCGATGATCAGAATCACCTCGAAGCCGACCGTCTCGATCAGGACGGCGGCGATCGCCCCGGTCAGCACGCTGGCGGTCTGCGTGGTCACCTCCATCACGCCGTTGATGCGCGCATATTGGTGCCGGTCGAAGAGCTGTTGCAGCAGCGCAAAACGCGTCGGGTAGTAGGTTGTGAAATAGAGCACCGCCAGGACGTAGAGCGCCACATAGTGCCAGGCCTGCGTGCCCTGTATCCAGCCCAGCACGACAAACACCGAGACGGTGGTGAAGCCGTAGAACTCGCAGCCGATCAGCAGGCGCTTGCGCGAGTGGCGGTCCAGCCAGACACCCCACCAGGGCGCGATGAAGGCCGTCACCAGGGTCACCCCGATCATGGCCAGGCCGTACAACTGCTGGCCGTTCGCGACCTCCAGGCTGGCCGCGCCCCACCCCACCGTGACCGGCTCCCAGGTCTGCCGGATCAGAAACCAGGGTACCGCGAAGATGGTGATCCCCGTCCCCACCGCCGACGTGAAATCGGAGATCAGGATGGCGAGGAAACGACGATCACGCCAGAGACCGGGCGGTACGGACATGCCGGAAACGCTAGGCCAGCCAACACACGGCGCAATCGCCGTCGCGAACAAACCCGATGAATCAACCCGCGTCGGTCCCCTGCCCCGGACCACCACGGTCGCTTTAGGGCGTGTTTGAAAAGCCTTCCTGGAGTCGCGAACGCCGGCCGACCTGTCCGCCATAGCTCATGAGCGAAGGTGGAAGAGCCGGCGTCTCCATGGAGTGGCGGGCTCTTCGGCCCGCCACACGCGTAAAAACCGTCAGTTTTTCCGCTTATCTCGACTTTTCAAACACGCCCTAACCCCCGCGCTTTCGTCCGGGCTTGTTTTGGTGTAGGCACCGGGATGGACCGACCCTGGCGTGATACCTGGATCTGGTGGCTGCCGGTGCTCGCGGGGGTCACCCTGGGTGCCTGGGGGGGCGTCCCGGTCACGCACCCGGATGAAACGACGCGCCTGGCGCTGGGCCTGTTGCTGGGGGGCGGCCTGGGCGAGTTCTACAACTACCCGGCGCTCGTGCTCTGGCTCCATGCCGCCGCGCTGTGGGTCAGTTCGCTGGTGACCGACAGCCCGGAGGCGCTGTTCACGCTCAGCCGGAGCCTGGCCCACGGCATCAACCTCGCCTTCACCGCGCTGGGGATCGTCGCTACCACCGGCATCGCCCGGAGCCTCGGGCTGGACCGCCGGCCCGCCGGCCTCGCCGGCCTCTTCCTGGCCACCGCCCCGCTCTGGGCGGTCGACAGCCATTTCCTGACGGTGGACATCCCGGCGGCGGCGCTGACCACCGCCACGCTCGGGTACGCGCTGGCACACCTGCGTCGGCCGGTCGCGGCGGGCTGGCTCCCGGCGGTCGTGCTGGGTGGCCTGGTCGGGCTCGCCGGCGCGGCCAAGTACCCCGGCGCGCTGGTTGCGGTCGCCGTCCTGCCCGCGCTCTGGCGGGGCGCGGGCGGTACCCGGGCCGGAGTCGCCCGGCTGGGCCTGGGGGGCCTGACCGCCCTGGCCGTCTTTCTCGCCATCAACCCCGGTTTCCTGATCGAGCCGGGGCAGGCCTGGCACGGCCTCGCGGCGGAGTGGCAACACAGCCGCGCGGGCCACCCGGGCTATGGCACCCGACCTGCGCTGCTCGACGTCCTCACGCGCGCCCTCCCTTTCGGCCTGAATCCGCTGCTGGCCGGGGCCGGGCTGGGCGGCTGTCTGTTCCTGATGGTCGACCGCAAGCTCACGCGGGCCGCGCGTTGGGCGACGCTGGCCTACCCGGTGCTGGTCCTCCTGCTGGTCGGCCAGTCCGCGCTGGCCTTCGACCGCTACCTGCTCCCGGTCCTGCCGGTGCTGGCTATCGGGGCGGCGCGGCTCGTGGAGCGCGGCCTGGCCGCACCCGTCGCCATCCGCCGGCACCGCCTGCTGGCCGCGCTGACGGGGGTGGTCCTGCTGGCCAACGCAGGGACGGTCGCCTGGCACAACCGGCTGATGGGGCGGACCGATACCCGCCAATTGCTGGGCGAACTCTGGCGCGATGATGCGATCCGGACGGCAGTGACCACCCTGGCGGTAACCGACTATGTCTACGATCCCGTGCACCGGCAGGTACCGACGGTGCGGTTGTTCGAGGAGGCGGGCCCGGTGACCGCACCGGTCGCGGTGCTGGACGGCTTCACCCTCGACCGGTTGGCGGCCTGGGACCGGCCCATGCCCTGGGCGTGGGGTCGGCTGGCAGCAGGCGAGGTGCTGACCCTGTCCCCCTACCGGACGGCCCGCGAGGCGGTCCGGGTGTCACCAAAATCCAACTACAGTCCCTACCCGCCGGACCTGTTCGTGCGCACCCGGCCGGGGCCCTACATCGAGCTGTATGTCGCAGAAACGGCGGTGGCCGACCAGCTGGCGGCCCGCCTCGCCCGGCTGGGGGTGCGGACCGACCGCGCGCCGGCGCCGTCCGGCTGGTTTTTCCGCCAGCTACCAGTGAACCAGGTGGCGTCACCGCCCCTGACCTCGAACCTTAGGGCGTGTTTGAAAACCCCTGCCGGGAGTCGCGAACGCCTTGTCGTATTTCCTATAAATCACGTTCGTGATGTCACCGCATTTCCCGATTCTTTTCGCCCACATGCGCGATCTGCGGCGTGTTATTCTCGCTGCGCTCGTTGAGGTGTCGCCCTGCGGGCTCGGTAGTCGGCCTGGAAACCGCCTGTTTACGCACCTGACTCTTCGTGGCTTATCCCGACTTGAAAGAATCAGTCGGGAACCCGACAGGTCCCCCGATCAGCCCCGCGGCAGGTCGGCGGTGGAGACGGAGGCGGTTTCGCCGCCGGCGGGATCGGGGCGGCTGCGCACGCCGTTGATCGAGAAGATGAGGTTGGACCCCTGCGTGTAGGTGATGATGGCCTCACCGCGGATGCTGACGGTCTGGCTCTCGCCCTCGATCAGCGTGCCCATGAAGACGGTTTCCCCGCTGGCCTGTTCGCGCACCTGCACAAAGCAGGGACCGCCGCGGGCGGTGAGGGTCAGCTCCTCGGTGGCGAGGCCGGCGCTGTCGTCGGCGCCGGAGGCGGAAGTCCCCGGATTGCCCGCATTCCCGGCGGTACCGGTATCGGTGGTCCTATCGGCGGCGACATCCCGGTCGATCGGCTCGACGTCGCCGCCGGTGATGACCTGGACAAAGGCAATGATCAGGAAAACGAGGACAAAGCCGCCGAGGGCACCGAGCCCCACCTTCCAGTAAAGGAGGTTGGGCCCGTCGTCGCTGCTCTTCCAGGAGGTTTGCTCGCGGTCGTCTTCGGTCGGCCCGGCGGCGCGGCGCTGCTTTTCGAAGCGACCGGGTTCGGGTGGCGGGACCGGGCTGCGGCTGCCCCCGTTGTCGGGACGCTCGGCTTCCTCGCCACGCCCCGGGGCACCACCCTCTTCCGGCGGCAGATCCATGCGGCCGAAAAATTCGCGACCCTCCTTGCGGGCGAGCCGGCTGTTGCCCAGCTGAACCGCCGTGTAGTCGTTCATGATCTTGTCCGTATCCAGTTTCAGGTAACGGGCATAGATCTTGAGGAAGCCGCGCCGGTAGATCTCGGGCAGCGGGATGTCACTGCTGCCGGTCTCGAAGGCAACCAGGTAGTCGCCCCGGATCTTGGTGGCTTCGGAAGCTTCCCGAATGGAAACGCCCAGCCGTTTCCGGGCTTCTTCGAGTCGCTCGCCGATGTTTTGCATGCGGATGGCTTAGGTGATTCCGTGAGGGCCTTCAAGGGAAAGCCGAGGCGGGTCAGGGCGCGGATTCGGTCGCCGGTTCCTCGGCCGTCTCCCCGGCTTCGGGGTCGGTCTCGTCTTCCATCGCCTCCCTCTCGGCTTCGGCGTCAGCCGCTTCCCGGGCGGCTTCGGCCGCCTGAAATTCCAACCCCTTCCGGATCAGCGTCCGCAGGGTGACAAACGGCAGGTCGAGCCGCACGGAGGCGCGGTTGTCGCCGACCGTCCCGGAGAAGCCCAGCGGTGGCAGATCGAGCCCGCGCATCATCTCGAGGACTTCCGCCATTTCCGGGTCGGGGTCATCCTGTTCCAGGATGAATTCGACGGTCGGGAGGTAATAAGCGATCGGGTCGAACGTTCCCTGAAGCGCGACTCCGGGTGCGGCCTGGAACTGGTCGGCCAGACTTTCCGGCACGGGTTCTCCGTTGGCCAGCGCCATCAACGGTGTTTTCAGACGTTCGAGGCTGGTCGCCTGAACATAATGACCGCCGACGACCGTATAATACTGGTCCTGCTTCAGCAGGTCCTTCCTGGCCCCCAGCCCTCGGGAGGAATCCGTCGCCACATCGGCGTCTCCCATCCCCTCGTCGCCCGGCTTCATGGTATCCGGCAGCGTAACCCGCGTCGTCAGGCGGCTGACCGGAACCGCAGCCACTTCCGTGGCCTCCGGCTCCAGCGAAAGTTTCAGCAGGTCGAGGGTGGCCTTCGCTTCCTCACCGTCATCACCGGCGTATTTTACCAGTGTTTCGAGCAGGCTGGGGATGGTTTCGGTGGTGATGCCGGCGAAGGCGGCGTCCAGCGCCGTCTTGTCGTAGTTGCCCAGGCTCACCTGGGCCTGGGCCGATTGCAGACCCTCCATGTCGGCCGTGACCGCCCATTCGCCGGTGGTCGCCCACAGGGGCTCGATCAGGGCGTAAAAGGTATCGAACCGGGCCAGCGTGGCCGTGGGCAGGCTGGGCTTGACCCGGTCGATCGCCCATTCGAGGTAAGTGCGCTGCGCCTCGGTGTCGAAGTTGCCGACCATGCGGAGCGCCCCCGTGGCGGGCAGGTAGGCCCCGGCCGCGGTGGACCCGGAAATGTTCTGGCTGAACAACCCGCTGAGCGGGGTTTCGGGCACCGAGCGGGCGCTGAGCAGCAAGCCGAGATCGGCCTCGCCGAGATCCACCCCGAGGGTGATCGACCGCAGGTCGCCGAGGGTGTCGAAGGCGAGCCCGGCCAGGCTCTTGACGACCGGCAGCGCCTTTTCGGCCAGCTCGGGGTTGCCATCTTCGGTCATGGAGGCCCTGGCGGCCTGCGCATCGAGCATACCACGGAGCATCTGTTCGAAAGCCGGGCGTTGGGCATTCACAAAGTCGGGGAGCAGGGTCAGCCCGAGGTCCGCGACGGGATCGTCCTGAGTCAGGGCAATGAGGGCCTCGGGCCGGGTGAGGGTACTCAAGGCGTCGAGCGCGGCGGGCTCCCGGGCGACAAAGGTCCAACCGGCCGCTTCCTTCAGGGTCAGGCCCTGCTGCTGGAGCATGGCCGGCGTCTGCTCGGCCCCGGGTTGCATTTTCAGCGCACCGACGATAACCGGCTTGCCGGCGGTCGGATCGAGCAGCACGAAAACCCCCAGGTTGGCGTCGGGATCGAGGTCGGGAAACTGGGGATAGCCGAAGAGGGCGAGGGCCATCGGCAGCATCATGGCGGTTTTGCCGGTCGGATCGATGGAGCCGGTGGCAAAGACCAGCTCCTGCCCGACCGACTGAAGCGGCCGGACCGTCAGGTAGGCCAGAACCGGATTGGGAGGGGCATCGTCGGCCGGGTCCCCGGCGGCCGCCGGGTCGGTGGCCGCTGCGGACTGGGCCGACAGGGGCGCGGCCAGGAGGGTAAGCCCCAGGGCCAACGCGGCAGCAGGCTTCCGGAAACGAGGGCAGAGGATAGTCATACCTGACGACAAGGCCGCCGGAGCGGCCGGGAGACAAGCCCATTTCCCGACCTGACCGGCTTTTCCCCGGCGGTTCACGCGCCGGCCAGTTGGCCGGGGGCCGTGCCCGGCGGACCAGCGGAGGCACGGCTTCAGCCGGGCAAGACCCAGCCCTTGCTGACACCCGGGCTTGTTCCCACCGGCTCAAGCCGGTGCTCCGACGAAGGCCCCGGCGGACCAGCGGAGGCACGGCTTCAGCCGGGCAAGATCCAGCCCTTGCTGACACCCGGGCTTGTTCCCACCGGCTCAAGCCGGTGCTCCGACGAAGGCCCCGGCGAACCAGCGGAGACACGGCTTCAGCCGGGCAAGATCCAGCCCTTGCTGACACCCGGGCTCGCCAACACCGGCTCAAGCCGGTGCTCCGACGAAGGCCCCGGCGGACCAGCGGAGGCACGGCTTCAGCCGGGCAAGATCCAGCCCTTGCTGACACCCGGGCTTGTTCCCACCGGCTCAAGCCGGTGCTCCGAC
>JBNPEH010000031.1:0-10401 GCA_051117635.1 Opitutales bacterium | reverse complement strand
GAGGCACGGCTTCAGCCGGGCAAGATCCAGCCCTTGCTGACACCCGGGCTTGTTCCCACCGGCTCAAGCCGGTGCTCCGACGAAGGCCCCGGCGGACCAGCGGAGGCACGGCTTCAGCCGGGCAAGACCCAGCCCTTGCTGACACCCGGGCTTGTTCCCACCGGCTCAAGCCGGTGCTCCGACGAAGGCCCCGGCGAACCAGCGGAGGCACGGCTTCAGCCGGGCAAGATCCAGCCCTTGCTGACACCCGGGCTTGTTCCCACCGGCTCAAGCCGGTGCTCCGACGAAGGCCCCGGCGGACCAGCGGAGGCACGGCTTCAGCCGGGCAAGATCCAGCCCTTGCTGACACCCGGGCTTGTTCCCACCGGCTTAACCCGAACTTCTCACCAGAATCGGGAAACAGGGCGGTAAAGGATGCCGGTCGAGGGGTTTCAGCATTTCTGTGAAATGCACGATCGTGAGGTAGCCCTGTTTCCCGATTCTTTTCGCCCACATGCGCGATCTGCGGCGTGTTATTCTTGCTACGCTCGTTGGGATGGGTAGGGGTTCAAGACGGGTCGTTTCGACACGCTTGCTCACGTCGGCATGCCGCAAGCGGCAGCCCTACAGGTGCGCGCTGCCTGTAGGGCCGGCGTACACGTGAGAGGCGTGCGCTTCAGCTGTTCGCTGCGGGACTCAAGCCCTGTGACCGGAGTCGCGAGGCAGCGCTCAAGCGCAGCCCTCCCAAGGGGCCGCGTAGGGGCGTTGCTCGTCGACGCCCGCCGGGCAGGGGCATTTCCTCCACAAGCCCGGTGCTCACAGCCGATAGGAATCGACGTCGACGAGGAGTTCGCGGGGGGAGCTGCCGTTTTCGGGGCCGACAACGCCGCGATCTTCAAAGATTTCCATGATGCGGGCGGCGCGGTTGTAACCGATGCGAAGGCGGCGCTGGAGCATGGAGGTGGAGGCCCGTTTGCTGCTGCGGAGGACCTCGAGGGCATCGGGCAGGAGGTCGTCCTCGAGGTCGCTCGGCACCTCGTCGTCGTCGCCATCGCCACCGGCATCGATCTGTTTCTGGACCTCTTCGACAAAGTCGGGGGGGCCGTTCACCTTGAGGAAGTCGACGATGCTGTTGATCTCCTCGTCGGAGACAAAGGCGCCCTGGGCGCGGACCATGGTGCCGGCACCGGGCGGGGTGAAGAGCAGGTCGCCCTTGCCAATGAGCGCCTCGGCGCCGCCGGCGTCGAGGATGGTCCGGCTGTCGACCTTGGAGGAAACCTTGAAGGAGATGCGCGTCGGCAGGTTGGCCTTGATGACGCCGGTAATGACGTTCACCGACGGGCGCTGGGTGGCGATGATGAGGTGGATGCCGGCGGCGCGGGCGAGCTGGGCGAGGCGGGCGATGCAGGTCTCGATGTCGGCCGGGGCGACCATCATGAGGTCGGCCAGCTCGTCCACGATGCAGACGATGTAGGGCATCTTCTTTTCCGGCAGGTCGAACGCGACGTCGTCGTCACGCTCGACCTGGAGCGCGGCGGCGGCCGCGCGTTCCTCGGGCGTGAGTTCCATCTCGGCCTCCATGGCGCGGGCGCGCTCCCGCTCCTCGCGGTTTTTGGCCACCTTGCCGTTGAAGCCGGCGATGTTGCGGACGCCCATGCGGGCGAAGACCTGATAGCGCCGCTCCATTTCGCCGAGCAGCCACTTGAGCGCGCCGGGCACCTTCTTGGGCTCGGTGACGACCGGGATCATCATGTGCGGCAGGCTGTTATAGACCTGCATCTCCACGATTTTCGGGTCGACCATGATGAAGCGGAGGTCGTCCGGGCTGGAGTGGTAGAGCAGCGAGGCGATGACCGCGTTGATGCAGACCGTTTTACCGGAGCCGGTGCTGCCCGCGATCAGCAGATGCGGCATGCGTGTGAGGTCCGCGACCAGGGGTTTGCCCGAGACCTCTTTGCCCAGTGCGATCGGGATCTCGGCCTTCGATTCAGCCCAGGCCTTGGACTCGATGATGTCGCGCAGGCAGACCGGCAGCGGCTTGGGGTTGGGTACCTCGACGCCGACCACGCCCTTGCCGGGGACCGGGGCGAGGATGCGCACCGCCTCGGATTTGAGGGCGAGTGCGATGTTGCGGTCAAGGTTGGCGATCTTTTCGACGCGAACCCCCGGAGCGGGACTCACCTCGTAGCGGGTGATGACGGGCCCGGTGTGGATTTCGCCCAGCGATACCTTCACTTTGAACTGGTCGAGCGTATCGCGTAGGTTCTCCGCGATGGCGTAATGGTCGACACCCTGCGCGTTCTCTTCGTCGACCGGGTCGGCCAACAGATTGAGCGTCGGAAACTGGTAATCGCCGCGGCGCTGCGGCATCGCGACCTCCGCCTTCTCCGTTTTCTCAGAGGCCACGATCCGGATCGCCTCCTCGTCCCGCCCCGGCTCCGGCTCGGATTCCGGCTCGGGCTCGGCCTCGGGCTCGGGCTCGGGCTCGGGCGCTTTGCGTTTTTTGGCCGACTTCGGCTCGGGCGGGGCAGGCCGCCGGCCGCGGCCGATGTTCTGCAGCAGGACGTTCCGCCGGTTGCCGAACTCGTCGTACAGCGCGTCGGCCTCCTTGTCGGATTGGGCGACGGGGACCGCCTCGGGCTCTCTGGCGGGTACGGGGTCACTCTCCGGCTCCGCCCCGGCCCCGGCGGCGGCTTCCCTGGCGCGTTTTTTGGCGTCGGCCGCCTCTTGCTTTTTGCGGGCCTTGTTCTCCTTCTTCAGGCCTGCGGCCTCAGCCTTGGCGGCCTTGCGGGCCGCGGCCGCTTCTTTTTTGGCCTCCTCGCGCGCCAGCTTGCGCGCCTCGGCGGCCTTGAGCTTTTTCTTGCGCCGGGCGTCCTTCGCCTCGGCCCGGCGCTGCAGCCAGTTGTGCCAGACGGTCTGGAGGCGGACACCGATGGCCTGAATGTTGATGATGCCGACCACGAGGGCGGCCAGCACGACGGTCAGGATGAGCGCGAACAGTCCACCGATGTCGCCGATGAAAGGGACAAGCCCCCGGGTATAAAGCCAGGTGCCCAGCCAACCACCGAGCCCCTGGATGAAGAGCGCGGGTTCGGGTTGCCAGCCGAGGTTCTTCTCCAGAAAGGCGGCGATCCCGCTGGCGGCCACGATGCCGGCCAGCAGCGCAATTACCCGGAAAACCGTCACCCGGTGCGCACGGCGAAAGAGGTATTGGCCCGCCGCCCAGAACAGGGCGAAGGGCAGCAGCCAGGCCGCGACGCCGACCGCGTAGAGCGTGCCGAAGGCGGTGTATACCCCGGCCAGGCCAATCGCGTTATGCGGATTGGCCGGATCCTGAGCATCCGTGGTGTGAAACGGGGACTGCGCCGGGTCGAAATCGAGCAGCGCGATGAGCGCCATGAGCCCGACGAGGCCGAGGATCACCGCCAGAACGGGGCGGGCCTGCGGCCGTCGGGGCCCGGAAGACACTTTCGGCGCAGTCCCGCCTTTGCGCTTCCGTGCTGCCATGCGTTGCCAGTCTTACAGCCGCCGGCCGGAGACTGAAACAAGAAAACGCGGGAGTCGGTCGGGCCCGGTCCGTTGACCCCGGGAACGGCCCCGCCATAGTGGCCCCATGAGTGTCCTGACCTTTAAACCGATTTACCAGGAGCGCGTCTGGGGCGGCCGCGGCCTGGAGGAAAAACTGGGCCGGTCGCTGCCGGACGATCAGGTCATTGGCGAAAGCTGGGAAGTGGTCGATCGCGAGGAAGCGCAGTCGGTCATTGATTCCGGTCCGCTGAAGGGAAAAACCCTGCGCGCGGTCATCGAAGCGGATCCGGCAGGCGTGATGGGCCCGGGTTACGATCCGAAGCGGCCGTTTCCCATCCTGGTCAAGTGGCTGGACTGCCAGCAACGGCTCAGCCTGCAGGTGCACCCACCGGCCGCCATCGCGCATGAGCTCAACGGCGAGCCGAAGACCGAAAACTGGTACATTGCGGCCAGCAGGCCGGATAGCGGGCTGATTGTCGGCCTGAAGCGAGGCGTCACCCGCGACCAGTTCGAACAGGGGATCAAAGAGGAGACTCTGGAGGAGCTGGTGCACCGCTTCCCGGTCGAGCCGGGCGACTCCATCCTCGTCGAGAGCGGGCGCATCCATGCCATCGACGCCGGTAACCTCATCCTTGAAATCCAGCAGAATTCGGACACCACCTACCGGGTCTACGACTGGGGGCGCAAAGGCCTCGACGGCAAGCCGCGTGAGCTGCATGTCGAGGCGTCGCTCAAGTCGATCGACTTTCAGGACTTCGAGCCCGAGCCGATGAAAACGGGCGACAACGCCGCCACGCTCGCCGACTGCGACGAGTTCCGGATCCGCAAGGAGGTCCTCTCCCCCGGCGGGCAGGTGCTCACCCTCGACGGCGGCCAGGGTCCGCAGATGATCCACGTCGTCGAGGGTGCTATCACCCTGGCCGAGTCCCAGAGCGCCCCGCTCCGGGTCGAACGCGGGACCAATGCCGTCCTGACCCACGGTCCGCGCTACGCCGTCATGGCCGCCGAGCCCGCCACTATCCTGGTGACGGACCGCTTCGTCTGAATCGTCCCCGTGTCGTATCCGGCAGCCGATTTTCCGGCACGGCTCACGCTTGATTCGGGGCGGTGCCTTTGCCAAGTTAGGCTCTTTGCGTCGAACGCCTGGAGCTCGGCCGGGAACCTGCCGGCCGTCTGATTTTCCATTCGATATTATGCCCGACAAATCCCATTCCCAAGCCACTCAGGATACCGACCGCCCGGAGGAACCCGCGGTCGAGCAGCCAGAGTCCGCCGAGACCGAAAAAAACGCTCCCGACACGGAAGCCGGGGCCGCGGAACCGGAGATCGCGGAGGACGCCCCCGCCGGGGAGGCTGAACCCCCCAGGGAAAAAGACCCTGTGGCCGAGGCCGAAAAAAAGGCCAAGGAGTTCGAGGATGCCTACTTCCGCTCACGCGCGGAGCTGGAGAACTTCCGCCGCCGGATGGCCCGCGAAAAGCAGGAATTCATGAAGGTGGCGGCGGCCAATATCATCGAGGACCTGTTGCCGGTGTTCGACAACCTGGAGCTGGGCCTGCAGGCTGCGCGCCAGCACCCCGACGCCAGGGACATCACCTCCGGCTTTGAAATGGTGGTCAACCAGTTCACCAACATCCTCGGCGAGCATGGCCTGAAAAAGCTCGAACCGGTCGGCGAGCCCTTCGATCCCAACCTGCACGAGGCCACCGGTCACGAGGCCTCCGAGGACTACGACGAGGGCGTGGTCAGCGCCTGCCTGCGCGCCGGTTACCAGCTCAACGAGCGGTTGCTCCGGCCCGCCACCGTCGTTGTCTCCAAGGGCCCGGCCGGCAACGATGCTTCATCCGACAAGGAAACCGGTGCCGGGGGCGCGAAATAGCCCGAACCGTTTCTTCCCCTGATTGCTTTACTGAATCCACCTCATGGCCACCAAGACCGACTACTACGAACTGCTCGGCGTCCCGAAAGACGCCAGCGCGGCCGACATCAAAAAGGCCTACCGGAAATTGGCCGTAAAATACCACCCGGACAAAAATCCCGATAACCCCGAGGCCTCCGACAAGTTCAAGGAGATTTCCGAGGCCTACGAAGTCCTGAAGGACGACGAGAAGCGCGCCGCCTACGACAAATACGGCCACCGGGCCTTTGAACCCGGTGGCGCGGGCGCGGGCGGCGGCGGCGGCTTCCCCGGTGGCGGCGGTTTCCACGATCCGTTCGACCTGTTCCGCGAGGTCTTCGGCGGCGGAGGCGGCGGGGCCGCTGGCGGCTTTGGTGGGTTCGAGGACTTTTTCGGCGGGGGTGGCGGCGGCCGTCGCAGCGGCGTGGCCCACGGCGACGACCTGCAGTACAACCTGGAGATCACGCTGGAGGAGGCTGCCAAAGGCGTGAAAAAGGAGATCCGCTACCGGCGGCCGGTCCGCTGCGATCACTGCGGCGGCGAAGGCGCCGAGCCCGGCACCAGCCGCACCACCTGCAGCACCTGCGGCGGGGCCGGCCAGGTGGCGACCTCGCGCGGGCTGATCAGCTTTGCCCGGGTCTGCCCGACCTGTGGCGGCGCCGGAACCATGGTACAGAACCCCTGCAAGGAATGCGGCGGCGAGGGGCGCAAGACCCAGACCAGTACCGAGAAGCTGGCCATCCCGGCCGGCGTGCGCACCGGCACGCGCCTGCGCTCCTCGGGCAAGGGCGAAGCGGGGCCGATGGGCGGCCCCAACGGCGACCTCTACATCCTGATCCACGTCAAGGATCACGAGATCTTCGAACGCCAGGGCGACGACCTCTTTGTCGAGATTCCGATCAAGTTCACGCTGGCTGCACTCGGCGGAAACATCGACGTCCCGACGCTCTTCGGTAAGGGTAACCTGAAGATCCCGCCCGGCACGCAGAGCGGCAAGGTCTTCCGCATCCGCGGGCAGGGCATGCCCAATCTGCGCTCGGGCCAGAAGGGCGATCTGCTGGTCAAGGTGCACATCGACGTGCCGAAGAAACTCAACGCCGACCAGCGCGCCAAGCTGGAGGCTTTCGCCGATGCCAGCGGCGATCCCGCCAACCCCGTCAGCGAGGGCTTTTTCGAAAAGGCGAAACGCTTTTTCGACAGCCGTGACTGACCGGGCATCAATCGACTCCCGATGAATGCCTCGGGCTTCCGGATCGTCATCCTGGGCAGCGGCCGGGGTTCCAATGCCCGTGCGCTGCTGGAGGCGGCCGACAGCGACAGGCTGGGCGGCGCGACCATCGCCGCGGTCGTCAGCGACCGGCCCGACGCCGGTATCCTCGACCATGCCCGCACCTTTGGCGTAACCGCCGAAGCCTGGAGCTGCGCTCCCTTTAAAACCAAATTGGACGGCGACGCGCAGGACACCTGGATTGAGAACATCCGCGGCCTGGTCCCCGACCTGATCGTGCTGGCCGGCTTCATGCGCGTGGTGAAGCCGCCCTTCATCCGCGCCTTCGGGGGCCGCATCATCAACCTTCACCCCAGCCTGCTGCCGAGCTTTCCGGGGCTCGACGCCATCGGCCAGGCCTGGCGCCACGGCGTCAAGGTCACCGGCTGCACCATCCACTGGGTCACCCCCGACGTCGACGCCGGGAGCATCCTCGACCAGAGCGCCGTGCGTATCGAGAAAACGGATACGCTGGAATCGCTGGAGGCCAGGATCCACGCGGCCGAGCACCGGCTGCTGGTCTCCGTCGTCGCGCGGCTGGCACAGGGCGAGTTGCCGATGGCGGAACCAGCCTGAATCCCCGCCACTCCCCATGATTACCGCCCGTGCTGAAGTCTCCGAGGCCGTCGCCGACCAGGTCGAGGCCCTGGGCTGCGAGGCCGAGCCCACCTCTTTTCCCTGGAGCGTTATCCAGCCCAGGCCGGAGGACCCCTGGATGCTTCAGGGCTATTTCAACACGCCCGAGGCCGCGCGCGCCGGGTTTGCGCTGCTGCGCACGCAGATCGACGGGCTCCCCGCCACCGCGACCTACCAGGAACTGCCCGACCAGGCCTGGCAGGATGCCTACAAACTGCACCTGAAACCCTGGGCCTGCGGTCGCCTACAGTGGGTCCCCGCCTGGGATCCCGATCCCGCCGAATTGACGCAGACCGACGACACCGTTCGCGTCATCCTCGACTCGGGCATGGCCTTCGGCACCGGCAGCCATGAAACCACACGCCTCTGTGCGCGGCGTCTGGTCGATTGGGCCGACAGTCCCGCCTTCGATCCCAAGGCAACCGTTATCGACGCCGGCTGCGGCTCCGGCGTCCTCGCGCTCTCCGCGCTCGCGCTGGGGGTCGAATCCGTCTTTGCCTTCGACAACGATCCCGAGGCAGTCCGCATTGCGGCCGAAAATGCCGACATCAATGGCCTGGCGAGCCGCTGCACCTGCGCGGTCCACGGGCTCGACGACGGGCTAACCGGCCGCCAGGCCGATCTGCTCCTTGCCAATATCCAGACGCCCATCCTCAATCCGCACGCCGAGACGCTGCTGCAGGCCCTCGCGCCGGGCGGCCGGCTGGTGCTCTCAGGCATTTTGACGAAGGAAGGCGAGGCGCTTCGCCAGCGCTATGAACAGACATGTCAGGCGCTGTATCAGGAAAATGGCTACGTCGACAGCCGCACTGATGGTGAGTGGTGCGACCTGGTGTTCCAGCGGCCTTGAGGGAAGAAGCCACGTAACGGGGCTCGCGCGAAGACGCCAGGCAGGCGCATCAGCACCGCACGCAGGGGCGCAGGCGCGTGGCGGCTTTCCAAGTGGTCCATAGAACATCCCGGCCTTTTCACAGCCGGCCTGAAGTCATGGTTGCGCGGAAGGCGCTTTCGAGTGCGGTGACTCTGTCACCGCTTTCTGTAGGCGGGTCTCCAGACACGCCGGGCTCGAAGTAAAAAACGTTCGCTGCTTCTCAACCGTAACGACGCGAATGATCCTCCAATCGACAGTCCACACCTTGCCCGTTGGGTAGAACCCGATCTCGCCTACCAGCTTCGCATAATGCGCTGACTCCACGTTCCCCGCCGCATCCAGCTCGACCCGCGTGCGGAGGAAGTAGCCGTAGGTCGGATTGCTGGTGGAGATTTCGTTCATCGATTCCCGGGAATGAATATACCGGGACCAGCTGTCACCGCGGTAACCCTCAACCGGTGCTTCGTGCGGCATCTGCAACATGCTGTGAGGATTAAAGGCCTCATCCACCTTCACCCAGCCGTCCCCCGGGCGGACAAAGCCGATTTCCAGTGTCCCGCTCCAGACCCCGGCCTGTTCACGGAAAATTGCTTCGTTGAAGGGCCGATTCAGCCGACGGTGTTTGTCCGCCAACCTGACACGCTGCTCCTCCACCGTGCTGGGATTATAGGGCGATACATAAATCTCATGGAAAGTCCTGGTGTATCGAAACTTCCAGCACCTGAATCCGGAACTCGACGGCCGACAGTTCGGCAGTCGCAATAATAAGGAGGAAAATCACCTTTAGAACAATATTACGGAGCGGATGATTCATTTCGCCATTCTTCAAACAATGGTATCACCGAAGAGAGGCCCTGCGCTTTGAAATCGCTGTGGAACCAGTGAGGCCGGCTTTCTTCAGCGTCGTCGGTCTGGGACGGCTACGTTGATCTTCTTTCCAGCCGGATGCTGAGTAGCCTGGCAACGGCGTGTCAGAGACCCGCCTTTTAAAAGCGCCGAAGGATTCGCCGCACTCAAAGTCACTTGCCTGAGGTTCACTCCTGGAACCGGGTCTCAGGATTGTAAGACAGCCATAGGTCAGAGCCCTTCCAGCGCGACTCAAACAGGGGCCATTCACGGCAGGAGGTTCTGGACCGGGTTGTACCGGTTGTTGCTCCGAATCAGGTTCTTTTGTGGATCCAGCTCCAGGTTCCGGTCGTTCGGCGTCGGATTGAAGTAATAGGTCATCCAGATTCTACCCACCGGATGAAAACCGATTTCCCCAGCAATTTTCGTGTAGTTTGCAGATTTCACATTGCCCGCAGAATCCATCTCAGTCCGGGTGCGGAGAAAATAACCATACGATGGTAATACATTCCAGATTTTAGACTTTTGTGAATGCACCTTTCTCGACCAGCCTTTATGTTGATAGCCGGTATCCGGTGCTTCATGAGGCATCTGCAGCATGCTCTGGGGTACAAAATCCTCCTCCACACGCACCCAGCCATCCCCAGGCCGTGGAAACCCGATTTCAAGGTTACCGCTCCAAATGCCAAACTCATTTCGAAAACTTTCCTCCGAAAATGGAATGTTTAATCGCTTGTTTCTACTTATCACGTTTTGGCGCATGGTTTCTTCGGTTATGTTGCCGTATTTGGGGACATTTATTTTATAAAATTTACGTTGGTAGCGAAATTTCATATCCGCCGTTTCACCACGGCCATATGGCCTAACCCAATCAAATTTTCGAAAGTCGAACCCGATCCACACATTTGTCTCTGGAATGTGGTATGCCTCATCTTCATTTACTGTATTCATTCTAGCCAATAAAGGAATGGGGTTCTTGATTTCCCGCATTCTTACAGTGTATTCGAAGACTTCGGATATATCCCGCATGGCAAAGTCCAGCGGCTGGGCGTTGGGGTACCCAAATTTGTAGTAACCTTCCATTGTGGCCACCAGACTCATGCTGATGTTGGCATTGGCCCGGGTAACAAAAAGGCCCTCTTCGTCGGTTTTCCCACTCCGCTTGAAATACCGAGGTATGGAAGGAGCATTGTCGAAGCCCAAAGCAACCTCAGCGCCTTCTATGGGGGATCCATTCGAATCGACGACGGATATCCTGAATTCGACAGCGGATAACCCGTGGACAGTCAGGACAAACAAGAGGAGCGTTTTCAGTGTTTTCATTGATTGGATCTGTTTATCCAGTCTTCGAACGTCGAGGTATCGCACAAAGAGGAGCG
>JBNPEH010000041.1:0-52383 GCA_051117635.1 Opitutales bacterium | reverse complement strand
GTGCGGACCCGTCGGGTCGTCCGCATCCACCTCAGTCAGGCCTATCCCCTCCAGGCGCTCTTCGCCCGGGTCCATGCCCGGTTGAAACCGGGATAGGGGGTCCGCCCGCGGACCACCCCGCCCACCGTTCCATCGGTGTCCCAGACAAGCGGCGGGGGTCAGGGGGCCGTGTCGGTACAGCCCGGCAAAATCAGCTCAAACGACCGGTTTTACCTCCTCAATGACCTAACCCGACCGGTCAAAGGAACTTTGACCGTCAACTGTGGCGTTCATGAGAAATGCGGGCTAGAGCATTTTCGAATTAAGAGCTAACATATCCAGCTGCTTTAAAATAATTTTCGCATTCTTCTGGCGAGACGATCCCCACGACGTCGCCGACGCGTTCTGCGACCTTGTCAATGGACCTTTCCGCACCCCTGTGCAGATGTGCCTTGAGTTTGGAGAAGAACATTTCGATGGGGTTAAAATCAGGGCTGTAGGGCGGCAGGAAGACCAACTCAGCACCGACTTGCTCAATGGCCTCGCGCACACCGCAGACCTTGTGGCTACTCAAGTTGTCCGCAATGACCATATCCCCTGGCCGGAGAGTCGGGACCAACTGGGTGGTAATGTATGCGCGGAAGGCATCTCCGTTCATCGCTCCGTCGACAAGCCAGGGGGCCGTCACCCCGTCGGTGCGCAGGGCCGCCACGAAGGCGTTGGTATGCCAGTGCCCATGGGGTGCCTTAGCCAGACAGCGTCGGGATTTCGGGGCGCGTCCGCGCTGCCGGACCATATTGGTTGAGACCCCTGTTTCGTCGATAAATACAAGCCTTCGGTTACTCCAGGCCTGTCTCAACTGCTGCCACTTTTCGCGTGCCTCGGCCACGTCGGGACGCTCTTGCTCGCTGGCGTGTAGGGTTTTTTTTAAAGCTCAGTCCCCATTTGTTGAGCTGATGCCAGATGGCACCGGCCTTAAGGGTGATGCCTTCGCTTCGATAAAGTCGGTCACTGAGTTCGTCCAAGGTCAGATCGGGCTCCTTCTCGATCCACTTGCGCACCGTTGGTTCTAAATCGGCCAGCTGGGAGACACGGTGGCCCCCGACTTTACGACTGGATCGCTCGCCGTGCTCTTCCAGTCGCATCTTTACCTGGTAAACAAAGTACCGACTGACTTCGAAGCGCTTGGCAATAGCGCTCGGATACTCTTTCCGTTCAAGGGCACGCAGCACGCGGTCCCGTAAGTCTTGTGAGTATGCTTTCATCAGTCAGAAGTATCTCACGGATGATATAGTTGTCAGTATTTAAATTAGAAATAATCTAAGTTTAAAATCTCTGAGACAGGATACCATATTGTTCATTGGTTAGGCTTTCCAGTTGATCGTCAATGGTCTACTTAATATCGTTCCTTCTATTGAGTAGCAACAAACAAGCCGCCGAACTCCTACGTAAAATCCTCAGTACTTTTAGGCGGTGGCGCGCTGGCCGGTATCGGCGCTTTGGCGGATGAGGTCCATCATCTGGGCGAAGCGGAGCCCGGTTTCGGCGGGGCACGGGTTGTCGGTCAGCTTGCCGCTGACCAGGTCGATGAAGCAGAGGACGGTGTTGCGCTGCCTGCGGTGGGGCAGGGGCAGGAAGTCGGGCTGGCCCTGCTTGCGGTGTTCGAGGCGTTCGCCCCAGATGCCGGTGCGCAGGACGCCTTTGGTGCCGAAGATAAAGATGTCGCTCTGGCAGTTCACTGCGTTACCGGCACCTGTCATGGAAAAAAGGATACCGTTGCTGAAGCGTCCGGAGACGACGGAGTTGATTTCGACAGGCGTGCCGTCGTTGTCGAGGAGGGCGCTGACCTCGGCGATCGGGCTGCCGGCCAGATCGACCAGCGTGTTGATCATGTGGGAGCCGGTATCGAACAAAAAGCCGCCGCCGGACAGCTCGGGGTTCTGCCGCCAGGTGCCGACCGTCAATCGCGCCCAATCCTGCTGGGCAAAGGCCTGGATGGCCTTCACCTCGCCGATGAAGCCGCCGGCCAGCAACTTGAGTGCCTTGTCGCGGGCCCCCGAGTAGCTGGACGGAAAGCCGATCGCCAGGTGGCGTTTCGCCTGGTCGCGGACCCTGATGAGTTTTCGGGCTTCGTCCGCATTCAGCACCATGGGCTTTTCGACGAAGACGTGCAGGCCGGCCTTCAGCACGGCCCGCGCATGTTCGAAGTGGAACTTGTGCGGGGTGAGCACGCAGGCGCCGTCGAGGCCGAGGTCCGCCTTCAGCAGCTCCCGGTAATCGTCGTAAAACAGCGGCGGCTGTTTGCCCGCTTCAGCAAAAAAGCCGCTGACGCGCTCGCGGCTGGCCTCGCTCGGCTCGGCCACCGCCACGATTCGCGCGCGGCGGGGATTTTTCAGGACGGAGGTGATGTGCCAGCGGGAGAACCCGCCCGCACCGATCAGCGCAAGGTTGACGGGAGGCATCGGCGGATCAGCCTGTCACGCCCGCCCCCCGACTCCAGCCGAAAGCAAGCCTGGCCGTCGCCTTCCTGCCTGACCGACCGGTCAGAAGCTGACTTCCAGCCCGGCCCGGATGTTGCGCCCCGGCAGCAGCGTGTCGTCCTTCAGGAAGGAGGTGTGCGCCCGGGCTTCCTCGTTAAACAGGTTGTCGGCGGCCAGGAAGAGAACGGTGCCGCGGTCCGCCGAACCGCCGAGGCGGAAGGTGACCCGGCTGTCGACCATCCAGTAGCCGGGGGTCGCGGTTTCTTCGGGTGCGGTCCGGTCCTGTTCAAAGGTGTGGCGGGCGCCCAGCCGGGCCTCGATGCGATCGCCCTGATAGCGGACCGCCGCGCCGAGCCGGGCCGGCGCCATGCGGGGCAGGGGCTCGTCCTGCAGCGTGTCATCGCCACGCACCCAGTCGCCGGAGAGGATCACGTCCCAGGTATGCTCAAGGCTCCGGTGGAGGTGCACCACCGCCTCGGCCTCGACCCCGTAGAGCCGGGCTTCGGTCGCCCGGTGGCGAAAGGCGGGCAGGCCGTCTTCCTCGAAACCGAGCGGGCTGAGCGCCAGGAAATTACCGAAGTCCTGATAGAATACCGAAACAAAGCCGGTCACCGGACCGGTCTGACGCGACCAGGTCAGGTCGGCGTGGACGGACGTTTCCTTGCCCAGGCCGGCATCACCGATCTCGAAGGTCGAGGTGGCGATGTGCGGGCCCTCGGCAAACAACTCGGCCGCGCCGGGCATCCGTTCGGTGCGCCCGAGCTGGATGGAAAACCGGTTCTGGTCCGAAAGGTGCCAGACCGCCCCCGCGGCCAGGCTCAGGCCGGTCTTGTCGACGGAGGCAAGGCCCGCGTCGGGGGTAATTTCCTGATGTTCCAATCGGGCGCCAGCCTGCCAGTGGACGGTGCCCCGGCGCCATTCCTGAAAGGTGAAAACGGCCAGTTGGCTCCGCGTGTTACCGGGGACGTAGGCCTCGTCACCGAGAGCCGAAAAATCCGTATCCGAATAATGAATACCGCTGGTACCCGACCAGTCATCGCCGGGAATGAGAACCGCCTCCAGCCGCAGTTCGGCCGTGTTCGTATCAAAGACGGTGCCGGTTTCCTCCCCTTCGAACTCGGTATGGAGGTAGTCCGTGTAGGCGAAACGGGCCTCGACGGTACTCAGCCAGCCGGCGTCGGTCCGCCATTGGGCGAAGGCTTCCCACCGATCGCGTTCGAGGGCGATGGAAACGCCTTCCTCCTCCGCACCCTCCTCTTCTTCCTTGTGGCCATGCTCTTCTTCCCCGGGCTCGTGTGCGTGCTCGTGGCCCGGCACCCCGTAATCGCTCTCGAACCGGTCCCAGGCCAGACCGACCGTGAGCGTTTCACCGCGCCAGGCCAGGCCGAGCGAACCCGCCGTCGTATCGACAAAGCTGTTTTCGAGGAACCCGGCGAAGGCTTCCTCGTGCTCCTCATCGCCGTGCTCTTCTGCTTCGTGCTCCTGTTCTTCCTCATGGAAGCGCTCCGGTTCGCCCGGAATGGCGATATCGCCTGCCTCGCTGCGGAAGCCGGTTGCCTGGACGGACCAGTTGCCCAGGTCGGCGCCCAGCCAGCCGCTGGTGGCCACCCGGTTGGCGACGGTACCGCCGTCGAGGGAGAACCCGCCGCGGTAGCCGGATTCCCCGAAGCCGTTGAGCGGCATGCGTGCGTCGCGCACATTCACGGCGCCGGCAGCGGCCTGGCTGCCGAACAACAGAACAGCGGGCCCGCGCAGGATTTCCACGTGTTCGGCCAGCGCGGGGACGACGGTCACCGCGTGGTCGTCGCTGAGGCCGGCCACATCGGCGGTGTCGAGCCCGTTGACCAGCGTGGCGACGCGCTGGCCGCCCAGGCCGCGAATGACCGGACGGCTGGCACCCGGGGCAAAGGCACTCGCCTGCACCCCGGGCAGGCCGTCCAGCAGCGCGCCCAGGCTGTCTGCCGAGCGATAGGCCAGCCCCTCGCCGGTCAGGATGTCCGCCGGCTGGGCGAGGTCTTCGGGCTGCGGGGCCAGCGGCAGCGCCGAGTAGGTAATGGGTTCGAGGCGCTCCGGCGCGGAATCCTGACCCGGCGCGGCCAGCGGGAGCCAGACGAAGGCCATCAGGCTGCCGGCCATGCGGAGGGTGAATCGAGGTGATAATAAGCGGTTCATGCCCGCAGCTTTTTGCCTAATGCGAATAATTTGCAATAAAGAAATTGCAAATAGTTTGCCATAAGATACCGATCGCCGGGCCGGGCGTGGCCCGGGGGATCAGACATCGTTGCCGAGCGAAGCTTGCAGGAAATGGAGGGCGTTCATGGCCAGGGCATGCTGGACGGTGCCGTCCACCGCCCAGCGCAGGGCTTCCCGGACCGGAACCAGCCGCGTTTCGATCTCCTCGTTGGCGTCCCAGTCGAGAGCGGCTTCCGGGTGGGCGTCGTCCACCCGGACAAAGGTGCAGGTGTTGGTCATGATAGCCGGGTTGGGCCGGATGCTGCCGATAATGCGCGCGTCGCGGCCGACATAGCCGGTTTCCTCGGCCAGTTCCCGGACCGCGGCTTGGACCGGATCTTCGCCCGGATCGATGATGCCACCGGGGGTCTCCCAGCAATGGTCGAGAATCCCGAAACGGAACTGCCGGACCATGACCACTTCCCGACGGGGGGTCAGCGCCACGCAGTTTACCCAGTCCCTTGAATCGACGACGTAAAAGTCGGTGCGGCGGTCGTCTCCCCGGTGCCGACAGCTGCGCTTCAGGACCCGGTAAACCTTGGCCCGGGCGTGCTCCACCTCCTGTTCGACCGACCAGGTGTCGGGTGTCGGGTCGGGATCGGGCATAACCTGCTCCTCAGGGCCGGGGAATGATCACTTCCTGGCCGATGCGTAGACGGCGCGGATCGACCCCTGCATTGGCGTCCAGGATGGCATCGAGCGGGACGCCGTACTCGTTGGCCAGGCGTTGAAAGGTATCCCCGCTTTCGATCACATGAACGGACTGCCCCGGGCCGGCAGTCGGGGCCGACGTCCGGCCTGGATCCGTGCCCCCGTTCCGCGAACCGGTGTCGGCCGACGGGGACGGACCCGCCGGCCGGGCGGGGGGTGAAAAGGCCTCCAGCTTCTTTTCGAGGTCGTCCGGGATCGCCGCAATGTTCCGGGTATTCCGGTTGATCTGCTCCCGGTTGGCGAGGACCTGGTCGGCTGCGTCGTTCAGCGCCTGGCGCACCTGGTCCCGGTCCATCCGCGACCGGGTCTTGAGCGCTTCGAGGCTGGACCGGATCTCGCCAAGCGCTTCCTCCTGGCCGGCGATCCGCTCTTCCAGCGCGGCGATGCGCCCGGCCGTTTCACTGGCGCCGGCCTCCGACGCTTCCCCCGCCTGGGCGGCTGCCTGCTGCGCCTTCCAGCCGAAGAACAGCGCCAGGCCGCCGGCCAGCAGGGCCAGGACGGCCACCGCCAGCGGGATCAGGGAACCACCCGTTCCCGACGAGGCTTCGAGATCGTCGTCCATGAAGCGTCTGGCCTAGTGGCTCCCCCGGCAGGGGGCAAGACGGGAAGGGGCTGCATCCGGGATGGTCAAGCCGGCCCGGACGCCCCTAATCTGCGGGGGTGGGTGTCCTTGTCAGCATCGGCTACACGTTGATCACCCTGGGCTGCTTTGCCGGCCTGCGCTTCCTCCGGTGGCCGGGACCGCTGGCGCTCGCCGCCGCGCTGCTGGTCTGTCTCGCCGATGCTTCCGCCACCTGGCAACTGGCCCTCCTGACCGGCCTGCCCGGGCTCGGCTGGGGCCTCTGGGGGCTGACCCTGTTGCTGAGCCTCGGCCTGGTCGTCTGGCGGCGCACCGCGCTGCGGCGGGATGCCGGCCGGGTCCGGGCCGTCCTGGGCCGGGCGCCGGGTGCGTCCGCGGTTATCGGCATCGCGCTCGGCTACGCCCTGCTGCAGGTTCTGTTCCTGTATCCGGAAACCCATGACGTGCTGGCCTATCACCTGCCGCGGATCGCGCTGTTCCTGCAGGCGGGTACCGTGTTTCCGGAGACCGCTCCGAGCTGGCACAGCCTGATCTTCCCGATCGGATCGGATGCGCTCCTGACCCCCTACGTCCTGCTCGAGGCGCGCAGCGGCTTCGCCTTTCCCTCCTGGCAGGCCTGCCTCGCCGTCGCCGCCGCCGGATGCGCGCTGGCCGACGCGCTGGGTGCATCGCGGCGGGCGGGCCTGTGGTCGGTCGCGCTGGTGCTGACGCTGCCGCTGGTTTTCTACCAGGGAGCCATTGCCAAGAACGACCTGATGGGCGGGGCGATCTTCCTGCTGGCGCTGGTCCTGGTGCTGCGCGGGCCGGGCCGCTGGCCCCCTTACGGGCTGGTGGTGCTGGCGGTGTTGCTGGCTTTCGGGCCGTCGGTCAAAACGACGGTGCTGGCAGTCCTCCCGGGCCTCGCCCTGTATGCGCTGATTCGGGGCCGCCAGGTGCCGGCCCTGGCAGGCTGGCGGATCTGGCGGGCACGCCTGGCCACGGATGGGCCGCTGGTGCTCTGGCTCCTGCCGGTGCTGGTGCTGGTCAGCCCGGTCTGGTGGTGGGCGGGGGTGGCGCAGGTTACCGGCAGCTGGTCGGGCCCGGCCTCCTTTACCGAGCGGCACCGGAATCACGACGGCCTCGCGGGAGCGGCGGCCAACGCGAGCCGATACGCGGTACAGCTGGTGCATGTCGGCGAGTTGACCAACCGCATGACCGAGGAGCTGACCGGCCTGCGCCCGGACTGGGCGCTGACCCGGACCTGGCATGCTACCGCGGGCACGGTTTTCGGCCGGGCGGGCAATGAGCGTGAGCCCTTCGGCGTGCGCTGGATCAATCACCCCGATTTCACCGGGTTCGGCCCGGCCGGGACCCTGCTGGTGTTCGGCTGCCTGCCCTGGGCGATGCTCCGGCGCCGGGAGGCTGCGCTGGCTTGCGTCCCGGCCGGTGTCTATCTCGGCCTCGTCTGCCTGCAGCTCTCCTGGATGCCCTGGAACCTGCGCTTCCTCACGCCCTTCATGCTGGGGCTGTTGCCGGTTCTCCCGCCGGTCGTCGACCGGCTGTTGGTCGGGTCCCGGGCCGGGGTGATCCCGGCGCTGCTGGCGGGTCTGTCGCTGACCGGTGCGGTGCTCTTCGCCAAGGCCCGACCGGTGATTCCGCTGGGCCAGGGGGATGCCCCGCTGGCGGCGCCCTGGGTCCACCGCTTTGCCCACGGAGACAGCTGGGCGCTGCCCCGGCGGGCGTTCGAGCCGGTCATCGCGGCGGTGCCGACCGGGGAGGTGCTGGCGGTCGCCTCGCTGCGCAACCCCCCGGTCTGGCTGTTTATGGAACGCCGCCGCGACCTGACCTGGGATTTTCTCGGCGTGCACCGGGGTGACCGGGGTGGCCGGATCCCGGCAGAGGAGCAGCGGGACCGTTTTCTGGCGGGCGACGGCCGGTGGCTGCTGGTCATCGATGCCGCGCCGGACCATCCCGCGCTGACGGTGGTGACGCGTGCGTTCGACGGTCAGGTCACCCTCTACCGACGGGCGGATCAGGAGCCCGGCAAATCGTAGGCGTTGGCGATGGCGAGCCCGGCCGCGATGCCGGTGAAGGCGTCGTGCCGCAGCAGCGGGGCACCGGTCAACCGGGTCAGGTGCTCACGAATGAGCGGGATTTCGGAGGAACCGCCGGTGCAGATGATGCCGGCCAGCGCGCTGCGCTCGGTTTCCGCGGCCTCCAGGGTCCGGTCCACCAGCGCATCGATGTCAGCCAGCGCCGGTTGCAGGATCCGGGCAAATTCCTCCCGGTCCAGCGTGAGGTGGAGGTCGATTTCGGGAAAATCGAGGGCGACCGAAGGCTCACGCGACAGCCGGATCTTGGCTGCCTCGATGGCGCTCAGGATTTCGTAGGACAGGTTGCGGGTGACGATGGTGCGCAGGCGGTCGAGTTGGCGGGCCGCCTCGTCCCCGGTCCGGCTGGCCTCGGTGATCTGCTTGCGCAGCACCGGTGTGTTCAGCTGGTAGGTATTCTGCCAGTTCAGCAGCAGCGGTGCGTAGTCGTCGAACCGGAAGGGCCGCTTGCGCTCCTGGTGCGAACTCGAGCGGTAGACGTGGAGGTCGCGGCCGAGGTGGGGAAAGACCTTTTCGGCGTAGATCATCTGGTCGATCCGGTTGCCGCCCAGGCCGGTGCCGTCGTTGGCCAGCACCTCGAGGCCTCCGGATTCGACGGCCAGCGCCGTCAGGTCGAGCGTCCCCCCGCCGAAGTCGAAAACCAGGTATCGGCTGCCCACGGCGAGCGGGTGCGATCGCAGGTAGCTGATCGCCGCCGCCACCGGCTCGTTCAGGAGGACAGGCTCGCCGATTGCCGCAAACTGGCAGGCCTGCACCATGCGCTCCAGCGCGGTCCGGTCGGCCGGAGCACTGTCCCCGACATAATGGACCGGGCGGCCGACATGGACGGGACCGGGAACGGGCCGCGCGGCGGTTGCCCGAGCGGCCAGTTCCTTGAGGACGGGGGTAATCAGCGCAGTCAGCGCGAACGACTTGCCGAAAACCTGGACCCGCTCCAGGGCGGGATCGCCCAACCAGCTTTTGATCCCGCGGAAAAGGCGCCCGGGTAGATCCTGATCGGTCCAGGCGTGGGCATCCACCTCGATGGTCTCGGCGTCGCCGCGCCCTTCCCCCAGGGTGACCGTCATTTCCATCCGGCCGACGGTTTCCTTCTTCAGTTTGATCTGCCGGTCGCGGTTGTCGGCCAGGTAGCGGTCGACCGCCGGCTGGCCGACCGTGGGCAGGCGCTCCCGGTCGACATACAGGGCGGTCGGCATGAGATCGCCCTCGCCTGCCGCGCCAAAGCTCAGGCTCCGCACCGCCTGTCCGTCGAAGACCGCCACCGATCCGTTCGAGGTACCGAAGTCGATCCCGATCCCCGGGAGGCGGGCCGGTTTGCCGGAAAAGAGGACATGCAGGTGATCGTTCATGGGCGGAAGGGGCAAACGCCCCAACCAGAACCAATCCGGCCGGCTGTCAATCGCTTCGCTCCATTGATAGCAATACCGATGGAAAGGCTCCACAATCAGGACCACACGTTTTTATCCTCTTTCCCGCAGATCCCTTTTGATTCATGGCACGGACGCTCTATATCAGGGATGTTTTCGGTCGGCTCGGCAACCTGCTCTACCGCTTCGGTAACGTCTATGCGCATGCGCTCGAACACGGGTGCGTTTTCTGGGACCGGTCCCTGGTGGCGGCCGGCCACTTGCCGGCCTTCCCCGAACTGAGGCGGCGACTCCTGCTGCGCTTTCCCTCGGGGCCCTGTCTGCCGGTAGCCTGCCCGTCAGCCTGGCACCGCCTGCAGGCGGCCTGGCTGACCGGCTATCCGCCCGCCGGGCGGGCCTGCCAATGGCGGGCCCGTCGCAGCGGCTTCGACCTGTCCAGGCTCGCAGACCGGGTCGACGACCCGAAGCGACCCTGGATCCTGGAAGGGTTCCCGTTTCACGACCGGAAGGCGGTTCAGCGGCAGGCCGCCGCGATCCGGAGGATCCTGCGACCGCGGGATGCCTGGCTGGAGGACTGCCGCCGTCAGATCGAAAGCTGGCGGGCGGGGGGCGTCACCCTGGTGGCGATCCACTACCGACAGGGGGATTACCGGAAGTTCAAGCAGGGCAAGTATTTCTTTCCGCGCGGTTATTACGCCAAGTGCGCCCGTCGCATTGCCGCAAAGAACGAGGACAAGCGCATCCGGTTCCTGCTCTTCAGCGACCATCCGACCCAGCAGGCCAGGTTCCTCGGGCGACTGGATGCGCTCCGGGTTCCCCTGCCGGCCAATGAACATAGGGACTGGATCCTCATGTCGATGTGCGACGCCATCATCGCTCCCGTCCACAGCACCTTTTCCGGCTGGGCCGCCTTCTTCGGCCAGGTGCCCATCTATCGCCTCGACGGCGTCAACCGTCCGGGCCGGCTCGAGACCTTCCGGCAGAGAACCGGCCTCAACGAAAACGATGTCAGCGGTCTGCCCTGATCAGAGCGGATCCCCGGAGAGCCAGTGATCCACCCAGGTCTCCAGCTGTGCAAGGTCTGCCTGCCATGCCCGTTGGGGCCGGTCCGGCCCGGGCGGCTGGGTAAAGATCGCGAACCGGTAATCCAGCCCGACCCACTGCGCAATCCGGCCCATACACGGACTCAGGTACCGGTCCGTGAACAGTTCGAGGACCCGGCAGCCCGGCCGGGCAAAGAGGAGGTGGCTGAGCCCCGCGCCATGAGGGCCGATGATCCAGTCGGCATGCGCAAAGGCGCGTACCTGTTTTTTAAAGGACAGCTCACTGAGCCGCACCGTCTCGAACCCGCGGGCCTCAAGCCGGGCGATGACCGACGCCTCATTCACCAACGGGCGCCGGCGGGCATCCTGCCGACTGATATACAGACGCCGCCCCGTGACCGGACGCCGCGGATCCTTCCGGTTCAGGATGCGCAGGACCTGCTCGCGGTAGCGCAGCAGTGCAGGGTCCGGTTCCGGCAGCGGCCGGCCCAGGGGCGACGGATACACCAGCTGCCGGAACCGGTAGCTGCCTGCCGGACACGGACGGTAACGCGGCTCCTTCAGCCGGCAAAAGTGCAGAGCCGACCGCTGGAAGCGGGACAGGGGTCCCGACAGGATGACGGTCGGGCTCCAGTCCCGCCCGAACCGGTCGCGGGCCACCATGAGGGCCGGCATGGCGTTGATCAGCCAGTGGTAGGCATTGCCGTGCTCGGGCAGCGCCAGCCAGAAGCACGGTTCCGGCTCTTTTTCCGGTTCCGGCCAGGTCAGGGGCTCCGGCCCCGGCCGGAGTGCCGTGAAATTGGTACTCGGCGTCAGGATGCCCCGGCCGGGGGCACCAATCAGACCCCGGGCGGGATAGCCGAGCACCGACTCGAGCCGCAACAGGTAACGGTCCGGCACCGGTAAGGTGGTTTGCGCCATCTGGTCGAGGAAGGTGCGGACCCCGGCCTGGGCGGATCGCTCAGCCGTTGCCGTCCCGTATCCCCGCAGGCCGGAGACCGGACGGTGCCCGCGGGCGACCAGGTAACAGGATTCGGTCAGCCGGTCCCGGCGTACCCAGGTACCCGCGGCGACCGGGGCCAGTTTTGCCTTGTAGGGGCGGTTCGGGATCGTCACCGCTGCCGGGCCGGCAGCGTGGCCTGTCTCGGTCTGGTTCATCCGGTCTGCTTTGAAAGGGGGATGGGTCTTGCGGAAACCGGCCCGGGTCGGTCGCCTGACCAGGTCCCGGGGGCCTGCCATCCGAAGCGCGAGCGCAGTGAGCGCGAAAGATGGTCGGGGCGACAGGATTTGAACCTGCGACTTTCTGCTCCCAAAGCAGACGCGCTACCAGGCTGCGCTACGCCCCGTACACCAATGGGCGCGAGTCCAGCAGGTCGCACCGGAAAGTCAAACCGGGAGCGGTCGTGGGTGGGGGCCGGACGGCCGCGTGGTCAAACCTTAGCCTTAAACTAACGTTTATTTAAAAAGGATCGTCCTTTGACCGGGGCGGTTGGATCGGGTATGCCGGTAGCATGTTGTCGTTTTACCAACCGATTCGTGCCCGGGAGCGCTGGAGTGTCTGCCTGGCTGCCTGGCTGGTCCTGGGTGTGGGCTCGCTGCTCGCCCAGACGACCGTCAGCTCGGGCGTCTTCGACGTCATGGACGGGGACAGCTACGACCGCCTCGACATCGAGAACGGGGCAGGGCTGAACATGACGGGTGGTTCGGTTTCCGATGATCCGCTGATCCCTTTTGCCGGCCGGGTCCGTCTGTTCGACAATGCCACCGGGGACATATCCGGCGGAAGCATAGAAGAAGGGGTGCGCGTCAGTCAGGACTCCCGGTTGACCTTCAGCGGAGGCACGGCGAAGTCGGCTTCGGTCACAGATGATGCTCAGGGGGTGTTCACCGGTGGTGTTATTTCTGAAAACGTTTTCCTGATCGACGAGGCCACCGCTTCCTTTTCCGGCGGTGAGGTCGGATTCGGTTCGGAGGGCCGCAGCTCCCCCAGCTTTGGCGGCCTGCTCTCGGTTGCGGGCTCATCCACCGCACTGGTCTCGCAAAACGCCAGTATCAATACCCTGTCCGTCGGTGACTCCGGAGCAGCGTATGTTCAAGGGGGTGCCGTCGATACGATTTCAATCGGCGGTGGAACGACCTTCTGGTCAGGGGGGACTCTGCGCGGGTCTCCGGGTGCGACAACGAATCCCGAGGTCCGCGTCATCGAAAACGCATCCATTTTTATCTACGGGAACAGTTTCGGGCCCCTGTCACCGGGGTCTTACACCTTTGCCGATTTCACCGCAGTCGACCCCGATGACAGTCGCTTCAACAGCCTCGAACTGACGGTTACCCTGTACGACGGGACGACCAATTCCTTCGACTTCCAGGCCTGGAACGGCACCGCCAGCGGCTCTGCCTGGGAAGGTACTCTCGAACTGGTCAGCGGGTCCTCGCCGCCACCCCCGCCACCGGGCCTGATCCCCGAACCGGCCACCACCGGGCTCCTCTTCGGGCTGGCCGGGCTGATGGGCCTGCTCGTGTTCCGGCGGCGGGCGACGTCTCGCGTCTAGGCACCCTGGCCCGCACTTCATGGAGACGCCGGCTCTTCGGCCGGCGTTCGCGACTCCCGGCAGGGGGTTTCAAACACGCCTTAGTCGTCGTGCGGTAGCCAGGCGGCGTGTTCGCGCCCGGGATCGAACGGGTCACCCGCACGTTCCAGCAGCGGCAGCAGGTGGTCACGGATGAGTTCCCGGACCCGCCCGGGCTCTTCCCCGGCCCGGTTGTGTTGCTGCCAGGGGTCCGCCCGGCGGTCGAAGAGCAGGACCGGATCCGCATCCGGATAGGGGGGGGAAGACACATGCGGCCTGACCGTCCGTTCACGCTGGGCCAACACCAGGGTGTGCCGTTCGGTGCGGACGCCGCGGGCGCCCAGTTCGGGCCGGGCCACAACCGGCCAGAGATAGAGCTGGGCGTCGGGGCGGTGGGCGCCGGGCCGGTCCAGAAGAGCACCGGACAGGTCGCTGCCGGTCATCCCGTCCGGCATGGCATCGGCCTGACCGAGCAGGCCGAGCAGCGTGGGTGCAATATCCGGCGCGCCGATCAGGAGGGGGTCCCGGCCGGGCCGGATCCTGCCCGGCCAGCGGACGAGGAAGGGCACCCGCAGCGACGGTTCCCACCAGATGGACTTGGTGTTGTGGCCGTGGGCACCGACGCAGTCCCCGTGGTCTGAGGTGAAGACTACGAGGGTGTCGTCGGCCAGCCCCCGGGCCTCGAGGGCGTCGAGGATGCGACCGACCTGCGTATCCACACCGGTGATACAGGCATAGTAGTGCCGCAGGTGTTTCCGCGCGTGGTCGCCCCAGCGGGTACCGGCCGGTGCCACGTTGCCCCGCCCGGCGACCAGATCCTCATCGGACAGCCCGGCATAGGGCTCCAGGTACTCCGGCGGATGCTGATCGTAGGGGGTGTGCGGCGGATTCATCGAGACCACGAGGGCGAACGGCTTGTCCGGGTCCCGGCAGGCCCCGTCTGCATTGTCGAGGAAGCGGATGGCCTGGTCGGCCTCGTGTTCGGGGCTCCACTGGTCGACGTAGTGAAAACCGTCCCGGTCTGCGTCGCCCGTCCAGTACATGGGCCGGTTGTGGTCGTCGTGGGTGCCCCGGGCATACCAGTAATCGAACCCGTGGCGCCGGTCGGGGGGCGTCCACTCATTCCAGGCGGGGGTCCCCCGGTTGTTGGCGGTGTCGACGTAGGGTTTGTGCGGTGCGTCGAGGTGCCACTTGCCGATGTAGCCGAGGCTGTAGCCGGCGGCCCGCAGAACATCCGGCCAGCAGCGCATGTCGCCGGGCAACTCACAGCCGTAAGGCGTGTGGTTGCTGTTGCAGTTGCCGAGGACCCCGGTCTGGTGCGGATAGCGTCCTGCCAGCATCATGGCACGGTAGGGCGAGCAGACCGGGTAGGTGCCGACCGCCTCGGTCAGTACCCGGCTCTGGCCGGCGAGGGCATCCAGCCGCGGCGTGTGAACGGGCTCCTCGCCCAGGCAACCCAGAGCGCTCCCGCGCATCTGGTCGGGGAAAATGAAGAGCAGGTTGGGCGGGCGCATGGGTCGGGTCAGGCGGCCTTCAGGTAGATGCGGGCGGCGTTGAGCCCGAAGAGAGCCTCGCGGTCTCCGGGCGTCCAGTCGCAGGTCCAGCCTTGGACACAGTCGAACCACTGTCGATAGCTGCCGCGCAGGAGACAGACGGGCCAGTCCGAGCCGAAGAGCAGGCGGCGGGGCCCAAACGCGTCGACCAGGGTGTCGAACCACGGACGCAGGGTATCCGGTTTGCAGGGATCCTGAGTCGCTTCGGTGACCAGGCCGGACACTTTACAGGCCACATTCGGTGCCTCGGCCAGAGTCCGGATGCCTGCGACCCAGCTCGGGTCCGGTGCTGAACCCGCAATAGAAGGCTTGGCTCCGTGATCGAGGACAAAGGAGAGGTCGGGGTGCTGCTGGACGCATTCCCTGGCCGGCTCCAGGTGGCGGGGCTGTAAGAGGAGATCGTAAACGAGACCATGGGCGGCGATCTGGTCGAGTCCGTCATTGAAGGCCGGATCCAGGATGAACCGGTCGTCGGGCTCGTCGTGGACGACATGCCGGACGCCGACGGCTTTGCCTCCCTGGACAAAACGATCCAGCACGGCCGACAGGGTGGCGTCCCTGAGCGGAAGCCAGCCGACCACGCCCAAAATCCGAGGCTGCCGGGCGGCAATCGTCTGGAGCCAGGCAGTTTCTTCCAGCGTCTGCCGGGCCTGAATGAGGATACTGCCGCTCAAGCCGAGGTCTTGCGTCGCCGCCGCCAGATCCTCCGGGCCAAAGGCCCGCATCAGCGGTTCCAGGCCGGGCCCCATCCAGGGATAGGTCTCCGGCCGGTCTTCGAGGAAATGCTGGTGACTGTCGATCAGCATGGTTCGCACTATGCAGCACGGGTGGCTCAAGCCCAAGTCTTTGGACGAGGGGTCGAGGGCCGAGGGGTCGAGGGTAGCCAAAACTGCCGTATCGCGCCGCTTCAGCAAGCGTTGGGGGTGGATAGGCCGTATCGCGCCGCTTCAGCAAGCGTTGGGGGTGGATAGGCCGTATCGCGCCGCTTCAGCAAGCGAAAGGACAGGTCGTTATCGGGAAACGCAGCCTTGCTCCGCTCGCTGAAGCAGCGCGGTACGGTCGGGTCTTCTCTGGGCCAGCCTTGCTCCGCTCGCTGAAGCAGCGCGGTACGGTGATCGGGTTGCCGTCGCTCGCTGAAGCAGCGCGAGACAGGGCAAAAAAGGCCGCGGCCGGGCTGGGAACGGGAAGCCGATGGGGCCTCAGGCGCCCTTGGGCTGCTCGAAGACGTGCACGTCGCGCTGGGGGAAAGGGATGGTGATGCCGTTGGCGTCGAAGGCCTCCTTGATCTTCCGTGTCAGCTCGAGCCTGGTAGCCCACCAGTCCGGACGGGGCAACCAGGCCCAAACCAGGATGTCGACGGAGGACTCGCCAAGATTACTGACGTTGACCAGACGGGCGGGCTCTTCGAGGACCTTTTCTTCCTCGTCGAGGATCTGGTTGATGATGCCGATGGCCTTGCCGATGTCGTCCGAGTAGGCGATGCCGAAGGTCATGTTGAAGCGACGGATGTCGTTATGCGTGACCGAGAAGTTGGTGATGATGTCGCCCCACAGCCGGGAATTCGGAATGGTGACCACCGGGCCGTCGGGTTCGTGTGCGCGGGTGATGAACAAGCCGATTTCGTCCACCAGGTAGACACTGCCGGTCGTACCCTTGATGGCGTCACCGTTCTTGAAGGGGCGCATGATCAGGATCATGACCCCGGCGGCGATGTTGGAGAGGGTGCCCTGCAGGGCGAGGCCAATGGCCAGGCCGGCGGCACCGAGCGCGGCGACCAGGCTGGTGGTTTCCACGCCGAAGCGGTTCAGGACCGCGATCAGCGTAAACAACATGATGACGATGAAGGTCACCTTGGCGAACAGCCCGGCGACCGTGTCATCGATCTTCTGCGCCTTCTGGGAAAAGGTGCGGACGGCCTTGGCGAGCCACTTCGCGATGATGTAGCCGACCAGCAGCGTGATGACGGCACCGATCACATTCAGGCCGTAGGTGGTCAGGATGGTTTCGAGGTCTTCCATAAGCGTGTGACGGGTTGGGCGACTCGCGGTCGCCGGAGAAATCGTCCCTTTACCGGGAATTTAGATCCTCATCCTTGTATCCTTTCATTCATGACTCAATCCAATGCTGACCTTCCTCTGGTCAAAGACCTGACCACCGACGTACCGCGCAGTCCACGCGACACCCTGGGCGGATACGTCATCGCCGCTCGCGCCCTCGACAAGTGCCGTGCCGTGCTGGCCGAAACCGCCGGCGAATACCACTTCAACTGCCCCCTGGATAAAATCTTCTTTGAGTTCACCGGGATCGACGCCGACGCCTTCAAGGCCGAGGTCGCCAAGGGGACCGACGATTCGGGCATGGAAGCCTGGATTCGGGATCAGGCCAAAGAGCGCGAACGGGAGGACGTGGTTCAATGGAACAACGATCTGCGGTATAAACGCATCTCGGAAATGCCGGCCAATCTGCAGGTCTTCCTGGAGGATTACATTGCCGAGCACGTCGCCCCAAAAGGAAAGCCGGTCTACGTCTGGTTCGACGTCTACGACATCGAAGAAGGACGAATTTAGGGCTTTTTCAAAGTCGATCCCGGAGCTTTCCCTCTGCGGGGTCGCCACATGGTTGAGGCGGGTTATCTGCCCAGCTTCTCACAACAGCGGTGATAGAAGCTGACCGCTATGCCTGCGGTATGGCCTGCCGATTCTCCTTAACCGCGGCGCGGGTCTCCCGGGCCACCCGGGCGGCTCGACGCATCAGCGTGTGGATCCGCTTGTAGTCTTCGACGATCTGCGTCTCGAGGCGAAAGGTGGTGAGGCGATCCGGCGCGTCAGCGCTCAAGCGGTCGGACAGCCGACCGTTGGCCTGATCGACCGTCTCGTGGAAGGCCTCCTTGGCTTTCTGGACCGGATCGTCGTCCCCGTTGGTCTCCGGATCCTCCAATAGCGAGCGGCGTGCGGATTCGGCCATCTCCACCACGCCCTCGAACACCGGCTTCAACGCTTCGCGTGTACCCTCACTGATTGAAATGCTTTCGCGGAGACGGTCACGACCTTCGCCCACCAGGTTGTTTTCGATAACGTCACCGGCGCTTTCAAACAAGTTGGCCAGCGTCAAAGCCTCCCGCAGTCGGGAGGCCTGCTGGTCGGAAAGATCCCGCCGTGAGAGATCACTGAGGTAACCGACGATATGGCCGTGAAGGGTATCGACCGTGGCGTCCTCCGCTTCGAGCCGGTCGAGGTCGTCGCCCGCTCCGTCCACCACCGCGGGAAACGAATGCCCGAGTGACTTCTTGACCTGTTCAGCCAGGCGGTCGATTTCCTGGAAAGCGGCGTCCAGCGCGACATCGGGCTGGCCCAGGTAGAGCCGCTCGAGGTGGCGTGGTTGTGATGGATCGTCCTCGTCGGGCGCCTTGTCCGGTACTAGTTTCATGACCAAGGCATGTAGCGGGGTCAGCGCAAAGAGGAATACGAGGGTGTTTACCCCGTTGAAGAGGGTGTGGGCGTTTGCGATTTGGCGGGGGGTGTCCGCCGCCGCCCGAGCTGATTGTTCGAGGTCGGTCGACCCAGGTGAAATCCACTGGATGAGTTGGGCAAATTCCGGGATGAAAGTGATCCAGGCGGCGACCCCGATTACCTTGATGAGGACATGCACCACGGCGGCACGGACGGCGTCCCGTGGTTTGCCGAAGGCGGCGACGCCGGCGGTCACGCAGGTGCCGATGTTGGCCCCGAAAATCAGGGCAATGCCCGCCTCCAGCGTGAGGACCCCCTGCGAGGACAGGATAATGACGATCCCGGTAGTGGCGGAGGAACTCTGGACCAGGGCGGTGAAAACCGCCGCCACCAGGATACCGAGGAGCGGATTCTCCAATTGCCGCAGCATGTCGATGAAGGGCGGGTAGTCGCGGAGTGGATACGTCGCCTCGCTCATCAGGTTCATGCCGAAAAAGAGGATCCCGAGGCCGAGAACGACCATTCCGTGCTGTTTCAGCGACCGCCTGCGGGCCAGAATATTCAGGAAAAAACCGGCCGCGACCATCAGGAGCGCGTATTGGGTCACCTTAAAGGCAATGATCTGGGCGGTGACGGTGGTGCCCAGGCCGGCTCCGAGGATGACCGGGATGCTGCCTTTGAAGGTCATCAGGCCCGCGCTGATGAATCCGACCACCAGGACCGTGGTTACCGAGCTGGACTGAATGATCGCTGTGATGACCGTGCCGCCGGCCACGGCGAAAAAGCGGTTGGCCGTCAACTTTGACAGCCATTGTTTCATCCGCGAACCGGCCACCGCGGCCAGGTTGTCGGTCATGATACGCAGGCCGTACAAGAAGAGAGCCAGCCCCCCCAGCAGGCCCATCCCGATCGACCACCAGCTGAGGGAGGCTTCCCCGGGCGCGGTCGCAGTCGCCAGGGGCAGGTAGGAAAGCGCTTGGGTCACCATGTTCGGAGCCCGGATTGAGTCCGCCGGTTTATCAGTATCACAAGGCTAAACCTCGACGCCGCAGGCAGACAGCCTTGCGCTCAGTTGTCGGCGTCCGGAGCGAGGTCTTCGTAGTAGCGGATCCGGTTGCTCCAGGCGCTCGCGTGGGGAAGCGACTCGATCAACTCGAAATAGCGCTGGAATGTTTCCCCTTCATCGGCCTCGATGGCCATGATAGCCCGGTTGAAGGCAGCTTCGGCCCGAATGCCGTCCAGGATTGTGGTATCCTCCGCCAGTGCGGCAAAGGCTTCGGCGGCACGATCCGTCTCTCCCTGCATGTACAGCGCGAGCGCCGCCCCCAGGCGGGCGCGACCGGCCAGCGGGGAATCACCGAGGATCGGCGCGGCGGCCCGGTAGGCGGCTTCGGCTTCGGCATACGCTTGTTCGCTGAAGGCGCCGTGACCCTGCTCGAGGTGGGCCAGCCCGGCCAGCGGTTCCTCCGGATATGTGGCCAGAAAGGTGGCGTAATCGCCGGAGACGGTAGCGGCCTGCCAGGCCTCCTGGACGGCGGCCTGGTGGCTCTGGCGCATGACCTTCAGCCCCTGGACGGCACCGATGACGGCAACCACGAGGACGAGCCCGGTGATGAGCGGTCCTTTGTTGCGGTCCCAGAATTGCAGGAGTTTCTCCTCGGCGGCAGAGTCGGGGGAGTCATCGACATCGACGTAATGCCGCTCGTCGGCCTGGGCCGGCTTGCCCTTGGGATCGGGCTTGGAGGATTGGGCGCTCATGAAGGAAAAGGGGCTTGGCTCGGGTTGGGGGAAACGTTCGGGATAAAGGCGGGGTCGTCGGGCAAGTCAATGAAAGTCCCTTCCCGGCCGGGCTCAATCGAAGACGACAGTCTTGTTGTTGTAGACGAGAATCCGGTGCTCCAGGTGCCAGCGGACAGCCTGAGCGAAGGCGGATTTTTCCAGGTCCTTGCCCTTGCTGACCAGCGCCCGCACGCCCTGGCGGTGACTGACCCGGGTGGTCTCCTGCTGGATGATGGGTCCCTCGTCCAGGTCCTCGGTCACGTAGTGCGCGGTGGCGCCGATCACCTTCACGCCCCGCGCGTAGGCCTGATGATAGGGCCGCCCACCCGCGAAGGCCGGCAGGAAGCTGTGGTGAATGTTGATGAAGGGTATGCCGGCCCGTTTCAGGAAATCCGGAGACAAGACCTGCATGTAGCGGGCCAGCAGCCCGAGTTCGATCCCTTGCTCGCGCAGGATGGCCAATTGCCTGGCCTCTGCTTCGGCCTTCGTTTCGCGCGTGACCGGGACGTGGTGAAAGGGCAGGCCGTAGCGTTCGGCTTCCGGCCCGAGGTCGGTGTGGTTGGCCACCACGCAAGCCAGGTCTCCCGGTAAATCCCCTTCCTGCCAACGCAGAATGATATCATGAAAGCAGTGGCTGATCTTCGAAACGAAGAGGGCCATCCGCAGTCGGTCGGTCGAGCGCGCCAGCTGGAGGTGCATGCCCAGGTCCTCGACCGCCAGACGGCGAAAAGCCTCCGCCCGGGCATTCAGGTCCGTCGGTTCGGGATAGGACCACTCCACCCGCTGGAAAAACACATTCTCCTCCCGGTCATGGTGCTGGTCGGCGTGGCGGATGTTACCGCCGCTCTCGTAGATCCAGCCGGCGACCCGCGCGACCAGTCCGGGGCGGTCGGGCCCGTGCAGCAGCGCGATCAGGGTGGTGGATTCCTCAGCCATGGTGGCAGACCGGTGGAGCCCGCTCAGGCCTCGCCCCGGGAACGGGCGTTGTAGGCCTGGATGCTGCAGACGCCGGCCTCGTGCTTGCGCAGGGATTCGATCCCCTGGACGCCCGCCATCGCCCCCGAAAGGGTAGTGAAAATACTGATGTCGCGTTTGACCGCTTCGGTCCGGATCGCGTTTTCGTTCTGGCGTGGAATCGTGCCCTTCGGTGTGTTGATGATCATCGACAGTTTCCCGTTTTTGATCAGGTCGATCACGTTGGGGCGCCCCTCGCTCAGCCGGTAGACATTCTTGATCGGCACCCCGGCTTCCTCCAGGACGCGCCCCGTCCCGGAGGTGGCGACGATCCCGAAACCCATGGCATGGAGGCGCTGGGCGATTCCGATGACCTTCGGCTTGTCCGCGTTCTTCACCGAGATGAAGACGTCGCCCTTGAGCGGCAGACCGGGTTTGGCCGCCAGCTGGGCTTTCGCGAAGGCCAGTCCCAGGTCGGCATCGATGCCCATGACCTCCCCGGTGCTCCGCATTTCGGGCGAGAGCACGATGGGGGAACCGGGAAAGCGGTTGAACGGGAAGACGGATTCCTTGATCGCGAAGTAGGGCGGCACGATTTCTTCGGTGAACCCGAGATCCCTGAGCGTGGCGCCGTCCATCACCCGGGCGGCCAGCTTGGCCAGCGGCACACCGATTGCCTTGGATACGAACGGAACCGTTCGCGAAGCGCGCGGATTGACCTCCAGGACGTACAGTTCGTCATCCTTGACCGCATACTGCACGTTCATCAGGCCGACCACACCGAGGGCGGAGGCGAGGCTGGTGGTCGATACCCTTACCCGGTCCAACATGGCGGTTTTCAGCGTGTGCGGGGGCATGACCATGGCGGCGTCGCCACTGTGCACCCCGGCAAACTCGATGTGCTCGAGCATGCCGCCGATGACCGTGACCTCACCGTCGCTGATGCAGTCGACGTCGAGCTCGATCGCGTCCTCCAGAAATTTGTCGAGGAGGACCGGCTTGCCCGGGGCCACGTCGAAGGCATCGCGCACGACGCGTTTCAACTCCTCCATCGTGTAGACGATGAACATGCCGCGACCGCCCAGCACGAAGGACGGCCGGAGGAGGATGGGAAACCCGATCTCGCCGGCCATCTCGTAGGTCTGCTCGGCGGTGAAGGCGATGCGGTTATCGGGCTGCTTGAGCCCGATCTGGGAAAGGATGTTCTTGAAGCGCTCACGGTCCTCGGCGAGGTCGATGGAATCCGGCGTGGTCCCGATGATGTTGACCCCGTGCGCCTGCAGCTCCGAGGCGAGGTTGAGTGGCGTCTGACCGCCAAACTGCACGATCGCGCCGTCGCACTTCTCCTGGTAATAAATCTCCAGGACGTCTTCCAGCGTGAGCGGTTCGAAGAAGAGCCGGTCCGAGGTGTCGTAGTCGGTCGAGACCGTTTCCGGGTTGGAGTTGACCATGATGGTCTCCACGCCGGCCTCGCGTAGCGCGAAGCTGGCGTGCACGCAGCAGTAGTCGAACTCGATCCCCTGGCCGATCCGGTTCGGGCCCCCGCCCAGAATCATGATCTTTTTCCGGTCGCTGGGATTCAGCTCACTCTCATCGCCGTATGAGGAATAGAAATACGGGGTATAGGCCTCGAACTCGGCCGCGCAGGTGTCGACCAGCCGGTAGATCGTGAAGATACCCAGTTTTTCGCGCAGCTTGCGGACGGCCAGACGGTTGGAGCCGACCAGATTCGCAATCTGCAGGTCGGTGAATCCGTAGGCCTTGGCTCGGCGGAGAATGTCTTCCGTTAACAGGTCCAGCCGGCAACCGCGCAGGCTTTCCTCCAGATCGGTGATCTGCCGCAACTGGGCGATAAACCAGGGATCGATCCAGGTGGCCGCCTCGACGGCTTCGTTGCTCATCCCGGCGAGGAAGGCGTACCGCAGGTAAAAGACCCGCTTGTCGTTCGGCCGGTTCAGGAATTCCTTGATCTCCTGCAGACCGGGCGGCTCGCGGTCGCCGTACTTGCCGCCGCCCCCGAAGCCGAGGGCGCCGATTTCCAGCGAGCGCAGCGCTTTCTGAAAAGCCTCCTTGAAGGTACGGCCGATGGCCATGGCCTCGCCGACCGACTTCATCGAGCTGGTCAGCGTATCGTCGGTGTCGGGAAACTTTTCGAAAGTAAACCGGGGGATCTTGACCACCACGTAGTCGATGGTCGGCTCGAAGCTGGCCGGCGTCTCGCGGGTGATGTCGTTGCGCAGCTCATCCAGCGTGTAGCCGACGGCCAGCTTGGCGGCGATTTTAGCGATAGGAAACCCGGTGGCCTTGGAGGCGAGGGCGGAACTGCGGGAAACCCGCGGGTTCATCTCGATCACGACCATCCGGCCCGTCCTGGGATCAACCGCAAACTGGATATTGCTGCCGCCGGTTTCGACGCCCACCTCCCGGATGCAGGCGAAGGAGGCGTCGCGCATCAGCTGGTATTCCTTGTCGGTCAGCGTCATGGCCGGGGCGACCGTGATGGAGTCACCGGTATGGACGCCCATGGGATCGAAATTCTCGATGGAGCAGATGACGACACATTGGTCCCGGTGGTCGCGCATGACCTCCATCTCGTACTCCTTCCAGCCGATCAGGCACTCTTCCACCAGCACTTCATGGACGGGGGAAATATCCAGACCGCGCTGGATCATCTGTTCGTACTCCTCGCGGTTATAGGCAATGCCGCCTCCGCTGCCGCCCAGCGTGTAACTGGGCCGGATGATGACCGGAAAATCACCGATCTCCTGAAGGGCGTCGATCGCCTCGCCGAGGCTCTCCACCACGAGCGACGTCGCGACGTCCAGGCCGATTTTCTTCATGGCGTCCTTGAACAGCTCGCGGTCCTCGCCCTTTTCGATCGCCTCCTGCTTGGCGCCGATCAATTCCACGCCGTGCTTTTCGAGAACGCCCGTCCGGGCCAGGTCGAGGCTGAGGTTGAGCCCGGTCTGGCCACCCAGGGTGGGGAGGAGGGCATCCGGTTTCTCCTGGGCGATGATCTTGTCCAGAATCTCGATAGTCAGCGGCTCGATATAGGTGACGTCCGCGAATTCCGGATCCGTCATGATCGTGGCCGGATTCGAATTCACCAGGATGACCCGGTAACCTTCCTCCTTGAGGGCCTTGCAGGCCTGCGTGCCCGAATAGTCGAATTCGCAGGCCTGCCCGATGATGATCGGCCCCGAGCCGATGATGAGAATGGTGTTGATATCCGTGCGTTTAGGCATCCCGTGCAGCGTGTTGGCAAACGGGGGCTGACTATCGGGACGCGCTTTCAGACCCGCAAGCCCATATCCCGCGGCGAGCCTGGTAGCGGGGGCTGCCCCCCCGGTCAGGCCGGGTCGTTCCGGTCGGCCTCGCCGCGGGTGGCCCGATCCAGCGTTTCCAGCAGCACGTCGAACGGGAAGGGCTTTTGCAGCACCGCAAAGGCCCCGTCCCGCCGGGCTGCGTCGATGGGTTCCCGCTGAGTGCTGCCGGTCATCAGGAGGACGCGGGCGTCGGGGTCCTGTTCGCGCAGTTTGCGCAGGAGCGACAGGCCGTCGATCGGGCTCATATTGACGTCCGCCAGCACGGCGTCGAACGGTTGCTCCCGGTAGAGGCGCAGGGCCTCCTCACCGTTCAGGGCGAAAGCGCAGAGATAATCGCGGGTGCCGACAATGGCGCCGAGCATCTCATGAATGGCGGGCAGATCGTCGACAATCAGGAGCGAGCGCATGGATCAAAGCGGCTGGTCAGCAGGCGGACAGGGATGCATCCGGCAATCCAGAGGCGCGGTGGCGCCGGAATCATGGGGCCGGGTTCCCGGGCAGGCGCGGCGCTGGTGGATCAACCACCGGCCACGGCCGAGAGCTGGAAAATGGGCAGGAACATCGCCATGACGATACCGCCCACGACCACACCCAGGAAAACGATCAGCATCGGTTCCATCAGGGAAGTCAGGGCGCCGACGAGGGTCTCGATCTCGTCGTCGTAGAAGTCGGCGATCTTGTTCATCATGCCGTCGACGTTCCCCGTTTGCTCCCCCGCCTTGGTCATGTGTTTGATCATGGACGGGAAGTAGGGATTGGACTCCAGCACGTCGCTGACCTGGCCGCCCTGGGAGATATGCCGGGCGATGTCCTTACAGGCATCCTCGATGAAGGAGTTGTCGGAGGCCTTGGATACGATTTCCAGAGTCCGCAGGATAGGTACTCCGGCCCGCATGAGGATCGCATAGGTGCGGCAGAAGCGCGACAGATTGATCTTCCGGGTGAGTTCCCCGATGACCGGCAACTTCAATAAAATCCTGTCCTTCGCGACGCGGCCCTTGGGCGTCGCTATCACTTTCTTGAGGATTTTGTAGAAGACGAACAGCCCAGCCAGAATGTGCAGGATGTAGCTCTTCAGAAAGTTGGACAGATCGATCAGGAACTGGGTCGGCTTCGGCAATTCCGCACCGAAGTCCGCGAACATTTCCGCGAAGACGGGAATAACGAAAATCAGCAGTACATTGACCAGACCCACGGCGAGCAGGATGACCGCGACCGGATAGGTCAGCGCACCCTTGACCTGTTTGGTCAGTTTTACCGTGTCTTCAAAATAGGTGGCGGTCTTGGCCAGGATGTCCGCCAGGCCGCCGGAGGCTTCACCCGCTTCCGTCATCGAAATGAACAGGTTCGGGAAGGCGTTCGGGAACTTGGCGACCGCTTCGGAAAAGGAGTTGCCACTCGCCACGTCGTTGCGCACGTCGCGGATAATGATCTTGAAGACCGGATTCTCGGTCTGATCCTGCAGAGCTTCCAGCGCCCCCACCAGGGGCAGGCCGGCTTCCAGCATGGAGGACAGCTGTTGAGTGAAGATCGTCAACTCGGCCAGTTTGATCTTCTTCTTCTTGGCCTGCTTCTCATAGGCCTTCTGCTTGGCGAGCCGTTGCGACTCGGCAAAACTCATCTTTTTTTTGCCTTTGCCGCCCTTCCCCCCCCCTTTGGATGATGATGAACGGCTTCTGCCTTGAACGAGGGTTGCCATAGCCTCGCCAGCATGAAGCGCCGGTGCACGCTGTCAAAGCGCATATTCCCGGTTCCGGCACCCCGCCCCGCTTTTAGAAATTCTTGACGGCCCGGGCCTCTGGTTCAGGCTCAGGCCCTTCACCAAACGGTGCCGCGCGGGTATAGTTTAGTGGTAAAACCCCTGCCTTCCAAGCAGGTGACGTCGGTTCGATTCCGTCTACCCGCACCAGCCTTCGCCAAGGCTTGCACCTTCGCCAAGGCTTCGGTGCACAAGACGGCTGGCAGGCCAGCAATCCTTTCGAGTGGGGCACCCGGTGTACCGCGCCGCTTCAGCAAGCGGGGTCTGCGAGGCGGCTTGGCAGCGGACCCCTCCTGAGCACACAGTGCCCCTGTGAACCTGATCCTGCTGGAACCCGACGAAGCGCGGGATGCTATCCGCCTGACCGCCGGCGACCCGCGCGCCGTTCACCTGCGAACGGTCCTCAAGGTCCGACCCGGTGACCGGCTGGATGTCGGGCTGCGCGACGGGCCACGCGGCGCGGCACAGGTGACGGGGCTGGATCCGGACGGCGCCGTCCAGCTCGCCGTCACCTGGCAAACGGTGCCCCCGCCCCCCCTGGCGCCGGTCGATCTGCTGGTCGCCTACTGCCGGCCCCAGGCCGCCCGCCGCATCCTTCAACAGGCTGCCGCCCTCGGGGTGGCCCGCCTCATCTGGTTCCCGACCGACCGGAGCGAGCCCGGCTACGCCACCAGCCCCCTCTGGTCGACGGACGAGTGGCGGAAGCGCGTGGACGACGGGATAATCCAGGCCTTCGCCACGACGGGACCCGTGGTCCGGCACAGTGCAGACCGGGCCGGTGCCGTCGCCCAGGCCGCCCGTCCATTGTATGTGCTCGACAACTACGAGGGATCGGCCGGGCTCGATGCCGCTGTCGCCGCGCGCGGCCGCCTGCAGGCCTGTGCCCTTGCGGTTGGCGGCGAGCGGGGCTGGTCGCAGGCCGAACGGGAAGCCTTCCAACGGGAGGGCGGGCTGCTGGTTCACCTGGGTGAACGGGTCCTGCGGACCGACACCGCCGTCGTCGCGGGCCTCGCAGTGTTGCAGGCCGCGCAAGGCTACTGGCGGGACAACACCGCCGGCCGTCCCGCCGGGGAACGCAAGCCCGGCCGGGCCGGATTTTAAGGCGCCTTAAGCAAATCACACGCTGACCGGCCGATCCGACGCCCGGGTGTACACGCGGATGGAGGGTCCGCCCCTGCGCGCCTTTTTGCCGCCGAGGACATGGAGCAGTCGCCAGCCCGGGGGCTCCGGATCGAAACCGCCGGGAACCTCCAGAATGACGCGGCCCGTTGTGATCAGCGGCTCCAGTACGAAAAACAGATTGCCCGCCCCGCGCTCCCAAAGCGGGTAGGGCGGATCGGCGAAGACCAGGTCGAAGGGCTGGCCGAAACCCATCATGCGAAAAACATCCTGTTCGAGGATGCGGGCGCGCCGGCGACGCGGATCTCCGGCCAGGGGATGTGCGTGCGTCGCATCGGACGAACCCGCTGAAGCATCGATGCTTTTTTCCACTGCTTCCAGGTTGCGGCGCAGACAGGCCGCGGTACCCCGATGGTTCTCCAGAAAAATGCAGCTGGCTGCCCCCCGACTGAGCGCTTCCAGCCCGTAGGCACCGGTCCCGGCAAACAGGTCGAGGCAGCGGGCTCCCGTCACGCCGTCCCCCAGCCAGGAGAAAACCGCCTCCCGGGCCTGGTCCGTCGCCGGTCGGGTCCGGTCCCCGCGGGGAGCGGTCAGCGGGATGCCGCGGGCACTACCACCGGTGATTCGCATTTTCCGAAAATTTTGAACGATTGAGCAACACCCTACGTCTCAACCAATACCATCGTTTTGCAAGGTTCATAGTTTTTGTCGTTTGTTAAGCTGTTCATGAAACGCCCGTCCCGCGAAAGCAGGGCGGGCGTTTTTTTTCCGGATTCCCGAAGCGGCCCGAACCCGCTCCCAGCCCGTTTCCAGAGCATCCGGGGAAAAAAACAGACTTTTTTTCCGGAAACTTTGAACGATTCCCTGAGAGGCCGCGTCTCAACTACCAACAACGCTTTGCGTCTTTGTTCATAGTTTCAGTCTAGTTTGTAGTTTGTTAAGCTGTTCGGCAGCGCCTCGTTCTTAGGAGCGGGGCGCTGTTTTTTTGTCCGCTTGAAACCCGGCGCAAGGTTGACACCCTCCGGACCGTGCCTGCGCGGATCACCGCCTTCTGCCCGCCCGATGCTCTGCTGGAGGCGTCGGCCAGCGGCACTCTTTTCCTCGACGCCCGGGAATCCCGGCACGTCGTGTCCGTCCTGCGTGCCCGTCCCGGCCAGACCATTCAGCTGATCGATGGTACGGGCACCCGCGGAGAGGCCCGACTGACCGAGGCTGATCCCCGGTCCGCGTCCCTCGAGTTGACCGGCGTGGCGCAGGTGCCCGAGCCCGATCAACCGCTCTGGATCGCCGTCGGCCTGCCCAAGGGCAAGGCTTTCGATGCCATCATCCGCGGCCTGACCGAGTTGGGTGTCGCTGCCTGCATCCCCCTCATTACCGAGCACACCGAAGCCCGGCCCGATACCCCCGACCGCGCCCGCACCAAGGCCGGCAAATGGCGAGCCACGGCCATCGAGGCCTGCAAACAGTCAGGCAATCCGCGCCTCCCCGTCATCCCCGAGCCCGTGCCGCTCATCAACTGGCTGCAGGATACCCCACAGGCCCCCGTAAAATGGGTCGCCAGCCTGGCCGCCACAACCGCTCCCGCCGATCCCCCCCGACCTGCCTCGGCGCACGGTCTTCGCCTCGGTCTGGTCGGCCCCGAGGGCGATTTCTCCGACGCCGAGTATCGCGCCATCGCCGAAGCCGGGTTCACCCCCCTTTCCCTCGGACCGCATATCCTCCGCACCGAGACCGCCGCTCAGGCCCTGGCCGTCCGGCTTACCGCCGGGATTTAGCGGGGCTTGCCCATACGCGTGGCCGCGCCTCCGGGCGTGGCCCGTCTCCGGTAACCTCAGTCCTTGAGCTGATCCGGCTTCCAGCGGAAGACCGCCGACCCCTTGCCCGGATCGGCCACCTCCCAGTCCGCAAACCCGTGTTCCACCGCCTCGCGCTTGAACTGGTCCAGCCGCGCGCGCTCCTCGCGCAGCTCCACCTGCTTCGCCAGCACCAGCGCCACCAGCACGATCACCGCCGCCGCCAGCACAATCGTCGCCACAAATAAGAAGACCATGCCGGTACCCTACGCAATCCCCGCTCCCTGAAAAGCACCGAGTCTGTCTTCGTTACCGATTCCCACACAGTCCAAAAACAAATAGATTACACAATCAAAAATATAAAGGGCCTCCATCGCGCTGGCGCCCTTCCGGCAAGACGGCCTAGTTCATGCGGGCTAACTTAAAAACCGTTTAAAAATGGCTTTAGGTGGTCGTTTGTTCATTGCACAATCCGCATCGTGGCTGGGTCAATTTCGGGTAACTTTGGTGGTCCATGGTCGGACGCGAAGCTCCATGCGTTGGGAAGCTACCTCAAGGCGTACACCAAGGTGCTAAAGAATCAGCCATTTAAGCTAATATACCTGGATGCTTTCGCAGGGGCAGGGGTCCGTCCGGTTGATTTACCGGAATCGGACGCAATCAACCTTCGACTGGATGAAGAGGAGCAAAATTATCGCCACGGTTCTCCTCTGATCGCGCTCTCCATCGAGCCGCCCTTTCACCGGTTCGTTTTTATCGACAAGGACAACGCCGCTCTGGAATCGTTGCGGTCTCACATTGAGGAGCAGCAGCCGACCGGACAGCGGGAAATCGAATTCCTTGCCGGGGATGCCAATGAGCAGATTCGCTCATTCGTCTCGCGTACGGATTGGTTCTCGCACCGGGCAGTGGCATTCCTCGATCCCTTTGCGCTCCAGGTGGATTGGACAACGCTGGAGGTGATGGCCCGAACCCAGGCAGTGGATCTCTGGCTGCTTTTCCCTGCCATGGGCGTAAACCGGATGCTTACGCGTTCCGGAGAAATACAGGCACCGTGGCGCAGACGCCTTGATCGCCTTTTTGGAATCGAAGATTGGGATAAGGGTTTTTATGCGGAGGAGCAGCCGGATCTTTTCGGCGAGTCCTCTGTAACCAAAATACCCCGGGTATTTGAGACCTTGAGCGACTATGTGACAGCAAGGCTCGGAACCATTTTTGCCAAGACCCATAAAACCCCCTTGATCCTTAAAAACCGGAAGGGCGCACCGCTTTTCCTGCTCTGTTTCGCTTCCGCAAATCCAGGAAAGGGTTCAAGGATCGCCGTCAATATCGCCCAGGATATCATCGACTCCTCCAATCATGGCTAGGAATTCAAAGATCGAGTGGACGCATCATACCTTCAACCCCTGGTGGGGTTGCGCCAAGGTATCCCCGGCCTGCAAGAACTGCTACGCCGAGGCCTGGGCCCGGCGTACGGGGAGTGATGTGTGGGGAGCGCGTGCCCCGAGGCGTTTTTTTACCGATCGCCACTGGGCCGAGCCCCTCGCCTGGAACCGGGATGCCGAACGCTCCGGCGAACGGCGCCGGGTCTTCTGTGCGTCCATGGCTGATGCCTTTGAGCGGCGCTCGGAACTGAAAGAACCTCGTGCACGGCTTTGGGATCTGATTCGGCAAACGCCACATCTGGATTGGCTGCTGCTCACGAAGCGCCCGCACCATATTGCTTCCATGGTTCCCTGGCGGGATGAGGACTGGCCGGCGAATATCTGGCTGGGAACGACTGTGGAGAACCAGCATTGGGCGGAACGGAGAATTCCGGAACTTGCGAAGCATCCTGCCACTGTCCGATTCCTGAGCTGCGAACCGCTACTGGGCGAAATCGATCTGGTGCACTGGCTCAGGCAGGGGCAGGTGGATTGGGTGATCGCAGGTGGAGAGAGTGGCGCCCGCTCCAGGCCCATGAGCCCACACTGGGTGCGCAAGCTGCGCGACGACTGTGTAAACCATCACGTGGCTTTTCATTTTAAGCAGTGGGGCCATTGGGCGCCCGTGGAACTGCTGACCTGCGAACAGAAGAAGACGCTCGTCTTTGAAGACCAGCGGATGGCCGCAGCAGGTAAAAAGCTGGCTGGCCGCAGCCTCGACGGGCGGACTTGGGACCAACTGCCTTTAAGTGCCTAAACCCGATTTTTCACCTTAGGGACCAGGCCATTTCTAAGCATCCGATTCGCTGCGGGCGTCGCAAGCGACGCCCCTACGGCAGCCGATCGCGAGCGGGGAAGGGCACCCCCGGTCATCCCCCCCAACCCTTTAACTCCCTAACCCCCTAACCCTCTAACTTCTCACCGCCTGCCAGACCTTGAGGCAGTCCCTCAGCAGGGTGGGGAGTTGATCCAACGCGATCTGGTTGGGTCCGTCGGAGAGGGCCTGGTCGGGCTCGGGATGGGTTTCGATGAAGAGGCCGTGGGCGCCGGCGGCGAGCGCGGCCCGCGCGAGGGTGGGGACGAATTCGCGTTTGCCGCCGGTCGTGCCGGCGCTGCCGCCGGGCATCTGGACGGCGTGGGTGGCATCCATGATGACCGGATGACCGAACGCCCCGAGCATCGGAAAGCTGCGCATGTCCACGACCAGGTTCTGGTAACCGAAGGTGGTGCCGCGCTCGGTGAGCCAGATCTCAGCGGCGTCGGCGCCTTCTAGCTTGTCGACGATGTGCCGGGCTTCGGGCGGGGAAAGGAACTGGCCCTTTTTGACGTTCACGACGCGGCCGGTCCGGGCGGCAGCGAGGAGGAGATCGGTCTGCCGGCAGAGGAAGGCGGGCACCTGAAGGATGTCGGCGACCTTACCCACCGGTTCTGCCTGCTCCGCGGTATGAAAATCGGTCAGGACGGGGAAGCCGTGGTGGTCTTTCACGCGTTGCAGGAGGGCGAGCCCGGCGTCGAGCCCGGGTCCGCGCGGGCTGTCGAGGCTGGTCCGGTTCGCCTTGTCGAAGGAGCCCTTGAAGACGAGTTGGAGCGCGGGCTCGGCGTCGCGCAGCCGGGCGAGGCCTTCCGCCACGGTGTCGACGACCGCCTCGTTTTCCAGGGCACAGGGGCCGGCGATGACCAGCAGTCGTTCGGGATCGAAGAGCGTCATGGCGGGAAGCAGCGGCGGGTCAGGCCCGGCCGGTGGACCCGGCGGGCAGCGAGGCGCGGGCCTGCGCCCGTTCGATGGCCGCGGCCACAAAATCGCGGAAAAGCGGATGCGCCCGGTTCGGCTTGGACTGGAACTCGGGATGGAACTGCACCGCCACGAACCAGGGATGGTCGGGCAGTTCGATAATCTCCACCAGGTCGCGCTCGGGATTGATACCGGCGATTTTCAGACCCGCCTCGCTCAGGCGGTCGCGGTAGGCGTTGTTCACCTCGAAGCGGTGGCGATGCCGTTCGGAAATGGAGGCCTTGCCGTAGGCGGCGGCCGCTTGGGTCCCCTCGACGAGATCGCAGGGGCAGGCGCCCAGCCGCATAGTGGCGCCTTTGTCGGTCACCGTTTTCTGGTCTTCCATGATGTCGATCACGGGATGGGGGGTGTCCGGATCGAACTCGGTGGAGCTGGCGTTCTCGAGTCCGGCCACATTGCGGGCAAACTCGACGACGGCGATTTGCAGGCCAAGGCAGAGGCCGAAGTAGGGGATGCCTTGCTGGCGGGCGATGCGGGCCGCCGTGATTTTTCCTTCGGTGCCGCGGTTGCCAAAGCCCCCGGGCACGAGGATCCCGTTCAGATCCTCCAGAATGCCGGCGCCGCGTGTCTCGATATCCTCGGCATCGATCTGCACCAGGTCGATCCCGCAGTCGTTTGCGATGCCGCCGTGGGTCAGTGATTCGTAGACCGACTTGTAGCTGTCCTGCAGCTCAATGTATTTACCGACCACGCCGATGCGGACCCGGGTGCTCGGCTTCACGAGGCGCTGGACGACGCTTTTCCATTCGTCCATGGGCTGTTTCGGCGCATCGAGCCGCAAATGATCGATGACCAGATCGTCGACATCCTCGGCCGCCAGTTCGAGCGGCACTTCGTAAATGCTGTGGGTGACATCGCGCTCTTCGATGACCGCCTTGACCGGCACATTGCAAAAGAGGCTGAGCTTTTGCCGCATTTCCTGCGTCATGGGCTGCTCGGTACGACAGACCAGGATGTCGGGCTGGATACCGATTTCACGCAACTTGGCGACACTCTGCTGGCTGGGCTTGGTCTTCAGTTCGCCCGCCGCCTTCAGGTAGGGCAGCAGCGTGACGTGCAGGAAAAGGACGTTTTCCCGGCCGGTCTCCAGAGCAAACTGGCGCATGGCCTCGAGAAAGGGCAGGCCCTCGATGTCGCCGATGGTCCCGCCGATTTCCGTGATCAGCACGTCGACGTCCGGCTCCGCCCCATCGGCCGGGCAGGCCCCGCCGTAGATGCGGCTCTTGATTTCGTCGGTGACGTGCGGAATGACCTGCACGGTAGCCCCCAGGTAGTCGCCGCGGCGCTCCTTCTGGATCACCGATTCGTAGACCTGACCGGAGGTCAGGCTGTTGCGACGGGAAAGGTTGCCGTTGGTGAACCGCTCATAGTGCCCGAGGTCGAGGTCGGTCTCTGCCCCATCATCAAGGACATAGACCTCGCCGTGCTGAAAGGGGCTCATCGTGCCCGGGTCCACATTGAGATAGGGATCGAATTTCTGCAGCCGGACGCGGAGCCCCCGGGTTTCCAGCAGGGCGCCGAGCGCGGCCGATGTGAGGCCTTTACCCAGGGACGAAACCACCCCACCGGTGACGAAAATGTATTTCATGCAGTTGCAGTTCTCAGAAGACGGGCACGGACTGGTCTTCCTGTAAAAAGCCTGTGGTCGGAGACGCAATCCCCAACCGACTGAAAAAGCCGTTATCCGGCTCCGGTTGTCCTTGGTCGTTGCAATAACAAAGGCTTAAATCCTAGTCTCCGAGGCCTAATAAGTCACTTTGATGACTCCGGTTCCATTGATGGAGCGGACCACAGCCCCAAATATACTTTATTCTACCATGGCCACCGCCACCGCATCCCAACCAACCGCCGCACAGGCGGCTAAAACCCGTAACCGCCGGGGCCTGTCCTCGCTGACTAAAAAATACCTGATGGCGCTTTCCGGCCTTGTTCTGGTCGGCTTCGTCCTGGGGCATATGGCGGGCAATCTTCAGTACTTTGGCGCCCCGGACATGATCAACGCCTACGCCTACAAGCTGAAGACCTTGCCTTACGGCCTGCTTTGGGTTGTCCGGGCTGGCCTGCTCGCCGCTGCGGTGGTGCATGTCTGGATGGCGATCTCTCTGACCCTCGAGAATCGCCGGGCCCGACCGGAAAGTTACCAGGAGAACGATTACGTGCAGGCGTCTTACTCGGCCCGTACCATGCGCTGGAGTGGTTTCATCCTGCTGGCTTTCATCGTGTTCCACCTGTTCCACTACACGGTCCGGGTCGTGCCCGGCATGGAATACGAACAGCAGCTCGACAAGGTGGAGCTTCACCAGGACGGAAAACCGGTCATGAAGGGTGGTGAGCCTCTGGAGGTCTTCAATGTCCACAAAATGATGTACCTCGGCTTTAGCAATCCGCTGGTGAGTGGTTTCTATTTTCTGGCGGTCGGTCTGCTCTGTGCCCACCTCACGCACGGGGTCAGCAGCATGTTCCAGTCCCTCGGCCTTCGAAACGAAACCTGGCGCCGCCGGCTCGACGCTTTTGCCCTGGCCTACGGGTGGGTGGTTTTCCTCGGCTTTGCCTCAGTACCCGTGGCCGTCCTCTTTTTCGACGTCGGCGGATCCTATTACGCCTGAGCAGGACTGCTCTCTCTTTTTCATGCTCAACGACAACGCCTCCATGCACCTCGACAGCAAGATCCCCGACGGCCCGATGGCCGACAAGTGGACGAACCACAAATTCAACCTGAAACTGGTCAATCCGGCCAACAAGCGGAGGTACAGCGTGATTGTCGTCGGGTCCGGCCTGGCGGGCGGTGCCGCCGCCGCCACCCTCGGCGAACTGGGGTATAACGTGAAGTGTTTCTGTTATCAGGACAGTCCCCGCCGCGCTCACTCCATCGCCGCCCAGGGCGGGATCAACGCCGCCAAGAATTACCAGAACGACGGTGACAGCGTGTATCGGCTTTTCTATGACACGGTGAAGGGGGGTGATTTCCGGGCCCGCGAGGCCAATGTTCACCGCCTGGCCGAGGTTTCCGTCAACATCATCGACCAGTGTGTCGCTCAGGGTGTGCCCTTCGCCCGGGAATACGGCGGTCTGCTGGACAACCGCTCCTTCGGCGGAGCCCAGGTCTCCCGCACTTTCTACGCGCGCGGCCAGACCGGCCAGCAACTGCTCCTCGGCGCGTATTCCGCGCTCAGCCGCCAGATCGCCTCCGGCCAGGTCAGGATGTACAACCGGCACGAAATGCTGGACGTTGTCGTTGAGGATGGCCGTGCGGTCGGGATCATCACCCGCAACCTCGTCACCGGCGAAGTGGAGTCCTGGGCCGCGGACGCCGTGCTACTCTGCACCGGCGGCTACAGCAATGTCTACTTCCTGTCGACCAACGCGGCCGGCTGTAACGTGACCGCCGCCTGGCGCGCCTACAAGAAGGGGGCCGGGTTTGCCAATCCCTGCTACACGCAGATCCACCCGACCTGCATCCCGGTCCACGGCGACCAGCAGAGCAAACTGACCCTGATGTCGGAATCCCTCCGTAATGACGGCCGCGTCTGGGCGCCGAAAAAGGCGGAAGACGCCGACAAGCACCCCAATGACATCCCCGAGGAGGATCGGGACTACTACCTCGAGCGCAAGTACCCGTCCTTCGGTAACCTGGCCCCGCGCGACATCTCCAGCCGTTCGGCGAAAGAGGTCTGCGACGAGGGCCGCGGGGTCGGCCACAAGATCGACGGTGTGGCCCGCGGCGTGTACCTGGATTTCCGCGATTCCATCGACCGGCTCGGTCGCGACAAAATCGAGGAACGCTACGGCAACCTCTTCGAGATGTATGAACGCATCACCGGGGAAAACGCCTACGAACGCCCGATGCGTATTTACCCCGCGCTGCACTACACAATGGGCGGGCTCTGGGTGGACTACAACCTCATGACCACCGTGCCCGGCCTCTTTGCCCTCGGTGAGTGCAACTTCTCCGATCACGGGGCCAACCGCCTGGGTGCGTCCGCGCTCATGCAGGGGCTGGCCGACGGCTATTTCGTGATCCCCTACACCCTCGGGGACTACCTTGCCCGGATTCCGCTCAATGAGGCCGGCAAGGTGGATCCGTCCGGCTCCGCCTTCAGGGAGGCGCTGGAAGGGGTACGTGCCCGAACCGACAAGCTGCTCAGTATCAAAGGCAAGAAGAGCAGCCGTTATTTCCACAAGGAGATCGGTCGGATCATGTGGGAATACGCCGGCATGGCGCGCAACGAGGAGGGGCTTGAAAAAGCGCTTTCCGATATTCCCGCGCTGCGCGAGGAGTTCTGGAACAACGTCAACGTGCCCGGTTCCGGAGACGATCTCAATCCCGAGCTGGAGCGGGCCGGCCGCGTCGCCGACTACCTCGAATTCGGCGAACTGCTCTGCCGGGACGCGCTTGACCGGGACGAGTCCTGCGGCGGCCACTTCCGTGAAGAGCACCAGACCGAGGACGGTGAGGCCGTTCGCGATGACGAGCGCTTCTGCAACGTCAGCGTCTGGGAATACAAGGGTGACAACCAGCAACCCGTAAAACACGTGGAAGACCTCGAGTTCGAGGAGGTCAAGCTGACGGTCCGTTCCTACAAATAAGCTGTATCGCCTTTTTCAATACTTTTTGCCATGAAACTGAATCTTCGCATCTGGCGCCAGAAAAGCACTAACGCCAATGGGCGTTTGGTGGACTATGAACTGGACAACGTATCTCCGGACAATTCCTTCCTGGAGATGCTGGACCTGCTCAACGAGCAACTGATCCAACAGGATGAGGAGCCCGTCGTCTTCGATCACGATTGCCGCGAGGGAATTTGCGGCAGCTGCTCGCTGACCATTAACGGCATCGCGCACGGACCCCAGCGGATGACCACCGCCTGCCAGTTGCACATGCGCCATTTCAAGGACGGCGAAACCATCACCATCGAACCCTGGCGGGCCCGGGCTTTTCCGGTGGTGAAAGATCTCCTCACCGACCGGTCCGCTTTCGACAACATCATCCAGGCCGGCGGCTACATTTCGGTGAGCACCGGCGCCGCCCCGGACGCCAACGCGATTCCCATCGACAAGGAGACCGCTGACTGGGCTTTCGACGGTGCGGCCTGCATCGGGTGCGGCGCCTGTGTGGCGGCCTGCCCGAACGGATCGGCCATGCTCTTTACCTCCGCCAAGATCGCCCAGCTCAACAGCCTGCCCCAGGGCAAGGTGGAGAAAGACAAGCGCACGCTCAACATGGTGCAGGCGATGGATGACAACGGCTTCGGCAACTGCACTAACTTCGGCGAGTGTCAGGCCGTCTGCCCGAAGGGCATCAAGCTCGACATGATGGCCCAGATGAACCGCGACTACGCCGCCGCCTCCTTCCGCAAGTTCTTCAAACGCGCGGGCTGAGCCAAGCTCCCACCGCATAAACGGTATCTCACGTAGGGGCGTCGCTGGCGACGCCCGCCGAGGCAGAGCCTTCCGATTCGGAATCAGGCTGTAGGGGCGTCGCTGGCGACGCCCGCCCCCCGCGCCTTTCGCCGCCGGTTGATCATACCTCGATCAGCGCATCGCCGGCATCCGCGACCAGGTTATCCAGCAACCGGTCGAAGGAATCATCGCCGGCCTGGCGACCGGGATCGGCGTCGTACCAGTCGATGATTTCGTGAGCCCCCCGGGCAAAGGGGATCGTCTGGTGGAAGGCGGGGACCAGTTTCCGGATCTTGCTGTTGTCGAAGATCCGACTGACTGCCTTGTCGCCGAGCAGCCCGCCACCGAGCTTTGGCAGCGCGGCCTCCACCCGTGCGCTGGGGACCGGAGCCAGTTGGATCGGGCCGGCCACACCGGCCGCGTCCGCCATCAGCCGGTAGATCTGCTGCCAGCTGAGCCATTCGTCGCTGGTGATATGGACGGCTTCGCCGACGGCACCGCTGTGCCCCATCAGGCCGGCCAGACCGACCGCAAAATCCCGGGTATGGGTGAGCGTCCACAACGAGGTCCCGTCGCCGTGGATCGGCACCGGTTCGCCGGCCCGCATGCGGGCGATCCCCGACCATTTGGGCCAGATGGGGATCATCCGCGCGTCATAGGTATGCGAGGGCCGGACGATGGTGACCGGGAAGCCGGTGGCCTCCAGCTCCTGGCGGAGCCGGTGTTCGGCGACTGCCTTCTGCCGGCTGTAGGCCCAGTAAGGGTTGTGCAGGCGCGTGCTTTCAGTCACCGGAAGCGAAGCGGCCCGGACATCATAGGCGCTCGCCGACGAAATGAAGATGAACTGGCCGCAACGGCCGGCGAAGAGGCGGATGTCCTGCTCGACGTCCTCCGGGGTAAAGGCGACAAAATCGAGCACCACGTCGAACGACCGGTCACCCAGGGTGGCGGCGACCGCATCCGGGTCCTGCCGGATGTCGCCGGTGATGCGTTCAACCGATTCGGGCAGCGGCCATTTGTCGGTCTGGCCGCGGTTGAGGACAGATACGGTGAAGCCCTGCCGCAGGGCGGTTTCCACCGTTGAGGCGCTGAGGGTACCGGTCCCCCCGATGAAGAGTGCTTTCATGATGGAAAAAAAGGTTTGGGTTTCACGAGAGTGAACCCACGGTTAACGCATCGTACCCGCCGGGTGCAACCGGTCATCCGGCATACCCAACCCCCCCTATATGTCCAAACACCGAATTGTTCTCGTCGGCTGCGGCGGCATCAGCCGTGCCTGGCTCAACGCCGTCACCACCCATTTCAACGACCGCGTCGAACTGGTTGGTCTAGTCGACCTGAATGTCGACAACTGCCGGGCCCGGCAGGCCGATTTCGGTCTGGAAGGCATCCCCGTTTCGGATGACTTCGGCGGCATGCTGGCCGACCTCAAACCGGACGCCGTTTTCAACTGCACCACGCCCAATGCGCACCACCCGCTGGTGCTGCAGGCATTGCGCGCCGGTTGTCATTGTTTGGTCGAAAAGCCGCTGGCCAACACCGTCGAACAGGGACGCGAGCTGGTCGAGGCGGCCAAAACGGCCGGCAAGACCTTCGCGGTCATCCAGAACCGGCGCTATGACCCGAACATCCGCACGGTCCGCGGCATCGTCGCCGCCGGGACCCTCGGCACGGTCCATACCGTCAATGTCGACTTCTACAAGGGCGTCCACTTCGGCGGATTCCGCGAGGAGATGGAGCACGTGCTCCTGCTCGACATGGCGATCCACACCTTCGATCAGGGCCGCTTCATCGTCGGCGGCCAGCCGGTGTCGGTTTACTGCAGGGAATACAACCCCCCCGGCTCCTGGTTTCGGCACGACGCCAGCGCTCAGGCCATGTTCACCCTCTCCGACGGCACCGTCTATAATTATCGCGGATCCTGGTGCGCCGACGGGTTCCAGACCAGCTGGCAGGGCAGCTGGCGCCTGGTCGGGGAAAAGGGCACCCTGCTCTGGGACGGTGAAGACGGCATCCAGGTCGAGGTGATCGACCCCGACCGGGACGGCTCGGCCAGCGGATACCGGTCCGTCGACGTGGTACACGAGGAGCGGCCCCCGGCCAGCTGCGGCCACGCCGGGGTCATCGAGGATTTCCTCAACGCGCTCGATTCCGGAGACGACCCCCTCACCGTCGGCTACGACAACATTCACAGCCTCGCCATGGTCGAAAAAGCCATCGAAAGTGCCGAGACCGGCCAGGTTGTCGACATCCACACCTGAACCCCCCGCATCCCGTGTTCGATCATACGCCAGACCTCCGCAACGAAGCCATCCGTATCGGCACCATGGCCGGTGACGGCTCGGATATCCCCTACCTCCTCGGCCACGGCTTCGAGTGTTTCCAACTCAATTTCTTCCGGAAGGCGCCGCCCAACCTGAAGAAACTCGCCGAGCGCGTGAACCGCGACCTCGAAGGCAGCCAGGCCGTCATCTCCTCCATCGCCATCTTCGGCAACCCGATGGGGGAAACCGAAAACGACAAGGTGGTCCTCAAGGCCTGGCGCGATGCCATCGACAACGCGCATCGCTTCGGCACCGATCTGGTCTGCGGCTTCACCGGTGCCGTTGAAGGCGCCTCCGTGCCCGACAGCATGAAGCGCTTCAAACAGGTCTGGAAACCGCTGGCGAAGCGCGCCGCCGACCAGGGCGTCCGCCTCGCTTTCGAAAACTGTACCATGGGCGGTACCTGGGAGCGCACCACTTGCAACCTCGCCTTTAACCCGGACGGCTGGGAGCTGATCTTCGACGCGCTGCCGGAGGACCATGTCGGCCTCGAGTGGGAGCCCTGCCACCAGCTCGTCCAGCTCATCGATCCCATGCCCCAGCTGCGGGAATGGGTCGGCAAGATCTTCCACGTGCACGGCAAGGATGCCACCGTCGACCACGACCGGATCCGGCGGCGCGGCATCTTCGGTGCCGCCCCCTGGGAGTGGCACCGCCACCCCGGCTTCGGCGACAGCAACTGGACCGACATCATCAGCGAACTGCGGCGGGGCGGCTTCACCGGCTGCATCGACATCGAAGGCTGGCACGATCCCGTCTATAAGGGGGATCTCGAGATGACCGGGCAGGTGCACGCGCTCAAGTACCTCATCAACGCACGGGGCGGTTATTTCGTGCCCAATCCCTGACGGAACCGGATTTTTAATACAGCGATGACCAAGCAAGGCAGCCAGGCGACCTGGGGCGGACGGTTTTCGGAAGGACCGGCCGGCCTCATGCTCCGTTTTTCCGAGTCGGTGTCCTTCGACGCCGTCCTGGCACCCTACGACCTGGCCGGCAGCCGGGCCCATGCCGCCATGCTGGCCAGGGTCGGTATCCTGACGGAGGCGGAGCGAGATGCCATCCACCGCGGGCTGGAGGTCATCGGCGAGGAAATCGAAGCGGGGTCCTTTGTCTGGGATCCGGCGCTCGAGGATGTACACATGAACATCGAGCAGGCGTTGACCGCCCGCGAAACCGCCGCCGCCAAACTGCATACCGCACGCAGCCGGAACGACCAGATCGCGACCGACATGCGCCTCTTTTTCAAGGACGCCTGTCGTCAGTTGGGCGAGGCGCTGAGTGGTGCCATGCGCAGCCTGGTCACCCTGGCCGCAAAAGCCGAGGGGGTCGTCATCCCGGGTTATACCCATCTCCAGCGCGCTCAACCTGTCGCCGCCGCCCACCACCTCCTCGCCTATGTTGAAATGCTCGACCGGGATCGCGACCGGGTGGCCCGTGTCGCGGAGGCCGCCAATGCCTGCCCGCTCGGATCGGGAGCCATCGCCGGCACGACGCTGCCGATCGACCGTGCCTTCGTGGCCCGTGAGCTGGGCTTTGTCGACGCGGCGGGTGACCCCTGCCTCACGCAGAACAGCATGGACGCGGTGGCTGACCGTGATCTGTTTCTCGATTTCGCTCAGGCCTGTGCGGTGATCGGCGTGCACCTGTCGCGGCTGGCCGAGGATTTTATCCTTTTTTCGAGCGCCGAGTTCGGCTTTGTCCGGCTGCCGGACGCTTTTTCCACGGGCTCCAGCCTGATGCCCCAGAAAAAGAATCCGGACGCTTTCGAGTTGATGCGCGGCAAAGCGGCCCGACTGCAAGGCAACCTTCAGACCCTGTTCACATTGTGCAAGGGCCTGCCGCTTACCTACAACCGGGACCTGCAGGAGGATAAGCCGCCGATCTTCGACAGTTTCCGGGAAACCCTCCAGTTGCTGGCCGTGACCGAGGCCCAGATGCCGGGGATGGTTTTCGTTCCGGAGCGTTGCGCCCGGGCGGTGGCGGACCCGCTGCTGTTGGCTACCGATGTGGTCGACTACCTGGTCCGGGCGGGTGTGCCCTTCCGGCAGGCCCATCACGTGGTAGGTGCCCTGGTGGCCGAAGCGGAAAAACAGGGCGTATCTCTGGATCAACTGGCGGATGATACTGTCCAGCGGATTCACCCGGCGTTGAACCCTGACTGGAAGGACTGCCTCTCCGTCGAATCGGCGCTTAAGGCCCGTGAAGCTCCCGGCATGCCCGGCCCCGGTCAGGTCCAGGCCCGTCTCCAGCGCTGGAAACAGGATTTGGGTTCGGGCAATGGGTAGGCAGGGGTTATGCCGATCTCCACACGCCGTCCGGTCCCCGGTTTGCCGGTTTAGGGTAAATACCCTAAGCGCGTACGAGCCAACCGTTTGGCTCATTTGGGGGACCCCCAGGAAGGATCCGCTTCCTTCTCCATTTTTTTTACCAGCTGTTAATGCTTTGTAAATCGATGCTGTTGGGGGAGTTGCAGTATTAATAATGGCTTATCGCCGTCGATGAATAAGGACGCTTGAGGATAAGCGCCAAAGGCTTTATCCCGAGCTGTCGTTTTACTTCTTTCCTACGCTTAAGGTAATCTCCTTAGCCCGGTGTCTTCTCTTCCAACTCAACGTGGTCTTCGACGGCTCGCCCGCATGGGCCTGGTCGGGTTTCGCTGGCCCCTGGTCGCGAGCCTCTTTCTGCTGGGGACCCTGGCCGCCCAGTCCCCCGTGGCACCGGAAGAGTTGTTTTTGCGCGATATCCTGTTGGGCCGCGACCTGGCCTCCGCCCCCCCGGGCATCTACCGGTGGGAACGCGCGCCCACCATCGCCATCGTCGGCGGTAATCCCAGACACCGGGAGGCGGTCGAGGCGGCGATCAACGATCTGCAGCGGGCCCTGAAACCCGTCGGATTCAATCCCACGCTTCTGGAAGAACCGGACGAATCCGCGGACATTGTGCTGTATTATGTCCGTTTTTATGAGGTGGGCGGTGTCGTCGAGCGCCTGGGCTTACCCGCCCGGGCCCGCAAGATTGATGAAGCTCACCCGATTTTCGGGGAAACGGGTACGCTTCGGAAAGCCGTCGTCTTTATCGACGAGCGCTGGGCTGCCCCCCCGCCGGAGCTGAAATTAAAGGCGATGAAATTGATCCTCGCGGCGATGGGGATGCCCGGGCAGTCCCGGCTGGCCCCCAAGAGTGTGTTCTATGAAGTGCCCACCACCGGACTGAGTTCCGAGTTGGTCACCGATCTGTCACGTCTCGATGTGAAGGCCATCCGCCTGCTCTACGTCTACCTCAAGCCCGGCGAATCCCTCGACGCGCTGGCCCGGTCTTACGACCGGCACTGGAGCCGTCTGCGCTAGGGCGTGTTTGGAAAGTCGAGTTAGGCGGAAAACTGACGGCTTTTACGCGTGTGGCGGGCCAAAGAGCCCGCCACTCCATGGAGACGCCGGCTCTTTGGCCGGCGTTCGCGACTCCAGCCAGACTTTCCAAACACGCGCAAGCCGGAATTTCTCACCAGAATCGGAAAAATGGGCGGGAAGTAATTCTGGCCGAAGGGCTTGAAGCATTTCTTTGAAATGCACGTTCTTGGTGGTGCCCATTTTTCCGATTCTTTTCGCCCACATGCGCGATCTGCGGCGTGTTATTCTCGCTTCGCTCGTTGAGGTGTCGCCCTGCGGGCTCGGTAGTCGGGCTGGACAAAAAAAACCCGGGGCTGATTCAGCCACGGGTTTGGAAAAACAGGTAGATCGCCTTATAAGCCAGCGGTCACTGCTCAGGGCTGAGCGCCACCCGGGGCACTCGGTCCGGCCTGACCGCCGGTCATCTGGCGATATTGCCCCACCAGGCCCTGCAGCTCCTGAATCAACTGGGGTGCCTCCGGATCAATCTCGGCCATCTGGGCCTGAATGGACGACACATAAGCCTGATAGGCTTCCTTCACCTCGGGCTGCTGGGCCGCCTGCTGCAGCATGGGCTGCACCTGCTCATCCAGCTTCTGAAAAGTCTCGAACTTTTTCTGAATCGCGTCGCTGCGCTGGTCGGGAGCTTTTTGCATCTCCGGGTTGTTGCGCAGTTCCTCCGCCAGCTCTTCGCGGCGCTCCAACTGCTGGCTGGCTTGTTCGGACTGCTCGCCGACGGCTGCCTCGAGCGCTGCCTGAAAAGCGGCCTGTTTCTGCTGCACCGGCTCGGACTGGCGCGCCTGCTGTTGGATTTCCTGGAGCTGCTGCTCGAGGTTACGAATCTTCTGGGCCAGCTGGATAGCCTGTTGCTGGCTGGGTGTTCCACCGGGTGCGGCTCCGGGTGTCGGGCCCGGGCCGCCCGGATTCTGGGCGTAAGTGGCAGCGGCCAGAACCAGGCTCAGGCCGGCGAGAAGGAATTGTCGTGCATTCATGTTTCGTTGGGTTCGGGTTGCGGAAAACCTCCGTTGCTGCGTGGCACGGAAACGGAGGTAACAAAGGTTTTATTGTAACGGAAAAGGCGTCGGAACGAAACCACTCAAAGGCGGTTCGCGGCATCCTCCGGATCACCGGTCGGTTCGAGGCAGGTCGTGCCCACGCAGACCTGAAAGCCCTCCGGCTGTTCCGCGTCGGCATCCGCCGGCAGCAAAAAGAGGCGGCGCCAGGGGCGTTGGACGAGTGATCGGCGCAGGAGCTCCCAATCGGGGATTCCCTTGCCCTTGATCACCACCAGACCGGTCGCCTCCTGCACCCAGGCATCCAGGGCATGGCCGATCGCGGCGGGAGCCCGCGCGGCCAGGCTGGCGTAGGGTGTCCGCAGGCGGGCGAGGGCCTGGCTGTAACGGGTCTCACCGGTCAGGGCAAACAGGCCGGCCAGCGCCGACACCAGACAGGCGTTTCCGCTGGGAACTGCATTATCGAACCATTCCTTTTTGCGGGCCACCAGCGCTTCCCCATCGTCCGGCCGTACGAAGTAGCCCGGCTTTTCGTCGTCGCAGAAGTGGTTCAGGACCGTGTCAATCAGCGTGCCGGCGCGTTCCCGGCAGCGCTCGATGGCCTCGGGTTGGAAGGGGGCGAGCCGGCCCGCCAGCACCAGCAGCGCTTCGGCAAGCCCGGCGTAATCGGCCAGCAGGCCTTCGCCCCGGGCTCCGCCCTCGTCGTACCAGACGGGCGAAAGCCGGTTTTCCGAATCGACGCACTGGTCCCAGATCCAGTCGGCGGCCCGGCGGGCGGTTTCCATCCAGTCGGCGCGTCCGAACGCGAAGGCGGCTTCCGCCAGGCCACGGAGGGCCAGCGCATTCCAACTGACGAGGATCTTGGTGTCGCAGCCCGGACGGACACGCTCCTCGCGGGCCCGAAGAAGTTTTTCCCGGAGCGGAGCGAGGGCCTGCCGTTCCCCGAAGCTGTCGACGCCGAGGGCGGGGTTGGAGAGCCCATGCTCGAAGTTGCCCTCCTCCGAGATACCGTAGGCCCGGCAGAACCGGTCGCCGTCCGCCTCGCCCAGTACGGCCTTGACCTGACCGGGGGTCCAGCAGGTGAACTTGCCCTCCTCGCCCTCGCTATCGGCGTCGAGCGAGGCGAAAAAGGCGCCCTCCGGGTGCTGCATCTCACGCTGCAGCCAGCCGATGGATTCTTCGACAACGGCGGCGTAGAGCGGCTCCCGGTAGCGGTACCAGGCCCGGGTATAAACGTCGATCAGCTGACCGTTATCGTAGAGCATCTTCTCGAAGTGGGGGATGAGCCACCAGGTATCCACGCTGTAGCGGGCGAAGCCGCCGGCCACCTGGTCGTAGATGCCGCCGTGGGCCATTGCCTTGAGCGTGGTGTTGACCACGCAGTCGATGCGTTTGGCCTGGTCGGGTTTGCGTTGCTCGACCGAGGCGGTGCCGCGTACCCCGAGGAGAAAATTCAGCGTCATGGCCGGCGGGAACTTCGGAGCGGTGCCAAACCCGCCGTGCGTATCATCATGCTCCTTGCAGACGGTTTCGGCGGCGGCGACCAGAACGCGCGGATCCCAGCGCGTATCGGGGTCGATCCCGGCATCATTGAGATGATGCATGTTGTTGACGATGGCCTCCGCATTGCCGCGCAATTCATCCGGCTGCCGTTTCCAGGCGTCGGCGATGCGCATGAGCAACTGAGGCCAGGGCACGAGGCCCTGGCCACGATCATCGGGCGGGAAATAAGTCCCGCCGAAGAACGGTCGGCCGTCGGGAAAACAAAAGACGTTCAGGGGCCAGCCGCCCCGCTGGGTCAGCATCTGCACCGCCTCCATATAAATCTGGTCCACATCGGGCCGTTCCTCGCGGTCCACCTTGATGCAGACGAAGTGCTCGTTCATGAGCCCCGCGATGTAGTCGTCCTCGAAGCACTCGTGTGCCATCACATGGCACCAGTGGCAGGCGGAGTAACCGATGGAGACCAGCAGCGGCTTGTTTTTTTTCTGCGCCAACGCGAGCGCTTCCTCGCACCAGGGCCACCAGTCCACGGGATTGTCGCGGTGCTGACGGAGATAAAGGCTGGATTCCCGGGCAAGTCGATTGGCCATGACGAAACGGATAGTCTGCAGGCCGGAGGTGTCTTGCTTCAATGGGGAAACCATCCCGGTCAGAGGTTGTCCGGGTCGGGAATTACCCCAAAAGCTGTTTGAGATAGGCCACGTCGCGGCGGATGCCGGCCGTCTGGCCCTCCGGGTTGTCCGGATGGTAGTGCGGCATCAAAACCAGCGGCCCGGCAAAGGCGATTGAACGCAGCGCGTCGATGAGGGCCTGCCAGTCGACGACCCCGTCCTCCAGCAGGGCCCAGTCCTGGCGCCAGCCTTTGCGCGGGTCATCCGGATCCGGTTCGCTCTCCCGGCGCCACAGGACATCCTTTACGCCGACAGCGCAGAGGTGTTCGCCGAGCAGACGGGCGCTTTTGCCCCAGGCCTCGAAGCCCTCCCAGGCCTGGTTGCCCGGATCGAGTTCCACCCCGATGGCGTCGGCGGGCAGGCCCTCGATCAGGTGCCACGCGGCAAAGGCGCTGGAAATCAGGGTGCCGTGGTGGACCTGATGCACAGCCTTGATCCCGATAGCCTGCAGCACCGGAACCAGAGCCTCGAGATCCTGCCGGGCTTCCCGGAGCAGGCCGCGGGGATCGTCGTCTCCACGGATGTAGGCCAGGCGGAAGGCAGGCACGCCGTGGTCGGCCAGGATGCGCAGCAGGCCCGGATCCTCGACGAGGGCCTTCGGTTGCAGGCCCGCCGTGCAGAAGGGTACCTGCAGCCCCGCATCGGTAAGGGTTTTTAAAAAGACCGGCAGGGTCTCCGCCAACTGGGCCGGTGGTGTCCAGTAACCCTCCCGCAGGACGATGTTGATCCCGTCCAGGCCGACACCCACGGCCCAGGCCGCGAGATCGGGCAGGCTCAGGTCCTTCTGGAATTTGGGAAAGATGGAGATGCAGGCGTCCATAACTTGTCGTGATAAAGTGGGTACATTTTAGACGCGGACGCTTCAGGCCACGCGGTCGAGGTCATCCGCCGTCACCACCACCCGCGGTTTGCCCCCCCGGGCATAGGCCTCGAGGTCCTCGGCGCACTGGCGGCCCATCAGCCGTGAGGCGGGGCCGGCAATGTGGCTGGTGTACCAGACGTTGGGGAGTCGGCGCAACGGGCTGTCCGCCGCAGGAGGCTCCGGGTCCGACACGTCGAGACAGGCGAAGAGCCGCCCCTTTTGGAGTTCGGCGATCAGCGCGGCCTCGTCGATGCAGGGGCCACGCGAGGTATTGATGAAGAGCGTGTCGTCCGCCATCGCCTGAAAATGCTCGGCCTTCAACATTCGGCGGGTGGCTTCCAGCAAAGGCGTGTGGAGGGTGACCGCATCACAGGTGCGGCACAGCTCGACCAGGTCCTCTTCTCTGGAGACACCGAGTTTCCGGGCGCCTGCCTCGTCGGTAAAGGGATCGAACAGCCGGATGCGGGGCCCGAAGGGCTGCAGGTTGCGGATCACCAGCTTGCCGACCTCGGAGGCGGCGATGACACCGATCGTGCAGTCGGCCAGAGTCTTCAGGTTGGACGGTTTTCCCGGGCGGTTGTCGCGGTTGCCTGCCACGTCTTGCGGAACGCGGCGCACACCGACGATCATCAGGCCGAGGACCATTTCGGCGACGCACTCGGCGATGGCGCTTTTGCAACTGGCCACCATCAGGCCGCGCTCCACCACCGCGTCGTTGAAATGGCCCTTCACCGAACCCGCCACGTGCTCCCAGAGCTTCAGGTGCGGACAATCCGCCAGCAACTCGGGCTTTGGCGTGGGGGAGCCCCAGGTGCTCACCGCGACCTCGCAATCGGCCAGCAGGGCGGTGGCTTCTTCAAGGGTGGGCGCTGCTTCGCCGGACCACCAGATCACTTCGCCCAGGGCTTCCAGCCGCTCAAGGTCGGAGTCGTGAAACAGCCCCTGCCGGGCCGCCTTCGGTATCAGTACGCCAATCTTCATAAGCTTATCATAAAACAATGAATTGGCTGAAATGAATGGCTAAACTTCGGATTAACTTGTCAAAATTCTAAAATGGCTTCTGGCACTCCCCGCCTCTTGTTCGCTTTCCAGAACCGGTCCCGGCCCGGGACGCGTGCCGGGCTGCACCACCACGCCTTCTGGCAACTGGAATGGCTGTTGGCCGGTCGGGCTCAATTCGATGAGCCGGAGCTTGCGCTCCATCTCCGGGCGGGCCGGGGAGTCCTCATCCCGCCCCGGCGTCCTCACCGGTTTCTCTATCCGGGCCCGGGCGATGCCCGATACTTCAGCCTGCGCTTTGTGTGGGAGCCGCCCGACAGGGACCGGCCCCTGTTGCAGCGCACCAGCCGGCTCGCCGGGGTGGATCCCGCCCTGTTCACTACGCTGCAGCATCAGGTCCCCCTGACCGATCATTTGTCTGACCGGGAGATCCAACTGGTCGAAGCGCTGTTGAAGGCCGTCCTGGCCAGCCTGGGCCTGGCGCGGGAGCGGTTCCGCGGCCGGCATACCGGTGTCCGCAGCCGTGACGGCGTGATCGAGGGCATCGAGGCGATGATTCACCAGGCGGCCGGCCGTCCGGTGCGCATCCAGGAACTCGCCGAGCACTTCGGGGTACAGCCCGCCACGCTGGCCGCCCGCTACAAGGCCGCCCGGGGTCGGTCGTTGAAACAGACGATCGACGCACACCGGGCCCGAACCGCCGCCCGGCTGTTGACCTTCACCGGGCTCGGCCTTTCCGCCGTGGCCGACCAACTGGGCTTTCCAGACATTTATGCGTTTTCCCGGTTTTTTCGCCGACATCAGGGCGAACCGCCCTCCGCCTTCCGCGCGCGACAACAGGCGGCCGGTTAGCCCGAACTTCATACCAGAATCGGAAAAATGGGCGGTAAGGGATTCTGGCCGAAAGGCTTGAAGCATTTCTTCGAAATGCACGTTCTTGGTGGTGCCCATTTTTCCGATTCTTTTCGCCCACATGCGCGATCTGCGGTGTGTTATTCTCGCTGCGCTCGTTGAGGTGTCGCCCTGCGGGCTCGGTAGTCGGGCTGGAAACCGCCTGGTTACGCACCTGAGTGCGCGCCCAGCCGGTTTCGCCCTCCCGCCGTCGCCTTTCAGGCTATGGCGGACACGCCGCCTTCCGCCGTCGCTCTTCGAGCTATGGCGGACAGGTGCAGCTCATCCCATCTGGGCTTCATGAGAAGTCCGGATTAGGGCGTGTTTAAAAACCCCTGCCGGGAGTCGCGAACGCCGGCCATAGAGCCGGCGGCTCCATGGAGTGGCGGGCTCTACGGCCCGCCACACGCGTACAAGCCGTCCATCTTCGGCTTATCTCGACTTTTCAAACACGCCCAGTCCCGCTTAGCGGGACCACGGTGGATGCCGGCGATCGCGACTCCATCGAGAAGCCTGCCGCCTTTTCCGGAGGTGAAACCCGATACCGTCCGGCCTTGTCCAAAAGCCATGGCACCGATCATCATGCTGTGGATGGTATCCGTCGAAGCAACCGGAAAGCGCGGCACCCGCAAGGGGTTCACCCTGCTGGAGCTGATTACCGTACTCGGGATCCTCGGGCTGATCCTGGTCATCGCGGTGCCGGTCGTCAGCCGGGTGCGCAAGGATGCCGACTACGCGGAATTCGTCACGATTTGCCAGACCTTCGCCCAGGCAACCGAGCAATTCATGCTCGAAAAGGGGGCCGACCTGACCGACGGCGATTTTGTTGATTCCGGATCGGGAAAGATTCCGGACGGGATGGACCCCTACATACGCGAGGCGCTTTGGAATAACGGCCATTGCAAGCAGTTGGGCGGTCGCTGGGATTTTGATGACGACTGGGGCTTCTTCGGAATCGGCACCGACGATCCCGATGTCTCCGACGAGGAACTGCTGCGGATCGACGAAAAGTGGGACGACGGCAACCTCGACACCGGCCGCCTCCGCCAGACCCGCAATGGCCGTTTCTACTACGTCATCATGGACCTCGCCCACCTGGATCTGGATTAGGGCGTGGTTGGAAAGTCTTCCTGGAGTCGCGAACGCCGGCCTCCACCTTCGTCCAAGGACTTCGGCGGACAGGAAAGAGCCGGCGTCTCCATGGAGTGGCGGGCTCTACGGCCCGCCACACGCGTAAAAGCCGTCCGTTTTCCGCTTATCTCAACTTTTCAAACACGCCCTAAGGCCACAAAGGTCGTTGCTCGAAGGAATGCCCCCGGACAAAGCCGATTGGCGTCGATTTGCGACGATCAGCGGTTTGATTCCGGGGTCTTCACGCCCGGCGACGCCAGGCCACAACCAGCCCCAGGGCCCCGAGCAGGACGAGTCCGGTGGTAGCTGGCTCGGGGATAACCTGGAGCGAGCCGATGGCCTGGAGCTGGCTGGTATCCCAGCTCAGGCCGCCGTCGAGCGCGGGCAGGTTCAGGGTGTCGAATCCGCCCTCCAGCGAACCGAAGTCGAGGAGGTCGAAGGCATCGCCGGCACCGGGTTGGAAGCCATCAAGCAGCATGAGGGTCAACGTGCCGGCGGTCTGCAGGTTGCCGGCCACATCGATGTGGTCGTAGCTGCTGCCCTGCGCCAGGCTGGCGGCTTCGAAAACCAGATCCGTGGTTCCCTGCAGGGCGACATCCCCGCCAAAGGTGACGCTGCCGGGGCTGTTGCCCGGCGAAAAGCCGGACGCAAACTCCACAGTCCCCGCGCCCGGATAATTGCCGCCGCCCGACGCATCGCCAAGAACAACCAGTCGCGAGCCGCTGGTCACGACGACTTCGCCGTTGTTGGTGAGGGCGTCATGCAACGTGGCGGTGGCGCCACCTGCGGCGCTGATGCGCGCGCCGGCCTGGTTGTTGATGTCGCCGTAGAGATCGGCGTCGTCGGAGCCGACCACGAGGTCTCCCTGGTTGGTGAGGCCGCCGTTGAAGAAGGCCGAGCCGTTGGTGACGGAGAGGGAGCCGTTTGCCTGGTTGGTGGCGCTGTCGGAAACCGACAGCGTGGCTCCCTGGACGTTGACCGAGCCGTCGGAGGTCAGGCTGCCGAGGACATCGAGGCGTCCGCCGTCGGTGATGTTGACGGTGCCGCTGTTGGCGGACAGGTCGCCGGTGAGGACGAGCCGGTCGCCGCCGTCGGCGCGGAGTTCGCCCCCGGCGTTGTTGGTCACCGCATGGTCGATCCGGCCCTCGCCGCGGACCAGGCCGTTGTTGGTGAGGCCCAGGCCGGAAGGCTCGCCGGGGCGGGGTGTCAGCCGGGCGGTGCTGCCGGCCAGCTGGATCTCGCCATTGTTGGTCATGCCGTCTGCACTGAGGGTCGCGGCGTCCTGCAGCCGGAGCCGGCCGATGGGATCGACGGTGCTCAGGCTGCCATCGGCGGTGGCGTTCAGGGTCTGTTGCGGGAACAGCGTCAGGACGGCGCCGAACGAGCCGTCATTGCCAACCTCCAGGCCACCGGCCCGCGTCACATTGACCGTGCCGGTCTGCCAGTCGAGTTGGTTGCTGTTTTCCAGTCTGCCAAAGGAAAGGGTGCCGCCCTGCAGGGTGAGGGACGTCTGCAGGGTGAGCGTACCGGCCGCGCTGAAATGCTGCTCGGCCTGAAGGCCTGCCTGCCCGAATTCGACTGTCGGAAAGTTGAGGTCCTGGAACAGCCCGGGATCGGCCAACACATCGCCTTTCACGTGTAGCCGGCCATAATTGAAGGTGATGCCCGTGTCCGGGGCGTTGGTGACCGAAAAAAATCGGAATGGAGATGGCATTTAACCACAAGGGACGCGAAGGACGCGAAGCGATAAACGTAGGGGCGCCGCTTGCGGCGCCCGACGCGCATTCCGGGGAACCGGCAGGCTTATTGGACAATGGCTGTCCCTACGGATCGGGCGCCGCAAGCAGCGCCCCTACGGATCAATGCGTGGTTAGGCCAGAATCCCTTACCGCCCATTTTTCCGATTCTGGTGAGAAGTTCGGGTTAGGCCCCGGGGGGATTCAGGCATCACCTGCGTCGGGTGGATCCTCGGCGTCGGGGATCATGCCGTGAAGGAGCGGATCGTCGGTTTCCCTGCGCCAGGCTTCGAGGCGTGCGAGCAGGTCGTCGCGGATGGTTGCCAGCTCGGGGTCCTGCGCGCGGTCATACCAGCAGGCGGGATCGCTTTGGAGGTCGAACAACTCGACGGTGGGACGTTTGTCCGGATTGGGCGGCCACATCTGGTTGGGCCAGCTGGGGAAGGGATCGCTGACCGCGGGGA
>JBNPEH010000011.1:12500-52570 GCA_051117635.1 Opitutales bacterium | reverse complement strand
GCCCAGCCCTGGCCGCCAGCCAGGCGGATCACCACCGGCTGAAGCCGGTGCTCCGGCCGGGTTCGAGGCTCGACCGACGTCCCGACGTCCCACCGATCCGCGGCGGCGCGGCGAACCCGGCGGACCAGCGGAGGCCCGGCTTCAGCCGGGTAAGGCCCAGCCCTGGCCGCCAGCCAGGCGGATCACCACCGGCTGAAGCCGGTGCTCCGGCCGGGTTTGGACGCTCGACCGACGTCCCGACGTCCCACCGATCCGCGGCGGCGCGGCGGACCCGGCGGACCAGCGGAGGCCCGGCTTCAGCCGGGTAAGGCCCAGCCCTGGCTGCCAGCCAGGCGGATCACCACCGGCTGAAGCCGGTGCTCCGGCCGGGTTCGAGGCTCGACCGACGTCCCGACGTCCCACCGATCCGCGGCGGCGCGGCGAACCAGCGGAGGCCCGGCTTCAGCCGGGTAAGGCCCAGCCCTGGCCGACAGCCAGGCGGATCACCACCGGCTGAAGCCGGTGCTCCGGCCGGTTTCGAGGCTCGACCGACGTCCCGACGTCCCACCGATCCGCGGCGGCGCGGCGGATTAGCGGAGGCCCGGCTTCAGCCGGGTAAAGCCCAGCCCTGGCCGCCAGCCAGGCGGATCACCACCGGCTGAAGCCGGTGCTCCGGCCGGTTTCGACGCTCGCCTGCCCGCCAAAGGCCCGCTTAGCGGGACGACGGCGGGAGCCTCTGCTGGCGGGCGGAGACGGTTGCGACAACGGCAGACAACTGGTTGCTGGCTGGCCTGCCCTGAGCCCGTCGAAGGGTGGGCGCGTGGCACGGTGCCTCGGAGCGGCACCTGAGCCAAAGCGGTGATCGGAGTCACCGCACTCAACAGGGCTGCCTTCTGTCCGCTGCCCGCTGCCCGCTGCGCCCTGCAACTTTCCGGGCAGCATCGGGTTCTCCCGGACAGAATGCCTTTTCAGACTGCCGTGATCGGGACAGGCTGGTTGCCGGGGCCGATACCGGCCGTTTCGCCTGAATGCGTTGTGGATGCCTCCCCCAGTTCCCGCTCTGACGCCGGCCGCACCGCCCCGGCGGGACCGGGCGATGCCGCGGCACCGACCGATGCGGACCCGGATGCCGCGCTCATGCTGGCGGTGGGGCGCGGGGACGAGGCGGCGCTGCGGCAGCTGATCGAGCGCTGGCAGCAGCCGCTGATTCAGTATTTCTACCGCAGCACGCGCTCGCTTCAGACGGCGGAGGATTATGCCCAGATGCTGTTCGTGAAGCTGTACCGGGCGGCGCCGCGCTACGAGCCCCGGGCCAAATTCTCGACCTACCTCTTCGCGATCGCGCGTCGCATCCTGATCAATGAATACCGGAAGCGGGAGCGACGGCCGGTGGACTACACGGATCCGGCCGAGCTGCAGGCCAGCACGCCGGGCCGCACCCCGCTGGCGCTGATGGAGATCGAGGAGGCCTTTGAACAGGCGCTGGCCAGGCTGCCCGAAAACCAGCGGACGGCGCTCCTGCTCTGGAAGCAGGAACAGCTCAGCTACCTGGAAATCGCCGACGCCATGGATGCCTCCGAAACCGCCGTAAAAACCTGGATCTTCCGCGCCCGCAAGGCCTTGAAAGCCGAACTGAAACCTTTTGTCTCCTGAGCCGTTCTACCCGATACACGGCCCGATGCCTGCCATGAAGCCCAACCCCGATAACGACCCGCTCGACGCCGAACTGGACCGGCTGCTCGCGCGGCGCGACCTGCCTGTCTCCGCCCGGTTCACCGAGCGCACGCTGGAACGCGTCCGCCAGGCCGGGCAGACGGCGCCCGATACCGCATCCGAGCGGCACGCCCTGCGCTTCCCGGTCTGGTTCTGGCCGACCGTGACCGCGGCGGCCGCGGCGGTCGCGCTCGCGCTGATCCTGCAGCCGGCGGCGGAGGATCCGTCGGCTGTCCCGCCGGGGGCGGACCCGGCGCCCATTCTGGCGTCGGCGGATGACGAGCTGCCGGCCGACGCCGCGCTGCTGATGGCGGATGTCGATCCGCTGCTGGAGCTGGAGGCCACGCTGGGGCCGCTCGACGGCCTGCTGCAGGACGACGACCAGTGGGAGACGCTTGTTTACCTGACGCAGGGAGGGGTGTGATGAGGCTTTTTTATAGATACAAGCAAGGCAAGCGGTTCGCCTTCGCCTTCCGCCGTGCGTCTGTTCTGGGGTTGGCAGCCCTCCTTTCCCTGGGAGGGGTGTCGGTCTCAGCTCAGACGGGTTCCGACGAAGCGACCGAGCGACCGAAGGCGGAGCCGCCGGGATTCACCCCGCCGCCACCGCCGGCTGCCCGGCCCGAGGGCCCGCCGCCCAGCCATCGGCCGCGGCTGCCCGGACCCGGGCGGGCCGAAGGCGAAGGGCCGCCAGACGGCCCGCGCGGTGACCAAGCCCGGATTGTCGAACGGCTGCTGTCGCTGTCGCCCGAACAACTGGCGGCCATCCGGTCGGCGCTTGAACAGATCGAGGCGATGTCCGCGGAGGAACGCGCGGCGCTGCGCAACCGCCTGCGCGAGTTCCGCGAGCTGAGCGAGGCCAAGCGGCGCGAGCTGCGCCGCAGCTGGGAGGCCACGCCGCCGGATGTGCGCCGTGCCCTGCACTGGTACCGGCTCCAGCAGACGCCGGAGGAACGTCAGGCGGAGCGCGAACGCATCCTCCGCCTGCCGCCCGAGGAACGCCGCGCGGCGCTGGCCGAGATCAAGGAGACGGCCCTCGAAGCCTGGAAAGCCGCCGGCGAACCGGATCCCCGGGAGACGGCTGGGGGGAGGGAAATAGGAGATAGGAAATAGGAAATGGGAAATGGGAAATAGGAAATAGGAAATGGGAAATGGGAGATAGGAAATAGGAAATGGGAAATGGGAAATGGGAAATTGGAGATTGGAAATAGGCGATAGGGAATAGACGAGGGACGAGGGACGAGGGGGCGAGGCAGCGCCCCGGCTCGCTGCCCTCGTCCGACGCGGCGCGGCGCAAGCGCCGGCCCTACAGGGTTGGTGACACAGGCTGATTCCAAGGCGGCGGCGTGGCCGCCGCACTCCAAGGTCTCGCTGCGCGAGACGGCACCCGACCGCCCGCAGGTTACGGCCCGCGAGGGCGTGTTTGAAAAGGCGAGATAGGCGAAAAACTGACGCCTTTTACGCGTGTGGCGGGCCGACCTGTCCGCCATAGCCTTTTAGGCGAAGGCCAAAGAGCCCGCCACTCCATGGAGACGCCGGCTCTTTCCTGTCTGCCGAAGTCCTTGGACGAAGGTGGAGGCCGGCGTTCGCGACCCCAGCCAGACTTTCCAAACACGCGCTCAACCCCTCGACCCTCGACCCTGCTACGGATTCACCGCGATCAGTTCGCAGGTGAAGATGAGGGCGTCGCCGGGTTCGATGGCACCACCGGGGCGCGGGTTGTTGCCGTAGCCGAGCTCGGCCGGGATGTGGATGATGACCTTGCCGCCGGGAGCGATCTTGGTGAGGCCGCCGGCAAAGCCGGGGACGACGCGGTTCAGCGGAAAATCGGCGGGCTCGCCCCGGTCGTATGAACTGTCGAAGACCGTGCCGTCGACGAGGCGTCCCTCGTAGTGGACCCGGACGGTGTCCTCGCGGGTCGGGGGCTCACCGGTGCCGGGTTCGACGACCTTGAAGTAGAAGCCGGTGGGATCCTTCCGGACGTCCGGGTCGTCGGTCAGGGTGGCGAAGTGCGCATCGGCCTCGGCCTGGTTGTCGGCGATGACCTGGTCAATGGCCTGTTGTTTGCGCGCTTCGAGGAAGGGACCGATGGCATCGAGCCGTTCCTCGATGGCCGGGCTCGGGGTGGCGCGCGCCATCTCGTCCTCGAAGCCGCGCCGGAGGGCGGCCTGCTCAGCATCGGAAAACGGCAGGTTGTTGAGCCCGCTGAAGTTTGCGGTCATGAAGCCGATGGCGCGGTAGGTGGCCGGGGAGGCCTCGGCCAGGTCGCTGCCGGCCCCGATCGCATTGAAGCGGTCCTGCATGAACTGACGGGCGGGGTCGAACTGCTCGGCGACGTCCATGTCCGGAGAGGCGCCGGTCAGGGCATCGGCGAACCCGGCCGTGATGGTTGCGCGGGCTTCGGGCCCGAACTGCAGTTGCTGCAGCCCCGAGACCTCGGCCAGGAAGCGGCCGATGACCTCGGCCAGCTCGGGATTCCCGGTTTCGGCCGGCGCGGCGGCCGGCGGCTGGGTGGCGGCCGGCGGCGCAGCGGGCGCGGCTTCCGGATCTTGAGCAGTCAGACCAAGGATCCCGAAGGAAAGGATCAGGCCACAAAACGTCAGGGGCTTCAGAGACATGCCCCCAAAAATGACCGGGAGACTGTGTTGGAGACAATAGCGATCGGCAGGAAGTCCGGGTTAGGGATCAAACCCAACCGCAGATCGACGCGAATCGTCGCAGATCCGGATAAGCTGTCCCGCAGAGCGGGACCTTGGAGTGCGGCGGTCCTCCGCCGCCTTACGGTCGATTGGATAACGGACAGGGCCCAGATCTTCTCAAACGGAGCCGATGCTCGAATGGAATGAAAGGCGGTAGCTCCTCCTTCGCGTTTCGCAGCTTCGGCGGACAGGTAAGCTACCGCACTCCAAAGTCTCGCTTTGCGAGACAGCAAGCGCTTGCTGAAGCGGCGCGATACGGAATGATTTCAAGGACGGTTTCCGGTGACGAGCACTGGCAATGGACATCTGCCCTCTGCCCGCTGCTCGCTGACAAGCGCCGGCCCTACAGGTCGCTTCGGCCACCCATCCACCCTCCACCCATCCACCACTCCACCCCTCCCCTTTTCCCTTTTCCCGGCGGGTGGGCCTCGGGCACACTGGGGACATGGCGTTTACGGAACGATTCTGGGAGCACCTCACGCCGGTGTACGAGGCGATCACGGCACATCCCTTTTTGCAGGGATTAACCTCCGGCGATCTGCCCGAAGCCGCCTTTCGCTATTATGTTGTGCAGGATGCCTTGTACCTGCGCGATTTTGCGCGCGGGCTGGCGCTGCTGGGGTCGCAGGCGCCCGACGATGACGCGCTGATGACGCTCTGCGACCACGCAAAGAACGCCATTGTCGTGGAGCGGGCGCTGCACGCCGGCTTTCTGTCGCAGTGGGAGCTGACGATGGACGCGGTGCTGGCGACGGAAAAAGCGCCGACCTGCCAGGCCTACACCGCTTTCCTGCTGGAGACGGCCGAGCGCCGGAGCTGGTTCGAGGGCCTCTGCGCCCACCTGCCCTGTTACTGGATCTACCTGCAGGTGGGGCAGGCGCTGGTGACCCGGGGGTCGCCCCACCCGCTTTACCAGCAGTGGATCGACAGCTATGCGGGCGATGAATTCCGTCAGGTGGTCGAGGAGATGCTCGCGTTGGTCGAGGCCGCCGCGGACGGCAAGAGCGACGCCGACCACGCCGCCGGCCTGGCGCTCGGTCGTGAGGCCGCGCGGTACGAATTCCTGTTCTGGGACATGGGGTATACGCAGCAGGCCTGGCCGGTGTGATCCGCCTCAAATACCCTCGCCGCGGGTGCCGGCGGCGAGTTCGAGTTCGTGGTCCTGCTGGTTCTGGACGGTGGCCCCGTCGACGGTACCGACGTTATCGACCTGCGGGTTTTCGAGGTAATGCTGGAAGGTGCGGTCCTGATCGAGGATGAGCCGGGCGCGCCGGCGGTGAAAGACATAGCTGTACAGCCAGTCCTGCAGGACGGATAGCTTGCTCTTGAAGCCGTAGAGGAAGAGCACGTGGACAAAGAGCCAGCCGAGCCAGGCGAAAAAGCCGCCGAACTGGAGGCGCTTCGTCTGCAGGACCGCCCGGTAGCGTCCGATGATGGCCATGGCTCCCTTGTCCCAGTAGGCGAAACCCTTGCGGGTGTCACGCGGCCTGCCGCGCAGCTCGTCCCGGATCAGCCGGGCCACGTAGCGGCCCATCTGCATGGCGGCGGGGGACACCCCCGGCACGCGCTGACCCTTGATATCGGTGCAGGCGGCCACGTCTCCGACGGCAAAGACCTCCGGATAACCGGGCAGGTTGAGGTGGGGCTCGACGACGATGCGGCCCGCGCGATCGGTTTCGACCCCCAGCTTCCGGGTCCAGACGCCGGGACCGACCCCGGCCGTCCAGAAGATGTTACCCGCCTCGATGCTGCTGTCTTCAAACACCACCACGCCCTCGCGGATGTTTTTCACCATGTGGTTGAGCCGGACCTCGATGCCCAGTTCCCGGAGGTGCTGGTGGGCCCGCCGCGCGTTGGCTTCAGTGAACGGCGGCAGGACCCGCGGCGCGGCCTCGATCAGGATGATTTTGACGTCCTTGGGATTAATCCGGCGGAAATCCTCCCGCATGACCGTGTGGATCAACTCGGTCAGCGCGCCGGCGAGTTCGACCCCGGTCGGGCCGGCGCCGACGATGGCAATCGTCATCAGGCGGCGGCGTTTGTCCGGGTCATCGGTCCGTTCCGCCAGCTCCAGCGCATTGAGGATTTTGTTGCGCATGAAATGGGCGTCATCGAGCGACTTCATGCCGGGGGCGTATTTCGCCCACTGGTCGTTACCGAAGTAGCTGGTTTTGGCACCCATCCCGATGACGAGGTAGTCGTAGGGCAGGTACTGCTGGCCGACAGCCACGGTCTTGCCCGACAGGTCGATCCCCTTCACCTCGCCCTTCAGCACGGTGATGTCCTTGCGCTTACGGAAAATCGACCGGATCGGCTGCGCGATGTCGGAATCCGGCAGACCGGTCGTCGCCACCTGGTAGAGCAGCGGCTGAAACAGGTGGTGATTCTGACGGTCGATCAGCGTAATTTCGGCGTCCGCGTGTTCGAAGTTCTTGCAGAACTCGAGACCGGCGAAACCGCCACCGAGGACGAGGATGCGTGTTTTGGGCGCCTTCATGGGAAAAGGCGGCAAGAAACCATGCTTTGCAGTTAAAGCAAGGATAAGCCCGGCTTCATCAGCCCGGATTCAAGCCTCGTAAAGAAGGAGTAATGCCTGCGTGCCCTTGTCGGCGTGGCCCAGCTCAGCGAGGCGCTGGTAACATCGCTCAGCCAGGTCGAGCCCCGGCAGGTCCAGCCCGAGCGTGTGCGCCGACTCGATCGCAATCCCCAGGTCCTTAATGAAATGTTTTACGTAGAAGCCGGGGTCGAAATCGCCCTTCAGCATCCGCGGGGCGAGGTTGGACAGGCTCCAACTGCCGGCCGCCCCGCCGCTGATGCTCGCCAGCACCGTCTCCGGGTCGAGACCGGCGCCGCGGGCGTAAACCAGAGCCTCAGTGATCCCGAGCATGGTGGAGGCGATCACGATCTGGTTGCACAGCTTGGTGTGCTGGCCCGCGCCGGCAGGCCCCTGGTGCACGATGGTCTGACCCATGAGCTCAAAATACGGCCGGATCCGGGCGACCGCAGCCGCCTCCCCGCCGACCATGATCGACAGCCGGCCCTCGCGCGCCCCGACGTCACCGCCCGAGACGGGTGCATCCAGGACGGCGATGTCGCGTTTCGCCGCTTCCGCGGTAATCCGTTCGGCCAGACGCGGGCTGCTGGTGGTCAGGTCGACCAGGATGCTGCCCGGTCGGGCAGCCGCGACCAGGCCCGCCTCGCCGAGGTAGACCGCCTCCACATCCTGCGGATAACCGATGATGGTGAAGATGATGTCGGCCTGTGCGGCGACCGCCGCCGGGCTGTCCGCCCAGACCGCGCCCGCCTCGACGAGCGGTTCGGCCTTGGCCCTGGTGCGATTGTGCACGACCAGGGGATGGCCGGCCTCCTGGAGCCGCCGCGCCATGCTGGCGCCCATCACACCGGTTCCGATGAAGCCGAGGGTCGGTGGTGCCTCTGTCATGGCGGGGAGTCTATCGCCGGCCCGGCAGAGGGGAAATAGGAAATACGAAATAGGAAATGGGAAATACGAAATAGGAAATGGGAAATGGGAAATAGGAAATGGGGGGGCGGCCGGTGGCTGAATAGACGATAGACAAGGGGCGGGCGAATAGGCGGGGATCCGGGCGTTATCTGGTATTTGAAGCTGCGGGACCGTGCCGCTTCGCAGGCGAGCGGGGCTCCGTAGAGGCGTTGCTTGGTGGGAACCCTGGGTCGGTCAAAGGGCGACGCCCGGACCAAACCGTAGGGGCGTTGCTTGGTGAAGATCTTGAGCCTGCCGAAAGGCGACGCCCGCGGCCTTCTACCCCGCCTTCCCCGCGTCCTGCCGGGACGCGCTTTTTATACGAAAATTCCAGGGTCCCGGGATTCCGGGGCACAGCCCCTCCATCCCGCGCTACGGTGCAGCGTCCCGCCGGGACGCCCTGGCCCAACGTTTACCCATGTCCTGATCGCACCGTCAACTGGCCACTGACCACTGATGACTGACCACTGATTCCCGGCGGTGGGCGCGTGGCACGGTGCCTCGGAGAGGCACCTGGGGCCAAAGCGGTGATCGGAGTCACCGCACTCAAAACGGCTGCCCTCTGCCCTCTGCTCTCTGCCCTCTGGCCTCTGCTCTCTGCTCTCTGCCCACTGGCCTCGACCTCAAAAAATCACCAAAAAAAAAGCCCCGCCCGGGAGTGGGCACCTCCGCAGAGGCGCCGTTCTCCCGGACGGGAGCTTTTTAAGGTTGGATCGCTGCTCGCCACGCAATCAATCCGCCTTCAGGTCCCTCGCCAGGGGCCATCCGAAGCCGGCGATTAGGCGCTGTATCCGCATGCCGGATACAGCTGTCGGCTCCCCGACGCTATTCCCAACACCGCTTCCCCGGGTGTCTGGATTTCCCTGGGCCTCGTAGCAGGGCCCTGGCGCCGGCGGACGGACCTTTCGGTTCGCCGTTCGGCACCGCGGTTCGAGTGAGGCGGTTTCAGCACCCTTCCGGACGGAAGGCATTCCGCCGGTACGGGCACCAGACCGGTGCGTCCATGCTCTGGGATTGGGTCCCACCGGTCGTTCAAGCGCAGGTCGGCTCTGCCGGTCGGCGGTTTCCCGCCGGTGCCGGCAGACGTTGGCCCGCGCTTACGGGTCTGGCCTCTTACCTCTAGGTTGCTGGTTCATCCCGGCCGAGCATGGAGCCCAGCATCTGGGTGTACCAGGGCTGCTTTGCGTGCGGCGTGTCCGCCGGCCGGCCGATCATGCCCCCGCCGCATGTGACGGGGCGGCTGTGACAAGCCGGCGGACGCGGGCGTTTCAGCCCGTCTGCCACGATCGCTGGTTGGGGAAGCCAACATGCTAGCGTTGTGGAGAACGAAGCCCGCAAAGCGGTTGATTCCAGGGCAGCAACCGGGTCCTCTCGGGTTTATTCAACCGGGATGGAGGACTCCCTGGGGTCATGCCGTCTACGCCGAAGCGGTAAGGCAATCTGACTCGTGCAGCGGGCAGCCGGTATGAGCCGGTGCCCGCCGAACGCCTCGTTTCCGGATTCGTGAGAACCGGCCGGGCACGACCCCGGCCGTCGGAAACGGGTGACCCCTGCCTCGGCCCCCATGGATGGATGGCCGAGGAGCTGCGCGCATCAACCGACGCGCAACCTTTATCCTGAAGGCTGCGGCGGGCGGCGGACCGGAGTCCGGCGGCCGTTGGCAGCCGTCAGGGGTTATCGGGGGACAGGTTCCTGACGGCTTCCGGTATTGCGCTGAAGCGCCACCCTGGCCGGTCGTCGACCTGTCCGTTCTGTCAAGGAACGTTATGGATGGTGCGAAAGAGCCCCGTCGGGGTCAACCTCAAAATCGTATAAATAATTGATTGGCAATATCTTGTGAATAACCCTGAGGGTTACTGACAAGGCTGCTGTGAACAAGGTCGAATCTGCCTGGGGGATAACGGCTTGCGGGCGGGCGGTAGCCAATAGACGATAGACGATAGACGATAGACGATAGACAATAGACGATGGACAATAGACGAGGGCCAATAGACGAGATGGGACAGGCGGCAGCCGGTTGGCCCGGATTTCGCATGAAGCCCAGATGTCCGCATGTGGGGGAAAAGAACCGGGAACCCGGTTGGTTCAGACCACCTTGTCGGGGACCGGCTCGTCGTCGGGCAGGGTCTTGAACTCGGCGAGGAAGACAAGCAGGGGCAGGACGGGAAACCAGCCGAAGGCAAGGATCAGGAAGTGGAGCCGGTTGCGTTCGAGGACCGTCTCCTGAAAGGCCATGGCCATGAGGAAGGTGCCGACGGTGAAGACGAGGAACAGGGACGGATAGAGGATCAGCGCGCCCAGCCGGGTCAGGACAAGTTCCTGGCGGCGGATGAACCACCAGCGCCAGAGCCCGAGGGCGAGGCCGAGGAGGGCTCCCCCCGCGAAGAGGATGCCCTCGCCGACGTAGCCGAGCGTGAGGCAGGCAATGGCCAGCGCCAGGAACAGCATCGCGCCCCACCCGCCGAGCGCGGCCTGAAGAAAGATCAGGATCAGGCGACCATGCGTTCTCATAAACCCTGACCTTCAACCAGACAGCCCGCCCTGCCTCAAGCGATTCCTGATGGGCGCAGGCAACCATCCGGTGAACCCGTTTCGGGTGGCCGGCGGTCAGCCCGGACTTCTCAGCGAGAATCTGGTCAGGGGGAAATGTTATCAACTTAACAGCGTTTTGATCGGGATCGCTATCGAAATCGATTCTGTAAGCAATTTTAAATCATAGGCTTATGAATATTCGATCCCGATTTGGATCGGAGGCCTTAAGTTAGCGCCATTCGGGTCAGGGGGTATCCTGCAGGTGGCTTTCGTCCGGCGGCTCGGCGTGGACGAGGCGTTCGGCCAGCTCGCCCAGGAGGTAGATGGAGCCGGTGGCCACGACGGTTTCGCCCGGTTCGCCGGCGAGCAGCCGGCCCGGTTGGGGGACCAGGTCCCGCACCTTGCCCGGAAGGGTCGGTATCCCGCAGTCAGGCGGCAGACAGGCCCGCAGTTCACCGACGGAACAGGCGCGCCGCTGCCTGGGCACGACCAAATGGATTTCCCGGGCATGACGGGCGATGACGGGCATCAGGACCTCGGCACGGAAGCGGCCCAGCGTGCCGGCAATGATGACGGGGCGTGTGCCCGTTTGTTCGACCAAACGGGCGAGGTTGGCATCGAGGCCTTCAGCGCCCTCCGGATTGTGGGTGGCGTCCAGGATCAGGGTACGGTCGGTCAGGGGCATGCGCTGCCAGCGCCCGGCCCAATCGACCCGCTGCAGGGCGCCGGCCCGGCTGTCCGGATCGACCGGAAAGCGATCCATCAGGACCTCGGTGACGAGCGTGGCGGTTCCCGCGTTCCAGCGCTGGTAGTCGCCCTCCAGATTGGTTTCCGGGTAACCGGCCAGCGCCTCGCCGAAGCGTTCCCGCACCGAAAACAAGGGACAGCCCCGCTCCCCGGCGGTACGCCGGATAACAGCCTCCGCCTCGGGCGGGAGGCGGCCCATCACAACCGGTCTGCCGGGTTTGATGATCCCGGCTTTCTCGCCCGCGATGGCAGCGAGGGTGTCGCCCAGCAGGTCGACGTGATCGAGCGAAATGGAGGTGATGACGGAGACCTCGGGCTCGACGATGTTGGTGGCGTCGAGTCGACCGCCCAAGCCGGTTTCGATGATCCCGAGATCGACGGCTTCCTCGGCGAAGCGCAGGAAGGCCATGGCGGTCATGAACTCGAAAAAGGAGGGATGGTCGTCCGGATCCCTGGCGGCCAGGTCATTGGCGATCCCCTGGAGGCGCCGGGTATAGGCCACGATATCGGCTTCCTCGAGCACGCGGCGATGGACCTGGACGCGCTCACCCTGGCGAATCAGGTGCGGGGAAGTGTAGAGGCCGGTCTTGTATCCGGCATGGCGATACACGGCCTCCAGCATGGCGCAGACGGAGCCCTTGCCGTTAGAGCCGGCGGCGTGGATCACCGGATAGCGGCGCTCGGGGTGATCGAGCGCGGCAGCCAGCAGGCGCATGCGGTCGATGCCGTATTTGGCCCCGTGGTGTTTGAGGCTGTACAGGTAATCCCGGACAGCCGGGTAGCTGTCCAGCGGAGGAGGCGGTTGAGTGGCCATTGTGGGGCGCCGGTACCGGAAGACCCGGTCCGGGCAATATCAGTCAGGAAGGCTGACGCCCGTTGGCCCCGCCGCCCGGGCCGGTGGTCCGGGTGGCCGGGACGGGGTTGACCGGCTGGCCTGCTGCGAAGAAGCCCAGCAGCGCGATGATGCGATCCCGCAGCTCGTGCCGGTGGACGATCTGGTCGACCAGGCCGTGCTCGAGCAGGAACTCGGAAGTCTGGAAGCCCTCGGGCAGGTCTTCCTTAGTGGTTTCCCGGATGACCCGCGGGCCGGCAAAGCCGATCAGCGCCTCGGGCTCGGCCAGGATGACATCGGCCAGCGTGGCGAAGCTGGCGGTGACCCCGCCGGTGGTTGGGTGGGTCAGCACGGCGATGTAGGGCTGCCCGGCCGCCTTGAGCCGGTTTAGCGCGGAGCTGGTCTTGGTCATCTGCATGAGCGAGAAAATGGCCTCCTGCATCCGGGCCCCGCCGGAAGCGATGACCAGCAGGAGGGGCGTTTTTTCCTCGGCGGCCCGCTCGATGGCGCGGGTGATTTTTTCCCCGACCACGACGCCCATGGAAGCGCCGGCGAAATAGTAGTCCATGGCGCCGATGCTGATGCGGCGACCCCCGATGGTCCCGGTGCCGCAGACGACGGCATCATTCAGCCCGGTGTTTTTGCGGTAGCGCTCCAGACGGGAGGCGTAGGGTTGCACGTCCTTGAACGCGAGGGCATCCACGGTCTGCAGGCCGGCGTCATGCTCCTGGAAACTGCCGGCATCCAGCAGCACCTCGATCCGCCTGTGCGCGCGCAGCGGGAAATGGTAACCGCTTTTGGGCACCACCATCTGGTTCTGCTCCAGTTCCTTGTTATAGATAATCTCCCCCGTCTTGGGGCACTTGGTCCAGAGCCCCTTCGGGATGTCCTTTTTCTTAACCGTGACGGTGGAGTACTGGGGTTTGCTGAAGAGCGGCATGGCGGGGGATTATAGCGAACTTTAACGAAAAGAAACAGTCAGCCGTGACCCAGGGTGGCGACGTCGATGGCGCGGGCGCCGGCCCCGCGCAGGACACGGGCGCAGGCGTTGAGGGTCGCGCCGGTTGTAAACACGTCATCAACAAGGACATACCGCGTCCGGGCAGTCAAGGTTACCCCGGACTGCAGGGCGAAGGCACCCCGGACATTGGCCTCCCGTTTTTCCCGCGACAGGCGCGTCTGGCTTGGGGTGTTACGCACCCGTTCAAGCGCATCGAGTAGCTGGCATCCGGGCAGGGCGTCGGCCCAGGCCCGGGCGATGAGCCGACTCTGGTTGTAGCCGCGTCGCCGGGCTTTATTCCGGTGCAGCGGTACCGGCACCAACACCGCCCCGGCCAGGAATTCGCTGAAACCCGGGCAATGACGAGCGATGGCCACGATATCCGGGCGCAGGTATCGACCGTTCCGATACTTGAGCACATGCACCAGCTGGCGGCCCGCGGCCCGCATCAGCAGACAGGTCCGGCCCTCGCCGAAGACCGGCTCCAGCTCCTGGCAGTGGGGACAGCTGCGCGGACCGGCCAACACGCCGAAAAAAGGGAACCCGCAGGTGGAGCAGGCGGGTGGTTCCACGCGGTACAGTCCGCGTGCCCCGGCGTGGGAAAAGAACCGGTAGGGGCTGTCCGGCTCGACCGCCTCACCAGTCACCAGGCAGACGCGTGGAAAGAAAAAATCGAGCACGGTTTCGCGGAGCCAGACCCAGCCGCGGCGCCGCCCGTCCGCGGCGAGCGCCTGCCCCCGGTCAACCGGGCTAGGGGCTTTGGCGCCCCCTGCTTGCTCCTCTCTCATCCTGATCCTCCGCCGGTGGCTGTTTTAGCGCGCCGGCGGGCGGACGCCAGCGCAAAAGGCCGTAGGCGGCCAGAGCGACGGTCGCGAGCAGGCCATCCACCAGCCGGGCGGAACCCCACCACCAGCCGCCGGCAACATCGGCCGCCTGACTGTAGGGCACCAGCAGCAGAACGATCGCGCCGTGAAAGCCGATGGCGCGCCAGAGGTCGCGGTCGCGCACCACCATCCCGGCCAGGAGCCAGCCGAGCAGCGTCAGGTTGAGGAAGGCTACGGGTCGAAAGTCGACGACGATGGCGGCCAGGGTCCAGACGGCCACCCGGAAACCGTCGACCAGCCCGACTCCCTCGCCGGCCGGCAGCGCCACCAGATCCTCCGGAAACTTGAAATGCGTGTAGGCAAAAAACAGCCCCGAAACGATCAGGCCCCCGCGCAGGCCAAGCCCGGAAACCAGCAGGCGGAGGATCATGGCCCGGAAGAGGAATTCCTCCAACAGGCCGATCAGCGTGCCGGCCAGCAGGCCGCGTCCGAACCAGCCCAACCAGTCGCCGACCGTTCCGCCGGTCCAGTCCACCGGGCCGAAGAGCGTCTGGATAGCCGCGAGCAGAAGGAGCAGGCCGCCACCGACCCCGGCGCCCCGCCCCAGCCTGGCGAGCCAGCCGGGGCGCCGGCCCAGGCCGACACTCCGCCAGCCGGTGAACCCGCAGGCGCGAATGAGCCACGGCAGGCCGATCAGGACGGCGAGCCAGCGAAAGCGATCGAAGTAATCGGCCAGGCTGTTGTCGGCGATTTCGCGGGTCAGCGCGTTGGGGGCCTCGGTGTGCTGGGCCTGGATGAGGTGGTAGACCCCGGGCGCCAGCAGCGCGGCAAAGCCCATGGCCCCCAGGTAGACCCCGATCAGCAACCATAGGCCACGCCGGTCCCGCGCATCCGGCCCACCCGGCGGAAAAGCCGGGGAAGGCTCGAGCTCAATCTGATCCATTTTCATTCACTGACCACTGGCAACTGTTCACTGTCAACTCAAGCGGGCCGCAGCCCGCTGCGGCAGGCGGTGGTACCAGATTTTTTCGAGACACAGGCCCCTGGCGGGGGCGGTTTCGACACGGGCGGTGCGGCGGGCGGCGGTGAGGAGGGCGGGGACTTCGTCGACCGGCACGCGACCGCGGCCGACGCTGATCAGACAGCCCGCGATGCCCCGGACCATTTTGTAGAGAAAGCCCTCGCCCTCGACGATGATGCGGATGCGCGGGCCGGCCTCGACCAAGTCAACCCGCCAGACCCGACGGATGGTGGTCGAGCCCGCGGGCAGCGGTTTGGTGCCGGCAAAGGCCCTGAAGTCGTGGGTGCCGACCAGCAGCGACGCCGCTGCGCGCATCCTGACGGTGTCCTGCGGGATCCTCCCGGCGGACCAGCAGTAGCGGTTTTCGAGCGGGCCGGCCTGGCCGCGAAAGATCCGGTAGACGTATTGCTTGCCCTTCGCGTTTTTCATCGCGTGGAAGGACGGGGAAACCGGCCGGGCGCTCAGGACGCGGATGGCATCGGGTACGTTGCTGCGAAAGGCCTCGACCAGGTTCTCGCCGCTGCCCGGCCAGGCGCCGTCGAAATGGAAGACCTGACCTCTGGCATGCACGCCGGCGTCGGTCCGGCTGCACCCCTGGATGCGGGTCGGGGTTTTCAGCAGCTGGGCGAGTCGCCGTTCGAGGATATCCTGGATCGTGTTGCCGCCCGGTTGGCTCTGCCAGCCGTTGAAGGCCGTGCCGTCGTAACCGACGACACACTTCCAGCGCTGGGTTTCGGGCGGCATGCGGGGAGTGCAACCGGAAAGCCGCAACAGGCGCAAAGGTAAAGGGGGATCCGTAGGGGCGTTGCTTGCGACGCCCGCCGGGTGCATCCGTCCGCACGGCTGCGACCGCCCCCAACGCGGGTGCCGACGAGCAGCGCCCCTACGGCACGACGGCTGCTGAGGTGGCTGAACACCCATAATCCGTCCTCTGGTTGAACTGGTGGGCGAACGGGGCATGGTTCGAGACCTATCAGGGTGATGGCATTTTCTTTTATGAGAGGCGCGGTTAATCGCGTCCTGGTCTTTTGGTTCGGTTGGCTGATCGCTTGCGGTGGGTTGGCGGCGCAGCAGCCGGAGGCCCGCTCGGTTCGTGTGGCCCCGGTCCTGAACGAGCCGCTGGTCCGCTCGGTCGAGTTGATCGGGACCGTCAACGCGCGTCGGTCATCGACGCTGTCGGTTCAGGTGGCAGGCCTGGTCGAGACCCTGCACGTCGACGTGGGGAGCCGGATCGAGGCCGGGCAGCCACTGTTGGCAATGGACAAGACGCTCGCGGTTATCCGACGGGACCAGACCGAACAGGCCATCGCCGCGTCGGAGGCGGAGCTGGAGGATGCCCGTCGGCGCCTGAAGGAGGCGCAGTCGCTGGTGGAACGAGGTGGCGTACCGGAGACGGAACTGCAGTCGAGGCAAGTGCAGGTGCGTGTCCGCGAGGCCCAGCTGGCGGAGCTGCGGCTCTCCCTGCGCGAACAGAATGAACGGGTGGACCGCCACAGCCTGGTGGCTCCCTTTTCCGGAATCGTCAGCGAACGGCACACCCAGGTCGGCGAGTGGATCACCCCGGGCTCCCCTGTGCTCGAACTGGTGGGATCGGAACACCGCTATTTCGACATCCGGGCCCCCCAGGATCTCTACCCCGCGATCAGCCGCGACACGGAAGCCGAGATTCGGCTCGATCTGGTGCCGGACGACCCGTTCCCCGGAAGCGTGGACGTGATCGTGCCCTACAAAGACGAGACGACCCGGACTTTTCTGGTGAGGATCACCCCGGAAGGGAACCCGCGCTTTCTGCTGCCCGGCGCCTCCGGAAGCGCGCATCTGTTTTTCGGCGATGACGAGCCGCGGCTCTCAGTTCCCGGCGATGCGCTGGTCCGCCAGCCCGACGGATCCTTCGCCGTCTGGGTGGTCAACCCGGCCGAGGCGGAGCCGCGCGCGGAAATGCGTACCGTGCAGACGGGCCGACGCATCAACCAGCGGGTGGAAGTCCTGTCCGGCGTTGAAGCCGGCGAACAGGTCATCGTCCGTGGCAATGAAAACCTCATCCCCGGTCAACCGGTCCGCATCGTGGCCGGCACGGGCGACTCGGCATGATCGAATTCCTTCTCCGCCGCGGCACGCTCCTCACGGTCAGTGTGCTGATCGTGATGATCTTCGGGGTAATCGCCGCGTTGCGCATTCCGGTGCAGATGATTCCGGACCTGGAGGTGCGGGTCATCTCCATCGAAACCACCTGGCCGGGGGCGACGCCGCAGGACGTCGAAAAGGAGATCCTGATCGAGCAGGAGGACTACCTGCGCAACCTGCCCAGCCTGCAGCGGATGATTTCCAACGCCGGCACCGGGTCCGCCACCATCGACCTGGAGTTCCCTTTCGGAACGGACATCAACGAGGCGCTGATCCGGGTGAACAACGCCCTCAGTCAGGTGCCGTCCTATCCCGAGAACGTGGACGAACCGGTCATCTACACCGACTCCTTTTCCAACAACGCCTTTCTTTACTACTCCATCACCCCGCAGCCGGGGAACCCGCGCAACCTCAACATGGGGATGATGCGGGATTTCATCGACGACAACATCCGCACGCCGCTGGAGCGCATCAACGGCGTATCCAAAGTGGAGCTGCGGGGCGGGGCGGAACGCCAGATCCAGATCCTCGCCGATCCCGCCAGGCTGGCCCAGCGCGGGATCAGCCTGACCGAGGTTCGCGACGCCATCCGGACGCGCAATCGCGACCTGTCCGCCGGAGATCTCGACAGCGGAAAACGCCGGTACCTGATCCGGACCATCGGCCGGTTCGACAGCATCGAGTCTTTTGAACGGCTGATCATCCGGCGTGACGGCGACGCCATCGTCCGCCTCGGCGAGGTCGCGGACGTCCAGCTGGGGCATTTCGAGATCCGGTCGCGTGCCTATGCCGCCGGGGAGCCCTCCATCATGCTGGCGTTCAACCGCGAGACCGGCACCAATGTGATCGACGTCCGCAATGCGATCCTGCCGGAGATCGAGCGGTTGACCCGGGAAGTGATCGAACCGGCGGGCATGCGCATCCTGATGGTGACCGACGACGTGCTCTACGTGGAGGCATCGGTGGCCAACGTCTGGAAAAACCTGGCGATCGGTGCGCTCCTCGCCTCGATCGTGATGTTTGTCTTCATGCGGTCCCCGGCCCTGACGGTGGTCGGGATGATCGGGATTCCGGTCTGCACGATTGCGGCCTTTATCGGCCTGCTGGTCCTGGACCGCACCATCAACGTCATCTCGCTGGCGGGGATCGCCTTCGCCATCGGCATGACCCTGGACAACACCATCGTGGTGCTGGAAAACATCGACCAGGAGCGGTCGCGCGGGCGGGACCGGTTCGAGGCTTCGATCCGGGGCGCCGGTTCGGTCTGGCCGGCGATCCTCGCCTCGACCCTGACCACGGTTTTCGTCTTTGCGCCGGTGCTGTTTGTGGACCAGGAGGCCGGCCAGCTCTATTCGGACATCGCGATCGCCATCTCTTCGGCGATCCTCATGTCGATGCTTTTTGCGATCACGGTGGTCCCGGCCGCGACCGCCGCCCTGCCGCAGGCGCGGGGCAGCCAGGGACGCGAACCCTGGTCACCCTTTCGAAGCTCCATCCTGGCCGGGGTGCACTGGCTGATCCGTTCCAAAGCCCGGAGCGTGGCCTGTCTGGTCACCGTGATCGGCCTGACCACGGCCGCCATCGTGTTCCTGATGCCGCCGGCGGAGTACCTGCCGGAAGGTGAGGAGGCGAAGACCTTTTCCACCATGATCGCACCGCCCGGCTACAGCCTGGAGGAGATGGATGCCATCGCCCGGGACATGCAGGCCCATTTCCTGCCTTATCTGGACGCTGAACCCGAGGCCTTCGACCGCGGGGAGATTCCGGTCCCCCCTCTGCTGACCTTCAATGTGTTTGTCGGTGCGCAATCCCTGCGCGTCATCTCCATGCCGAAAGACCCGGGGCATATCGAGGAGCTGATAACCGCGCTGAACCGGAAATTCACCGCCTACCCGGGGATGCGGGCGTTTTCGGCGCGAGGGTCGATTATTTCGAGCAACGACGGCGGGAGCCGCAGCGTAAACCTTGATGTCAGCGGCCCCGATCTGGAGTCGATTTATGCCACGGCGCTGGAAGCCTACCGCCGCGCAGACGAGGCCATCGCCGATTCGCAGATCAATTCGAATCCCAGTTCGCTGATCCTCGGCCAGCCCATGATCGAACTGTTGCCGGACTGGGAACGGGCCGCGCAGGTCGGATTTGATGCCGACGGCCTGGGCTACACGATCGCTGCGCTGACGGATGGCGCCTACGTGGGCGAGTATTTCCTCGATGACGACAAGATCGACATCTTCCTCTACAGCGACCAGCTCAACGCGCAGGCCCTCGACCAGATCCCGGATCTCTCGCTGGCCGTGCCCTCCGGGGGCGTGGTTCCGCTCTCCTCGCTGGTGACGTTTCATGAAACGGTGGACACCGATGCCATCCGCCGGGTCAACGGGCAGCGCACCGTCACCCTGAACATCATTCCGCCGCGTTCGACTGCGCTGGAAACCGCCGTAGGGATCGTGAACGAGGAGGTGGTGGCGGCCATGCGCCGCGACGGTTCGCTCCCGCAGGGCGTGACCATGCAGCTCTCCGGGGCCAGCGACCAGTTGACCGCGACGAGGCAGGCCCTTGGCGGCAATTTCCTGGTGTCGGTGGTGTTGTGCTACCTCCTCATCGTGGTGATCTACAAACACTGGGGCTATCCGTTGCTGATCCTGGGCACCGTTCCGCTCGGCATCGCGGGCGGCATTGTCGGTCTGTGGCTGATGAATTTCCTCGGCGGGTTGTTGCCTGTGCTCGGCCTGGAGCCCATTCAGCAGCCCTTCGACATGATCAGCATGCTGGGCTTCCTCATCCTGCTGGGGACCGTCGTCAACAACCCGATCCTGATCGTCGACAAGGCGCTGGCGAACCTGCAGGAGGCGGGCATGCCCGTGACCGAGGCCATCCGCCAGGCGGTCGACGTGCGCCTGCGCCCGATCATGATGACCACCATCACCACCGTCTGCGGCCTCTCCCCGCTGGTCTTCATCCCCGGTGAAGGTACTGAACTCTACCGCGGCGTCGGCGCCATCGTCCTCTTCGGCCTGATCTGCTCCACCGCCGTCACCCTCACCTTCCTCCCCTCGCTCCTCAGCCTGGTCCTCGGATACCTGGAGCGTAAGCGGGCTGCGCAACCGGACGGTCAGGTATCACCGGTTGGTCAGGAAGCCTGAGGGGGTGGGAAATGGGAAACAGGAAAGGGGGCGGCCTCCGGCCGCATAGACAATAGCCGATAGACCAGGGGCAGACGAGCAGGTGGCTGCCCGGGCCGAAACGCGTCGGCGCGGCGACCTTCGACAGGCTCAGGCTCGCTGACAAGCGCCGGCCCTACAGCGGGGGCACTCCTGTGGGGCTGCCGCTTGTTCCAAACCATGAGCCAGCCGAATGGCGGCATGCCGACGCGACCGAGCGGGTTATCGGTCCAACAGCCGAATGGCCGATAGACGATAGACAAAAACAGACGAACAGGCGGTATCCGGGCGTTCTCTGAGTGCCAGGCCCTTGGTCCGTGCGGCGGCTCGGAGATCCGCCCTCCAGGGATCTGTTTCCAGCCTGGAGGGTCGACCTCCCAGCCTTCATCCCGCTCTGCGAGACTTCGGCGGGCAGACCGGGCGACCGCTGCGATGCGGCACCGAGCACCTCCGCCGGGGACTGCACCGCTCCAGCAAACGAGCAGCCCCCCTTCCCCGGAGTCGCGAGGCAGCGCTGAAGCGCAGCCCTCCCAGGAGCGCAAGTCCTCCTGCACCCGCACGTCTGCCGCAGCCTTCGCGTCCTTCGCGGCTCTGCGGTTCAATCCGAATCGAAATCCTCATCCACCTCGGGCAACAGAGCGGGGCCGGTTTCGGTGTCGAGGAAGTCGCGGAGGATGAGGGTGGCGGCGGCGGAGTCGACCGCTCCGGACTGGCGGCTCGGCTTGCGCCTGGAGCCGCGCAGCGCCTGCTCGACCGCATGACTGCTGAGCCGTTCGTCGACGCGGTGGACGGGCAGGCTGAAGCGTTTTTCCAGCTCGGCCACAAAGGTGTCGACCTCGCGCGCCTTGAAGCCGACGGAGCCATCCATGTTGTAGGGATAGCCGACGACCAGGCGGTCGATGCGGCGCTCGCGGATGATTTGCCCGATTTGGGCGAAACGGTCGGCTTTCTTCGGCGCAACGGCGGCCGGGAGGGGCGTGGGCACGCCCACCGCATCGGCGAAAGCCAGCCCGATGCGTTTCTCCCCGTAGTCGATCCCGAGTGTATTCATACCACGGATACCCTGGGGGACGGGTCGGTCACATCAGGTCGGGACGTTCCTCACCGATCGCCTTGACGAGCGCCTTGAGGTCCTGGGCCTTGTCCTTGCGGCAGACCAGGGTGGCGTCACCGGTATGGACGATGATGAGGTCGTCACAGCCGAGGACGGCGGTGTAATGGTCCTTGTCACCGAAGACGATGTTGCCCGACCCGTCCTGAATCCTGCCGGCGCCCTTGAGGACATTGCCGGCGTCATCCTTGTCGTAGTGGCGCTCGATGGCGGGCCATTCGCCGACGTCGTCCCAGTCGAAGGCACTCTCGATGCAGACCACGTTGTCGGCCTTTTCCATCAGCGCGTAGTCGACGGAGATCTTGTCAAAGCCCGGATACAGCTCCTGCAGGGTGGCGTCCATGGGCTTGCCGGCGTCGAGCGCCTCGTTGATTCGCCCGATGCGTTCGTGAACGGTGGGCGTGTTCCGGGCAAAGGCGGCGTCCACGACGGAAGCCTGCCAGACAAACATGCCGGCGTTCCAGAAGTAGTCGCCGGAGGCGAGGTATTCCTCGGCGGTCGCACGGTCGGGCTTTTCAACGAAGCGTTTCACGGTGTAGACGGGGCGGCCGGCGGCCTCCGTCAGGACCTCGCCCTTGTGGATGTAGCCGTATCCGGTGGCCGGATACTCGGGGCTGATACCGATGGTCACGAGCACATCGTCGTTTTCGGCGGCGACAAAGGCACTTTCGAGCACGGACTGAAAGCCGGCGTGGTCGTGGATGACGGCATCGGCCGGCAGCATGGCGAAGACGGCGTCGGGGTCCTCCCGTTTGACCAGCAGGGTGGCGAGGGCAACGGCGGGTGCGGTGTCGCGGCCGGCCGGTTCGCCGACAACCAGCTCGGGTCTCAGCCGGGGGCAGATTTCGAGCAGCGCGTCGCGCTGCTCGGCGTTGGTAAGGACGATGACCCGCTCGGGCGGGATATTTTCGCCGAGGCGCTCCAGGGTCTGGGCGATCATGGGGGAATCCCCGACGATCGGCAGGAGCTGCTTGGGTCGTTTCACCCGCGACTGGGGCCAGAAGCGCTCCCCGCGCCCACCGGCCATGATGACGACGTATCGGTTTGCCATGACACCACGATACCAGACCGGGGGCCGGAAACAAGAACGGGGGCGGATGTGGCCTTTTACACCGGGACAAACCTGCGGTATCCTGCCCGTTCCATGAGCGAATCCACCGAGCCCATCTTCTCCCCCGAAGCCCTGTCCCGCTACAGCCGGCACATCCGCCTGCCGCAGATCGGCCTGGCCGGCCAGCAGCGGCTGGCTGAGGCGCGCGTCCTGCTGATCGGCATGGGCGGCCTGGGCAGCCCCGCCGCCCTCTATCTGGCGGCGGCGGGCGTGGGTACGCTCGGCCTGGCGGATTTCGACACGATCGAAGGGCACAACCTGCAGCGCCAGATTCTGCACGACACCCCGGGCATCGGTCGGCCGAAACTCGATTCGGCGGCGGAAAAACTGCAGGCGCTGAATCCGGAAGTGACGCTGAACCGGCATCCGGCAGGCATCGCGCCCGACAACGCCCTGGCGCTCCTGGCCGACTACGACCTGGTGGTGGACGGCTCGGACAATTTTCCGACGCGCTATCTGGTGAACGACGCGTGCGTGCTGGCCGGCAAGCCGCTGATCTATGGCTCACTTTTCCAGTTCGAGGGTCAGGTGAGCGTATTCGATCCCGCCAACGGCGCGCCTTGCTACCGGTGTCTGTTCCCGCAGCCCCCCGAGCCGGGCACGGTCCCGAACTGCGAGGAAGCCGGCGTTTTCGGCGCGCTCTGCGGAGTGATCGGCAGCCTGCAGGCGATGGAGGCCATCAAGTTGATCGCCGGCGTGGGCGCATCGCTGACCGGGCGTCTGCTGGTGGTCGACGCGCTGGGGATGGCGTTCCGCACCCTGACTCTGAAAAAGGATCCGGGCTGCCCGTGCTGTGGGCATGAGCCGACGATCACCCGACTGGATCCGGAGCACTACGCAGCGATCAACTGCGCGGTGGAACCCGAGCCACCCGCCGGCCCGGGCACCACCGCCCCGGACGACCTGCCGCTAGAGGTGGATGTCGAGCAGGGGCGGCGGCTGATCGACGCCGGGGCGGCGGTGCTGGATGTCCGCGAGCCCTACGAAACCGCGATCTGCCAGATTCCGGATTCGCTGTTGATTCCCATGGGGGAAATCGCCGGCAAATGGAGCTACCTGCCGCAGGACCGACCGGTGGTGGTGACCTGCCACCATGGCGCGCGCAGCCTGCAAGTGACCCGGTTTCTTCGGGAGCGCGGTCTGGAGCAGACCACCTCGCTGGCGGGCGGCGTGGATGCCTGGGCCCGCGAGGTCGACCCGGCGATGCAGCGGTATTGATGAGAGAGTTGGGGAGTTGGGGAGTTGGGGGGTTAGAGGGTTAGAGGGGAATGGTACTAACTTAACAGCGTTTTCATCGGTATCGCTATCGGTATCGCTATCGAAATCGATTACGTAAGCCAATGCATATTATTGCCTTATGCATGTTCGATCCCGATTTCGATTTCGATCCCGATTTGGATCAGGATCCTTAAGTTAGCGTCATTCGGGTTAGAGGGTTAAGGCGTGTTTGAAAAGTCGAGATAAGCCGGAAACGGACGGCTTTTACGGCGTGTGGCGGGCCGACCTGTCCGCCATAGCCTTTTAGGCGAAGGCGGAAGAGCCCGCCACTCCATGGAGACGCCGGCTCTTTCCTGTCCGCCGAAGTCCTTGGACGAAGGTGGAGGCCGGCGTTCGCGACTCCCGGCAGGGGTTTTCAAACACGCTCTAATGGGTTAGAGGGGAATGCTGCTAACTTAACAGTGTTTTGATCGGGATCGCTATCGGGATCGCTATCGAAATCGATTACGTAAGCCAATGCATATTATTTCCTTATGCATGTTCGATCCCGATTTGCTTACGCCATCTCCGCTTCGCTCCGTCGATTTCGATCCCGATTTGGATCGGAGGCCTTAAGTTAGCGCCATTCCGCTCTAACGCTTTAACCCTCTAACGTTCACCCGGGTCAAAGATCTCCAGGTGGGCTTTCATGGCTGCGGACAGATCGGCGTCTTCCAGCCAGGCGCGGGCGGCGGCCGGGTCCTGCCGGAACCACTGGACGGCAACGGCGAGCTGGTGCGTTTCGCGACGCTTGGGATCGGTGATGCTGGCGGCCCAGGACATGGCGGCGGCGGGGTCGTCGCGAGCGGCGGTGGTGGCCAGGTAACCGATGGCCGAATCGAGCACCGGATCATTCGGCAGCGTGTTGAGCCAGCGGGAAACGGCCAGCGAATCCCGGTCGAACCAGGGCACCAGGACCGCGTACATGAGGGCTTCGCGATCCTCCCGACCGCGCTGGGCGAGGACCCAGTTGGCGGCGGCGCGGGGGTCGGTCCGCTGCCAGAGCCGGACCGCCAGCTCGGTCATCAGCCGCGCGGTCTCGGGGTCCTCCGTCCGCTCCGCCCAGACGAACAGGCTGCCGGGATCGGGTTCGGGCGCCCCGGCGCCACCGGCCGGCGATTGGACCGGCCGTTGCGTGGCTGGTGCGGGCCGACCGGTCGCCTGCTGGTCGGCCGGGGTCGGGGCGGTTGCCTCGGAGGTGGAGCCCGGGGCCGGTCGCTCTTGCGTGCCGGACGACCCCACCATAAAGCCGACGGCGGCCCCGATGCCCGCCGCCACCGCCACGGTGAGGACGGTTTTGAAGACGGATTCGCGCGCGATCATGGCGTCGTTCAATCCTGAAACATCTCGGGGCCGTAGCCCTCGATCCAGGTTCCTGACGGTTCGTAGCCGGGGATGCGCCCCTCGTCGAAATCGATCAGGTCGCACACGCTGATGATGTCGCGCGCACGGTGAGTGCAGCCCATCTCGGTGAGGGCCGTCTTCAGGAAATCGCGGCCGGCCGCGCTCATCCCGCGCTGAACCAGGCTTCGGTTCCACGCGCGGGCATCCACCTCGGCAGGGAACCGGGCGAGGAGCTTCGCATCGCAGGCGGTGGCATCGCCGCCGGTCTCCTCGACGATGGCCAGGACGTCCCCGGGATCGATGCCGAGATGCATGCAGAGGAAGCGGTCGAACCCGCGCATGAAGTTCTTCCGGTAACTGCGGGGCAGCTCGCCGTCGGTCACCATCCGGCGGCACTTGGCCAGAAAGCGCGGCAGGTGGAGCAAGCCGGTCAGCCCATGCGGCAGGTAGGGGCTCGGCAGCGAGCGCAGGATGGCCCCGGTCGGGCCGAGGTCACCCGCCAGGATGTCTTCGCCAGCGGAAGGAATTGCCATGACGGGAAAGACAGTGGGAAGCCGGTCCCGGGTTTGCAAACCCGGGCGGAAAAACTAGGCTGCGTGGATGGTCGCCGCCGAGAAATCACCCAAACCGCCGCTGGTTCCGCTGCTTGACAAGAGCCCGATCATCCGCGTGGCCAAATACCTGTTCCGGTACCCCGGGCTGTTCTTCGGCACGCTGGGCTTTGCCATCGCGATGACCCTGCTGGCGGTCTTCGCCCCGCAGGCGATCCGGTTCGTGATCAACACGGTGATCGAGAGCCAGTCGATCGAGGTGATCCCGGCCGGTATTCTGGTGGTGCTGGCGATCTATGCCGGCCAGGAAATCTTCAATTCGCTCCGTATCCGTGTGAACAATACACTGGAACAGGCCGTCCTGATCGACCTGCGGGCGGAGTTGCACACCAAGCTGCTGGACCTGCCGATCAGCTTTTTCGACCGCCGGCAGAGCGGCAACGTGGCCTCCACCGTGATTGACGACGTGAACAATGTGGAGCGGGCGCTTCTGGACGGCACGGAGCAGGGCGTCTCCGCGCTGTTGATGATCACCGGCATCGGCGTGCTGATTTTCACCCAGCAGCCGGTGCTGGCGGGGCTGGTCTTTCTGCCCGTGCCCATCCTCTTTGTGATGGGGCTGATCCACGCCCGCAAGAGCCGGAAGATCTGGCGGCAGGTCCGCGATGCGGCAGGTGATCTCAACAGCCTGCTGGTGGAGGACATTCAGGGCAACCGGCTGATCCAGAGCTTCAGCCTGAAGGACCGGGAAAAAGGGCGCTTCCGCGACAAGGCCCTGACGCTGCGCGAGCGGACGCTGGAAGGGATGTTCCGCTGGGCGCGGTTCGGCCCGTCGGTCAGCCTGGTCAGCAACCTGGGTTATCTCGGTGTGGTCGGCTACGGCAGCTACCTGCTGGTGACGCAGCCCGCCACCTTCAAGATCGGCGACTTCACTGCCTTTTTCATCTACTGCGGAATGATCGTGCAGCCGATCCGGCAGCTGACCCAGCTCACGCAACTGATCTCCACGGGCAACGCGAGCGGGGACCGGGTGTTCGACCTGCTCGACCACCCGGTCGAGATCGAGGAACCGGCCGATCCGCAGCCCTTCCCGCCCGGTCTGGTCAACGTCACCTTCGAGGGCGTGTCGTTCGCGTATGCAGAGCGCGAGGAAGTGCTGCCCGAGCTGAATCTGGAACTGCCCGCCGGCCAGGTGACCGCGCTGGTCGGGCACACGGGCGCGGGCAAAAGCACGATTGCGAACCTGATCCTGCGTTACTACGACACGGTGAAAGGGTCGGTCCGGATCAACGGCACAGACGTCCGCGCTATCGGTCTTTCCCAGCTGCGCGGCAACATCGGGGTGGTGGCGCAGGATCCCTTCCTTTTCGACGCGTCGGTCCGGGACAATCTGCTGCTGGCGGCTCCGGAGGCGGATGATCCGTCCATCGAGGCGGCGCTGCGCGGGGCCTGCGCCTGGGAGTTTGTCCGGAAACTGCCGGAGGGTCTCGACACGCTGATCGGGGAGCGCGGGATCCGGCTGAGCCAGGGCGAAAAGCAGCGACTGACGATCGCCCGGGTCATGCTGAAGAATCCGCCCCTGGTCATCCTCGATGAGGCGACCTCGAGCGTCGACACAATCACCGAGCGCCAGATCCAGGCGGCGCTGGACAACCTGATCGCGGAGCGGACGGTCCTGGTCATCGCGCACCGGTTGTCCACGGTCCGGCGGGCCGATCAGATTGTGGTTCTGGAAAAGGGGCGGATCCTCGAACGGGGCGACCACGATGCGTTGATCGCGGCGGGCGGTCATTATGCCGATCTCTGGCAGCACCAGCAGGATCTGATACCGGAAGGGGCGGGGGACCCCTCGGGAACCATCAATGGCTAGCGCGCCTTTATCGCTGGAATCGAGAAATCCGGGCCAGGGTCATCCCGGCATGATTTACCCTTTTCAAGTGGAGGGCCGGGCCTATGGTTAAGGGTTTTACCTTGAACCGGCGCGCCGGGCAGGCATTCCCATTCTCTCCTGACTCATGTCAGCCGATTCCAGCCAAAACGCCATCAGCCGTGTCCTGACTGTCCGCAACAAGATGGGCATTCATGCACGCCCGGCCGCCATGATCGTGCGTGTGGCGAATCGCTTCAGCTCGGATATCTGGGTCGAGAAGGACGGCGAGCAGGTCAACGGCAAGAGCATCATGGGGCTGATGATGCTGGCCGCCGGGAGCGGGTCCGAGCTGACCTTCACCGCGGAGGGACCTGATGCGCAGGCGCTGCTGGACGAGTTGACGGGGCTCTTCGACCGGAAATTCGAGGAGACTTGAGCACCGCAAGAATTGAGGGAAAGTCCCTATTTACATCTTGAGATGGAAGGCGATTCGGCTCTATCCTGACCGATTAACCGGAGCCGATCCGTCAGCCTGCCCCCTAGCACCCCGGCGCTTGAAGGATCCTATGCCTTACGAATCTGTAAACCGATGAGCCTTCATTGTTGGTCATTGAGCCGACGCGGGTTCACCCTCGTGGAGATCATGATAGCAGTCAGCGTGATCGGTTTGCTGGCGGCTATCGCGATCCCGGCTTTTCAGAAGACGCGGGCTAAATCGCAAGCTTATCGGCTCGCAAACGACTTCCGGACCTACGCCAACGCCTTCGAGATCTATGCGCTGGAGTTTGGCTACTGGCCGGACGATGAGGCGCGCGGCGTGATGCCCGACGGCATGGACGACTACATGCGGACCCACGGCTGGACAGAGTCCACGCCCGTGGGTGGCAACTGGGACTGGGACTTTGACGTGAAGGGCGTGTATGCCGGCATCAGCATCACCAAACCGACGGCCGGCGACGACCCCTTTGTGATCATGGACGAGGTGCTGGACGACGGAGACCTCTCCAGCGGGGAGTTTATCAAAAACGACGACCGGTTTACCTACGTTTTGGAACCGTATTGAGGCTGCGGCTAACCCGAACTTCTCACCAGAATCGGGAAAAAGGGCGGTAAGGAATTCTGGCTAACGCGGCAGGGTGGCTTGCTCGTTCGCCCCGGCTGCGCTTGCTTTGTTGCGGTAGGGAGCGATGAGCCAACCGGTTGCCCCTTTGAGGTCCTCCAGGATCAGGTAGCCGCAGGGTACCAGAATGAGGGTGATAACGGTGGCGAAGATCACCCCGAAGGCGAGGGAAGTGGCCATCGGAATCAGGAACTGGGCCTGGAGGCTCTGCTCGAGGAGGATCGGGACGAGGCCGGCAAAGGTGGTCAGCGAGGTGAGCAGGATCGGCCGAAAGCGGACCGCACCGGCGCGTTTGACGGCATGGATCAGGCTCTCGTCCCGGGAGCGCTCGCGGTTGATGAAATCAACGAGGACGAGCGAGTCGTTCACGACGACGCCGGAGAGGGCGATGATCCCGAGCAGCGACAGCATGCTCAGGTCCTGAAAGGTGATGAAATGTCCGAAGATGGCGCCGCAGAGGCCGAAGGGAATGACACACATCACGATGATGGGCTGCAGGTAGCTCCGGAAGGGTACGGCCAGCAGGGCGTAAATCAGGCAGGCGACCAGCAGCGCACTGCCGAGCAGGCTGCCCCGCGTTTCTTCCCAGTCCCTGGCTTCCCCGGCCTTGACCGGCGTGACGCCTGGGTAGGCCTTCAGGATATCGTCCAGTTTTTCCTCGTAGAGGCTGGCGTTGATGGCCCCGACATCCGCGACCTGCTTGTCCGCATCCGCCCGGATGTTGATGGTTCGCTGGCCGTCGACGCGCTCAATGGCGGGATAGCCGGCGCCGATCCCGGTGTCGGCCACTTCGGCGATCGGGACGGCCGACCCGCCCGGCAGCCGAATGCGCATGTTCTCCAAGTCGGCCAGCGAGGTCCGCCGGTCTGCCGGGTAGCGGACCATCACCTTGACCTCGTGACGCCCGCGCTGGATGCGCTGGGCCTCGGCTCCGTAAAAGGCTGAGCGGATCTGGCTGCCCAGTTGCGCGGCGGAAATGCCGAGCGACTCGCCGTTGGGCTTCAGCGTGACTTTCACCTCCCGTTTTCCCTCCGAGTAGGAGTCACGAATATCGAACAAGCCCTCGTAGGTCTTGAGATAATCACGCACGGCGAAGGATGCCGCCCGGAGCGTCTCGAAGTCGCGACCGGTCAATTGAACATCGATGGGCGAGCCGCTGGGGCCACCCGCCGCATCCTCGATCCGAAGCTCGCGCGCGCCGGGGATTTCGCCGATGCGGCTGCGCAGCTGTTCGGAGATTTCAAAGGCGTTGGAATCGCGGATCTCGCTTTTGGCCAGTTCGATCAGCATGAAGCCGCGGTTGGTGCCCTGGCTGGTGGAGCCCGCGCCGATGAACTCCAGGACGTGCTTCACCGGATCCAGGCCGCCGTCGGCGGTCGCCTGCTCCCGGATGCCCGCCAGCGCCGCGTCGATCCGGGCCATGGCCCGGCTGGTCTCGGCAAAGGGGGTGCCCGCCGGCATCCGCAGGTCGATCTGGATAAAATCAGACGGCACTTTGGGAAACTGGACGAACCGGACCCAGCCCCCGGTGACAAAGCCGATGCTGACGAGAAAGACGGCGACGAACCCGGCCACGGTCAGGTAGCGGCGCCGCAGACAGCGATCGAGGACGGGCTGGTAACTGTTTCGGACAAAGGTCTCGAGACCGTCGGCCACCGAGCGCTGCAGACGCTGGAGGCGGTTGAGCGTGGAGCGGTCACCCGAGCCGACCTTACAGAGCGTGAGGTGGTAAGGGAGCACCAACTTGCTCTGGACGAGCGAAAACAGGAGCGTGGGAATGACGACCAGCGGGATCGCCTTGAAGAACTTGCCGATCAGACCGGGCAGGAAGAAGACCGGGATGAACGCCACGGCCGTGGTCAGGACCGCATAGGTGACGGGGATGGCGACCGCGTGGCTGCCGCGGATGGCGGCGTCCACCGACACCCCGTCGCGCTGGTAGGCGGTGAAGACGCTTTCGCCGACCACGATGGCATCGTCGACCACGATCCCGAGCACGAGGATAAAGGCGAAGAGCGAGATCAGGTTGATCGAGATGCCGACGACGGGGGCGACGAAGAAGGTTCCCAGAAAGCTGACCGGGATCCCCAGGGCCACAAAGAAGGCGAGGGACGGCCGCAGAAAAACACTGAGGACGATCATGACCAGGAGCAGCCCGATCAGCCCGTTCTCAATCAGCATGTTGAGGCGGCCTTTGAGGTAGAAACTGCTGTCGCCCCAGAGGTCGACCGCGATGCCCTCGGGCAACCAGGTCTCCCGGGCGGTTTCGAGGTAGGCGTCGGTCTGGTCGGAGATAGTGATTGGATTTTCGTCGCCCACCTCCTGCAGTTTCACCAGCGCGGCCGGCTTGCCGTTGAAGGTCGTGACCAGGGGTTCGTCCACAAAGCCGTCGCGCAGCTCGGCCACGTCGCGGAGCAGGATTCGACTGCCGTCCGGACGGGTGAGCAGAACGATTTCCGCATACTCCTCACCGGTATAGTTCTGCTCGGTGGTGCGCAGGAGAATTTCCCCGGCGTCGGACCGGATGGTACCACCGGGCAGGTCAACCGAATAACCGCGCACGGCGGCCACCACCTCCTCGAAGGTCAGCCCGTAGCGGCGGAGCGTTTCTTCGCGGACGGCGATGCTGATCTCATAGCTGCGCGTGCCCTGGACCTCGGCCTGGCTGATGCCGGGCTGCTTGACCAGGTCGTCCCGGATCCGTTCGGCCAGTTCCTTCAGGCTGCGCTCACTGGCCTGCCCGTAGACCGCCACCCAGAGGACATCGCGCTGAACCAGCGCCTCCTCGATGATCGGGCGCTCGGTTTCCTCCGGAAAGGTGCTGATGGCGTCGACGCGCGATTTCACGTCGTCGAGCAGCGTACGGATCGGGTAATTCTTCTGGGCCTCGATGCGGACCACACCGATGCCTTCCCGCGCGGTGGACCGGATCTCCTTGATGCCGTCGAGACCCTCGACCGCCTCTTCCACCCGCAGCACGACCGCCTGCTCCACCTCTTCCGGCGCGGCGCCCAGGTAGGGCACGGTCACCACCACCGTACCGAGCGAGAACTGGGGAAACAGCTCCTTCTTGACCGTGACGAGCGAGGCGAGGCCACCGACCACGATGATCAGCATGACGAGGTTGGCGGCGACCCCGTTGCGCGTGAACCAGGCGATCATGCTTCGTCCTTTCCGCGTTCAGGCGTCTCGGCCAGGATGTCGGCCCCGAGTTGGTCGCGCAGTTCGGGGGGAACGGCTTCCGGCGGCGCCGGGCTGGGATCCACGGTCATGCCGTCGATGAAAAACGGGAGGGCGGTCAGGCAGAGGCGATCGCCATCTTCCAATCCGTCGTCGACCACCACGGTCCGCCGGTCCGCCTTCACGACCCGGACGCGGCGCTGGACCAGCGTATCATCGGTCCGCACGACCAGTACGGTGCCGTCCGGTTGGACCGCGGAGCGCGGAATGCGAAAGGCCCGCTCCAGTTGGCGACCGGCGATCGCCGCCTCAACGAACAGGCCGATCTTGAGCGGAGGTCGCTCCCCGACGGACTGAAGGCCGTAGGGATCGTCCACCTGGGCGATCAGGTAGGTCAGACGGTTTTGCGGATCGATCGTCCCGTCGGTCCGGACGACCCGGCCCGTCCAGCGATGGGTGTTCCCGCCATAGTCGGCCGACAGCGTCACCGCGGGGCCGGTGGTGTCGCCGACCCGGCCCTGAAGCAGCGCCCCCAGTGCCAGATAGCCGACCTCCCGGGCGTTGACGGGAAGCCGGACCTCCGCCCGGTCCGTACCGTAGAGCGTGCCGAACACGGTGGCGCCCGCCGTCACAAACTGGCCTAGGTCGACCTGCCGGGAACGGACGCGGCCGGAGTAGGGTGCGCGGACACGGGTCTGGGCGAGATCGTCCCGGGCCTGGCGGACGGCGGCGCGGGCGGCTTCGATGGCGGCGCGGGCCTGTGCGATCTGCGGCTCGCGGAGCACCAGGGGCGCGGGCTCACCGCGGCCGAGGCGCTCCCAGTCGGCGCGGGCCTGCTCCCGTGCGGCCTTTTCCTGGCTGAGCGCGAGTTCGGCGCGAGCCAGCTCCGACCGGGCGGAAGCCAGAGCCGCCTCGTAATCGGTGGGATCGATTTTCAGCAGGCGGTCCCCGGCATCCACAAAGGCACCGGTCTGAAAGGCGGGGGACACCTCGATGATCCGGCCCGACACCTCGGCGGTGAGGGTCGTCTCCCGGAAGGGCGAGACGGTGCCCTGCGTCTCCACCTGCAACTGGACCGGAGCGGCGGCGACGGGGAAGACCTCCACGGCAGGGATGGCGCGCTCGGGTTCGCTCGTGTCCGGCTCGGGCCTGAGCCTGGTCAACAGGAAGACCAGACCGGCGGCGAGGACCACCAGCGCCGGCGGAAGCACGTATCGATAAAAAGGATACTTCATGGATCGGAAAAGGCGGCGGTTTCGGTGGCGGCGGCGGGAGGTTCGGCCCCGCCCAGGGCCAGCCAGAGATCCACCCGGTTGAGCAGCCGTTGCTGCCGGACGGTGATCAGGGCCTGGCGGGCGTTAAAGGATCGGCGCTGAGCCTCCAGCACGGTAATGACATCGGTGAGGCCGCGACGGTAGCGGTCGACCGCCTGCTCTTCTGCCGCCATGGCGTCCGCGGCAGCCGCTTCCTGGGCCGCTGCCTGCGCCTCCAGCAAGGCTTCACGACGGAGCGCGGTTTCCACCTCGCGGAAAGCGGTCAGCACGGTCTGGCGGTAGGCGGCCAGAGCGGTCCGGCGGTCGGCCCCGGCCTGATCCTCGGCCGCCGCCAGGCGCCCGCCCTGATAGAGCGGGGCGGTCAGCGAGCCGCCCAGCGACCAAACCGTGAGATCGCCGTCAACCAGGGCGGCCAGGGCATTGCTCAGGGTACCGCCCGAGGCAGTCAGGCTTATCCGGGGCAGGCGGGCGGCGCGGGCGGCGGCGAAGCGTTGATCGGCGGCGACCAGCCGACGGAACGCGGCGCGGAGATCCGGCCGTCGGGCGAGCAGCCCGGCTGGCAGGCCGGCGGGGACGGGCCCGCTGAGGGTCGGGAGACCGTTTTCGGCGGCCAGGCGATCGGCGGGATAGCGCCCGAGCAGCGTTTCGAGATTCAGCCGGATGGCGGTGAGGTCGTTGCGGGCGGCGGCTTGACTGGCCTCGGCGGAGCGCGCATTGGCCCGCACCAGGCTCAGGTCCAGCCCGGGGGCAAGTCCCCGTTGGAAGCGTTGGTCCACCAGCTCCAGGTTGTCGCGGAACGAGTCGGCGGTCCGTCGGGCGAGGGCAGCCTGTTCCCCGGCGGCCAGGAGGTTGATCCAGTTGCGGACCACGCCGGCGGCGAGGGCCTGGCGGGCGGCGGACAGGTCAGCGGCCACGGCATCCGCTTCGAGCTGCGCCGCACGGGCATCGGCGCCCAGGCGTCCCCAGATATCCGCTTCCCACTGGGCACCCAGCCCGGTCTGGTAGCGCGTTTGCCGGACGGCGGACGAACCGGGCAGGGGTCGGGACTGACTGCGCGTGCCGTCGAGGTCGGCGGAGAGCAGGGGACGGCGCGGGGCACCGGCGATCCGGGCGGCGGCCAGGGCGGCCTCCAACCGGGCGGCGGCCCGGGCCAGATCCGGGTTGGCGCGTTGAGCCTCCAGGACCAGCGCGGGCAATTGGGCGGACTGAAAATCAGACAGCCAGGCAGGGGGCACCGCGGGATAGGCGTCGAACGCTTCGGTTGCGGCCGCGAAGCCGGCCGGTACCTCGACCGGTCCGGTGGCAGCCAGCGGCTCACGGTCCGGAACGGAGGCACAGCCGCTCAGTGACAGGACACCGGCCAGGACGGGAATCATGAAACGCTTATCCGGCCGGTTCATGGCTTTCGCGGCTGTGCGGTCTCAGCGGCCGGGGCGTTGAGCCCGGCCGCCAGATAGGGCAGAAGCTGATGGAACAAGCCGTCATTGTCCTCGGGATCGATTCGCCCCCGGGACATCCAGGCCAGACGGCGCCGCTGGAGAAGCGCGCCCGTGAAGGCGGAAACGGTGAAGTGCATCCGGTAAGCCAGGTCGATGGAATCGAGGTGCGGGCAACTGCGCACCAGTTCGGCATGAAACCGCTGCGCGATGTCCCGAAAGAATTGCTCGTGAAATTCACGAAGGAAGGACGCCGGTTCGGAGAGTACCCGACCCATCATGCGGAGAAAAGTGCCCTCGCCGTCGGCTTCCCGCTCGGCCTCCTCGAGCACGGGGAGCATCATTGCCTCCAGCAGCGTCACCACGGGGATGGGCGCCTCGCCGTGAGCGGCCCGGGCAGCTTCCAGCCGGCGGATCCGCGCCGCATTGACCGGCTCCACCCGCTCCTGAAGCATCGTGCGGATCAGCCCTTCCTTGCTCCCGAAATGGTAATTCACCGCAGCCAGGTTTGCGCCCGCCCGGTCGGTCACTTCGCGCAGCGTGATCGCGCCCACGCCGCCGGTGGCGAACAGACGCTCCGTCTCGCGCAGCAGGCGCTCCCGGGTTCCTGGTTCCGTAGACTTCATCGCTGAATGGAAACAAATGTTTAAAACAGTTGTTTGGAAAGAGCAAGGAGTTATGGCATCGGCAGGATCTGCCGGCTGCCGGGCCTACGGGCAACCCGCCCCGTAAAGCGCCGGCGATGTCCGTCGTGGCTGGAAATGCAGGGATTGGGGAAATAAGGTACGAAGTTGGTGTCCCCTATTGTCGTCATGTGCCGAAACCGTTTTCGCCCCCAATGTTCGTTTTCACTGGCTGGCCCGCTGCTGCGGATCGGTCTGCTGCTGTTGCTCGGGGGGCCGGCGCTGCTCTGCGGTGCGAGCGGGCCGAAGGTCCCGGAGCCATCGACGAAAGGACCGGACGAGCACGTGGTCGCCCAGTTGATGACCGATGTGACCGCCATCGCTCCGGGACAGACCTTCGAGATCGGGATCCTCTATGAAATGGATCCCCACTGGCATATTTATTGGAAAAACCCGGGAGACACGGGCATCCCCACCCACATCAGCTGGGACCTGCCGGACGGGTTTGCCGTCGGCGACCTGCGCTGGCCGACACCCGGGACCTACCTGATGGCCGGGCTGATGAATTACGTATACGAGGACAGTGTCCTGCTGGCCGCCACCGTGACCGCGCCGGACTCCCTTCAACCCGGGGAATCCGTGACGTTGCAGGCGGACACCGACTGGCTGGTTTGCGAGGAGGTCTGCATCCCCGGAGACGCGTCCTTGAGTCTTCAGTTGCCTGTCGTCGAGACGCCCGGTTCCGGCGATCCGGAAACCAAACCCTTGTTCGACCGGGCCCGTGATCGATTGCCGGTCGACGCACCCGCCGAGGCGACCACTGTTTACCGGACCGAAACCGGACCCGTCCTTTTCTTCAGCGATGGCTTGCTTGAGGAGGGGCAGGTGCTCACCGAGGCCTACTTCTTTGAAGACGGGCAGGTGGTCGACCCCAACGCCCCCCAGGTAGTCAACCGCGTGGCGGATGGCTACCTCATCCGGCTGGAAGCGTCCGGATACGGTCCGGACGATCCGGCGAGCCTGCCGGGTGTCCTCGTGCTGTCGGGAGACGGCTTCCGCCGGGGATTTACGCTGGAACCGGCTTTTTCGGAGGGCACGCCACCGACCCCGACGGCGGCAGACGGGGCGGACGCGGACGGACCACTCGGCCTGACCCGGGCGCTTCTCTTCGGGCTGGTTGGCGGGCTGCTGCTCAACCTGATGCCCTGCGTGTTCCCGGTACTGGGACTCAAGGTCATGGGTTTCGTCCAGCAGGCGGGCGGCGATGCGGGGCGGATCCGCGCACACGGCTGGACGTTCGCGCTCGGCGTGCTGGTCTCCATATGGATGCTGGTCGGCGTATTGCTGGCGCTCCGGGCCGGAGGGGAGTTGATCGGCTGGGGCTTTCAACTGCAGACACCCGGCTTCGTGGCGTTTCTGGTTATTCTCTTTTTCCTGTTTGGCCTGAGCCTGGCCGGTGTCTTCGAGATCGGGGGGAGCCTGATGGGCAGGGGCGACCACCTGGCGCGGCAGGAGGGCCTGAGCGGGAGTTTCTTTTCCGGGGTGCTGGCCGTGCTGGTGGCCACCCCCTGCACGGCGCCGTTCATGGGGCCGGCCATCGGCGTCGCGCTGACCCAGGGTGTGGGCGGCACGCTGGCCATCTTCACCACGCTCGCACTGGGGCTCAGCCTGCCTTACCTTGTGCTGGCGCATCGGCCGGCCTGGATCCAGGCCCTGCCCAGGCCCGGCCCCTGGATGGAGACCTTCAAGCAGGTGATGGCCTTTCCGCTGTTTGCCACCGCCGTCTGGCTGATCTGGGTCTTCGGGCTCCAAACCGGTGTCGGCGGCATGGCCTGGCTGCTCGGGAGCCTGACCATCTTCGCTCTGGGCGCCTGGATCCTCGGCAAATGGGGAACGGCCGCCCGCTCCGGGAAGGTCCGCCGGGCGGCCCTGATCGCCGTGCTCGTGCTCGCCGCCGGGGGCATCTGGTCGGCCGGTGTAGCGAGCCAGCGGCAGGCGACCACCGCCGGGGGAGCAACCGTGGCCGAAAGGACCGGCCCGGGCGGCCTGGAGTGGATCGCTTTTTCCCGGGAGCGCCTCGCCGAGCTGCGCGCGGCCGGGAAGACCGTCTATGTTGATTTCACGGCTGCCTGGTGCCTGACCTGTCAGGCCAACAAAAAGACGGTCTTCAGCTCGGATGCGATTGTGCGGCGGTTTGCCGGAAATCCGGATCTGGTACTGATGGAGGCGGACTGGACCCGCCGAAACCCTGAAATCACGGAGGTGCTGCAGGAATTCGGGCGGGCGGGCGTGCCCTTGAATGTCATCTATCCGGCAAAGCCGGGAACGGAGCCGGTGGTCCTGCCGACGGTGCTCACCCCGGGGATTGTCCAGCGTGCGCTGGACGAGGTGCTCGGGTCATAACCCGACCTTCAGGGGACGTCCCGCCACGTACCAGAACCGACCGGTCATCGCGAGGGCGTTGAGGGCCAGCCCCCCCGCCAGCGCGTACCAGATCCCGAGGCCGCCCAGACCCAGCGGAAAACCGAGCAGGTATCCGACCGGCAGGCAGATCAGCCAGTAAACGACAAACACGGAGATGGTGGGGATCGTGACATCCTGCAGCCCGCGCAAGGCGCCGATCATGACCACCTGGAGGCCGTCCACGATCTGGAAAACGGCACCGACCACGAGGAAGACGGAAGCCAGGGCGATCACCGCCGCGACATCCTCCTGGCCGGGAGACAGCATCAGCCACGGCAATTGGTGTCGAAAGACGACGAAGCAGAGCCCGGCCAGGCCCATGAACAGGACGGTGACCGCCGTGGAGGCCTTGCCGATATTGCGGATTTTTTCCCGGTCACCCTGCCCGGCAGCCTGTCCTACGCGAATGGATACCGCGAACGAGAGCGCCAGGGGCACCATGAAGGTCAGCGCGGCGTAGTTCAGGGCAATGGCGTGGGCGGCTAAGGTGAGGGTACCCACCCACCCCATCATGATGGTGGTCAGGTTGAAGGCCGTGACCTCGAACAGGATCTGAAACCCGGTCGGCACCCCGAGTTTCAGGTAGGTTTTCACCTTCCGGAAATCGGTGCGGAAGGACGCGGGACGCCAGCGCAGATAGAAGGGGCCGAAGCGACTCATGGCCACGCTCAGGGCTCCCAGGGCAATGAGCCGGGAAAGGAGGGTCGCCCAGCCGGCACCTTCCAGACCCAGCGCGGGAAAGCCACCGTTTCCGAAAATGAGCAGCCAGTTGAAGAACACATTCAGGACCAGCGCGAGGCCGAGGAAGGGCAACGGATACCAGGGCCGGTTGAGCGCCTCGCTGTAGGCCTTGAGGCAGGAGAACAGCAGCATCGGCACGTTGGACCAGTTGATCAGGATCAGGTAATCCCAACACGCCTCCAACACCTCCGGGGGCTGGTTGAGCCAGTGCGCCGCTTCCTTGATGCCGTACATCGACACGCCGAGCCCCACCGAATACAGCCCGATCAGGAGCAGGCCGAGATAGACCACCGTCCGGGCACCGGCGGCGTCCGACCGCCCGAAGGCCTGGGCCACCAGCACCGAACAGGCGCTGACCAGGCCGAAGCCGAACATCATGAAGGGCCCGACGAAGTTGTTGGCGAAAGCGGCCGCCGCCAGCTCCACCACCCCCACCCGACCGATCATGGCGGTATCGATCACGACGATCAGGTGGATGCCCACCTGGCCGATGATCATGGGCAGCGCGAGCTTAAGCGTCGGGCGGATTTCCTGAGTAAAGCGGGCCATGCGGAACGGCATGGCTTAGTCGAGCCGGGGATCCAGTGCGAACCCGGAAAAAGGACCTCCGCCTGAAAAAAAATCAGAATTCGGGCGAAAAGGTCCCCTCCGGCACATCGGGATTCAGGACGGGCGATACCAGGTCGAGCGTCGTCCGGCTGGTAACGCCGGAGGTCTCCACTTCGTAGACAATCCGGTGAGGCATGCGAACGGCACCGACAGCACGATAGTCCTCGAAACGGTATTCAACGGGGACGGGTTCCATGCCGGGGGCCAGCGTAAGCATTCGGGATCCAACCCGGAGCCCGGTTTCCTTGCTGAAGATCCACACCTCGACCGGTTCGGCGTCCGTATCAGCCTTGAAGAAGGCCACTGCGACCGTATCTACCCCGTCCCGGTCGATCCGGGCATGAGGGAAAATTGCCTCGAGCTGCTGGTGCGCATACAACAAATTGCCCCGGCGGAGGTCGAAGGGGTTGATCTCGATTCTCACCGGCTTGATATTATTCGAGCGCTTCCACATCGCCTCCCCGTCGAACAGCGTCAGCACCGTCATCCCGTTGACTTCCGTGACCGTCCGGAAACGACCGTCAGCCGCCCAGACCTGCTGAGCCGTCGCTTCGGTTGACCGGTCGACGGCTCCCGTCAGCCGGGTGGTGGATTGCACCTCGGATTTTATGGCATCCACCGCCTTCCAGGCGTCTACCCCGCCCACAGCGGTGAAATACCGGTCGATGACTTCGGCCACCGACCCGGGATACGGACTGCGGGAGGCAGTCACGCCCACGCCGTCGAGAACGATTTCCGCCCGCAACGGCAACGCGACAAGGAGGCATAAGCCAGACAACAACCAGCGGTTCATCGAGTGATGGGTCAGCCGATGGCGGCCAGCGCCTGGTCGATATCGGCCAGGATGTCCTCGATGGTTTCGATGCCGATCGCCAGCCGGACATAGTCCTCAGTCACCCCCGAGGCCTGTTGCTCATCGGGCGTCAGCTGCGAATGGTTGGTCGACGCCGGATGGATGGCCAGCGACTTGGCATCGCCGATGTTCGCCAGATGGCTGAACAGCTTGAGGTGCTCGATGAATTTGCGTCCCTCCTCGATGCCGCCTTTGACCCCGAAACCGATCAGAGCGCCATAGCCAACCTGCGTGTCGAGGTAGCGGTTGGCCGCGTCATGATACGGGCTGCTTTTCAGGCCGGGATAGCTGACCCAGTCGACCCGGTCATGCCCGTCGAGGAATTCGGCCACCTGCCTGGCATTGCTGCAATGCCGCTCCATCCGCAGGTGCAGCGTCTCAATGCCCTGAAGTTTC
>JBNPEH010000011.1:0-5000 GCA_051117635.1 Opitutales bacterium | reverse complement strand
ACGCAACCGACGGATATAGGCGAAGGGGGGCATGCCGAACCGGGCACGGAAGCGTCCGGCCAGGTATCGGCCAGCGCGGCCCGGAAAGATAAGGTTGGCCTCGATATCCGCGTGATTATGGGCCAGCGCCATATCCCTGAGGATGCCCTCCCAGACTTTGAAACCCCGTTGAAGCGGATCCGCCATTGAGGCTGACTCAATTTGAAAAAATACCCCCAAACAAGGCATGTTCATCAAAAAATTCAGGGACTGCTTGGAGGCATGGACCGTACGCCCAGTGAACTCGACCGCTATCTTTTAGAGCTCACCGGCTTCCTCGTCCTCAGAAAGGCCATCGCAGCAGACGTCCTCCAGACGGGCAACCAGCGCTGAATGCACTCGCCAGGCTCAGTCGCGGTGCCTGGTCTGGGGAGGGGGGGTGTGCAGGCCCACGGGTTCAGCACCCGGGACGGCCTGAACCTGCAACAGATCTACGGGGGCGGCCGGGGTTGTCGCCACCGGCCCGGAGAGTGAGGGAAAATCCCGGTAGCCTTCCGTGGCCAACCGGTATTGGCTACGCGCATGGCCAGCCCCCTCGCGCTCCTCACGGATTTCGGAACCACCGACTGGTATGTCGGCGTCATGAAGGGTGTCATCGCCGGCATCGCTCCGGAAGCCGCCTGCCACGATTTGACGCATGCTCTCCCCCAGGGAGACATCCGGTCCGCCCGTTTCGCACTGCGCCAGAGCCTTCCCTGGTTCCCGGAAGGAACCGTCTTTCTGGTGGTGGTCGATCCCGGGGTGGGTACCCATCGCCGACCGCTCGCGGTAGCGCTGGGCGGCCATTACCTGGTCGGGCCGGACAACGGGCTGTTTCCCGAACTGACCGGGGAGAAACCTGTTTTCCGGGAAATCACGCACCCCACCTGCCGCTTCCCGGAAATGAGCCGCACCTTTCACGGCCGGGACCTGTTCGCGCCCACCGCGGCCCGGCTGGCGGCGGGGCTCGCGTTTGCCGAGACCGGTCCGGAGATCAACGACCCGGTTACCCTCCCGGAAGACACCGGGGGGACGCCCTTCATTCAGTACATTGACCGCTTCGGCAACGCCATCACGACGCTGCCGGCCGCGGCGGCCGAACCGGTCAGCGCGGTATGGATAAACGGCAAGCGTATCCCGTTTGCTGATACTTACGGTGACGTCGAACCCGGCGCCGCCCTGCTCACCGTTGGCTCGACCGGCTTTCTGGAGATTGCCGTGCGTAACGGATCGGCGGCGGACTGGCTGGACCTGAAGGTGGGCGACACCGTCGGGCCGGAAGGCGATCAGACCCAGGCCTGAAGCCAGTCCACCAGCAAACCGGGCCAGGTTTTCTGGGCGGGGCAGGGTTTGGACATGCCCACGCCGTGGGGCCCGTCGCGATAGATGTGAACCTCGCAGCGAACCCCTGCATCGGCACAGGCTTTGGCAAACAGCAGGCTGTTCTGCATGGGCACCGGTTCATCCTCACCGGTATGGAAAAGAAAGGTTTCCGGCGTATCCCGCGAGACATGCAGGTGATTGGAGTAGAGGCGACGGAGTTCGGGATCATCCGCCTCATCCGCGAGGAGGTTCTGGCGTGATCCCCCGTGCCCATACTCGAGAAAGGAGACCACGGGATAACAGGCGATCAGGCGATCGGGGCGGGCTTCAAGGTCGGCCAAGTCGTCTCGAGGATCCTGATACAGGCGGCCTCCGCGGGTCGCCACCGTGGTGACAAGGTGGCCGCCTGCGCTGAAGCCCATCAGAGCAACCCGGCGGGAATCCACCCCGTAGTCCTCCGCATGCTGGCGCACCCAGCGGACCGCCCGGCAGGCGTCCGCATAGGGATCGGTGTGCCGCTCGGGCAGGGTTCGGTAGTTCAGGATAAAGGCGGCCAGACCGCTGTCGTTGAACAAGCGGGCAAAGGGTGCGCCCTCGTGATCGGCCTGTTTGCTGTAGCCGCCCCCCGGACAGATGATGACGCCCGGGGCCGAGCCGGCCTGATCAGCCGGCGCCGGATAGGGGACCAGGTTGGGTTTGGACCGGTCGGACAAGTCCTGGCCGGGCCAGATGGGAAGCGCGGTGGGAGCAGCGGGGTCAGTCATGATTATGCAGCATGACACAACAGATTTTCGGGGAAAAGGCGACCGGGTATTACAACTACTAAGGGCCCGGCAGGTAATTTCCTGCCGGGCCGCAGCCTCCATCCCATCAATCGCCGGTGCTGCAACTCAGGCTGTAGCGAGTCTGGGATTTGCCGCCACGAATCTTGCGACTCGGACAACGAGGATGAATCTAACGCCCGCGGATTGAAGACAAAGTCTGCCGCTTACCAAAATTTTACTAGCGCGCCGCTAATCGATTATCAGTTACCAGACAGAACGTCAGCGTGACCGGACGCCCCGCCTCCATTGGGCAGGGGAGAGTCCCTCGATGTGACGAAACACCTTATGGAACTGAGGATAGCTGCCGAACCCGGCTTCCAGCGCGGCCTCGGTCAGCGATACCTTGCGCGCTGTGAAAAGGGCTTTGAAACGATCGACCCGCAGCCGGTTCCGATAGGCTACCAGCGTGCAGCCGAAGACCTCAGGAAAGAGCCTGGCCAGCCGGGAGTAGGACAGCCCACAGCGTTCCGCGAGGGCGGGCAGCGATTCCCAGTCCGGGTATTGATTGAGCAGATGGGCGGCGCGACTGACACCCGGATGCACACGGTCTGTGGTGACCGGGCTACCCTCTTCACAGAAGACGTGCCATGCTCGCAGAAACAGCGCTACCAGATGCGCGTTAAAAAAATCGGGCTCGTCCACCCGCTTCTGGACTTCGTGGACATGGCTCGCCAAATCGCGGCCCGTCGGCGAGTCCAGGGAGCGGCAAAGCGCCTGCCCGGGATCGCCTGTCAACAGGGTCCGGTTCGCCTGCTGTCGGCAAAAGGGGACCAACGGTTCCGCCTGAAGAGCGGCCACCAGCATGCTGAATCCACGCTCTGTTTCAATGAGGTGGTGCTCCTGGTCCGGAAACAGCCAGAGCAGGGTGCCCGGGCGGAGCACCAGGCGTTGGCCGGCCACCAGACAGGTCCCGGATCCGGCGGTTATCAGGTTGAATTCGAGTTCACGATGACGGTGCCCCTCCGGCGGCGGGGACGCGTCGGCTCCAAAGCTGTGAATGAAGCCGATGCAGGTATCCGGATAATGAAGGACTTCAGGGCGCACGCTATAAAACGATAAGAATTTGACAGATTTTAAGATGAACAAGCGGTGTTTAAGCAATATAATCATCAAATGAGTCAGTCGATACCCCAATCCCCTTTAACCGCTGAGCACAGGAAGCAGTTCGAAGAAGAAGGCTACTGCATCCTGAAGTCCGTCATCCCCGAACGCTACCTGACCATCCTGCGCGACGAGTGCCAGACCTTCATCGACAAGATGCATGCGGACATGGACGCCCGGGGAACCGATTCGCTGGGGATCAGCCACCGCAACCGCCGCTATTTTGTCAGCCTCCGGCACATGGAAAGCGAACGGGTGCCCGAGGTGGTTTACAGCCCGTTCATGGCCTCGGTCGCCATCGATCTGCTGGGGCCGGATGTCTACCTGTTCTTCGAGCAATATGTCGTGAAAGGGACGGACAAACGCTCCAAGTTCGCCTGGCACCAGGATTCGGGATACGTGGGGTTCGATCATCCGCCCTACCTGACCTGTTGGCTGGCTCTCGACGATGTGAGTGTCGAGAACGGTACGGTTTACGTGCTGCCCTACGATCGCGCCCCAAATGGACGGGATCTGGTGGAGCACTGGCAAGACCCGGAGATGAACGACAGGGTGGGCTATGACGGGGATGACCCGGGCGAGCCCGTCATCGTCCCCGCGGGCAGCATCGCCCTGTTTACCAGCCGGACCTTTCACCGGAGCGGCCCCAACCTGACCAACCAAATGCGACGCATCTACCTGTTGCAGTATGGCAAAGAGCCCGTCATCGACCCTGAAGGCCGGTTCAACGGTTTGAACGTTCCTTTTGTGAAAAACGGCGAAATAGTCTACGATCGCGATGAAGCCATGCGGCTGGCCGGCCCGCGCGATCTGCCGCTCGGTTGATCCGGCCCGGTGACCCCGTCCGCTAAAATGAGTTGAGACCCCGCCCGGCGGCGCGTAGCGCTGAGTCGTGGATATTCAAGCCCGGGTTCGAGCCATTCTGGATGCGGAGGCCGCCGCCATTCGTGCCATCGAGGTCACGCCGGCCTTCGAGCAGGCGGTCCTCGCCTTGCGCGACTGTCGGGGAAAAATCCTGACCACTGGCATCGGCAAGGCGGGACACATCGCCCGTAAGGTGGCCAGTACCTTCTGTTCTACCGCCGTACCGGCGGATTTTGTCCATCCCGCCGAAGCGGCCCACGGGGATCTGGGCATTGCCGGGCCGCGCGACTGCATTATCGCCTTTTCTACCAGCGGCAAATCGTTGGAGGTGCTGGAGATGCTGGAACTGAGTCGGCACCTGGGGGTGGAAACGGTCATCGGGGTCACCTCTCATCCGGACTCCACCCTGCGCGATTACGCCGATATTATCCTCGATATGGGCGAGATCGAAGAGGCCTGCCCCTTACGGCTCGCGCCGAGCACCAGCACTACCGTCATGCTGGCGATCGGTGATGCCCTGGCCCTGACGCTGATGGAACTCCGTGGGGTCACCCGGGAGGAATTCGGGCTTCGCCACCACGGCGGTTACCTGGGCCGCAAGGCGCGTACGGACAATGTCCCGCATGAGGGGCAGGCGTGAGCGGTGGCTCGGGTTTGAGGGTTCATGCCTCTCAGCTCTTTCCCATTTCGGCGGGTCGGAGACCCGCCTGACGCGCGTAACCAGGCGGTTTCCAGCCCGACTACCGAGCCCGCAGGGCGACACCTCAACGAGCGTAGCGAGAATAACACGCAGCAGATCGCGCATGTGGGCGAAAAGAATCGGGAAACAGGGCAACACCACGAACGTGCATTTCGAATAAGTGCTGCAAG
>JBNPEH010000017.1:0-53747 GCA_051117635.1 Opitutales bacterium | reverse complement strand
GCATCCGAGAACTATACCTGCCAACGTCTCTTGCGTAAGCTTTTTCTGGATACAAATTTACCCGTTCCCAGCCCTTAAGTTTGCGCCATTCCCCACTGACCCCTTACGACTGACCACTGACGACTGGCCACTGACGACTGGCCACTGACGACGTCAGTTGGAATAGAACGCATCGATCTTGTCGGCGACGTCACGGTACCCGATGTCGGCGGAGTAGAGGGCCTTGTATTCGGCCATCGCCTTTTCGGTCTCGCCCATCTGTTCGTAGCATTCCGCCAGCTCGTAAATGATCGCCTTCTTGGTGTCGTTCATGATCTGGGCCTCCTGCTTGGCCGTCTCCAGCTGTTCGGCGGCCAGGTCGTACTTTTTGCCGGCCTTGAGCGCTTTCCCCAGGTAGACCAGCGCGTTGCTCCGGACCTTGGGGTTTTTCTGGGCGACCTGCAGCTGTTTGATCGCCTCGTTGTTGTCGCCCTTTTCGAAAAGAAGCACGCCGTATTCGTAGCGGTACCCGTAATCGTTCGGGTACCGGTCGACCATGGCTTTCGCCTGTTCGAGCTTGAAGGCATGGAGCTGCGACCGGAGCTGCTCGACTTCCTCCTGCAGATCGCTGTTGTCCGGATCTTCTTTCAAGGCCTCCACTTTCGTATCCAGTTCCTGGCTACGTTTGTCGATCTCCAGATTCTGCTCCAGGCGCTCGAAGGTGACATCGGTCCTGCCGGTCGGGAGCTTCCGGGCCTTGCGCACCCATTCCAGCGCGCTCTCCAGATCCCCGAGCCGCTTGTAGTAGCCGGCGATGTCCCGGTACGGGTTCACGTCCTCCGGATTATCCGCGATTTTTACTTCGGCCCGCTTGATGAGATCCTTCAGGCCCGCCTCATCGGTCTTGGCCCGTGACGCCTGCTCCAGCTCGGTCGCCTCGGCTTCGTCTTTCAGCTTTTCGCGGAAATCGCCTTCTTTTTCCCAGGAGCCTCTCTCCATGGAGACGGCGACCGAGGCGCGCTTCACCAGTTCCTGGCCTTCGCCGTCACCCGGGTTGTCGCGCAGAATACGCTCGCAGATCGTCACGGCTTCTTTGCCACGCCCGTCCTCGATGTAGGCACGGGCCAGGCTTTTCAGGTTGTCCGGATTGTCCGGCTCCTGCTCCCGGATCGTTTCATAAGCAAAGGCGGCTGTCTGCCACAGTCCGAGTTCCTCGGCGGCCGATCCGAGCAGCCGGTGGGCAATTGTGTTTTTCGGGTCCTGCGTGATCAGGTTTTCCGAGGCCTCGATCAGTTTTTCCGGATTCTTTTTAGCCATCGAGCCGCCACGCAGCATGAAGGGCGCGGTGGTCACCTTCGCCATGATCTTTTTCATGCCGCCCCCGTCGCCGGCCGCGCGTTGCTGCGCCTTGCGCAAGACCTTGCGGACTTCCACACAGCCGGGATGGCGCTTCAGGATGTCCATGCAGATCGGGATCGCGTAACCGGGGTTGCCCCGGTCGATCGCCTTGGAGGCGTTGGTCACCTGCTTCTGCAGGCGGGGATCGAGTTCGGATAAGGGCGTCTCAGTCATGGGCGGTCAGGGTAGGAAACACAAGCCCTACTCAAACAGCACGACCCCGACCCCGCAAGCGACAAGCGGTCGTCCCCGTCGTCAGTGGCCAGTGGCCAGTCGTCAGTTGCCAGTCGTCAGTTGCCAGTCGTCAGTGGGCAGTGGGTCAGTGGGCAGTTGCCAGTAGGACATTGGGTTGTGATTCGTTGAGGGAATAGCTCTCCCGTACAAAGCGACCGGCATCCGGCAAACTGACAACTGTCCCACTAACCTATTCTGCGAGGCCGTCCTGCCGCAGGGCGCCAGCCAGATCATTGAAGGCCGACTCGACCTGATCGGGATCGCGGGCTTCGACCACGGCGCGCAGCACCGGCTCCGTCCCGCTGTACCGCAGCAGCATCCGACCCGCCTGGCCGAAACGCTCCGTCCAGGCCGCCTGGCAGGCGGTTACCGCCGCAGCCGCTGCCAGCGGCGGTTTTCGGGTGACCCGGAAATTCGCCTCGCGGCGCGGGAAAAGGGGAATCGCCGCCAACCAGTCGGCCAGCGTTCGTTCGCCCTCCGCCAGGACCGTCAGCACGTCGAGCGCAGCCACCAGGCCGTCGCCGGTCGGGCTGAAGGCCGGCAGAATGATGTGGCCGCTGGACTCGCCGCCGAGACCGCCGTTCAGCTCCTTCAGTTTCGCCGCCACCCAGCGGTCGCCCACCGGCGTCCGGGTTACCCGGCCGCCAGCCGCCCTGACCGCCTGATCCAACCCAAGGTTGCTGTGAACCGTGGTCACCAGGTGGCCGCCCGGAAGCATTCCCCGCTCCAGGCGGTGGCAGGCCAGCAGACCGAGCACGACCTCGCCGGGTACCGGCTCGCCCCGGGAATCCACCAGCCGCACGCGGTCGCCGTCCCCGTCGTGGGCCAGGCCGAGGGCCGCCTCATGGACGAGCACCTCGCGACCCAGGACGTCCAGGTGCTCACTCCCGCAACCGGCGTTGATGTTCAGCCCGTCGGGTTCCACCCCGATGGCGTGAACGGTGGCCCCGAGGCGACGGAGCGCTTCGGGGGTGGTGGCGGCGGTGGCCCCGTGGGCGCAATCCACCACCAGCGTGCGGCCGGCCAGCAGGTCGGGCGGACGTCCGGCCAGGGAGGCCTTCAAATAGTGGTCTTTCCATTCGGCGGAGGCTTCGTCACCCGGTCCCGACACGACGCCGCCCTCGAGTTCTTTCGTATCCAGTTCATCGATACGATCCTCGAGCGCCTCCTCCCACTCCGGGCCTACCTTGGTCCCGCCGGCGTCCATCACCTTGATGCCGTTGTCGGCGGCCGGATTGTGGGAAGCCGTGACCGCGACCATGGCGGCCGCCTCCAGGTCCAGCCCGACCCGGACAATAGCGGGGGTCGGCAGTACACCGAGGCGGATGGCCTGCACGCCCGCGGCGTCGAGCCCGGAGCAGAGCGCATCCACCAGGGCGCCCCCGGAGACACGGGTATCGCGACCGACGACCACCTCCGGGCGGGCGTCTTCCTCCCCGTCTGGGGCCGGCCGCAGGTTCTCGCCGAGGGCCCGGCCGAGCCGGCGGGAAAAGGCCACGTTGAGGAGCGGCCCGCCGAAGGGACCGCGCACGCCGTCGGTTCCGAAATAGCGGGGCATGGGCGGTCTACCCTCAGGCCTCCGGTTCGAGCGTTTTCAGAAAGCGGCGGGTTTCGGCCAGCCAACCGGAGACGGCACCCTCCTTCAGGACCGTGCGGGCGAGGGTGACCCCGGCTTCGAGTGAATCGGCCTTGCCGGCGGCCCAGAAACCGAGGCCCGCATTGAGCAGGACTGAATCGGTCAGCCCGCGGTTGGCCTTGCCGGCCAGCAGGGCCTGGAGCCGTTTCAGATTGGCGGCGGCGTCCCCGCCCTTGAGGTCATCCATGCTGCAGCGGGCAAACCCGGCCGCCTCGGGCTCGAGCGTCAGCCGGACGTCGCTCAACTCGCCGACGCCGCGAACGAGCGTGGGACCGGCGCAGCTGGCCTTGTCGAGCCCCCCGCCGTCGTCGGGCTGCCCGTGCAGGACGAGGCCGCGGCGCAGCTCGAGCCGCTCGAGGACCCCGGCCATGGGCTCGACCCAATCCGGGTTGAAAACCCCGAGCACCTGCAGCGCGGGCCGGGCCGGGTTGATGAGCGGCCCCAGGATGTTGAACACGGTACGCTGTTTTTCCGCCGCCAGTTCCTTGCGGACCGGCACGATGCTTTTGAAGGCCGGGTGGAAGGCAGGTGCGAAAAAAAACGCGAAATGGGTCTGACGGATCAGCTGTTCCATGACCGGTGGTCCGGCCGGGATGGGAAAACCCACCGCCTCGAGTAGGTCCGCGCTCCCCGAAGGTGAGGTGGCGCCCCGATTGCCGTGCTTGAGCACGGTGACCCCTGCTGCCGCCAGGAAAAAGGAAACCGTGGTCGAGATGTTGAAAGCACCGCTGCCGTCCCCGCCCGTGCCGACAAAGTCAATGGCGTCCTCCGCCTTCTGGCGCAGGACCGGCCCCGGGTCGCGCGCCATCTCCCGGAAGGCCGCCGCGATCGCCGCGACCTCGGCCGGCGATTCCCCCTTGCGTTGCAGGGCCACCAGGAAAGCCTTTTTTTCATCCGGCTCCACCCCTTCGTCGGCCAGTAGCCGGGCGGCGGCATGGCAGGCCTGGGGCTCGAGTTCCTGGCTCTGTTCCAGGAGATCCGTGAGGGCGGGAAGCGTGTGGTCAGCCATGGGGTCAGCAACGTGAGCGGAGTACCGTTCCCCGTAGTCCAACGGTTCACCGCCGGGAAAACAAACCCTTTACCCAAGGGTGGCGGATCGGTTGGATGCGCTGCCCCCGCTTACCACATTCCTCATGACCCGGTCCGCCCACTCTCCCTCCCCCACGCCTGTCACCCGGGACGACGACGTCCTGCTGCTGGGTCCCGGGCCCTGCAACGTCGCTGAAAGCGTCCGCATGGCTCAGGCCCGGCCCCTCCGTGGCCACCTCGATCCGCGCTTTCTCCAGACCATGGACGCGGTCAAGGACCTGCTCCGCACCGTCTTCCAGACCTCCAATCCGGTAACCTTTCCGGTCTCCGGCACGGGCAGCGCCGGCATGGACCTGATCCTGGGCAACCTCCTGGAGCCCGGCGACCGGTTTCTGGTCGGTGTTAACGGCGTCTTCGGCGGACGCCTGGCCCACCTCGCCCGCAACCTGGGTGCCGCGGTCACCACGGTCGCGGCCGACTGGGGTGCCCCCATCCCCACCGAAGCATTCATCAAACAGGCGCGCGCGGTCCGCCCGAAGATCATGGCGGTCGTGAACGGCGAAACCTCGACCGGCGTCTACCAGCCGATGGAGGGCCTGGGGGCCTGCGCCCGCGAGATTGACGCGCTGTTGCTGGCCGATTGCGTGACCTCGCTGGCCGGCATGCCCGTCCACATCGACGGCTGGCAGGTCGATGTCGCCTTCTCGGGCACTCAGAAATGCCTCGCCGCTCCCCCGGGGCTGGCGCCCGTCACCTTCGGCCCCCGCGCCATCGAGGTCTTTCGGCAGCGGAAAAATCCCGTACCCGCCTTTTACCTCAACCTCGGCGAGATCCTGACCTATGTGCAAGGCGGGCCCGGCGGCCGGGCCTACCACCACACCGCCCCCGTCACCCAGGTGGCGGCGCTGGAGGAGGCGCTCAACCAGATCGTCGGCGAGGGCCTGGAAACCCGGTGGGCGCGCCACGCCGACGCCGCCCGTTACCTGCGCGAAGGCCTTGCGGAACGCGGATTCCGCCCCCTCATCGCACCCGATTACCGGCTCAATCCGCTGACCACCGTCCACCTGCCCGCGGGCCTCGACGAGGCTGCCGCACGCCATCGCCTGCTGCATGAATTCAACATCGAGGTCGGGGCCGGCCTCGGTCCGCTGGCCGGCAAAATCTGGCGGATCGGTCTGATGGGCAACAACGCGACCCGTCCCGTCGTCAATATCCTCTTCGAGGCCCTCGACGCCGTCCTGCCCGGTCGGTCATGAACCGGTCCTTCAGGCCGCCCCGCCCGCTGCAGGCCTTCCTGGCCGGGTGCCTCGCTGTAGCCGGCACCCTGCCCGCCCAGCCCCCGGCGGCCGATCCCGAGCCAGCGGACCGGTCCGCGCCCGAACCGATCGAGCGGGCGGACGCCCTCGGCTATGGGGACGCCGTCATCCTGGGCGCGGTGGAAGGCATTACCGAGTACCTGCCCGTTTCCTCCACCGGACACCTCATCCTGACGAATCGCCTGCTCGGGCTCGACGCGCCCGCACCCGTCCTCGGGAGCGACGGAGAGCCGGTCTGGCTGCGGAAGCCCGGTACCGCGGAGCCCGCCGACCCCGGCCGGGCCTACACGCTGAAGGAGGCCGCCGACGCCTACGTCATCATCATCCAGGCGGGGGCCATCGCCGCCGTGGCCCTCCTTTACCGGCGGCGGCTGCTCGGCGTCGCCAACGGCCTGCTCGGGCGCAACCGCACAGGCCGGCGTCTCGGCATCAACCTGGTGCTGGCCTTCCTGCCGGCCGCCGTCCTCGGCCTGCTCCTCGACGACTGGATAAGCGCCCGACTCTTCGGCACCGGTCCCGTCCTCATTGCGCTGGTCGCCGGGGCCATCCTCATGCTGCTGGTCGAGCACCGGCGGCGACGGCGCCAGGGCATCCGCATCGCCCGCGGCCCGCTCCGCCAGATCATCGACCTGCGGAGCGCGTCCTCCGGCGAGTGGGAGGACGAGGGCCCGGACCTGCACGAGCTGAATACCCGCCAGTGCCTGCTGATCGGGCTGTTGCAGTGCGTCGCCATGTGGCCCGGCACCAGCCGCTCCATGATGACCATCGTCGGCGGGTATCTGGTCGGCCTGCGGCCAAGACGCGCCGCCGAGTTCAGCTTCCTCCTCGGGCTGATCACGCTGACCGCCGCCGCCGGCTACCGCGTGATGACCGACGGCGCGCACATGGTCCGGGTTCTGACGCCCGGCCCGCTGCTGGCCGGCGGCGTGGTCGCCTTCGTGACGGCCGCTGCCGCCGTCTCCTGGCTGGTCTCCTGGTTGACCCGCCACGGCCTGAGCCTGTTTGCCTGGTATCGGATCGCCCTGGCCGGGGCGCTGGCGCTGTTGCTTTACACTTGAGTCCCGGGCCGCTTCGGAAAAACTAAACTCAGCCTCTGCGAACTCCCTTCGGCACGGGCTTGACGACCGACCTGTGGAACGATAATTCGTCTCCTTTTGCAGTCAACGCCCTCCTGCCAACCCTGATTCTTTCCCATGGCCCAACCGAAAAGACGCCAGTCCAAGCAGCGCAGCCGCAAGCGCCGCGGTGCCAACCGTTTCAAGAAGCCGCTGCTCGCCAAAGATCCGACCGACGGCACCCGCTTCATGCCCCACCGCGTGAATCCAGCCAACGGCATGTACCGGGGTCGGCAGGTCCTCGACGTCGAGCTCTAGGCACGTCCGGTCCCGGTGACCGACCCGTTCCGCTGCTGATCCGACCAAGGCCATGGAAGCCCGTGCGGTCCCCGGCGCCATCGCCATCGATGCCATGGGCGGCGACCTCGGGCCCGCCGAAGTGGTGGCTGGTGCGGCGCTCGCCTTCCCCCGCCTGCCCGCTGCGGTCGGGCTGATTCTTGTTGGCGACGAGGCCGTCGTCGGCCCCGAGCTGGACCGTCACCGACTGCCGCTGAGCGACCGGCTGCGCGTACTGCACGCCAGCGAGGTCATCACCATGGATGAAAAGCCTATCCATGCGCTGAAGCGGAAACGCGACTCCTCCATGGTCCGCGCCATTGAGCTGGTCAAGGACCGCGAGGCCAAGGTGGTCCTGAGCTGCGGCAATACCGGCAGCCTGATGGCCGGCGGCACGCTCAAACTGCGCCCGCTGGAGGGCCTGGAGCGGCCCGCGCTCGCCACCGTCATGCCCTCCCGCGAGGGGCACTTCGTGCTCATCGACGCCGGGGCGAACCCGGAGAGCAAACCCGAGCACCTGGTGCACAACGCGGTTCTCGGCGCGAACTACGCCAAGATTGTTTCCAATCTGGAAAATCCGCGCATCGGCCTGCTGACCATCGGCACCGAGGAGGGCAAGGGCACCGAACGCATCCAGACCACGCACCAGTACCTGAAGCAGACAGGCGATGTGCTGAACTACGCCGGGCTGATCGAGGGCTTTCAGGTCTTCGACAACCACGTCGATGTCATTGTCTGCGACGGCTTCGTCGGCAACATCGTGCTCAAGGCATGCGAATCGCTGTTCAAGTTCCTGACCGGGGCCATTCGCGAAGAGATGGGGAAAAATCCCATGTGGAGTTTCGGCGCGCTGCTGTCCAAGGGCGCCTACAAGTCCCTGCGTACCCGGCTCTCGCCCGAGCAGTATGGCGGCGCCCCCCTCCTGGGCCTCCGCGGCCATGTCATGAAGGCCCACGGCTCCTCCAACCGGCAGGCCATCGGCAGCGCCATCCGCATCGCCTCCGAACTCGCCGAGCACGACATGATCGACGCCATCCGGCGCGACCTGAACGTCGTCAACGACACCCTCAATCTCTGATCTTCACCCATGGCGTCCGCGTCTCCCGCTTCCATTGTCATCGAAGGCCTCGGCACCTGCATCCCCGAGCGGGTCATGACCAACAAGGACCTGACTGAACTCGTCGATACGTCCGACGAGTGGATCTTCACCCGCACCGGCATTCGCGAGCGTCGCATCGCCGCCGAGCATCAGGCCACCAGCGACCTCGCCGCCGCCGCCGGCCAGCAGGCACTCGAGCGCGCCGGTGTCCCCGCCGGGGACATCGATCTGCTGATCGTCGCCACTTGCACGCCCGACATGGCCTTCCCGTCCACCGCCTGCCTCGTGCAGGCCAGACTCGGGATTCCGCAGACCACCTGCTTTGACATGGAGGCGGCCTGCTCGGGCTTCGTCTATGCGCTCGAAGTGGCCACCGCCCTCCTCCGCACCGGCCGCCACAGGAAGGCGCTCGTCATCGGGGCTGAAAAGCTCTCCGCCATCACCGACTGGACCGACCGCACCACCTGCGTCCTCTTCGGCGACGGGGCCGGGGCCGCCGTTCTCGGGCGGAGCGACACGCCCGGTATCGGCATCCTGGATACGCTGAGCCGGGCGGACGGCTCGGACCCCTCGCTCCTCAACGTGCCGGCTGGCGGCAGTCGGCGTCCCATCACCCCCGCCGTGCTGGAGGCAAACAACCAGTTCATCAGGATGAAGGGCCGCGAGCTGTTCAAGGTGGTGGTCCGGGTGGTCAACCAGATCGCGCGCGACATCATCATCAAAAACGGCCTGACCAACGACGACATCGACTACGTGGTCCCGCACCAGGCCAACGTCCGCATGATCGAAAGCATGTCGGGCTACCTCGAAATTCCGATGGAACGTTTCATCGTGAATCTGGACCGATATGGGAACACCTCCGCCGCTTCCGTCCCCATCGCTCTCGAGGAGGCCGCCTCCAGCGGTCGGATCCAGTCCGGCAGCACCGTTTTATTGATTGCGTTCGGAGCGGGCCTGACTTGGGCTGCGTCCCTGATCAAATGGCCCTGACCGCCATGCCTTTTTCCTCCCGTTTAACACCCCCAAACCGGTTCCGCCCCGCCTGTCTGGCCGGTCTGCTGGCCGCCCTCTTCCTGGCACCGGCCGCCACCGTGTCAGCCGACTGGTGGAACCCCCTGGACTGGTTCAGCGACGAAGCCAGCTTTGAAAGCGAGTCGCCCGAGGAGATGGGCGTTATGGGCGCGACCACGCCCGAGGAGGAGGCCGAGGCCGCCGAATTGCTGCGCCAGGCCGAGGTCGCTCGCTCGGAGGGGCGCGACGGGAAGGCCCGCCGGCTGTATGCGAAAATCCGCGACAATTACGCGCGGACCGAGCCCGCGCCCGACGCCATGCTGGGCATCGCCCGCATCCTGAAAGAGAACAGGCGCTACCACAAAGCATTCGAGGAGGCACAGGCGGTGCTCATCCGCTACCCGGACTACGAGGGCTTCCTCCGTGTCATCGGGCTGCAGTTCGATATCGCCTCCGCGCTGCAGGAAGGCGCCCGCAACCGCGCCTTTGGCTTCATCCCCGGCATCTTCAAGTCGCCCAATCGGGCGCGCGGCTACTTCGAGGCGCTGATCCAGAACGCGCCGTACAGTGACTACGCGCCAATGGCGCTGATGAACATCGCGCTGATTTCCAAGGACCGTGGCGAGGAAGGCTACGCCATCGATTCCCTCGACCGGCTGATTACCTTTTACCCGGACAGCATGTTGGCACCCGACGCCTACTACACGCTGGCTGAGATCTATGCCTCCATGGTCGACGGGCCGGCCTACGATCAGGGCAGCACCCGCGAGGCCATCAGCTATTACGAGGACTTTCTGATCCTGTTTCCCAACAGCCCCTACGTGGACGATGCCGAGGAGGGACTGTCCGAGATGCGCGAGGTGTATGCACGGTCCAAATACGACCTTGGCGAATTTTACTACCGCTACCGGAACAACACCACGGCCGCCCTCGTGTTCTACAACGAGACCATCACCGTGGCGCCCAACACCAATGCCGCCGACGAGGCCCGCCAGCGCATCACCCGCATCCGCGAGGGGCTGCCCTCGCCCGGTATCGGTATCGGCCTGCGTGACCTGCTTTCGCTCGGCCTGGGCGGCGGCGAGGAACAGACCGCGCCCGATCCCGACGCCGCCGTCCGGTTCGAGGAGGAGCTGGAACAAGGCTCGGCCGACTTTGAAACCCCGAGCGGGGTTGTGCCGCCGCCGCTGCCCGAGCCGTACTGAGCCATGGTCGGCCGACGCCGGTTCGTCCATTGCGTGGGCCTAGCCCTTGTCTTCGCCGTCCTTGGCGGTTGCGGGCACTACCGTTGGGGCCCCCCGGATGACCTGCCGTTCCAAAGCGTTTACGTGCCCCCCGTCACCAGCCGGGCCATCGCGCCGCAGACGGTCGTGCCGACCACCGAGGCGCTCCGCGCCGAAGTCGCCCGCAATCCGGCGCTGACCCTCGCCGCATCGGCCGATACCGCCGACGCCGTGCTGGAGGTGCATCTCGTCGCCCTGCGCCGCGAACGCGCGGCCCGCACCCGCAACGTCCCCGATCGCCTGATCACCGTGGCGCTCTTCCTGGAAGCCCGCGCCACCCTGGGCCATCCGGCCACCGGCGAGGTCTGGTTCACCGACCGCTCGTTCACCGCCGAGCAACGCGCCGACACCGCCTCCGGCCTCACCCAGGCCGAATACCAGGCCATGCCTCAGCTCGCGGCGGACCTTGCCCGCCAGATCGTCAGCACCGCCAGCAGCTTGTGGTAACGCAGCGCGCTTCCCACGCTCACCCATCCCCGGGTCCCAGCCCGATGGCGCCGAAGATGGTTCCCAGCACCAGCAGGGTGCCGATGCCTGCGGCGAGGGCCGTAGCCACGGCGGGGCCGGTCGCCAGCTGATGCGCCTTGCGCACGCCGACCACCAGCCAGATGGCCTGCAGCGCCAGGGCCATGAGCGAGGTGAGGGCCATCAGCGCGAGCGGCAGGTGCTCGATCCCGAGCAGGAGGCCCAGAACCCCGCAGGCCAGGGGCACACTGTAGGCCAGCCCGGACCAGGCCGCCACCAGACGACAATCCCGCATCGACGCCTTGCCCGCGAACAGCCCGCCAATCACGCGAAGCAGGGCCCCCATCAGAAACACACCAATGAGACCGGTCAGCGCACCGACCAAAAGAAGCACGAGCCAGAGATCGCCCGTCGGCGTCCCGGCCTGGGCCAGCAGCGGCAACCGCCCAGCCCAAAACCCCATTCCGGCCACCAGCGGCAGCCAGGCCAGGCCCGGACTCCCGGGCTCCGCCAGCAGCCGACCAAACGCCTCACGCGGTTGTCGTAAAAAATCGGATACCAAGATGAAAACGTTCCAAGTTCGAGGTTCCAAGTTCGAGGTTCCAAGTTCGAGGTTCCAAGTTCGAGGTTCCAAGTTCGAAGTTCCAAGTTCGAAGTGCAGGGAAGCGGTTTCAGCTCCTCGGTAAGGCCAAATCCGTGCTGGCAGGACCAATCTTCAAGCCAGGCCAATCCGCAACTGACGTCTGACAACTGTTCTTCCTCACAGCCCCTCGATCTCACGGACAAACCCCTCCCGGTGCTCGGCTTTGAAAAAGGCGGAACCCGCCACAAAGGTGTCGGCGCCCGCAGCGCGGCAACAGCGCGCGGTCTCGGTATCAATGCCGCCGTCGACCTCGATGCGGAAGCCGTAGCCGCCCTGCTCGCGGTGTCGGGCGATTTCCTCGATCTTGGGCAGGACATCCTCACGGAAGGACTGGCCACCGAAGCCCGGTTGGACCGTCATGGCGAGGACAAGATCCGCCTGGTCGATAAAGGGCCACAGGTCCGCCGCCGGCGTGTCCGGGTTCACCACCAGGCCACAGCGTTTGCCCGCGTCCTTGATCCGCCGGAGCGTGTCGGCGATCGGATACGCGGGCTCGACATGAATCGAAATCTGGTCCGCCCCCGCCTCGATAAACGCATCCACGTGCTCGTGGGGATTCGACAACATCAGGTGCGTGTCGAAAAACAGCGATAGGCCTGCCTTGCGCAACGCCGCCAGCGTCTCCGGACCGAAGGTCAGGTTGGGCACGAAATGGCCGTCCATCAGGTCCAGGTGCAGCCAACGCGCCCCCGACGCCGCCACCACACGCGCGCTCGCCGCCAGATTCGCATGATCCCCCGCCAACAAAGACGGTGCTGCCAGGGCTTTGTGCATCCCCCGACTCTGAAAACCGCCCCGCCCCTTGTCTATCGCCGATTGGATAATGCTGAGGGAACCACGATGAACGCGAAGCATGGAGCACCGCCAATCTGCGCTGATCCCCGCTGATGAGGGGATCTCAAAACAGCCCGCTCGCCTGATGGCTATGGGGTATCCCTTCGGCCCGGCCCCTTGTCTATTGCCCATTGTCTATTCCTGTCTTCCCTCAACCAAAGCGGTGGATCTCTTTCAGGCCGAGGGACGAGGAGTCGAGGTGTAACCCAGAAATAGCCCGCCCTCCAGCAGCACCCCTTTTGAGTGCGGTGACTCCGTCACCGCTTTCACCACCGGGACTCCGTCACGGTGGCCGGGTAACAGCATCCGCGTATGAGACCGGCAGAAGCGTACCCGCAGCGCGTCAAAGGACCAGGAATCCGCCTGATCCTACCACGCCAGCAACCAGCAACCCGCATCCCGCATCCCGCATCCCGCAACCCGCAACCGCTACCCTCGCCCTCCCGAGCAGCGCAGATTCGCGAAGATTCGCGGCCGGCCCATCCCCGGACATTTCCATTGACCTCACTCGCTTTAGGGTTAAAACCTCAATCATGCGCACCCTGAGCTGTCTCCTCGCTCTCCTGATTACCCTGCCCGCCAGCGCCGCCCTCGTTGTCAACATCGACGCGGGTGCGGAAACCATCCAGTGGCAGAGCGGGACGCAAATCACCTACACCGGGGCCGATATCGATTTCCAGTTCGGGACCCTGGGTACCCAGACGGTCGATTTCACCAGCCCGGTGCCGGATACCAGCGGCGACCTCAGCGATGACCCGATCAATAATGTGCGGATTCAGCTCACCAACGACCTGACGGGGATCCGCTACCTTCAGTTCAACCTGCCGGCGGAAGCCCTGGACGAAGGAACCATCAGCGGAAACGGCACCACCGCCAGCCCGGTATTCACCACCCGCGACTGGGACGCCTGGAACAGCGTCCTTTCCGGCACCTACTCGCTCGCCGGAGCCACGGGCTGGGACGGCCCGGTGGAGGTCCATTTCACCGCCGCGCCCATCCCCGAACCCGCCACCGTCGGCGCGCTCCTCGGGCTCGCCGCTCTCGGCCTGGCCACCTGTCGACGGCGACGCTGATCCCCCTCCCGAGGCCTATCCTATTCAACGCGCCCTGCCAGGATGTCCCCGAAAAAGCTACTGAGTCTGATCGTTGGCCTGCTGCTCGGGCTGCCTCTCGGTGCGGCGATTCAGATCAGTTTCACCTTCCAACCCACGCTGCAGTCGGGCGTGGACACCTTTGGAATCGGAGGGTCGAGCTGGACGATGTTCTACGGCATCACGGATGCCAGCTATTCGTCCACCGGCTTTGTCAATGCCGCCAGCACTAAACTCACGATCAGCGGCAGCAACTCCCTCGACGGTACTTACTTCCCGGTGGAGAAAAACACCGGCACTTTCATCATTACGCCGCGGGGCGGAGGCGGGATTGACGCCATCCTCGGTGCCTCGGGCGTGGGCGGGAACCCCACCTTCGACCTGAACAACGGTTCTGTGATCGCGACGGTCTCCGGCTGGCAGGCCATTGATCAATTTCCGGTCCTGGGAATCAACCCGGGCAATCAGCCGGTACAGACGTCCGACTACGGCGGACTCACGCCGGGCGTCATCTTCAGCATCGGCGGTAATGCGTTTTCCGCAGTCAGTGCGCCCGTCGTTGCCACGATTCCCGAGCCAGCCGCCGTCGGCGCGCTCCTCGGGCTCGCCGCTCTCGGCCTGGCCAGGCACCAGCGCCATCGGCACGGCCACCTCCCGGTGACCTTGGACTTATAGGCTGCCTGGCCGAATCGTGGATTCGGGGATCGATCACAGGAGCCACCGTTCGATCCGGAAACTGGAGGGCGTCATCCGCACCCTGATCCAAAAGCGTAAAGCCAGCCCACGCCAGCAACCAGCAACCGCTACCCTCGCCCCTGGTCTATTGTCTATCGGCTAGCCAGCCATGAACCACCAAGGACAGGGAGAGTCGCAGGGAAGCGGCACCGCCAATCTTCGCTGATCCCCGCTGATGGAGGGCAAAAGCACTCACGTGGATACCTCAGCCTTCGCGCCCGTCGCGGCTTTGCGGTTGGTTGAATGGCCGGTACCGGCCACCCGTGCCTTATCCACGGTCGAGGGAACCTTTCCATCAGCGGGGAAACGCGGGGATGTGCGGTTCCTCTCCACCCGGGCCTGAGACTGCGGCCGATTCCGTTCGCCAGCCTTCACCGGTCCTTCCCGGGCTTTTTCGCCTTCAGCACCTCCTCGGGTGACGGCGGGAGCTGGTCGAGCTTCATGCCGCGCTGGACGGCCGCCTTGCGCAGCGCTTCATACTCCCCCTTGAGCCGGGCATACTCCTGAGCCTCGGGACCGTCCCCACCCTCGAGCAGAAACAGCGCCGGCCAGAACACCAACAGCCCCAGTCCGGTCTGCAGCTTGTCGTTGTTCGCCTCCTTCTTCAGGTTTTCATAAAGAACCGCCGTCCGCTGTCCGACATGATCCATCTCCACGATGATCTGGTCGTTCGTGTAGTCCTTGTAGACCAGCGGCGATACATATTGAGCGCCGATCTTCTTCGGCGGCGTGGCACAGCCAACCAGACCGGCCAGCAGGAGCGTGATAGGAAGCAGGATGCGATTCATAGCGAGTAGGTTTCAGGTTCCCATCCACCGTAGCCAAACGGGTGAGACAAAAACGGTCCCAGGCTAAGGAATCCCTGAGGCGGCTTCGTTTTGTTGCCTCGCGCTGCCTGCCGACATCCCTCCAACCGCAAAGCCGCAACGGGAACGAGGGAAGGGGGCACCGCGCATCTCCGCCAATTGCCGCTAATGGGGGGCGAGGTTCCGCATAGGCTGCTCGCCTGTCCCTCCCTCCCGGCTCCAGCAACCCATCCCTCCGCATCTGTTCAATTTCCTACTTCCTATCCCGATCCCCACCCACTCGCCTCGCTCCTGGTCTATCGTCTATCGGGCATTTTCCCAACCAGCCTCCCGCAACCAGCAAGACATTCCCCGCCGCTTGCCTGACGCGGGACCGGCCGCTTGTCCTCCGCCAGGGGTTTCCTGACGCCACGAGTCCATTGAAGGAGAATTACACCGCTTTGGCTTCTTCGAAGAGGGCAGCGGGCATGGGGCATTGGAGGTGCCAGGTCATTTGGATGGGGCGGTTGCCGGTGTATTCGAGGAGGGCTTTAGCCGGGCCAAGGCAAAGAAAAGGCTCGGGCTCATTGCGGGTGCGTCGTTCGAGTCGGGCGAAAAAGAGGATGGTGTAGCCGCGTTCTCGGAATTGGATGTAGTTCTGGCCGGTTTTGCTTTGCTGGTTGGTGGTTGACTGGCTCTCCCAGTGCAGGACATCGGGGCGGATGGGGTAATCGCGGTAGCGGGTAGTCGGCGCAAAATCGCGGTCTTCTTTCCGGAAGGTGATCAGGTGGATATAGGTGCGGTGGTCCTCAATCGGGATGACGCCGAGTCCGGTCGGGCCTGAGGTTTCGAGGGTGGCTTTGCCGTAGGCTGCGGTGATTTCACGGGCGCCGTAAGCGGCATGGAGGTGAAAGCCGGGGGCGCCGGGCAGGTCGAGGCAAGGCGTACGCCAGGACCGTTGGCTGCGTCGCCAGGCAGCTACTTCGCGCAGGTCGTCGGCCGCGCCGGACTGAGCGCACCACTTGCGAAAACTTTCAGCGTAGGAATCAACCCCCACCTTGGCGCCGTCTCTGCCCCAGAGTAGGTAGTGGAGCGCGCCAGCCTCGGCATCGGACAGGCCATAGGCCGCGGGATCTTCGGCGGCCTGGTCCGCAGCCAGGAGCTCGGCCTTGCGTAGGAGCTCGGGATCGGTACGAAGGGTCAGGCGGCGGAGGGCTTTGCGGGCGTCGGTGACCGCGGAAGCATCGGCGAACGGCTGGTTAAAGGCCCTGGCCTTCCAACCCGACCAGGTCCGCTTACCCAGGACCTCGAGCGGCGATAAACCGGTCTCCCTGATAAAATTTCCGAAGGTGAGCGATTTCCCGGTCTCGCCTTCAAAGGTCTGAATCGCCTCTGGGATGAAGGTTTGAAGGTTCCCCAGGTTGGCCTGAATATTCCGGAGCACATGCTGACGCGCCACCCGCTCGAGCTGGATGTTGCAGCCGGGCGGCAGGTTAGGGAAATCGGCTTCGATCTCCCTGTCGATGCGGCGGCGTTTTTTACGGATAAGCGCGGCGAATTTGCGGTCGATCCGATACTTGCGGTGGACCTGGCCAACAAAGTCGAGGACCGTCAGGCAGTCCTTTTCGGGGGCATGCCGCAGCCCGCGCCCGAGCTGCTGGAGAAACACGGTCAGGCTCTCGGTCGGCCGGAGAAAGAGCACCAGGTTGATGCCGGGCAGATCGATTCCCTCACTGAAGACATCGACCGTGAACAAATACTGGAGCTCGCCCCGGCGGAAAGCGCGCAGGCGTGCGGCACGCACCTCATTGGAAGTGTCTCCCAGAATGACTGCTGCCGTTAGACCGGCCTGCTCGAAGGCATCAGCCATGTACCGCGCATGCGTTTGACTGACGCAGAATCCGACACAGCGAATCGCCTCAATGATCGGGCAATACTCCTGAATCTTGGCGAGAATCAGATCCAGCCGCTGGCGGGCGCGAATGTCGTCCCCGGTGTAGGCGGCCTCCAGGGCCTGCACGTCGTATTTTCCCTGGCGCCAGAAGCGTTCCTCGCTGACATCCACCACGTCTGACACCCCAAAGTAGTGAAACGGACAGAGGAGCTTTTCCTCAAGCGCCTCAGGCAGCCGGATATCGGCGGCAAAGGTGTCGCCAAAATCGGGAAGCAGGGAGGCACCATCCATGCGCTCGGGCGTAGCGGTCAGTCCCAACAAAATCTGGGGCTCCAGGTGGTCCAGAACAGGCCGGTAACTGTTGGCTGGCGCGTGGTGAACCTCGTCCACAATCACCATGCCAAAATAATCCCCACCCAGGTGCTCCCAGATCCGTCGCCGGGCCAGGGTCTGGACCGACGCAAAAACATGATGCCCGTCTACCGGTGTCTCATCGCTAACCAAAAGCTCCCCAAAGTTGGGATCGCGCAGCACCTGCCGAAAACAGGCCCTGGCCTGCTCGAGGATTTCCCTGCGATGGGCAACAAAAAGGAGCCGCGCCGGGGTAGGTAGCTGCAGACGGTTCCGGGCGTAGTCGAACGCGGCAACGACGGTTTTGCCGGTACCGGTAGCAGCGACGATCAGGTTGCGGTTCCGGCCGGCATCGCGTTCGGCGGTCAGGGCTTCAAGGATCCGTTCCTGAAAGGGCCGCGGTGTGATCTCGGCAAAGAAAAAGCCTCCTGTGTCGGTATCCGTATTCTGGGCACGCTGGATGGCGCGTCGAAAGCGTTGGGGATCTTCGGTACCGTTCGGGTCGAAGGCGGCGAAAGCGTCGCTGCACCAATAGGTTTCAAACTCGGCCTTGAAGCGGTCCAGCACGTGAGGCATGTCCTGAGCAGTGACCTTGACCGTCCATTCGAGACCGCTCGTCATGGCCGAATGCGACATGTTGGCCGAGCCAATGTAGGCGGTGGCATAGCCCGATGCGCGGTGGAAGTGCCAGGCCTTGGCGTGCAACCGCGTGCGTTCAGTATCGTAGGAAACCCGGACCGTCACGCCGGGTTGAGCCGCCAGCCATTCGACGGCCGCCGGATCTGAAGCCCCCATGTAGGAGGTCGTGACGACACGGATGACGGTGCCCCGCTGACTGGCGGCTTCGATGGCCGGCTTCAACAGGCGCAGGCCGGACCACTTGATGAACGACACCAGGATGTCGATCCGGTCCGCGCTAGCGATTTCAGCGCGGAGTTCATGTTCGAGGGGCGGGTCATCCCCCGAACCGGTCATCAGCGAGCTGATGCTCAAAGGGCTGGCTGGACGGGGCAGAGAAGGCGCAGCCGGATCTGTTCGCACCTCAGTCAGCAACTCGCGTTTGTCCCCAAGCAGCTTTCGACGCTTCAGGTAATCCGCACCTTCCGTGGCACCGAGCAGCTCAAGGAGCCGATTGACCAGATCCCGGGCGTTGCCCGCATTTTGGGTGGTACGCAGGGCCGCCTGCACAGCCATCTGGACGAAGCGGCTGTAGTGGTCTGCTCGCGCCTCGTCATCAAGGGAGGCGACGGCTTTACCCAGCTCTGGATGGGCCGCCAGCGTCTCCTTCAAAGCCGCGTCGATCAGGCGTTCATAGACCCCCGGAGCAAGCGGTTCGGATTCGGAATCGGCAGGCATGGGAACACAGGAACCTCCCCGACCCTAGCTCGTTCTGGGTGAGGCAAGGGATCGGCGCAAGGGGGAAAGGGGGTTGGCGTTCGGGGTTCGTTGTTGGGGGTTCGGCGGTCGGTAACGCCCAGAATGCTCGCCGCCCTGTCCTGCCGTGCCCGCCATTGTCCGCAGACAAAGGTTGGGAGCCCCTCGCCTCCTCCCGCCCTGAGCCTGTCGAAGGGTCGACCCGCGTCCCCAATTTAAGATTGAAACGCGGGCGGAGGCCGCGTTGGCTGCTGGTTCGCCTGTCGGGCAGGGGTTTACCTGCCGGACCCTGGTTACCTGGAGAGGTGGCTGAGTGGCCGAAAGCAACTCTTTGCTAAAGAGTCGTACCGCCAAAAGTGGTACCGCGGGTTCGAATCCCGCCCTCTCCGCCAATTTGCCCGGCGCTTTAGCGCCGCTGGCAAATTGAGCGCCCGCCATAGCTCGAAGAGCGACGGCGGGCTGTGAAGGGCCTACACCCACGATTGGGGCGGGTGACAACCGCATGGGCGGTTCACCGCCGGCTTGGCGGAGGCCCGGTTTCAACCGGGCAACACCCGGCCGGTTTGTCCAGCCGGGCGGGTGATCACCGGGTCAGGCCGGTGCTTCGCGGGCGGCGTTGGCGACGGCGCGGGCGACGGCAGGGGCGACGGCCGGGTCGAGGGCCTCGGGGAGGATGCGATCCGGGGTGGGCGTCGGTACCTGGTCGGCGATGGCGACGGCCGCGGCGGCTTTCATGGCATCGGTGATGCGGGGAGCGCGGGCATCGAGGGCGCCGCGGAAGATGCCGGGAAAGGCCAGGACGTTGTTGACCTGATTGGGAAAGTCACTGCGACCGGTCGCGACGACGGCCGCCCCACCCGACCGGGCGGCGTCGGGCAGGATTTCGGGATCGGGGTTGGCCAGCGCAAAGAGGATGGGATCCGGCGCCATGCGGCGGACATCCTCCGACCCGAGGAGGCCGCCGCGGCTGACGCCGATGAAAACGTCGGCCCCGGTCAGGAGCGACTTCAGGTCGCCGGACCGGTTTTCGGGATTGCTGTAGGCGAGGATGGCCTCCTTGACGGGGCCGAGGTCGTCGCGCCCGCGGTGCAGCGCGCCTCTGGAATCGCAGACAACGACCTCGCCGACGGTATCACAGGTGGCATCGATGCGGTCGATGCAGCGAAGCAGCCGGACAATGGCCCGCCCGGCGGCGCCGGCGCCGGAGATGACGACCCGCAGGTCGGAAAAGCGCTTGCCGGTGACCCGGCTGGCGTTGATGAGGCCGGCCAGCAGAACGATGGCGGTGCCGTGCTGATCGTCGTGCATGACGGGCAGGCCGAGATCCTGGAGCCGGTCCTCGATGGTGAAACAGCGCGGGGCGGCGATATCCTCCAGGTTGATGCCGGAAAAGCCGGGGGCGAGGGCCCGGATGGTGGCGATCACGGCCTCGGGCTCGCGAACATCGAGACAGATCGGCCAGGCGTCGATGCCGGCCAGCTTTTTGAACAGGGCGGCCTTGCCCTCCATGACCGGCATGGCGGCGGCCGGCCCGATGTCACCCAGCCCGAGGACGGCCGAGCCGTCGGTCACCACCGCGACGGCGTTACCGGTGACGGTCAGCTGCCGGGCTTCCTCCGGGTGTTCATGGATGGCCTTGCAGACGGCGGCCACGCCCGGCGTGTAGGCACGGCTGAGGTCGCCCGCATCCTCCAGCGGTACCTTGAGCCCGATTTCGATTTTGCCGCGGGCGCGCCGGTGCAGGGCGAGGCTGTCGGCGTCGGTAGTCATCCCAGGCGATCGAAGGTCCGTGTGGCGGTCCGGCGGGTGGACCGACCGGAGGCCGCAACCGAGTCGCCGGCCGGGTCGCGGCGGCTGGGCAGCCAGCGCCAGGCACCCGTGATGAGCGCCAGGCCGAGCGGCACGCCGACGACCCAGCCCAGCCAGGGCAGGCCGGTCAGGGCAACCAGGCCGGCGCCGGCCAGATAGGCAAGGAGGATGGCGGTGCCGGGGCAGAGCCCGGGAGTGCCGCACCCGCCGCCGGTCGAACAGCGGCCGACCGAGACGGGGGAGGATTGGCCGGGGGTATTGAAGGGATCCATACTGACCGGATGCCTGACGGCGGCGGCCTATTCCTGAAGACGGGCAGAGCCAGCCGGGGCGCAAGCCGGTTCCGGGTCAGGTGTCGCGGAAGACGAGGGCGCGTATCTCGGTCATGTCCTCGATGGCGTAGCGGATGCCTTCGCGGCCGAGACCGGAGTCCTTGACCCCGCCGTAGGGCAGGTTGTCGACCCGCCAGGACGGGATTTCGTTGATGAGGACCCCGCCCACTTCGAGCCGGTCCCAGGCCCGGAAGGCGTGATCGATCCGCGGCGTGAAGACGCCGGCATGGATGCCGTACCGGCTGGCGTTGACCTGATCGAGCGCCGCATCGAAGGCGTCGAAGGTATCGATGACGACGACCGGGCCGAAGGCCTCCTCGCACTGGAGCTGCTGGTCGGCGGGGACGTGCTTGAGGACGGTTGCCTCGTGCAGCGCGCCCTCGCGCTTACCGCCACAGAGCACCTCCGCTCCCGCCTCGACCGCCTCGCTGATCCAGCCCTCGATCCGCTCGGCCTCGCGCTCGGCGATGAGCGGCCCGATGAAGGTATCCTCGTCGGCAGGGTCGCCCGCGACCAGGTCGCGGGCCGCGGCCACGAACCGCTGTTCGAAGGTCTCGGCGAGGCTGCGATGGACGAGGATGCGCTGGACGGAAATACAGCTCTGGCCCGACTGGTAGAAGGCACCCTTGATCAGCCGCGGAATGGCGTCTTCGAGGTTGGCGCCGGCGTCGACCACGCAGGCGGCGTTACCGCCCAGTTCGAGGACGACCTTCTTCTTGCCGGCGCGGGCCTTGAGGTCCCAGCCGACCTTTGGCGAGCCCGTGAAGCTGAGCAGCTTGAGCCGTTCGTCAGCGGTCAGGGCGCCGGCCTCCTCCACCTCGCAGGGGAAGATGGAAAAGGCGCCCGCGGGCAAATCGGTCTCGGCCAGGATCTCACCCAGGATGAGCGCGCCGAGCGGGGTCCGGCTGTCGGCCTTGAGGACGAACGGGCAGCCGGCGGCCAGCGCGGGCGCGACCTTGTGCGCGACCAGGTTGAGCGGGAAATTGAACGGCGTGATGAAGGAGCAGGGACCGACGGGTACGCGTTTGGTGAAGCCGCGGTAACCGCTGGTGCGTTCGCCGATTTCCAGGTTGAGCACCTCGCCGTGCGCCTGCTGCGCCTCGCGTGCGGCGATTTCAAAGGTGTCGATCAGGCGGGTGACCTCGCCGCGGCTGTCGTTGATCGGTTTGCCGGCCTCGGCGGTCAGGCTGTCGGCCAGCTCGTCGAAGCGCTCCCTGAAGCGCTGCACGCAGTGGCGGAGAATGGCCTCGCGCTGGTAGGGCTTCAGGGCGGCCAGCGCGGGCGCGGCATCGACGGCGGCTCCGATGGCCTGATCGATCAGCGAAGCATCGGCCAGGGCAACCTTGGCCACGGTCTCCCCGCTGTACTTGTTGGTGACCGGCAGGTCCTGATTGGGCGTTTGCGCCTGGTTGGCGATGAAGAGGGGACGTGATTCAGGCATGAGGGGGCATGGGTTCGGGTTTGGGTTCGGGCGCTGCGGAGGAACGGTGGCGAGCCCGGGCACAAGCCGCCAGCAGGACCAGCCCGGCGACGGCCGCCGCCATCAGGTTGTCGCGGGGACGGGGCGAAACAATGACGATAAAGCCGGCTGGAGCCGTCGCCGCCGTAAAGGAGGATACCCCGAAGGGTATGAGGTAGAACCGGAGCACCTGCAGCGGCGTCGGCCGGCCCTGGCCCAGGGCATTGCCGACCAGGAGCGTGCCGACCAGCAGGGAGAGGCCGACAGCCTGAAACCAGGCGACGACGTCCAGGCGGCTGCCATGGAAACCGAGCATCACCCCGTACCAGGCCAGCGCTGCCAACAGCGCACGGTCCGGCCAGGCGGGCCGGGAACGGGCGGGCTTACCGGAGGGTGCCGGGGAAGACATGGCGTTTGCGGTGGGACAGCTTCAGGAATCGGGCGGGCTGAGCCGGGCGCTCTCCTCCGGAATTTCGTGAAACAGGACGGGGCCGTTCTGCGAATAGTCGACCGGCAGGTCGATCAGGTGGACCCCGCCCGCTTGAAAGGCGGCTTCCAGCGTCGGCTCGAGACCCCGGGTGGCTTCGATGCGGTGCCCGGTCGCGCCGTAGGCCCGGGCATAGGTGACGAAATCCGGGTTGCCGAACTGCAGCCCGAAGTCCTTCAGGCCCATGTCGGCCTGTTTCCAGCGGATCATCCCGTAGGCACTGTCGTTGAGGATGAGCACCACCAGGTCGAGGCCCAGCCGCACGGCGGTCTCCAGGTCCTGGGAATTCATCATGAAGCCGCCGTCGCCGCAGATGGCCAATACCCGGCGATCGGGAAAGACCATGCGGGCGGCCATGGCGGACGGCAGCCCCGCCCCCATCGAGGCGAGCGCGTTGTCGAGGAGAACCGTGTTGGGCAGCCGCGCGAGGTAATTGCGGGCGAACCAGATTTTGTAGACGCCGTTGTCGAGGGCGATGATGCCGTCGTCGGGCACGACGGCGCGCACCGCTTTGACCAGGTGCTGGGGCAGCACGGGAAACCGGTCGTCGTCCTGCCGGCGGCAGGTGTGCTCGCGCAGGGCGGCGCCGACCTTCTCGAAAAACGAGAAATTCCAGTGTGGCTGGGGATCGAGCGCCTCGTTCAACCGCCAGATGCTGTGGGCGATGTCACCGACCAGCCCGGCCTGGGGAAAGTAGACCGGATCGACCTCGGCGGTGGTGAAATTGACATGGATGACCTGCCGCTTGCCGGTGTTCATATAAAAGGGCGGCTTTTCAACGACGTCGTGGCCGACATTGATGATCAGGTCCGCCGCTTCGAGAGCCCGGTGGGGAAAGTCGTCCGCGGAGACGGCCGCATTGCCGAGGAACCCGGGATGGGTTTCGTCGATCACGCCCTTGCCCATCTGCGTGGTGACGAAAGGGATTCCCTGTTTGTCGACAAAGGCGCGGAGCATCCGGCTGGTCATCTTCCGGTTCGCCGCGGCGCCGATGAGCAGCACGGGGCGCCGGGCGGCGCGCAGCAGTTCGAGTGCGCGGGTCACCGCCTTGTCTTCGACCACCGGGCGGCGGTGATAGCTGGCGGGGATCGGGGTCTCGTCGGTCATTTCCCGGGCGACATCCTCCGGCAGTTCGAGGTGGACCGCTCCGGGCCGCTCCTCCCCGGCCTGGAGAAAGGCGTTGCGGATGCGCGAGGGAATGGCCGCGGCGCTGACGATCTGCTTGGTGTATTTGGTGATGGGCGCCATCATGTCGACCACGTCGATGATCTGGAAATGGCCCTGCTTGCTGACATGGATCGGTTTCTGGCCGGTCACCATAAGCATCGGCATGGCGCCGAGCTGGGCATAGGCGGCCGCCGTAACCAGATTGGTGGCGCCGGGACCGAGCGTGGCCAGACAGACGCCGGTCTTGCCGGTCAGGCGCCCGTACGTGGCCGCCATGAAGCCGGCCGCCTGCTCATGGCGCGTGAGGATCAGTTGGATGTCGGAGCGGGACAGCGAATCGAGGAGATCGAGGTTCTCTTCGCCGGGCACACCGAAGACGTATTCAACGCCTTCCGCTTCGAGGCAGCGGACAAACAGATCGGAAGCTTTGGTTTCTGGCATGACGGGCAGGTGGTTGAGGGCTCGGAGGATGGGACGGTCGGGGGGCCGACGTTTATTCCCGGTCAGCGTTTTAACCGAAATCGCGGGAGGGGGCAAACCCGCTGCCCGGTCACCAGCCCATCCAGCGGGCGTAGTGGTGCAGGAAGTGGTTCACGAGGCCGGACCGGGACCAGTCGGCAAGGTCGTATTCTCCGCTGGAGCCGCTGCGGAGGACCGCCTCGGCAGCGTAACGGAACTGATCGGCCTGGCGGTCGCGGGGCGCCTGCTCGGGGTAGGCGAAGTGAGCCTGACGGTAGACATTGGCCTTGATGGCGTAGGCGAATTCCTCCTCCTCGCCCTTCAGGACACGGATGGCGGCGTGCTGGTCGTCGTGGATGATTTCGGCGGTACGGCCATGGGTCTCCAACTCGGTCTTGAGTTCGTTGAAGGCGGGCAGGACCGTGTCGTCGATAAAGGTGGCGAGGGTCTGCCGGGTCTCGGGGTGGTCGTCCTCAAAGGGTTGTTCCCGACTGCGGTCGATGAGGCGGCCGAGGTGGCGGCGCCAGTCCTTCGGCCGGTGGTCCAGCGGAACGTCGTTGGGGGCCTGCGCGGCTTCGGGCACCCCACCCGTCACGGGCTTGAGCGGGCGGCCGATCAGCGCGCCGCCGACCTGGCGCAGGAGATCGGTCAGCGGGTCTGCGGTCCGCACCTCGGCCCGCAGACCCTTGAGGAGGCCGATGCAGATGAAGACCATGACCACACAGAACGGCAGTGCGGTGGTGACGGCGGCGGTCTGAAGCGCCAGCAGGCCGCCGGTGAGCAGGAGGATGGCGGCGACGGCTCCCTCGGTAATGGCCCAGAACACGCGCTGGCCGACGGGGGTATCGGTCCGGCCACCGGAGGTCAGGATGTCGACCACCAGCGAGCCGGAGTCGGAGGATGTGACGAAGAAGATGGCGATGACGATGGTGGCCAGGGTCGCGGTGATGACCGACAGCGGCAGCTTGTCGAGCATCACGTAGAGGGCGGTGGGCAGGCTGTCGGTGACGGCCTGGACGATCCCGCCGCCGCCAAACAACTCCATGTGCAGGGCGGTGTTGCCGAACACGGTCATCCAGAAAAAGGTCAGCAGCGTGGGGATGAAGAGGACCCCGCCGACAAACTCGCGGAGCGTCCGGCCACGCGAGACCCGGGCGATGAACATCCCGACAAAGGGCGACCAGGAGATCCACCAGGCCCAGTAGAACATGGTCCAGCTCTTCTGCCATTCGAGGCCGATGAAGGCGTCGGTCCGGAAGGTCATCTGCACCAGCTCGGAGGCATAGCGCCCGAGGCTCTGAATGAAGCTGCTCATCAGGAACACGCTGGGCCCGACTATGAAAACGAAGAACAGCAGCGCGGCGGCCGCCACCATGTTCAGCTCGCTGAGGCGCCGGATCCCCTTGTCGAGGCCGGTGGCCACGGAGGCGGTGGCGGCCAGCGTGATGAGCGCGATCAGGATGACCTGGTTGACCGTGCCGACCGACATCAGGCCAAGGTAGTCGAGCCCCGCGTTGATCTGCATGACGCCGAGGCCAAGCGACGTGGCCAGGCCGAAGACCGTGCCGAAGACGGCCAGGATATCGACGAGGTTGCCGGCCGTGCCGTGGATGTGGCGCCCGATCAACGGGTAGAGAGCCGAGCGCAGGGTCAGCGGCAGCCCGTGCCGGAAGCTGAAATAGGCCAGCGAGAGGCCGACCACCACATAGATGGCCCAGGCGTGCAGCCCCCAGTGGAAAAAGGTGACCGTGATGGCATCCCGCGCCGCCTCGACCGTGAGGCCCTCGGCCCGCGGCGGATTGGCGAAGTGCATGATGGGCTCGGCCACGCTGAAGAAGACCAGACCGATCCCCATCCCGGCGCTGAACAGCATGGCGAGCCAGGTCGGGTAGCTGTAGGCGGGTTCCTCGTCGTCCTGCCCGAGCCGGATCGCGCCGTACTGGCTGAAAAACAGATAGATGACAAAGACCAGAAAGCCGGCCGAGGCCGCCACGTAGAACCAGCCGGCGTAACCGATGATGGCGTCCTGAAGACCGGCGAACATCGAGCCCACCGCCTCGTTGAAGATAGCCCCCAGGACCACGAAGGCCAGAATCAGACCGGACGAGACATAGAAGACGACGGGGTGGACTTTCAGGTTTTTGAAAAAATTCATGCGTAACTGATTTCAGGATACATGGCTGGTGCTCAGAAGCCGGCGCTCAGCCCGAGGTGAAAGACGGTCTCCAGCTGATCCCCCCGGAAGCTCAGGTCGCGATCGGCCAGAAAAACGACGGTGGCACCCCCCGAGAGCTTCCAGTCACCGGGCAGTGACGACGCGACGGTGATCGGCACCTCGACGGTCAGGCCTGCCTGCACGAAGCCGAAACGTCGGTCCTCGCCGTCGGAGGCGACGTACTGGCCGTTCCCGCCGAACCCGGCGGCGACGGGAAACCCGATGTTGAGGGCGACCGGATCGGTCAGCGACAGCACAGGTGCCAGCGAGGGCTGGAGGTACCACTGTTGCGGGCCGCCGCTGTCAGCGATTTCCTTGGCGACACGGAGCGACGGATAGAGGCCGAACTGGAGACCAAAGCGGTTTTCCCAGAAGGGGGCGTCGTTGTAGCTGATCCGCCAGTCCAGTTCCCGGATGCTGGAAAAGGAGCCGGACGGCGAATGATACAGGTTGAAGCGGAGGGAGGTCGTGAAGTGTTCGGCCCAGCGCGCCCGCAACCCGGCGTACAGATCGGATTCATACCAGTTGTCCTGGAAAACAAACTCACCGGTCCGGGCCTGGCCCAGGCCGGGTCCGCCCTCCTGCAGGCTGTTCCAGTTGCCGAAAAAAGCGTGAAGCGTCTGCCAGCCGCCCCGGGAGCGAGCCTCCCCGGCCAGGGGCAGGTCCACTTCCACCCAGGGCTGGAAAGAGGGCTGATCCGAGTAAACCAGGCCCCGGGCGATATACATGCTCACCACCTGAGCGCCGAAGTAAATGTTCAACCGGCGGGGGTTCGGCCCGGTGAGCGCCCGCATCTCCGCTTCGGCAGGCGGCATCAGCGTGCCGGCGGTCGACACGCCGGCCCGGGAATCGTCCTGGCCCTCCGCCTCGGGCGTCGGCACCCCGGACAGCGGAGTCAAACCGAGCAATAGGCAGAACAGCAACGACGTGGATTTTAACATAAACAGCGCACCGACCCGGTCGCCTGCGCGACTTAGGATTATGCCACCGCCCTCGCCTTCCCGTCAAACCGGGTGGCCCGGGTCGCACCACCGGCTGAAGCCGGTGCTCCGGCAAAACCCCCGGCCCGTACCACCAGCCAGGCGCGACACCACCGGCTCAAGCCGGTGCTCCGACGAAAGCCCCGGCGGACCAGCGGAGGCCCGGCTTTAGCCGGGTAAACCCCAGGCCCTGACCGCCAGCCAGGCGTGGTACCACCGGCTCAAGCCGGTGCTCCGACAAAACCCCCGGCGGACCAGCGGAGGCCCGGCTTTAGCCGGGTAAACCCCAGGCGCTTGCCGCCAGCCAGGCGCGACACCACCGGCTCAAGCCGGTGCCCCGACGAACCCCCAGGCGGACCAGCGGAGGCCCGGCTTTAGCCGGGTAAACCCCAGGCCCTGACCGCCAGCCAGGCGTGGTACCACCGGCTCAAGCCGGTGCTCCGGCAAAACCCCCGGCCCGTGCCGCCAGCCAGGCGCGGTACCACCGGCTCAAGCCGGTGCCCTAACCCGGATTTCTCATGAAGCCCAGATGGGATGAGCTGCACCTGTCCGCCATCATGTCCGCCGTAGCCTGGGCGTAGGAGGCAGTCCCGCCAAATGGGATGACGGCCCTCCCGGAAAAAGCCAACCGGGAGGGCGCTCGTCCCCGAGCGCCGGGGTGGATTTCCAGCCTATTATTTTCGCGCTGGTTGCTTACCGAAGCGACGCGGTCCGGGGGACAACCCCTGCTCACTTCCGCAACGGATGCTGCCACTTGAGGCGGGGAAAGCGGGCGAAATCGCCGTCCGTGGATATCCATTTGCAATCATGCTCGATCGCCAGGGCGGCGTGCCAGGCGTCGGACACCAGCTTGCCGCGCGCCGGCAGGGCAATGCACAGTTCGTGGAAGATCGCCCAGTTGCGGTCACCGGGACGTAAAAGGACAGCCTGGGGACGCGTCAGCAGAGAGGCACAGAAGGCCAGGGCCCGTTCAGTCGGGGTCGGTTCCGGAAACACCCGCGGGTTGGTAACCACGCGAACAAAGCCGCTCAGGACGGCTTCAGACAGGCCGAAAGTGGAAGGCCCTTCCGCCATCGTTCGCACCCATTCCGCATAGGCCGGATGATCATCCGAATCCTCCCGATGGGCATACACGAGGATGTTGACGTCGCAGAGCTTCACAACGGGCCCTGACCGTAGCGCCACGCATCCTCGGCGGCCTCAATTTCACGGATGCGGTCGAGGTTCACGCCTTCGACCGCACCTTTTCCGCGAAAGGTAATCAGTTCAAAAGGGGCCGTTTCGGCAGACTTCCGGCTCTCCAACGCCCGGCGCCCGGCATCGGCCAGAAAGGCGCTGAAGCTCTTGCCCTCCCGCCGGGCCTGGGCCCGCAGACGCTCCCCCAATTCGTCGTCAAGTATGATCGTCGTACGCATTATTCATACTGTAATACCTGGGCGGCTGATGTCCAGAAACCTTTCCGGATTGCCGTCGTCTTCTTCAGGGGTACAGCCGCTTGCTGAAGCAGCGCGGTACGGGGGTGTGGTGGGCGCGTGACACCGGCGCGCTAGGGAGTGTTTGAACAGTCTTCCTGGAGTCGCGAACGCCGGCCAAAGAGCCGGCGTCTCCATGGAGTGGCGGGCTCTTCGGCCCGCCACACGCGTAAAAGCAGCAGGTTTTCCGCTTAACTCGTCTTTCCAAACACGTCTTAGCCCTCCGTCTTGGTTCGGGTGAGCACCGGACCGAGCAGTCGGGCGATGGCGTCGAGGAAGCCGCGGTCGGCCGGGCGGCCGGAAAAGTCAAGCCCGAGCCGGTGGCCATACTGCTGCTTGTTGAGAAACCAGCCCTCGGTCAGGATCCAGAGCAGGACCTGGATCCAGGCCGGGTCGATGTCGTCGCGCAGCGTGCCCGCCTGCTGCGCCTGACAAAGGCCGGTGAGCGCGGCGGCCGCCTGGCCCGGCTTGCCGGGCAGCGGCTCCCCCCGCCGCGCCAGGTTCATCCAGCCCAGCAGCCGGACCATCTCGGGGTGCGCGCCCAGATAGTCGCCATAGCAATCCATCAGGCCCCCGATCAGTTCCGGGCCACCCTGACGAAAGACGCGTGACAGCCGGGGTCGCATCGCCTCCAGCATCTGATCCAGCGCATCCGCCTGGACCGCCTCCCAGAGCGCGTCCTTCGACCCGAAGTGGTGGTGGATCAGGCTCTGCGTCACCCCCGACGCCCGCGCCAGGTCCTTCATCGAGGACCCGTCCGGGCCCCGCTCCAGAAACACCCGACGCGCTCCGTCGAGGATCTTGCGGCGGGTCTTCTCCGAGCGTAACCGGCGGCCATCCATGCGTTTTAATTAAGTGGTTGTTCAGTAAATTACAAGGCTGGAACATCACCGCAAAGGCGCGATGTTTGAAAAGGGATGGATGGGCCCAGATTGCTTTGAAGCCCTGCCGGCCTTCAATTATTGGTCATTTGACCAAGATAGGACTTAAAAAGCAATCAGTCCGGCCGGACTTGTGTCGGCGCAACCCCGCATCCGCCTGACCGGAGGGGTACAAAGCTCGATCAAAGTCGGCAGAGCGGAGCGGAGACGACGCAAGCAGATCGGGCTCGTGTGCACATAAGCGGCTTTCAGGCTGAGCCTTATAGAATCGATTGCGATAGCGATTTCGATTTTGATTTCGATAGCAATCCCGAATGCCCCTGCCCGCTGCTTCCTGCCTTCTCATCTCTGCTCTCCGCCCACAGCCTCAGCCGACGCCCAAGAGGAGGAGTCCACCGATGATCCCGGTGACGAGGCCGTAGAGCATATGGCCTATGAGGTGGAGCAGGCCGACGGAGAGCGTGGCCTGCCGGTAGGCTTCGACGGGGTGTTTTTCGCTGACGACAAACATGAGCCCGTAGCTGACGACCAGCCCGTGGAGGAAGCCGAAACCGAGCCCGAGGAGGGCGGACCGGGGCGCCGCTTCAAACCCGATCAGGGCGAAGAGGATAAAATAGACGCCGCCGAAAAAGAGACCGGACAGGGTATGGATGGTGGTTCCAACGCGTTGGGCACCCTCCAGTTTTCCGGTGACGAGGCTGCCGAGCGCGCGCACCATATCGACCCTTCGCGAGAAATTGGCGCTCACGGCGCGCATGAAGGCATTCATCGCAAAGGCACCGGCCATGCCGGCGATGCCTCCGCAGAACAGGAGCGGTATCAGCGGTGTTTCCATGGGGCATTATAACCCTGAAAGGGCATTAGGCAAAGCGGTGCGGGTGGCTGGTGGCGGGGTGCTGGTGGCTGGTGGTTGGGGCGAGGGCGGGTACAGTGCAAGATCGGGGATATCGTTCGCCTGCGGCGGCATGGGGCCAGCGCCAGCCCTACAAGCCGGCGCCGTTGCGGTCGATCAGGTCGCGGTACCAGTGGGCTGAATCCTTGAGCGTGCGTCGGCCGGTGGCGTAGTCGACGTGGATGAGGCCGAAGCGCCTGCCGTAGCCGAAGGCCCATTCAAAATTGTCCATGATCGACCACTGGAAGTAGGCGGCGACGGGCACCCCGGCGTCGATGCTCTGCTCCAGCCCGCGCAGGTACCCGGTCAGGAAGGTGATGCGGTTGGGGTCATGAACGGCTCCGTCGGGGGCGATCCAGTCGGGCGAAGCGAGACCGTTTTCGGTGATGACGATCGGCTTGGCGTAGCGCTCGTGCAGGAACCGGCTGGCCCAGCGGAGGGAACCCGGTGTGACCGGCCAACCCATGTCGGTCCGCGGGTGGTCGGCAGGATAAGGCACTACCTCCGGCTCGCCGTCGTCCCCGGCCCGGACCTGCGCCGAGTCGTAGATGTTCAGGCCCAGAAAATCGAGCGGCTGGTGGATGCGCTCCAGATCGCCGTCGTTGATCTCCGGCGCGGCTTCACCCCAGAGGCGGAGACCGTCCTCGGGGTAACGTCCGGCAAACAGCGGTTCGAGGCTCCAGGCGGCCTGGAACATGTTGGGTTCGCGGACGCTGAACAACTGTTTCCGCGCGGCCGCGATGTCGGCCGGGTCCTCGGTCATCGGAACAAAGGTGTGGAAGCAGGGGGCGGCCCCCACCATGGGGGCGGACACGTGGGATCCGCTGCGGATGACCTGCACGGCGTCGCCGTGTGCGAGCAGCGCATGGTGCCAGGCCCGGTTTACCTCGCGCGGCGGCAGTTGCAGGCCAGGGGCGTGTTCGCCCACCTGGTGCCCCAGCCCGATGAAGCAGGCCGGCTCGTTGAGCGTAAACCAGTGGCGGACGCGGTCGGACAGCCGGTCGACCAGCACCTGCGTGTATTCGGCGAACCACGACGGGCTGTCGGGGTGAAGCCAACCCCCGCGGTGGAACAGGGCCAACGGGTAATCCCAGTGAAAGAGTGTGACCCAGGGCTGGATGCCGGCCGCGAGCAACTGGTCAACCAGCCGGTCGTAGAAGGCCAGCCCGGGCTCGTTGACCCGCCCCACCCCGTCGGGCAGGACACGTGGCCACATGACCGACAGCCGATAGGCCTGCAGCCCGATCTGTTTCATCAGGGCGACGTCCCCGGTCACACGGTGATAGTGATCGCAGGCGGTGAAGCCGGTATCGCCGCCGGCGACAAAGCCGGGGCGCCGGCAGACCATGTCCCACACGGATTCCCCGCACCCGTCGACCCCCTGGGTCGCGCCCTCGATCTGATAACTGGAGGCCGCGGCCCCCCACACAAAATCCTTCGGAAACGGCATGCTTTACCTTAGGCTGAGGCCCGCCCCGAGGGCGAGGGAAAGGCGGGCGGACAGGTCGGCCCGCCACATGCGTGCAAGCCGGCCGTTTGCCGCTTATCCCGACTTTTCAACACGCACCGCCCCTCATTCATAGACACCCGCCTGATGGAGCCTGGCGAGGGCGGCGGCGACGCGCGGCTGATCGTCCCGGTGCGTGATGCCAAACCAGGGGCTGTCGGCGGTGAGCACGGTGCAGCGGGTGCCGGCCCGGAGCTGCCGGTCCACGACTGCGGGGAGAAAACATTCGGCCTCGGGATCGTCGCCGTGTTCGCGCAGAAAATCGGTCAGCGCGCCCTCCAGCGCCGGAAAGAGGGCGGGGGTGAAACCCCAGAAGGCGAGCGAGGCCAGGGCATCCGGTGCCAACAGGCGGCGGGTACCGTCGGGGGCGTCGCCGCGGATCCGCCCGTCCGCCTCCAGGCGGATGCCGGTCACCTCCTCCACCCCGGCCAGGCCGCTGCCGGCCAGCTGACAGATGCCGCGGTTGACCGCCCCGTTCGGCGAAAGGGTATTCTCCAGCGGATAGCCGACCATTGCCATGTGGAGCGTATCCGGATCCTGGATACCCGCCAGATGGTCGGCCATCGCCGCATAGGCGGGACGCCCGTAGAAGTCGTCGGCGTTGATGACCGCGAACGGGGCGTCGATTGCCCGGCGGGCGCACCAGACGGCATGGCCGGTCCCCCAGGGTTTTCGACGGTTTGCGGGGGCGGTCCAGCCCGCCGGCAGCGTGTCGGGGGTCTGGTAGGCATAGCGCACCTCGAGGTGGCGGGCAGCGCGCTCGCCCACCTGTTGGCGGAAAGCCTGGTCGAAATCGGGCCGGATCAGGAAAACAACGGTCCCGAATCCTGCGCGGGCGGCATCGACCACGGCATAATCGAGCATGGTCTGGCCGTCGGGGCCGACCGCTGCGAGTTGTTTGAGCCCGCCGAAGCGGGAGCCAAGGCCGGCGGCAAGGATCAGCAGCTGGGGAGCCATGGCTCGAAAAACGGCGGTTGAGGCAAAGGGCCGGCTGGCGGACCGGAGCGGGCGTGGGCCTCAGCGGGCGATATCGTGCTGACTGAGGACCCGGATCTGGTGCCGGCCGAGGGTTTCGCGAGCGAGGTCGTTGTCTTCCAGACGGAGGACAAGGGCGCTTTTTTCGTGGGGCCGGAAGATGAACGGATAGACGTAGTGGATGTTGATTTCGGCCTGAACAAGCGCGCAGGTGACCCGGTGCAGGTAGTCGACGCTGGGGATTTCGGCCGCCACCACCTCGGTCTTGTTGAAGACCAGGCCCTCGGTTTCGAGCAGACCGTCGGCGACCTCGGGATAATCCACCACCATCCGGACGATGGTGCTGTCGGTCGTGTCCAGCGTCGTCAGCGCGAGGATGTGGACATCGCGTTCAGCCAGCTGGCCGATGATCTCGTTGAGGCGCCCGACCTTGTTGTCGGCGTGCACCGAAAACTGGACCACCGGTTCAAACCGCGGGTGCTGTGTCACTTCTGCCGGAGCTGCGGGATCTGCCATAGCCTCCCAACCTGAAGACACGAACCCGTCCTGAAAAGCGAAGAAATGGGCCCACCCGGAGAACCCGTTTGCTGCACAAACTTCACCGTGCCGGCACATTGGCATGAGTGAGGCTAATAAAGGACTATGCGCTTCTTTTCCCTCCTGCTGTGCGGGCGGGGCAAGTGCTGGTCGCGGATTCGCGGCATGCTCGGGCCCGGCCTCCTGATCCTCTCCCTGGGCCTGCCCGGGACGCTGGCGGCAGCCGTACCCAAGGCCGAGGCCACACGCATCATCCAGACTTTCCTGAAGAGCTGGGAAACGGGCGACGCGGAGACCTTCGCCTCGCTCCTTCATGAGGATGTGCTCTTCGCCTACCCGGGCGGGCGCTTCGGCAAGGCCGAGCTGGTCGAAACATTCACCGATTACCAGACGGCCAAGAAGGACATCAAAATTTACTTCTGGGACCGGGTCATCAGCGACGGCGAGACACACGTGACCGCCTACCAGTTCGCCGCCACGGACGTGGCCACCGACAAGCGATTCGCGGTCGGCACCGGGGTGATCTGCAAGATCGCCGAGGGGCGGATCGTTCTCTTCAAAGAGTACTTCGACACGACGGTGGCCGCTGCCCAGCGCGCCGGGGAGCTGCCGCTCGACGAGGGCGAGGTCACCCCCTGGCCGGCCAGCATCTGGCTCCGCCCTGACACCATCGACTGATCGACCCTACCAACGCCTGTCCGCCATGACCTTTTTCCGTCTTTCCAACCGTCCTCTCTCGAAAACCCTCCGGCTGCTGGGCATCGCAACCCTCGGCGGCTGGAGCCTGCTGCTACAGGCGCAGGACGCCGAACCAACCGATGAGCCACCTCCCTACACCGGCGACAGCGCCGAGGCCTGGATCGAACGCTATGGCGAAGTGTGGTTCGACCACTTCGGCGACAGCTACGAATCCTGGTATCCCGGGGGACGTTCCAACGAATTCCACGACCAGTGGATCCGCAAGATGCTGTACGAGGATCCGCGTACGACCGACTGGACCATTTTCAACCAGCAATACGTGTTCGACGGCCAGTGGTACGCGGTGGAGTGGTTCTACCAGTCCACCTACACCGACACCAGCTTCCAGCAGTGGGAATCGACCTTCTGCCTCGGCAAGATCGAGGATGGCAAACTGGTCGTCTGGTATGAGTTTTTCGACGACTTCGGCGAACTCCAGAAACTCGGCCTGATGCCGAAATTCAAGAAAGGCGAGGCCATCTTCCCCTGGCCCGAGGACGCCACACTTCACCTTCCGTACCGCCCCTGAACGGAGCGTGAATTCAATAATCTGTTACGCTCAGGTTCCCTTGAAGCCCCGCCCCGCTTCTTTGCCATGAACTGCATGATACCAAAAAAACTGAAACAGCTGACGCGGACTGCCTTCCCTGGACTGCCGCTTTTCCTTCTGGCCGGACTCTCCGGCCAGGCTCAAACCCAAGACACCGACGGCATCGCCGAACTGGAGGCCTTCATCGCCGAAGAGACCGGCGTCGTCGAAGGCACCTCGATGTCCCCGCTCGCCCGCCCGTCAAGTGCCGCCTTCGGTGGCGACCGGAGTGTCCTCGAAACGCCGCGTGCCGTCACAGTGCTGACTCCCGAGGTCATGAAGCAGATGGACGTCCGGAGCTTCGAGGACCTCGAAAAGGTAAGCGCGGGCACCTCCCGTCCGAACATCTTCGGCCTGCCCGGCTCGCCGCACATCCGCGGCGACCTAGGCGGCGTTTACTTTAACGGCATGCTGCGGATCTTCAACCGCAACGAACGGCCCACCGGCTTCGGTTCGCTGGAGTCGATGGACCTGGTCAAAGGGCCCGCGCCCGCCAACCTGTCGGCCACCGACGTGGGGGGCTATGCCTACTTTATCCCGAAATCGCCGTTCTTCGACGAACAGCGGGGCAAACTTCGTGTGACGGTCGGTTCCTACGACCACTACAACACGCAGTTGGACATCGGCGGCCCGATCCTGGTCGGGGGTGACACCCCGGCGGCCTACCGGATCTCCGTCACCGGTCAGATCTCGGACAGCTACTGGAACGACGTCAGTAATGACTACGTCTCGCTCTATGCCTCGCTGAAGGCCAAGTTGAGCGAAAATGTCCGCATCTACACCGGCACGGAATTCTTCAGGTTCAACACCAACGAAAACGCCGGCTGGAATCGCCTGACACAGGACCTGATCGACCGGGGCGAATATATCATCGGCGAAACCGCCCCGGACACCGCCAGCGCGGCCTTCAACGGCAACGCCAACCTCTTCAAGACCTACAACTTCTTCCCGCACCAGAACGCGGCGGCCACCGGCACCTACATCCCGGACATCGCGCTGGTGGTGCCGGCCGATATCTTCGAGGAGCGTTTTCCGCAGAATCCGGAGAACACCGGCGCCGAACCGGTCTTTGATCCTGCCGACGGCAGTCTCTTCGGCTACCGGTATACCCCGGAATACTTCGACAACGGCAACGACGTCCTCACCACGACTATCGAGGGGGATGAGGTGCTGTCCGACCCGGGGGATTTCGCGGAGAGCAACAACTTCCTCTGGTTCCTCGACGTCGAGCAGACCCTGAACGAAGCGACCACCGTCAACTACAAGACCTTCTTCGAGTGGGTGGAGGCGGAAAAGCTCTCCAGTTACGGTTTCGCCAACTTCAACGACACCTGGAAGATCGAGCAGAAAATCGTCGTCAATCAGGACATTGATCTGGGCGACATGCCCACCACCCTGTCCTACGGACTCGACCTGAACTACACCGAGTCCGAGTGGCACATCGATTTCTTCGCCGAGCCGTTCAACCGGCGCGATATCAGCACGGGGGCCATCGTACCGCAGTCGATCGTGCCGGCTGGCCCGCAGAACGATTTCAATAACGACGGTGAGTGGGACCTGGATGCCGGCGACACCTCGGAATACTGGCAGGCCGCGGTCTTCGCTCAGGCCACCGTCAATGTCACCGAGCAGTTCGATGTGATTGCCGGCCTGCGCGGCGAATACGCCGACTGGACCGGAACCAATATCAACAACTTCCTGGCACCGGACGGAGCCGGCGGGTTCAGCTTCAGTGTCGGGTCCACGCCCTTTGAAGGGACGGAAACCTACTGGACGGGCAACATCAACCCGATCTTCACGATCAACGACCAGTTCTCGATCTACGGGGCGGCCCAGTTCGGCGCGATCTTCAACCCCAATCAGGTCGGCGGCCTTGATCAGGGCGAGAACCACTTCAACGAGGCCTCGCTCTGGGAAGCCGGTGCCAAGGCCAGCTTCATGGACGGCAACCTGTTCGTCTCGCTGGCCGCCTACGAGTGGACCAAGACCATCACCTCCAGCACCGTGGCCGGGGACGCCCAGGACGCCTTCCGCGGCCAGGGCGTCGAACTCGAAGCCACAGCCACCCCGGTCGACGGCCTGACGATCCTGTTCAATACCGGCGCACAACGGGTCTACGCCCGCACGAACATTCCCTTCGGCACCCGTCCACTGACCCCGGAGCAGACCGCGCTCTTCAGCGGTTCGATCCAATACGACGTGGTAACCGACCCGGCGGTCCGCTATGCCAACAATCCGGATCAGGTGAAGCCGGGGTATCCGGAGGTCACCGCCAGCCTCTACGCCGTCTATGAGTTCGACAACGGATTCGGCATTGGCGGCGGTCCGGTCTGGCGCGACCAGTTCTGGGCCGATTACGAGCGCACGCTGACCTTCCCCTCGGCTCTTGTCTGGAACGCCAATCTGTTCTGGCGGAACGACACCTGGGAAATCCTCTTCCGGGTGAGCAACCTGACCGACGAGGATTACTTCATGGGGAACGACGGCTCATTCGCCGACAACACCATCGCCACGGTTGCCAAGCCGATCGAAGGCTTCCTGACCGTCACCCGCAGCTTTTGACCCACCCGTAAACCCGTTTTTGGATACACGCCCCGGCCGGCAACGGCCGGGGCTTTTTTATATGAGGAAAGCCGCTTGCTGAAGCGGCGCGGTACGGCGGCGTGCTACCGCGGAGCCTACGTGGCCGCGCCTTTAGGCGTGGTCGAAACATCCGTAAGGTTCTTCGAGTGCATCGACACGTTTGCCAGAGGATCGATAATCCTGCCTATGCGTACATCCCTGACCGTCTGGGTCCTGACTACGGCCACCCTGATTCCCGGGCTGCTCCACGGCCTGACCGATGCCGAGCTGAATCGCATCCAGGGCCAGTTCGAGGAACGGGCGCGCCAGCTGTTCGAGCGCCAGCACCGGAACCCCTACCCGAACGCCGGGCCCGAGGATTCCAAGCTTTATGGCTGGAATCGGCTGAACTACGCCCTGGCCACCCTGATGCTGGGGGTGGACGACGCCTCGGCCAACCGGGCCGTCCAGGCTGCCATCCGGGGCTTCCTGTCGGAGCCGAATAGCGAGGCGCTGTTTTTCGGCTACGAAGGCCTGCAATGGCAGACGCCGTTGCTCGGCCGCATCTACCACCAGTTCGGGCCGGACGGCAGCCGGCGCGCGGGCGTCCTGACCGCAGAGACGCTTCAGCAAATCCGCTACGTCTTCCTGGCCTGGGCCCAGCAGGGCCTGGTGGCGAGCGACACGAATCCGGATAAAATCTGGACGATGTGGGGCAGCGAAAACCTCGACCTGGTGCGCGATTACACCTGCTGGCAGGCGACGCGCATCCTGGCCGAGGCCCCGGACTACCGGCACCTGCCTATTCGCGGGGTGTTGCCCGCCCGTCATCACGCCGCCTGGACGGCCTTTATCGGGCAATACCTGCGCGAGCGGCTGACCCGCGGCCTGCTGGTCGAGATCGCCAGCCCCGACTATGGCAAATACGTCCTCCAGGTCTGGCACAACCTGTACGATTTCGGGCCCGACCCCCTGAGCGGGGCGGCGGAGGAAGCGCTCGACCTGTGGTGGGCTCAGTTCGCGCTGGAGCAGATTGACGGGGTCCGCGGCGGGAGCAAACACCGCGCCTACCAGCGCAGCAACGACCGTGCAGCCGACGACGGCTCCTGGTGGTTGACCTGGTTCTACACCGGCGATGGCGGTCCCCGCTGGCCGCATCCGGCCGTCCTGCCGGTGGCGACCAGCGATTACCGGATCCCCACCGCGATTCTGCGACCTGCCATCGACGAGGAGGCCCGGGGCCGGTTGAGCCTGCGCAGTCGCCATGCCGGCTGGGGCGACACGCTGCGTCCGCAAAACCGGTTCAGCCATGTGCGGGTCAATCCCGAACGCACCTTCATCCGGAGCACCTGGGTGACCCCCGCGCTGGTCATGGGCGCGAGCATGACGCCTCGCATCGGGGACGATGCCTTCGCCAACATCAGCGACCAGAACCGCTGGGCCGGGATCATCTTTGCCGGCCATCCGGATGCCCGTCTCTACCCGGAGTGCGTCGGTCTGCGCAACCGGAAGACCTACAACCAGCACATGGCGCTGCATCACGAGGACACCCTGATCGTTCAACGGCTACCCGACGGTCTGTCCAAACAGGCCGGGCCGATGCGGATCTACGTCGCGCCGATGTTGCGGCGGGTCAGCCGACAGCCGGGAGCTGATGCCGGCTGGACGGTGTTCGAGGCGGCGGAAGCCTGGGCGGCGGTGCGCCCGGCGGCGGGCGGCATGCGCTGGGAAAGCGAGACCTGGCTCCGTCCGGAGAAGCCGGATACGCCGGTGGTGCTGGTGGCCATTCCCAAGACGGATATGCCGTCGGTGACCGCCTTCCGGGAGCGTCTCAGCCAACGGCAGCCGGGGCTGAAAAGCGGCTGGCTGCGCACCCGTACCCTGCTGAGCAACACCCGGCTGGATTTTCCCTACGTGCATCCGCATGTCCCTCGGATCGATGGTCAGCCGGTCGCCTACGATGCCGGGCCCGGCTATGCCAGCCCGCTGGTCCGGAACGCCTGGGGGGCAGACCGCCTCGAATGGCTGGTGGACCGGGATTAGGATCTGGAATCAACCAGCGAAGACGCAAAGGAAACGCAGGGGGATCGCCAACCGGCATAGCCGCGTCTTCGGGATCAGGAAGCGTTCAGCGTATCCCCGCGGTGATAGGTGTAGGGAATGAGCTGGGATTCATCCCGGCCGGGCATCTCGACGCCGTCAATCCGGTCCAGGAGCAGGCGGATGGCTTGTTCAGTCCACTCCTCGGCCGAGACTTGCAGGGTATCCACTTTCACTCCGCTCGCGGTGACCTCGGTCTGGCTGAAACAGAGCAAGCCCACGTCCTTTGGCACATTCAGGCCTTCTTTGGCCGCGGCGAGCAGGAGCGTGTACGCATAGGCATAACTGGCCACCACGATACCGTCGGGTCGGTTGTTCTGCTTCAGCAAGCAGCGGGCGGCCTTGAGGCGATCATCCGACGTGATATGCGCATGGCTGCTGGTCGGGGAATGGATCTGGAATTCCGGCAGGTTCTGTTCCGCCGCCGCCGCTTGCAGACCGATGAGCCGGCGCTCCGGTCCGGTATTACGCCCGTTGTGTTTTACGGGCGGACCGAAGTAGGCAAGGTTGCTGCGCCTGGCGAGGACCATCCGTTCGACGGCCAACCGGCCTCCCTGCTCTTCATGGAGCGACACGGATAACAGGGGATCGTGATCATGCACGGAGACGAGCGGAACCTTCCCCTGATCCAGATATTTGTAGGCGGGGCCGTTGAGCGTTTCGGGTAAATCGACAAGGTAGCCGTCCACCGACCATTCCCGCAGCATGCGTGGCAGGTTGTTCTCCTTGAAGGCCTGCTCGGTCACCGTTGCTGACACGAGCTGGAGGTCGCGTTGGCCCAGCAGCCGAAGCATCGTCAACTGAGCCATGGGATTGGAGGCAAAAAAACCCGGTTTGTCCGGACTCTGGAGCAGCCCGATAGCGTTGAACCGGCCGGTGGCCATAGCCCTTGCTGCGGCGCTGGGTCGATAGCCCAGCCGCCGGGCGATTTTTCTGATTTTCTCCGCACGCTTGGCGGAATCACCCCGTACACCTTTGATTTTACCGTTCAGTACATTCGAAACGGTCATCTCGGTGACACCGGCTTCTTTAGCGATGTCTTTCAATGTAGCCATAGGCTCAAATTACCAAAAGGCTATCCGTCTGTCTAAGACTGAAATGAACGCGCTCTTCCAATAGCGCCTCAGAACCCGCTCGTTTCTCCCCTCTCTAACGGCATTAAAGAGGGTTCCACCGGCACGGACAAGCGGTTCCCTGATGCCTAACGCTTTATCGGCTATATCGCCCGGCAAACTTTTATTTTTTCAAAAAGACGGGCTTTTCACTTAATCATCCATGCGTTTTCCCGGCATCCGGCCCTCCTCCGCCTAAAAGAACCAGAGGCGGTCTCGCAACGGCCGCGGAGCACCGGCTTGAGCCGGTGAGGGCGAGCCTGGATGGGAGGAACCGACCGGGCATTACCCGGCTGAAGACGGGCCTCCGCTTCGCCGCCGGGGGTTGCTCACGTACCTCAAGCAAAAGCGCCTTTGGCCCAAGGAGCGCCGCCATTGCAGGCTACCCCTTTTTATGCGCCCCGGGGAGGCTGAGACGTGACCAAACGACTAACCGCTCTGGGGCGTGTTTGAAAAGTCGAGTTAGGCGGAAAACTGACGGCTTTTACGCGTGTGGCGGGCCAAAGAGCCCGCCACTCCATGGAGACGCCGGCTCTTTGCCGGCGTTCGCGACTCCAGCCAGACTTTCCAAACACGCCCTAGTCCGCCAGCAAGGCCATGAGGAGCGCGGGGTATTGCTCGGGGGCCCAGAGCAGGACGTTTCCGGCAGCATTGCGCACCTTATCCAACCGAAGGTGAAGGGTCGGGGGGGCATCGGCCCGGTTGGCCAGGACGGGCAGGGTTTCCAGAAGCCAGGTTTGGGCGGCGGGTTGGCGGTGCTCGCGGAAGGTATGAATCCGGGGCCAGCCGGGCAGGGCGGGCTCGGCGGTATGCGCGTACTGGCCGACGGTCGCGTTCCAGAAGCGACCGTCCAGCTGTTCGAAGATTGCATTCGCCCGCCGGGCCCAGTGGCCGCCGCTTTCGGCGGCTTCAGCCCGGCGGCAGGCAACCGCCAGGAGCGGGGCATAGCCATCGAGTGTGGCTTCGCGGTCGAGGGGTTGCTCGCCAGACACACCGAGGTGAAGGGTACCGGCTTCGGCATCCCACAGGTGGTGCCAGAGGGCGTCAATGATGCCTTGGGCGAGCGCTCGGGCCTGAGCCGCAGAGGCTTCCGGTGCGACCTCCGCCCAGGTGAACAGGGCCAGCGCAGCGACAGCGTTTTCGCTGGCCAATGCGGTGACGTCGCGGACGGCGACCGGCCGTTGGGCGCGCAGCGCTTTCAGACCAGCCACCAGGTCCTGCCAGGCGGCGGTGGTCCGGTCCGGAGACCAACCGAGGCCTTCTCCCGCGTCCCGCCAGGAGATGGAGCCACGGACAAGGATACGTCCGGCGTAATCCCCCAGCGGATCAGCCTCCTCGGATATATTGCCGGCAGGATCAGCACCAAACAGCGCAACGGACAAAGCAAGGGCATCGGAATCGGGACCGAGCGCGGTTTCCAGATCGGACCAGGTCCAGAGGTAATGGTCTCCTTCCGGGGTGCCCTCCGCCTCACCGGCGGTCCGGGGGGCCAGCCCGTGGTGAAGCAGACCGGTCGGCCCCTGCAGACGCGATTCCAGAAAGCGGACGGTGCTGTCGGCCGCTTCGCGGTATCCCGGTTGGCCGGTCACCTGATAGGCAACCGCCAGGGTCCGCAGCATAGCGGACTGGTCGGCGAGATACTTACCGAAGACAGGCAGCGTCCAGGCATCGTCGGCCGACGCCTGGAAGAACCCGCCGTCGACGGGATCATAAACGGCGCCATCGAGGATGGTCCGCAGGGCGTTCAAGCCGGTCTGCCGGGGCTCGGGATCGGTACCCGTCCCTTCGATCAGGGCCCGGATCCGGTGTGGGTGAAGGCCCTTGGGGGCGAATCCGAACCCGCCGTAAACCGGGTCACCATCCGCCAGCCAGGCCTCGACCGCGCGGTTATAGGCCTCGGGCGGGTCAATGGCTTCATCGGCCGCTCCACCGGTCCGCAGTTCGGGGATCAGGGCATCAAAGCGGTGCACGGCCTCGCTGACAGCCCGTTCGCGATCCTCTTCCCAGCGCGAGAGAACCCGATTGTTGATATTCACCAGACCGGGCTTGCCCCACTCTTCGGCCGGGGGGAAATAGGCGCCGGCGGCGAGCGGGACGGCGTCCGGGGTCAGCCAGAAGGTCCAGGGCGGACCGGCCCGATCGTCGTTGAGCCAGAGATAGTGGTCCAGCGCGGTGGCGAGACCGGGCCAGACCAGGCCGTTGCCGCCGAAGGAGGCGAAGCGTTCGCTCAGCGTGGCCACCATCTCCGCGTTACGGAAGGAGTCGACCAGCATGGCCTGCGTGTACGTCCCGGTCTGGGTGCCGAGAAACAAAAACACAGGCAGGTCCGCCTCGCCGGAAGCGGCGAGGGCGGCTTCCGGGGTCGGCGCCCAGGCAACCGCGGTGTCGGCGAGACGATTTTCGAGATTCGCGGAAAGCGGGGCAGGCAGGCAGGCGGCAGCCGTCAGGAAAACGACGAACGGGTTCCGGAAAAGCATTTCAGGGGTATTCGAGGATATATTGCGACCGGTGGCCGGTCCAGGTGTGGGCCGAAACCGCACCATCCGGCCAAATCACGGTAAAAGCGACCGGCTGATTACCGTCGGGATAACCAAAGGCGAGCGTGGGTGGGCCACCTGACAGGTAGCCCCCGCCCGCGTCGAGTTCGGCGGTCACGGAGCGCGCGTCCTGAAAACCGACAGTGACGCGGGCGCCGCGGGCCTGGATGTTGCCAGGTGCGCCGACGAGTCGGACAACGAAACTGTTGCGGCCGGGCTGCGGTTTGCGGAGCAAGCCGCGGGTCCGGTCGTCGTTCCGCGTGACAAAGGCATCGAGCCAGCCGTCATCGTTGAGATCCGGAGCGACCAGGCTCTTGGCGTCGCCGGTCACGACAAAACCGCTTTCCCCGGTCGGCACCGGTTCGAAGGTGCCATCGCCCTTGCCGGCGAGCAGTTGCCCCACCCCGCCGGCATAGCGACCGGTCTCCGGATCGGGGGCGTAGGAATTCTGGACCAGGAGAAGGTCGATGCGCGAATCTCCGGTGAAATCCTGGCCGACCATACCGAAGACGGGGGCGACCTGCGCGATGCGCGGCAGGGGCTCGAAGGAGAAGAAGCCCCCGCCCTCGTTGAGGAAGACGCCGCTCTCGAGGTGGGTGAGTTGGTACTGGTCGGCGGCGGACAGATTATCTTCACCGTAGAGTTCGAAAATGTCGGCGCTGGCAAAAGCGTCGAAGGAGCGGAATTTCCGACGCATACCCGGCATGGCGTACAGCTGTTTGGACATACCGCGCATGGGCACCAGTTGGTCGCCCTCCCACTGGGCCTCGATATGCTCGCGGCTGCCGTTGCCGTCGAAGTCGCCGTAGTAGAGACGGACGGGTTTCTCGGGGCTGGCTTCGTAATCGGTGTTGAGGCCAAGGTTGCCGACCGCCAGGTCGATCCGGCCGTCCTCGTTCACGTCGCACGCAACAACGCTGTTCCACAGACCGTAGAAGGCATTCAGGCCGGCCATTTCAGTGGCGTCCTCAAAGGTGCCGTCACGGGTCTGCTCCCAAAGCATCGGGGTATCCCATTCGCGGACCACAAAGAGGTCGGGCCGCCCGTCTCCCGTCAGGTCGGTAAACACGGCGTCGGTCACCATGCCGCAGCCGTTCAGGCCGGGAGCGCGGTCAGCCGTTACATCGACCAGTCGCCCATCCCGGTTTTCCAAAAGGAGGCTGGGCGGGGGATCGGGATAGGCTCCGGGCACGAGACGCCCGGCGATAAAGAGGTCGATGTCGCCATCCCGGTCGAAATCGGCGGGCACCACGCTGCCCCCGGAGAAACGGGTATCCGCCTCCAGCAGCTCGGCCGTGGCCTCGGTGACCCCCCCCTTTCCCTCGTTCCGGTAAACCCGATCGGCCAGATCCTCGGAGCCGGGCTCGTACTCGGCGCCACCGCTCGCCACGTACAGGTCGAGATCCCCGTCTCCATCCAGATCGAGCCAGGCGATACCGAGGTCTTCCCGCCAGGCGTGTTCGTCCCAGGGCCCGTCCGGCATTCGGGTGAAACCGCCGTCCGCATCAGCGAGGAAGAGGGCCCCGGGTTGACCGGAGGCACCGCCGATGAACACATCCGCACGCCCGTCGCCGTCCGCATCGCCCCAGGCCTGGCCGGGGCCGAGCCGCGACCGTCGGAGCGGCAGCAGAAACTGCCGGGCGAACTCATCGAACTCGTTTTCCCGGTGCTCGAAGACGGGGGCGACCCCGTCGGCGGCCTCGGCAAACCCCGTCTCCTTACCGACGAAATTTCCTTTGGCCGGGGGAAGGATGGCCTCGTCTTCGGCAGGCTCGGTGATGGTGAGGAAGCGGTTCACCCGCAGATCCTCGAAGATCTGGACGAGGCCACTGGGCCAGCGCACTTCAAGGCGGTCGACCTGCTCCCTTTCCCCCAGCCCGAAATGGACCAGCGGTTCATCAGAAGAGACGGCTCCGCGCGCCAGATAAAGCTGGCGAGTCAAGGTGGTGTCCCCGGCCTGGATCCGCACCTCCGCGCCGATGCCGAGGGGGTGGCTGCGGGTGCCTTTGAGCCGGATGAGCAGGCGGTTGCCGTCCACGCTGTCGTTCCGCACCAGAGTCAGGCCCTGCTCGTAGTTGGTGAAGACGAGATCGAGGTCGCCGTCGCGGTCCAGGTCGCTGAAGGAGGAGCCAAAGCTGACGCCGAGGTGGTTAAGCCCCCAGGCGGGGCCGACGTTCTCGAAGCCGAGATCACCGCGGTTGCGGAAGGCGAGGTTGTGCTCCCGCAGCGGGGGGCTGTTCTTGAAGATGCGGGCGCGGGCTTCGAGGTTTGGCGCGACGCGCTGCCGGTCGAGCAGGTCGGCATCGATGAAGTTGCGGATCATGCCGTTGGTGACGTGGAGATCGAGGCCGCCGTCGTTGTCGAGGTCGACAAAGCGGACGGACCAGGTCCAGTCGGTTTCATCGATGCCGGCGAGCTGGGCGACCTCCTTGAAGCGGGGACTGCCGGTATTCAGATAGAGCGTATTGCGCATGTACTGGGGGGTGAGGTCGCGCACGCGCTCGGTTTCCCAGATACCGCGGTTCAACTCGGCCATGCCGGTTTTGTCCTTGTAGTGGGTGGTGGCCGCCATGTCGGTCACCAGGAAGTCATTCAGCCCGTCGTTGTTGATGTCGCCCATGTCGGAACCCATGGAGAAGAAGGACGTGTAGGGCAGGACCTCTTCGAGGACGTCGGTAAAGGTCCCGTCGCCATTGTTCCGGTAAAGCTTGTCCGGATTTTCAAAATCATTGGCGACGTAGATATCGGGCCAGCCGTCGTGGTTGAAGTCCCACCAGACGGCGGAATGGCCCTGGCCGAGCCCGTAGATGCCGGCTTCCCGGGTGGCCGATACGAAGCTGCCGTCGCCCTGATTTTTGAGCAGGTAGTCGCGCTGACCCTTGGGGGAGATGGAAAAATCGAGGATATTGGTCTGGACGTAGACATCGAGGTCGCCGTCGCGGTCGTAGTCCGCGAAGGAACCAATGACGCTGGCGTCGACGAGATCCAGACCGTAGGCCTCGGCTGCCTCGGTGAAGGTGCCGTCCCCGTTGTTGACGTAGAGCCGGTTGGGCGCGTCGTAGCGGGCGACATACAGGTCGAGCCAGCCGTCCTGATTGACGTCGGTGGCAGAGACCCCGGAATTCCAGGCGGGTTCGGGATCCCAGACGCCGGCTGACTGGGTGACATCCTCGAACACGAAGTCGTCGACCTGGCGGTAGAGGCGATTCGGCCCGGTCTTGCTGACGGCATAGATGTCAGGCCGGCCGTCGCGGTCAAAATCCCCGGTGGCGACGCCGGTGGCGACCGAACCGAGCGTGAATTCCTGATACAGCTCACCCCACATGCGCGGATCGCCGTACTGGTTCTCGTAGCTGTCGAGGCCGGCCGTGGCGGCATCCAGCGTGGTGAACAGCGTGTCGCCGTCGGGGCTGGACGGCGGATTAAGCGATTCGCTTTCCAGGAGGGCAGCCGCGGCAAGCGGGGCCGAGAGCGCGAAGAAACCCATCAATCGGGCGCAAACGTTAAGATGCAGATTCATGGGGCAATGATTCCGGTGAGCGATTGAGGCAGGGTCGGGCCTGAAACCCGTGTGGGACAGCGGTTCAGTTCAGGCCCTTGGGGGTATCGGGATCCTTCGGCAGAAGAAATTCGTTGAACACCCATTCGGCGACCTGGACGCCGTCCCGTTGGCCCTGGATGTTGGCGGACTGGAAGTGGATGCCGCCGTGAATACGGCTCATGCCCACCTCATTGGCGCATTGGATGAAGCCGTCGTAATAGCGGACCGCACCCGGCATCTGGTCGGAGGTCGTCGAAAACGGAATATCGGCGGTGCCGAAATAGAGGGTTAGCGCATGCGCGGCCGCCATGCTGAAGGTGCTGTGACCGGAGGGATATTCCGGGAAAGGCGGGCTGGCCATCAGCGGGATCCAGTCCGGATCGGGCTCGGTGGCGGGGTTGCCATCCTTGTCGGCCTGCCGGATGGCGGTTTCGGGCCGCCAGTAGTCGTAGTGATACTTGCCGTCCCAGCAGACGATGCCGGCGTCGGCCAGCGCGAGGTTCATGAGCGCGAACATGCGGACGGCCTGCTCGAGGGAAAGCTCCTGCGACAGTGCAACATCCTGGGCGATCAGATTCCAGCTGCCACCCGGAGTGGAAGAACCGAGGTCGTCCGACCAGAAGACGGAACTGAGCGTATCATACTGCTTGCGGTCCGGGTTGTCCCGGTGGCCGAGTTCCTTCACTTCCTCCCATTCGCGGGCGTACTGCTCCGAGTCGAGGGCGGGGGGCAGTGGAGCGCGGAACTGGTTGACGGACTCGAGGGTCATGGGCCGGACATCCGGCCAGTGGGGGGCGAGGGCCGGCCGGAAAAAGGGCGGCGTCTCGCGCCACTTGCCGACATCTTCAGTCGTCTGCCATTCGACCTGCTCGTCCTTGCCCGAGGCGAGGCAGGCCTCGACGATGGTCTGGGCGACGCGGCGCCCGTATTCAAAGCCGGCATCGCGGGCGGGGCCTTCGGGGATGTCGGCAAGGGCGCGGTCAAGCGTCCGCTGGAAACGACGCGGATTGACGTAGGGGCCATATAACTCGACCAGGACGGTGTAGGCAGCCCCTGCGATGGCAGCTTCCCTGGAGGCTCCCTCAGGCGCCGGTTCCGACACCATGTAGGCTTCGTACTTTTGGTCGAAGCCGTTGACCGCGTCAAAGATGGCGGCGTGCATGTTGCCCAGCTTGTAGGCGGCCATGGGCGGCGCGGTGCGCGAATTGCGGATGGCGTTGAGGATCTCGTTGTTCCAGCGGAACAGTGGCTCCAGCTCGGCGGCGACAGCGCGCTTTTCGTCGGCCATCACCAGCCCCTGATTCAGGGCACAGAGGCCGGCCAGGCAGCAGAGGATGATTCGGTGAGGGGTTTTCGTGACCATCATCGGATAAGAGGTGGTTATGCAATCAGGGGTACTTTTGACAGGGTGTTATCAGCCCCAGGCAAAGCAATGGTAGAAACGACCCACCGAACGGGCAATTGTTCGGAAAGATCAGCAAATCAGCGTTCTTTCTCCAGGATTGCCGCGCTGATTTCCGGGTAGCTTTCGATCAGGTGCGTCCGGAGAAAAATGTTCATTTTGCTCCCGTCCCGTTCCTGTAAAACGATGCCGGTGCTGGCCTTGTTCGGCATGTGGCAGTCGAGACAGGCGGACCGAACGGTTGCGGCGTTGACCGGCGTATCCAGGATGATCCCGGAAGCGTGCGGCTCGCTGTGGCAATCGAGGCAGGCCCGGATACTCGGCAGGTCCTGTCCACCCCCGGCGGCTTTGCGGTTGCTCAATCACTGCCCTGTCGGGGCGAAGAGCATCAGGCGGGCGCCGTAGCGGCTGACCACCAGCCAGGGTTTGTCCCCACCTGTTGGATACAAAATCGCGGCGTCCTGCGCGTCGCCGGGAACCATCAGGCCGGTTTCGCCGGGCAGCGGGGTCGCCCAGGTGCCACCCGACTGTTGCACCAGCAGCGTGCTCAAGGCCCCGACAAAGGGGCCGGTGCCGGGATCCGCCTCGCGACTGCCCTGCGCCAGAAACAGGTCCGTTTTTCCGTCGCCCGAGAATTCGGCGACCACGATCCGGTCGACCGGCCCGGCCTGCGCCAGACCGGGAAAGGGATGGAAGGCCCAGATGCCGTCCCCGTCCCGTCGCAGCTCACCGCTCCGCACCTCGGTGACGCGGTAGGGCGTGGCGGCTTCCAGGATTTCAGCCGGAAACAGCTCGTCGACCGTTCGTTCCGCAAAGGCTTCAAAGGTCCGGAACTGGCGCACCATCCGCCCCGCGAAGGACGGGGAGTTCAGGCTGTCCAGCAGCTCGGACCGCCCCCGCCACGGGCGGAGCCCGTCCTCGTCCTGATAGACTTCGAGGATATGCGTTTCGCCCTTTTCGGAAAAATCCCCCACCAGCAGGCGATAAGGCTGGTCAGGCGTGGGCTGGTAACGGGTGTTCTGACCCAGGTTGCCCAGAAAAATCGAAGGCTGGCCGTCATCATCCGGGTCGGCGATCACCACACTGCGCCAGAGGCCGGACAGGTCATCGGGGAGCGGCACGGGCTCCAAGCCCTCCGGGCGGTTCAGGAACAGGCGCGGTGCCTGCCAGGGCCCAACCAGAACCAGGTCCGGGCGGTCGTCGCCGTTCAGGTCCCCCCAGGCGGCATCACGGATGCGCCAGGAGTCGGCCAGGCCAGGCGCGAGCCGACCGGTGGCGTTTTCCCAACCGTCCTCCGTTCGTTCCATCAGCCGGGCGCCCGGGCCGCGGGGATAGGCCGCGGCGGTGCCGCGGGCAAAGACCAGCAGGTCCTGGTCGCCGTCACCGTCGAAATCGGCGGGACGTGCGTCGTCCCAGCCGGGTTGCCCGAAGCTGCCAGCCACCTCGGACAGGGTCACTCCACCCTGTGGATCGACATCCACCCACCGGTCCGCCTGTTCGAGTTGGGTGCTGTCGCCGGCCAGCCAGTAGCGCGCCGAGCCGTCGGGCCGACTGGCGACCTCAGCGAATCCCGACCCCCGCAAGGCGGGCAATTCCCGGGTGGAAACCGACCCATCCTCCGACACGGTCAGACGGTAGCCGGGGTTGGCGCTGTCGCCGGCGACCAGCAACCGGTTGTCCCCGACGGCAGCCAGGGCGGGCCCTTGCGCCAGGGGCCGGAACGGCAGCAACGGCCGGTCGCGAACCTCGCCCGGCACCGGCTCGAAGGCATGCTCCGGCACCGTCGCCTCGACGCGCCGGTAGGGCGCCCGGTCCCGCATGGGCTGCATGAACGGTGCGGTCTGTCCGGGGTGGTCCACCGAAATCCACTGATTGGCCGGCACGTTGCGAAGGCGGGTCACCCGGCCGTCAGTCCAGCGTATCACTAATTCGGATACAATATCCACGTCACCGAGACCGAAATGCAGGACCGGCTCCTGGCCGGAGACAATGCCGCGGGCCAGCGCGAGTTCGCGGGTGACAGGCTTCGGGTCATCCGGCAGGCGGGCGGTGACCCGGGCGCCGATGCCGAAAGTGTTGGCCCCGGGCCCCCGCAGGCTGACCAGCAGGCTGTTCCCCGAGGCCTGATCGTTGCGGTACAGCAACGGCGTATCCTCGTATTCGGAGGCGATGACATCGAGGTCGCCGTCGCGGTCGAGGTCGGCGAGGGCGGCCCCGAAGGAGATCCCGATGTGAGCGAGCCCCCAGTCGACGGCCTTGTCGACAAACCCGAGGTCGCCGGTGTTGCGCAGGGCAAGGTTGGCCTCCCGGAGTTCGGGTTGACGCTTCCAGACGACGTTGCCGCGCGTCCCGCGCATGCGGCTGATCCGCATGATGGCGTCTGAATTCATGAAGTCACGGAACATGCCGTTGGTGACGTAGGCGTCGGACCAGCCATCCTGATCGAGGTCGCCGAAGAGGACGGCCCAGGTCCAGTCGGTGGCGTGGACACCGGCCAGCCAGGCGGTTTCGGTGAAGGTTCCCTGCCCGGCATTGAGAAAGAGATTGTTGCGCATGATCTGCGGTGTGGCTTTGCGCAATTGATCGCCCTGGGCCTCGTACAATTCGGCGTGATTGAGGAGAAAGCGGCTGAAATCGCGCGGATACATGTCCGAGACGAGGAAATCCAGTCGCCCGTCGCGGTTGATATCCCCGAAGTCGGCGCCCATCGAGTAGTAGGAGGTCGACGGCAGGGCTTCCTCCGCCACGTTGGTAAAGGTACCGTCCTGATTATTTCGATACAGGTAATCGGGTCCGATAAAATCGTTGGCGACATAAAGATCGGGCCAGCCGTCGTCATTATAGTCCCACCAGGCACCGACAAAGGTCTGCCAGTTGCCGGAAAAACCCGCCTCCTCGGTGCGGTCCACGAAGGTACCATCGCCCTGATTGACCAGAAAATAGTCGGGCTCGCCCTCGCGGACCTGCGCGTCGAGCCGGTTGGTGGCCAGGTAGGCGTCGAGGTCACCGTCGCGGTCGGCATCCGCGAAGGCGGCCATGACGGTGTTGCTGTGGATGGCCAGCCCCCGCTCGGCCGCTTCCTCGGTGAAGGTGCCATCGCCCTGATTGACATAGAGCGCATTGGGTGCGTCGAGGTAACAGACGTAGAGGTCGAGATCACCGTCGCCGTCGATATCAACGAAGGTCGCGCCGTTGTTCCAGGCATCGTCCCCGGCCACACCGGCGGTGGCGGTGACCTCTTCGAAGGTCAGGTCACCCGTGTTGCGGTAAAGCGCGTTCGGTCCGGCGCGTCGGACGAGGTAGAGGTCGGGCAACCCGTCGCCATCGATATCGCCGACCGCCACGCCGGTCGCGATACTGCCGAAGCCGTGCTCGAGGAACCGGTCGGTCCACATCGCGGGGTCGTCGTAGGCGTTGATCAGGGTCAGCCCGCTGGCCTCGGCCGGGATTTTTGTAAAACCGTCGCCGCCGGTCGGGCTGTCCCAGGTCGCCCGGGTCTCGTAGGACTGGCCGTTGAGGGCGGTGACCAGCGTCAGCAAAGCGATCAGGCAGGGGTAACGGCGCATGTCTCCTAGAAAAGAGGGGAACGGCGGAGTTCCCGAGCAAAAACCGGGCTGGAGGGAAACTTGGGGTTGGGTTCAATCGCCCAGGCGCAAAAGGATGCGAAGCGGATGAAGGGTGGCGATCGGGACCCTTTGCGCGGCGGTCGCCCGGAGGCCGACCCTCCAGGAGGTCGGGACTAATGGAATAGACCTATTCCCCACCGCGACAATCGGCCCGATCTGCGGTTCGGTTCACGGCGAATCACGCCTGTGGCAGGCACTGGGAGGGCTGCGCTTCAGCGCTGCCTCGCGACGCCAGGTGCCGCCATTCGACAAGCCCATGGTTCGAGGAATGAGCGGCAGCCCTACGGAGAGGCGCACCACCACGCCTGAAGGCGCGGCCACGTGATTGGCTGACTGGGTGGAGCTGTGACGCCGTGTCGACGTGCGCGGCCTGTTCTTGTGTGGACACCCAAAAAGGGCCGCGGCGTGTGCCGCGGCCCCGAAAGGTTGAGATCCGTTCAGACGAATGCCTTGAAGGCTCACCAACGGATGTTCGTAGTAAGCGTGATTTCTCGGCCGCGGCCGGGGATCCAGGCCTGCTGGAAGTATTCCTCGTCGAGGATGTTGTTCACGTTGAGCCGGATACGGGTCGTCGGCCCGAAGACATCGGTCTCGTAGGCAATCATACCGTCGAACACGGTTCGGGGAGAGATCTCAATACCGTCCCAGATCGGGTTGGTGTTGATCTTCAGCTCACTTTGGTAATTTAAACCAATCCCAAACTGCAGGCCTTCGAGTGCGCCATCGAGGAAACTGTAGCGGTTCCAGATGGCCAGGTCGTGCTCGGGGATGTTGGCCACGCGGTTGCCCACCTCGTTGGCGAATTCTCCGTTGGGCCCGGCCTCGGTGACCTCGGCATCCGGGATGTAGCCATAGGAGAACATAATGGTGTACTCCGGAATCGGCGTGTAGAACAGGTCGATCTCGAAGCCTTCCGCACCGCGCTTACCGCCGGGCGACGTGAGCGTCACCCGCTCAAGGCCGTCGGAATTGCGCGGATCATTCTCGGTGGCTTCGTCATCCCGGACGTTGCCCCGGTCCTCTTCGTTGTCGAAGTACGAGAGCGCACCGTTCAACCCTACAGCATCCCAGTCGAACTTGAGACCAACATCGAACCCTTCGGACTCGATGGGGTTACCGCCCGCGATTTTCTCGGCTTCGGTACGGAGGTCTTCCACGGCATCGGGTCCCACGCGAGCGGAGGAACTCCAGTTGACGTTGAAAGCGCGGCTGAAGTTGCCGAAGAGCGAGATGCCTTCGGTCAATTCGTAGACGGCTCCGAAAGCGGGAACGGTGTCCTCCAGCACAATACTGACATCCTGCGGAATTTTCGTATCCTGTGGAACCTGACGGGACTGGAATTCCTCCCGTCGGATGGAAGCCATGGCCTTCAGACGATCCTCGAAAGCCGAGATGTTCCATGAGGCATAGAAGCTGTCCCGTTCGTTTTCCTGGATGCGCCAGAAGTCTGACCGGCTGCCCGTCTTGCGGGTGTAGGCCGGTACCTGGTCCTCATAGAGTGTATCCGGATCGGGGAAGCCCTGATTTCGGACATTGGTCGGATCCCAGCCGAAGCTGGTCGGGTTGCCCGGGGTCGGCGCGAGCGCCTGTTGCGAGGTGTCACCGGCGAGTTCAGCCGCCAGGTCGTAGCCACCGAGGAAATCCCGGAAGAATTCAAGCTCGGTGAAATCATCTATGAAGTACGGCTGATCACGGAACTGACGCCACTCGTCGTAATATCGCTCGGCACCGGTCAGGATCTTGTTGCGGACCCCGCCGATATCGAACTCGGTGAGCAGTTCGGCTTTCAGGTTCCAGGTCCAGTTGTCGTTGTTGGACCG
>JBNPEH010000040.1:0-53861 GCA_051117635.1 Opitutales bacterium | reverse complement strand
TTGAAAAGCCAAACTCTTCCTGATCGTATTGATGCATCGCGGGGTGCTTTGGTTTTTGTTTGCACCTCACTGACTATCAGTGGCTTAAGCGCCCCGCGATACCTTTCTTCATGAGATTTTCGGGCTATGGCGACGGCGCGGTTTCCAAGGCGCTGCAGGTCTTCGGTCGACGCTGATTTCTATTGGCCTCAATCCATCGTTTTGATGCCGGGGAGCAAACCGGCTAGGATAAGGACATGGCGCACGCACACCAGCACGGGCATGCCCACGGCACTTCCGGAGACGACCGGACCAGCCTGAAGCGCGCCTTTGTCCTCAATGCCGCCTTCACCGGGATCGAACTGGTGGGCGGGCTGCTGACTGGCAGTGTCGCCATCCTGGCCGATGCGGTCCACGACCTGGGCGACACCGGCTCCATCGGCTTCGGCCTCTGGACCGAACGGCGCGCCCGCCAGTCGGAAGCGGCGGTCCGGGCCGGCAGGGATCCGGGCCGGGCCACGTACGGCCAGCGCCGGCTGACGCTCTTGTCGGCGCTGATTAATGCGCTGATCCTGACCGCCGGCTCCGCCGCCATCATCGTGGAGACGGTGCGTCGTTTCGGCGAGGCAGCCACCCCGCACGCCGGCGGTATGATCGCACTGGCCTGCCTCGGCGTAATCGTCAACGGAGCCGCGGCCTGGTCGGCCCGCGGCGGGCGGTCCGCCAACGCCGAGATCATCTCCTGGCACCTGCTGGAGGATGTCCTGGGCTGGGCCGCGGTGCTGGTGGGAGGCATCCTCCTCGCCCTCACCGGCTGGACCTGGATCGACCCGCTGCTGGCCCTCGGCATCGCCGGGTTTATCCTGGTCAATGTCCTCCGCCGGCTGGGCGGGTTGGTGCGTCTCTTTCTTCAGTATGCCCCCGAGCACCGGGACCCGCAGGCGCTGCGTGACCGACTGCTGGATGATCCAGCCATTGCTTCGCTCCACCACCTGCACGTCTGGTCGCTGGACGGGGAGGCGGATGTACTGACGCTGCACGCCGTGCTCCCCGCGGGTGCCGACCTCGACACCTACCACGCGGCCAAACAGGCCATCCGGGACCTGCAGACAGCCGAAGGTTTCGCCCACATCACCGCCGAGGTCGAATTCGCGGAGGAGCCCTGTGCCCTGCGCCCGCAGGAAGGCTAACCCGAACTGCTCACGATCAGCCGCAACATCAACCCTGGCGCTCGCCCGGGGCGTTGCGGATACGGTCGACGTAGACCGGCAGGACGGTCTCCCGGAAGTGCTGGTAATCCCAGGGGCGGGGGTCCACCAGCTCGGCGGCAGCCAGAAACGGCACCACGTAGGCCGATGCTTCGACCGGATCGCCTCCGTCGAGCGGCTGGACTGTCACGGATTGCCGCTCGTAGAAGGTGTCCTCGAAAGCGTCCACCCGCTCGACCGCCTCCGGCGTGACATCGCGGTAAAGCAGGCCCTCAGCGGACGCTCCGGCCTCCTTCACCAGCCCGGGATAGTCGCGGTCCACCAGACGGAAGCGGGCATAGCCGTTCACCTGTGCGAGCGTGGAAGCCGGCAGATAGCCGGCCACGGCTTCCATCACTTCGGGCGCCATCAGGGTTCCATAGACAAACAGTGCCTCTGCCATGGCCCCTACCCTGCGACACCGGGCCCCGCCTGCAACTCCAGCCTCGGATTCGTCCACTCCGGAGAAACGGGTTGTGTCAAAACCGATCCGTCCAACAATGGCCCCTGCCCGTCGGTTTCCTGCCGGCGGTTTTCTTTGCACAGCCGAACCCGATGCCGTCCCCCATCCAGGTCATCGCCTTCCTCACCTGCGACGGGATTCACGTCGATCCGCACAGCGGCAAGCACACGATCCTGGGGACCTTTTCCAGTATCCGCGCCGCGCGGTTTCCCTCCGTGCATCCGCGCATGATCTGGTTCCTGACCATCACCGATGTGCCGGTCGGGAAACACCAGCTGCGGATGAGCATCGGCCTGCCTACTGAATCCATGAAAATCGTGGTCGACCGGAGCTTCGAATCACGGAGCCCCGGTCACCGCATCAACCTCATCAACGACATACACCAACTGCGGTTCAAGACCGCGGGTGACTACACCATCACCATTGAAGTGGATGACCAGACGCTCATGGTCACCACCCTCTCCGTCACCGCTTGAACCCGCTTCATTATGCCTGACCTGATCCCCGTATCCGAACATGCCGGCCTACCCGCCCCCGTCCTGGTGGTGGGCTCGGTCGCCTACGACACCATCTTCACGCCCACCGACAAGGGGGAACGCATCCTGGGGGGTAGCGCATCCTTCGCAGCCCTCGCCTCCAGCTTCTACGCGCCGACCCGCCTCGTCGGCATCGTCGGCAACGACTTTACGGACGACTCGCGCGACCGGCTCGCCCGCCGCGAGATCGACCTGACCGGGCTGCAGGAGGACGAATCCGGGCCCACCTTTTTCTGGTCCGGCCGGTACCACGAAAACTTCAACGACCGCGACACGCTCGAAACCGAGCTGAACGTCTTCGAGAAGTTCCGGCCCGACCTGCCCGAGATGTATCAGGATACGCCCTACATCCTGCTGGCCAACATCGGTCCCGATCTGCAGCACCACGTGCTCGACCAGACCGAAGGCAAGGACCGCTACGTCGTGGCGGACACCATGAACCTCTGGATCAATATCATGAAGGACGAGCTGCTGCGGCTTCTGCCGAGGCTCAACCTGCTGGTCCTCAATGACGATGAGGCCGAGATGCTGACCGGCACCAACAACCTCTTCACCGCCGGCCCCAAACTCCAGGAGATGGGGCCCGAAACGGTCATCATCAAGAAGGGCTCGCACGGCGCCATCCTCTTCCATCAGGACGGCCTTTTCAGCCTGCCCGCCTTCCCGGTTTCCCAGGTCAGCGATCCCACCGGCGCGGGGGACAGCTTCGTCGGCGCGCTGACCGCCTGCCTGGCCTCGGCCGGCGACACCGGTTTCCGCTCCATCAAGCAGGCCATGCTCTGGGCCACCGTCACCGCCAGCTACACCGTCGAAGCCTTCGGCTGCGACAGCCTGGAAGCCGCCGGTAACACCGGCCTGACCGACCGCCGCCAGCAACTCCTGGCCATGATCAGCCCCGAGTGAACGTCAGTGGTCAGTCGTCAGTGGTCAGTTGTGCAGTAGGTGGTCGGTGAGGTTCAGTCGGTTGTTGTTTCGTTCCCCCGTGTAGATCGGTAGGAACTGACTACTGACAACTGACCAACTGACCAACCAGCCGCCAGTAACCAGCATCCAACCTCCCATACAACTGTCCGATTGCCCCGGCAGGCGGAAACGGCTACGGAATACACGCATGGCCACCGCCTCCACTGCCACACCCCAAGACCTGGATGCTCTGGTCCGCGGGATCACCCGTCGGGCCCGTGAAGCCGCGTTTTCGCTCGCCGCGCTGCCGGCCGGGCGGAAAAACGCGGTGCTTGCGCGGCTGGCGAGCGGCCTGCATGAGCGGCGGGGCACGATTCAGGAGGCCAATGCCCGCGACATCGAGGCGGCGCCCGGCTACGGGCTGACCGACGCGCAGACCGACCGGCTCCGGCTGACCGACGAGCGGATCGACGCCATGATCGCCGGGGTGCGCCAGGTCCTTGCACTGCCTGATCCGGTCGGCGTTGAACTCGAGCGCCTGGCCCCGGCGAACGGTCTGGATATCCGCAAAGTGCGGGTCCCCATCGGCGTGATCGGCATCATTTACGAAAGCCGGCCCAACGTAACGGTCGACTGCGCCATCCTGTGCCTGAAAAGCGGCAATGCGGCGGTGCTGCGCGGCGGCAAGGAGGCTTTTCATTCCAATACCTGTCTGGCCGGCATCGTGCAGGAGGCGCTGGAGGCGGAAGGCGTCGATCCCGCCGGGGTCCAGTTCATCCCCACCACCGACCGGTCGGCGCTGAATACCCTCCTGACCCGGGATGAGGACGTGCACTGCATCATTCCCCGGGGCGGCAAGGGCCTCATCCGCTTTGTCGTGGAGACCAGCACCATCCCCGTGATCAAGCATTACGACGGTATTTGCGCCGTCTACCTCGACAGGGACGCCGATCCCGTGCGCGCGGTCTCGCTGACGGTTGACGCCAAGACGCAGCGGACGGGCGTCTGCAACGCCGCCGAAACCCTGTGGGTCGATCGGTCCGTGGCGAATGCCTTGCTCCCCGAGGTCGCCCGGGCCCTGGTGGACCGGGGGGTCGAGCTGCGCGTCACGCCCGAGGTCGCCAGGCTGCTCGGTGAGGCCGGCATTCCCTGCGTGTCCGCCGGCACGGATGACTTCGACACGGAGTTCCTGGCGTTGGTGATGGCCGTCGGTCTGGTCGACGGCGTGGATGACGCCGTCAGCAAGATCAACCGCCACGGCAGCGGGCACAGCGACCTGATCGTCACCGAGAACGCGGCGACCGCCGCCACCTTCCTCAACGGGGTCGACGGTGCCGCCGTTTTCTGGAACGCCAGCACCCGCTTCAACGACGGCTTTGAGTTCGGGCTCGGTGCCGAGATCGGGATCTCCACCGACCGCCTGCACGCGCGCGGCCCGATGGGGCTTAATGAGCTGTGCACCTACAAGTACCAGGTCTACGGCCACGGCCAGACCAAGGGCGGCGGAAAACCTGTTTTTAGGTAACCGCTAATCTCCGCTGATCTTCGCACATGGAAATATCTATCTGCGGAGATTTGCGCCGATTTGCGGTTCCTTTTCACCCATCAGTGGTTCCGCAACAGCTCCTGCACCATCCCTTCGGCCTGGCTGCCGTAGCCACCGCCAAAGAGGTTGAAGTGGTTCAGGATGTGGTAGAGGTTGTATAAGGTTTTTCGATACCGGTAGCCGTCGTCCAGGGGCCAGGCCTCGCGGTAGGCTGCCTGGAAGCTGTCCGGAAATCCGCCGAAGACCTCCGTAAAGGCGAGATCCGCCTCCCGGTCGCCTTGATAGCTCGCCGGATCGTAGATGACCGGCGTGCCGTCGGTCAGGAAGCCGGCATTGCCGCCCCAGAGATCGCCGTGCAGCAGCGACGGCTGCGGGGTGTAGCTTTCGAAAAAGACGGGGAGCGTTTCCAGCAACGTATCGCTTTCCCGGATACGCAGGCCGTTCTTCCGGGCCAGCCGGAACTGATGCTCGAGGCGCTGCTCGCGGTAAAAGGCGATCCAGTCATCCGACCAGCCGTTGGGCTGGGGCGTGGCCCCGATGACGTTGTCGCGGTGCCAGCCGAAGCGCGTCTGCTCCACCCGGTGGAGCGCAGCGAGGGCGCGGCCCAGCGCTCCGCCGTCCCCCCGTCCGCCCAGGTCGAGCCATTCGATCGCCAGCCAGCAACCGCCCCCATCCAGGCTGCCCTGGCCGTAAACCGCCGGTACCCGGATGGTGTCGGTTGCGTGGATGGCGTTGAGGGCATCGGCCTCGGTTTCGTAGGGCATCGGATCGCCCCCGGCCTGCCACTTGACGAAAGCGGGCGGTTGTTTCCGGAAATGGAGAATCACCGCCTGGTTGATGCTGCCGCCGGCGGCGGGCTCGACCGAATTGAGGTCAAAGGCTTCTCCGGTTTGCTCGGTCAGCGATCGGGCCACCGCAGCCCAACGTTCGTTGCCCGTGCCGGCCATGGTTCAGGGCTTTTGTTCCAGTGCCGCCCGGGCGTGTACCAGCAGGCCGTCGGTCCCGTCCTCGATCAGATCCAGCACACGCTCAAAGCCGGCGTCCCCGCCGTAGTAGGGATCCGGCACCGCCCGGTCGTCGTGACGGGTACAGAAGCTGCAGAAGGCCCGGACCTCGGCACGACTGCCGGCCGGCTGCTCGGCCTCCAGCCAGCTGAGGTTCTCCCCGTCCATCGCCAGAATCAGGTCGAAGCGGTCGAAGTCCTCGGTGCGGACCTGCCGGGCCCGACTGGTCAGGGTGTAGCCGCGTTTGCGGGCGGCGGCCTGCATGCGGCGATCCGCCGGGCTCCCCGCGTGAAAGCCGATGGTCCCCGCCGAATCAATGGTGATCCGATCCGCAAGCCCGGCTGCCTCGACGCGCTGGCGAAACACGCCCTCACCCGTCGGCGAACGGCAGATGTTGCCCATGCAGACAAACAGTATGGCGTAGGTATCGGCCACGGGGCGACCATCCTGCCGGAACGCGCTGCCGAGGCAACGGGTTTTCCGGAGGAACGCGCCCGCCACGAAAAAATCGGGGAAAGGGCCGAGCATCCGCGCCCGCCAGCCCGTCGGCGCGGCGCAAGCGCCGGCCCTACAAGCGAACCCCCTCTGTAAGGCTGCCGCTTGTCAGAGTTGCTGAGTTTGTCGAAGCACGGCACGCCGTCGTAAAAAAGCCCGTCGAATCGGTCCGGGTTTTACCACTTTCCAATCACGCCCTGGGGCCACACCGGGGAGGCCGGCCTAATCCAGATCCTCCGGACGGTCCCAGTCGTGGAGCCAGGCGGGGTCCGGGCAATCGACCGGGACAACCGGCGTATCGTTTCGCTTCAGGAGCGTGCGCCCGGCATCATCGCCGGTCAGGGCGGCCAGGGCCTCAAACCAGGCGGCGCCGAACACGGCCGGCCCCCGGACAATGCCGGCCGACCGCGTGGCCACGATCCGTTCGGCCGAGCAATCCTGTAGCCAGGTGTCCACCAGCCGCCGGAGGAAGGCGGCAGGCAGGTGCGGCAAGTCGGCGGGCAGGGCCAGGACCCCCGCCGTCCCGGGCGTCAGGTGACGAATGCCTTCCGCCAGGGACCGGCCCATGCCTGCGTCGGGATCGGGATTGGTCACCCAGCGACACGGCGTCCCGGCCAGGGCCCGTTTGACCGCATCGGCTTCATGGCCGAGCACCACAATGATGTTCCGTAGCCCGGCTTCCTGTATCCGCTCTATCATGACACGCACGAGGGCCTTGCCCTCGACGGGCATCAGCAACTTGTTGCGGTTCCCCATCCGTTTCGAGGAACCGGCGGCCAGCAGGATGGCAGTCAACAAGTCGGGACCGGTCATGACGGTTTTTCTCCCCAGCGCGGGCCGCCGCGGCGGGCACGCACCACCGCCGCCAGAATACTGAGCGCGATTTCGGCAGGGGTCAGCGCCCCGATATCGAGGCCGGCCGGACCGTCGATGCGGGCAAGTTCGTCGCGGCGCCAACCGGCGTCGGCCAGCCGCCGCAGGCGCTGGCGGTGGGTGGACCGGCTGCCCAGCGCACCGATGTAGGCAACCGGGGTGGCGCGCACCGCCTCGAGCGCCGGGTCGTCGATCTTCGGATCGTGCGACAGGCAGACGAGGCTGGTCCGGGCGTCCGGGACGAGGGCCTGAACCGCCTTCTCCGGCCAGACTGCCTGAATCGAATCGGGCGGCGGATCGAAGCGTTCCGGAGCAGCAAAGGTTTTCCGCGGATCGATGACATGGGTCTCGATGCCGAATCCGGTCGCCAGACGGACCAGCGCAATCGCGATGTGCGAGGCCCCCACCAGAATCAGCCGGTCACGCCCCGGAAACACCTGGCCAAACCAGGGCCGGCCGGCCGGATCTTCGACCAGCCCGGAGGCTTCGCCCATGCCCGGATCGGGAGCGTCCGGATTGCCGGGGACCAGGCAGCGCCGCTCGGGGGCCTCCGGATCGATGCACTGCCAGAGCACCATCGGTCGGTTGCTCTCCAGAGCCTCGACAAAGGCCGACCAGGCCGCATCGCCGGGATCGAAACGCTGGACCCAGACCCGGATCCGGCCTCCGCAACTCAGGCCGACCGTCCAGGCGTCGGCATCGGCCACCCCGAAAGTCAGGAGGCGCGGTGGCTGACCGGCGGCGACGGCCCGGGCCGCCTCGATGACGGCTCCTTCGACGCAGCCCCCGCTGACGCTGCCGTGCACCAGGCCGTCGGCCGTCAACAGCATCCAGGAGCCGACCGGGCGCGGGGAGGACCCCCAGGTTTCGACGACGGTGGCGATGGCGGCGGGTCGGTTACCCGCCAGGGCTGTCTTCAACGGCAGGATCAGATCCACAGCTTACCCATGGCCACAACCGTCCGTTCGCGCAATGTCAGGGGTAGCCTTACACGAACTTCACACCGAACATTCGGGTTAAATCGACCAGTCGCGGGGCGGCTCGGCCCGGAGCGCCTGTTCCTCGGCCTGCAATCGCCCACAGACCACCCGACACAGTTCAAACACCGATTCATCCGCGATGCGGTAATACACCCGTGTCCCCGCTTTTCGCCGCGCCAGGATCCCCGCCTGCACCAGGGTCGACAGGTGACGGCTGACATTGGCCTGGTTCGCTCCCGTCGCCTCCACCACTTCACCGACCGATCGCTCACCCTCCTGGTCTTCTACCTGTACGGATACACGCTGAACCGGATCACCCTCTTCGCGCTGATCTTCTCGATCGGGATCCTGGTGGACGACGCCATCGTGGTGGTGGAAAACATCCAGCGCCACCTGCAGCTGCCCGGCAACCGGGACCGGGGGCTCCGCATCGTCGCCATGGAGGCGGTCTCCGAAGTCGGCAATCCCACCATCCTGGCCACCATCGCGGTGGTCTGCGCCATCCTGCCGATGGCCTTTGTCGGCGGGCTGATGGGACCCCTACATGCGGCCTATCCCGATCGGTTCTTCCGCGGCCATGCTGTTCTCGCTGATCATCGCGTTTACGGTGACGCCCTGGGCGGCCACCCGCGTGCTGAAGCTTCACGGTCACGGGGCAACCCGGCTCAACGAATCCGGACAGGAAGTCGAGCCGCAGGACTGGTTCACCCGCTTCTACCACTGGGTGATGGATCCGCTGATCGCCCATGCCGTCGCCCGCTGGGCCTTCCTGTCCGCTATCGTCGTCCTGCTGATCGGCGCGATGGGCCTCGTCGGTTTCGGCCTGGTCAAGGTGAAGATGCTGCCCTTCGACAACAAGAGCAGCTTCCAGGTGATCCTGAACATGCCGGAGGGCACGGCCCTCGAGACGACGCAGGCGGTGACGGCCGAAATGGCCCGCGCGGTCCGGGCAGAGCCGGAAGTGAGCCATACCCAGGTTTACGCCGGCACCGCCGCCCCCTTTAATTTCAACGGCCTGGTCCGCCAATATTACAATCGGCAGGGCCCGACGGTCGCCGACGTGCAGGTCAACCTGCTGCCGCGCCACGCGCGCCAGGCGCAGAGCCACGATGTTGCACTGCGCGTGCGTCCGAACCTCGCCGCCATCGCGGAAAAACACGGCGGCGTGGTTGCGGTCGCCGAGGTGCCGCCCGGCCCGCCGGTTCTGCAGACGCTGGTGGCGGAAGTCTACGGCCCCTCACGCGGGGACCGGATGGCGCTGGCCGAAAGGATACGTGCCGCCTTTGAAGCCCATCCCGATGTGGTCGATGTCGACTGGTTTGTCGAAGCACCGCAGCCCAAGCTCCGCTTCCTGATCGATGAAGAGAAAGCCGCCCTCAGTGGCATCTCCGAGCAGACGGTGGCCGACACCCTGGCCACCGCGCTGACAGGCCGGTCGGTCGACCTGCTGCACCAGCCCAGAGAGCGCGAAGACGTGGACATCCTGGTCGAGGTACCCCGGGACCGCCGCAGCCGGCCGGCCGACCTGCTCAAGCTGCGCATCCGGGCGCCCGGCCAGCCCGAGGCACCATTGATCCCGCTCAGCGAGCTGGTCCGTATCGAGAAAACCACGACAGAGCGAAACTGGTTGACTTCATCGAGCTGCGGATGCGGCAGGGCAGCCCGCTGGGCGAAGCGGTGGTCGAGGCCGGAGCCATCCGCTTCCGCCCGATGCTGCTGACCGCCCTGGCGCTGGTGGTCGGCGCCTCGGTGATCCTGGCCGATCCCATTTTCCAGGGGCTGGCGATCAGCCTGATGTTCGGCGAAATCGCCTCGCTCCTCATCAGCCGCATGGCCGTACCGGTGCTCTACTACATGGCCAACCGGAAGCCCGGACTCCTGCACGGCAACGGGGAAAGCGGCATTGTATCCTCCTGACCTGGGAGGTTGTAGCCTTTCTTCCCAGGGCTCCCGGGTGATGGTGTTATCCCGACCGATTCTGGTGAGAAATCCGGGATAAACGCAGTCGCGCCCAAGGAGAGCGAGCGCCCGGAGAGAGAGCCGGGCAGGGGTCAGGCGGCGGTGTCCGGTCGCCTGCGTGACCGAAGATAAACAGTTCCCAAAAACATCAGACCCCCAGCTATCGCCCCGTAGGTGGACGGTTCGGGGACCGCGGAGAAGGCGCCGATTTGGGTGGTGCTGTTGGGAAACGGAAGACTGCCACTGAAGCCCCATGTGGCGATGAGGTCCTCCATGACAACGTTCTCCGGGTGGAAGACCGGGTTATTTGCCGAGATAAGCAACGTGGCGGAGGCAGAGCCTCCATCTGTGAAGTCAAAATGCTGGCCGCTGGAGAACGCCACATAGTCGGCCGAACTGGAGGTCACGGCGAGGACGTCGGAGACATTCCAGCCGTCGATGGTGCCGTCAAAGGATTTCGATCCTGTGCTGACGCCGATGGACTGATCGATCCAGTCGTTGTCACCGGGCACCCCAATATAGATCAAGCCGAAGTCTTGTGCTGGTTCAGTAATGCCGGAAGGCACGGTGCCCGAAAGGGTGAAACTGATTTCCGTTTCGGTGAGTGAACCGGTCAACAACAGTTGAGCCAGGGCGCTGGACGGCAGCGCCGTTACGAGGATGGCGAGTAGACGAGTCTTTAATTTCATGATGCGGTGCGTTGAGGTTGGCTGGCTGTCCGACGGCTCCGACGACGGAGGGCGGCGGTGCCCACGGCGCCAGCACCCAGGAAGGTTGCGAAAACGGACGGCTCGGGAACGGCGGACAGGGGGCCGAGGATGGTGTAATCGCCGAGTCCAGCATAGCCGGAGAAATTGAGCGCGGCGGTGTCGTCACCGGAAAAATAAGTGACCGCCAGGTCATCGCTGGTAGCGATGTTCCAGCCGCTCTGGCCATCAGAAATTTCGACCGCGTTGCTGGTAATGAAGGACTCGAAGTTGGTGGTCCGGTCGCCGAGCCATGCGATGTAGCCGCCGTCGAGGCGGAGCGTATTGCCGGCTTCGATGGCGACATCCGACTGGGTGAGCGCGAGCAGACCGCCGTCAGACACCGTGAGGGTGTTGCCGGTGCTTCCATTGAAGCCGAGGTCGAGGCCCGTGAGGGTCGCTGTCGAGCCGGTGCCGTTGATGATCATGGCGTTGTTGGCCCCAAAAAACGTGACGTCATTGCCATTGGTCAGCGTACCCCCGTTGGAGATGCTCAGGGTGTTGTTTTCACCGCCACTTCTGCCGAACTGAATGCGGTTGTCCACGGCCAGCAGGCTGTCGGAGCCCATGACCTGAACGGTGTTGAGGTCGCCGGCGTAGCCGATTTCCAGTCGACGGCTGAGGTTGGCCTGCCCGCCGGAAGACACCCGCAGCGAGTTGAAGTTGCCCTGGTATCCCACATAGACGTCGCGGTTGGCAGCGGTGGTCAAGGTGGCTGCGCCGGAAACGGCAAGTTGGTTGAGGTCGCTGCCCGTGGTCTGGCCGACGTAGACGTCGCCGCCACTGGTGACGGAGGCGTTGGTCAGCACGCTCAACAGGTTGTTGGTGGATCCGCCAGTGCCGACGCGGAGAGTACCGGTGTTGCTGGCCGTGGTGCCGGTTCCTGTGACGTAGAAGTTGTTGTGGGTGCTGTCAGACCCCGCGCCAACGGTTACGAGACCCGATTCGAAGTCCGCGTCCGCACCGTTTTTTATGGTAAGGCTGTTGCGCGGGTTGTTGTTGCCGACAATGAAAAAGGTTTCGCCGGTCTGAGAGAGGGTAAACGCGTAGTTGGCCGCTTCACCGATCTCGTAGTAGGCGGTTACACTGTCGGTGCCGCCGTCGAGGATAGCAGGGATATCGTCGTCCGTCACAACCTGACCAAACGCAGAGGAACCGGCGAGGGCGAGGGGGAAGGCGGCGATTCCGAGGCTGCGCAGGAGCCGAAGAGGTTTCATGTGCGGTAGGATAGCGGCGCGCCGCGTGCGTTCCCACCCCCGGATTTGCGTAAGGAAAACAGAGGGAAGGTTCAGGGCCGCAACTCGCGCAGGATCGCCACGAGCTGCGTCCGGGACTCCAACTCAAGCTTGTCCATGATGGCGTAGAGTGCCTTGCGGTGAGTATCCCGAAGCGGTTTGTTGACGACCCGGGAGTCGCCCGCCCGGGCCTGCCGGGCAAGGCGGCCAAGATGGCGCAGCTCGCCCGCCGTGAGCCGGTCCGACCCGGCCGGTGCGAGCGGCCAGCGCGCCTCCAGCAACCGAAGCTGCCGGTTGATGCGGTGCCGCTCGGTGAGGTCGTGCAGCAGTTGAGAGACCCGGTTGCCGAGCATGTGAAACTTCTGGCACTCGCGATCCGAATAGTCCGTCTGCTTGCGATTGAGGCTGATGACGATGCCGGTGCCGTCGAAGCAGCCCGGGCTGAAGGCCACCTGGTGGTCGGCATCGAGATGCCGGTAGGCTTCCCGGTAAAGCGGTGTGGCGCGGAATTGCCCCGACGAGGCGAAGTCGGAAATGCGATGCGGGCGCTTGCGGGCACCCGACCAGCCCACCGCGCGCAGGGCGGGATGGTGATCGAGGTAGGCGGCGATCGGTCCCATCAGGCGTTGGGTGGCGTCGAAGTAGGGTTCCGAAACCGTCATGCCCGTGAACGTCGTGAAGTCCGGAGTGGTCTCCCCCCATCCGGACATCTCACCGGGAAGGCAACGGCCAATCCCGTCAATAAAGAGAGCCGCCAGTTCCTGACGATCCCCGGCCTGCGCGAGCCGGCGCGTCAGACCATTGACCTGGCGCTCGTCGGACGATGTCAATTCCTTCAGACGCGGCAGGTTCATGGCTCGCGGGCGAAAATCGCCTGATCGGCGCGGCGCACCCCGAGTTTGCGATATAGCGACTGCTGGTGCTTTTGCACGGTGCGCTTGCTGCGACCGAGGATGAGGGCGATTTCGTCGGCCGACTTGCCGACCCCCAACCAGCGCCAGATTTCGGATTCGCGCGGGGTCAGTGCGGTAACGGCAGTCGTGTTCGCCACCCGGGCTGCGCGCGGTTGCCAGATCAGCAGGCCGGCCTCCGCGGCGGCGATAGTCGTGTCCGCGGGCAGAGCAGCCCGCAGCTTCGCCCAGGCATGGTTACCAATCAGTATTGGCGAGTCGGCGGGGAGTTCCAGATCCTGGCGCGCGATCGCATTGAGCACGGGCCGGGAGTGGTCATCCTCACGCGCCACCGCCCAGCCGAGTTGGCTCAGGAATTCGAGCCAGGCATCGCGGCGGTCGCCCAGGCGAACGGTGCGTCGGCGAGAGGCTGTGACAGGATCAAGGCGTCCCGGCGGCGAACCCGAGGGCCTCGAAGGCTGCGGTTGAATGAGGGTCGGGTCGGTCAATCCGCTCAGCTGGGTGGGGGATGGCGGGTTTCATAAACCCTCTGAGGGTGAAGGGGTGATAGCCAGGGTGCAAGCCCCGCTGGCGTCGGGCGGAAGTCCTCAGTCGTCCTCCCCGCCAAAGAGGACCTGCAACCGGTCGTGGGGAATGGCATGGAGGGTGTGGCCGTTGCGACCGGTCATCGTTTCGGCCGCGACCAGTGCGTTGATGATCGCCTCTTCGGTCGCCTGGATCGCGGCGTCGAAAACCGTATCGATGGTGCTGTTAGCCAGCCCGGTGACCGGGACCGTCGGCTCGGCCTCGTACGCACCCGGGTTGGCGGTCGAAAAGGCGAGGAAGAGGTCGCCCGAGCCGTTGGTCGCATGGCCACCGGTCCGGGCGACCCCGATACCGGCGCGGCGCGCCACGCGCTCCAGCTGGTGCGGCAGCAGCGGCGCGTCGGTGGCCAGCACCACGATCACCGAATGGCCCGCCGGGCTTTCGGCCGGGTCTTCGGCCGGCGGACCGGTTTCCGGCTGGCGGTTGGTGATCAGGCGGCCGACAGGTTTTCCGGCAATCATCAGGTTGTCGCGCCGCCCGAAGTTGGCCTGGACGAGGCAGCCCAGCACGTGTTCGGTCCCGCCGATCCGGAAGACGCGCGAAGCGGTGCCGGTGCCGCCCTTGAAACGAAAGAGGCGCATGCCGGTGCCGCCGCCGGTGTTGCCCTCGGCCACCGGTCCGCCGCGGGCGGCGTGGAGGGCGGTGACCGCGTGTTCGGGCCGGACGTGCAGCGCGTAGATGTCGTTCAGAAAATGGTCCCAGGTCTCGGCGACGACGGGCAGCGCGGCCCAGCGCCATTGGGTGTCCGGCTGTTCATTCTGCCACTTGAGCACGCCATCCATCACCGCGCCGACCGACAGCGTGTTGGTGATCATGACCGGGCCCTCCAGGAAGCCGCCCTCGCGGATCCAGTGCGTGCCCGTCATCTCGCCGTTGCCATTGAGGACCGCCCAACCGGCGAAGACCGGATCGAAGGTCCGCCCGCGGGGCAGGATGGCGGTCACCCCGGTGCGCGCCGCATGCGGCCCAGTGTCATCCGAGACAAGGGAGATCATGCCGACCTGCACACCGGCTACATCGGTGATGGCATTCAGGCTGCCCGGTGTGCCGGCGAAGGGAATGCCCAGGTCGCGGGCGCGGGGTTCAGCGGTATCGGTGCCTTGGATGGCCGGCACGGTCGCGGTGCCGGCGATCAGGAGCGCGAACAAACGAAGAAGGAAACGCTTCATGTCCGGAACCCTGCTCGATACGGCCGCGGGGAACAACGCTCATTCATGCTGCGGAATCGGAGGAGCCTTTATTTCACGCAAACAGCCGTACCGCGCCGCTTCAGCAGGCGATTCCCAACTTCGACAATCAAGGAGCTGCCGGTCGATAATCGAACAACCGTACCGCGCCGCTTCAGCAGGCGATTCCCAACTTCGACAATTAAGGAGCTGACGGTCGCTAATCGAACAGCCGTATCGCGCCGCTTCAGCAAGCGACTCCTAGCCCGGACTTCTCATGAAGCCCAGATGGGATGAGCTGCAAGGCGGAGGGCGAAACCGGCTGGGCGCGCACTGAGGTGCGTAACCGGGCGGTTTCCAGCCCAACAACGCCGCAGATCGCGCATGTGGGCGAAAAGAATCGGGAAACTGCGCCCCACCACAGACGTGCATTTTGAAGAAATGCTGCAAGCCCCTCGACCGGAATAATTTTCCGCCCTGTTTCCCGATTCTGGTGAGAAGTTCGGGCTTACCCGAAATGCGGGATGCAGACCCGATCCCGCATGTCGCGACCGCTGGCTGAAGCGGCGCGGTTCGGCTATCGGAAATGGGATCACAACCCGCCCGTGATGTCTTCGAGCAACCTGAAAAAGCCCGCCTTGCGGGAATGGCTGCTGGTCCAGTCGGTGGGGACGGACTGGTAGCCGGCCTCGTAGCCCTCGCCCTCCATCCGCCAGTCGAAGAGACCCCAACTGGCATAGCTCCCGACCGCGGCGACGCAGTTGTTGTCGGGCAGATCGAAGCCGAAGTGATCGTCCTCGTTGAAGACGATGGGCTGGCCGCGGTAGGCCGGGTCGTCCCGCGTCTGCCGGACCATCTCGCGGATGCGGTTCGGGTCTTTCTGGCCGTTGCCATGGAGGAACACCACGTCCTCGTGCTCGAGCAGGTTGGCGGGGTGCAGCAGACCCCCGCCCATGCTGACCCCCACCGGCCAGCGTCCGCCCGACCGTTCCTTAATACGCAGCACCAGCTCGTGGTTGCGCGGCGGCAGAATCAGGTCGTGGTGATAGCGGACATTGGCCTCGTTGGCGGTCTCGATGATGAGGTTCTCGTAGCCCCGGCTGAGCAGCCAGTCGGTCGCGTTGTCGGTGGCCCGCAGCACCGCCGCTTCGTTATCCAGCCGGTTGTCCTGCCCGAAATAAAAATAGCCGAGGATGGCGACCATGCCGTTGGTATCCAGTGCATGAATACATTTCTCCATGCGGTCCAGCCAGGCCGGGCGCAATTCGCCGTTCGGGGCGAAGGCGGAGTTTTCCCAGACCTGTTCGTCCAGCGAGGAATAGCCCTTCGGCGAACCGCCCTGAAAATTGAGCGTGACGGCCAGGAGCCCCGCTTTTCGCCATTCGGGGATCATGGCGACGAAGGCATCGGTGTTGCGGTCGGGGTCCCAGGGCTCGCCATCCGGAAAGGTCCACTTCGGGCGCGTGGCGGGGTTCAGGTCGTCGAAGGTGGCCTGGACCATACGGCTGTTCATCAGCAGGCCCTCGATTTTGTGGTCCTGCCAGGTGCGTCCGGCGTAGGTGGGCTCGCCGTCGATCCGGAAGGCGTCGTGGTCGATGGATACGGTTGTCATGAATATCTGGATACGCGTAGGCCGGGTCAGGTGAAGAGGCTGCCGATGCCGTCGATGACGCCGACCCCGCCGGGCAGGTCGGCCTCGTCCCCCGCCTGGAACTTGCCGGTCCGGACCAGGCAGGCCTGGAGCCCGGCATCGTGGGCACCGATGACATCGCCCTCCCGGTCGTCGCCTACCATCAGGCAGGCGTCGGGCTGGAGACCGGTCGAGGCGACCACCTGGTCGAAAAAGGCTTTCCCGGGCTTGCCCATGATGACGGGCTCGGTATCGGCCGCCCAGGCGACGGCACGGATGAACGGCCCGGCATCGAGCATGAGGCCGTCGCTTCCCTTGAAATAGCGGTTCATCCCGATGCCGATGAGCGGGGCGCCGGCCTGGCAGAGCCGGAACGCCTCGTTGAGGTTGGCGTAGGACAGGTCGTCGCGGGCGTCCCCCAGCAGGACGGCGTCCGGTTCGCTCTGGTCGAGGTCCGCGAACTCACCACGGAGGGCCTCATGAATCAGGCAGAAAGGGCGGCGGTTTTCGGCTTCCAGCCAGGCCCGGGCCGCCCGCGGCGCGGTAAACAGTTCGTCGGGCTGGGCGCGGATCCCGAGGCGGTCGAGGCGGTCAAGGATGGCGGTGGCCGGTTTGGTCGCCGTGTTGGTAACGAAGCGGAGCACGAGACCGCGGTCCCGGGCGGCGGCGACGGTTTCCGCTGCCCCGGGCAGAACGGAGTCGTCCTCGTACAGAACCCCGCTCAGGTCCAGCAGCAGCCCGTTCACGTTTTCCGGAAATGCCGAGTCGGATCCCATGCTTGGAAGGAAAGGGAGGCCGCCCCCGGACACAAACGGAAACGGGGAAGCGGAGGCCGATGGCGATTCGCGGGGCGGAGGATTATTTTTCGGCCGTCTAACCACGCCTGAAGGCGCGGCCACGAGGCGCCTTTCCCTCTCTTGCTGGAGCGGCGCGGCACGGGACTCCTCCATGGAGTCGCAGCTTCCTCCCTTGGCTTTCGGGGTCGGGCAGGCTAGGCATTGAACCATGCACCGCCGTCAGTTTCTCCAGACTACCGCGCTTTCACTCGGCGCTTTTTCCCTTTGCCGGCCCGGGCTGCTGGGCCAGTTGACCCGACCCGACCGTTTCGAGCAGCTGCGGCGCGGCGTGGGCTATTTCACCATGCGCGGCGGGACCATCGGGTGGTGCATCGGCGCGGACACCTTCGTGGTCGTGGACAGCCAGTTCCCGGAAAGCGCGCAGGTGTTCTGGGAGCGGGCCAGCGGCTGGTCGGGCCGGTCCATCGACCTGTTCATCAACACGCATTATCACCGGGATCATGTGGGCGGAAACAGCGTCCTGCTACCGAAGGCGAAGGCGTCCATCGCGCACGCCGACGTGGTCCAGACCCTGGCCCGTAATGCCGCGGCCGCCGACCCGGGCACCGACCTGCCCCTGCCCCCGGCGGACGTCTACACCGGGACCTGGGAGCAGGCCTTTCCCGACGAGACCCTCCACCTGCAGCACTACGGCGACGCCCACACCAGCGGCGATTCGGTCGTGCTCTTCGAGAAGGCGAACGTGGTGCACATGGGCGACCTGGTTTTCAACCGACGGGCTCCCTACATCGACAAGGGCGACGATGCCAGCATCTCGGGCTGGATGCACACGCTCGAACAGGTGCACGAACGCTTCAACGAGGACACGCTCTTCATCTTCGGGCACGCAGGCACCGACTGGCCGGTCACCGGAGGCCGCGCCGACCTGCTCCAGATGCGCGACTTTCTGGACGCGCTGCTCGCCAAAGCCGAAACCACGCGTCAGGCCGGCGGGTCGGTCGAGGATCTCATCGAGCCGCCCATCGTTCCCGGCTTCGAGGGCTACACCGATCCCGACCGCCCCGGCGGCATGACACGCGCCCTCCGCGCCGCCTGGCAGGAGGTGACGGAATAAGCAAAGGACGGTTTGGAAACACAGTCCTGTAGGGCCGGCGCTTGCGCCGCGCCGACGTGCCTGCGCGGGTATGAAACCCTGGTTCACGGCAGGTTAAAGGGCGGTAAATGATTCTGGCCGAGGGGCCTGGAGCGTCCCTATCACACGATACGTTTGCTTTCTACCGGGAGAAAGTTTTCGCCCCCCTGTCCGCCAACGTTTGTCGGTTGGCGGATTGACAACATACCCATATTCCTGTAAGTGTTGCTCACATGAAAACAACCATCGATTTTCCCGAGGCGTTATTGCATCGGGCGAAGGTGGTCGCCGCCCAGCGGCGCACGACCCTGCGTGAACTCGCGGTCAGGGGCCTGGAAGTCGTTACCTCGGAGACAAGTGACGAGGCCACCGGGGAAAAGCGGAAAAACGAATTGAAACGTTTGCTGAAAGCCATGCGTGCGTCGAATGCGCGACCCATGGTTCCCCTGAAGCGAGACGAAATGCATGACCGCTGAGGTCTTTCTGGATACGAATATCCTGCTTTACGCCTGTTCGTCCGCACCGGCCGATAAGGAGAAACGGACAATCGCCGAGGGCTTGATTCTGGACAGGGACTTTGCCCTGTCCGCTCAGGTCTTACAGGAATTTGTCGCCAATGCCCTTCGCAAACCGGCGCTCGGGATTTCCGAGAATGGCATCGACGCGACCCTGGAGCTCAGCACGTGGGCGTCGGTTCTGCCGATCACCCCTGAACTGGTCATTTCGGCGACCATCCTTCGTCGTCAGTTTCAAATCTCCCCCTGGGATGCCACCATTGTTGCGGCGGCCCTGGAACTTGGCTGCCAGACGCTCTATTCCGAGGACCTCAACCCCGGGCAGGACTACGACGGGGTCCGCGTCCTGAATCCTTTTCAGTAATCCCCCGCCTTGAGACAGTTTCCGCTTATCTCGACTTTTCAAACACGCCCTGATCCGGCTCAGCCCCGAGCCGCCTGGAGGGCTTCGGCGGTGAGGCGGGTAATGGCGGCAAAGTCGCCCGACGCCACGAGTTTTTTGTCCACGAACCAGGAACCGCCGACGGCGGCGACGGCGGGCAGCGCCCAGTAGTCCCTGGCCTTGTCGGCATTGATGCCGCCGGTCGGGATGAACTTCAGGCCGGTGTGGCCGTAGGGACCGGCCAGCGCCTTGAGGACCCTGGCCCCGCCCATCGCTTCGGCGGGGAAAAACTTGAGGACGTCGCAACCCAGCGCGCGCCCCTGCTCGACTTCGGTCGGCGTGATGACGCCCGGCGTGACGGGCAGACCGGCCTTGTGACAGGACTCGACGACCTGCGGATTGATGCCGGGTGATACGACAAAGCGGACGCCGAGATCCGCCAACTGCGGCACTGTCTCCGGATCGAGAACGGTCCCCGCGCCGACGAGGAAATCCGGCCGCTCGCTGCGAATCTGTCGAATCGCATCCAGCGCGGCCGGGGTGCGGAGCGTCACCTCGATCAGATTGAGGCCGGCGGCGGCGAGGGCGTCGACCAGCGGCAGCGCGTCCTCCACGCGGTCGAGAACGGCGACCGGCACCAGGCGGGACCAGGACAAGGTTTCAGCAAAACTCATATTTCCGTAAAACTAAATTTTTAACCAATCTGTATTGCAAGAGAAAACAAGATATGCAGATTGACGGCCATGCTGCGTGACCCCGATGCCCCTGAACCCCTGTCGGAGCAACCGACCTACGATTTTTCGGTTTGCCGCGAAATCCGCAAGCGTGAGGGGCTGACGATCGGCGAAGTCAGCGAGCGGTCGGGTATTTCGAGCGCGGTCATCTCCAAGCTGGAACGCAACCAGAGCAAGGCGGAGCTGGACACGCTCTACCGGCTGTCGCGGGTCTTCGGCATGACGGCGACCGATCTGCTGGCGCTGGCCGAGTCGCGCTCGGCGCAAAAGGCACGGGCCCGCACCTATGCGTCGGGGGGCATGGACTTCAGCCGGGTGGACTACAGCAACCTGCGGGTCTACCGGGTTACCGCACGGCGCGGATCCGCCCATTCGCGCCCGGAGATCCACCGCGACGACTACGAGCTGTGCTGGGTGGAATCCGGCTGCCTCGAACTCAAGCTGCCGCACGAAACCCATCGCCTCAACCCCGGCGAGGCAGTCCAGTTTGATGCGATTCAGGAGCATACCTACCGGGCGGTCGAAGACTGCAGCTTCACCATCGTTCACCTCCGGAAGAGCAAACGCTTTTGACCCGCGGGTACCTCCGCCGCTTCCTGCCTGTCATGCGTCCCCTACTGTTGCTCCTGATGGCTGCCGCCCTCGTCGGCACCGCCGCTCCACTCGGGGCGGGGGTACCGGTTGTTCATACCCCCGCTTTTCCGGAATACGGCCAGACCACCCGCGCCTATCTGCCCGAGGGCGATTACGCGGACAGTCCCGAGCCGATCGAAACCCTGCTCGGCTGGCTGCCCGGGGACCGGCATGTCACCCCGGAAGCGCTGGTCGCCTACGGCAACCGCCTGGCTGCCAGCCCACGGGTACGCGTCGAGCAGGTAGGCACCAGCCATGGCGGTCGCCCGCTGCAGCAGTGGGTAATCTCGCATCCGGACAACCTGAAGCAGCTGGACGGTATCCTGAGCCGCCGGCGCGCACTGGCCGACCCGCGCCATAAAATGGCCATCGATCCGGCTGAGCTGCCGGCCGTCACCTACCTGGGCTATGGGGTGCATGGCAACGAGCCGAGCGGTTCCAACGCGGCGCCCATCGTCGCCTGGTACCTGGCAACCGCTACGGCACAGGACGTCGAGGCCCTCTTGCGGGACATCGTCGTGGTGATCGATCCGGCATTGAACCCGGACGGCATCGCCCGCTTCGCGGCCTGGTCCAACAACCACCGGGGCCGGGTGCCCAATGCCGACCCCGCCCATCGCGAGCACGACGAACGCTTCCCCGAAGGCCGCACCAACTACTATGGCTTCGACCTGAACCGCGACTGGATGCCGCTCCAGCATCCGGAAACGCGGGCGCGCATGGCGCAATTCTACCGGTTTCGCCCGAATACGCTCTTCGACGTCCACGAGATGGGGACCGACCGCACCTATTTTTTCCAACCGGGCATCCCGGCGCGCAACCACCCGCTGACGCCGGAGAGCGTCTACGCCTTCACCCGCGAAATCGCCGGCGACCTGGCGCAGGCCTTCGACGATGCCGGCGCGCTGTATTTCACCGAAGAGCGCTTCGACGATTTCTACATGGGCAAGGCCTCCACCCTGCCCGACCTGCACGGCACCATCGGCATGCTCTTTGAACAGGCGAGCGCACGCGGGATCGTTCAGGAAAGCATCAACGGTCCGCTGACGCTGGCCGACGCCATCCGGAACCAGGTGCGGGCCAGCCTCACCGCCATCCAGGCCACCGCCGACCGCCGGACCCCCCTGAACGAGCACCTGCAGACCTTTTACCGGGAGGCGCTCGATGCCGGCCTCGAGGATCCCGATGGCGCCTTCCTGTTCCACGCACCGGACGACCCCGTGCGGGCGGGCGAACTGGTGCGTATCCTCGAAGCACACCAGATCCGGGTCCACCGGCTGGCCCAGCCGGTCACCATCGGCGGCACCACATTCCCGGCCCACCACGGCTTCATCGTTCCCCTCGCCCAGCCGGAATACCGCTACATCCGGGCCCTCTTCGAAACGCGGACGACCTTCGAGGAGAACATCTTTTACGACGTCTCGACCTGGACGCTGCCGCTGGCCTTCGGCTGCCGGACCGCCAGCCTCGGCCGCAAGCCCGACGGTGCGCTCCTCGGTCCCCGGCCCGGCCGCGAAATGACCACCGCCCAGTGGCACACCCTGCCCGAGGATGCCCTCGCCTTCGCCATCCATCCCGGGGCCGCCTCCGTCTACAATGTGCTGTACGATCTTCTGGAGGCGGACGTCCGTATCCGGATCGCGGGTACGCCCTTCACCGGAAAAACGGATTCCGGCACCGTCGACCTGCCCTACGGCACCGCTGTCATCACGCTCGGCCCGCAGCCCGCCAAACGGGATACCGTCCGCAAGCGTCTGGAAGCCGCAATCAACCGGGAAGGCCTGGCCGTCCATGCGCTCACCTCCGGCCTCACCCCGCAGGGCATCGACCTCGGCAGCCCTTCCTTCCGCATCCTCGAAAAGCCCGAGGTCCTGCTGGTGGTCGGCGAATCGACCGACGTCTACAACACAGCCGAGGTCTGGCACGGGCTCGATACCCGCGTCGGCATGCCCGTCACCCAGGTGGATGCCGACCGGATCGGCCGGACCGACCTGGACCGCTACACCGTCATTGTGCTGGCCGGCGGCTCCTACCGGACGCTCCCCGAGCGCGGCATCCAGCACCTGAAAACCTGGGCTGGCGACGGCGGTACCCTCATCGCCATCGAGAACGCCGTCCGCTGGGCCAAAGACGCCGGCCTGGTCGATTTCAAGGAGCGCACGCCCGAACCGGCGGCCCCGCAAAAATCGACCACCGCGGAACGCCTGACCGGTTTCCCGGAACGCCTGCCCTACGACCGGGCCTGGCGGGAGCGCGCCTACCGGCTGGTGCGCGGTGCCATCTTCGAGGCCAGCCTCGACCGGTCGCATCCGCTCGCCTTCGGCTATGCGGATGACCGGCTGCCCGTCTTCCGGACGCAGACCTTCATCTTCGGGACACCCGCCAACCCGTATGCCACCCCGGTTGCCTACACGGACGACCCGCTGCTCAGCGGCTATGTGTCGGCCGAAAACCTTGAGGCGCTGCGCGGAGCACCCTCGGTGCTGGTCGAGCGTATCGGGCGCGGCCGGGCCATCCTCTTTGCCGACAATCCCCAGTTCCGCGCCTTCTGGTGGGGCACCCAGCGGCTGTTCTTCAACGCGGTTTTCCTCGGTCCCCAAATCACCGTTCCCCGGGACTGAATCCTTCGCACTTCTGTATTATGAACATCAATACCGACCTTACCCCGGCCGATCTGGCATCCAAATGCGAACGCTTCTGGCAGCTGTCCGGAGAAAAGATCCTCCTCATCGACAGGGAGTATGACCTGGCCAACGGCACACCGGTTTTCACCTGGGCGGGCAAATACACTACCCGCGGCTGGACCGAGTGGACGGAGGGCTTCATGTACGGCTCCGCCGTCCTCCAGTTCGACGCCACCGGCGATGACACCTTTCTCGAACTCGGCCGTAAGCGGACGGTGGAAAAAATGGCCAGCCACGTGAGCCACATCGGCGTGCACGACCACGGCTTCAACAACGTCTCGACCTACGGCAATCTGCTGCGCCTCATGAACGAGGGCCGGATTCCGGAGGACCCCTGGGAGCGCCATTTCTACGAGCTGGCGCTCAAGATCACCGGCGCCGTCCAGGCCAGCCGTTGGACGCCGCGGCCCGGCGGCGGGTTTATCCACTCCTTCAACGGCCCGCACAGCTGCTTCATCGACACCGTGCGCACCTGCCGCGCCCTCGTCGTCAGCCACCTCCTCGGGCATGTGCTGATGGCCGAAAACGACCAGCCGATCAACCTGCTGGAGCGGGCGGTCCAGCACATGCGCACCAATGCCGAGTTCAATATCTATTACGGCGAGGGCCGCGACAGCTACGACGAGTGGGGCCGCACCGCGCACGAGGCGATTTTCAACACCAGGGACGGCGCCTTCCGGTGTCCGAACGCCCAGCAGGGCTTCAGCGGCTTCACCACCTGGACGCGCGGCCTCTCCTGGGCCATGTGCGGCTATCCGGAGGAACTGGAGGCGCTGGACCGCCTGTCCGATCAGGACCTGGAACCGCTCGGCGGCCGGGAAGCCATCACCGCGCTGATGCTCAAGGCCGCGCGCGCCACCTGCGACTGGTTCATTGATCACACGCCGACCGACGGCATCCCCTACTGGGACGGCGGGGCGCCCAACCTCCACAAGCTGGGTGACTACCTCGACCGGCCCGCCGATCCCTACAACGACTGGGAGCCGGTCGACAGCACCGCGGCCGCCATCGGCGCGCAGGGCCTGCTCCGGCTCGGTCGTTACCTGAAGGCCCAGGGCAGCGGGGAGGACGGCGACCGCTACTTCCAGGCCGGGCTGACCGTCCTCGATACGCTGCTTGACGAACCCTACCTTTCCACCGCGCCGGACCACCAGGGGCTCCTCCTCCACTCCATCTACCACCAGCCCAACGGCTGGGATTATGTCCCGGAGGGCAGCCGGGTCGCCAACGGCGAATCCAGCATGTGGGGCGACTACCACATCCGCGAACTCGCCCTCTACGCCGGCCGCCTGGCGGAAGGCAGGGACTACCGGTTTACGGATTGCGTTCGCTGATTGCGAACGCGGAGGTCGCTGGTTTCTGGAAACGGGTTGCTGGAAGTAAAATCACTAAACGAGGAGGAAAAAATGACAACCTGGAACAGCTTTGAAGATCTGGAATGCTGGCAGGAGGCAAGAAAGGTGAATCAGGAGATCTACCGACTGACCGACCTGGCTCCTGCCAAAAATGACTGGGCGCTGAAGGACCAACTACGACGCGCCACAATTTCAATTATGTCCAACATTGCAGAAGGTTTCGGCAGAGAAAGCTCCAAAGATTTTTTAAAGTTTCTAATTTATGCCCGGGGCTCCGCCCGGGAAGTGCAAAGCCAACTTTACACACTTCAGGACATCCACGGCTTTGAAGAAACAGACTTAGAGGCAGCTAGATGTCATCTGCTCTCATCCGTTCGATTGATTAACGGCCTGATCCGGCATCTGAAACTCTAATACCAGCCTCCAGCAACCAGCCTCCAGCAACCAGCCTCCAGCCTCCAGCCTCCAGCCTCCAGCCTCCAGCAACCAGCCTCCATGGATTTATCCCAACTCTGTATCCACACCATCACGACGAAGCCGTGGTCGCTCGCGACCGCGGCGGGCAAGTATGCGGCGGCCGGGGTCGGCGGGATCACGGTCTGGCGGGACGCCGCGCAGGCGCATCCCGACGGGATAAAGGCGGCCGGGCAGCATTGCCGCGACGCCGGCCTGGAGATCGTGTCCTATGTGCGCGGCGGGTTCTTTACCGGGTTGAACAAAGAGGACCGCGCCGCCGCCATGCACGAAAACCGGCAGATTATCGACGAGGCGGCGGAACTGGGTGCACCGCTGATCGTGCTTGTCTGCGGGGCGACGCCGGGCCAGTCGCTCGAGGCCTCGCGCGACCAGATCCGGGCCGGGATCGAGGCGGTGCTGCCGCACGCGGAGGCCGCGGGCGTGAACCTGGGGATTGAGCCGCTGCACCCGATGTATGCGGACAGCCGGTCCGCGGTGAACACACTCGGTCAGGCCAATGACCTCGCCATAGCCATCGACTCACCCCGGGTGGGCGTCACGGTCGACGTTTTTCACCTGTGGTGGGACGATCGCCTGAAGGCGGAAATCCGCCGCTGCGGCGAGGCGGGCAAACTCTTTTCCTTTCACATCTGCGACTGGAAGGACCGCCCCGAGGACATGCTCAACGACCGCGGCCTGATGGGTGAGGGCGTCATCAACGTACCCGAAATCCGCGGCTGGGTCGAAGCCACCGGCTTCTCCGGCTACCACGAAGTCGAGATCTTTTCCAACCGCTACTGGGCCATGGATCAGGATGAATATCTCGGGAGGATCCTGGAAGCGTACCGGGTGCATAGTTGATGGTTCGTTGTTCGGCGTTCGGCGTTCACTGTTTTGACCTATGGCCAGCATCAGCAGATTCGAGGATATCGAGGCCTGGCGGGCAGCCCGCGAATTGAATCAGTCACTCCATGCGTTATTCCGAAAGCCTCAGTTGGAAATGCACTGGTCCTTGAAGAACCAGACGTTGAGGGCAGCCATTTCTATCATGGCCAACATAGCCGAGGGATTTGGACGTGATGGAAACCGGGAATTTCAGCATTTCCTGTCCATCGCAAAAGGGTCGGCCGTTGAGGTGCAGAGCCTCCTTTATATCGCTGGCGACGTAGAGCCTGATTTAAGGCAGGAAGTCGAGGAAATCCGGTTGCTTGCGGTGAAGACGGAAAACCTGACCGCCGGCTTTATACGCTACTTGAAGCAGTCCCCTCGAAAAGGTCGCCTCTATCCTGAATCCCTCTCTGAAGACCCTCACCTGCAAGATGACCCAGATTGCTTGAGATAAACCAGAAACCCCGAACCCCGAACCCCGAACCCCGAACACACAACCTTCCCTATGAAAACCCACACCATCGGCATCATCATGAACGGCGTCACCGGACGCATGGGCAAGAACCAGCACCTGCTCCGGTCGATCTGCGCGATCATCGAACAGGGGGGCGTCGCTGTTTCCCCCACCGAAACCATCATGCCCGACCCGATTCTGGTCGGTCGCAACGAGGTGAAGCTCAAGAAGCTCTCCGAGGAAAGCGGCGTCGGGAAATGGACCACCGACCTCGACAGCGTCATGACCGATCCGGCCTATCCGATTTATTTCGATGCGCAGACCACCGGCCGCCGGGCCGACGCCGTCCGGGCCGCCGCCGCCGCCGGCAAGCATGTCTATTGCGAAAAGCCGACCGCGGTGGACTCCAGGACCGCGCTCGACATCTACCAGGTCTGCCGGGACGCCGGCGTGAAGAACGGCGTGGTGCAGGACAAGCTCTGGCTGCCCGGCCTGCTCAAGCTCAAGACGCTACGCGACACGGGCTTTTTCGGCGACATCCTCAGCGTGCGCGGCGAATTCGGCTACTGGGTGTTCGAGGGCCATCACGTGCCCGCCCAGCGCCCGAGCTGGAACTACCGCAGGGAAGACGACGGCGGCATCATCGTGGATATGCTCTGCCACTGGCGCTACGTCCTCGACAACCTCTTCGGCGAGGTGAAGAGCCTGAGCTGTCTCGGGGCCACCCACATCCCCGAGCGCATCGACGAAGCGGGCAAGCCCTACCAGGCCACCGCCGACGACGCCGCCTACGCCACCTTCGAGCTGGAGGGCGGGGTTATCGCACACTTCAACTCCAGCTGGGTGACGCGCGTCCGACGCGACGACCTGCTCACGCTCCATGTGGACGGCACCCGCGGTTCCGCGGTCGCCGGTCTGCGCGAATGCTGGACCCAGAGCTACGGCAACACACCCAAGCCCGTCTGGAACCCCGATATCCCCCAGCCCATCAATTTTTACGACAACTGGAACCAGGTGCCCGACCAGCAACGCTTCGACAACGCCTTCAAGGTCCAGTGGGAGATGTTCCTGAAACACATCGTCCTTGATGAGCCCTTCCCCTATACGCTGCTTGAAGGCGCCAAGGGTGTGCAACTCGCCGAGCTCGGCCTCAAGAGCTGGGAGGAACGCCGCTGGCTCGACGTGCCCGCCCTCGCCTGATGCCTGCCGCCTCTCAAACTCAACCCACGTATCCATGAAACAACGACGCGTCGCCTTCGTAACCGGCGGCTCCCGGGGCATCGGCTTCGGGGTCGCCGACCACCTCGCCCGGGACGGGTTCGACCTCGCGATCAACGGTATGCGGCCCGAAACGGCCGTCGGTGAACCCCTCGCCGCGCTCCGCCAGCATGGCGGGGAAGTCATCTACTGCCAGGGAGACATCGGTTCGGCCGCCGCCCGGGCTGCCATGCTGACCAGGATCAGGGAACACTTCGGCCGCCTGCACGTGCTGGTAAACAACGCCGGCGTCGCCCCCAAGGAGCGGAAGGACATCCTCGAAGCGTCCGAAGACAGCTTCGACTACGTCATCGGCACCAACCTGAAGGGTGTCTACTTCCTGACCCAGGCCGCCGCCAACTGGCTGGTCGAACAGAAGCAGGCCGATGACGGCTTTCAGGGCTGCATCATCAACGTCGGCTCGATCTCGGCCACCGTCGCCAGCGTCAACCGGGGCGAGTACTGCGTGGCCAAGGCCGGTGTGGCCATGACCACCGCGCTCTTCGCCGCCCGCCTCGGGGAGTACGGTATCCCGGTTTACGAGATCCGGCCCGGCGTCACCCGGACCGACATGACCGCCGGCGTCGCCGAAAAGTACGACAAGCTGATCGCCGAGGGACTCTGCGTGACCCGCCGCTGGGGTCAGCCCGATGACACGGGCAAAGCCGCCGCCGCCCTGGCCCGGGGGGATTTCCCCTACTCCACCGGCCAGGTCATCCTGACCGACGGCGGGCTGACGCTCCCGCGGCTGTAAAAAATCGCGTGAGGCTCGTGCGATTCCGCTGGTCATGCCGCGGGTGACCTGTCATTGAGAAAACTTGACGACTCGGTGCACCCTGCCCCGTCCCGGCCAAAAGCCCTTTGATTTTCTTTAAGTTTGTTTTTCGTGAACTCCGCCCGCCGCTGCTGGGTCAGCCGGGCCTTTGTTGAACGCCGTCGTCTTTTCTTTTTTCGTCCGCGCATGCCGGCTTAACGGTATGGCGGCTGGTCCCGGGTTCCGCGTCATCGGCTTGGGATTTGTCTACCCGATGACGCCTGACCAAGACCGAACACATCCCTCCATGGATATCTACGTGGGCAACCTGCCCTTCTCCACCGATAACGAAGGCCTCGAGGCCGCTTTCGCCGCTTATGGTGAAGTCTCCTCCGCCAAGGTTATCGTCGACCATGAATCCGGCCGCTCCCGCGGCTTCGGATTCGTTACCATGCCGAATGACGATGAGGCTAATGCCGCCATCGAAGGCCTCAATGGCTCCGATCTCGAGGGCCGCGAACTGAAAATCCGGGAAGCGGTTCCCCTCTCCGAGCGCAAGCCGCGCGGCGGCGGTGGCGGCGGCGGTGGCGGTGGATACCGTGGCGGAGATCGCGGTGGCGATCGTGGCGGTTTCCGCAAGGATCGTGGGGGTCCCCGCGGCGGCGGCGGTGGCGGCGGCGGTTTCCGCAAAGACCGTGGCGACCGTGGCGGCTTCCGCAAAGACCGTGGCGGCGACCGTGGCGGTTATTGACCCAACGCCCGGCGTCTGCGCCTTCAGCTGAATTCCCTTTCAGCCCGTCCCGCTCATGCGGGGCGGGCTTTTTTTTTCCAGACAGACCGGATAGCCCCCCGTACCGCGCCGCTTCAGCAAGCGCCCGCAATGACACCCGCCGTACCGCGCCGCTTCAGCAAGCGCCCCCACGACAACCCCCCGTACCGCGCCGCTTCAGCAAGCGCCCGCAATGACACCCGCCGTACCGCGCCGCTTCAGCAAGCGTTGATCTGTTCTGAAACAGCGACCGCCCGCGAGTTACACGGCAACAAGCGCTCGCTGAAGCAGCGCGATACGACCACAGGGACAGCGGACCCACTCCCACCGTTGCCTGGCGGATAACGGTCCTCCAGGCTGCGGAAATGGCCCCGTCCGACCCGTTCACCTTGCCTGTTCTTTACGAGGATGCCTGGCTGATCGCGGTGCACAAGCCCCCGGGCATGCTGGTTCATCGCTCCAAACTCGCGTCGCACAACGACACGCCGGTGGCGCTCCAGACCGTCCGCGACCAGATCGGCCAACCGGTCTTCCCCGTGCACCGGCTGGACCGGCCCACGTCGGGCCTGCTGGTCTTTGCCAGAGATTCGGAAACGGCCGCCGGTCTGGCGGAGCAGATCCGCGCCGGTCAGTTGGAGAAAACCTATCAGGCGGTGGTCCGGGGCTGGCCCGAAACCGACGCCGGCTCCACCGACCGCCCGCTCAAGCCGGAATACGCCGACAACAAGGCGGAGGCCTCCGAGCAGCCTGCCCGCACCGACTGGCGCTGTCTGGGGCGGACCGAAATCCCGGAGCCGGTGGACAAGTATCCAACAGCCCGATACAGCCTGCTTGAGGCGAGCCCGAAAACCGGACGGACCCACCAGATCCGGCGGCACCTGAAGCACCTCAATCACCCCATCATCGGGGATGCGCGCCACGGCCAGGCCGTGCACAACCGCTTTTTCCACGAGCGCTACGGCTGTGACCGCCTGTTGCTCGCCGCGACCGCCTTGCGGTTTCGGCATCCGCGGACCGGAAACGACCTGGCACTGACCTGTCCGGTAGCCGAGGACATGGCGCAGGTGGTAGAGGCCCTGGGGTTTGTGCCGGAGGGTTGAATAACTGCCGTAGGGGCGTTGCTTGTTCCCGGCCATGAGCCAGTCGAAAGGCGACGCCCGGGGGCGACAGGCCAACCCAACGGCCGGAGCAACCGGACAACCGACCAGTCCCGACTGGGTGTAGCCCGAGTCCCTCCCGCCGTACCGCGCCGCTTCAGCAAGCGCCCCCACGACAACCCGCCTTACCGCGCCGCTTCAGCAAGCGCCCGCAATGACACCCGCCGTACCGCGCCGCTTCAGCAAGCGTTGATCTGTTCTGAAACAGCCACTCCCCGCGAGTTTCACGGCAACAAGCGCTCGCTGAAGCAGCGCGGTACGGTCCTTTGCCGGCAACAGGCAAACGAGGCCCTGCGGGCGTCACCCTTCGGCTGGCGGACGAGGGGCCAGCGACCGGGTTGACCCCCGCCGTGAACTGGCTAAACCGGATTCTAATGATCCGGTTCCAGCGGTTTCAGCGATGGGCGGCCTTCGGCCGAGTCTCGGTGATCGCCTGCGCCCTGGTGGCAGTCGGTTTCACCGGCTGTTATTCCCCGCACCTGTCCGTGGACCCCGTGCCCGGGCCCGGCCAGCAGGTCGACCGGATCGCGGGCGCGCCGGGTCTGCTGGGCGGCGGAGCCGCGCGGGATGCGGGGGTGATCCCCACCCAGTCCCCGTCGCTTTACGGCCTGGGTCTGGTGGTCTTCCGGAAAAACGCCGGCCAGGCGGTGGACACGTTCGGCCCGGAGGACGTCCGGGTGCGCACTTGGGAAGGCCGACGCTTGCCCATCCTGAGCCTGGAGGAGCTGGATGCGCTGGTGGAGGCGGAGAAGGACAAGTTGCTGGCCCGGGCGGGCCTGGCCGGTGCCAGCCAGCGGTCGACCGCCACCGCGATGCTGGGTGGCAATGTGAGCAGCGGGGCCTATGAAGCCTCCAGCCGGCTGGCCGAGATCCGGGACCGGGGCATTCGCCTCCGCGTCGCCATGCTGCAGGACCTGGCCAATTTTGTTTCCCACGACTATCTGGAAGCGCCCAAACGGCTCATCCCGGGCCAGGAAAAGACCTGCCGGATCTGGATCGAGCTGCCCAGGGGCCGTCCGCCCGACGCCATCGTCGTCGAGGTCCGCCGCGGCGACCACTGGGAGGCGTTTACGCTGGAGATGGGTTAGTTGCCAGTTGGCAGTCGTCAGTTGGCGGTCGCCAGTTGGCGGTCGTCAGTTGCCAGTCGTCAGTTGGTAGCGGGTTATTGGCAGGTACCAGATATCAATTAATTGGATAGCTGCCTCAGGTAGCGAAGTAGTCCGTTTATCAGGCGAACGGTGTCTCCCAGCCGATTGAATAGGGGATCCAGATCGTCTTTCGAAAGAGCGTACAGGTCCTCCAGAAGATAGGTCTGGCTCTCGAGCTCCTCAGCAGATCCCCGAGCAACCGTAAGGAATTGGATGAATTCTTTGTTCGAATGGCGTCCAAATCCCTCGGCGATATTAGACATGATCGAAATGGCCGCCCGCCGCATCTGATCGCGTAGCACCCAATCCTGCTCCAACTCCGCTCTATCGGTCAGATGATACACTGTTTTGCAGACATCGCGGGATGCCTGCCAGCTGTCCAGATCCTCAAACGTTTCTATCCTCCCCATGAGCTACCATTCTCAAAAACTACCAACTCCTGACAGCTGGAAACTGACGACTAAAAACTGTCAACTGACAGCTAACGACTACCGCACATACGCGTACTGGCCGCGTTCTTTTTCCTGTTGGAGACGGAGCTGGCCGCAGGCGGCTTCGATGCTGTGGCCTTTTTCGCGTCGGATGGTGCAGGAGACACGGGCCTGTTCGAGGATCCGGATGAAGGCATTCTGGCGGTTGAGTGAGGGCCGTTTCCAGGGGAGGCCCTGCACGGTGTTGTACGGGATGCAGTTGACATGCGCATGCAGGTCGCGGGCGATAGCGGCCAGCGCATGCGCCTGCTCGAAGGTGTCGTTCACCTCTTCGATCAGGATGTATTCGAGCGTCACCATGCGGCCGTTGGTCTCACTGTAGGCGCGAATAGCCGGAATCAGCTGCTCGAGCGGATACTTGCGGTTGATCGGCATGATCTGACGGCGCACGTCGTTGGTGGCACCGTGCAGCGAAACCGCCAGCCGGATGCCCAGCCCCTCGCCGGCCAGACGCTCGATCTCGGGCACCAGCCCGCTGGTCGACAGCGTGATACGGCGCGCACCCAGGCCAAAGCCCCAGTCGGCGCGCAGGGCGCGGATGGCTCCGACCACCGCGTCGTAGTTGGCCAGCGGCTCGCCCATGCCCATGAACACAATGTTGTCGAAACTCGGCAGGCCCTTGTCCGCCTTCGGATTGGTGGGATCCTCCTGATCGCAGACGTGGAAAAACTGGCCGAGGATTTCGCCCTGAGTCAGGTCCCGCTTGAAGCCGGCGATGCCGCTGGCGCAGAACTTACAGCCATAGGCGCAGCCCACCTGGCTCGACACACAGACCGTGTTGCGCGACCGGTTCTGCCCCACCCCGGTCATTGGCGCGCGAATCAGCACCGTCTCGATCAGCGCGCGGTCCCGCCCTTGTTCGACCAGCAGCTTCGACGTCACGTCGTCGCTCTGCCGGGTCAGCACGACCGTGCCGGGCCGGATGCAATAAGTATCGGCCAGCCACGTGCGCAGATCGGACGGCAGGTTCGCCATTGCCTCAAAGCCATTCACCCGCTTCCGGTACAGCCAGTCCATCACCTGCTTCGCCCGAAACCCCTTGTACCCCGCCGCCTCCAGACGTGCCGTCAGCGATTCGGGCGTCTCCTCCAGAATGGAGGGAAGGCTGTGGGCGACTGCGGTGGAGACCATGCGCCTCATGTTTCGCTCCGGGAGGCACGACCGCAAGCCAAGCCCGCCCGGAAGCCCTCCAGGTGTGAAAGCACCACCGGCCGGTCCTCCGCCAACCATTTGGCCAGAGACCCACGAGCGAGGCATCGCAGTTGGGGCAAGGCCAATGGTTAAAATGCTACGTTTGACCCGTTTGGCTTGCCCCGAAGGCATGCTTCAAGCCCTTCGGCCAGAATTACTTACCGCCTATTTTCCCGATTCTGGTGAGAAGTTCGGGCTAGCGGCGACGGGATAGTCGAGATGGATCGAATGCGCGTTCTGCTCGCGAGACATGGACGATGATCACCTTATGGCCTTCGATGCGGTAGTAGGCGTACACCGGATTCACAATGAGCTTCCGATACGGGGTATTCCGCAAGTCCCGCGGCACCCGGCCAAGCAACGGGTGCTCTTCAAGCAGGTCGACCCGCTCAAACACTTTCCCGATCAACCGACGGGCGGCCTCATCGTCGTCGAGGGCAATGTAATCCCCGATTGCGTCCAGGTCGGCCAGGGCCGGCTCAGTCCAAATTATTTCAGCCATCGAGCCATGCGTTCCTTCGCTTCAGCATGGCTGCACACGCGCCCCTCCGAGAAGGCTTTCTCGCCACGGGCCAGGCCCTCAAGCAACGCCATCCTCCGTTTCTCATGCTCAAATGTTTCCACATCCACTAGATATGCCGCCGGCTTGCCATGCTCGGTAATCATCACAGGGATTCGCGATTCGCGAAGATCGCCCAGGATGCGGGTCGCTTGACGCTTGAGCGTCGTCACCAGTTCCGTCTTCATGAGTGTTACTTTAGTGGCACTTCACACACGGGCAAGCGTTTTTCTTTCCCGTTTGCCCCCTTTTTTAGTACCCGGCCAAGGGGAAGCGCTACAGACCCGGTGCATGTCAACGGCAGCCTTACCGGTGCGGCATCTCCGCAGGCTCTCCGCCTTCTGTCCTCGGCTCTCCGGCCTCTGCTCCCTGCCCTCTGCCCCCTGCGCTTCCTCAGTAGTGATACCTGGCCTGCAGGAAATCGACCGTGTTGTCATAGACGCGATAGACCAATCGGTCCTCCTGCGTGATCCGTCTTGACCACACATTCCCGGGAAGGTGCTTCAAGGGTTCGGGTTTCCCTTTGCCTGTGAAGGGATGCCGCATCACGTCCTCCATCAGGTTCAACACCTTCAAGGCTATCCTGCGGTCATACCGGACCCAGGCCTGCAAATCTTCACGAAACGGTTTCCGGGCGATGCAAGCGCGAACGCCGGCCGGATCAGGCATTGGACCCGATCTCTTCCTTTAAAGACTGGATGTCTACGGGCTCACCCTCTTGCTGGAATGAATCCATCAACGCCTGAAGGAGCCGTTGTGCGTTTTTGGGTGATTTCAACAGGTAGGCCGTCTCCTGAAGACTGGAAAACTCGGCGGCCGGTAGCAGCACAACGTCTTCGGACCCGCGGCGATGAATGGTCAGCGGTTCTCGTTGATCGACCACTTTGTCCCACAACGTCGCGAAATTAGATCGGGTTTCCGTGTAGGTGGCTTCCATGCACAGAAACCCTGTACAGCCTTGCCGTTTCGTCAACCAGACAAGTGCGTCGGCTGACGGCGGATCTGCAGTGCCGGCTGAAATCGGCGGGGAGGGGGGGGTGGCCAGTCCCGGCTCTGCCCTCTGCCCCCCACTCGCCGCTTGCGCGGGGGCGTGCGGGCGACAAGCTGGAGAGCGATGCCTGCTGATGTGACCTCGCCGGTGCCGCCGGTGCCCGCCCACGCGCTGGGACGCGGCCTGCTGGCGCGGTTGCTGGCGGCCGGGGAACAGCCGGTGTCCGGCCCGGAGCTGGCGGAGGCCTTGGCCGTCTCGCGCGTGGCGATCAAACAGACGATCGACAAGCTGGCCGGTGAGGGCGTGCCGGTCGGGGCGGTCGGCCGACGCGGCTACCGGCTGACCGGCGAGCCGGAAGACTGGCACCCGCTCCTGCTCGGGGCCTGGCTCGATCACCGGACGCGCAACGCCACCCAGCCCCCGCCCGGCCTGTTTTTCGCGGAGCAGGTGGACAGCACCAATACCGCCGCCGAACGCCTGCTGGCGGCGGGCACGCCGACCCCGTTTGCGGTGGTCGGCGGGGAACAGCTGGCGGGCCGCGGACGTCTGGGCCGTCGCTGGCAGAGCCGCCCCGGCGGCAACCTCTACCTGACGCTCGCTTTCCGGCCGCCGGTCAATCCACGGCGCATCGGCCTGCTGACGCCCTGGCTCGGCATCGCGGTCTGCCGTTTTCTGGCCAGAGAACTGGAGCTGGAGCCCAACCTGAAGTGGCCCAACGACATCCTGCTCGGTGGACGCAAAACGGCCGGCCTCCTGGCCGAAGCCCGGATCGACAGCGATTTGACCCGCGAAGTGATCGTCGGCTGCGGCCTGAATTTCCGGGCGCCGCCGGGTGGCTGGGGCGATGACCTTTCCGCCAAAGCAACGGACCTGATGGCGGCCAACGGCGGAAAGCCGGTCCCCGCCCACCGGGTGACGACCGGCCTCATTCTGGCGTTGATCGAAACGATGTGGCTTTGGGAGACAGGCACCTCCGACCACCAGCTGCCGATTCTCTGGCCCGTGTACGACTGCCTGAAAGGCCGACGGGTCCACATCGAAACGCTCGGGAGAAACGAGGCCTTCATGGCCGTGGTCGAGGATCTGGCGGCGGACGGCGGGTTGCGGGTGCGTCGCGAGGACGGCCGGGTCGCGACCGTCCTGGCGGGCGATGTCACCTTGGCCCCGGGAACCCTCTGACCCCGCCCCGGTCTCGGTTGACCGTGGGGTTGGCAAGCCTTTGGCTGAATGCCCCCGGGTACCGATTGCCCGCGCGTTCTGACCCGTTTCCATGGTATCCTCCGAACACAGTATTCAGGCCGTCGACCTGACGAAGCGTTTCGGCAAGCTGACCGCCGTCCGCGACGTCAGCTTTTCGGTGCAGCCCGGAGAGGTCGTGGGCTTTTTGGGACCCAACGGCGCGGGCAAGAGCACGACCATGCGGATCCTGACCGGGGTCATGCCGGCGACGTCGGGCGAGGCCTGGGTCTGCGGCGAGCCGGTGGCACGATTTCCCGAGCGGATCAAACGCCGCATCGGCTACATGCCGGAAAACAACCCGCTGCCGGAGGACCTGCGGGTTGGCGAGTATCTGCGGCTGCGGGCCCAGCTCAAGAACATCCCGTGGCGGCAGCAGGCCCGTCAGGTCCAGCGCGTCATGGACATCTGCGACCTGTCCCGGAAGGCCCGCCGCAAGATCATCGGCTCGCTTTCGAAAGGCTTTCGCCAGCGGGTGGGTATCGCGGACGCCCTGCTCGGTGAGCCCGAAGTCATCATCATGGACGAGCCGACGATCGGGCTCGACCCCCACCAGATCCAGGCCATGCGCGACCTGATCCGCAGCCTCCGCGGCCGCATGACGGTCCTGCTGTCGAGTCATATCCTGCCTGAGATCGAGTTGTGCACCGACCGGATCGTGATCATCAACCAGGGCCATATCGTGGCCACCGGAACCGCCGGCGAACTGCGCAAGGCGTTCGTCCCCGAGACGACCTACGAGGTGGAGTTGTCCGGCTCGGTCAGCCCCCTGGAGGCGACGGTGAAGCGGGTCGATCCGGACATCCGGGTGCGGGACACTTTCCCTGTACCGGGCCTGCCGGGTCGCATGAAAGTCCGCCTGACCGCCCGGGGGCCGAGCGATCACGGTCCGTCGCTGCTCCGGGCGCTGGGCAAGCTGGAGGGCACCACGGTGCATTCGCTGGCCCGCTGCGAACCGACGCTGGAAGCGGTCTTCATGGCGGCCACGCGTCGGAGCTGGGACGAACGCTCGGACAAACTGCATTTCGGCAAGGGCTCCTCGCATGCACCGTTTCGCACCGTCGCCGACCCGGGCTCCGGTAACGGTGATGACGCGGAAGCGGACAAGGACCGGGAATCGAAAGGCTCCGGCCAATGAAACATTTTTTCATCCTGTTGCGGCATGAAGTGCGCCTGCTGTTGCTGAGCCCGTCCAGCTACGTGGCGGCGGTGCTGTTCCTCGTACTGATGGCGGTGATCTACTGGGCGATCCTGCAGGGCTTCACGGTGGAGGCGGAGAGCGACCTGCCGGCGACCTTCTTCTTTCGTGTCTTCTGGATTCCCGTCTTCTTTGTCGTGCCGTTGGTGACCATGCGGAGCATCGCCGAGGAGCGGCGCCTGGGGACGCTTGAAACGCTGATGACCACGCCCGCCTCCAGTCTGGCGGTGGTGCTGGCCAAGTTCAGCGGCGCCTATCTTTTCTACTGTCTGCTGTGGTCGCTGACCCTGGCCTTTCCCCTGATCACACGACTGGTCGCCCCGGAAGTGGCCGAAACGGGCCGCCTGCTGGACGGCGCCACCCTGACCGGGGGCTATCTGTTCATCGCCATCAGCGGCATCCTCTTCATCGCGGTGGGCATCTTCACTTCGAGCCTGACGCGCAGCCAGCTGGTGGCCGGCATGCTGGCTTTCGCGCTCCTCTTCCTGGTCATCACCGGCGGACAATTGCTGGAGCTGCTGCCGGCGGCGGACAGTGCCTGGCTGAGCTGGCTGGAGGCACCGCTCACCTATCTCCAGACCTTCCAGCACCTGGAGGATTTCAGTCGCGGGATTGTGGATACACGCCCCTTTTTCTACTACCTCAGCCTGGCCCTGCTGCTGCTCGGCCTGGCGGTGCTCACGGTGGAGGCCAAAGCCTGAACCATGGCCGGACGCTGGGCAGATTACCGCGTGATGGGCCGGCTCCGGCTCGCCAACCGGGGGGCGCAGATCCTCCTCGCCCTGACCCTCGCCGTCGGGCTCAACCTGATCGCCGCCAGCCATTTCACGCGAACGGACATCACCCCGCAGCGGCAGTTCGCCCTCTCCCCGGAATCGCAGGCCTACCTCGACCAGCTGAAGGAACCGGTGAACATCATCGTGACGGTCACCCCGGAGGCCGATCCGCTCATCTTTTCCGACATCGAGCGGCTGCTCAAAGAGTACCGCTACGCCTCGCGGCGGAACGGCGATCCCCTCATCACGATCGAATATGTGGACGTTTTCCGGCAGCGGCGGCGGGCCCGGCAACTGGTATCCGAGTATGGGATACAGGGCGAAAACGCCATCGTCGTGGCCTCCGGCGACCGGCGCCGGGAAATCAATGGAATCGACCTGTACGACCAGGCGGAGGGCGACGTGAAGGCTTTCAAGGGCGAGCAGGCCTTCACCACCGCCATCATTGAGGTCACCCGACCGGAGCCCGAGACCATCTATTTCCTGGTCGGCCACGGGGAGCCCGGTCTGGACGATGTGGACCCGGCCCGCGGGCTTTCCCGCCTGCGGTCGGCCTTGCGCGAGCAGAGTTTCGCGGTCGAGACGCTCGACCTGAGCCTGGCCGCCGCCGTGCCGGAAGACGCCGACCTGGTGGTGGTGGCCGGCCCGCAGGCGCCGCTGCAGGCCTTTGAGGAGGAGAAACTCCGGCTCTACCTCAGCGACCGCAATGGACGGGTGCTGATCTTTCTGGATCCCTACCGTCAGCACGGTCTGGACCGGCTGCTCTATGATTGGGGCATCCTGGCCGATGATCGCGTGGTGCTGGACGAGGGGCCGAACTACCGGGCCAGCGGGGGCGACCTCACGATTCGTCATTTTGCCCGGCACCCGATCACACAGACCCTGATCGATTTTCAGCTGCCAGTGCTGATGGGCCTGCCGCGTCCGGTCCGGCGGGACCCGGGGGCGCCACTCGACAGCAGCCTGACGATCCTGGAGTTGCTGGGATCCGCCCCGGGCAGTTGGGCGGAAACCAATTACCGGACCGAGCAACCGCCGACCTATGATCCCGAGGTGGATCTGGCCGGGCCGATTGCGTTGGCCACCCTGGCGGAGCGGGAGGTGGGCGCCCCGCTCGGAATCCGCATCGCGGGCGGCCGGGTGGTGGCCTTCGGCAACGTGGACTTCATCACCAACAACCGATTCGAGACGCTGGGCAACCGGACGCTGTTCATGAACTCGGTCAACTGGCTGCTCGACCGGGACTACCTGTTGAATATCCCGCCCAAGCCCCTCGAAACCATCAAGTTGGTGATCAGCGAAAGCGACCTCACCCGCCTGCTTCTCGCCCTGCTGTCCGTCCCCGTCGGCGTCGCCGCCCTCGGCCTCATCGTAACCTGGACCCGCCGCCGTTGACTCCTTATGCGCCTCAAGCTGACCCTCTTTCTCTTCTTCAGCAACCTGCTGGTCTTCGGCTGGATCATCTACCTCGAGCGCGCCGACCGGGACGCCGGGCGCGCCCTCAATCCGGAGCTGCTGCTGGCCGCCGAGGCCGCCGAAATCGACCGCCTGGAAATCCGCGGACCCGCGCTGGAACGCCCGCGTGTACTGACCCGTTCACCCCGTGTCGGCTGGATGATCGAGGAGCCGCTGGTCTGGCCGGCCAACGAAAACGCCGTTCTGCGGATCCTGGACCAGCTGCAACTCATGCGCGCCGACGCCCGGATCAGCGTGAAGGAAATCCGGGAGGCCGGCCAGACGCTCGCCGACTACGGGTTGGAATCGCCCACCCTGATTCTCGGCTTCAGCAGCAAGGAGGCTCCCCTGACCGAAGTGCGGATCGGAGCCCCGACCGAAATCGGGAACCGCCTTTACCTGCTCGGTCCGGACGCGACCACCATTTCGGTCATCCCAAACGACCTGCTCGGCGCGGTCTCGATCAGCCTGGCCGACTTGCGTGACCCCGCCGTCTTCCAGATCCCCTTCTTCGAGGTCCGCGAACTGGTCGCCCGCATCACGCGGGAGGGCGACCTGACGCTCCGGCTGGCGCGCGACGGCGACCGCTGGCAGTTCATCACGCCACTCGAAACCGCGGCCGACCCCCAGGCGGTCAATGCCACCATCCAGGAACTGACCTCGCTCCGGGCGACCAACTTTTTCCCCGAAGGCTCGCAGGATCCGGCCACCACCGGCCTCGCCTCGCCCAGCCTGCGCCTGACGCTGGAGGGCAACAACCGGCGACAGACCCTGCTGGTCGGTGAGGCCCGCACCGAAAACAACCGCAAGGCCTACTACGCCCAGCTGGCCGACCGCCCCACCCTGGTCACCGTCCCCGCGGGCCCCCTCGATCAGCTGCTCGCCGCTCAGGTCGACTGGCGCGAAAAGCGCTTCCTGCTGCTGGAGCCCGAAACCCTGACCGGCATCGCCATCAGCAACGCCGGACGCACTATCCGGCTGCGCAAAGGGGAGGCCGGTGTCTGGCGGATCGTGACCGGACAGGCGGAGGACGGCGGTCGCACCTTTCTGCCGGCCGACCCCGCCCGGATGGACGCCTTGATCGACGGCTTTCGCCAGCTCGAGGCCCGGGACTTTGTCAATGACGCCCCGTCCGAGTCCAATCTGCGCGACGACTACGGGCTGGCCGATCCGCAGTGGACGGTGACCTTTGAATCCGGTGACACGGAAACCCGACTGTTGCTGGGGGATTTCTACCAGACACCCGAGGGGCGCAACCGGATTTATGCGCGCACCGGAGATGCGAGTTTCGTTTACGGTGTGGACGTTGACGTGACCCGGCTCTTGCAGACGCGCGCGCTGGCTTACCGGGAGCGCCTGCTGCAGGATCTGCCCGACGGCGCACGCATCACCCGCCTCCGACTGACCCGGATCGGTGAAGACAGGCCCCTTGTCGAGATCGACCTGCCGGCCGAAGCGGAGGCCCGGACCCAAGCCATCGCAGGCGCTTTCGACAGCGAAGCCAGACAGGCCGCCTTTCAAACCCTGGTGGACACCTTGCCCGCCTGGCCCGTGGACCGGTTTCTGAGCAATCGCTTTTCCGTTGATGGGTTCGGGGGCGGTGATGCTGAAAACCCGCCCACGCCCTGGCACTTCCTGCTGGAGGAAACCATCCTGCTGCCCGGTGGCTCGAGCGGCGACAAGACCGAGACGCGGCGGTTCTACCTCTCGGAACGCCTGGAAGCCCGGTTCCAGGCGGTGGGCAGCCCGGAGAGCGGCCTGGTGGCGGTGCTTGGGCCCGCCACCATCGAGGCACTGCACACCCTGACCTTCGACCGCGAGCCCTCACCTGAACACATCCCGCCCGAGCCTATGCCGACCTCCGAAAAACAACCCCTGCCGCCCGAACCGGGAGACGAGGAAACCGGCGCTGCGCCGGATCCGGAAGGCGCCCCGGCTACTGTGCCCGGAGAACCGGAGCCGGCATCGGACGACGACGAGCCGACGGCCTCACCGGACAATCCGGGCGAAGATTCGACCGCGGCACCGGAAACCAGTCCCGCTCCCTGAACACCGTCCGCGTGGCGCTGTCCCCGGCATGATGGCCTTTACCGCCAGACTGAAGCGGCTGCTGGCCGGTATCGGCCGACCCTGTGTGCATTGCCTGCTGTGGGCCTTTTCGCTGTTCCTCGCGCTCACACTGACGGTCGGGCTGGTCCTGGCCATTTCCCTTTACCGGACGGAGCGACTGCCTTTCCCGCGCTTCCTGATGCCGCTGGTCCAGGCGCCCCTGAACGACATCCTGGGCCCTTTCGAAACCGAGGCAGCCCGCATCACCTGGGATTTTTCCGGACTGATCGTGGCGGAAAATGTCCGTCTGGTGGATGCCCGCCAACCCGATCAGCCCCTGGTCACCGCCGAACGGCTGGCCTTCGACCTCGACCTGCCGCCCCTCCTGTTCGGTCGCATCCACTTCGAGGCCGTCGACATCATCGACGGCACGCTGATCTGCCCCGCCGTGCATTCACCCGGGGGTGTCGCCGGGCCCGCTATCAGTGAAATCGACGCACGGCTCACCAGCGACGGTCGGCAACTCCAGGTCGGCCTCCTGCGGGCCCGGTCGGGCAATCTGCGGCTGCATGCCTCGGGCACCTGGCGCGAGCCCCTTACCGGGCTCGCCGGGCTCCGCCGGCAACCGTCCGACGAAGCGGCGGGCGACCCCTCGCTGAACCGGCGGCGCTTACAGCCCTATTTCCGGGGCCTGGCCCTGCTGCTGCGTCAGCACGAGCGCCTGGCCTGGATGGAGTCACCGGTCCTCCGCCTGCGCCTGAGCCAGGGCGACCGGCCCGAGCCGCGCATCGGCGTTTCGGTTTCCGCCAAGGCGCTGGACACCGGGAAACGGTTCTCCACCCGTGAACTGCAGGGGGCCGGCAGGCTCGTCTACCGGGACGGCCGCTGGCAACCGGACGGCCCGGCCCGGCTGCGCGGGGCCGGCCTCGGTTGGGAGCCGGACTGGCTGGGCACGGGCTGGGCGGCGACGCTTCCACTCAATGACCGTTTCCGGCTGGCCGGTCCGATGGAGGTGGTGCTCGACCGGCTGACCTGGCGGACCTACGCGCTGCGGGATGCACGCGGCACGCTCGACTTGACCGCCTGGCCGGAGGCCACTTACGAGGCCGCCGGCAACCTGCTCGGCAAACCGGTTCGGCTGACGGGGCGGGGACACCTGATCAATGGCTCGGGTGAAGTCCGGGCGGAAGGCAGCCTGGGCCTGGGTCGGCTGGAGACCATCCCGATCTGGCCCGAGGTGGCGCAGGAGGCGTTTGCCCAGGTGGAGGCGGGCCTGACCGATCCGGCCTGGCAGGTGACGGCGACCTTCGATCCGAACTACCGGTTTCGCGAAGCCCGGGTAGCGGTGACGACGGGCCCGGCAACCGTCCGCTCGCTCTCCTGGGACCGACTGACCGGACGCGGTCGAGTCACGCCCGAGGGGTTATCGATCGAGGAGTTCGCCATCGCCTTCGATCCCGGCGCCACCGAGGTGATGCGCGGGCAGCTGGATATCGCCTTCGCCTCCAGGAAGATGAATCTCTACATCGGCGGCACCGGCTACCCGGCAAAGCTGGAACCCTGGATGCCGGACTTCTGGCCTAAAATTATGGAGCCCTTCACCTGGGGGGACCGGCTGCCCTACGCCGATTTTCAGGTGCAGGCCGTCCTGGGCCAGCGCTATCAGACGACCTGGTTCGGCTACTGCCGGTTTCCGGATATCGGCTTTCAGGGGGTTCCGCTGGAAGAGATGTCGGGCCGCACCTGGGGCATGGCCAAGTATTCGGAATTGTATGACATTCAGGCGAAGCACCGGGACGGCGGGCTCGCCACGGGCAGCCTGGCGTGGACCTTCCTGCACCAGTATCGCGGCATCAAGAGCACGCGGTTCGCCGTCACCAGCACCCTCCCCCTGAAGGACACCGGGCGTATCCTGGCCGAGCCGGTGCGGGCGGTCATCGACCGTTTCGAGGCCGAGACTCCGCCCAGGCTGACCGCCGACGGCGTCTGGTTCACCCGATTCACCCCGGGCCTGCGACCGGATAACCGCTTCAGCGTGACGGCGGTGACGGACCGGCCCGTGACCGCTTTCACACTGCCGCTCGATTCCCTCGACCTGGCCCTCGATTGGACCTGGGATCGCCTCCGGGTAACCCCCCTGACCGCCGGCTTTGCCGAGGGCTCGGCCACCGGCAGCCTGACCTTTACCCGTCCAAAACCGGAGGCCCCCCTCCAGCTCGATCTCGACATCAGCATCGAGGACGCGCGGTCGTCTGAAGTTGTCCGCCGGTTGCCGCATGCCGCCCGCCTGCGGGAGGAGAAAGCCCTGGCTGAACCCGATCCGGAGGACCGTTCACACCTTTCCGGGCAGTTCCAGGGCAGCGGACCGGCGGGCGAGCTGGATGGCTTCGCGGGCGAGGGCTCGGTCCGGCTGGAAGATCCGGATCTCGGTCGGATCCGGCTTTTCGGTGTGCTCTCGGAGGTGTTTTATATCGGGTCGCTGGCGCTGGACACCCTGGAGGCCGATTTTAGGCTGCAGGACACGGTCCTCACCTTTCCCGACCTGCGGGTGACGGGACCGGCGACCGAGATCGAGGCGGAGGGCGAATACCGGATCCGGCAGGACAGCCTGTTTTTCGATGTCCGGCTGTTTCTGGGCAACCTGGAGAAGACCCCGCTCTTCAGCATCGTGACCTCGGTCTTCCGACCGGTCAGTTACGCCCTGGAGGCCAATCTCTGGGGCAGCCTGAAGGATCCCCGCTGGCGGTTGAAGATCGATCCGCGCAACCTCATCGCCGATCCCTCCGACTTGCGAAAACGGCAGCTCCCGAGATCCCCGGAGTCATCGTTCCCGGTGGAGGGGCGTCCGACAGACGATCCGGCCGAAACACCCCGTCCGGAACCCGAAGGGTGAGACCCGGGGTTCCTCCGAACCAGGCGGGGCGTCTTTTCTAAAACGCAGAGAGCCCGTTGCTTAAAACATTGCACCGGGGCCGTACCGCTGGTTTAACGCGGCAACCCGGAAAGGTCGCCCGGCAGAAGCCTGCACCCGGGGCCGATTGTGACCAACCCCAACCCAGGACCGTTTTGGATATAAAGGAGATCAAGCAGATCGTCGACCTGATGAAACGCTCCGACCTCACGGAGTTCGAGATCGAGGAAAAAGACCTGAAGCTGCGCATTTGCCGCCAGGGCAAGGATGCCGTCGTCGAGGGCATGCCCCCCGCCATGGCAGTCCCGCCCGCTCCCGCCACGCCGGCGCCGCCCGCCCAGACCAACCAGGCCCCCCAGCCGGCCGGCACCCCCCCCGAGGACGACGACGCGGTCTACATCAAATCTCCGATGGTCGGCACCTTCTACCAGGCGCCGTCGCCGGACAGCCCGCCATTCGTGGAAAAGGGCGCCCGGGTGACCCGGGAAACCGTGGTCTGCATCATCGAGGCCATGAAGGTGATGAACGAAATCCAGGCCGAAGTCTCCGGAACCATCGCCGAAGTCCTGGTCGAAAACGGCGACCCGGTCGAATACGGCCAACCGCTTTTCAAAATAAGGAACGGCTGAGGCCGGTTCATCGTGCCGATGATCAAGAAAGTCCTGATCGCCAATCGGGGCGAAATCGCCCTGCGCATCGTGCGTGCCTGCCGTGAACTCGGGTTACAGACCCTGGCCGTTTACAGCGAGGCCGACGAGCAGAGCCTGCATGTCCAGCTCGCGGATGAAGCCATCTGCATCGGTCCAGCATCCGGCTCGGACAGCTACCTCAAGGCCGACCGCATCCTCAGCGCGGCCGAAATCGCCAACGTCGACGCCATCCACCCCGGCTACGGCTTCCTGTCCGAGAATGCGGACTTCGCCGAGCAGTGCGAGCAGTGCAACATCAAGTTCATCGGCCCGAAAAGTGACGCCATCCGGACCATGGGCGACAAGGCGATCGCCCGGGAGACCGTGAAAAAGGCCAAGGTGCCGACCGTGCCGGGCAGCGAGGGTCCGGTGACCGATTCCAAGGAGGCGATGGAGATCGCCAAGGGCATTGGTTTTCCCGTCATCATCAAGGCGGTGGCCGGTGGCGGCGGCAAAGGCATGCGCACCGCCTACAACGCGGCCGCCTTTGCCAAGGAATTCACCAACGCCCGCAACGAGGCGGAAAAAGCCTTCGGTAACGGCTCCGTCTACATCGAGAAATTCATCGAGAATCCGCGTCATATCGAATTTCAGATTCTGGCCGACGAGCACGGCAAAGTCATCCACCTCGGCGAGCGGGACTGCTCGGTCCAGCGTCGTCACCAGAAGCTGATCGAAGAGGCGCCCTCGCCCTTCATCACGGACGACCTGCGCAAGAAGATGGGCCGGGCGGCGGTACGGGCGGCGGAGGCCTGCGACTACCAGAACGCCGGCACCATCGAGTTCCTCGTCGATGGCGACGGCAACTTCTACTTCATCGAGATGAACACCCGGATCCAGGTGGAGCACGGGGTGACCGAGGAGGTCACGGGAATCGACCTGGTGAAAGAACAGATCCTTATCGCGAGCGGCCAGAAGCTCGAGTACGACCAGAAAGACATCAAGATCCTGCGGCACGCCATCGAGTGCCGGGTCAACGCCGAGGACCCGACGCGCAACTTCGCCCCCTGCCCGGGCGAAATCAAGCTGTACTACCCGCCCGGCGGCCATGGGGTGCGCATTGACTCCCATGTCTACGGCGGGTATGTTGTCCCACCTTATTACGATAGCATGATCAGTAAGGTCATCACCTTCGGCCGCACCCGGGATCTGGCCATGGACCGGATGATCCGGGCCCTCAGCGAGTACCTCATCCGCGGCATCGAAACCACCATCCCTTTCTGCAAAGCCATCATGAAAGATCCCGTCTTCCGGCAGGGCAACGCGACCACCGGCTACATCGAGGATTTCCTGAACCGGACCCCGAAGGAGTCCTTTCATAAAGATACGCAACCGATCCAGTAATGAGCGCCGAATCTCAGCAGCAGCCCGAGGAGCACAAGATCCCCACCATCAACGACGAGTCACCCTCTTCGGGGGAAATCCGCATCAATCACAGCGTGGTCGCCAGCATCGTCCGGCTCGCCGCGCTCGAAGTCACCGGCGTTCACTCCGTGGGTGGCGGCAGCCTGAAGGACGGCCTCGCCGAAATGTTTACCACCAAAGAGAGCGAGCGGGGCGTCCGCGTCTCCATGAACGAGGCGGACGAATATGTGATCGAGCTGCGCGTCATCCTGAAATTCGGCGTCGAGCTGGCCCGTGTCGGCACCATCATCCAGCAGACCATCAGCGAAACGGTCAGCCGCATGACCAGCAAACAGGTCGCCCGGGTCGACGTCATCATCGACGGGGTGAAAATGGATGTACCCGAGCCCCAGCAGGGCCGCCCGGAAAAACACGAAACCCAGGTCGGCCTCCATACGGACTGACGGTTCCGCACCCCAGACCCTTTTCTTTGTGAATTTGGATATTCGAACCATGACCGATCAGGCGACGGTGGTGCTCCGCCACCTCGCCAATCCGCCCTGGCTTTATGTGGCCCTGGGCACGCTCGGCCTGCTCCTGTTCCTCTGGTTGCTGGTACGCCGGCAACCCAGGGCTATAGTCGCGTTTGCGGATAAAGCCGGTCGCGTCCGCGTTTCGCTGCAGGCTATCGCCGACATGGCCAAGGCCTCCTGCGAGCAGGTCGAGGCCGTGCAAAAGGTGAAGGTCCGCGTCCGGGCAGTGCGGAACCGGCCCGTCATTGAGTTGCGCCTGCGTTTGGACAATACCGGCAACATCCGGATCATCCGCAATGGCCTGAAGCGGCACATCGGCCTGATCCTCGAGGACAACCTCGGCTTTGAAAAGGGGGGTGACATCCATATCGAAATCGAGGGCATCAAAGGCGGGCCGCTCTCCGTGCCCGGTCAGCCCCAACTCGCGCTGACTGGCGAAGAACAGGAGGCCGAGGCCCTGCGCGACCCGCCGGATGATCCCATCCTTCCCGAGGCGGAAGACGAACGCCGGGACTCGCCAGCCGCCCCAGTCGTCGAAGACGAGGACGCCCAAGACCCAGCCCCCGAGCCGGAAAAGAAAACGGCGGAAAGCGAGGACGAGGAGAAGGACGACGACGACAAGGGCCCGGACAAGACGCCCGATCCGATGGCACGCCCGGGCAGCTGGTTTGCCCGTCGGAAGCCGCAGGATCCGGAGTCGGACGAGGCATCCGGAGAAGAGCGGAAATAGACTCGGTCGCTGTTTCGACCAGTGCCGCCTGCCCAAGCTGCCTGACCGCATGGACCTGACGCACGCACGCCTCTACACAATTCTGGATGCAGGTTACGTTCCCGAGGGATCCTGGGCCAGGCGGTACGACCAACTGATTGAGGGCGGCTCGGACATCATTCAACTCCGGGCAAAGGACGCCACGGTCCAGCAGCGCATTGCCTTACTGGACCGGTTGCTGCCTGCCTATGTCCGCTCCGGCCTCCCGCTCATCGTCAACGACAACCTCGACCTGGCCGCCCTGTACCCCGGTCTCGGGATCGGCCTGCACCTCGGGCAGGACGACCTCCCGCCGGAAACCGCCCGGGAACGCCTGGGGCCCGGCGTGCCCATCGGGCTCTCCACCCATTCGCTGGTCGAGACCAGACAGGCCCTGGCCCTGGCCGAGGCCGGCGTCATCGATTATTTCTGCACCGGCCCGCTGTTCGCTACCCCGACCAAGCCGGACTACCCGGCGGTCGGCCTCGAGCTGGCACGTGCCGTCATGGAGCTCGATTTCGACACCGCCTGGTTCTGCATCGGGGGTATCAACGAAATGACCCTGCCCCAGGTGACCGCCGCGGGCATCCCGCGCATCGTCGTGGTTTCCGCCATCCTCCAGGCCGGGGATCCCGCCGCCGCCACCGCTTCGTTCAAGGCCGCCCTGACCGCTTGATCCGTCCCTCATGACCTCGCCACCGGAACCGGAATCCGACGGTCTGCCCGCGGCTACCGGCCGGGTCCGGCGTCCGCCCGGGCTGCCCCTGCTGTTGTGGGACGGGGACTGCGGATTCTGCAAATTCTGGAAGAAGCGCTGGGAGGCGCGGGCCCGGCGACCCGTCGACACACAGCCCTATCAGGCGGTCCGGGGACGCTTCCCCGAGATCGCGGAAGACGATCTGGCGGAGGCTCTGCACCTGGTGCTGCCCGATGGCCGGGTCTTTGCCGGCGCTCCCGCCGTCTTCGCCTTCGAGGCGGTCAGCGGTCAGCCCATGGGCCAATGCTGGTGCGGCCTGTACCAAAAGCTGCCCGGCTTCGCCCCGGTAACCGACTGGGCCTACCGGCGGGTGGCGCACAACCGCATGCTCTTTTCCAGGCTGACCCGCTGGACGATGGGGGTGGATCCCGAGCCGGCCAGCTGGCGCTGGGCGGGCTGGGCTTTCTGCCGTGTCTTCGGTCTGGTCGCCATGATCGCCTTCGTCTCGCTCTGGCTCCAGGTCATCGGCCTGGCCGGCGAAACCGGCATCCGGCCGGTCGCGCATTGGCAACAGGCGGTGACGGAGCAGACGCCGGCCTGGTGGCAGGTGCCCTCCTTCCTGCGTATCCATGCATCAGATACCGCGTTGCATTTCCTGTGCGGCGCCGGTGCCGGCCTCAGCCTGCTGTTGATGGCGGGACTGGCGCCCGCCCTGGCGGCGCTGGGCACCGGCATCGTATACCTGTCGCTGATCCATGCCATCCAGCCCTTTCTCGGCTTTCAGTGGGATATCCTGCTGGTGGAAACGGCCTGGTGCGCGGTCTTTTTCCTGCCCTGGCGGCTGACCACCGGCGTCCGCCCGTCAGCCTTTCCCCGGCCCGGCCGGCTGGGCCGCCTGCTGTTGCTGTGGCTGCTCTTCAGGCTGATGTTCGAGAGCGGCGCGGTGAAGCTGCAAAGTTTCAGCGGGATCGATCTCAATGCCTGGCGTGACGGCACCGCGCTCGGGTTCCACTACTGGACACAGCCGCTGCCGCATATCGGCAGCGTCTGGTTCAACCGGCTCCCGCACGCGCTCGACCAGGTCAGCCTCTGGGTCATGTGGTTGGTCGAACTGGTGCTGCCCTGTCTGCTGATCGCGCCGCGGCGTCTGCGCAACGGAGCGGTGGCCGGCCTGGCCGGTTTCCAACTCCTGATCATGGCGTCGGGCAACTACGGCTTTTTCAACCTGCTCGCACTGGCGCTTTGCCTGATCGTCATCGATGACCAAAGCATACCCAAACGCTGGATTCGGCGGGGCCCGGCCACGCCCCGGGAGCCGGCCCGGCCCTGGCTCATGCCACCGCGTCGGGTCCTCGCCGTCGCCTATGCCCTGGTCGCCTTCGGGATCGGCGGCCTGCAGGTGCTGGCCAGCTGGCAGGATTCACGCAGTCGACCGGGCCCGATCGACCGCTTGCGTGAGCACGTGCCGGGCCTCGGCCCGGTCGAGGATTTCAGCCGTGCGCTCAGCCTGGTCAACCCCTACGGCCTGTTCCGGGTGATGACGCTCACCCGCCCCGAAATCCTGATCGAGGGCAGCGCCGACCGCGAGGCCTGGCAACCCGTGGTCTTTCGCTTCAAGCCGTCGGGGCCGGACGATATCCCTCCAGTCTGCATCCCGCACATGCCCCGCCTGGACTGGCAGCTCTGGTTCGAGGCCCTGGCCCTCGAACGCGGCGCCCGGCCCTCGCCCTGGTTCCAACAGTTCCTTCAGGGGCTCTTTCAGGACCGGCCGGCCGTCAGCGCGCTGGTGGCCGACAACCCCTTTGCCGACAGCGACATCCGCTGGTTCCGGATCCGGCTGATGCGCTACCGCTTTCCCTCCAAGGAGGATACCCTGCCGCCCGGCCAGACCTGGGTCAGCGAGCCGGTCCGGGGCCGCCGCTGGCAGGGCCAGCTGGGGGCCGATTTCGGTCGGTGAAGCAGGACGACCAACCACCCGGCCAGGGCCCCCAGCAATGAACGACCAACCCGTTGATCATTCCCTTGAAAATCCACATGGCTTGACCGTGTTGAGTGGAGGGACTGGCAGGGATTCGATTTTCTCAATTTTTATTATTAAGCAACCCGCCTGAACTTTCCAAAATGTCCCAATAAGTCGTCTCTTCGCTCATCTCCAAAGCAGGCAGATCCCAAAAAGCAAGGAACGAATCCAATTCTTTACGATCATAAAAAAACGAACATGTTTGTTTTTTGTATTTAGAGCAAAAAACTTCAGTCCCACTTCCGGGTCATCCATCCAACCGTAAAAGATATCGCTTTGAATAATGAACCCTTGAACGTTTGGCCCCAAATGGTACTAACTTAACAGCGTTTTCATCGGTATCGCTATCGAAATCGCTATCGAAATCGATTACGTAAGCCAATGCATATTATTTCCTTATGCATGTTCGATCCCGATTTCGATTTCGATCCCGATTTGGATCAGGACCCTTAAGTTAGCGCCATTCACGTTTGGCCCCAAAATGATCTCTCCCTGACTGCGCACAACAACTTTTCTTTCACTGTTAGTCGTTAACACACATGAATTTGGCAGATCGATTTCTGCTGCTTTGCAGTTTACTAGGGCAAAAACAAGTGTAGCGCTCAGTGATATTAAACAGGCATTCAGCATTCTCCTATTTTTAAAAATTTCCATTAACTGCTTCATTCCAATCACCTAAAATGTCAAAAGGAAGTGTGTCATCAAAGGAAAAGAAAGCAGTACCCGAATAAGAGTATTCGTCGTAATCGGCATGATTACCGGCCAATGACAGACTTCCTATATAGGTTCCAGACATTGTCCCACCTCCAAATACGTAGTGTACGTCCTCGTCGGGGAAGCCAAGCGCGTCGTCGACATTCACCCCCAGCGCGGTCGTCAGGTAGCTGAAGCCGGCAATGGCGAAAGCGTTGGATTGCATGAGCCTAACGGAAGAATCCTGAGGGCCACCCTCCTCCGCCGAATCGGCAGACACAAGCCGAATCTGGTCGGGATCGCCCCCCAAGCACCGCGCTACGGTGCCTTCTTGCGAATCGGCCCCGGCGACCAGGCCGGGAAAACGATGATGTTAAAAATCTACGTTTGACCCGTCTGGCTGTCCCATCCTCAATTTCGTCGATTCTGCCCCTTAAGTCAGCGCCATTCACGTCTGACCCGTTTGGCTGTACCCGCATAGCTGCGAGATGCTGAAACGACCGGTCGCAGCCAGGCTGACAAACTGTAGCTTTGGGTCCATAGGAGAAGTGTCTTTCCAGGGCATGCGCCCCAGTCTGACTGTTACCTATGTCCCTAGACTACCTGTTACCTATGTCCCCGGATCATACCGTACTCTGGACTTTCTGTGTCCTATGTCCCCGGATCATACCCCCGCCCTAGTAATTTATTAGTTCTGAGAGTAATTTCCTGAACGGAGAGGTCCTGACCGTTTTCTGTAATAATTGTCGATAAATCATATTTTATCGAAAAGAGTTCATTCGCAAAAAAGTTTATTGAAGACATCTTAAAATCAAGTTTATGCAAGCGATCATCCCTGACGATTTCAACAATCCACTCTGAAACATCGGCTTTATAGGTTATCGTCCCAATTTCCAGATTTGCATTTGGAGATGGAGCAATAATCAACAGAGCATAGTTTACATCTTTTCCTCTTTTTGCTGAAAAAAACAACGCCTTGGTATCCGGAGACTCGAAAATTTCCACAGGGAATTGCGTTAATTTTAACTCACCGAGAATCAGGTTAGCAGGAAACAGAATAATGATAAGCGACACATATATTTTATAGATCATAGCTCTAATGAAACATTTAAGGTTTTTGTTTGAAATTCAGTCACAAGGACATCCCACTCATTACTATCTAAATCCCAAATCACGGCTGAACGGGTGAGCGTTGCAGTGACAACTTGAGAACAATTAACTGCAACAGTTACATCCTTACCAACGACTGATCCTCCATTGTCTGTGATATCCTGGGATGTTATTGCTAATCCCGACATATTAATCGAAGAGTCAATATTCACAGAGACTCCAATGTCACTAACTTAACAGCGTTTTGATCGGGATCAATATCGTGATCGATTCTGTAAGCCTTTTTAGACAACATGATTATGCATATTCGATCCCGATTTGCTTACGCCATCTCCGCTTCGCTCCGTCGATTTCGATCCCGATTTGGATCGGAGGCCTTAAGTTAGCCCCATTCACGTTTGTCCCGAATGGCTGTCTCAGCGCAATGTTCATTACTTTTATTTGAATAATTCCTAACTTTTGTCTTGATATATATAGGGTGCCAAAACGCTTACTGGGAAAGCCCTATAATCAACCCAACCCCAACCAAATTCTGGATCTTTTAGCCAAATGTCGATAATTACTCCTCGGTCTTCTACTATAATGGGCCATGAACGTAGGTTTTCTTTTCCTTCAGGCTTATCCTTGCTTACCTCTACTCGATTCATGATAAGCATAAAGCCTTGCTGGCCATTACTCTCAACATGATGCACGTCATGAACGCGAAGCTGCAATTTTTCCGGCCCAAACTGCGATTCCATTTTCAGCTTTCGCTTAAATATTACCAAACCATCTAGGGGGTAAGTCCTCGGCAGGCGCTGCAACAAAATCGGATGAAAAAAATCGATAACTGTTGAAGGAGACTCGCCCTGTATAACCGAGTAAAAATTTTTTATACGGTTGAAAAGCTGGTCATCTAACCTTGGATTACTTGCTCCTCTCGGCAAATCTGATGGACCCTGAAAGAAGAGGTCATTGCCCTTTCCTTCGCAATTTAAGTGAACAAAGAAAAAAAGCAAAAAAAGCAAAATTTTCATGCGATTAATTCTCCTGCAACCAATAGGATGCGTGCCAAGAAAAATTGTGTGTTTGCAATTCAAACCGAATATCATCATTCAAAATAGGATCCTCAAACCAAGGACTACCTTGAGCGCCAAAGGGAGTATGACCTTGTGGTAAAGCAATTTCCCAACCATCAAAAGACCAATCACCTTGTAAATTGAGACTATTCATGTGGGAATTTAAGTCGAATTGAGATGGATGATCACTCCATGCTTCGTTCGGATATTCGGACCCAATAGCCAGCCAGCTTTTTGTCGTAGTGTACGAAAAAGATTGGCTGAGTGATAACTGACTCGAAATACTACGCTCCAGTTGCGCCACAGTTGTACCTAGCGCCAGTCCCCCACCAAAAGTTGCCTGACTTCCAACGCTAACTTCTGAGCTTTGGGTAATTGAGGCTGAGGTAATTCGATATTCCTCTCGCTGAATCATGTCCCTTGAGTGTGATCGGCTTATAGAAATAAGCTGTCTATCAGCCTGCAACCCCAGCGGATCCAGCCCCATGGTGGGTACGGGCGCGTAAAAATGCCGGTTCGGTCCGTCGGGGAAGCCGAGCGGGTCGGCGCTGGTCCAGCGGCCCAGGGCGCTTGAATCGTCCCGGTAGGGGAAGACGTGGGCCTGAAGATCTTCGTCGTAGGGTTTTCCTGGCCTGTCCGGCGTAGCTCCACCGGAGCGGAGCCGGATGAAGCGGGCGGCCTCGATGTCCGTCTCCTCATCGACATTCACCCCCAACGCAGTCGTCAGGTAGCTGAAGCC
>JBNPEH010000021.1:0-209900 GCA_051117635.1 Opitutales bacterium | reverse complement strand
TGCTGGTGAAAGGCCTTAACCCTATTGGCGGGTGTACCGGCTTGACCCGCATGGAGCCGCTTTTCAGCTTGGCCCGTTTGCCCGCGAGCGCACGCTCTGTCAACCTGTTGCCGTCCCCATGGCCGAATCAGCAAACCCTTCCGACCTCATGGAAACCCTGGTCGCGCTCTGTAAACGGCGCGGTATCATCTATCCCTCTTCGGAAATCTACGGCGGAATCAACGGGTTCTTCGATTACGGTCCCATCGGCGTTGAATTGCGCCGGCAGATCAAGGATGCCTGGTGGCGGACCTTTGTGCGGGAGCGGGAGGACATCGTGGGGCTGGATGCCAGCATCATCATGAATCCCCGAACCTGGGAAGCCAGCGGTCACGTCGGCAACTTCAGCGATCCGATGGTCGACTGCAAAGCGAGCAAGATGCGCTACCGGGCCGACCACCTCTTTTTCGCCGCGGTGGTGGTGGACGGGGAAACCGTCGGTTATGTCTCGGTACTCGAAGGGGAAGGCATGGCGGCCGAGGCCGCCGAAAAAGCGGAGTCCCTGAAGCGCAAGGGCGCCCACCAGGGATCCCTCGCTCCGCTCGAATTGAAGGCATTCACCGAGGCGACGGAAGCGGAGATCCCGCTCATTCCGTCACCCGCCACCGGCAAACCGGGCAGCCTGACCCCGCCGCGCGCCTTCAACATGATGTTCCAGACCCACGTGGGCCCGCTGCAGGACAGTTCATCCGTCGCCTATCTCCGGCCGGAAACGGCGCAGGGTATTTTTGTCAACTTCAAGAACGTTCTGGACAGTTCGCGCGTGAAAATACCCTTCGGCATCGCGCAAATCGGGAAGGCCTTCCGCAATGAAATCACGCCGCGCAACTTCATTTTCCGCACCCGGGAGTTCGAGCAGATGGAGATCGAGTACTTCATCGATCCCGAGGAAGACACCTGGCCGGAGGCCTACCGGACCTGGATCGGCCAATGCCGGGAATGGCTACTGTCCATCGGCCTCGATGCAGACAAGCTGAGCGAGTACGTCCATCCCGAGGAGAAGCTGTCGCACTATTCGAAGGGAACCACCGACATCATGTTCGATTACCCCTTCGGCACCCAGGAGTTGTGGGGGATCGCCTGCCGCGGCGACTTCGACCTCTCGCAACACCAGCAGTTCAGCGGCAAGGCTATGCAGTACTTCGATGAGGCGACCCGTGAACGCTACATCCCTCATGTCGTCGAACCCTCCGTCGGCGTCGACCGGATCCTCCTGGCCGTCCTGTGCTCCGCCTACGCCGAGGACGCCATCGAGGGGGAAAAACGCGTCCTCCTGCGCTTCTCTCCCAAAATCGCACCGGTCAAGGCGGCCATCTTCCCGCTGGTCAAAAACAAGCCCGAGCTTACCGAAAAGGCCGAGGCCCTTTACCGCCGGCTGCAACGCCGGCACAACGTTTTCTACGATATCTCGGGCAACATCGGTCGCCGCTATCGGCGGCAGGATGAAATCGGGACACCTTTCGGCATCACCGTCGACTTCGATACCCTGGACGACGGAACCGTGACCTGGCGCGACCGGGACACCACCGAACAGGTCCGCATTCCGCTGGAGGCCGTCGAATCCCGCCTCGACGCGGCCGTCCACGGCTGAACCGTCATCCGCCACAGGTGCGTTCCAGACTTTTCTTCCGGACCGAATCCAGTCAGGCTTCGCTGTGATGAAAACCCTGAAGCGCATCCTGCTGGCGCTCGTGCTTCTGGTGGGTGGATGGATCGGCCTGGCCTACCTCCTGCCCGGCACTTACGTCGTCTCCCGCTCCACGCTGATCGAGGCGCCCCGGGAAAGCGTCTGGCCCCTGGTCGCCAACCTCGACGCCTGGCCCGAGTGGGGCGTCTGGTTCGAACGCGATCCCGACATGGATCTTGCCTACTCCATGAAAAAACGCGGGGAGGGTGCCACCCTTTCCTGGCAGAGCGAGACCGAGGGCAACGGCCGGGTCGAGGTACTGACCTACGACGCCTACAAAGGCTATTCCTACGAACTGACATTCGAGGCATGGGACATGCGGGCCATCGGTACCTTCACGCTCAACCCCTACCGGGACGGTGCCGCTACCCGTATCATCTGGACGGATACGGGCGACCTCGGCTACAACCCGCTTCTCCGGTGGCTGGGCCTTTTTCTCGACGGGATGATCGGTCCCGACTTCGAGGCCGGGCTGGCCAATTTGAAGGAACGGGCGGAGCAGCGCGCTGCCGCAAACGACGATTCCGGCACTCGCTGAATCCCGGTGTCAGCCCCGCAGGCGCCAGGCCTGCAATACCAACTGAAGGTCCTTGCGGCCGTTCCAGACATTCCATTCCAGACGTACGGCCAGATCCACCGGACAGCCCGACGGCGGTGGATTGGACGCCTGCCCCCAGGCCACGACGTTCAACCAGCCGCCGGATGAGGTGCGCAGCCCGAAGCGCAGGTGATCCCCGGTCGAGCCGAAGAGCTTGGGCGGTTCCGGCAGCACCACCCCCGGCAGGCCGAAAACCGGCTCCGGATTTGCCTGGCCGAAGGGCTGGAGACGGTCCAGTTCGTCCATCAGCGCCGGCGTCACCTTTTCCGGCTGCAGCCAGGCGGCCAGTTCCACCGGTCGTCCCGGCAGCGGATCCGGAAAGGCCGTCCGCACCGCGGATTCGAAGGCCTGCCGGAAGGCGGGGACGTTCTCCTCGGGAAGCGTCACCCCGGCCGCCATCGGGTGGCCGCCCCAATGGGTCAGCAGGGACGCGCAGGGCTTCAACAGGGTGACCAGGTCGGCACCCGGCACGCTCCGGCCCGAGCCCCGGGCCTCACCGTCCTCCCCGCCCAGGACAATCACCGGCCGGTTGAACTGGCGGCTGAGCCGCCCGGCTACGATGCCCAGCACCCCGGGATGCCAGGAGGGGTCGAACAACACGCAGCCGGCGGGAGGCAGGCTTTCCCCGGTCGCGGCGCTTTCCAGCGCCGTCCGGACCTGCTCCTCGGCTGCGCGGGCGACGGTCCGCTCGATGGCCTGCCGCCGGCCGTTGAGCCGGTTGAGTTTTCCCGCCGCGGCGCTGCCGACCTCATAGCGTTGGGCCAGCAGCATGTCGACGGGGATCCGGGCGTCGTCGAGACGGCCGCTGGCGTTGATGCGCGGGCCAAGCCGGAAGGCGACGTCTCCCGCCGACAAGGTAGCCGTATCCTGGATACCCGACGCTTCGAAAAGGGCGTGCAGCCCGCAGCGCCGGGTTGTCTGGAGGCAGCGCAGGCCGTGTCGGGCGAGGATGCGGTTCTCGCCGCGGAGCGGCACCAGATCCGCGATAGTGCCGAGCGCCACCAGATCCAGGACAGGCTTGAGCGGAGTCCTGCAGGCGACGGGGTCCCCCTCCGCCCGCAGCACCTTGATCAGGGCGTGTGCGACCTTGAAGGCCAGGCCGACCGTACAGAGGTCCTTCCAGGAAACGCCCTCGGGATCCCGCACATGCGGATTGATGAGGAGGGCGCCCGCCGGGAACGGAGCCTTCGCCTGGTGGTGGTCCACCACAAGGACATCGATACCCCGGCCCTGCAGATTGCCGATGAGGGGGCCGGCGTTGGTCCCGCAGTCCAGGCAGATGAGCAAATCGGGAGCGCCTTCCGCGAGGATCCGTTCCAGGACCGGCTCGGTCAGGCCATAGCCTTCGTCCAGCCGGCGCGGCACCGTGTAGCGCGGCTCGAGGCCGAAGGTCCGGAGCAGCGACACCATCAGGGCGGTGCTGGTCACGCCGTCGACATCGTAATCACCGAGGATCAGGACGTCTTCGCCGCCGGTGATGGCCGCCCGCAACCGCCTGACCACCGCCGGCATACCGGTCACGGCGAGAGGATCCGCCAGCGCCTTCAGGCGCGGATCATAAAAGGCGGCCACCTCGTCGACCGCATCCGCGGAAAACCCGGCGGCCAACAGGACCCCGGCCACCACCTCCGAGCAGGCGAGTTCGCGGGCCAGGCGTACGCGGTCGGCGGGAGAGCAGGCAGGCTCGGTCCACCGCGGCGCCGGTTGGGTCATCAGCAGGATTCGGCCTGGATTAGCTGGAGGCGCCGCCGCGGGATTCCCGGGTGGAGCTGTCCCAGTCGTACTTCGGGGTCAGCTCGTGTTCTTCGACGTGACGCCGGTCGCCCTTGTGCCACCAGAAGAAGATCGGGCTGGCGATGAAGATGGAGGAGAAGGTACCCGTGAGGATGCCGATGATGAAGACGAGGGCGAAGTCGGTGATCACGCCGGCGCCGAAGATGTAGAGCGAGACCGCGGCCAACAGCGTCGTAATGCTGGTCAGGATGGAGCGGGAGAGAACGCGACTGATGGCCAGGTTGACGATGTCCCGCAGTTTGGCCGTCGGGTCCAGTTGCAGTTCCTCGCGTATCCGGTCGAAGACGACGATGGTGTCGTTGATCGAGTAACCGACGATCATGAGGATGGCGGCCAGCATGGGTGCGGAAAACTGCCCGTCCAGCATGACATAGATACCAATCGTCATGAAGACGTCGTGGATGGTGGCGACCACCGCTCCGATCCCGTAGCCCACCTCAAAGCGGAGGGCGACGTAAAGCAGGATGCCGACGAGCGCCAGGAGCACGCTGATGATGGCATTGCGCTGAATATAGGCACTGACCGAGGCGCCGATCGAAACGATGGACCCGTCGGACTGCAACTCGGCAGCCGGGAAGGTTTCCTGCAGAACCGCCAGAACCTCCCGTCCCTGGCCCACCTCGGTCTGGAGCTTGAGGATCTCGGTTCCGGTATCGATGTCGGTCTGATAGACTGGCGTTACCTCGCCCAGGCCCTCGTCGGCGACCGCGTCGCGGATATCCTGAGTGGGAATACGCTGCTCGAAGGTCACGGTCATTTCATCACCGCCGGTGAAGTCGATGCCGAGCAACTGATCCCGCTGCATGAAAGCGAAAACGATACCGATCACCACGATGATCCAGGAAACAGTGAAGGCGGGCACCCGGTAATTGAGAAAGGGCACGTCGCGAAACCGAAACCCCGACAGGCCAAGCATGCGGTTGACCAGCTTTTTGCCCACGAACAGCTCGAAGATGAACCGGGTGACGATCAGTGCGCAGAACATGGAGGCGCAGATACCGATGGCGAGCGTCACCCCGAAGCCCTTGACCGGACCGGTGCCGAAGTAAATCAGGATCAACGCGGTGATGAGGGTGGTGACGTTGGCGTCCACGATCGTCGAGAGCGCCTTGTTGAAACCGCCGAGCATCGCCTGGCGGGTCTCCTTGCCGGCCCGAAGTTCCTCCCGGATCCGTTCGAAAATCAGGATGTTGGCATCCACGCCCATGCCGAGCGTCAGCACCAGAGCGGCCACGCCGGGCAGCGTAAGCGTCGCCCCCAGGCTACTCAGGACACCCAGCACGATCAGGATGTTGGCGACCCCGGCCACCACGGCGACCACCCCGCCAAACCAGTAATAAGCGATCATGAAGATCACGACCAGCGTGGCGCCGAGCTGGGCGGCCTTGATGGAGCTACTCCGCGCATCCGCCGCCAGCGACGGCCCGACCTCGTACATCTCGGTCACGCGAAGCGGGACATCCAGCGGATTGTTCAGGACGTTGGACAGCTCGATAGCCTGGCGCTGGGAAAAGTCGCCGGTGATCGAGGCACTGTTGCGCAGGGCTACGTTGACGGTGGGCGCACTCTCGAGTTTGCCGTCGAGGACGATGGCGAGCTGGCCGATATCCCCCACCTCGGGTCGGTTTCGCTGCCGGATGCCGTTGGTGATGTTATAAAAGATTTCGCTCCCCTCGCTGGTGAAATCGATCGCCACTTCGTAGCCGCCGGCCTGGTTCTGGACCGGGTTGGCCTCCTCCACGATCGCGCCGGTGGCCTCGGGAATACGCTTCACGAAATACGGGATTTCGGTGATCTCCCCGGTCCGGGGGTCTTCGCGCTCCAACTCCAGCACCTCATAGCCGGGCGGGTATTCGGAAACAGGCAGGTCGGGCGGAACGACGGAAGGATCGCGATTCACCAGCCGGAACTCGAGCCGAGCCGGTTTCTTCAACCGGTCGATGACCTCGGGATTGTCCTTGGTGGACAGACCGGGCAGCTGCACTTCCAGCGAGTTCTCCCCCTTCACCCGGATGACAGGTTCGGCCACCCCGGTCGCGTCGAGACGGTTCCGCATGATCCTGACCGCCTTGCTCAGTTCCTCCTCGCGCACGTAATCGGGCTTTTCGCGGAGTTCTTCGTCGTCGATGGCGAAGGTCACGCTGACCCCGCCCTTCAGGTCCAGGCCGAGCCGCACGTTACCGCGGGACCGGTTGTACAACTCCTTCAGGACGATTTCATTGCGCCGTTTGACGTTCTTGACGTCGATCAGGTTGATGTCCGGAAAAAAGCGCGCCAGATCGACCTCGCCGGTCTCACCCAACGTACGCAGGGCGGTGAAGACGGAAGCCTCCTCCCCCGCCTCGACCTGATCCCGGGCGTCTTCGAGAAGGGACATGAAGGCCGGCTTGTCGGCGCCCACCTGCTCTATCAGATAAGTCTCGAAAGGGGTATCCTGGGTAGGCAGGATATTGGCCAGAGACCAGGCCAGGATGGCTGCCGTCAACAGCAGCTTCCAGATGATGTTGCCGGACATGGATCAGGCGCCTTTGTCGGCAATCTTCGAGTGGATGAAATTGCGGTTCAGCTCGACCTTGGTCTGTTCGGCAATCTGAATGACCAGCCGGTCGTCCTTCACGGCGGTGACCGAACCGTAGATGCCGCCGGTGGTGACGATCTGGTCACCCACCTTGAGGGCCTTCACCATTTTTTCATGCTCCTTCTGGCGTTTGCGCTGCGGGGCGATGATCAGGAAATACATACCGCCGAACAGCAGAATGATAAAAAGCAGCTGAAAGAGGGCGCCGCCGGCTGCGGGATCCGCCGGAGCAGACTGGGCGAAGAAAAGCGGAGAGAGGGTGTTCATAAACGGTCAGGGCTGAATGAATACATGCGGGGTACGCCGGTTCCGGCGCACGAATGAAAACCGCACATGGAAGAATCCGTGCGGCGGGAGTGCAAGCTAAAGGGTAAGGCCGGGCGGCCGGGGCCAGCTTGCCCCGCTCAGTCGACCGTTTCGCCGTAGGCACCGGCGTCCAGCAGCTCCCCGAAAGCCGAAACGTCGTCGGGCTCGATTTCGAGCATCCAACCTTCGCCGTAGGGATCGCCGTTCACCTGTTCGGGCGCGTCCTCCAGGGCCGCATTAACCGAGACCACCGTCCCCGCCAGAGGCATGTATAGGTCCGACGCCGCCTTGACTGATTCGACGACCCCGAAGGTGTCGCCGACATCGAAGTGATCCCCTTCTTCGGGCAGATCCACGAAGGTGATGTCCCCCAGGCTCTCCTGAGCATAGTCGGTAATGCCGATCACGGCCTTACCGTCTGCCAGGCGGACCCACTCATGGTCCTTCGTATACTTTAAATCGTCGGGGATCTTGCTCATGGATTCAGTCTCTAACGGGCCGGGCCCGGATTGAAAACAGGAAAGTCGGGGGAAATCGGAGTCAGGCCCGGTGCAGCGGCGGCTTCGCGAGGCGAATCGGAACGGAGCGCCCACGCACGTCCACCGCCAGGTTGTCCAGCCCGGTCTCATGGCCGGAAACATCCCGTGTGTGGATCAAAGCCGAACCAATCGGCTTGCCGATCATCGGAGAAAACGATCCGGAAAGCACTGCGCCAAGCGGCGCTCCCGTTTGGCGGTCCACCACGGCCATCCCTTCACGCGGCGTCCGGCGATCCTCCGCGATGAAGAAACGCACGCGACGGGCGGGACCGGCCTCCTTGACGGCGGCCAGCGCTTCACGACCGTTGAAATCAGCGGGTTTTTTCCATTTCACGGTCCAGCCGAGTCCGGCCTCGAGGGGATTGATGGCATCCGCCAGCTCATGGCCGTAAAGCGGTAAGCCCGCTTCGAGGCGAAGGCTGTCGCGGGCCCCCAGACCGGCCGGGAGCAGGCCGGCATCCGCTCCCGCCTCCATGAGCCGGTCGGCCAGGGCCTCAGCCTGGTCGGCACCGACCAGGAGTTCGTAACCGTCCTCCCCGGTATACCCGGTACGGGCGGCGAGGAGGGACAGCTCCCCGACCGTGAACTCGGCAAAGCCGAAGCGGGGCAGGTCTCCCGCCGCATCCCCCGCGAGGGTCGTGAAGATCGCAACGGCCCGAGGTCCCTGAAGAGCGAGCAGCGCATACCGGTCGGAGGCATCCTCACGTTCGATGTCCCCGGCCCCGGGCTGATCGGCGATCCATAGCCAGTCCTTTTCACGGTTGGCGGCATTGGCCACCATGAGGAACCGGTCCGGCGCCTGCCGGTAGACGATGACATCGTCCACCACCCCGCCATCGGGGCGGCACATCGGCGAATAGGCGGCGCGGCCCGGTTCGAGAGCGTCGACGGCATTGACGAGGAGCCGGTCGAGGAAGGCGCCGGCCTGATCGCCGGAAAAGAAGAACTCCGCCATGTGCGAGACGTCGAACAGCCCGGCGGCTTCGCGGACGGCCCGGTGCTCCTCCTGAATGGTCGCGTATTGCACCGGCATCGACCAACCGGCAAAGGGGACAAACCGGGCGCCGTGCCGGGCATGAAACGCCTGGAGCGGGGATTCGAGTAAATCGGCATCAGCCATCCCTCACCTTGTTCCCCGGGTCGCCCGGGGGACAAGGGAGAAACCGCTGAAACGGGGGGAACCCCCCTATTCGAGGTAGAATTCCCGGAGCTGATGCGTCAGCCACCGATGCTCGAGCGGATCGATTTCACCGCGGACCAGCATGTTGTCCGCCTCCAGGACACGGGAGGCCATTTCCCGGAAGGGATCCCCGGTTTTCGACCGCGGGACGAGGCTGTGCGAGAGGCGCGCCCGCATGGCCCGGGGGGTCAGGTCATAGTAGTAGCCGAGGTCCTCCATCAGGCCGAAGCGTACAAAGGCCTCGCCTTTTTCATTTCGCTTGGGGGCGAAATACTTCACCGAGGTCCGGTAACCGGGATGACGGAGGCGCACTTCATGGACCTGTTTTCGCGGCAGCGCGACGCGGACCGGCGTGTGGCCAAAATCCTCGCCATCGATCAGGACCTGCGCCCCGTCCGGAAACGACTGGATGACGACGGTTTGCGGAACGCCTTCCTCAAACGTACGGTTCCAGGTTTCAAAAAATGAACAGCCGACCAGAAAAAGGGAGCCGACTGCGCAGGCGGAAAGAATAAGCCAACGGGGGTTCATGGGCAAAGGGGGTAACACAAGGGTTCATTGAGCATTGGCAGCCCCTCCCGGGGGTCAAGCAGATAGGCGCCGCCGTACCGGGAATACGCCAGGAAACGCTTGAAAGCGGAGGGGTCGGCCCTTTTGTTACCCTGCCTGCGTAGAGGCCCGCGGATCGACCCGGCCAGACTGGCAGCAAAACCGTGCAACTGATTTTCAAGAAGATAGCCGACCCTTCCTCCACCCGATCCATCGAACCGGGCGGGGAGGAAGATCCTTCCTGTACGCATGCCGGGCGACGGGCCCGGTTTCAGCGGCTGGCTGGCCGCCATCCGGGAGGACGAGCATGACGGCGTTGTTGCTGGCCATCGGCTTCACCATCGGGGTTTCCGCGCTCTGTTCCATCCTCGAGGCGATGGTGCTCAGCACGACGGGCACCGAGATCGAGTCGCTGAAGGCACGCCATCCGCGCCGCGGCCGGCTGTTGGAGACCTACCGTTCGGACATCGAGGGAACGTCCTCCGCCATCCTCAGCCTGAATACCGTCGCAAACACGCTGGGGGCGACCCTCGTGGGGGGCCTGGCCTCGAAAATCTTCGGTGCCGGCAGCCAGATCAGCCTGGTCTACTTTCCGCTCGGCATGACCCTGGGCATCCTGATTTTTTCGGAGATCATTCCGAAAAACATCGGGGTGCTCTACCGGCCGGCCCTGCAGCCGCTGCTGATCATCCCCCTGGCGGGCATCCGCTGGATCATGTGGCCGGCCTCCTGGCTCGCCACGCACCTCATGCGTCTGCTGACCGGCGGCCGCAGGGACGAAGGTGAAACCAGTGACGAGGATATCATCATGATGGCCGAAAAAAGCCACGCCGACGGCGAGATCACCGAGGATGAGCGCGACATGATATCGGGTGCCCTCTCGCTCGACGAGGTGCAGGTGGAAACGATCATGACGCCGCGCACCGTGGTGACCGCCCTGGAACGGAGTCAGACCATCGGTGAGGTTTTTCAGGATTTCCGCAACCTGCCCTTTGCGCGCCTGCCCGTGTTCGACGACACCATCGACACGATCGTGGGGGTGGTCCGCCGGCGCGACCTGCTCGCGGCCAAGGCCGACGACCTCGACGACAAACAGGTCGAGGCGTTGATGCATGACGCGCTCTTTCTGCCGGAAAACGCATCCGGCATGCACGCCCTGCAGACCTTTTTGAAGAACCACCAGCAACTGGCCATTGTGGTCAACGAGTTCGGCTCCGTTTCCGGAGTCGTCACCATGGAAGACATCATCGAGCACATCCTGGGGCAGGAGATCTTCGAGGAGGACGATGTGGCCATCGACATGCGGGAACTCGCACGCAACCGCAACGCCGCCCTCGCGCGAAAGAAAGCGGCCCTCCGCGGCGCCTGACCCGCCCGACCCGTCCGGTCTCCGTCCATGCATCCGCTGTTCGCCGTCTGGACTCACGACCTGAGTCCCTTCCTGCTCCGCTTTCCGGAGGGCTTTCCGGTCGCGGGTATCCGTTATTACGGCCTGGCCTACATCCTCGGCTTCCTGGCCGCTGCCTGGCTTCTCCACCGCTATTACCGCAAGCAGCGCTCCCCCTGGAACCCGGATCAGATCTGGACCCTCATGACCGCCCTGGTGGTCGGCGTGATGGTCGGCGGTCGGGTCGGTTACCTCCTGCTCTACCGGACGGGGACCCTGGTTCAGGATCCGCTCGCGCTCTTCCGCGTGTGGGAGGGCGGCATGGCCAGTCACGGCGGCATGGTCGGCATCGCCCTCGCCCTCCTCTGGTTCGCCCGCCACACGCAAACCCCCTTCCTCGCCGCCGCCGACCGGGTGGTCACCGTGGGCCCCATCGGTGTCTGCTTCGGGCGGATCGCCAATTTCATCAACGGTGAACTGTGGGGGCGCCCCACCGATGCTCCCTGGGGTGTGGTGTTCCCCGACAGTCCGCCGGTCTACAACCCGGAGACCCTGCAGGCCGAGGTGGTGGCCCGCCATCCGTCTCAACTTTACCAGGCAGGGCTGGAAGGCCTGCTTCTCTTCGCCTGGCTGCAATGGCGCTTGTGGAAAACGCCCGCCCTGGCCCGGCCCGGGCAATTGACCGGGGAATTTCTGGTCGGCTACAGCTGCCTGCGTATCGTCGGCGAGGTTTTTCGCGAGCCCGATGCCGGGCTCATCCTGGGCCTGTCCCGCGGAACGGCCTACAGCCTGCTGATGGGGGTGGCAGGCGTCGCGCTGCTGGTCGCCGTGCGCCGTCTCGCGAACCCGCGCGCCTGAAGGCGCGTTTGCGGTTCAAGTACCGGCCTCGGATATAAATTTCAGCGGAAGCAGAGGACGGGGATGAGGCAGCGACGCAGCATCTCGGTGGTCGTCGAGCCGATCAGAAACTGCCGGATCCGGCTGTGCCCGTAGGCGCCCATGACCAGCAGCCCGATGGATCGATCACTGACGTAGCGGGCGATGGCCGTCTCCGGTTCCCCGCTGAACACCTGGCAGATGGGATCATAACCTGCCGACTTGAGCGCCTCTTCGGCCTCGCGCAGGTGATTGGCGGCAGCGTCTTCATCATGGTCCTCAGCCACCGTGACGACGTGCATTTCGACGTCCTTGAAACCTGAATACGTCTGGAGGAACTCGACCGCCTTCCGCGTACTGGGCCCGCCGTCATAGGCCAGCGCGATGGATTTGATTTCCCCGTAGGACCGGTTCGTGACGAGGGCCGGCTGCCGGCAGGCCCGGACCACGCGTTCCAGCATCGAGCCGAGGTGCGCCTTGTCGAAGTCCGCATTTTCGCCGCGCTTGCCCAGCATGACCAGGTCCGCCGTATCGCGGTAATCCTCGACGATATCGACCAGCAGCCCGGTGCGGTGCGTGAACTGGACACGCTCTTCGAGCGACAGGTTTCCAAAAATTTCCCGAATCCGGGACTCCACCGTTTTGGCTTTCTTCTTCTCCATCTCCTGGAGTTGGACAACCAACCCCTGGTAGGGCTGGATACCGAGGCTGCCGGACATGTCGGCCGCCAGCGGCAACTCGAACTGGCGCAGGTCGGTGACATAGAGGACCTCGATTTCGGCCTCTGTTTTATTCGCCAGCCAGGCGGCGTATTCGCAGGAAGGGGCCGTGTAGGCGGAGCCGTCGACGCACAGAAGAATTTTCTTCATAAAATCATTAAAGGGTTCCCGGGGCTAGGCAGAGAGCGTAACTCCCGGCGGCATCATGCGCAACGGATAAAGGGTCCATCCCCTGCCCGGCCGGGGGCCGCGGATTCAGGTTGTTTTGTGCGCCGACAAGCGGACGGCTTTTCAGCGTGTGGCGGGCAGGTCGCCCGGCTATCGCGACTCCCGGCAGGGGTTTTCAAACACGCCTTAATCCTCCGGGCAGACGCGGGTACCGCTCGGAACCACGGCGTCTTTCAGCACGATAAGCACCCCGTCACGGACATAGACCGGGCCTTCGTTCCACTTGTCGGGCTTACCTTCAGGGGTCAGCACGACGTCGTCTCCGATCCGGACATTCTTGTCCACGATGGCGTCAGTGATTCTGCAGTTTTTGCCAATCCCCAGGTCGGGCCGCTGCAGCTCGTTGCTTTCCGCCCGGTCCCGGTCAGTCTCATACCAGTCGGAACCCATGACGACAGTGTTCTTGAGGACGCTTCCTTCGCCCACGATGCCCCGGACACCGACGATACTGCGGGTGGCGGTGACCTCGGTCAGGATGCAGCCGCCGCCCAGGACGACGTGATCCAGGTTGGCGCCGTTGGCCTTGGTGGGCGGCAGGTAGCGGGCATTGGTGTACACCGGCTGCTCGCCGTCGAAAAAATTGAAGGGCGGGATGTCGTCGGTCAGCGACAGGTTGGCCTCCCAGAAGGCGCGGACGGTCCCGATGTCCTCCCAGTAGCCGCAGTAGGCGTAGGCATAGAGCTTCATGCGGCCGAGCAGCCCCGGGATGATCTCCTTACCGAAGTCGTCCTCGTCCCCGGCCAGAGCCTCGCGCAGCGCGCCGGCCTTGAACAGATAGATCCCCATGTTGGCGAGGCAGTACTCGACGTCGCCGCGCGTGTTATCGAGCGCGCCCCGCAGCACATCGCTGATGGTCAGACTGCTGATCACCTCGGGATCGGTCGGCTTTTCGACAAACTCTGTGATGGACAGGTCGTCGTTGATCCGCATGAGCCCGAGCCCCTCCACCTTGTCCGTCGGCAGGGCGGTGCCGGCGATGGTGACATCGGCATCGGTTTCGGTGTGCTGTTGCAGGAGCTCGTCGAAATTCATGCGGTAGAGCTGGTCTCCGCTGAGGATGAGAACGAGATCGTCGTCGCGCACCCCGAAGTGATGCAGGTTCTGACGGACGGCGTCCGCCGTGCCCTGGTACCAGCTTTCACTGCCCTCGGTCTGTTCGGCGCTTAGGATGTCGACAAAGCCCTTGCCGAAGGCGTCGAATTTGTAGGCCTCCTGAATATGCCGATGCAGGGAAGCCGTGTTGAACTGCGTGAGGACAAATATCTGGTTCAGCCCGGAATTGAGGCAGTTGCTGATCGGGATATCGGCCAGACGGTATTTACCACCGAGCGGAACGGCCGGTTTGCAGCGCAGCTTGGTCAGCGGGTGGAGACGGGTTCCGCGTCCGCCGCCCATGATGACGCATTTTACCTGAGGATTCATAGGATGAGAGTCGAAGGAGTTCGCAGGGTCTGGGAGGTTGTCAATGTACCCGGACGGCCCCATTTTACCAAGACCTATGTGGATCTTCACGGGGTTTTCACCCGGCTCCTCCCGATATGGCGAATCCTGACTCCTCCTCCTCCTCAAGGGCCACGGCCCGGGCCCGGGCTGCGGTCGATTCAGCCGCCGGCGCCGCACGGCAGACCGCCAAGGCCGTGAGTAAGCTCGGTCGGGCCCTGGGCGGTACGCTTGGGGAGGCGATCACCTTTCCTCTCCGCCTGCCGGGAATGCTGAAAGGGGTCACGGCCGGCGGCGCGCGTCCGGTGGAACAGCAGCCAGGCAGCGCGCCGGGTATCGAATTCGTGCCCGAGGTGGACCGCCCGCCGGATCCGGGGACGATCCAATACACCATCATCGATTATTGTCCGGAGCGCCACGAGACCAACAGCTTCGAACAGCTGGAGGACCTGCTGGCGCATCCCCGCCCGGCGTGGGCAACCGTCCGCTGGATCAACATCGACGGCCTGAATCCCTACGTCATCAACCAGACGCGGGAAGCCTTCGGGTTTCACACGCTGGCGGCGGAGGATACCCTGAAAGTGCCGCAACGGCCGAAGGTGGAGCCCTTCGACGACCACCTCTTCATCGTCGCCCACATGCTGATGCTCAAAAACGACGGGCTGGTGAATGAACAGGTGAGTTTTTATCTCTACGAGAACCTGTTGCTGACCTTTCAGGAAACCCCCGGCGATGTCTGGGATCCGGTCCGCGAGCGCATCCGTCGCGAGAACAGCCGCCTCCGCGAACGCGAGGCCGGCTACCTGCTATACGCGCTGCTGGACGCCGTGGTGGACAACGCTTTTCCCATTCTGGAGCACTTCGGCGACCGGCTCGAGGCGATCGAGGAGGTGGTCATCGGCAACCCACCCCCGGAGATTCAGCGGGCGATCTACGGGATCAAGCGCGAGCTGGCCCTGTTCCGGCGCGTGCTCTGGCCGATGCGTGAGGTGATCAACGAACTGCTGCGCGACGAGCGCAACCGGCTGACCGACTTCGTCAAGACCTACCTGCGGGACGTCTACGACCACGCGGTCCAGGCGATGGACATGGTGGAAACCTTCAGGGAAATGGCCTCCAGCCTGAACGACCTTTACATGTCGACGGTCTCGAACCGCATGAACGCGGTGATGAAGGTGCTGACCATCATGAGCAGCATCTTCGTGCCCATGACCTTTGTGGCCGGCATCTACGGCATGAATTTCGAACATATGCCGGAACTGGGGTGGAAATTCAGCTATCCTGTGTTCTGGTTGGTCGTGGTATCGATGGCCACCGGCCTTCTCCTCCTCTTCCGCCGCAAACGCTGGATCTGAATCAGGACCCGGTGGGGGCGGTGCGTCCGCCCGGTCTATGTCTTTCCTGCGTCTCCTTGTCCGCCTCGCCGTTTTCGGCCCCCCTGGCCTGTTGCTGCTCGCCGGGCTCTCCTACCCCTGGTGGCTGCCGCCCGTCGCGACCTGGTCCGCTCAGCAGGGGGGGTGGTCCCTGACCGGCGCCAGGACCGCAGGCTACCATGCGCTGCACTGGGATCGTCTCGAGGGGCGGGCCGGCCCCATCCACCTGACGCTCGAAGCGGGATCGATTCCGCTTCCCTTTGCCTGGTGGCAGGCTGCCACCTCACCGGTCAACGTGGACCGGCTCCGGCTTGGCATCACACCGGAACCGGTGCAGGAACCCCCTCGCGAAAAGGGCGGACCCCTCGCCCTGCCGGAACAGGTGGACCGGATCCTGGCCCGGCTCGACGCCGTGCGCGGTTGGCTGCCCGAGATCCGCGTCGGTTCGCTCGAAGTAACCGGCCTCCCCGAAGCGCCTCTGGTCGTCGACCGGCTCCACCTGGCCCGGGGACGGCTCACGATCGACCGGCTGACTCATCCCTCGCTCGGTGGGGAAACCCAGGCGAGGCTGCAGGTCGCCCGACGTTCGCTCCGGCTGCGGACCTCGGGATCGGCGGCAGCCGGCATCCTCGGCCTGGTGACCGACGGTGACACCCTGCGCCTCTACGCCGACCTGGCCGGTGATCGTATGCTCGGGGCTCTTCAGGGCTCGGTCCGCTGGAGCGAACCCGGGCTTTTCCCGGCCGGGGCCAACCTGGCCTGGCAGCCGGATCAGGCAGCCGTGGCCAAACAGTTGCCGACCGGCGTGACCCTGACGTCGCTCGATGGCGCCCTGCGCGCCAAATGGACTGCCGGCAGCTGGACCGTGACGGGGGGCCTGACGGGCCAGATTGCCCCCACCGCCACGAACGACCTCGCGAGCCAGCCTCTCGAACTTGCGGTGGGCCTGGCCGGAGACACGGACGGGCTGACCGCGCACAGGCTGAACCTCACCGCACCCGGCACTGAGATTGCGCTGGCCGAGGCCTTCCGGCTCGACTGGCAGGGTCCGCAGCTGACCCGGCCTGTGGGGATCACCATCGACTTGCAGCCAAACGCCTGGTCCGCCCCGTTCGCGATCGCCGGCCTGGAGCAGATAACCGGCGAGGTGAGGCTGAGGACCGGCGAAGCTGACGAAGACGCCTTTGTCTGGACGGTGGACCTCGCCCTGGCCGGCCGCCGGCTACCCGAATCGCTGTCAGCCATGGCGGAAGGCCTCTGGCTGCCGACCGATGGACGGCTGAAAGCCGATCGAATCGACCTGACGGGGGGACCCGGGACGGCTCTTTCCGGCAAGGCCGCATGGACCTACGGCGGGAGCGGCGACCGGTCTATCGACCTGGCCGGCACCCTGGGCCCCGCCTGGCTGGAAAGGGTGCCCGCCCTTGGTGAATCAGAGGAACCGGTACAGGTCTCGGCCACCTGGGGTCGAGAGGCCGGGCAACCGGATGCCTTTCAGGTCGTTGCCAGCCTGGCAAACTGGCAACGCGCTCCTCTCCAACCCATGGATGCCCGCGTGTCGCTCCAGGGAGCACTCAAGGGTCCGTTTCAGATCGCGGCCGAGCTGAAGGGGGCCGGGGTGCGCCTGTCGACGGGCGCCGAGCTTGCCTTGCCGGAGAGCGCCAACGCCCCTCTGACGGTCAGGATCGACCGTCTCCGGCTGGACCAGAGCCGTTACCCGGCCCTCAACCTGACCGCTCCCGCAACCCTTTCGATCTATTCTGCGGCCACCGGCTCGTCGCCTCGCTGGCAGTTGGATCCCCTCGCGTTGTCGGCAGGTGAAAACGGGTACCTCCACCTGGAGGGGCTGCAACAGGCGGACGGGGTGATCCGCGTCTCGGCGGAAGGCCGGGCCCTTCCCGTCCAGGCCTTCTGGCAGCCTGACGCCCTGCCCTTTCGCGCCACGCGGGTCGAAACGCTGGCGGTCCATCTGGACCTCGATCCCAACCGCAACGGCCCGGGCCGGAATCCGCTCCGGTTCGAGGCAACGCTGCGGGGAACCACCCGCTACCGGAATGAAATCGAAACCCGGGTCGACTTGAGCGGGGGGTGGAGCAACCAACAGCTGACGCTGGCCGGCTCCCTGGTTGCGGACGACCACCGGGTCCTGAGTCTCCAAGCGCTCGACCTGCCGCTGAAGCTCCGCCGCACGTCCGGCGGCTGGAGCCTCGCCCTCGCCACCGACCAGACCTGGTCCGCCCGGGGCAGTCTCGATCCCGGGCAGGATCTGATCGACCGGCTGATCGCAGACTGGTCCCCCCTGAAGCTCAGCGTCACGCAGCCGGTTGCCCGCTGGGACCTGGCCGGCACGCCGGAGCAACCCGTCGGCACCGCCTCGCTGACCTGGGACACCCTGAACGTCACACCGCTGGCCAACCAGCCCGCCTTGACCATCCGTGACTTCCAGTTGGCGACCGCACTGCGACCCGACCAGTTAACGCTCGGCAGCCTTGCGTTCGAGCTTTGGGAGCGCCCGGTCAACGGGAGCGGTCGCCTGCCGATGACGCGGGACACCTGGACAGCCCTGTGGACCGGTCAGCGTCTGCCCGACCCCGGGGAAGCCGCGCTGGAAGCGTCGGTCACCGAGCTGCCGGTGGCTCGCCTGTCATCCTGGCTGCCGGAAATCCTGGATCGTCAGGGAACCGTCGATGCCCGCTTCCGCTGGAATCCGGGGGCGGGGCCCTCCGGTCAACTCATGTTGCACAGGGTGGCGCTGCGCCCGATCGGCGGTACGATCAAGATCAGCGACCTGTCCGGCGAGCTGTCAGTGCAGGGCCCCCGGCTGAAACTGGAGGGGCTGACCGGTGCCTGGAGCGGGCAGCCGCTCGCGGCATCCGGCGAACTGACCGTTTCCGGAGAACCATCCCGCTGGACCTACCAACTGGACCTGCAAGGCACCCGCCTGCCGCTCATTCAACAGGAAAACCTGGTGGTGCGGGGCAGCCCGGACATCCGACTGGTCAAGGAATCCGCCGGGGAACCGGCCGAACTGAGCGGCAGCCTCAGCCTCCAGAACAGTTTTTTCCTTCAGGATCTGCGGAACCTCGTCCAGCCGGGGGCCGCCAGCCCGCGCAACCGCCCGCCATACTTTTCGGTGTCGGCCCGGCCCTTCGCCGACTGGCGGCTCAATCTCGACGTCACCGGCGACCGGTTTATCCGGCTGCAAAGCCCGGTCTTCACGGGTGAACTGAGCGCGGACCTCAACCTCGTCGGCACATTGGAGCAGCCACGGGCCCTGGGCCTGTTGACCGTCGACCGCGGGCAAATCCTTTTTCCTTTCAGCAAGCTGGACCTGACGGAAGGCGAAATCCGGCTGCTGTCCGAAAATCCCTACAATCCCTCGCTCTTCGCCCGCGCGGAGGGCCGCGCCTATGGTTACCGGATTCAGGCCGATCTGAGTGGCACCCTCAACCAGCCCCAGCTGGCCTTCACCAGCAATCCGCCCCTCGGCAGCGATGCCACGCTACTGATGCTGACTACCGGGACCATTCCGCAACGACCGGGCATGGAGGCCCGGGGACCGCAGACGCAGGCGCTCGCCCTCAACATCGGCGGGCAGTTTCTTTCCGAGTTTCTTTTCGGGCCCGGCACCGGTGAAGGCGGCGGTCTGGCCGAACGGCTCAGCATTCAGTCCGGGGAGGAAATCTCCGAAAGCGGGGCCGAGACCATCAAGGTGGAGTTTCGGGTCAACCGGCGCCTGTCGCTGATCGGCGAATACGATCAGTTCGACGACTACAACCTGGACGGCCGCTGGACCGTGGTGAACCCGAAGAATCTCCCATGAGGCGGCGGTTGCTCAGCGCTCTGGGTTTGCTGGTCGCTCTCGCGGCAGGCCTGCAGGCGGCCGATCCGGTCGACGTGTCGGTCACCGGCTATGGCTGGGTCGGCAACCGCACGCTCAAGAACCTGGTGGGCACCCTCCGAACCGGGGAAACGGTCATCCGGACCAATCCGCTCTCGTTCATGGAGGACGCGTCCATCCTGATCCGCAACCGGCTCCGCCAGGACGGATTTCTCCAGCCGGCGGTCTCGGTCGAGGCCAGCTACGCCCAAGCCCCCCCCGCGGTGTTCACCTGGGACGCGGACGCTCTCCGGTTTAAGCCTGAACCGCCCGAATCCCCGGGCGAAGGCCTGGAAGCCCTCCGGTTTTCCGTCGAGCCCGGCCTGCGCTTCTTCTTCGAAACCATTCACCTCGAAGGCACACCCATCCTGGAGGCGGATACCATCCGCAGCTATTTCTATCCGCAGAACATGCTGCTGGTGCGTAAAGCGGATCGGGCCTTTTCCCCCGCCTCCCTGCAGCGCGGCGTCGAAGCTGTCCGGTCCGCCCTCTCCGGTCGCGGGTATCGGGAGGCGCGCGTCCAGGCAACCACGGTTGATCGCAACGGGGAGACCGGCGCCGTCGCCATCACCCTGGATATCCAGGCCGGGCCGCAGTTTATCGTCACCGGCGAAACCTGGCAGGAGCCGCTGTCCCCGCCCGAGGCCTGGTCGGCCCTGAAGCCCCGCCAGCCTTATACCCGCTTCTGGCAACAGGACCGGCTCGCCGACATCCGGGCCGCCCTGCATGCCCGCGGTTATCCCGAACCCGAGTTGCAGGCCCGCTTCCAGCCCGAGGAGCGCACCGAAACCACCGTACGCGGCACCGTCGTCTACCAGGGGAAACCCGGCAGACAAGTCCGGGTGGCCGGGGTCGCCTTCAACGGTCTGGAGCTGACGCGGGCTTCGCCGTTGCGCCGGCGGGTCGCCATCCAGCCCGGGGACCGACTCGACCCCGGCGCGATCGAGGCGGCGCGTTTCCGGCTGGCGCGACTGGGCATATTCGAGCGGATCAGTGCGCGTACCGAGCCAGTCGACCCTGCGTCGGAGGACCGGGCGGAACCCGGGCGCCGGATCGTGTTCGACGTAAGCGAGCGCGCTCCCTGGACCGTGGACCTGATCGTAGGCTGGGGCAGTTACGAACTGCTGCGCGGCGGCTTCGAGGCCCGGGCCATCAACCTGTGGGGCCGGGCGCATCAGGCTCGGCTCAGGGCGATCCAGTCCCTCCGGAGTTCCAGGGCGGACGTGCGGTACAGCCTGCCCGAGTTGTTCGGGAAATCCCTCCGGGCCTCCCTGAACATCGAGGGTCTGGTCCGCGAGGAGGTGACCTTCGACCGTGAGGAGGCCCGCCTCGGTCTGACCCTGGACGGGCAGGTCAACGACTGGGCGCTCGACTGGGCGGCATCCTACAACCTCGAGCGGCTGAACGCGCAGGACATCACCCGGGGCGGCACGCGGTTGGCTGACAACACGAGCCGGGCCGGCAGCCTGCGTTTTTCCGTGGCCCAGGATTTCCGCGACAGCGTGCTCTATCCGACCGACGGCTTTCGCTGGCGCGGAGAGTTAAACTGGGCGGATCCGATCCTGGGGGGCAGGACGACTTTCCAGGAGCTGCAGGTGACCGCTTCCTACCACCGGGCCCTCAGCGACTGGATTCAGCTGAATGTGGGCCTGCGCCACCGCTCGGTGCTGACCCTCGGGGGGGCGTCCGGCGAGCTGCCGCTCAACGTCCGGCTGTTCCCCGGGGGCGAGAATTCCATCCGCGGGTATCCGGAGGGCGAAGCTGCGCCGCGCTCGACCGACGGCACGCTGGTGGGAGCCGAAACCGCCACCGTTCTGCACCTGGAAACCGAGGTAGGCCTGCTGCCCGGCCTGGCCTGGGTCCTGTTCAGCGATACCCTGGTTCAGGGCACGGCGATCGATGAATGGCCGGGGGAAAGCGTGCTCGCCAGCCTCGGCGCCGGCCTCCGCTACCGCACCTTCCTCGGCCCGATCCGCCTCGAATACGGCCACAACCTCAATCCGCGCCCGGAGGACCCTTCCGGCACCTGGCACCTGTCGCTCGGGTTTCCGTTTTAAGGGCGACCGCCTATTCCTTCATCTGCACGGCCTTGGCCTCGGCCAGCAGTTGCTCCGGATCCAGCCGCACCTTGTAGTCGGCATTGCTGTAAACGTACCGGACCACGCCGTCGGCATCGATGACGAACACGCTCGGCACGGGCAGGATGTGGTGCGTTTCTCCGCTGTCGGCCTCCAGGTCGATGCCGTATTCGGTGCGGTAGGTGTCTACCAGCTGCTGCGGCACCCGAAAGGCCACGCCGAACGCTTTCATGGCGTCGGCCGGGCTATCGGAGAGCAGGGTATAATCCACCTCCAGGTCGGTGGCGGTTTCGGCGATTTTACCGGGACGATCCGGACTGACCGCCAGCAGGCGGTAGCCCAGGATACCCAGCTCGTCCTCGATGGTCTTCAATTCACCCAGGTGCGTGTTGCAATAGGGGCACCAACCGCCCCGATAAAAGACAAGGACCGCCGGACCGTCGTTGCGCAACGCGGTCAGGGTCCGGGTGTCGCCGGCGGCGGTCGTCAGGGTGACGTCCGGAGCGGGGGTTCCGGGCTCGATGGGCGTGGCATCCGCCGCATCGCTCGGGACGGCGGCTGAGAGCGATGAAGGTAAAGCCCCCAGCAGAAGCCAGGGCAGACAGCGGATAAAGGAGGATCGGTGATTCATTGCGGTCGGGAGCGGTTACTGGTTCGGTTCAAGTCGTCACCTTAACGATTTGGATCCACCTCGGAAAGGCTTGTTCCCGCCGGACGGGCTGGCACCTTGAGCCAAACCGCTTTTTTTTCCGTTCAACAGCCTGACGCCGTGCACTGCACTCCCAACCTGGACACCTTCAAAGCGTTTGCCGACTCGGGAAACTGCATCCCCGTTCTCACGCGGCTCATGGCCGATTTCGAGACCCCCGTTTCCGCCTACTCGAAACTCCGGGAGGCCGGCCCGGCCTTTCTCTTCGAGTCCATCGAGGGCGGTGAGCACATCGGCCGCTACACCTTTCTGGGCTGTCGGCCACGGACCATTCTGCGGGTCGGCGAAGAGACGACCACCCTGACCCACCGCGACGGTCGGGAGGAAACGGTCGACACCCCCGAGGATCCCCTCGTCTTGCTGGAGCAACAGATGGAGGGCGTTGAGCCGGTCGACCGCCCCGGCCTGCCTCCCTTCACCGGCGGAGCGGTCGGCGGAATCGCCTACGAGTACGTCAGCCGGATCGAACCGACGGTCCCGATCGCCGGGCGCGACGACCTGGACACGCCCCTGCTCTATTTCCTGATCACGGATACGGTGGTCATTTTCGATCATGCAAAGCAGACCGTCCTGGTCTGCGCCAACGCCCGCCTGGATGATCATCCCGATCCCGAAACCGCCTACACAGCCGCCCGCGAGGAGATCGAAGGGCTGGTCAACCTCCTTCAGACCGGCCGGGAACTGGCGCCGGCGCCGCTCATTCAGCCGGAAACCGTCGAGGTGCCTCCCGGGAACTTCAAGCGACCTGCCTTTGAATCCGCGGTGGAGACCGTCCGCGCGTACATCCGCGCCGGGGACATCATCCAGGGCGTCCTGTCACAACGCTTCGATAGGCCCTTTGCCGGTTCTCCCCTCGACTTGTACCGGGCCCTCCGGATCGTCAATCCCTCGCCCTACATGTTTCTGCTGGAGGCGGAGGATTTCGCCATCATCGGCGCGTCGCCGGAGGTGCATGTCCGCCTGACCGGCGACCTGGTCGAGATTCGCCCCATCGCCGGCACCCGCCCACGCGGCGAAACCACGGAGGAAGATGTGGCTCTGGAAAAGGATCTCCTCGCCGACGAGAAGGAGCGCGCCGAGCACCTGATGCTGGTGGATCTGGCGCGAAACGACATCGGGCGGGTATGCCGCATGGGCAGCGTTCAGGTTCCGGATTTCATGATCGTGGAGCGCTACAGCCATGTGATGCACATCGTTTCGCAGGTGACGGGGCGCCTCGATCGCGCCCACACCGCCTTCGACCTCATGAAGGCGACGTTTCCCGCCGGCACGGTTTCGGGCGCCCCAAAAGTCCGTGCGATGCAGATCATCGGCGAGTTGGAGGGTTGCCGGCGGGGTTTTTATTCGGGGGCCCTGGGTTATTTTGGATATAACGGGAATCACGACTCCTGCATCGCGATCCGCACGGCGGTCCTGAAGGCCGGCACGCTGCATATCCAGGCCGGGGCCGGCATCGTGGCGGACTCGGTACCAGCCGGTGAGTACCAGGAAACGGTAAACAAGGCTCGAGCCCTTTTTACCGCAGTCGCACAGGCCGATGAGTTGGCGGGGGAAAGGTGACAATCTGGCCCGCTATTGGGATTATTCTTGGAAATCTGCGCCTCATTTGCTTTTTTACGAAACTGGCGACATCATTCATAGTCGCAGTCTTCGACACATTGTTATGGTTCCTTCAAATATCACTGAAATCTCAGAACCGCGTCTGAATCCCCGGGATGTTATTGTTTCCCGTCGGGATGAAGATTCATCCAGTACGGACGACGTCCGTAATCTCCCCAGCTCCGAACGGAGCGCCATCAAGCTTTACCTGCAGGAAATCGGGAAAACCCCGCTCCTGACGCCCGAAGAGGAAGTGCAGCTGGCCGATCGCATCAAAAAAGGCGATCAGGCCGCCCGGAATCACATGATTCAGGCAAATCTCCGCCTGGTGGTAAAGATTGCTCACGACTACAGCAACTTCGGGCTGCCCCTTCTCGACCTGATCAGCGAGGGCAACATCGGCCTCGTCAAGGCGGTCGAGCGCTTCGACCCGAACAAAGGCGGCAAACTCTCCACCTACGCCGCCTGGTGGATCAAGCAATCCATCAAGCGCGCGCTCGCCAATCAGTCCAAGACCATCCGGCTGCCGGTGCACCTCGTCGACAAGATCGCCAAGATGCGCAAACTGGCCATGGCCATGGCCGAGGAACTGGGCCGCGAACCGACCGACGAGGAGATCGCCTTTGAAATGGGCATGCCCGTTAACAAGGTGGCCCACCTCAAGTCGGTCAGCGTTCGGCCCACCTCTCTCGACGCCCCCGTCGGTGAGGATCAGGACACCAGCTTCGGCGAACTCGTCGGCGACGAGGACGCACCCACTCCCTACGACACATTGCAGGTCAATTCGCTCAACAGCGACGTCAAGACCCTGATTGATCGCCTCGATTCACGCGAAGGGGAAATCATTCGCCTCCGCTTCGGCCTCAACGGGGAGCGTCCGCTCACCCTTGAAGAGGTCGGCGACAAGTTCGGCATCACCCGCGAGCGCGTCCGCCAGTTGCAGAACATCGCCCTCCAGAAGATGCGCCGCAGCATGGCTTCCAAAGAAACCCAGCGCACCCGCGAAGAAATTCACGAGGAGACCATCGAGCGCAAGAAAATGGAAGTCCTCCAGGAGTTCTTCCAGAAGCACCGCAAGGGCGACGACGACGAGGCCTGACATCGTTTCCAGAAAGCCTTTTTCCGAAGCCCCCGGCGATCAACGCCGGGGGCTTTTTTGTCTCGGATCTTCCCCCCGTAGGGGCGTTGCTTGCGACGCCCGTCGGCAAGCCCGCTCCCGGACCACGGCCTCAGCACGACGCGGGCGTCGCAAGCGACGCCCCTGCGCCTGCTGTAGCGGCACGGTGCGGAGACAAAAAAGCCGGATCCCGCCTGGGGATCCGGCTTGAAAGGATGCCGAGGGTTGGTTGGGTCTGACCTCAGTCGCGGGTGGCCTCGTCGAGGATGTCGCCGAGGCTGGTGAGGTCTTCGCCGCTCTTGAGGGCGTCGTAGGCCTGGGCTTCCTTCTCGAGGCTGGCCTCGTCGTAGTTGGCAGCCTTGATGGAGAGGCCGATCCGACGCTCGTCCTGATCGATCTTGATGACGCGGGCGGAGATCTCGTCGCCGACCTTGAGGACGTCCTTCACCTTCTCGACATGGTCCTCGCTGATCTGGCTGATGTGGACCAGGCCGTCGATGTCGTGCGGCAGCTGGATGAAGGCCCCGTAGTTGGTGAGCTTGGACACCTTGCCGGTGACCACGTCGCCGCGCTTGAAGAGCGTTTCGATTTCTTCCCACGGGTCGGTGGTGGTCTGCTTCATGCCCAGGCTGATGCGCTGGTTGTCGGCATCGACGTCGAGCACGATGGCGTCGACTTCGTCGCCCTTCTTTACGGCTTCGCTCGGGTGATTGATCTTCCGGGTCCAGGACATGTCGGACACGTGAATCATGCCGTCGATGCCTTCCTCCAGCTCGACAAAGGCGCCGTAACTGGTGAGGTTGCGCACCTTGCCGCGAACGCGGGCGCCGACCGGGTAATTATGGCGGGCCATGTCCCAGGGATTGGTTTCGAGCTGACGGATACCGAGCGAGATCTTCTGCTCGTCCTTCTGGATGCCGAGGACGACCGCATCGAGTTCCTGACCGATTCGGAGGACTTCGGAGGGCTTGCTGATGCGCTTGGTCCAGGACAGCTCGGTGACGTGAACCAGGCCTTCGACCCCTTCTTCGATCTCGATGAAGGCGCCATAGGGCACGAGGTTGACCACGCGCCCGTGCACTTTCGAGCCAACCGGGTACTTGTTCTCGATGTTTTCCCAGGGGTTGGGGGTCAGCTGCTTGAGGCCCAGCGAGACGCGTTCGCGCTCGCGGTTCACCTCGACGATCATGACGTTTACTTCCTCGCCCTGCTTGAGCATCTCGGACGGATGCGAGATCCGGCCCCAGCTCATGTCGGTGATGTGCAGCAGGCCGTCGAGGCCATCGAGGTCGATGAAGGCGCCGTAGTCGGTGATATTCTTCACGACGCCGCGGCGGGTGTCGCCCGGCTTGACATCATCGAGCAGTTTGCGCCGTTTTTCCTGGCGCTGCTCCTCGATCAGTTCACGGCGCGAAACGACGATGTTGCGCCGCTCGGTATTGATCTTGATGACCTTGAAATCGTAGGTCTGCCCGACGTACTGATCGAGATTCTTGGGCGGCTGGATGTCGATCTGGGAAGCGGGCAGGAAACTGTCGACGCCGATGCTGACGATCAGGCCGCCCTTGACCTTGGACCGGACGCGGCCCTGAACAATGGATCCCTCCTCGCACTTGGAAAGGATGTTCTCCCAGTTTTTCTTCTGTTCGGCTTTGTCGTAGCTGAGGATCGGATTGCCGTCCTTGTCCTCCAGCTTTTCGAGAAAGACTTCGATCTCCTCGCCGACCTGCAGCTCGCCGACGTCGACGAACTCGGCTGCGGGGATGATGCCTTCGGCTTTGCCGCCGATATCGGTAATGACTTCGTTGGGGCGAACCTCGATGATGGTGCCCTTGACGATGGAGCCTTCCTTCAGGTTGTGGAACTGGCTGTCTGCCAGCAGTTCTTCCATCAATTGACTCATAAGGTGTATGGCCAGCCGACCTCTGCGCAGAGCGCCACGCCGGCTGGGTTGAGGGTTAAGGGTGGTTGGGTGTTTCGGTTTTTCCCGCCCGGTGCCGAAGCGCCTTGAACAACGCAAACAGGCCGGCCCCGTCGAAAACGGGAAAGTCGGCGAAGATGAGCTTTACCCGCAGGCCAGGCAAGGGAAAAGGGACCCATACCGGCCGGCCTAAAAGACCACCTTGTTGAGCGGATACTCGATGATGCCCTCGGCGCCTTTTGCGCGGAGTTGCGGGAGGATTTCGCGGACCGTCTTTTCGTCGACGATAGTGTCGATGGCCACCCAGGCTTCGTCGCTCAGCCGGTTGATGGTCGGCTTCCGCAAGGCGGGAATGTCGTCGATCAGGTCTTTCAGGCGGTCGCGCGGAATGTTCATCTTCAGGCCGACGAGCGAGCCGGCGCGCAGCGCCGCCTGCAGCAGCAGCGACAGGTTTTCGATCTTCCTGCGCTTTTCCGGATCGGCCCATGCCTGTTTATTCGCGATCAGCCGGATATCGGTTTCGAGGAGCGTATCCACGATCCGCAGCTTGTTGGCGCGGAGCGAGCTGCCGGTCTCGGTGACATCGACGATGGCATCGACCAGATCGGGTACCTTGACCTCGGTGGCGCCCCAGGAAAATTCGACCTTGGCGGTCACTCCGTGCCCGGCGAGGTATTTCCGGGTGATGTTGACCACCTCGGTGGCGATCCGCTTGCCCTCGAGATCCTTTGCTTCGCGGATGGGGGAGGCCTCGGGCACGGCAAGGACCCAGCGGGCCTTGCGGCGGGTGGCGCGGCTGTAGGTCAGGCTGCAGACCTCTTCGACCTCGGATCCGTTTTCGACCACCCAGTCATGGCCACAGAGACCGACATCGAAAAAGCCGCTTTCAACGTAGTTGCTGACCTCCTGGGAGCGGATGAACCGCCCGTCGAGTTCAGGGTCGTCAAAAGCGGGCCGGTAGGAGCGGGAGCTGCGGGTGATCTGGTAGCCGGCCTTGGCAAACAGACTGACAGTCGAATCCTCCATGCTGCCCTTGGGCAGCGCGATCATGAGAAGCGGGGTCGGTTGGCTCACGGGATAAAGAGTCGGGTTGGACGCGGGGCCTGTGCGGCCCGGAAAAGCCGGGAAGCATGGCTGGTCCGCTTGGCGTGAATCAAGGGGTTTGTTGCCCGGCAACGGGTCCGCTCTGTGGACAAATGTAAAAATTCCAATTGTAAAACCATAAACAGCGCTCTAAGTGGAAGACGAAACTCCCTTGTCGGCAGCAGCCGATTCGCCATGAACGATCCCTTCCCCATCCCGCCCGAGGCCCCCGTCTCCGGCAACCGGACAGGCGGGCAGGGCCTCGAAATCTTCCGGAACCTGGTCTAACGGGCCCGTAATCTGCTTTCTTTTCGCATCCCCATGGCAAGCAAACCGAAACCGCTGGTTCTGGTCGTCGAAGACGAAAAAGAACTGGCTGCGCTCATTGCGGAGCAACTCGAAATGTCGGGGATGATGACGCAGGTCTACCACCGGGCGAGCAACGTGGCGCGGTTCCTGAAATCGAATTTCGCCAACCTGATCCTGCTGGACGTCAACCTGCCGGACGCCACGGGTTTCACGCTGATGGAGGAGCTGCGCCAGGAGAACATTCAGGTGCCGGTCATCTTCCTGACGGCGTCGGACTCGGAGGTGAACAAGGTGAAGGGCCTCGAAATGGGCGGGGACGACTACATCACCAAGCCCTTCTCCTTCCCGGAGTTGATCGCCCGCATTCATGCTGTGCTTCGTCGGGCGGAAACGGTCAATGACGCCAAAGTCACGAAAAACGCCAAGCTGACCGAAGACGCCTTCCCCTTTTGCGGGGCCACGGTTAATCCAACCCGGATGGAAATCCTCTTTGCCAACGGGAAGATGGAGAAAATCGGGCGTAAAGAACTGGGCATCCTGATGTACCTTCAGGAGAACCCGCACACGGTCATCACCCGGCGCAGCCTGATCCACTCAGTCTGGGGTATCCATGCCGACGTCCGCAGCCGCTCGCTCGATCAGTACATTGTGAAAATCCGGGACCACTTCAGTCGGCACAAAACCAGCCTCGACGCCTTCCGCACCATCCACGGTGTCGGCTATATCTACGATCCCTCCCCGGAGCAGGAAGCCGCTGAAGAGGCAGCCGGCGGCCGGCCGGCCGGCCGGAAGAGAAACAAGGACTGAGCACCCGGCCGACGCCGGGTCAGAGCCTGTTTGAAAAGTCGAGATAGGCGAAAAACTGACGCCTTTTACGCGTGTGGCGGGCCAAAGAGCCCGCCACTCCATGGAGACGCCGGCTCTTTCCTGTCCGCCGAAGTCCTTGGACGAAGGTGGAGGCCGGCGTTCGCGACTCCGGCCAGACTTTCCAAACACGCTCTAGGAACTTCTCACCAGAGGGCGGCACCGATGAGCGACAAAGCGATGGGAAGGGCAAGCGATCCCCAGGCCAGCCATTCCGGCTGCTCCTTGCGGATGACCGCGGCGGTGCCGGCGGCGAAACCGGCCAGGTAACCGCAGGCCGCCAGCCCGATAAAAAAAACCATCAGACCCGTGGAGACATCGGTATTCCCGGCGCGGATCATGGCAATGACAGGCAGGACGCCCAGGGTCGACAGGAGGTGGAGGGACACCGCCACGATCGCGGACACCGGCGGGGGCGACCGGTCGGGTGAATCGGCTGTATCAGGCGGTTCCATACCGTTTACGTGCGTCGCGTGCCGCGGTCTTCATTTCAACTGACTCCAGCAACGCGACCAGTTTGTCCACGTCGGGTGAATAGTCCTCGAACACCACCGGCTCCTGGTCGGTATCGAGGGTGACGATTTTCAGGTTCAGCCGCAGGCGCTCGGCGTAGTCGGCCAGCGGCTGCTGGAAGCGTGGCGGCTTGACGTAGTTGGCCTTGGCGATGATCCCCTCGAGATCGCCGTATTCGGTGAGCCACGTCACCGCGGTTTTGGGTCCGACGCCTTTCAGCCCCGGCACGTTGTCCGAGGTGTCGCCGACCAGGGCGAGATAGTCGGGGATTCTGGCGGGCGGGATGCCGAATTTCTGTTCGACGCCCCCGGCATCGAGCCGGCGCCAACCGACCTTCGGGTTGGCGGTGGGCGGCGGCAGCAGCTGGGTGATGCCGGGCCGGACGACCTGCCCCAGGTCCTTGTCGGCGGAGACCATGACGGCCTCATGCCCGGCCTCGGCCAGGTGGATGGCCGAGGCGGCCAGCAGGTCGTCCGCCTCCAGGCCCTCCTTTTCGATGACCGGGATGCCCATGGCGGCGGTGATCCCTTTGACCAGGGGCATCTGCTTGTCGAGGTCCTCGGGCGCGGCCTCCCGGTTGGCCTTGTAATCGGCGTCGAGCGCCTCGCGCTCGGCGGCCCCGCTGTCGAAATAAGCCCCGAATTCGGCCGGGCCCTCCATATCCTCGATCATCCAGAGCGTGCGCACCCAGCCGTGGAGAATGCCGGTGGGAAACCCGTCGCTGGTGGTCAGGTCCGGCATCCCGTAGTAGGCCCGGAAGGCCAGATTGTAACCGTCGATCAGGAGGTACTTCGCCATTCGCGGAAGTGTGAAAGGTGAGGACGGAAAGGGAAAGAGCCTTTATGGACCAACCGTAGCGCGCCGCTTCAGCAAGCGGCCTTCTCGAAATCCGCCAGCCAACGCCCGCTTGCTGAAGCGGCGCGCTACGGGTTTCTCCCGTAAACAAAAGGCCATATCGGAAACGGCCGCCGGGGACGGCGGCCCTCCCGTCTATCCCGCCCATGGCCGCCGGGGGACGGCGGCCCTCCCGGAAAGGCAGCCTGTCCTCGCGGGAGGGCCACCGTCCCCGGTGGCCGTCGAATCGAATGCCGTTCCTTAATGACGAGGGACAGCTAACGAGCGGTCAGACGAGCTACCTCAATGCGCTTCCCACTGGCCTGTGGTGAAGTTGTAGAACCAGTTGGGATCGGTGGAACCCTCTTCGTAGTAGAACCAGGTCTGCTCCCGGTGGCTCCAGAAGTAGGGATAGACGGCATCGCCGGTCCAGACCCAGCCGAGGTCCTGATCGTAGAGCCACATGTCCGACTCCAGACGCGACTCGGTATACAGCCATTCCAGCTCGGTGTCGTAGAGCCAGGGATAGCTGTCATCGTACACCAGCCCCAGCCAGTTCGAGACCCGCCAGCCAGCGGAGACCTCGGTGCTGTTGACCAGAACCGTTTCCTCGAAACGAACCGCGTAGAGCGGATGCTCGAGAACGGCGGCCACCTGAGCGACGGGATCCAGATTCTCGATCTGCGAAACAAGGGCTTCGGGCGGACGCACCTGCAGGAGGGTGGCCACCAGAGCGGCCGCGGTCTCCCGACCCTGGGTATCGGGCATGTCGAAGATAACGGGCTGGCCGTTGACGGTTTCGTTGCCGATGAAGGCCGTCAGGAAGGACTGGGGAATCGGTTCAGCCAGGTTCAGGATCCGGTTTTGGCCCTGAAGCGTCTGCTGGCTGGTGGGGCTTTCCCCATAGCGGTGCTCCCAGCTCCTGCGGAAGAAGATCCTCCGCTCTTCCTGGTTCTGGACCACCTCCAGGTTCTGGTCCTGAAAAGGCCCGAAGGCATTGACGTAGGTCTCGGACTCGAGGAGCCCGTTGATCACGGCCAGCAACGTGCTGTTTACCCCACCGGTGCCGGGCGAGGGCGGCGTGACGGTTCCGTCTGTATCGATCAACAAGGTATAGGCCCCGATTCCGAAAAGGGAGAAATGTTCGACGCTGATGAAGTAGGCGCCGGGCTGCAGATTCGCCTGCATTTCGAAATTGAGGCCCGCCCCGTCGTCGTCGTCCTCGTCGAGGAGCACCCCCTGGCTGTTGAAGAGGCGGCCGAAGGTATCGGTATTGCCGCTCGTGCTGATGATGAGGCTGGCGACCCCCTCGACGTTAAAGCGGAAGAAATCCACATCCCCCGGTGTCTCGATCACCCCTTCGATCTCCTCGTTGGCACTGATCTGGGTGGCGGTCGCCCGCGTGTTTCCGTGGTCGTCTGTATCGTCGTCGACAAAGGCGATACCCGTACGGGCCGCGGCCAGTTCCAGCTGGTTCGGCCAGAAGCCGAGGATGGTCAGGTGAGCGAGAACGGTTTCCCGCAACAGCTCGAACTCGAAACGGTCAAACAGCGAAACGATCCATTCCGCGCGACTCTCGCCACTTTCCAGGGCATTGAGCCCGAACTCGACCTCGGTCCCCGTCGCCTCACGGGCGAAGAGATCCTGGTAGGTCTGGGTGATGAAGGTCTCGTCGTCATTGAGCGGGGTCAGCTTGGGGCCCTCGTCCAGGATCGGCGTGGTATCGATCGTCAACGTCTCGGTCAGCGCCTGGGGAAAGACGTCGACCGTCTGACCGAGCGCCGGGCTGTCAAACGAGAGGGAGTCGAGCGAGGCCAGCGCGACCACCGGCACCTCGGGAGCGAAGACGTCGGGCGTCCAGGTCAGCGTGTAGGGCACGTCGGTCGCCTCGCCCACGAACCCTCCGTTCACGTAAAAGGCCACGCTCTGCACATCGGGGGCAGCCAGTCCGGCCGCGTCGACCGTGAAAGTGTACGTGTCGGTCTGCTCGTCGAACAGGGAGGCGATCGAGAGCCGGGGCAATGCCACGGAAAAATCCGATGTCACGGCCTGAACCGTCACGGCACCGACGTTCCCGTCGTCGTCGCGGGCAAAAGCGGTCAGGAGGTATGGATCGACCGTCCGGGGCGCGTAGGCAACGGAATAGGGCGCTTCGGCATCCGAGCCGATGAACTGCCCGTCGAGGTAGAAATCAACGGCCTCGATCGTCCCGTCGTCCAGGACGACCGCTTCGACCAGCGTCTGTGAACCGAAGGTGAGGTTACCCCCGACGGCCCACTCGAGGCGGACAAAGGGGACTTCATCCGAGAACGGCTTCACCTTGACGGTCAGGGGGTCGGACGTTGTCTGGTTGCCGATATCATCCGTCACCCGGGCGGTGTACTGAAAGGTGCCGGGGGAATCGGGGGTTTCGGAGAAGGTGTAGGGAAAGGCCGTGGTGGTAGCCACGACAATGCCGTTCCGCAGGAGCTCGACCTGGGTGATCACCCCGTCATCCTCGGCCCCGACCTCGAACAGAATCGCATTCTGGACAAAGTGTTCAGCCTGCGCGGGCAAGACCTCGAAAGCCGTAATGACGGGCGGCTCGGCGCCGGTTTGCGGCGGGCTGGTGACCGCCAGTTGGAGCCGGGGGGTGATGGCCGTGTTACCCGAGTCGTCGGTGGCGATGGCAAAGTACTGATAGGTGCCGGGCGCATCGGGCGTCACCGAAAACCGGAAGGGGAAGGTATCGTCGGTAGCGATCTGAGCTCCGTTCTGGAACAGGTCGACCTGGGTGACGAAGCCATCATCGGTGAAGGTGCCTTCAACCAGCACCGAGGAGCCGGCCTGGATGGTATCGGCGGACAGGGTGAAGCTGTCGACCACGGGGGGATCGCCGTCGACCACCAGAAAGGTCGACGAGGCGGAGGTCACCGCGCCCGGAGGCCCACCGGTCGCAGTTACGTCCACCTCGAAAAGATAGACCCCCGGTCCGGGGACAGTGAAGCTGGCTGAAAACGGCGGTGTGGACGCCGTGGCGATGGTCGTCTGGTTGATCTTGAAGGTCACCGTATCGACCTGGCCGACATCGGGCGAGAGGCCGACCGACACCTCGAGGGGCACCGTGGTGGGGCTGCCACCGCTGTCGATCCGGTTAAACACCGCGCCATCGAGCGGGGACAGGATGTTGACCGATACGTCCGCCCGGAGACCGGCTGCGGCGATAGAAAGGACGAGCAGGACAAGGCCGCAGGATTTCCATCCCCTGCCAACCTGCTTGAGTGTGCGCTGTTTCATGGAAGTCACGCGTGGTAGCTGGGTTGGCGGGGTTACGGGTTGGACGGTTCGGGGGCTCCGCGTTGGATGCCACCCCCGGGGGTGACGATCATGGGATTCTGGAAGAGCGAATTCGGCTCGACCGCGGGCAGGCGCTGGCGGCTGGGGGAGCCGGCCGGGCTGATGAGGTTGGCCGTGACGAAGATCATCAGGTTGCGCTTCTGCGCCGTCTCGCCCTTGGACTGGAAGAGCCGGCCGACCAGCGGGATGTCGCCCAGCACCGGCACCTTGTCCTCCACCATCTTGATCTCCTCGCGGACCAGACCGCCGAGCACGACGGTCGCCCCGTCGAAGATCGTCACCTCGGTCCGGACCGAACGGGTGGAGAAGATCGGCTGGAAGAAGCCGGAGGGCACGGTGACCGTGGTCCCGCCCGAGATGGCGACGCTCGGACCGCCGTATTCGACAAAGCCCTCAAACTCGGTCACCTCGGGCTCGAGGAGCAGGCTGATGTTGTCGTTGTCCTCGACCGTCGGCGTGACCTCCATTTCGACGCCCACGTTGCGGCGGACGAAATCCTGCGGCGTGCCGGAGGTGATGGCGACCGCCTGGCCGCCGGCCGCTCCGCCGGAGGAACCCCCGGTCGACACGGTGGCCGTGCTGTCGCCGTAGCTCTCGGGATAGAGCAGTTCCTGCGCGACGGTGATGGTGGCGGTTTTACCGGAGAGAACGGTGATGCGGGGAGCGCTCATCAGGTCGCTGCCCTGCTTGCGCGAGAGCGCGTTGATCATGAGCTGGATGTCGGCCCCGTTGACCACCCCGAGGGTGTTGAAGAGGCCGGCGGCGCCGGAGGCGAGGTCGATCTGGTTGGGCAGGACCGGAGGCGAGGCATCGACTGGTTCCTGGCCGGTGATGGAGACCTGCGCGGTCTCGGAATTGACCCCGAAGACGGAGTTGAGCGTGCGGCCGGAAGTCTCGAAGTTGGTGTCGTAGCCGAACACCGGATTACCGCGCTCATCGAGAACAGGGTTGCCGTTGGCATCGACCTGGGGGGAACCGCCGCTGCCGATCATCCACTCGAAGCCGAGCTCTTCGAGGTCCCCCTGCTGGACTTCCAGGAACTTGGCCTCGATCTCGACCTGCTTGGTCTGGTCGTAGTTGCGCAGGATCGTGCGGAGGCGATCCAGCTGGATGGGTGTCTGGGTGACGATCAGCTGTGTGCCGTCGAAGGCGAGCGACGACCCGGTGATCGAGAAGTCGACCCCCGCGCGCTCAAAGAAGCTCTTCAGGGCATCCTCTTCCTCGCTCAGGCTGGGACCGTCGCTGGACGGGGTCTGGGCGGGCGCGGCAAAGGGATCGACCGGCCCGGCCTGACCGCCCCCGCCGCCGCCGGAGCGGAAGCCGGTGAGCCGGATGACGGTGGCGCGCGATATCGGGAAGAACTCGGTAACGAGGCTGGAGTTCTGCTGCTCGGAGCCGCGGCTCACGATGATGGCGTCCTGCGCCACGGTGAACTGAAAGTTCACCTGCTGGGTGACCAGCTCGAGGATGCGTTGGAGCGAAAGCCCGCGCAGACTGATATTGACCCGCGGATCCACGTTCTGCGGATCGATCAGAACGATGTTCACCCCGCGCTCGATCTCGGGCAGCGAGGGATCGTCGTACTCGACGGACAGGTCGGCCAGCGTATCGAGGACGCGGGACAGCTCGCCGGAAAAGGATACCCGCGGAATCTTGATGTTGCGGATCTTCTGCAGGATACCGGCGTTGGGCTCGGCATCGGTGACGTCGCCGGTCTCCCGATCGAAGATGCGCGGGCGCTCCCAACCGAGCGCGACCTCGTTCAGCATCTGCTCACGCGTCCGGACCCGGTTGAGGTAGGCGCTGGATTGAAGGCGCTCGGCGATCAACGCCTGGAAGGCCTTCGCCTCCGCATTATTGGGATCGAGCGCCTCGACCTGAAGCAGGGTGTTCTGGGCACCCCGATAATCACCCGCGATGAACTGGGCGCGGGCCTCGACCATCAACTCGGCCATCTGCTCCTGACGTTCGACAAAACCGGGGCTGATCGCGGACAGGTCCTGGCGGGTCGGATTGGCGGATGCCTCGGCGATGGTGTTGCTGATACCCCGGCTCCGGGAGTCGGCACCAAAGCGCGTTTCATACTGGTCCACCAGAGCGGTGGCCTCCTCGAAGCTGCCCCGGTCGAGCGCGTCTTCCGCCTGCTCGATGGCGACCACGCGCCGCGCCTCCTCCAGGTCATCGTACAGATCATCGGTGGCGCGCAGGAGCGGCAGCGAGTCCTCCACGTCGTTCAGGATGCGGTCGGCCTGGGCGAAAGAGCCGTCCTTGGCCAGGCTGCGGGCCTCCCGGATGCGATCTTCGGCGGCCTCGATGTCGGCGCGCTGCCGTTTGGCGGCGGCCTCGAGCAGACGCTCGGCCTGGTCGGAGGCGGCTTTGTCGCCAGCCGTATCGGTTGAGGATGGGGAGGAGGGGTCGGCCTCACCGGAGTCATAGGGCTCGGTCGAGGCGGAGCGTGTCGGCCCGGTGTCCTTCGGTTTCTTCGTGGTTTCGGGCGGGGGGGAGCCCATGACCGCCTCGGGGTCGCTATCAGCGGCCTGGCCGAAGACGGTGGGCCGGCCCTCCATCTGGCGCTCCAGATCCTGATTCACCGAGGCGAGCAGCCGTTGGACATTGGGATCATCGGGCGCGATACGGATGAGCTCCTCCAGGCTTTCCTTAGCCTGCTGGAGGTCACCGGCGTCGCGGGCGCGGAGGGCGGATGACAGGAGGCGAATCTTTTCCCGGGCATCCGACTGGGCGGCAACGGGCAGGGGGGCCACGCCGCCAGCCAGAAAGAGACAGAGCAAAAAAGGGCCGGGCTGCAGGAAGCGCCGGGTAAGAGACAGACAAACAGGGATCACAGGGCTTAGGGTCTTGGTGGGAACAGAATGTTTGGAATCCGGATACTAAGGGAACATCCGGGTCAGAAAGGAAAATCATCAGAAGATTCGCCGCTGGTCGAGCCTTCAGCATCGTCCGTGCCCTCACCTTCGGAAGCCTCTTCGGGTTCGGGTGGAACGGTCCGGACGACCCGTTGGCGACGAATGGGCTCGTCCACCTCCGGCCCGGTCTTGGTGAAGGTGGCAGTGCCGGCCACGGGATCGAAGGCTTCCAGGGTGTAGGTACGGTCTCCGAAGGTGACCGTGTCACCGATGGCCTTGAGTTCGGCGGTCCCGCCGCCAGCCAGCGTATCCTCCACCCGGATCGTACGCTCGTCGGTGTAGAGGTTTGGCTCCTGGGAGGAGAGGGTCAGGACCGCATCGAGCCGGTTGTCCCGGATGCGGGTCTTTTCCTCCTTGTAGAGAAGGCCGTCTTCCTGGATTTCACGAATGACCGTGAAATCGAGGATTTCGATCTGAGCCTCGGGTAAGGTCTGCCCTTTCTGGACGCGGAGCGAATTTCCCGAATCGGTGTTATAGAGCAGGATCAGGGAATTGGAGGGATCCGCGGGGTCTTCGATGAAGCCCTCGTACTGGATCCGGTAAAGCTCCCGCTCGACCGCCAACAGGCGCAGGCCGAAGGGTTGGGGCGGCTTCGGTTCCTGGGGCGGAATGAAATCGAAGGCCCCGTTGGCGTTGACGTAAATCTTGGGTGGCGTGAACACCTGATAGAGTTGAAGCCCCGCTTCGTCCTGCGGGCGGGCGGCATCCCAGTCGGCTTCAACCGTTTCCACCTCCGGCACCGGCACGGGTTCGACCGGTGCCGCATGGGCTGCAACGGACAGCTCGACCCGGGCTGGAGGCAGGTTGTCGGCCTGCAGCAACCAGAAGGCGATCCCGCTGACCAGGGCCAGCACGCCGATACCAAGCAGGATTTTATCAATCCATGCTTTCATGGACCGACCTCCGTTTCCGGGTTGAGCAGGGCCTCGGCGTCGAGCACCACGTCGATGTATTCCACGACGACCGTGAAGGCGGACAGGTTGTTTTCGATGACGGGCTCCTTGCTGGCCGGCGCCGGTTGGGTGGCGTCATCCGCGTCGCCTTCGGGTGACTCCGAGGCACCGTCTCCGAACAGATCGAACGGGAAATCTCCAGCCGAGCCGGGCGAGCCGTTGCTGCGACTCCCGCCACCGGAGGAACCGCCGCCGGCCCCGGATTGCTCGGCCGGTTTCACTTCCACGCTCCGCACGACCACGGGCAGGTCGAAGGCCGAGATTCTATTGAGGAAGCGGCGCAGGACCTCGGTATAACCGGTAAACTGGAACCGGAAAGCCATGGTCTCAATGGCGCCGGGCCGCTCCGCGGAGACGGCTGGCGCCATACTGAACAGATCGGAACCGGCGCGACTGCCGGAGGGCGGCTCGCCCGATTCCACCCACTCCCGCTGGACCGCGGTCAGGATGAGCGGATTTTCCGGATCGGCGGACTGGAAGAGACGGGACACCAGATAAATCAGGATCTGCCGTTGCTTGTCCAGCAGGCGAATCGCGTCGCGGGCGGGCGGATCGATGGCCTGGCTGTAACGGGCGAACCCGAAGGCTTCATCCTCCGCGATGGTGATGTAGTCGACCGAGGCCTGGCGGCGGAAATCCCGGATCATCCGCTGGATGCGGGGCATCACCTCGATGGGATCGCTGCTGAGCGAAAGACGGTCCTCGGCACTGAGGTCGGCGATCGAGCTCTTCAGTGACTCGATGAGCGTTTCCAGGTTTTCCGCGGAAACGGCCAGGTTTTCCGCGGTCGGCGCCGGGCGGGCGGAGGCCAGGGACCGGAAACGCGCTTCGGCCGCCTCCACGGCGCGTTGCTTTTGTGCGACACTGCCCCGCTTCATCAGGGCCAGGGTCAGGCCGCCGGCAAACACCAGCGCACACAGGGTCAACCAGGTGACGAAGAGCGGATATTTCCGGATGAAACCCATGGCGCTTCCCGGTCAGAGGGATTTGTCCGGATCCACCTCGAGGGTGATTGAGAAGGGCAGCAGGTTGATCCCCTGCTGCACCGCGGAAAAGTCAATGGACGGATCGCCGGCCGAGAGGATGAACGCGGAATCGCTCAGGCTGCCGGTCAACTCACGCAGACGGTCCGACACGTTGACCGGATCAAAATCCTCGCCCACGGCCATCATCCCCTGCTCGGTCCGGACCCCCAGGAGCATCCGGCCCGAGAGCTTGACTTCATAGGAGGCTCTGGGCGCCGGCTGCCGCTTGATCGGTTCGCCATACTCATCGTATTGCGGACCGGATCGCCTTTCCTCCCGCGAGCCGGCCGGCAGCTCGCGGCTGACCTGCAGGCTGTCCAGCCAAACATCCCGTGCCGCATACAGGCTGTCCTGCAGCTGGTCGAAAAACAGGATCCAGTTGGCCTTGGAGTTGACCAGGTCCTCGATCCGCAGGATGCCGTCCGCCACCGCACGGGCCCGGTCGAGGTTGTTGAAAATCGCATTCCGGGTCGATTCCAGAGGGGGAATCTGTTGACGGATGCTTGCCTGCTGGCGGTCGAGGCGATCGGCCACCTTGCTGTAATGCAGCATCGGGAAAACCGGGGACAGGGCGAGGCACGCGGCGGCCGCGGCGAAAAAGGGCTTCTGCCTGGCGAAACGGCGGGCGTTCCGCACCTCGTCCGGCAACAGGTCGATCCCAGCCGCTTCCGGGTTGTTCAGCCGAAGGGCTTCACCGATGACTTCGGAGAGTTGGAAGCGCTCCAGGTCGAGGCTGTCCAGGTCGACGCCCGACCCCGGCTCAATGGCGGAAAAGGGATCGAGGTAATCGACCCCCACTTTCTGCTTCTCGGCGAGGAATTCCGGGAGACCACCCAGCAACGAGCCCCGCCCGGTCAGCAGGATTTCCTCGGGCGCATTGCCCTGATTCTGCCGCCGGTAGTTGACGATCGACCGCGTGATCTCCGTGGACAACCGCTGGAGAAAACCGTCCGCTTTGCCCCGGATCATCTTCACATGCGGGTCGTCTTCCGAGTAGCGCCTGGCCCCCGAAAAGAAATTCACCTTCAGCTCCTCGGCCTGTTTGAACTCGGTGCCGAGGGCATCCGCCAGGCTCTGGGTCAGCGTGTTCCCGCCCAGCTGAATGGTGCGGACAAAAAAGCTCTCCGGGCTGATGAAGATGAGGTTGGTGACGCGTGCCCCGACATTGATCATCAACACCGTCTCCTTCTTTTCCGGATAGGCGGCGCGGAAGACATTGAGGTCGAGGACCGTCGAGGCGTCCACCCGGACGGGCTCCAGACCCGAGGCGTTGAACTGACGGCAGAAGGCGTCGATTTCATCGCGCTTGCTGGCGATGAAGAGGACGTCCGTTTCCACGCCGTCGTCGGCGATCACCTGGCTGTCCCAGGAAATCTCGGACAGCTCATACGGGATGTTCTGCCGGGCCTCGAACGCGATGATCTGCGCCTGCTTGCTCGCCTCCACGTGGGGTACGCGGATGGTCTTGGAGAGCAGTCGCGACCCGGGCGCAAGGAGAACGGCCGACCCCGAAACGCCCAGTTGCCCCGCCAGCTCCTTTACCTTCGACGCCACCGCCGACAACCAGTCCTGCTCGCGGCTGAAATCATAATCCAGATCCGCGCAGACGGTCTTTTCCAGCACAGGCAGGCCGGCGGCTGCGGGACCAAACAGGCTAAGGCTGACATGGCTGGCCCCGCAGTTAACAATCAGGGGCTTTGGGGAACGCATCTAAAGGTATTCGGGCAAAGCTTGGAAAAGAAGAGAGCCCGGCGACTTGCAAGGGAAAAGTCTGATCAGGGCAATTCCGGCTCCGTGCGATAGAAGCTGGGCGTGTCCTCGGCCCGGACCAAACCCGGAGGCGCCAGGTAATGCGGACGGAAAATGCCGACCGTCTCCGCCTGGGCCGCGGCAGCCCGTTCCTGGAAACTGGCTACGGCCTGCGCGTTGGGTATGTTGGAACTCACGTTGTCCCGCCCGATGGGCAGCGTGTTGCCCAGCACTTCCAGTTCCACCAGCCAGGCGAAAGGATCCTTCCGGAGTTCGTCCCGTTCGACGATCTCCGGAGGCAGGCAAAAATAGACGGCGCGGTTTTCGGCCGTCTCCAGGCTGATGATGCGGGCCTCCGCGGTGTAGAAATCGAAGCCTTCTTCCGGCGCTTCGTAGCTGACGATTGCCCGAACCAGCACATCGTCGATGAAGCGGTCGTTGCGGGCATCGGGCAGCGTATTCCGGCCCGCCCGCAGCTCGATGCGCATAATGATCCAGTCCTCACGCGTCTGCTCGAACCGGACATCGCGGACCTCGATTTCAAGGGCCTGGGCCCTGAGGCCCGGGAGGGAAAACAGCAGGAGGCCGACCGGGGCCAACCAACGCAAAGGGGATAAGGGGCGAAGGGGTACACACATAGAATGACTTAGCGTAAGGTTCCCCCGGCGGCCCCGGCAACGGGAAAAGCACCGCCTGCCTGGCTTGCGCCGTACCGCGATCTCCGCTAACCCGGATGGCTCACCGGAATCGGAAAAAGAGCCATTCATCCCATCCGGGCTTTCTGAGAATTCCGGGCTAACGGAGTCCGTCATGGCGCATCCGCTTCCCTACAAGATCAGCACGCTTCTCTTTATCCGCGACCCGGCAGACCGCCTGCTCCTGCTCAAGCGCAGGAAAGCGCCCAACCGCGGCCGCTGGAGCCCCCCGGGCGGGAAACTGGAGATGGCCGTCGGCGAATCACCGCATGCCTGCGCGCTGCGGGAAGCCGCGGAGGAGACCGGCTTGCAACTGACCTGCCGGGACATCCACCTTTTTGCCACGGTCGCCGAACGCGGCTTCGAGGGCACCGGCCACTGGCTGATGTTTCTCTTCGATGTCCGGGTGCGGCTTGACAGCCTGCCCCCCGCTCTGGACGAAGGCGGCTTCCAGTGGTTTACGCGGACCGCCATCGACACGCTCGACATCCCACCGACGGACCACCGGCTGATATGGCCGCTCTGGGACCGCCACCGGGACGGTTTCGTCGCCCTGCGAGCGGACTGCAGGCCGGATCGGAATCTGGAGATTGTAGTTGAAGAAGCCACGCCGCCTTTCCACGTTTAACCCTTTTCCGTCGCCTCCCAACCCGCGCCGGCGCGCATCCGTCACTGTGACCACAAAAAAGAAGACGACCCAGAAGAAGACCGCCTCGAGGAAGCGGCCCGCCGATTCCGTACCGGCCTCCCGCGACCGGGCGTCGGCAGCCATCAACAAGCAGCTGTCGGCTGAGGATAAGATCGATCTGTATGTTCAGATGGTCCGGATCCGGCGCTTCGAGCAGGCCGCCCTCCAGCAGTATCAGCGCGGCCGCATGAACGGGTTCCTGCACCTGTACATCGGGCAGGAAGCCACCGCCGTCGGCACCATCTCGCTGATGGGGGAGAACGACCACACCATCACCGCGTACCGGGACCACGGGCATGCCCTCGCCGTCGGCATGAACATGAACGCCTGCATGGCCGAACTGTTCGGCAAGTACACCGGCTGCTCCAAGGGCAAGGGTGGATCCATGCACTTTTTTGCTCCGGAAAAACGCTACTGGGGCGGACACGGGATCGTCGGCGGGCAGACCCCGCTGGGCGCCGGCATCGCCTACGCGCTGAAATACAAAGGCGTTCCCGGTTGCTGCCTCTGTTATCTGGGAGACGGTGCCGTCAACCAGGGGGCTTTCCACGAGTCGCTCAACCTGGCCAGCCTCTGGAACCTGCCGGTCGTCTACATCATCGAGAACAACGGCTACTCGATGGGTACCAGCCAGAGCCGCTCGTCCGCCCACCCCGACGCGGGACTGGCCGCCCGCGCCGAGGCCTACAAGATGGATTGGGCCCGGTTCAACGGGGAGAACATCTACGAGGTGCGAGCCGGGACCCACGAGGCCATGGAACGGGCCCGCAAAGACCAGCGCCCCACCCTTCTGGAGATCGACACCTATCGCTACTACGGCCACTCCATTGCTGATGCGAATCACAAGAAGTACCGCTCCAAGGAGGAGATCGAGAAGTACAAGAAGGAGCACGATCCGATCAATATCTGGCGCGAGCAGCTGATCGGCGAAAACGTCTTCGACGAGGACCGGGCCAAGGAACTCGACCGGGAGGCCAAAGCCGAGGCCGAGGCCGCCGTGAAATTCGCCGAAGACAGCCCCTTCCCGCCCGAAGAGGAAATTTACACCGACGTCTACTGGGAAGTGGACAACGAGACCGAGGCCGGAAAAACCGGCAAACATTTCTTCAACGACTGAACCCCGCCGGGCAACCGTCGCCGCTTCCCCCCCCGTTTCTGCAGCCACCCTCATGCGCCGGATCACTTACCGCAAAGCCCTTAACGAAGCCCTCGCCGAGGAAATCGAACGCGACGAAAACGTCGTCATCATCGGCGAAGAAGTCGCCCAGTATAACGGCGCCTACAAGGTCACCGAAGGCCTCTGGGACAGATTCGGGGACAAACGCATGGTCGACGCCCCGATCTCCGAGGCCGGTTTTATCGGCCTGGGCGTCGGTGCTTCCATGCTTGGCATCCGCCCTGTCCTCGAGCTGATGTTCTACAGCTTTGCCTACGTGGCGTGGGACCAGATCGTCAACAACGCTCCCACCATCCGCTACATGAGCGGCGGCCTCACCCACTGCCCGCTCGTCATTCGCGGGCCGGCCAACGGCGGCACCGGCGTCGGCTCCACCCACAGCCACACCCCGGAGAACATGCTCGCCAATCACCCCGGCGGAAAGGTCGTGTATCCGGCGACCGCATACGACGTGAAGGGCCTCATGAAACAGGCCATCCGGGACAACGACCCGGTCTTCTTTCTGGAGTCGACCTCCCTCTACGGCGAGGAATGGGACGTGCCGGAGGAGGAATATGTCATCCCCCTCGGCAAGGCCGATGTGAAAAAGGCGGGCAACGACCTGTCGCTCATTGCGCACGGCGGGGCGGTCATCACCTGTCTCAAGGCGGCCAGAATCCTCGAGGAGGAACATGAGATTTCGGTCGAGGTCCTCGACCTGCGTTCCATTCGCCCGCTCGACGAGCAGGCGATCCTCGACACCGTGAAGAAAACCAATCGCGTCGTCCTGGTGGAGGAGAACAAGCCCTTCTGCGGCGTCAGTGCCCAGATCAGCTCCATCATCGCTGACAAGGCCTTCGACTGGCTTGACGCGCCCATCAAGCGCGTGAGCGCCCTCGACACTCCGCAGGTTTACAGCATGCCGCTCGAGAAGCTGCAGGTTCCCAGCCCGGAACGCGTCGTCAAACAGGCCCTCACCATCTGCTGACACCGGCAACCGGCTCTTCCTTTTTCCCTCAAAACTCCTTACCGATCCCCCATGGCCACCATCATCGAAATGCCCAAACTCAGCGACACCATGACGGTGGGGACGCTGGTCAAATGGTTGAAACAGGAAGGCGACAGCGTCGATGCCGGCGACATGATCGCCGAGGTCGAGACCGACAAGGCCACCATGGAGGTCGAGAACTTCGAGGAGGGGGTCATCCTCAAGATTTACGTTCAGGAGGGTGACCAGGTCGCCATCGGAGCTCCCATGTGTGCCGTCGGTGACAAGGGGGAAGACGCCCCCGAAGTCGATATGGACGAGGCCAACAAGGTCGAGGAAGCCAAGGAAGAGGAAAAGGACGACGAGCCCGACGCCGCCGACCTGGCCAGGTCCCCCGGTGACGGCCAGGACGATCCAACAAAAAAGGAGGAGAAACCCGCCGGGGAAGAGCAACCCGCTGCAGACAAGTCCGCCGGGCGTGGCAGCCAGGCCCCGGCCGCTCCCAGCGGTGACGACGGCCAGCGCATCAAAGCCTCGCCCCTCGCCCGGAAAATCGCCGCCGAAAAAGGGGTCGATATTTCCCGGGTCAAAGGCACCGGCCCCAACGGCCGCATCATCAAGACAGACGTCCTGCAGGCTGCCGAGACCGGTCAGGCCGCCGCCCGGCCCGACGGCGAATCCATGGGCGGGGATGCTCCCGCCCCGCAGCTCGTGAATTACGGTGGCCCCATCCAGGAAGGGAAGTCGGTCAAGACCTCCAATATGCGCAAGACCATCGCCTCGCGCCTGCTGGAATCAAAGACCACCATCCCGCACTTCTACCTGTCCGCCGAGGTCGATGCCGGGCCGCTCATGGCCATGCGCCAGCAGGTCAATGCCGGGCTCGAAGCCGAGGGGGTCAAGCTGACCGTCAACGATTTCATCCTGAAAGCGGCGGCCGAAGCCCTGCGCCGCGTGCCCGCCATCAATGCTTCTTACCAGGGCGACACCATCGAATACCACGAATCGGTGCACCTCGCCTTCGGCGTACCCATCCCGGACGGCCTGCTCACGCCGACCATCAAGGACGCGCACCTCAAAACGCTCCGCGCCATCGGCGCCGAGGCCAGGGCCCTCATCAAGAAGACCCAGGCCAAAAAGCTGACACCGGATGAGATGACCGGCCACACCTTCACCGTTTCCAACCTCGGCATGCCCCGCTACGGCATCTCCAATTTCTTCGGGATCATCAATCCGCCCGATGCCGCCATCCTCTGCGTCGGCGCCGCCAATGAGCAGCCGGTCGTGAAGGACGGCACGGTCGTTCCCGGCCTGGCCATGAACCTGGCCCTCTGCTGCGACCACCGGGTCGTCGACGGGGCCGACGGCGCCGGCTACCTCGCCACCCTCCGCGGGTTGATCGAAAATCCGGCCCTGATCCTGGTTTAGCCAAGCCCATTACCCAGGTATCAGGCATGCCTCCCGCATCCGGGGCGGTTTTTGCGGAAAAACGGACCGCGCCGCTTCAGCAAGGGTTTGTAGCCGGTCGATGGAACAGGCCTATCCTTGCTCGGGGGCTGGCTCGGGGATTTCGGTTTCCGAAACGCGGAAGGCCTTTTGATAAAACTGGTTGTTCGGGTAAAGCACTTCGTTCCCCGCACGATCCTGCAACCGGACAAAGAAGGGGCCCAACCCGGTGACCTTACCCCGGAGGTTGTCGACTGTCACCTCGACGTAGTCGCCCTTGCGGAAGGGGCGGTCGAACAGCATGACGAGGGCGGAACTGAGGTTGCTGAGGATCGACCAGACGGCGACGAAGCCGATGGCGACCAGACCGAGAAAGGCGGTGACCGCGGTCCAGAGATTGCCCAGTTCCACCCCGATCTGACTCAGGAGGATGGCGAGTACGACGAGGAAGACGACCAGACGCAGAGCGCGGGTGAAGGCCCGTGCGGCAGCGGCCGACATCTGGGTCTTCTGGTCGAAAAAGAGATGCACCCGCTTCAGGGCGAGGACAGCCACCAGCCCGACCAGCAGCGTGATGCAGATGGCAACCAGCCGGCCCAGCAGGGGGCCGTCGATCATGTTGATGAGGTCTTGAATGATTTCCATGAGGAGAGGTGGGGTCAGCCCTCAGCGCGGGTTCGGGCGTCGGCCTCGATCGCCTCGGCGAGCTTGGCCAGCTTGGCCTGGGTCTCCGCTTTAAGGCCCGGCAGCGCATCGGCGTCGGCCACGTCTTCCCGGGCAAAGAGGTAGAACTTGATCTTGGGCTCGGTGCCACTGCCGCGGACGGCATAGCTGTAGCCGTTGGCCAGCTCGAGGATGTAGAAATCCTGCTTCGGGATGACCTTGCCGTCAGCGTCGACGATGTCCTCGCGGCCGAAGTCCCTGAAGCCGGTGACCTGGACGCCCCCGAACGTTTTCGGCGGGTCGGTCCGATAGGTATCGAGGATCTTCTTGATCCTGACCGAACCGGCGGCGCCCTCGTAGACAATGTTGATCAGGGACTCCAGGTAGTATCCGTATTTCAGATACAGGGAATCCAGGTATTCCTCCACGGTCATGTCCTGGCTCTTGAGCCAGGCGGCCAGCTCGCAGAACATGATGACTGCGGCATTGGCGTCCTTGTCGCGCACCCGGTCGCTGCCCAGGTAGCCGTAGCTTTCCTCTCCTCCGAAGACGTAGAAGGTGGCGTACTCCTGCAGCAGCTCGGCCCGGGTATCCTGGGCAGTGGCATCGTAGTCGAGCGCGATCCCCTCTTCCTCGAACAGGCCGCGCTTCAAAGTCTCCTCGTAGTCACGCAGCTTTTCTCCGATGTACTTGAAACCGGTCAGGGTGTTGATGACTTTCAGGCCGTGGGCCTCGGCGATGGCGGCCTGCAGGCCGGTTGTCACGAAGGTCTTGATAAGGGCCGCGCGACCCGTGCCCCTTTCCGGCAGCACGCCACCGTCTTTGTAGGTCTGGATCCGATACTCGGCGAGGACAGAACCGATCATGTTGCCGGTCAGCAACCGCAGCTTCCCGTCGCGATTCCGGACGGCAACGCCCATCCGGTCGGCGTCCGGGTCGGTCGCCATGACGATGTCGGCACCCACCGCATCGGCACGCTCCATGCCCAGCGCGAGCGCCTCGGCGTTTTCCGGATTGGGGGATTGTACCGTGGGAAAGTTGGGATCGAAAACATCCTGCGCTTCCACGTGTTCGACCCGGATGCCGTACTGCTCCATCAGCGGCACGCTCATGACACGCCCGGTCCCGTGGATGGGCGTAAAGACAATGGTCGGCTTTTCCTTCTGGAGGACTTCGGCATCGAGGATGTTCTCGCCGAGGACGTCGAGGTAGGCCTGATCGACCGCCTCGTCGAGCGTCTGAACCTCGGTGAGATCCTTCTCCAGCAGGCCCGCGAGTGTCTGCAGGTCGACGTCGTTGACCTGGTCGATGATGCCTTCCGCATGCGGCGAAACAATTTGGGCGCCGTCTTCGAAATATACCTTGTAGCCATTGTCGTGCGGCGGGTTGTGGCTGGCGGTGATCACCACGCCGCAGGTCGCCCTGAGGTGACGGACCGTATAACTGAGCTGCGGGGTGGACCGCGGCCCCTCGAAGATCAGCGCGGTGCCCCCGAGCCGCGACCAGACCGAGGCCGCCAACTCGCAGAAATGCCGGGAGAAGTGACGCACATCGTGCGCGATCACCAGACGCGGGCTCTCGTAGCGGCCGGCCTCCGCCAGGTAATCGGCCGCGTAACGGTAGAGGCCGACCGTGGCCTTCACGACATTGATGTCGTTCAACATGTTGCTGCCGATCGCGGCATACTCCGGGGTGTCCTTCGGCCCGGCATCGCCCTGTTCGGTCGGCGCGATGGTCCGCCCGATGGTTCGCCCACGCATGCCACCGGTCCCGAAGGCCAGCGTCTGGTAGAAACGGTCGTTCAGCTCCTCCCAGGCCGCATCGGCGACCAACTCACCGATGGCGGCTTCCGCCCAGTCGGGCAGGTGGCCGCTGTCCAGCCAGGCGGTCAGGTGCTCGCGGGCGGATTCGAGCAGGTCGCCGCGCGCGGCGGCGTCCTGGATGGCGGTATGGGTGTCCTTGCTCATGATGATGCGTCTCGGCGGAAGAAAAACCGGGTAAGGATGCATCATACCCGCCCCGCCCCAACCCTTCAAGAAGCAGGATGTGCTTGGTAAACGGTTAATGGGTTGGAGGGTTAATGGGTTAGGGCGTTAATGAGTTTAGCCCGAACGTCTCACCAGAATCGGGAAAACGGGCGGTACGGGGAAGGCGCTGGCTGAAGCGGCGCGGTACAGGAGATAGCCTGATCGCACCTCGGACCCATCTTTCCCTATTTCCTATTTCATATTTCCTATTTCCTCCTCCCCATCAGCGGGGATTGGCGAAGATCAGCGGTTCGAAACCGATCCCGATTTCGATTTCCATCCCGATTTCGATTTCGAGCTTAACCTGTCCGCCGTCTTGTCCGCCGTCTTGTCCGCCGAAGCCTTGGCGCAGGCGGAAGCCAGCAGAGCGACGGCGAAACCCAAAAAGTCCGAACCCCGACCTGTCCGCCATAGCTCCCCGAGCGACGGCGGAACCCCGAACCCCGACCTGTCCGCCATAGCTCCCCGAGCGACGGCGGAACCCCAAACCCCGACCTGTCCGCCATAGCTCCCCGAGCGACGGCGGAACCCCAAACTCCGAACCCCGAACCCCTTAACTCCCTAACCCCCTAACTCCCTAACCGAGTTCCACCTTCACCGTATCCATGATGCCCTTACGCAGGGCCAGCGGGATCTCGATGATCAGGTCGGAGCCGCGGAGGCTGAACGGCAGCACATCGCCGGTCCGCAGCAGCGTCACCCCCTGCGGGCGCGGACAGTCGCGGATCCGGATCGGCGCGGCGAACCCGTCCGGCGGGTGCAGGTACCAGACCCGGTCGCCCCGGCGGGTGCAGGGCACGTTGACCTGATCCGGGTACGGCCCGCCGGTCACCCCGAACAGGCTTTCCCCGCCGGTTTCCATCCAGCGCGCGACCGCGTCCATGCGTTCGAGCGCAACCGTTGGCAGGCGGCCATGCCGGTCCGGGGCGACATTGGGCAGAAAATTGGCATCCCAGGAGCGCAGGCGGGCCAGCGACTCGAGGAACCAGCCGGCGCTCTTGTACCGTTCGGTTCGCAGGTAGCCCCAGCCACCGTCCGCCCACTGGTGACAGCACTCGAACCAGCCCTTGGGCCGGAAAGCGGGCAGTCGGCATTCGCTGGCGTCGTAGTCGCCCGGCGTGCCGGCCGGGTTGCGCCGGTTGATGACGATGTGCGGCTGCAGGTCGCGGACCAGGTCGTTGGTAATGGCGCTGCCCTTGCGCTCGGCCTCGCCCTTGCCGTCGAACCAGAACAGGTCGATCCGGCCGTAGCGGTTCAGCAGCTCGTCGACCTGGCCGCGGATCAGCTCGCCGCGCGCCTTACCGTGTGCCTCCGATTCCCCGGGCAGCGCCTTCATCGGCTGGTGATCCATGTCGAGCGGGGGGCCGTCGGCTGCCCGGTGACGCCAGTTACGGACATGGCGATCGAACCACCAGTCAGGTGGCGAATAGTAGAGGCCCACCTTCATGTCGAGCGCCCGGCAGGCTTCGACAAAGGGTGCCACCAGGTCGCGTCCCCCGAGGTGGGTGTGCACGCCGAGATCCCCGTACTCGGACGGCCACAGGGTGAACCCATCGTGGTGCTTGGTGGTCAGCACGGCATAGCGGACACCGGCCCGGTACGCGGGCTCCAGCCACTGGCGCGGATCGTAGGCATCCGCGGTGAAGCGATCGGCCAGCGCATAGTATTCGTTGGGCGTGAGTGTCGGGGAGCCCTTGTCCCAGGGCGTGTCGGCCATCATCCCCCAGGACAGGTCCACCCCGCCGTGAACCGAACTGATGCCCCAGTGGATGAAGAGCCCGAGACCGGCCTTCGGAAACCACTGGGCCTCGGGGTGCTCCGTATGGAAGGCCGGATCGACCGAGCCGTCGGGCTGCAACCCGATCTCGGCATGCTGGGCATCGGCAGCCCGGGCGGCGTCGTGGTCACTCATGGAAGCAGGCAGGCTTCAGTATTTTTTTGCAAACAGGACCCGCTGCGGGCTCGGTTCGCCGGTGAAGATGCAGGTCCCGGGACCGTCACCCATATCCTCGAGAGGCACACAGATCGGGTAGACTTTCAAATCTTCCTGCAGCTTCGCCTCCAACGCCGGATCCTGGTTGCAGTGGGCCAGCGCAAACCCGCCATGCGCCTCGGATCCGCCGCCCTTTTCCGGCGTGAAGAAGGCATAAAACGCCTCCTTGTCGGTAAAGGTGTGCGTGTGTGCCTCGCGCAGGTCGAGCGCCCGCTGGTACAGCGTGCGCTGGATGTCGTCGAGCAGGACGGTAACCGTTTCGGTGAAGGTCGACAGAGGTAGCGACTCCCGATCCTTGGCAGCCCGATCGCGCCGGCCCACAAACACGCTCCCGTTTTCCAGGTCACGCGGCCCGATTTCAACCCGCAGCGGCACGCCCTTCTTTACCCAGCTCCATAGCTTTTCGCCGCCGCGCAGGTCGCGGTCGTCGAGTTCCACCCGAAGGGGCGCACCGTGGTAGGCCTGGGCGGTCAGCGCCTCGCGCAGCCGCTGGCAGGCCTCCAGGACCGGGCCCCGGTGTTCCTCTTTCGGGGTCACCGGCAGGATGACCACATGGGCGGGCGCCAGCCGCGGGGGGCAGACCAGCCCGTCGTCGTCCGAGTGCGTCATGACGAGGCCGCCGACCAGGCGCGTCGACACGCCCCAACTGGTGGTCCAGCCGAATTCCTCCTGCCCCTCCGCACTGAGGTATTTGATGCCGCTGGCCTTCGCGAAGTTCTGGCCGAGAAAATGGCTGGTGCCCGCCTGCAGCGCCTTCCGGTCCTGCATCATGGCCTCGATGCTCAGCGTTTCCACCGCGCCCGGGAAGCGCTCGCCCGCGGTCTTGCGTCCGCGGATGACCGGCATGGCCATGAATTCCTCCGCAAAATCGGCATAGACCCCCAGCATCCGCTCGGTCTCCTCGACGGCCTCGGCCTCGGTTGCGTGGACGGTGTGGCCTTCCTGCCACAAGAACTCGGCCGTCCGCAGAAACAGCCGGGTGCGCATCTCCCAGCGCACGACATTCGCCCACTGGTTGATCAGCAGCGGCAGATCGCGATAGCTCTGCACCCACTTGGCGAAGGTCGCGCCGATGATCGTCTCCGAGGTCGGCCGGACGACCAGCGGCTCCTCCAGTTCGCCGCCAGGCACGAGCTTGCCGTCGGGCCCGGCTTCGAGCCGCGAATGGGTCACCACCGCGCACTCCTTGGCAAAGCCCTCGACGTGCTGAGCCTCCTTCTCCAGAAAACTCTTGGGGATGAAGAGCGGGAAGTAGGCGTTGCGGTGGCCGGTCGCCTTGAAGGCGTCGTCCAGCGCCCGCTGCATGTGTTCCCAGATGGCATACCCCCACGGCTTGATCACCATGCAGCCGCGGACGGCCGAGGTCTCCGCCATGTCGGCGGCACGGACCACCTGCTGGTACCATTCGGGATAATCCTCAGCCCGGGTGGGCTCAATCGCGGTGCGGGGTGTTTTGGCCATAACCTCGAAAAACCGCCAGCGAAAGCCCTTCCGCCCCACGCAGCAACCGCAATCCGCAGCGACGCGGAGGCCCCGGGAGGGTTGCGCTTCAGCGCTACCCACGCGACTTACGCAAAGGTCTCACCCGAAGACCCCAAGTGGGCGTCGCGCAGGGGGCCTCACACAGCTTGCCCGCCGAAGTCCAGAGGACGAAGGCCGGGAGGCACGGAGACACGGAGGTAAGGAAACCGCGGATGGGTCCTGGCCTGCCGAGCGTTTAACTAGGGTATCGCCGTCGCCGTCGTTGTCGTTGTCGTGATCGTTGTCCTTGTCGTCATCCAGAACAGCCAAAGGGGTCAAACGTGAATGGTACTAACTTAACAGCGTTTTCATCGGTATCGCTATCGGTATCGCTATCGAAATCGATTCTGTAAGCAATTACAAATAACGGGCTTATGAATATTCGATTTCGATTTGCTTACGCCATCTCCGCCTCGCTCCGTCGATTTCGATCCCGATTTGGATCGGAGGCCTTAAGTTAGTACCATTCACGGTTAACCCCTTCGGCTGTTCCCACGCGACTCAGGCAAGGGTCTCACCCAAAGACCCGAAGACCCGAAGCGGGAGCCGCGTAGGAGGCCTCACGCAGCCTGCCCGCCGAAGTCCAGAGCACAGGACGAAGGCTGGGAGGCGCGGCGGCACGGAGGGGTGGATTTCATGCGGTGATGACCGGCCGACCATCGGGATGGACACCGCCAATCCCCGCTCATCGTCGCTGATCCATGGCGGGAAACAGGCAGCCTGTCCTCAACGTTTGCTCTTCCCCCCGTCGCGGCCTTGGTGTGCTTTGGGGTGAACGCCCATGCTGCGCCAGGATCCCAAGGCGTTCCCGCCCGGGCTGGCTGTTCCTGATGGCTCCGGTTCGTGCCTAATCGCTTTTGGCGTCTTCGGCGACGCGCAGTTGCTCGGAAGCCTGGCTGGCGACGTAGCGATCCGTCGCGCGCAGGACCTCCTGCAGGCGCGGGTCGCGGATGCATCGGGTCAGGAGTTCCAGAAGCGCGGCGTCAGGCTGGTTTGCTTCAATGGCGCGTACCAGATCGTCCAGGGCACCTTGTGCCTGGCTGGCGTAACGCGATTCGCGCAGGCGCTGCGCTTTGAGCAGGCCCTCACTCGAAAAGCGGATACCACTTTTTTCCTCCAGCCACAGGACGACTGCTTCCAGAAAAGGCGGGGTGTCCGGTTGAATGCCCAGCGCCTTGAGCATGGCGACGATGTTTTCGAGTTTCCCGGGCGACCCGTTGAGCGCCCGGTAAACGGTATTGCGGTTCAACCCGGCCCGGTTTGCCAGCTCATCCTGCCCGATGCCGCAGTCGAGCAGGTGTCGCCGGAAAAAGTCCCCAAGGCTCATGGCGGCCAAGCTTGGCACCCTCAAAATTTTGGCAATCCAAAAAAAAGGCCCTCTTTTTATGAGGGATCCTCTTTTTTGTTGAATAAATGGAAGGACCCTCAACTGTCGGTGGTGTGATGAGTGAGCCCGGTCCGGATTTTGAAAAGGAAGCGCGGCACTACCGCTTTCTGGCAGAGATCACGGAGGCCGTCGAACTGGAGCGGGGAACCCGGCAGCGCATTCTGGAGACCCTGCAGGCACTGGCGACTCATGCCCGCCAGCTGGCGCATCAGGACCGGGCGAGCCCAATACCTCAATCGACGGAGAATCAACGGCAGGAATGATGAAACGCGAGGCGGAGGGCTACGGGCAGCGCAGGGCTGTCATGACTCGGGGGCACCGGAAGGAGGTACGGCTATGAATATCGTCGCCCTCTTTTTCAGCGCCCTGATGATTCTCCTGTGTCTGGTGATGGTCCCTCTGGTCCTTTACCAGATGGTCAGGGAACACGCCCGGCTGCAAAACAACCTGAACCGACTCGTGCAACACGATCGGGCGCTCCAGGCCCTGACCCGCAAGTACCAGTTGAAGCCACCGCAAGCCGACCGGACAGCCCGGCCCGGTAAACGCCTGTCTTAACCCGGACTTCTCACCAGAATCTTCAGCCGGGCCTGACCTGATTTTTCAGCTCGTCGCCGTTTTCGATGGCGGTGAGGTTGGCCACGGTGGTGGTGGCGATGGCGCTGACCGCCTCCTCGGTGAAAAAGGCCTGGTGCGCGGTAACGACGACGTTGGGAAAGGTGGTCAGCCGGGCCAGGATGTCGTCGGGCATGATGACCGACGACAGGTCCTCGAAAAAGATGCCCGATTCCTCCTCGTAAACATCGATAGCGAGCCCGCCGATTTTACCGGACTTCAACCCCTCGATCGCAGCGCGGGCATCGATCAGACCGCCGCGGGACGTATTGACGATGATCACCCCGTCTTTCATCCGGCTCAGGCTCCCCGGCCCGACCAAATGGTAGGTGTCCGGCGTCAGCGGGCAGAACAGCGCGATCACATCCGCCTCCGCACTCAGTTCCTCCCAGCTGCAGAAGCGGACAGCGTCCTTCTCCAGATCGCGGTTGGGATAGGGATCGTGGGCCAGCACCGGACAACCGAAGCCACGGAAAATCCGGGCGGCGATGCTGCCGATCTTACCGGTGCCCACCACACCGACCGTCCGCCTCGCCAGATCGACCCCCATCAGGCCGTCGATGGCGTAGTTGCCCTCCTTGATACGGAGGTAGGCACGCGGTATTTTCCGGATCAGGCCCAGCAGCAGCGCCAGCGTGTGCTCGGCCACCGCATGCGGCGAATAGTCGGGCACGCGCAGCACCGGCAGGCCCAAAGCCTCCGCCTGCGACAGGTCGACGTTGTTGAATCCCGCGCAGCGGAGCGCGATGCCACGCACGCCGTGGTCTTTAAGCACCTGAAGCGTCTCGGTGCCCAGGTCGTCGTTCACAAAGGCGCAGACGGCGTCACAGCCATCCGCCAGGACGGCGGTGCGCGGCCCCAGCCCGGCGGCGAAAAACTCGAACTGGTGAGGGTCGCCCGCTTTGCGATTGGCGGCCTGGAGAAACTGCCGGTCGTACGGTTTGGTGCTGAAAACAGCGGTACGCATGACCTCCTTAAAAATACTCCGGACGGGGGATTCCAGCTAAACCGCGGGCCGCGGCCCGTGTGTCATCGAGCCACGGAGAGTATCTTCACAGAATTCAGGCTAAGCGGGGCGTCGCGATCTCCCTCCCCTCGCAATCCGGATCAGCCCCGCGAAAACGGCGGCTGGCTTTGCCGAATCGCAAACAGGCTATGGGCGTAGTTCTGGTCCAACCGGCGAAGGCGCTGGGAAAGGGCCGCCGAGAGGTTCCGGAGCAACTGAACGTAGATAGACGCTTTCAGGCTCTCGAAATTTTCCAGGTCGTCCAGCATCAGGCACAGAGCCGTGGTCGGCTTGGTGGCGTAAATGGAGGCGGACCGGGGCATACGGTCGACCAGCGCCATTTCACCGAAGGTCTCGCCGGTCCCCAGCCAGGCGATGGTTTCCTCCGGGTTCGAGCCCGTGGCGGCGTCTGTTGCTTCAAGCCTTTTCCTGACTTCCACCCCGCCCTCGACAATAAGGTACAGGCGGTCGCCGGTTTCCCCTTCGGACAGAATACGGTCCCCCGTATGGTAGCGTGCCTCGCGCATCCGGCTCATCAGGGTGAACAGGTCCTCCTGCTCAAAGCCATGAAACAGGCCATGCCGCTTCAGGTGCTGCAGGTGGATCTCCGATGAGGAACCAGCCATGACTATCCGGATAGCGCCACCCGCCCGGGCTGGCCAGCGGAAAAGGCCAATGCTCAGCCCAGCGACGAGCTGTCGAAGGCGTCCGGCAGAAGGGCCGCCGTATCGGTCTGCCAGACCGTCTCTCCGTCGCTCCGGGCCAACAGAACGACGATGGCCCCGCCCGAGCGGGACGCCGCCTCGCCCAGCACCTGCCGGCAAATGCCGCAGGGCGTCACGGGACCCCCCGACGGGGCATCGGCAACCACCGCCATCGCCACGATGCGCTGAGCTCCATCCGCCAGGGCCGCGGCAAGGGCTCCGCGTTCGGCGCAGAGCGTCGCCCCGTAACTGGCGTTTTCGAGATTTACCCCACGAAAGAGCCGGCCCTCCGCATCCCGCAGGGCGGCCCCCACCGCGAAGCCAGAATAGGGACACCAGGCCCGTTCGCGTACGGCTCGAGCCGCGGTCACCAACTCACGCAGCGGGGACGCCAGGGATGCGAGATCGGTTACAGTCATTCGTTATCCGCCTCCGCCGCGGCTCGCGCCTCCTCATCATCCACGGGCAGGTCATCGGCCGAATGCCGAACAGGCAGGAAGGCTGCCAGAAAGGCCTCGATTCCCCGCTGCAGATCCAGGGGCCCGTCCGTTTCCGCCGGCTGGTACACCGTCAGGTCGACCTCTTGCCCGGCCACCGCGTCCAGCCAGCGAGCGGTCACAGGAGGGTGGACGTCTCCACCGCCCAGATCCCGGCCGAAGAACAGCCGCTTTCCGGTAAAGGCATCCGGCGCCACGTCGAGGTCGAAGCCGGCCGCACTCTCCATCAGGTGGGGGCCATACCAGGTAGCCAGGGCCTTGAGCTGACGGGTTTTGCCCGGATAGACCGGGCCGTCGCGGAAGGGCGCCCACTCCAGAAAGGGGGCGAGGGCGATCGCGCCGGCGGCGGCATCCGGATGCCTGGCCAGGGATTGCAGGGCCTGCCAGGCTCCGAAGAACCGGCCCATCAGCACGGTGCGGTCGGGCCGGGAGAATTGGTTTCGCCGGGCCCAGGCCAGCGCTTCGCCGACGGCGGCGAAGGTGTCGGCCGGATCGACGGGACGGGCAACGCCCGCGCCGGCCATACCCGGTATCCAGATTTCCATGACAGCAATGCCACGCGAAGCGAGCCACTGGGCGACGGGGTTCCAGCCCCAGCGCGGGCCTTCCCCGACCGCTTCCGGAAAGAGGAGCACGAGAGGCGTCTCCCCGCTTTTGTACCCGGCGGGCGTGGTCATCAGCCCCCGCAGTTCGCCTCCCGCTTCCCGCTCCACGGTGAACGTGCGGGTGGGAGCCAGGGGCAGTCCCTTCAGCCAGGGTGCGGGCTCCACGATTTTGCGGAGGGTATTCGCCTCGCGATCGAAGTAGTACCAGGTCCCGGGCGCGCGGTCGTCGATCACGCGGTAGACGAGGCGCCGGGCATCCCTGGCCAGGGCGGTGATGTGACCGGCGCGGGCCCCCGTCGCACGCCGCAGGGATGCTTCGGCGGCGGCCAGCTCCGGGTCCAGCCAAGCGGTCTGGTCGGTGGTTCCCTGCAGGTCGACGCCGAGCAGGCGATGGTCGCCGGAGGCCAGGTGGATTTTGGCGTCCAAGTCGTACTGATGATGCTGATACACTTTTTCGGCTTCGCCAGGCGGCGTGCCGGGTTTCCAGGCGTACAAGGCATTGCGTTCGGCCGGGTCGGGCCGTGCGACCACGAAGACGCGCTCCCCATCGACGTGCAGGCCCACGGGCTCCGCCTCGCCCCAGGGCAGATCGAGCGGCTCCCAGCTTTCGACCGGCGTGGTCCGGTAATACCATGAGGGGGCGGTGCCCGCCGGCGGCCAGACGCTCAACAACCGGACGTCGTCGAGGGCGTCGGTGTAGCCGTCAATCAGCCGGCCATCCGGGCCGTAGATAAATTCGGAGCGGACACCGCTATCGGCCTCCACCCGGGAAATCAGGGAACCTAGCTGGTTGTTGATCCGGGCATAGCCGATGAAAGCCACCTTGGAATCGGGCAACGGGTCGATGATCCCGGCCTCACCCTGCCCGACCAGAACACGGTTTTCTCCCGTCTCGATGTTAACGGTTCCCAGGCCGAGCATCTGCTCTCCCACCTGCCCGACATGAAAGACCAGGTAGCGTTCGCTGATCCAGGCGTAGTCGGCATAACGGACGGGACCCGGGCTCCGGATGGCACGGATGTCCCCACCATCGGTGTCGGCAAGGGCCAGCAGGTCTCCGCCTTCGGGGGCGGGAAACAGCATGCTGATGTGGGTGCCCTCGGGGGAGAGCTGAAGGTTGCGGGCCTGTTCGGTCCGGAAAAAGGCAGCCAGAGGGATTTCATGCGGGGCCAGGCCGGCGGGCGGACCGCCGGTATCGGCGGTATCGGCGGGCGCGTCTTCCGGGGACCCGTCGGCGGTCTTATCGCTCCCGGCAGGGGGGTCACCGGCCGCCTGGGCCTGAAGGGACGGAAGGTGAAGGAGCAGGCAGGCCAGCGCCAGACAGGCCTCCGGGGTAAGGGGTAAACACCGCTGCATGGCTGCTAACCAACGCGGGATTCAGGTCGCCCGCAAGTGCCGGTTTATTTCCCGCCGGGGGCGCCTTTCAGGTGCTTTTCCAGAAACGCCAGCTGTACGGCCCACCAGTCCCGGTGGGCCGACTCGGGATAATAACGATCGAGAAAAGACATGTATTCGCCCTCGAACTGGCGGTAGACCACCGCGTCATTGTTTTCGATGGACCGGATCACATCCATGGCGCGGCCCCGGGCCTCACGGCGGGTCTCCATGCTTTTGTAAATACCGGTGAGGACGGGCCCCCGAAGATTGCCGGCCAGGGCATCCGGATCCAAGACATCGGCCGCCTTCAACGCCGTTTCGATGTCGAGGTCTCCATCGGGAGAAAATCCGACCAGAAGGCGGTCATAGAAGAACAGCATGCTGCGGGCACGAGCCCGCAAGGTCGCCATTCGATCAAATCTCGGATGCTCGAAAATCAGGGCGGCCAGGCGTTCGGCGTGGTCGACGGCAGCCTTCAGAGCCAGGTCGGCTCCGGCTTCTGCGGCCTTCAACCCTACCCGGTCCGGATCGGTTAACCGGTAACGCACCGCCCAGTCGATGGCTGCCTGGATGTCATCCGAAGCCCGCTCGAATCGCCCGGCTAAGCGCCCATGGTAGGCGGGACCGAACCCGGTAACGGTCCGCACGTTGAGAAGAGTGTGCGGCCTTTGAGGCCTCAACTCAATGACACATACCGTAAACCGGTGAAGCCGTTGCCACGGATGCCCGGGCGCGCATACGCCCGGTCTCTATTTTGCGGTCTCGGTGAAGCGCGCCTCGCGGATCACCGTGATTTTGATGGCGCTCGGGTAGTGCAGTTCCTCCTCGATCCGGCGTCGCAGCTCCTGCGCCAGGCTCCGGGCGCTCTGGTCGTCGACCGTTTCCGGTTCCACGATGACGCGGATTTCACGCCCGGCCTGAAGCGCGTAGGCATCCGAAACACCGGGCAGATCCCGCGCCACGCCCTCGAGGGCCTTGATCCGTTTCACGTAGCCTTCGAGCGAATCCGCCCGGGCGCCGGGTCGCATCGCGGAGAGGGCATCCGCCACCTTCAGGATGCCGGCATACAGGCTCTCGGCCTCCACCTCGTCGTGGTGCGCGTGCACGGCATTGACGACGCGGGGATCCTCGTTGTTGCGCTTCAGGATCTCGGATGCTATCTGAGCGTGGCTGCCCTCATACTCATGCGAAATGGCCTTGCCCATGTCGTGGAAGAGTCCCGCCCGCTTGGCCGGCACCGGATCGATGCCGAACTCGGCCGCAATGAGCGCACTGATGAAGGCAACCTCGATGGAGTGCTCCAGCGTGTTCTGGTTGTTGGACAGCCGGTACTGCAGCTTGCCCACCAGCTCCACGACCTCGGGATGCACGCCACGGAGGCGCAGCCGTCGCAGTGCGTTTTCGCCAAATTCGATGATCGCCCGGTCCAGTTCCTCCGTGGTTTCCTCCACCGTCTGTTCGATGCTGGCTGGGTTGATTCGCCCATCCTTGATGAGCCGCTCCAAAGTCATGCGCGCAATTTCCCGGCGCACCGGATCGAAGGAAGACACCAGCACGCTGTTCGGCGTGTCATCAATCAGGAGCGTGCAACCGGTCGCGCTTTCGAAACTGCGGATGTTCCGGCCCTCCCGCCCGATGATACGGCCCTTCATGTCCTCCGACTCCAGCTGCACGAGGGTCGCGTTGGTCTGCGTGCTCGGGCTCGAGGCAACCCGCTGCATGACGGCCAGCAGGCGGGCGTTCGCCTTTTCTTCCAGTTCACGGTCCGTCTGGTCGAGGCGCTCGGACCGCAGTTGGCGAACCTCGGCCTCAATGGCCTGGCGGGCCTCCTCTCTGGCGCGCTCCTCCGCCTCCTGTCGACTGAGGCGCGTGAGTTGGTAAAGGCGCAAGCGGTAGAGCCGGGTGTATTTTTCCAGCTCATGGGTCCGGCTCTTGACCTCCGCCGCCTCGGCATCGACCGCCGCCTCCTGTTGTTCGAGGACCCGTTCGCGGGCATCGAGGTCGATTTTACGGGAGATCACTTCCTGTTCGGAGGACTCGAGGGCGGCTTCCCGTTTAGCCCAGGCCGTTTCCAGCTCATTGGCCCGGCGCGACTGATCGAGCTCGGCCCGCGTACGCGCTTCCTCCAGCTCCAGTTCGAGCTTGCGGCGCCGGGCGGCGGCTTCCTCCTCCAGCGCCGAGCGGCGATTCCGGTCGGCGAGCACACGCCAGACAATCACGCAGACCAAGGCGATCCCGGCCCCGGTCATGGCGGTCAGTAAAAGGATGAGGATGGAAGGCATGTACCGTCTGGATCGCTCTCTATAGGATCACTGCGGTAACAGAATAAAGCAACGGGGGGTCTTCAAAATCAGGAAGGATGAAGGCTTACACCCACTGCCCGTCCGGAGAAAAGGTAAAAACACCCCGGTCACCAATCGTCGAGGAGGCTTCGTCCTGACGAAAAGCCGCAAGCAATCTTGAACAACCGCCCGATTTGTCGAGTCTCGACGCTTGAGCCCGGGCTCCGTTCATGGCCGTACCTTCCCCCATCTTCAGCAAAAGCTACCAGCGGATTTTCCAGCTGGACGACCGGCACCGCTGGGACCTTGTGACGCCGCTCTGCATCCTGATCCTGAGCATCGTCGGTATCCTGTTCATCTATTCGGCCCAGTACTACACCGGCGGGAACCTCTGGAAGAAGCAGATCTTCTGGCTGCTGGTCGGCGGGACCCTGTACGTGACGATCAGTCACATTAATTACAAGTTATTCATGGAGAAGGCCTTATGGATCTACCTGGCCGGTATCTTCTTTCTCCTGCTGGTCCTCTCCCCGATGGGGGTCAAAATCTACGGTGCCCAGCGCTGGATCGACCTGGGCCTGATGAAAGTCCAGCCGACCGAAGGGGCCAAAATCGCCACCCTGATCATGGTCGCCAGCATCCTGGCCCGCACTAAAATCGGGACCGTCCGCGATTCACTGGTCACGCTGGCCACGGTGGGGGTGGTCTTTTTCCTTCCCATCTTTCTTATCTTTTTACAGCCTGACCTGGGTTCGACCTTGGTCTTCCCCCCCATGGTCTTTGCGCTCCTCTACGTCTCCCGATTGTCCCAGCGATTTTTCATTACGGCCTTTGCCCTGTTTCTCCTGCTAGTGGGTCTTGTAGCGGTGGATATGTTCCGCTACTACCATTATTTCCAGGAAAACGCCCTCGACCTCCGGTCCGATGCCGGAGCCTATCAGGACCATTCCTGGTTGCCCCTGCACGACTATCAGCGGAACCGCATCCTCGGCTTTGTCGCCCCGGACCTGGTCGATCCGCGGGGCACCGGCATCAGCTGGAACCGCAATCAGTCGCTCATCGCAGTCGGGTCGGGCGGGCTGACCGGCAAGGGCCATCTGGAGGGGACCCAGGCCAAGCTCGGCTACCTGCCGCAATCCGTGGCGCACAACGATTTTATCTTCGCGGTCATCGCGGAGGAATCCGGATTTCTTGGAAGCACCTTCGTGCTCGGTTTACTGGGTATCATGATCGCCAACGGCTTTCGCATCGCCGGTCTCGCCAGAGACCGCTTCGGCATGCTCCTCGCCGTCGGGGTCAGTGTCCTTTTTCTGGTCCACACCTTCATCAACGTGGGCATGACAATCGGCATCACTCCCATCACCGGGCTCCCGCTTCCGTTTTTAAGCTATGGAGGCTCCTTTGTGCTCAGCTGCTGCATCCTGCAGGGGCTGGTCCAGAGCGTTTACCGGTTCAGGAGGGATTTTTCATGAGGGCACGCACGCGCCCCATCCAGCCGGACGTTTTGGACCGTTTACCCGCAGCGTGGACAGCCACGGGGCACGGCAGGGCCTCCCCAACCTTGGGAACCCATGAAACACGAAACACCCACCCCCTCAGCCGATTCGGCTGAAGCCGAAGACCCTCACCTCAACGAACTTAAGGCGGCACCCGTCGAAAAACCGGTCGAGCTCATCCCGCCGGAAACCCTCAAGGACCAGGCCAGTCAACGCGCCAGAAAACGTCCATTCATCCAGCGAATCGCCAGCGCTCTGAGCAAAGAAAAGAAACCCTTCCGTGAACTGGTCATCAACGCCGAGCCGCTCGAGCGTCGGGTGGCCCTCCTGAACGACGGCGTCCTCGAGAAATTCGAGGTCGAGCGCACCGGGGAAACCCGGATGGTCGGCGCCATCTTCAAGGGCAAGATCCAGAACCTGGAGCCGGGCCTGAAGGCCGCCTTTGTCGACATCGGCCAGCCGAAAAACGCCTTCCTGCACTACTGGGACATCCTGCCCGCAGCCAACGACGACAAGGCCGTCGAAGTCGTCCGCGACAACAAGAGCGCGGCGCAGAATCAGTCCAGGATTACGGTCAAGGACATCCCCAGGAAGTATCCAATCGGGACCGACATCATTGTCCAGATCACCAAGGGGCAGATCGGCAGCAAAGGTCCGCGCACCACCACCAACCTGGCCCTGCCCGGCCGGTTTCTGGTGCTGATGCCGTTTTCCGGCCAGTGCGGGGTTTCCCGGAAAATCGAGAACCGGGAGGAACGCAACCGCCTGAAGAAAATCCTCCGCCAGCTCACGATCCCGGAGGGCATGGGGGTGATCATCCGTACGGCCGGCGAAGGGAAGAAAGCCCGTTTCTTTGTCCGCGACCTGCACATCCTCCTCAATGTCTGGAAGGACATCCAGGCCAAGATCGAGGACGCCGGCAAGAAGCCCGCCCTGCTCTATCAGGAGCCCGGGCTGGTCGAGCGGACCGTGCGCGACTTCCTGACCGAGGACATCGACCGGGTCATGGTCGACAGCGAGAAGGACTACGCCTGGATGCTGCAGATGGTTACCGAGATCTCGCCGCGCTCGAAGTCCAAGATCAACCTGTTCAAGGAGGACATCCCGATCTTCGAGCGCTACAACATCGAGCGCCAGATCGAGCAGACCTTCATGCGCCGCGTTCCGCTGCCCAGTGGCGGCGAGATTGTCATTGAGGAAACCGAGGCGCTGATCTCGGTCGACGTGAACACCGGCAGCCACCGGGTCTCCGCCGGGGGCAAAGGCGGCGGCAAGAACAACTACATCCTGCAGGCCAACCTGGAGGCGGTGACCGAAGTCGCGCGCCAGTGCCGGCTCCGCAACATCGGCGGGCTCATCATCATCGACCTGATCGACATGAAGAGTAAAAAGGACCGCCAGTCGGTCCTCAACCGCATGCGCCAGGAGATGGCCAAGGACAAGGCCAAGAACCACGTCCTGCCCATCAGTCAGCTCGGTATCATGCAGATGACTCGGCAGCGCCATTCCGAGTCGCATTCCTCCGGCATGTACGACAGCTGTCCCTACTGCCACGGGCGGGGCATCGTGAAGAGTAACCGCACCATGTCGGTCGAAATCCAGCGCCGGTTGGTTTCGGTCATCCGCCACGAGCGCAACCGCGCCGGTGTTTCGGGCGAGGACACGCTTTACCTGCGCGTCCTCCTGCACCCGACCAACCTCGAGCGCCTGCGCCACGAGGACGAGCCGCTCCTGCAGGAACTGGAAAAGAGCTACAACGTCCAGCTGTCCTTCCGCGCCGACCCGGCCTACCACGTCGAGAACTTCAAAATCCTCGACGCCAAAACCGGCAACGAGCTGCGGTAAGCCAACGACCTGTCAGCTTTGCCTTTCCCATCAAGGCCGTCCCCTCCCGGGGGCGGCCTTTTTCTCAGCTGACAAGCCGCCCCGCTAAGGCGTGTTTGAAAAGTCGAGATAAGCGGGAGACGGACAGCTTGTACGCGTGTGGCGGGCCGTAGAGCCCGCCACTCCATGGAGACGCCGGCTCTTTCCTGTCCGCCGAAGTCCTTGGACGAAGGTGGAGGCCGGCGTTCGCGACTCCCGGCAGGGGGGTTGAAACAAACCCTAAAAATCGAGATAAGCGGGAAAACGCCGGCTGGGAGATCCGCCTTTTAAAAGCGGCGAAAGATACACCGCACTCAAAAGGGTTGCGGTCATCGTTTTTCGCCACAAGGAGCTACAGGAATTCTTATCCTGGCTTAAGCCAGCGCCATTCGGGTGTAACCCCTTGTGTCCGATCTGATCGATTTCCCCTTCGCGGCTCTGCGCCTCCGCGTGAGCCACCCGGGCGATTCCAGCCTGGCCGGTCTCAGAATGAAAAAGCCGTATTCAGCAGGACCATAAACAAGAGGTACCCGACAAGGATGCCGACCACCTGCACGGTGATGACCACCTTGACGGCGGTCGGCCAGGTGGTGGCAGCGGTCAGTTTCTGCACCAGGACCAGCATCACCAGCAGCGCGACCAGCGAATCGAGGTAGAAGGTGGTGGGAAACCCGAACGCAAACACCGCCGCTTCCACCCCGGTCTTGACCAGCACATCGACCAGCGCGATCAGCGACAGCGCGTCGATGAAGACCGACACCCCCAGCACCTTGAAGGTGATGTAGAGGATGATCAACGTGATGAAAAACCGGGTGAGGCCCCCGATCAGCAGACTGGCCCAGGACGGACGGCCCTTCGGCGCCGGATCGGACGCCGATTCCGCCATCGCTTCATCGAACAGCTGTTTTGCCTGCTCCGGGGTGAATTGTTCCGCTTCGCCCACCGAATCCGGTGTCGGCTCCGCCACGGGCTCGCTTTCGGTCGGTGCCGGCTCGGGCGGGGGGGCGGCTGCCGGCGCGGACGTCGGCTCGGGTTCAGGGGGCGGCGCGAGTTCGGACGGGCCCGGCGCATCCTCGCCCCCCTGCGTCGCCAGCCAGGCTTCACGGCTGACCGCATAGTCGTCGGTGCCCGAAATCCGGTAGACCGCCCCGTCGCGGATCTCGATCCGGATCCCGCCGGGATAGAGCAGGATTTCCTCGCCGCCCTTCGCCAGCGACGAAGTCGGATTGCCGGCCGTCGCCACCAGTTCCGCCCGCGTCATCCCGATAAACAGCTCCTGCCCGGCCAGCGGCAGAGCTGTTAGCAGGAACAGCAGCAGCAGGCCGCGGCGGGGCCATCGCGAGCGTAAGGCAGGTAACCGCATGCTTCGAGCAATACCGGGCCGGGGTGCTCCGGCAACGGAAAAGGCTGCCGGGCCGCCAGGCGTATCGCGCCGCTTCAGCAAGCGGAACCGGGTTCAAGGCGGGTGAAGCGGCGCGATACGGGGAAAGGCGCTGGCTGAAGCGGCGCGATACGGCTCGGTGTCGACTCCCGGTTGACCTTCGGGCTTTTATTCGGGCCGCAGCCTTCCCAGGCTGGGGCCATGCATGTCCTCGCCGCCTTCGACAAGTTCAAGGACGCCCTGCCCGCCGACCGCGCCTGCCGGGTCGCCGCGGAGACGATCAGTCGCGTGCGTCCGGACTGGCAGGTGACCGAGGCCCCGCTCGCCGACGGCGGGGAGGGCTTTGCCACCATCCTGACCCGGGCGGCGAACGGTCGGATCGAGGCACTGCCCGTGCTCGGACCGCGGTTTGCGGAGCGACGCGCCCGGCTCGGCTTTATCCCCTTTGGCCACCTGCCGCCAGCCGCGCAGCAAACTCTCGGGCTCGATCTGGCGGATGACGCACTGCTGGGGGTCATCGAGCTGGCGCAGGCCAGCGGCATCGAGGGCCTGTCGCCGGCCGAGCACGATCCCTGGGCCACCAGCACCTACGGCACCGGCGAGTGCCTGGCCTTTGCCATCGAGCAGGGGGTGGGCGCGCTGCTGGTCGGCTTGGGGGGCAGCGCCACCAGCGACCTGGGCACGGGCGCGTTGCAGGCGCTCGGCCTCCAGTTTCTGTCTGCCGACAACCGCGACCTGCCCCGGCTCACCCCGGGGCATTGGGCGGAGGTGGACCAGCTCCGGGGACGGCTCGAGCACCCGGGCTATCCCCAGGGCCTGCCGCCGCTCCGGATCGCCTGCGATGTCAACAATCCCCTCCTCGGGCCGACCGGTGCCGCCGCCGTCTTCGGTCCCCAAAAGGGGCTGAAGCCGGAGGATTTTGACGCCTTCGACGCGGCAGCCGACCGGATGGCCGATCGGCTCCTGGCCCATTTCGACCAGCCGGCCAGCCTGAAGGAGGAACCGGGCGCCGGGGCGGCGGGCGGCATCGCCTTCGGCCTGCGCTGCGCCTTCCCCGACAGCCGGCTGGTACCGGGATTTGATTTGTTGACCGCCTGGCTCGACCTCGACCGCAAGCTGGACGCAGCCGACTGCGTGCTCACCGGTGAAGGCAAGTGGGACGCCTCGTCGCTGCATGGGAAGGGCCCCTATGCCGTCCTGCAGGCAGCTGTCCGAAAGGGTGTCGTCAGCGGACAGGTCTTTGCCGGCGTGGTCGATCCCGAGGGCCGCGACGGCCTGGCTGCGCTGAACCCCGCCTACGGTGCCACCCAGCTGGCCGATCCTGCGCTGCCGCTGGGGACCAACCTGGCCCAAACTGCGGACCGCCTGGCCGAGGCCATTCAACGCTGGATCGAAACCGTCTGAACGGGTGATGCAGCTGAAACGGCCGCCGGGGTGCGGTGGCCGGCCGGTAAACGAAAACAAACCGTAAGAATGCCTGAAATGCTATCCCGGACTTTGCCCTGCAACCCTTGCCTGCCTACCCTGTCCCTTTTCCGGAAAGAAGCTGCCACCGTGACCGACGAAGAACAGGAACTGCATGAGCTGCGCCGTTCCCGGATACGCCAGGCGAAGCGCTGGCTGCGGTTGTTGCCCCGACGCGGCCGGATTCACCGCTATCCCATCCTGAAGTGGTTCACCGTCGCCATCCGTAAGCGGGCCTTTCTCTGGTCCTTTCGGGTGGAGGATGCGGTGCCCGCCATCGTGATCGGCTGCGTGATCGGATTCATGCCCTTGATGGGCTTCCAGACGCTGCTGGCGGTGGGCACCGCCTTCCTCTTCCGGTGCAACCTGCCGATCCTCATCGCGCTGCAGTTCGCTGTCGTCAACCCCTGGACCGTTGCCCCCATCTATCTGGTCGATTTCCAGATCGGGAAATTCATCTTCGAGACCTTCGGGCTGACGATCCAGAACGCACCGGAAGCAACCACCATGACCGACGCGATCGAGGCGTGGGAGGGCGTCGACGACGAGCCCCCGGAGGTCCGGAGTTTCAATAAGATGTTCTACCGGTTCAACGCGGCTCTGGTCGGAGGGGCGGTCCTCGGCGCCCTGGTCGGCATGGTGGCCGGCAATGCCTACCGTCTGGCCGCCTATATCTCCAATGCCAGCTTTCAGCGCCTCAAGCAGCGCCTTGAAGCCGTCCGGCAGCATCGGGAAGCCGCCGACGAAGCACCGATCCAGGAGCCCACCCCGAACCCGGATCTTCCCTCCGGACGCTGACGGGCTTTTGCTCGATTCAGCCTTCCCGCCCTCACTAGCCCGAACTTCTCACCAGAATCGGGAAAAAGGGCGGTAAACAATTTTGATCGAGGGGCTTGCAGCATTTCTTCGAAATGCACGTTCGTGAGGTAGCCATTTTTCCCGATTCTTTTCGCCCACATGCGCGACCTGCGGCGTTGTCGGGCTGGAAACCGCTTGGACGAGCACCTCAGTGCACACCCAACCGGTTTCACCCTCCGCCTTGCAGCTCATCACATCTGGCCTTCATGAGAAGTCCGGGCTAGCTTGCCGGTCGTGTCAGCCGAATCCCTTTCTGAACCGGTGGCCAAGGTCATCCGCCTCCTCCCCCTCAGTTGCCTGTTGGCCCTCTGTGCGGCCTGCAACCCCAGCGCCACCGGATCGGCCTCCAACCCGCGGACCCAGGAACCGGCCCGGTCGGTCGGAGAAGCTCCGAACCGGTCGCCGGCCGCTTCAGGCTTCCGGCTGGGCATTGATGTGCTCGCCGCCGAGGGCTTTTCCCGGCTGCGCGGATCACGCGTCGGCCTGCTGACCCATCCCGCCGGGGTCAACCGGCATGGCGAATCCACCATCGACGTCCTGCGCCGCGCTCCCGGCGTCCAGTTGACCGCGCTCTTCGGGCCCGAGCACGGCATTTACGGCGACGAGGCCGCCAACGTTCCAGTGCTGGACAAAACCGATTCCCGCACCGGTCTGCCTGTTTACAGCCTTTACGGAAAATTCCGCAAACCGACACCGGCCATGCTGGCAGGCATCGATGTCCTGGTGATCGACCTGCAGGATCTGGGCGTCCGCAGCTACACCTACATCAGCTCCATGAAACTGGCGGTCGAAGCCTGCTTCGAGCAGGATAAGCGGGTCGTCATCCTGGACCGGCCCAACCCGCTGGGCGGCCTGAAGGTGGACGGTCCGCGGTTGGAGGAACGCTGGAAAAGCTACGTCGGCGCCTTTCCGATTCCCTACGTCCACGGCCTGACCATTGGCGAACTGGCGCTCATGACGGTGCGCGAGGGCTGGCTGGACCTGGATGCCGCCACCACCCGCCGGGGCCGTCTTGCGGTGGTCCGGATGGCAGGCTGGCGCCGGGGCATGCAATGGCCCGCCACCGGCCTGGACTGGATTGCCACCTCACCCAACATTCCCGACCTGTCCTCGGTGCTCGGCTACGCCATGACCGGGCTGGGCGCCCAACTCGGCGGGTTCACCCACGGCATCGGCACGCAGCACCCCTTCCGCCTGCTGCGCTTCCGGGGAAAAACGCCCGGCGAGCTGAAAGCGGCTTTGGACGCTGCCAAAATCCCGGGCCTGGATTTTCGCATCATCGACAGCCGGACCCGCAGCGGTGCCGTCGTGCGGGGCGTCTTTCCAGTCTTGGCCGACTGGCAGACCGTGCGCCCGACCGAACTGAGCTTTCACCTGATGCGGCTCGCCGCCGCCTGGTCACCCACCAACCCCTTTGCCGCCGCCACCGATGCCCAGCGCGTGCTCTTCAACAAGCACGTCGGGTCGAGCGCCTGGTGGACCGAAATCAGCCGCCGCGGGGCCGATGCCGACGTCGACGCCTTTGTCGAGGCCTGGAGCGCCGACGCCCGCGCCTTCCAGGAGCGCGCCCGCCGCTACTGGCTGTATCGATAAACCGGATACATAATTCCCATTCTCGAAAGGCATGGAATCGCAGTCGCCCTGGGCCCGTCGGCGCGGCGCAAGCGCCGGCCCTACAAGCAGGCCACTCCCGTAGGGCTGCCGCTTGCGGCACGCCGACGCGGACGAGTCGGTCGAATCTCGCTCTCTGCGCTCTGTGTCTCCCTCCTTCGCCGAGGCTTCGGCGGACACGCCGTGAGAGACTCCCCGCTAAAATCGAGCCCCCTAACTCTCTAACCTCCTAACCCGAATGGTACTAACTTAACAGCGTTTTCATCGGTATCGCTATCGAAATCGCTATCGAAATCGATTCTGTAAGCAATTTTAAATCATTGGCTTATGAATATTCGATCCCGATTTCGATTTCGATCCCGATTTGGATTGGAGGCCTTAAGTTAGCGCCATTCCCCCCTAACCCCCTAACCCATCAACAGCTACCCTCCCCATCAGTGCTCATGAGTGGTTAACCCCAACCCCATCAGCGAAGATTTGCGGGGATCAGCGGTTCAATTTCGATTTCGATCCCGATAGCGATTTCGTTTCCGATTTCGATTATGGTAAGGCTACACCAGCTCGCCCCGGTTCCAGGCGAGGCAGTCGGCGTAGCGGACGCCATTGCCGCCGAAGAGGTCGAGGGCGCTGCCGATGGTCAGGTCGACCCGCCCGGCGGAGAGGGTCTGGACGGCACGGAGATCGTCGAGGCTGCAGGCACCGCCGGCGTAGGTGACCGGGATGGGCGAGGCCTCGGCGAGGAGCGACACCAGGTCCCGGTCGATGCCCCGGCTCAGCCCCTCCACGTCGGCGGCGTGGACTAGGAACTCCGCGCAGCGCCCCGCCAGCGCCTGCAGGTTGGTTTTGGATACAGCCAGGTCGGTCAGGGTCTGCCAGCGGTTCATGGCCACCTGCCAGCCGCCCGCCGGTTGCCGCCGACAACTCAGGTCGACCACCAGGCGGTCGCGCCCCACCGCCTCGGCCAGCGCATCCAGCCGATCGGGCAGAAAACAGCCGTCCTCCGAAAACAGGTGCGAGGTGACGATGACCTTGGCCGCGCCGGCCTCCAGCCAGCCGGCGGCATTTTCCCGGTTGATGCCACCCCCGACCTGCAGGCCGCCCGGGTAGACCGCCAGCGCGTCGAGCGCGGCCGGCCGGTTGCCCGGCCCGAGCAGGATCATGTGGCCGCCGGTCAATCCGTCCTCCCGGTATTGCGCGGCAAAGGCGGCGGCCGGCCGGTCCGCCACGTAATTGGTTTTCAGGCCCTCGCCGGAATCCCGCAGGCTGCCGCCCACGAGCTGTTTCACGCGACCCTCGTGGAGGTCGATGCAGGGGCGGAAACGGGTGCGCGGGGCGGCCGACATGGTGGCGGGAGTGTGGACATCCTTAGCCGCTGGAGCAACCACCGGCCGGTGACAGCCGAAACAGCCGGGAAGAAGACAACCTTGCGGCATCCGGAAACGGGGGTTGAAGTCCCCGGCATGCCGCCGCCTGCTGTTTTTTGCCTGAAGCCCTTTGCCCGGGATCTGGTCTATCGCGCCGATGTGCGCGAGCGGTTGAACCGCCTCGTTGACTGGCCGTTGGGCGAGACCCCGCTCGACCCCGAAACCGCCGATGACGGAATCCTGGCCGGCATCGAAGTCATCCTGGGATCCTGGGGGATGCGCAGACTGGACCCCGCGCTTCTGGATCGCATGCCCAACCTGAGGGGGGTGTTTTACGGCGCAGGATCGATCCGGAGATTTACCACCGACGCTTTCTGGGAACGGGACATCCCGGTCTGTTCAGCCTGGGCCATGAATGCCGTCCCGGTGGCCGAGTATACCTTCGCCCAGATTATCCTCTGCCTGAAGCATGCCCATTTGCAGCGGCATCATTACCGGGAAGCCGATCGGGCAAAGCGACAGCCCCTGGACCTCGGTGCCCACGGAACCTACGGGGCCACGGTCGGCCTTGTGTCCTACGGTCAGATCGCCAAACGCGTACGTGAACGCCTGGCGAGTCTGGAAGGCGTCCGGGTCCGTGTGTTCGATCCCTTTCTGAGCGAGGCAGACGCCCGGTCGGGGGCGGTTGAACGCTGCGACCTGCCGACTTTGTTCAGCGAATCGGACGTCGTGTCGATCCACACGCCCTGGCTGCCCGAGACCGAGGGCCTGATCACCGGCGATCTGGTCAGCCGGTTGCGTCCTGGTGGCGCGCTGATCAATACCGCCCGCGGTGCCGTGGTCGACGAACCCGGGCTGACCGCCGTGCTGCGGGAGCGTCCGGATCTGACCGCGGTCCTGGACGTCACCTTTCCGGAACCCCCTGATCCGGAATCTCCTTTGTTCAGCCTGCCAAATGTCTACCTGACCCCGCATATCGCCGGATCGCAGGACCGCGAGTGCGCGCGCATGGGCCATGCCATGGTGGACGAACTGGAGCGCCTGCTCGCAGGCGAGCCGCTCCAGTACGCGGTCTCACGGGAACAGGCGAAGGTGATGGCGTGAAAAGGAAGAGGAAACGGGCACCCCTCCGCTTGCTGAAGCGGCGCGTTAAGGCTCGGGCTGCCGGGTAAAGGCATCGCGCGGCAGTCCCCCCGCCAGGATGGCGTGGAGCCGGCAGAGGAGATCCATCTGGGGTTGCTTGATGCGGGGAGCGGCTTCAGCCAGCGTCATCATGGCGACGCGGTCCACCTCGGGCACGTCGATGGTCTTTTTCGACCTGGGTGGCCAGGTCATGGGAAAGGTGTTGGAGCGAACCGCGCGCCCTTCCGGCCAGCGACCGGGCACACCCCAGGCCCAGACAATCTTCCCGCCTTTCTGCCGGATCCAACCGAGAGGAATCGGATCGTTGCAGTCCGGCGCGGCCCAGCCGGTCTCTTCCGCAAACTCCCGGATAGCCGTGTCGAGCAGCAACTCGTCCCCGTCGGGTTCTCCCTTGGGAATGCTCCAGACATCCTCGTCACGCCTGGCGTGGATGGGGCCACCGGGGTGCCCGAGCAACAGACGCAGGCGCTTGTCCGGGCCGGGGAAATCGTAAAGCACGAGACCGGCGCTTTGTCGCTTAGCCATAGCGGGACGGTGGTGGGCCGAGCCTTCGGAGGCAAACCCGCAAGGCCTGAAAGCCCTCCGAAATCGGTCATCGGCCGTTGCCGCGGCGGTTCCCGGGGATTTATTGGCTCCATGCCCGAACTCGGCGAAGTGGCTTATTACGCCCGGCAGTGGGAGCCTGGTCGCAACCGGCCGATCCGGCGGGTGCTCACCCATCCGAAGGTGCGGGTGTTCCGCGGGCTCGATGTGGCATGGCTGGAGATCACCCTCACCGGCACCCGGCTCCGTTCGATCCACACACACGGCAAGCAGATGCTGTTCGGCTTCAGCGGCGGAAGACTGGAGCAGAGAACATCGGCCTGGCTGGGCATCCACCTCGGGATGGCCGGCAGCCTGGCCTTCCATGAGGGGCCGTACGCACCGGCCAAACATGATCATCTGGTGCTTCGCCTGTCGGGCCAGGATGCCCTGGTATTCACGGACACGCGGCACTTCGGTCGGATCCGGCTGGCAACCGGTAAGGCGTTGCCAACCTGGTGGACGGCGTTGCCGCCCCAGGTACAGGACGACACCTTCACCCGTGACCGGCTCAAGGCGGTGCTCCGCCGGCGCCAGGGCTCACCGGTCAAGGCTGTCCTGCTCAGGCAGGAACATTTTCCCGGGATCGGCAACTGGATGGCGGACGAAATCCTCTGGCGGGCCAGAATCCATCCGGCCACCAAAGCCGGCAACCTGTCCGCTCGAAAGGTGACGGCTCTTTACGAGGCCGCGAAGGAGGTCTGCGACGACGCCCTGCGCGTGATCGCTCCGGACTGGCCGGACCCCCTGCCGGAGAACTGGCTGTTCAACCATCGCTGGCGGGAAGGCGGTCGTTGCCCGCGGACTGGCAGGCCGCTGGTCCGCGAGACCATTGCCGGGCGCACCACCTGCTACTGCCCGACCGTTCAACGTCTGCCGCGCCGCACTGCATGATCCCGGGGAGGACCCGCCGTCCCCGGCGGCCGCGACGATCCGGTTGTTCGCGGGCATCCACGTGATCCCCGCTTGCTGAAGCGGCGCGATACGGAGGCCGGATGGCCGCGCAAGGCGGTCGGGGACGACCGCCCTCCCGGAAATCCTCGACCCGAGGGATGGCCGCCGCGCCCCTCGGCATAGCCTCTGGGCGACGCCGGGTCCCCGATGCCCGGCTCTAGGGCGAGTTTGGAAAGTCTTCCTGGAGTCGCGAACGCCGGCCGAAGAGCCGGCGTCTCCATGGAGTGGCGGGCTCTACGGCCCGCCACACGCGTAAAAGCCGTCAGTCTTTACGCTTATCTCAACTTTTCAAACACGCCCTAGCCCGGGCCTCCCCTTGTAGGCCTCCCCTCTTTCCAAAACACGCCCTAATAGATCAGCGTCAGGCGGGCGGCCCAGAGGTGCTCGCCGTTCTGGAAATCGGCGTCCTGCCGCATCAGGGCGTAGGTCAGCTGCCCCTGAAGAAAACGGGAAAAGCGGTAGCCGGTGGCGAGGTCGAGGCGCCAGATCGGGTGATCCCACCGTTCCGGCCCGCCGGCGGTCCGGACACGCTCGTGCTGCTCGCGGTTGATGCGGGCGGCCACGTAGGCACGCGGCGTTACCTGGTAGCGGCCTTCGATATAGCCGGACCAGGCGTGGACATTCCCGACATTCGGAACCTCCCAGGACACGCGATACGCCTCGGCGAACACCTCCCAATGCCGCCAGGCCCAGGCCAGGTCGATGCCGTAGGTGGTCTGCTCAAAATCGCTGATACCGGTCCCTGCGGGCAGCCTGGCCGCCGCTTCCTCGCGGAAATACGGACCCTCGCCGGCATTCAGTCCCAGACTCCAGGCTGGTGACGGGCTGTAGCCCAGCCGGGCTGTCCAACTGGCGTCGCTCAAGTCCCAGTCGTTCCACTCGCTGCTACGGCTGGATACGCCGCTGTTGGTATAGGAGATGATATAATCCCAATTCCCGACATGCCCGAGAGCGGCGAACCCGGTCCGGTAAAGCGGTGCCCAAATCAGCGGAATTTCCTCGGTTTTGACGTCGGGTTGGTCACGTTGGTCGGCGAAGGTCGCGGCATCGGGGAAGACATTGATATCCGAGACATGGGTCACGTTTTCGTAAACCAGCGGATAGTTGATGAAGGGGTTTTCCCAACTGTCGTGCCGCCCGAGGAAATTTCCGAGGTCCCCCGCGAACTTGCCGGCCTGCAGCTGCAGATACTCGGGATCGAGGGTGACCCGGACGAAGGACTCGTCGAACCGGGTGTCGCCGTCGGGAGCAAAGCCGGGATGAATGCCCCGGTCGTGGCGCAGCTTGACGAAGCCGTAGATCCGCTCGCCCACCCAGGCATCGAGGGTGCCGGTCCACCGGGCTGACAGGCGATGGTTTGTCTCCGCATCGTCCGGAAACACCCAGCCGGATCCAGTTTCGGAAAAGGTGTAGGCCTCGAAATCCAGGCCGCCCCCGATTTGCAGCGCCAGGTTGCCGTCTGCGGTCGTCAGGTAGAGCTGATCCTGCAACCGACGGATCGAGCGATCCAGCGCGGCGGACGGATCGGCGGCGCAAAGGCTTCCCGCCAGCAGGACGGAGAAACACGCAGTCAGGCGACGGGAACGCATCAGGAGAAGGGGGTTTGGGTATCGTCGGAAAACGACCAGGAGACGACATCGACCGGCCGGGAAACACCCTTGAGCGAAAGCGGACCTTTGTCCACGACACGCGCCGGGTTGCCGCTCCGCTCCCAGGTGGTGCGGTCGGATATCACTTCCATGGGACCGGCCTGACCGCAGAGCCGCGCCGCGATGTTCACGCAGGGGCCGATGACGGTGTAGTTCAGCCGCGACGCGCTGCCCATCAAGCCCGCCAGGGCCGAACCGGAGGCGATCCCAATCCCGATCTGCACGGATTCCCCGCTCTCCCGGTTCAGCCGGTCGCGGGCCGCGATCATCGCCCGCGCACAGGCCACCGCATCCAAAGCGTCGTTCCCGTAGGAACGCGGCGCCCCGAAAATGACCATGATTTCATCGCCCACAAACTTGTCCACCACACCATGGTGCTTCTGGACCACCTGGGTGAGTTCGGTCATGTGCCGGTTCAGCAGGGCGACCGTTTCGGTGGGATCCATGCCTTCCGACAGCGGAGTGAAGCCGCGGATATCGCAAAACAGGACTGCGACCCGCCGCAGTTCGCCCCCCAGTTCGAGATTGCCCCCCATCAGGCTTTGAGCGACCTCGGGGTCGCTCACCCGGTCGAGCACATTCCGGTAACGCTCCTTCAGGGCCAGGTCCTTCGTCATGGCATTGAAGGCACGGGTAAGCCGCCCGATCTCATCTCTGGACCGGACGGGTAATTGCCGGTCGTATTCTCCCCGCCGTATCGCCTCCGTGCCCCGGACCAGCGCGTTGATGGGCCGGGTGAGGTTACCCGCCGCTGTGGCGCTGAGGAGAATGCCCCCGATCAGCGCTACCGCGGCAAAGCCGATCACCGTGGCCTGCAGGTTGCCGATCAGGCGTTGCAAATCTGCCAGCGAATACAACGACAGGAGATGCGCGGTGGCGAAGCCGGGACCGGACCTGAGCGGATTGGCAAAGGCCAGGTGCGGCTCGCCGCCCAGGGACAGCTCCGGCCGGGTCGGACTCGTTCGGGTCGGCAAAGCGGCCAGCCGTTCGTGCAAGTCCGGGGGAATCTGGTCTGAATAGACGGACCCGTTCAGGAGCAGACCGTTGACCAGGCCGGATTCGGCTCCCAGCAACTCCTCCACCGAAATGACCGGGATGCCGAAGACCAGCGTGCCCCACCGCCGGCCGGCGTAATCGATCACGGGATTGACGATCACTTCGTAAAGCAGGGAGCGGTCAAGGTATTCAAAAATTTGATACCCCGCACGGTAGGACTGTTCCCGGGAGCCGGAGGAAACCGGGTCGGTCCGCCCGAGCGGGGCAAAGCGCCGCCGGAGGCTCGCCTCGTCCTGACCGGGCACCTGCCCGGCAAAACCGCCGGGCGCGGGCAGGAGGTTGCCCTCGGTGTCCAGCACCCTGAAGAAGGGCATGAAGGCATTCATGCCGCCTTCCGGCAGGTCTTCGACAATCCGGGTAATCAGGCCGAACAATTCCACGTTCAGGTCTTCATAGACCCGACGGGAGGAACCGACCTCGAGGCCGGCGATCAGGCGCGGATTGAGAGAGGCGTCGCGGATAGCGGCCTGAATCCCGGCCAAACGGGCCTCCTGCTTGCGGAAGAACAGGTTCACCTGCGCAGCGAACTGGGTCTCCAGAAACTCCCGGTAACTGGAGGACACCTGGCGCTGGGAGACGACCAGCACCAACGAGCTGACGGAGGCGACCACAAGCAGCATCGCCAGCATCAGCTTGAACCGGAAGGAAAGCCCGATTTTCGGGCTGGCCGCCTCCCGCTCCATCAGCCGCCCTCCGGGCCGAACCTCAGTTCGGCGGTTTCACCGGCGGTCACCCGGACCATCTGCTCCCAGACCAGATCCGGCTTCAAAAAACAGACCGCCCGGTAGGTCCCCGGCGGCACATCCTCCAGAAGAAAAGACCCGCCCGCCCCGGTTTGCGTGAACCAGGCCGTATCGAGCACGAGAATGACCGCGCGCATATGGCGGTGGATCTCGCAATACAGACGGATAACGCCTGGATCCGTGAAGACCACTTGCGGCGGTTCCTCCTGCGGCAGGTAACGCCCCAGATCGAACTCACCCGTACCCGAATAGGAAAAGACATTGTGATAGGTCTGGTCCCGGTTGGGAAAGGCGACGGGTGTACCCGTCCGCACAGGCAGGATCAGGGGATCGAACTGCAGGCCCGCCTGCTTCATGACCGCAGGCTCGGGATCGGCCGGGGGCGGCGGCATTGTCAGCGGGCCCTGCGGTTCCAGATAAACAACCGCGAGCGGCGCCGGCTCGTCGGGGCGTACGCCGGCAAACTGCCGGTAACGCGGAGCCATCCGGGGCACCATGTGGTAGCCCTCCGGGAAAACCACGCGACCGGTCACGCTGCCGTTGGCCCGGGTTTCCGCTCCGAGGGAAGGCAGGCCCGGTATCACAACCGGAAGAGCGGCGACCAACAGGAGACGACCCAGGAGTCGTTTCATCCGAAACGTGTATGAAGAAAGAGAGCACATCGCGGAGGCGGCGCAAGCAATCACAAGGGAGCATAAACCCCTTAAGGCAGCTCAACAATGGGGTTTAGGGTTGTCATTGCAACCGCCGGCTTAGCATCATCCCGACTTCAAAATTCGCATCAGCGAACAACCTCAACCTCCTCCACCATGCCGAGACCAGTTACCCTATTCACCGGTCAGTGGGCCGATCTCCCCATCGACGAACTGCTTCCGCAGGTCAAACAGATGGGCTACGACGGCGTCGAGCTGGCCTGCTGGGGCGACCATTTCGATGTCGCCCGTGCAAACAAGTCCAAGACCTATCTCAAGGAACTCTGGGAGAAGCTCAACGACAACGGGCTGACCTGTTACTCCATTTCCAACCACCTCGTCGGGCAGGCCGTCTGCGACAACATCGACGAGCGCCACCAGGCCATCCTTTCGCCCGGGATCTGGGGTGACGGCGATCCCGAGGGCGTCCGGAAACGGGCCGCGAAAGAGATGATCGCCACCGGCAAGGCCGCCCGGAAGTTCTTCGACGCCAAGCCCGGCCGCGGGAACAAGGACGATTTCCCGGTCTGCGTCAACGGCTTCACCGGCTCGTCCATCTGGCATGCCCTCTACGCCTTCCCGCCCACCTCGCAGGCATTCCTGCAGAAAGGTTTCGACGATTTCGGCAGGCGCTGGAAACCGATCCTGGAGGCCTTCGACAAGGTCGACGTCAACTTCGGCCTCGAAGTACACCCGACCGAGATCGCCTTCGACATCGCCAGCGCGGAGCGTGCGCTCAAGGCGGTCAACAACCACAAGCGCTTCGGCTTCAACTACGATCCGTCGCACCTCGGTTACCAGGGGGTCGACTACGTGAAATTCATCCGCCATTTCGCCAGTCGGATTTACCACGTTCACATGAAGGACGTCTGGTGGGACCACGGGGACGGCACGGTCGGCGTCTTCGGCGGCCACACCGACTTCACCGACAGTCGCCGCTACTGGGATTTTCGTTCGGTCGGGCGCGGGGACATCGATTTCGAGGAAATCATCGTCGCGCTGAATGACATCGACTACCCGGGGCCCCTCTCCATCGAGTGGGAAGACGGCCGGATGAACCGCCTGCACGGCGCGGCCGAGTCCGCCGCCTTCACCCGTTCGCTCGACTTCCCGAAGAACGACGACGCGGCCTTCGACGCCGCCTTCGACAAGTCGAAACAGTAAGCTCCTTTGACTGACAGCCCGGCGGTTCCCGTCCCGGGCTGTCCTGTCTCCCCACTTATCTTTCTTTCAACCCCAATTGATTCACTGATCATGAAACGCAAATTACGCTACGGCATGGTGGGCGGCGGCCCCGGTTCCTTCATCGGCAACGTCCACTACATGGCCCTCAACCTCGACGGCAAAGCCGAGCTGGTGGCGGGCGCCTTCAGCTCCAGTGCCAAAAAATCCAAAGAGCGTGGCCGCGAGCTGTTTCTCGATCCGAAACGGGTTTACGGCAGTTATGAGAAAATGGCCGAAGCCGAGGCCCAACTGCCCGATGACGAGAGGATCGACTTCGTGGTGGTCGTCACGCCGAACTTCATGCACTTCCCGGTCGCCGAGTGCTTCCTGAAGCACGGCTTCCACGTCGTCAGCGACAAGCCGATGACCTTCGACCTGGCCGAGGCGAAGAAACTCCGGACCCTCGTCAAGCGGACCAAAAAGGTTTTCGCGCTGACCCACAATTACACCGGCTATCCCATGGTCAAAGAGGCCAGGGACATGGTGAACAAGGGCAAAGTCGGCGACATCCTCAAGATCGTGGTCGAGTACCCGCAGGGCTGGCTCCTCAAAGCCATCGAGAAGGATGACCAGAAACAGGCAGCCTGGCGGACCGACCCCAAAAAGGCCGGCGCCAGCTGCTGTATCGGCGATATCGGTACACATGCCGAGAACCTCGCCCGGTATATCACCGGTCTGGAAATCGACGAATTGTGCGCCGAGTTCACATCCTTCGCCAAGGGTCGCAAGCTCGAGGACGACGGCAACCTGCTCGTCCGTTACAAGGGCGGCGCCAAGGGCATTCTCTACGCCTCGCAGATCAGCGGCGGTGAGGAGAACAACCTCACGATCCGGATCTACGGTACCAGGGCCTCGCTCGAATGGCACCAGGAAGAGCCGAATAATCTCATTGTGAAATACGGCGACAAGCCGCGTGAGATCTACCGCCGGGGCAACGACTACGTATCCAAGGCGGCGGCCCGTTTCACCCGCCTGCCCTTTGGTCACCCCGAGGCCTTCATCGAAGCCTTTGCCAACGTCTACCTCGAAGCCATTCGCGCCATTTCCGACGACGTCGAGGGCCGCAAGCCCAAAAGCTACGATTTCCCGACGGTCGACGACGGTGTCTACGGCATGGCCTTCATCGAGACCGCCGTGAAGTCGGCCGGGACCAAGCAAAAGTGGACCAGGTTCCCCAAGGTCTGACCGCGGGCTCAGGGCATTCCCCTTTCCGGCGGGCCTCCCTGCCCCGCCGGAGCCGCCCCGAAGGCCATGGGCGAAATAATACCGATTCCCGGTTGGTTGTTTGGCCACAAGGCGATTGATCCCGCCTAACCCTCCAATCGCGCGCCCTGCTCCCCGTCGGACCAGCGGATGCGGACGATTGAGCCGGGGTTCGCCTCCGCGCGGCGTCGGACCGGTCGGCCCTGATCATCCTGCACCAGGGTGAATCCGCGCTTCAGCGTCTGCTCGATGGAAGCCGCGCGGAGGCGATGCTCCAGCTGTTCCAGGGTGTTGCGCCGTTCACGGATGGCATGAACTGGTGAAGCCTGCTCAAAAGCGGATCGGGAGCGGGCCAGACGGCTGCGAGCCCGTTCGACCACCAGCGCGGGATTCGCCTGAATCCACGCCTCGCGGTGGGTCGCCAGGCGATCCCGGGCCTGGCGGAGGCGTCCTTCCACCGCCTGCTGAAGCGCGGTCGCCTGTTCGTCCAGATCCTGGCTGAGCCGCTCGATCCGGCGCTGCGGCGAGGCATGCCGGAAATCGCCGGCGGTCAACCTGAGCCGGTGCCGCGAGGCCTGGAGGCCCAGTTGCACGGCCCGCCCCAGGTTGCGTCGTGCGCGGACAATGCGATCGCGGGCGTCCACAAAGGCCGCCGTGATGATTTCGGCGGCAGCCGTCGGTGTTTCGGCCCGACGGTCCGCGACAAAGTCGGTGAGGACGAAATCAATCTCATGCCCGACGGCGGAAATCACCGGGACCGGGCATGCGGCCAGGGCACGGACCAGCGCTTCTTCATTGAAGGCCCAAAGATCCTCCAGACTGCCACCCCCGCGGCCGATGACCAGCAGGTCGACGACCGGCAGCGTTTCCAGGGCACGCAGCATCCGGAGCATTTGCGGCACGGCATCCGCGCCCTGGACGGACGCCGGCAGCAGGGTGACCTGACCGGTCCAGCCCCGGCGCTTCAACACGCTTAAAAAATCCCGCAGGGCGGCGCCGGTCGGCGATGTAATGATGGCGACATGCCGCGGAAGCGTGGGCAGGGGGCGTTTCCGTTCCGCGGCAAACAGGCCCTCGGCCTCGAGCTTGCGTTTGAGGCGCTCGAAGGCGGCCTGGAGGCGACCGGCGCCGTCTTCCATGGCCGTTTCGACGATCAACTGGTAATGGCCGCGCGGCTCGTAAACCGAGATACGGCCGAAGGCCAGGATCTGGCGCCCGGCCTCGAGTGGAAAATCGATGCGGTTGGCGACATTGCGGAAGAAAACAGTGGATAACTGGGCGCCGGCGTCCTTGAGCGAACAGTAGACATGGCCGCTGGCCTGCCGCCGGAGGTTGGAGATTTCCCCGCGTATCCAGACAGCGGGGAAGCGGCGCTCGAGCGCCGTCTTCACTTCACGGGTCACGTCGCTGACGCTGCGCACCTGATCGGGCTGCTGGCTGAACAGGTCCATGTTGTCAGGATGCCTCTGGGGAATCCGGATTCAAGGGGGACCTGCGTTTCCGGGAAACAGCGCGAAAGGCCAGGCTTGCCACCACGAGAATCGCCAGGCCCGCCACCACCAGTTTCAGGTTGCCGGAAAACAGGGCTTCGCCCGACAGGACGAAGCCGGTCGTATAGACAGCCTGCACGGCGACCGAGACGAGGATGTAGGGCCGGAAAGGCATGCGCATGACGCCGAGCACCGCATTCTGAATGGCAAACGGGATGCCGGGTGTGGCCCGAACCAGGAAGGCCACCTGGAGCATCCGCCTTTCGGAAACCTCGGGCAGGGACCACCCCCGCGCGCGCAGCAGGGTCTGGATCAAACCGCGCAGCGGATAGGCGCAGGCCCACCACGTCCAGGCCATGCAAAGGGACACGGTACCGATGCAGATGAGGACGGCCCAACCCAGGCCGTAGCGTTCGCCGAAAACGGCGCCGGCCAGCACCAGCAGCGGGCTGATCGGAAAACTGAAGCCGGGCAGGATCAGTATGGCGGCAAACAGCAGCAACGGTCGTTCACCCAGATAGTCGAGGATAGCCACCGCCCAGTCCCTGACATCCGCCAGGCGTACACCCATGGACCAGAGCCAGGCCACGGCAGCACCCCCGATCAGGACACCCGCCAGAATCAGGAGCAAGAGCCAGCGCGATTTCAGCCGCAGGCCGCCGGGGGATGGGGAGGTGGGGTCCATGATCGGGGTCGGGTCGTTGACTCCGAATTCAAAAAAAGGCCTCATCGCTAGCCCTGCAATGAACCAATCCACCCCTCTGCCCGGTTCCCGCACTATCGGCCTCAGCCTGGTTCTGGTGACAATGTTGGCCACCGGTGCACACCTGATGTGGTACGGTCAGACCGCAATGGGCCAACAGCCGGTCCTCGACGGTCGAGAAACCGTGACCCTGGCTGAGCAGATCGCCAACGGCACCTTGCCGGACGAACCGTTCTACCGGGCGCCCGGTTACGCGGCTCTCCTGGCCCTCGGGCTGAAGGCCGGCCTCCTGCCCGAGCAACTGCCCGCGCTGGCCCGCTTCCTCAACCTGGCGGCCCAGGTCGGATCGGTCCTGCTGATTTGGGGAATGGCCCGCCGTTTGCGACCGGCACGGGCCCCCGGTTGGACCGCCTGGCTGCCGGCTGCCCTGTACGGCTTATACCCGGTCGCCCACCATTTTGCCGGCGATCCCCTGGATATCACGGTGGCGATCACCGCCTGGCTGGGGGCCATCTACACCCTGCTGCGGTTTCATCAGGCGGACGGGTCGGCAGCCGCCTGCCGCTGGGCGGCCGGAGCCGGCCTTCTGATCGGCGTGGGCTGCCTCATCCGGCCGCATTTGCTGCCGGTCCTGCTCGTCCTGCCCTTCGCCGCCCTGTGGCTGCGGGACAGCGGGCGGCAGCGCGTTCTGGGCGCGGCCCTCATCGGGGGGACCGCAGCGGTCTGCCTGTCTGGCTTCGGCTGGGTCAATCTGGAGGTCGGCGGGCAATTTCGGGTTACGCCCTGGCAGGGCAGTTTCAATCTCTTTGCGGCGAACCGCCCCGGGGCCGACGGTCGCTTTTTCACCCAATCGCTGGAGGTGGGCAACCGAACCGAATACCGTAACCCCGCACGGATCGAAAGTGAGGTCCTGTACCGGCAGGCCCATCCGGACCTGAGCGACCAGGCGATCCCGATCGAAGACCTGAACGCCTGGTACCGGGATCGCCTCCACACCGCCGTGCGGGAGGACCCCGGCGCCTGGTTGCGGTTACTGGGTTTCAAAGCCTATGCGCTGCTGAATATCCGGGAGGCCTACAACAACAAGACCTATGCCTTTCACAAGGGGCGCTCCCCCGCCCTGCGCTGGTCCCCGCTGAACTGGAGCTGGGTCCTTCTGATCGGGGTACCCGGTCTCTGGATCCTGAGACGCGATCCCTTTATGCAGGTTGTGGTCGTTCTGGCGGCGGCCTACACGGCGGGGCTCCTGCTGACCTACGCCAGCGCGCGCTTTCGCCTGCCGCTGGTCCCCCTGCTTCTGACCGCCAGCACCGGAACCGGGGCGCTGGCGGCCCGCTGGTCGGCCTTCGGTCGCCGTGAACGATGGGCTGCCGCGGCCCTGGGCGGTATCCTGGGACTGCTTTCGGTGACTGCCTTATTTGGTATCGAACAACCGGATACGACCGTGGAGGACCGCCTGCTGCTCAGTCGGGCCGCTTCCGATGTCGGCCGGGATGCGGAGGCGGCAAGGTGGGCCGCCGCCGTCCTCGACCGCCAGCCGACCCGGCATGCCGCCGCCGAGCTTTATCTGGTTTCCCGCTTCAACCAGCTGTTGCTCGCCTTGCCTGCCTTGCCGGCTGCCGAACAGTTGGAGAGGGACCTGGCGCGCGTCCGGCCGGCCGGATTCCAGTCCGCACGCCAGCAACAGATCCTCGGGGTGTACCGCTGGCTGCTGGGAGACCGCCGGGCGGCGGTTGCACTCTGGCGACGACTCATCGACCGGAAGGCGGACAACCGGGACTCCGCGCTGGCCGCCCTTGCGCTGGCCGGGGAGCTTCGCCCGGGGGACCGGGCGCTCATGCGGCGACGCCTCAGCGCAGAGCCCGATACGATTCTCCTGATGGCCGCCCTGGCGGCCGGTTTCGAGGCCTGGTTGCCCCCAACGGTCGACCCGGAGAATCCGCGTTGGCAGGAACCGGCCGCACAGCTACGGCTGCTGTTCCGATCCGGGGCGACGCGTTGACGGATTTTCCGTGGCCAGCAGGCCGAGGGCCCCCAGCAGGAGATAGCGCAGCATGAAGACCAGCGCCAGGATACCGGCCGTGGAAAGGCTGGCGGGCAGCCCGGCAAAATCCACCGCGAGCCAAACCAGGACCGGTGCCAGAAGAGACAACAGGACATTGCCTGCCAGGTAGGGACCGAACCGGTTGCGAATGATCCGCCAGCGAACCGACAGCCAGAATTTGAGCAGGAACAGGACGACCAGCACGGCGGTGCTGGTGACAAGTGTCGGCCAGGCCAGGAAGTCGATCAGCAGTCCGTTCAGGACGACCGACAGCCCATAGAAAAGAAGGCCGACCAGGGTGAACCTGGAGAAGTTGCGCAGCCGCGGTTTCATGGTGCCGGCCTCGCTCGGGCCTTGTCCAGACAGACGACAAAGGTGGGCGACAACAACCCCACCCCGCGCGTAATCCGGCAGCGCAGCCAGAGGTAGGGAAAGAAGCCCTCCACCACCACACCGGGAAAGAGCCGGTGCATATCGCAGATCGAGAAGAACTGCCGGTGGGTGGGGTTCTGGACGGAGGCGGGGGTCTTCCCGAACAGGCGGAGCAGCGGGTAAAGCCAGAAGGCGCTGTTGGGGGTGGTCAGCACCAGCCGCCCCCCCGGCCGCAGGACGCGCTTCGCCTCCGCCACAAAGGCGGCGGGATCGCGCAGGTGCTCGATGACCTCGCTGCACCAGACCAGGTCGTAGGTGTTCTCCGGATACGGCAGTCCCTGGTCGACATCCACCACCTCGGCTTTCGGGTACACCTGCTCGATGTCGATCGCCGTGACCCGGTAGCCGCGGGACTCGAGCCAGCGCGCCTGGTGGCCCTCGCGGCAGCCGATATCGAGCGCGGTCCGACCCTTGCCGGGCGGTACGTGGTCCAGCGCGATCAGCTTGCCCTTGGTGGTGGTGCGCAGGGTGCCCTGACCCAGGTCGACCGGCAGCCGCTTGAGGCCTTCGATCCAGCTAGCCATCGTGGTTCGGGTTGGCGGCATTTCCGCTTCCACGGTCACCGACCGTCTCGCGCGGCAGGTAGGTCCGGCGGTGCCCGGTCTCGAAGTAGACGCGCATCACCATTTCGCCGAGCATGCCGAGCATCGTCATCACGATCCCGAGAATCGTGGTCAGGATGCTGACCAGGAAGAGCGGCCGGTTCGACAGCGCGGCGCCGAAGAACACTTTTTCCAGGGACAGCCAGGCCGAGACGGAGAAGCCGGCCAGGAAGATGATCAGGCCGGTGAAGCCGAAGATGCGACCCGGCAGCAGCAGAAACGGGCGACGGGCACTGTGGACAAGAAAGGCGAGCGTGATCAGGTCGAGGAAGACCGACACCGAGCGGATGCTCCCCCGGTAGGCGGACCGCCCGTAGGTGCGGTCCCTGAATTCCGTATCCACTTCGATGATACGGTCTGTGTAGAGGCTGGCGTAGTCCGGGATGAAGCGGTGCATCTCGCCGTAGAAACGGATGTTGCGGGCAATAGCAGCCCGCATGCCTTTCAGACCGCTGCCGCGGTCCTCGATCGACAGCCCGGAGATGCGGTTGATAAGGGCGTTGCCGAAGGAACTCTTGGTGGCCCGGCTACCACCTCCCCAGCGACCGACGCGGCGCGTGTTCACGAAATCCGCCCCGTCGTCGAGGTGGCGCACGACCGTCCTTATGTGCTCGAACCCGGTTTCGCAATCGCCCGAGAAGAGCAGGATATAGGCGCCGCGTGCCGCATCGATGCCGGCCTGGTAGGCCTGGCTCTGGCCGAAATTGCGCATCTGGCGGATACCGCGGAAGCGCGAGTCACCGCTCACGGCCCGGCGGATGACGTCCCAGGTATCATCTGAGCTGCCATCATCGACAAGGATGACTTCCCCGGTGTGGTCGAGGTCGTCGAGGACATCGCCCAGGCCCTTGACCAGGTCGGGGATGTTTCCCGCTTCGTTGTAGCAGGGAACGACAATGGAAACGGCTTCAGGCATGAGAGGTGTCGCTGGAAGGGTGCGCCCGGCCCGTCAAAGCACGGAGGGACGGACGCAGGATAAGGGTCGCAAAGCCCGTGAGGCCGGCCATGACGATCCAGTTCACGGCGTGTTTGATGCGCAGAAGGGTGTCGTAATGGCTGGCATCCCAGGTGCCGGTCTCCGGGTCATGGCTGAAGAAAAAGTACAACCCGTCCGACCATAGGATGAAGACCATGCCGAGCAGCACGACCCACGATCCAGCCACCACGGAGGGCGAGGCGGAGCCGGTGCGCACCTGAACGAACAGCGCGGGGACGATCATCAGGAAATAAATGAAGCGATAATCGTAGTTGCTGTTGAGAAAAAAGCAGAAGAACAGCACCGAGATCCCGGCCAGCGCGAACCGCCCCCGGCGCAGGGATACCGTCGCCAGCTTCGGGGCCTCCTGTCGGCGCAACAGCACAAAGGCTCCGGCCAGGATACCGGCCAACCCCGCCAGGGAAAGCCATGAACCGACGGACTTCAGAGGCGTGCCGATCCAAAGCAGGCCGGACCCATGAGCCATCCCCACGAAAGGGGCCGGAGCATACTGCCGCAGGTAGGCGATCTCCTCCCAATTGAACCAGACGACCAGACCCAGTCCCACAGCGACCGGACCATAGATCACCAACAGGCGCTTCCATGCCGGTTGGTTCAGAAGAAAAACGGAGAAGGCTGCGCCGGGATAGTATTTCGCCGGTGCGAGGAGAAACAGGAGCCCGGCGGACAAGGCCGTCCGCCATGCCGGCGGGTTCGCTTGCCGGCCCAGGATGAGGACGGCCAGCGCGATCAACAGGAAGTAAACCAGATCGTCGTTGGCACGCTCCACCCCGAGCATCACCGCCGGGGAAATCAGAAGCAGACAGGCCAGGACGGTTTCGTGCCAGACGCGGGGGCGCACCAGCCGGAACACCAGGGCAAACCAGAGGACGAGGGTCGTCAGGCTGAGGGGGACCAGCCAGGTCCGGTCAATCCCGAGGTGGGCCGGCCAGAGGGCCCAGCTCGGCTTCAGGCTGGTACGCTCCTTCGGGTCGAGGGGATTGCTTTCGTAGAGGACGGGGAAGCCCTGAGCGTGCGCTTCGAAGGCGGCCAGCCGGCCATGCATGTCGAGAAACGGGTACTCCGGCCACTGTCCGTTGTGAAGCGGACCGAGAAGCGCCTGCCAGCCGGCGGGCCAGAGGAACAGGCCGAGATACCAGGCGATGCCGGCCACGATAAACACCAGCCGGCAAAGGTTGAGCGACGCTCCGCTCCGGCCTGCGGGGGTGTCCGTCATCGGTGGAAACGGAGATGGCGCAGACCGAAGACAGTCATCTTCAGCAGGATCCAGCCATGACGGAAACGGGAAATGTTGGTGTCGCCGTAGGTGCGGTCCCGGTACCGGATCGGGATGTCGCGAATCTTCAGGTCGAGCAGTGCGGAGCCGAACAACAGGTTGAAGTCGCCGAAGGGATCGAAGTCTCCGAAGGGTTCGATGCGCTGGAGCAGGCGCTCGTAGTCGGCACGCAACAGCATCTTGGTCCCGCACAGGCTGTCCTTGACCGGCTGGCGGAGGACGCTGCTGAGCGCCACCGCAAAGAACTTGTTGCCCAGCAGGTTGAGGAACCGCATCGCCCGCGATTCCATGGGGTAGACCAGGCGGCTGCCGTTGGCGAATTCGGCCGTTCCCCGCACCACCGCATCGAAGAACTTGGGGAGGTCTTCCGGCGGCGCGGTCAGGTCGCCGTCCTGGATGACCAGCACATCCCCGCGCGCCCGCGCAAAGCCGGTGAAGACGGCATCCCACTTGCCCTTGCCCGGCTGTCGGCAGGCCTGGACCGCGTGCGGCCCGTCGTAGGCCGCCACCTCCCGTTCGATCACCGCCCAGGTATCATCGGTGCTGTTCCCCTCGACGAAAATCACCTCGGTCTGCCGCCCCAGGACGGGGATGCGGTCGAGCGCGGCCCGGATGTTGCCCGCCTCGTTGCGTGCCGGCACCACCACCGAGCAGCTGATGTCGCCCGCCAGGACCGGCTGGGCCCGGGGGCGCGCGGCGAGGAAGACGGTGGCCCCGAGGTGGTGAAAGCCGGGCAGCCGGCAGAGAAAGCGGTTGAAGACGCCGTTGAAGCCCGGCCAGTCGAAGGGAAACAGCTGTTCGCCGCCGGTACGGATGACCTCGAACCCGGCCAGTTCGAGCAGGTTGCGCAGGTCGCCGGTCGACAGCCAGTTGCTGGGCGGCTGCGGCATGGCCAGCCCGAGCGGCTGGGCCAGCCCGAGCACCGGCCGCCAGAGCGTGTTGAGCGAGGTCACCAGGATACGGGTCCGGGGATGGCTGAGCCGTATCAGGTTTTCCAGGACAGGCTGGATATCCTCCAGATAGCCGGTCAGGTAATCGAGGATAATGACGTCGAAGGGCCGGTTGTCCGCAAAGTCGGCGGCGGAGGCGGTGGTGAAGGTGAGATTCGGCCGGTCGGCCAGCCGTTCGCGGGCCTGGTCGATCATGGCCGGGCTGATGTCGATGCCGACGCCCTCCTCCGGGTCGAGCGCCGCCAGCAGGTCGCCGCGCCCGCAACCGCACTCGAGGACGCGGGCGCCGGCCGGGACATGGAAGCGGAAGAGCCAGGCGAGCTGGCGATGGAAGCCGCGCTGGCGCCGCCGGACCCGTTGATGATGGCGGGCCACCCAGTCGAAGTGGTCGGGGATGGAAGAGGGGTCGGGTTGCGGGTCGGTCATGGCTGCGGGGTATCGCCGGTCCGGATCGCGGTAACGCGGCTCAGACGCGTCAGGTGATAAGGCCGGAAGGAGCGCTCGGCGAGGGTTTCCCGCTCGAAGGCGGGATCCAGCCGGGGCTCGGGGAAGGGGTCGAAGCTTCCGTCGGCGGGATCGACCAGGAAATGTTCGACCACGAAGATGTCGCGGAAGCCAAAGGGGCCCCGGTAGTAGGCAAGGGTATCCTTCAGCGCATTCGCTTCAGCTGTCTCCATGCTCTGGATACGATGGGCGGTCAGGTAAACGTCGCCATGGGCCACAACCAGAAAGGCCGGATCGGGCTGGCCGGCAAACTGGTCGACCACCCAGGCGGCTTCGCGGGCGGCAAAGTTTTCCCGGGTAAAGGCGGCGCGTGAGGCGGCCGGCGCGGATTGCCAGACGTAGCCTGCCAGGAGGAGGGCGGCCAGGACGGGGACCAGCCGGCCACGGGGAAGGGAACCGGCCAGGCAGGTCGGCAGCACGGCGATCAACCCCAGCCAGGCGGGCAGGCTGAAGCGACTGGCAAAGTGGGCGTCGAGGGCCCCGGCGTGATAGCTGAGGATGACCCCGAAATGGAGCAGCAGGCCGCCGCCCAGAACCAGCAGCACGGCGTCGGTCGCGGACCATGCGGCGGGCGGCTGCCGGGAACGCGCTTTACCCACCAGGTAGAGCAGCAGGAAGAAAACCCCGACGAGCGCCACCACCAGGCTGTTGGGCAGATCGGTTCCCGGGTTGAAAAAGAAGACCAGGGCATGAGCGAGGTTGTCCGGGAGGTAGGCCAGCGAGAAGGCCTGCTCGACCTCGGAGGGGAGTTCCCACAGGCGGTTGGTCTGCTGAAATACGCGCTGCTGGAACACATGCGGCGTCAGGAGGGCGAGAACGGCCGGCACCCAGGCCGAGATCCGTGTAAGCGGACGGCCCGCCCCCGATTCCCGGCGCCAGACCAGCCAGATGAGACAACCGACGGGCAGGGCAAACAGGATTGATTCATAGCGGGTACAGGCGAGCAGCCCGGTCAGGCCGACCAGCGCATTGAGGCGGTGGACGGAGGGTTGCTGCCAATGCAACCAGCCCGTCACCAGCAGCCCGGCCAGCAGGGTCATGTTAAGCAGGTCGAATCCGGCCCCGGTGGCGTTCTGGCCGACCAGCGGAATGCTCACCAGAGCGGCCAGTCCCAGGAGGCCGGCGGTCCGCCCGGCGACCAACCGGCCCCACGTGTAAATCAGACCGGTCAGGAGGGGCGTCAACAGAACGTTCAGGGCGATACCGTTTTCCGGACGGTAGCCAGTCAGGTCGTGGATCAGACTGACCAGGAATGGATACAGCAGCGGCCGTTTGTCGACCACCGCCTGGTCGGCGATCCAGGTTCCCTGCTCCCAGAGCAGCAGGCTGATCATGCTCCCGTCACGCGCCACGTGAAAATGCTGCGCGATGGCGGCCAGGATGTATTCATCCATCAGAATCTTGAAACCGAAGGGGTCGTGGGCGAGCACCAGCCCGGTCGCCACCGCGATACCTGCGAGGTCTCCCCCATGCCAGGCCAGCCGGGGGGCACCGCGCCGGGGTTCCCGCCAGACCCGGTACAGGCAGACCAGCGTGCCGCCCACGAGCAATGCGAGCGCCGGATAGCTGCCAAAACGGATGATCCCGGTACGCCAGGCTGGCGGCAGCCCCCATGCGGCTGCTGCGATCAGAACAGCCAGGACGCCGGTCAGCCACAACCAGCGGAAGGGTTCGCGGGGTGACGGGGAGACGGGCGGTTGCACTGCTGACGGTTCGGTGCTCATGGCAGGCGGGTGGCCAGGACGGCCCAGCCCGATCGTTCGTTTGCAGCCTGTTCGGGATCGGCGAGCATGGCTGAAAGCTGTTGCAGCTCGTTCCGCTCCTCCGGCGTCAGGTGGATATCCGTGACGCGGTAGACAACGAGGAGGCGCTGGGGCCCGATCTGGAAGCGCTCCAGTTCACGCCCTTCGAGGCGGTCGCCCAGGTAGTCGGGCCATTCCCCCTCACCGGCGACCCCCGGGTCGAGCCGCTCGTGCGGCAGGATGGCGATGATATCGGAAAAGGTGCGGAGGCGCAGGTGGTAGGCGATGTCGACCCCGGACTCCTGCAGGTCTCCGGGCGTGATGCTGGAGCGCTGGTGCAGGAGGCCGACCAGGTGAAACGGCAGCGCAACCAGGGCATCCCGGTCGGTGTTTGCCTCGATCCAGGCGGAGGCGACCGCGATCTCCCGAGCCTGGTATGCCCGTTCGAGGAAATGCGTCTGCGCCAGGACCGGGCGGGTGTAGCCCCAGAGGCAGACTACCGCCAGGGCGGCCGGCACCCAGGGCCGGAAAAGATGCGCGCTCTGGAGTACGGGCCGCCAGACCCGGACGGTCGCCAGGATCAGCAGGGCGAGAAAAGGCCAGGCAATACGCGTCGCCACGATGTCGTCCAGATCGCCCCAGTGGTAGACCAGCATCAGGCCAAAGGGCACACAGGCCATGGCCATGAAGGCCAGGGCGGTCCAGGCGACATACCGACCCTCTGTGTTTCCTGAAGGACTCTGACTTTCCGCGAAGAGGGTCCGACGACCCGGAAACAGGGTTCGGACGTGCTTGAAAAGTCCCTGTCGGGTCGAGCCGCGAGTCGCGATCGCCGGCCGAAGAGCCGGCGGCTCCATGGAGTGGCGGACACGTCGGCCAGCCACACGCGCACTTGGCTCGTCATTACCATGACCTCCAGCTGTAGCGTTAAACACACGCCCCAGCAGGAGGCCGACGAGCAACAGGAACGGCAACCAGGGTGCGTTGGGCTGGGCGACGCCCCAGTTGCTGAAAAACCGCCAGGCGGCGGCCAGGTTGGTGCCGAGGTAGTCGAGCGAAAAGGCCCCCAGCTCCGGATTGTCGTACTGCCAGAATTCCGGGTAGGCCCGAAACACCTTGTTCTGCAAGGGGACGCAGACCAGCAGCAGCGGCACCAGCAGCAGCGCCCGCGGCAGGATGATGCGACGGGCCTGTATCCAGCCCAGCACCACAGCCATCCCCACCGGCAGGATATAGACCACGGATTCGTAACGCACCTGGGCCAGCAGCAGGGCCGCAAACACGAGCAACCCCATCCCGGCGTCGTCCGGTTGGCGGACAAAACGCATCGCCAGCAGGCCAACCGCCAGCAGAAGCGTCAGGTTCAGCAACTCGGCACCCCCGCTGTTTGCCTGAAAGGCGAAGAGCGGGAATCCGGTCATGAGCAGAACGGCAAACCACGCACCGGGTCGGCCACCGCCCAGCAACCAGCCGACGCGAGCCAACAGCCCGAGAAAGAGGGGCACCAGGACCGCGTTGATCCAGAAAGGCTGGGTAACCCGGTAACCGGTCAGGTCGTGGGCCAGGCTGACCAGAAAGGGCCAGGTCAGCGGCCGCTTGTCGAGGTACCCCCCCAGGATGTGGAAATCCCCATTCAGGGTGAATCCACGGCTGGCGGTCATGCTCGTTTTGTCGAGATGCATGGACAGGGCGGTACTGGCCAGCACCGGCTCGTCCATCGTCACCCGGAACAGCGCGTCCTGACTGATCCAGACAAACAGGCTGCAGACCAGAACCAGCACGCCCTCCGGCCAGGCCCGGGCGACGAGACGGCCCCACGGCTCCCGTTGGGCAGCGCGCCAGACGCGCCAACCGAATACCAGCGCGCCGATCAGGGCGAGCAGGATGGAGGGATACCCGGCGTACTTGACGATCGTCCGGGCAACAGCCGGCGGCCAGGGTCCAAAACCCAGGCTAAGCGCCACCAGACTGACCAGAATCAAAGACAGAATCAGACGCATGGAACCCGATGATCAGAGGGCGTCGCGCACCAGGCGGGCCGCCGGTATTCGGCGACGGCAAAAAAAAGGCCGCTCATCCGAAGATGAACGGCCGGAAAGGGAGATCTGCGGATTCCGCCAGTCAGCTCAGAAGCTGATGGAGACGGTGCCGGACGGAGCGCCGGTGGCGGAGATCGCGGTACCCTGGGTGATGGTCGTGTCGTACGTTTCGTTGGCAGCCTGGGAGATGCTCTTCACGTACTTGCTGAGACCGACCAGCTCGGTGGAGGTGACGGTGGTGACGCCGTACTCGAGGAAGTACTGGTCAGCAGCGGAGGCCAGCTGGCGCAGGTTGTTGGTGATGGTCTTTTCCTGCGAGGTGGTGCGGACCTTGTTGAAGGCCGGGATAGCCATGGCGGCCAGGAGGCCGATGATGACGACCACGATCATGATTTCCACAAGCGTGAAACCTTTTTTGTTTTTCATAGTGATGTATTCGGTTGTTTGGATTTTATAGGATGATTTATAGACCCCAAAACGGAATCAGGATGCAAGTAATTGGGGTAAAATCCCCTGTTAGCCAAGGAAATTCCGTGTTGATAGGCCTGAATGGCGCGATTTAAGGACTTTTTGACATTCTGCGGTCAGTCGCTGCCGGGCCTTTTGCCGAAGATCATGCGTCCGCCCGAGGTCGGCAGCACACTGATGATCTCGGCCTGCACCCGCTCGCCGATCTGGTCCCGGCCCCCGTTGACAACGACCATGGAGCCGTCGGGCAGATAACCGACCGCCTGATCCGCTTCCTTGCCGGGGCGCACCAGTTCGACCTCCAGGGTTTGGCCAACCACCAGTTCCGGATTCAGCGCACGGGCGAGGTCGTTGATGTTGAGCCATTGCACCCCGTGAAATTCAGCCATCTTGGCCAGATTCAGGTCTGTGGTCATGAGACGGGCCTTCATGTTCTGAGCCAGAAAGACCAGTTTGGCGTCCACCTCTTCGCCCCGCTTCACTTCCGAGTCAGGAATACGGATATCGAGATTTTCGATTCGGCGGAGGGCATTCAGGACATCCAGACCCTTGCGGCCGCTGGCCCGCTTCTGCGGATCGGAGGAGTCGGCGATGGCGTGCAACTCGTCCAGCACAAAGCGGGGAATGACCAGAGCATAGCCGAGCCAACCCTTTTCCACGATCGGCAGGATCCGCCCGTCGACCAGGATCGAGGTGTCGACCACCGCCAGCGGCACGGTCACCCCGTGCGGCACGAAACGGACGTAAGGGATGACGAGATAAAATTCATCCCGGCCGCGCAGCGCGATGACCGCGCCCAGATACATCAGGATAACATAAAGAACCAGACGGACGAGAAACACCACGCCGGCCAGTTCCTGGTCGCCCGACTCCACCAGCGGCTCGAAGAGCGGCGAGTTGCTGATGAAGGTGGCGATGATGGCCCCGACCGCGAGGCCGAAGGTCAGCGCGGTCATGCCACGGAGCGAAAAGCCCTTGAGGAGCATGTCGGTCAGGATCACCAGCGCTCCGATAGCGCCCCCGATGAAGAGTGTCAGCGACAGGCTCCAGTCCCGGTTGAGGTCCCAGAGCAGCCACGCACCGAACAGGCAGAGCGCAAAGAAGAAGATCCGGATGGTCAGGATCGTGGTTTTCATAACGATAGAAGCTTAGCTATTTATTGACCGGGCCCAAAAGTCTGGCGGGGTTCCTGCGGCGCACACAACCCCGAAAGCAACCCTGTTCCACCCGCGGCCTCCCCCCTGACAATCGACGCAACCCCTGGGCTCAGCCCGAATTGCCCCTGGCACAGGGGCCTATTGTTCGTTAACCAGCCCTGGCATTTCCGATTCCGGTGAGAGATTCGGGTTAGCGACCCTGGCTTGCGTCCGAAGCAGCCAGCGTTTCCCAACCGCCATCCGGTTCCCGGGCAACCACGATGCGGAAGCCGGCATACGGGTCGCGGAGCACGGGATCGGTGGACACGAAGGGCAGCGCGATAATCCGGTCGAAGGGGTCCTCGGCGGAACCACCGGCCAGCAAGGCACGATTGGGGATCCGCTCCCGAAAGGTTTCGGCGGTGGGATCGGGCAGTACCCATTCCCGGGCGTTTCCAAGCAGGTCGTGAAAGCCGGCGGCATTGGCTTCGAGCGAGCCAACCGGCTGCAGTTCCCCGGAGGCGTTGGGGTGCCCCCAGGCTTCCACCTCCAACTGGATGTAGCGCAGGGAACCGACAGAGGCGGTAAACTGACTCCGGGTTGGCAGGCGAACCGGCTTGCCGAGGATCCAACCCAGGCGCTGGCAGAATACGCGGGTTTGCTCGAGGTTCACCCCGACCACGGGCAGCTGCTCACCGGAAACAGGGCTGGGATTATCTCCCATCATCCGCTGGTACAGCCCCTGGCGGATTTCCTCCCGGATCATGAGCCAGCCGTCATCGCCCGGGATGGGGAGCAGCTGCCGGTAGATCCGGTCCTGAATCGAGCCCAGGTTCTGCTTCAACAGGCTGAGATAGGTGAGTTTGATCGACAGGGCATCCGCCTGGAAGGCGCTGCGCGGGAAATTGGCTTCCAGGGTCTCCAGATCGGAGAGCAGCGTGTCGATCAGCTCGCCCGCCCGAAAGGTCTCTCGTCCGGCCAGCGCCAGGTCCAGTTCGCGGTCACGCCGCAGGATAGCCTGGATCAGTTCCTGGCTGAGTGCAGTCTGGTACTGGCCTTCCAGTCGATTGACGGCCTCCGGCGAAGCAAAGGGACTGCCGGGAAAGGTTTCGTTGAGCGCACGCTGCAGCCGCCGCGCTTCCTGGAAATGGGTGGCCGCCTCGGCGAAGGCGCTCTCGGCCATGGCTGTTTCGGCGGCGTCGATCTGGCGGTCGATCTCGGCGGCCGACCGGGAGGAGCGCAGCGCCACCATGTCCGACCGAAGCATGGCCAGCCGCGACGGATCGGCCTGGGGGGTCATCCGGAATTCACGGTTCAACCGCTCCTGCAGGTCGATGGCGTTCTGCATGTGACGCGTGGCCTCCAGCCAGGCCTCGGCGGACCAGTCGGCACGGGCGGCCTTTTCCTCGGCCAGGCTGTCTCGGAACAAGGGCTCGGCGGACATGAAGCGGACGCGCCGGTTGAGCCGGGTGGCCCGACCGACGTTGTAGGTGTCTGCCCGGGGATAGTTGAGGTTGATATCGACCTGAAGGGCATGGGCACGCCGGTAGGCAAGTTGGGCCTCGGGCAGGTTTCCGGCCTCGAACTCGGCCTCGGCCCGGGCTTCCAGAGCCCGGCTTTCCTCATAGAGGAGCCGGCCGTTTTCCTCGTGCCACCGGGTCTCCAGGGCGTCGCGGCGCTCCTGCACAGCCGACATCCGCATCGGCAGGGCCTCGATGTAGGCATCCAGGAGTTCGATGGACTCCTTGAGCACGGCAAGGTCCTCCCGGGTGGGTTTGCGCATGGCCGTCAATGCTTCAAAAGCCGCCAGACGCTCCTCGCTGGCCTTGCGGAGCTGACGCATTTGCCCGGTCTCTTCGACGGTGACCTTGATCGGTTGGTCGGCGACGGTCCGCGGGCCGAGAATCGACAGGAAGTAGAAGCCGCCCAGAACCAGAGCCACCAGGAACAGGAACAGCCAGTTGCGCGGCCGGAATACCAGCCAGAGACCATGCCGGATGTTCCGCTTGGTTGCTAATTTCATCTGGGGGAGGAACGTCAGGGGTAAAGGGGATAAGAATCAAACCGGTGAGGGTCCGCGTGGCAACGGGATTCATCCCCCGGGCGGAGCCGGCCGGCCTTCGGAAGCATCTGAAAAACCTCGAAAAGCGGGCGAGCGCGGCGTTGCCTCGACGGCGGTTCTGCGCCTTTTGTCTGCCTGGGTCCACCCGATGTCCGCCATGTTCCATCAGTTGACGATTCTCGGCCCCGGCCTCCTCGGGGGGTCGCTGGGCATGGCTGCGCACCGGCTCGGCCTCGCGGAGCGTATCATCGTCTGGAGTCGGCGGGCGGAATCCCGGGTCGCCTGCGAGGAACAGCCCTGGTGTGCCGGCACCGAGGCCACCCCCGAGGCCGCCGCCGCCGGGGCCGACCTCATCGTGCTCTGCACACCCGTCGATCACATCGTCCCCCTGGCCGAGGCGATCGCGGACGCTGTCCAGCCCGACTGCCTGATCACGGATGTCGGCAGCACCAAGAGCCTCATCACCCGGCATGCCACCGCCGCCTTCCGGAAAAACGGCGCCTTCGTGGGCGCCCACCCCATGGCCGGTTCGGACAAGACCGGGCTGGCGCACGCCCGTTCCGACCTGTTCCGGAACCGCCCCTGTTTTGTCACCCCGCTGCCCGACAGTCCTGCCGATGCGGTTGAGCGCACCATCCGTTTCTGGGACGCGCTGGATATGGAGGTGACGACCACCAGCCCCGAGCGTCATGACGAGATGGTCGCCCACATCAGCCACCTGCCGCATCTGCTCGCATCCCTGCTTTGCGCCCATCTGGCCGGCCGGGGCGATCATTGGGAAGCGGTCGCCGGTCAGGGCCTGGCCGACACCACCCGCATCGCCGGCGGGGACCCGCACCTCTGGCGCGCGATTTTCGACACCAACCGGGAAGAGGTCCTCCGGTCGCTCGATGAGTTTCAGCAGACGGTCGACCGCTTCCAGACCGCGCTGCGCAATCGCCGGCCGCTGGAAATCGTCCAGCTGCTTGAAGAGGGCCGTGCCTTCCGCAAACGCCTGGACCCGAAGCTGCCGGAGGAGGCCGCCCCGTGACGGTCCCCGCCTATCCCGACCCCTACCGGATCCGGCCCTTCTCCGAACCGGTGGCGGGAGAAGTGGTCCTTCCCGGATCAAAGAGCCTGACCAACCGCGCGCTGATCCTGGCCGCCCTCAGCGAGCGGGACGTCACGCTGATGGATTCCCTCGACAGCCGGGACACGCAACTGATGATCGATGCGCTGCGGACCCTCGGATTCATCATCGAGACGGAAACCAGCGGGGAGGCGATCCGCGTCGAGGGCCTGGCCGGGGACATCCCCCGCCGCGAGGCGGTCCTCGACGTCGGCAACAGCGGCACCACCGCCCGGTTCCTGACCGCATTGCTCTGCCTGCACCCCGGCGGCACCTACCGGGTCGATGGCGACGCGGCGATGCGGGAGCGCCCCATGGCCGGGCTGACCGACGTCCTGACCGCCTGGGCCGGCGCACGCTTCACCTTTCACGGCCGGGAGGGCCACATCCCCTTCACCCTGGAAACGCGCGGCCTGCCCGGCGGGGTCGGCCAGCTCGACGCGTCAGCCAGCTCGCAGATCCTGTCGGCCGTGCTGATGGTGGCCCCCTACGCCGACGCAGACGTCACGCTGCATATCCGCGGGGAAAAACTGCGCCAGCCTTATGTCGACATGACCCTCGGCCTGATGCGCCAGTTCGGCCAGCGTTGCGACGTGGACCGGAACACCCTCACCTACCGGGTCGACACGGGTGATCCCTACCCCGAAGCCCCGGCCAGCTATGTGGTCGAACCCGACGCTTCCGCCGCCAGCTATTTCCTCGCCCTGCCCCTGGCGGTTCCGGCCACGCTGACGCTCCGGCACCTTGGCACGGTCTGCCTTCAGGGCGACATCGCCTTCGCCGGGGTCGTGGCCGAAGCCGGTGTCAGCCTCAACCGGCAGCCGGGTTCCTGGGAGGCATCCAGCCCGCGGCCCGGCGGTCGGGGCGTGGACCGGGATTTTTTCGACATCTCCGACACCTTCATGACCCTGGCTGCGGTCAGCCCGCTGCTGACCGGGTCCACCACGCTGTCCGGCATTGCGCATACCCGCAACCAGGAGACCGACCGCGTGGCCGCCATGGCGGCCGAACTGCGCAAACTGGGCCAGCGGGTGGAGGAAAGCAACGACCGGCTGATCGTCCATCCCGATCCCCAGGCGCTGCGGGAAATCGCCCTCGATCGTATCACCGAGATCGATACCTATGAGGACCATCGGATCGCCATGAGCTTTGGCATCCTCGGCTGCGCCGATATCCGGGGCGACGGAAAGCCCTGGCTGGCCATCCGCGACCCGGCCTGCTGTGGCAAAACCTTTCCCGGTTTCTTCCGGGTACTGGAAAGCCTGCAGCCCAACTCCCCTTCCCGACCATGACCGCCGATCCCGCACCCGACCTGCCCGCAGGCCTGCCCATCATCACCGTCGATGGCGGCGCCGCCACCGGCAAGAGCTCGACCAGCCGCGGCGTCGCCAACGCGCTCGGCTTCCTGCATGTGGACACCGGCGCGCATTACCGCGGCGTGACCCTGGCCTTGACCCGGCTGGGCATCGACACGACCGATACCGCCGCCGTGCAGGCGGCCCTGGCGGACCTGCCGCTGGGCACGGAAGTGGTCGACGGGAGTGCCCGCCTGGCCATCGCGGGGGAGGTGCCAGGTCCCGCCGAGCTGCGCGCACCGGCGGTCAACGCAACCGTTTCCACGGTGGCGGCGATCCCCGCCGTGCGTCAGTTCCTGTTCGAGTACCAGCGGGGGCAGGCACAGGTGGCCCGCGACCATGGCTTCGCCGGCCTGATCATGGAAGGGCGTGACATCGGCTCGGTCATTTTTCCCGATGCGCCGTTCCGTTTCTTTCTCGAGGCGGATCCCGAAACCCGGGCGGCCCGCCGCATCAGGGATGGCGAAACCGACGCCGTGGACAAGCGCGACACGCAGGACCGGACACGGAAGGTCGCGCCGCTCACCTGTCCCGACGGCGCCACGGTCATCAACACGGGCGAGTATGACCTGGAGGGCGTCATCGCCATCATCGTCGACCATTACCGCCGCGCCACGGCGGGGAGATAGGAGATAGGAAATACGAGATCGGAGGGTGGGGCGGGGGGATGCGGAGATTGCCTGTGCCGCGGATTTACGACGTCCAATCGGGATCAACGGGCTGGTCCGCGGCGGCGCGGCGGCCTTCGGCGGGCTCAGGCTCGCAGACAAGCGCCGGCCCTACAGAGGCGGCATCCGCATCAGTCACCCCTCCACCACCCCACCACGCCACCACGCCACCACGCCACCACCCCACCACCGTCATCGAAGTTGCCTGAATCGGTTCCCGCTCTTTTCCTGAGATCCGCCGTGGATACCCAACCCGAACCGATCCGCTTCGACGACCGCTACGCGACCCCCGAGCCGCGCGGGCGGGCGCGCTTTCCCGGTCTGGGGTTCTATCCGCGGATGGCCCGCGTGGTGTTCAGAGCGGCCCGGTTGGCGCGCGCCGGACAATACACGGACGAGGCCTGGATCCGCAGCAGTTTCGGCATGGCCAGGGCACTGGAACAGGTCGGCTGCCGGCTGACCGTGGAGGGGGTAGGCCATTTCCGCAAGCTGGACCCGCCCTGCGTATTCATCGGCAACCATATGAGCACGCTGGAGACCTTTGTCCTGCCCTGGATCATCCGCCAGCACCGGCCGGTCACGTTCGTGGTGAAGGAGAGCCTGGTGACCTATCCGGTTTTCAAGCACGTCATGAAAAGCCGGGATCCGGTGGTGGTGAGCCGCCGCAACGCGAAAGAGGACTTCAGCACGGTCATGCGCGAAGGGGCCAGACGGCTCGAAGCCGGGACATCCATCGTCGTGTTTCCGCAGACGACCCGGACCGTTCGTTTCGACCCGCAGCACTTCAATTCCCTCGGCGTGAAGCTGGCGAGGCGGGCCGGCGCCCCCGTCGTTCCCCTTGCCCTGCGCAGCGATGCCTGGGGCAACAGCGGCACCCTGGTCAAAGACTTCGGGCGCATCGAGCCCCGGCATCCGGTCCGGTTTGCCTTCGGTGAGCCGCTGACCGTCACAGGCACGGGCAAGGCCGAGAACCAGGCCATCATCCAGTTCATCCAGCAGCACCTGGCCGCGTGGCTGCCGGATTACCAGAAACCCTGAAAAACCGGCTCCTCATCGCTTGCTGAAGCGGCGCGGTACAAGCTTGCCGCTTTTGAGTGCGGGGACTCTGTCACCGCTTTCTTGAGACGGGTCTCTGACCCGCCGAAGCTGAACATTCAGCCGGCCTTTCGGCCCTCGACGACTTGCCTAACCCGGGCTAATCAAGCGGGCGGGCTTTTTCCCCGACCCAGGTGGCATGGCCCATCTTGCGTCCGGGACGGGCCTCGTCCTTACCGTAGAGGTGCAGGTGGGCCTCGGGTTGATTCAGGATGTAAGCCCAGTCCGGCTCTCCATTCCCGGGCCAGAGGTCGCCCAGGAGGTTGGTCATGACCGCCGGCTGCAGGACGCGCGGGGCGGGCAGCGGCCAGCCCGCCACCGCGCGGAGATGCAGGTCGAACTGGCTGTGGGAGCAGGCCTCGATGCTCAGGTGGCCGGAGTTGTGCGGGCGGGGCGCCAGCTCGTTGACCATCAACCGGTGATCGGGGGTGAGGAAGAATTCGACCGTCAGCAGACCCACCAGCTCCAGGGCTTCGGCCAGCCGGCACGCGATGCTTCGGGCCTCGGCTTCGACCGCCGCCGGCAGTTTAGCCGGCACCGTGGTGGTGTGGAGAATCTGGTCGCGGTGCACGTTCCGGAACACCGGCAGGCAGACGGATTGTCCATCCGCGCCACGCGCACACACCACGGACAACTCCGCCTCAAAATGTATCCAACTTTCCACGACAACCTCGTCCGGATTGCCCAGTCGCTCCCAGATCTCCTCGCAAACGGCCGGGTCGTCCTTACCCAGGCGGACCTGGCCCTTGCCGTCGTAGCCAAAGGCGGCGCTCTTGACGACGCAGGGCCGGCCGATCGCGTCCAGGGCCCGCCTCAGCTCCTCCGGACCGCCGGCCAACCGATGGGCGGCGAGGGGCGCGCCGGCCTCGGCCAGGAAGGCCTTTTCGCGGGCCCGGTTCTGGCAGATGTGCAGGCAATTGGGGCCGGGCCGGAGCGGCACCCGGTCCGCCAGCGCCTCCAGCGCGGCAACCGGTATGTTTTCAAACTCCAGGGTGACGACATCGGCCAGATCCCCCAACCGGCGCAATCCATCCGGATCGTCATAGGCTGCGATAATCTGCCGGTCGGCCACCTGCCCGGCCGGGCTGTCCGGTTTCGGCTCCAGGACCACGAATTTCAGACCGAGGGGGCGGCCTGCCAGAATAAGCATCCGCCCCAGCTGGCCCCCGCCCAGGATGCCCAGGGTGTCACCCGGTTTCAGACCACTCATGCCTGCTCGGGGGGCAGCGACTGACCCAGCACGGTCTCGGTCTGGTTGCGGCGGAAGGTTTCGAGGCGGTCGCGTACGGCCTCATCGCTCAGGGCGAGCACCGCGGCGGCACTGAGGGCGGCATTGACCGCGCCGCTCCGGCCGATGGCCAGGGTGGGTACCGGTACGCCGGCCGGCATCTGGACAATGGAAAGCAGCGAATCGAGCCCGCTCAGCGCCTGGCTCCGGACGGGCACACCAAAAACGGGCAACCGGGTCCGGGCGGCGACCATGCCGGGCAGGTGGGCCGCCCCGCCGGCCCCGGCGATGATGACCTGGAGTCCGCGATCGGCCGCAGTTCGGGCATACTGGGCAAGTTTGTCGGGCGTCCGGTGAGCGCTGACGACCTCGGCCTCGTGAGGGATGCCCAGCGCCTTCAGCTGATCGACGGCGTGGCGCAGGGTGTCCCAATCGGAGGTGCTGCCCATGAGGACACCGACGCGGGGGGGGGAGGGGGTTTCGGCCATGACGTGTTGCTAATCGCGGCGCCCGGGGGAACCAAGCGGAAATCCGTTCCGGGGGGCTGGACCCGACGCAATTTTGTACCCACCCTCGTGAGCATGAATTCACGGAGCGACGATGAGCGCCATTTGGACATGCTCGCCACGGCCCATTTCTGGGTGGGGGGCCTGGGAGTGCTATTCGGCCTGTTCCCCCTCATTCATTTGTTCATCGGCCTGGCCATCCTGTCCGGCATCATGCCCAATGAGGGAGGCGATCCTCCTCCAGACTGGTTCGGGCTTATTTTTCTGGCGGCGGGTCTTTTCTCCTTTCTGTTCGCGCAGGCCCTGGCCTGGTGCGTGATCTATTCCGGGCGATTCCTTCGCGAACGCCGCAGATATACCTTCTCCTTCGTCATCGCCTGCATCAGTTGCCTGTCGGTTCCCGTCGGGACCGTACTCGGCGTTCTTACCATCGTCGTTCTGAGCCGGGAGTCGGTAAAGGCTCTGTACCAGGGCCAGGGCAACCAACCGGCCTGACCATGGCCGGCCTACCTTGTGCAGGTATCGACGGCGCGCGCGGCGGCTGGGTCGGCTGGCTCGTCGAGACTCCCGGCACTTTCACCGCCGTGCACGCCGACGCCTTCGCAAGCCTGGTCACGGCACTCCCCGGGAACGCACGGATCTGGGTCGACATGCCGATCGGTCTGCCAGCCGGTCAACCCCATGACGACGGTCGACGCGCCTGCGACCGGCTGGCAAGGCAATCTCTGGGCGGACGACTGGCCGCCCGCGTGTTCAGCGCCCCGATCCGGGCCGTGCTGGATCAGCCATCCTACGACGACGCCTGCCGGATCAGCCGGGAGCGCACCGGACGGGCGCTCTCCCTCCAGACCTGGAACATCTGCAGCAAAATCGGGGAAGTGGACCGCTTTCTCCGAACAAACGTCGGTGCGGCCAACCGAATCCGGGAAGCTCATCCCGAGGTGGCCTTGGCCGCTCTCCATCCAAATGGAGCCATCGTTTCATCCAAGCGGAGTGCCAAGGGTCGCCGGGCCCGATTGAGCGTCCTGACAGGCCTGGGCGCCCCGGCAGCCGACGGTTGGATCCGGAAGGCGCGCCAGGAGGCCGGCGACAGCCGGTTCTCCGCCTATGACGACTGGCTGGATGCGCTGGTCCTGGCCGCTGGCTTCGGCCAGGCGACCACGGTCACCCGCCTGCCGGTCGCGGACACCCGGGACAATCCGGGCCTGCCCGTGCACATCCATGTCCCGCAACGGAAGGTTTCCCGCCCCGCCGACCCGCCTCCCCGCGGCCGACCTCCCGAGTTGGCTTGTTTCCTGCGGGCGAGAAGATAGATTTCCCCAAGGGTTGCCGTATCCGGCCCCGTTTTAATGGGGGAGCCCGGCCGGGCAACCACCCGGTCGAACCACCCGTCCAGATTCCTTTTTTCCGATCATGGCCCTACCCGACCAGAATCCCGCTTCGCCGACCCCGGCTCCTCCGGAAACGGAGGCTGCCAGCCATGAGGAGCATCCCGATGTCCGACAGGTGGTGGACGCGTTCGAAGCGAAGGCCTTCCGGATCGAGGAAGAAGGCGACTTCTACGAGCGACCGATTTACGGCACGACGCTGTATCTGGCGAATATCGACATCGACACGCGCTTCGGCCCGTTTCGCGCCTACGTCTTTCAGGATATTATCCACAAAGGCTACGTCATCGCGTTGGCCTATGGAGACATCCACCACGCCGACACGCTCTACACCCGGCTGCACTCCAGCTGCGTAACCAGCGAAACCCTGCGCGGCTGCGACTGCGACTGCGTGGAACAACTCGAAGGCGCCTTCGAGCGGATCGCGGAAAAGGGTGTCGGCATCCTGTTTTACCTGATGCAGGAAGGTCGCGGCGTCGGCTACGTGTCGAAGGCGCGGGACCGGATGCTGGTGCAGGCCACCAACGACGGCATTTCCACCTTCCAGGCCTACGCCACGCTGGGGCTGCAAAAGGACTACCGGGACTACCGCAACATCCGCGACATCTGCCACCTGATGAAGATCGACGCCGGCTTCATCGTGCTGACCAACAATCCGGACAAGGTGGACTCGATGAAAAAACAGGGCCTCGAGGTTAAAGGCACCGAAACCATCGAGTACGATCCCGGGCCGTTCAACCTGGCCTACCTCACGTCCAAGGCGGAGGCCGGCCACATCCTGTCCAAGCCCCAGATGAGCGAAATGGAGCGGATCATTCCGCCCGAACCGGTGGTGCCCTTCAAACCCTACGCGTTGAAAGACGCCCAGCGCTTCGTCTACTCGGCCAGCTACTTCCTGCCCGTCAAACCCATCAACGGCGAGATCATCCTGACCGAGGACGAATTCCAGACCCTCTTTTCCGAGACACACATCGATGCCTACATCGAGCGCGAGGTGCCGCTGGTCAAAAGCTACCGGCTGCTCCGCAACAACCGGTTCCTCGTCCAGATCCGGCAGCAAAACCTCCGCCAGCACCGGCAGGACAATCCGGGCGATCCCATCGGTCGCCTGCTCGTCACCCCCTACTGGTTCCGGGTCCATGTCTATTTCGACATCGTCACCGGGCAGGACTTCGTGGTGCTGACCCACAACCAGCCCAAGATCTACGATACGCCGGTTGTCCGCATCCAGAGCGAGTCCCTGACCAACCGCTTTCCGGTCAAGGACATGGACAACCGGGACAAGTACAAGAAGGCCATTTCCCACATCGTGCGCTACGGGGTCGGGGTCATCATCCTGATGTACGACGACGGACGCGGCGCCGGCTTCGGCGCCATGGCCGCCGACCGCATGTTGACCGAGACCAACCGCAGCTTCAGCTCGGACGAGTCCTATCGGAAACTCGGGGTCAGCTACGACAGCCGCGACTACATGGCCGCGCTCACGCTCCTCCGCCAGCACCTCGCCTCGAGGCACATCCAGATGATCATGAACTCGCCCAGCAGCCTCGTCCGCAAGCGCGAGTATGCCGAGGCCCTCGACGACAACCAGATCGAGGTCGATCGCTGGATTTTCCTCGAAAAGGACAAGATCTGAGACGGGTATTCCCGTCCGCCCCCTAGCCATGGCTGAAGCCCAGGCCACCCCGGATCCGACGAACGACGGCGGGCGCCCCCTGCTGCGGGCCCGGTTGAAGGATCTGGATGCCCGGCTGGACACCGATCTCCCCCTGGCCGTCGAACCCAACGCCAAGCTGACTACCGCCCTGCAGGCCGATGCCGAACGCCCCTGGGTCGTCACCGGCACCGGCTCCAGTGAAGCACACGCCCGCTGGCTCGTCTGGCTGCTGGACAGGCAGTGCGGCCTTTCCGCCGGCTTCGTACCCCTCAGCACCTTTTTCCGGCAGCCGCCGGCCCATACCACCGACCGCAACCTGGTCGTTTTCAGCCAGGGCTTGTCCGCCAATGCGCAGTGGGCGCTGCAGCAGCAAATGGCCTACGCCCGCTGCTGGCTGTTCACGGCGGTCGATCCGGATCGCGCCCGAGCCGCCGGGAAGACCGAGCGCGCCGACCTGCTGGAGATTTTCCTCGCCGCAGGCGGCCATGTCTGGCCCATGGAACCAGACGACGAATACACGCTATTAATCCGGGTCATGGGGCCGTTTCTCGGCTATCTCGCCGCGCTGCGGTTTGCCCGTACGCTGGCGCCCGACCGCTGCCCGGCGTTTGCCCCGGAAAGCGTTGCCGCCGTCCTCCGCTCCGCACCCGACCGGGCCGCCGCCGCCGAGCCCGAGGGCTGGCTGGAGGCGGCAGGCAACCGGACGATCCAGGGCGTGGTCCGCGACCCGGTGACCGGTTTCTGCCAGAACCTGGCCTACAAGGTCCTGGAAGGGCTGTATCGGCCCGCTCCCGTCTTCTGGGATTTCGCGCAGTTTGCGCATGGCCCCTTCCAGCAGGCGACGCTGGAGCCGGGGCCCTGGCTGTCGTTCACCGGTCGGACGGCCATGGACCGCGCCTGCGACGAACGCCTCGCCGCCCTGTTCGCACCGATCGCCCACCCGCTTTTCCGGCTCGAAGCCGAATTGCCCCCCGCCTGGCGCATCCTCGAATACGAGTGGATGCTCAATCACCGCCTCGCCGACTGGATCGACACGCTCCAGATCGACCAGGTCGCCTGGCCGGGCAAGGGCCGGGACGGTCCCATCTACAGCCTGCAGGCGCCCCCCGCCACGCTGGAGGAGTAGCCAGTCGGAACCGGCCTGGTAGGGCGGATCTCCGAGCCGCCGCCGGGTGGTGAGAGGCTCAATCCTCGGCGGTCGTCCAGAGGCCGACCCTCCATGCGGGACCACTTTGGAAAACTCACAATGCTTCGGCTAACTAGGACTTCTCATGAATCGCAGATGTGATGAGCTGCACGGGGATTCCAACGGTCCCCCCAATTTGGGGCGAGTTTTCGGCCTTAGGGATCAATTGCCTTTACTAAGACTCAAGAAGTGGATGCATATTAAAGCCAGCCTTTAACATGGAGTTGCTTGCTTTGATTTGTTAACGGCTGGAAACCATACACGCGCTCGATGACCATGATATCGGGAACCTACCAAACCCAGCCGGGAGGCTATCAGGCGTTCATACCCACGTCGCTACCGCCAGACCCGCCGCTCCAACTCTCGGAAACGCTCCTGAATCATCTCTCGCGCGCGGACCGGGCTCTGGGCCGCCTGGACGGATCGATCCAGACTCTGCCGAACCCGGACCTGTTCGTCGCCATGTACGTTCGAAAAGAAGCGGTGCTCTCCAGCCAGATCGAAGGCACGCAGAGTTCATTGCAAGACGTGTTGGCAGCAGAGGCGCGGATGATGTCGCCGCGGCGTCCGGATGATGTCGACGAGGTGGTCAATTACATCGCGGCCATGGATCACGGGCTGGTCCGGCTCAAGGATCTCCCCGTCTCCAATCGACTCATTCGCGAGATCCACAAGGTGCTCCTGAAGGGCGTACGGGGCGAACACCTGATGCCTGGAGAATTCCGTACCCGGCAGAATTGGATCGGTCCTGTCGATTGCACACTAGCGGAAGCCTCCTTTGTTCCACCGCCTCCCAGTGAATTGCCCAGGCTGCTCGGGGAATGGGAACAGTTCCTCAACGCGGAAAGCCCCCTGCCACTGTTGATCCGGATCGGTCTGGCCCATGCCCAATTCGAGACCATCCACCCCTTTCTGGATGGCAATGGGCGGGTCGGTCGTTTGCTCATCACCTTTCTGCTCTGCGAGCAAAAGATCCTCCAAAAACCGGTCCTATACCTGTCCTATTTCTTCAAGAGGCACCGTCAGGCTTACTACGACCACCTGCAGGCGGTTCGTGACAACGGGGATTGGTCCTCCTGGCTCGCGTTCTTCCTTGAGGGCGTTTTTGAGGTCAGTCAGCAGGCGACTGACACCGCGCGGCAAATACTCGCGGTACGCGAGAAGCATAGACAAATCATCACCGAGCGATTTGGCCGGGCGGCTGGTAATGGCTACCGTCTCCATGAATATCTGTTTCAACATCCCATCCTCGGCGTCAATGATGCCCAAGCCTTGCTTGAGACAAGTTACCCGGCAGCGAACAACCTTGTCCGGCAGTTCAACGAGGAAGGCATCTTGCAGGAAATGACGGGCCAGCAGCGCAATCGGCGATTCCTTTATCGAGATTATGTGGATCTCTTCCATGAGGGCACGGCGCGGCCGGATCATCGATGATCCGGCCCGATCCTCGGCGGTCGTCCAGAGGCCGACCCTCCTTGCTGTGATTTTCGGTCAACCGTTGATCGGGTACGCTGTAGGGCTGCCGCTTGTCAGCGAGCCTGAGCTCGTCGAAGGGCGGCACGCCGACGCGAACAAGCCTCCCGATTCAATCCACATGAAATCCTAACCCGAACTTCTCACCACAATCGGGAAACAGGGCGGTAAATGAGAAATCCGGGCTCAATTTCTGTCAGAACCGAAAACATTTCGGGAACGGCTACCCCCCGGAAAAGGGGCTTTAAGCCGGCGAAGGGAGTGGTTATTACTGAACGCATATCTTACTCTTCGAGACGGTCGGACCGCCTGTGCCGACCGTGTATCGGGAACCGATCGGTTCCGCATTCCTGATGAAAATCATCATCGTAGGCGCCGGCGAGGTCGGCTACCACCTCAGCGAAATCCTCTCCGGGCGGGATTACGATGTGACGGTCATCGAGTCCGGCGACGCCACCGCGCAGCGGGTGGACGAGGAGCTGAACGTCAAGGTGATGCCGGGCAACGGCAGCTCCGCCTCGGTGCTGAAACAGGCGCGGGTCGAGGACTGCGACTACTTCCTGGCCATGACGAGCGACGACAAGACCAACCTGGTCTCCTGCTCGCTGGCCAAGGCGCTGTCCCAGAAAGTGACCACGGTCGCGCGAATCCACGACCAGACCTACGCCGACAATTCGATCGTCAACTACCAGCTGCACTTCGGAATCGACTACCTCCTCAATCCCGAGGGGCTCTGCGCGGTCGAGCTGGCCAAAATCATCCGCAACCCGGGACGTGTCGCGGTCGAAAACTTCGCCCGCGGGCAGATCGAGGTGCAGGTCGTCGCCGTTTCGGCCAAATCCAAGCTCGTCGGCAAGTCGCTGCAGGAGCTCAGGATCGATCCCCGGCTGCGGATCGGCTACATCCAGCGGGGGGACAGCTTCGAGTTGGCTACCGCCGACGCCCGGATCCAGGCGGAGGACCAGGTCACGCTCTTCGGGCCACCCGAGACGCTGTTCGAGGCCCGGGCGCAGTTCGATCCGGGGAGCCGGCCCGAGTCCGTCCGCGTGGTGATTTTCGGCGGCACGGAAACCGCCATCGCGCTCATTCGCCTGCTGGCCAATCCACGCTTCAAGATCCGGCTGATCGAAAAGGAGATGACGACCTGCCGCCAGTTCGCCGAACGCTTTCCCAATGTCACCGTCATTCAGGGCGACGGCACCTCGCTGCGGCTGCTTGAGGAGGAGCAGATCGGCAGCGCGGACTATTTCGTGGCCTGCACCAAGGACGACGAAAACAACATCATGACCAGCCTGCAGGCCTCCAAGCTCGGCGCCCGCCACGTACAGCTCATGATCAACCGGGGGGATTACCAGACGGTCCTCAACCAGCTGAAAAGTACCCTCGGCGTGGAAACCGTCGTCTCGCCGCGGCTCGCTACCGCCAACGAGGTCGTCCGCTCGCTCAGCGGGGAAACCTACGTCGAGCTGGCCAGCCTGGCGGGCGGGCAGGCCCGCATCCTGGAGATCCGGGTCTCGCACAACAGCACCGCCATCGGCCGCAAGATCCGCGACGTCAAGCTGCCCCGGGGGGCCGTCATCGTGGCGCTGTTGCACAAGTTCCAGGCCAAGGTTCCCGGCGCGGACGATACCATCCTGGCCGGCGACCGCCTCGTCACGATCAGCCCGGAGGACCAGACCCACGAGCTGTTGAAGCGCCTGGCCTGATCCGGGCCGGACGGATGCCCTACCCGCCGTGAACTACCCGCTTCTCTTTCGCCTGCTCAGTCTCATCCTGGTGGCGCTGTCAGCCGCCTTTGCCACCAGCATGGCCGTCGGCTGGCTGATGGACGACTCACCCGCCGAGATGGCCGCGATCCGCGCCCTGGCCTGGACAGTCGGCCTGTCGCTCACGCTGGCTATCACCTTCGGCTGGATCGGGCGTAACGCGCACCCGCGCCTTTTCCGCAAGGAGGCCTTCGCCCTGATCGGCGTGGGCTGGATCCTGGCCAGCCTGCTCGGGGCGGTTCCCTACTACCTCACGCTGAACAATGTCAGCTTCGGGCAGGCCTTCTTCGAATCGACCTCCGGCCTCACCACCACCGGGGCGAGTTGCTTTACGGGGTTCGAACAGTGGCCGCGGAGCCTGCTGTTCTGGCGACAGCTCAGCCAGTGGATCGGCGGGCTCGGTGTGGTTGTTTTCTTCGTGGCGGTGTTGTCCTCGCTCGGGGCCGGCGCGAAGATCCTGTTTTCCAACGAGTCGACGGGCACATCGACAGACGTGGATTCCAGCCGCATCCAGACGGGTGCGCTGCGGATCCTGCAACTGTACATCGGCTTGTCCGCGCTCTGCGCGCTGGCGCTGCACCTGGCCGGCCTGTCCTGGTACGACGCGGTCTGCCACACCTTCACCACGATCTCGACGGGCGGCTTCAGCACGCGCTCGAGCAGCATCGAGGCCTTCGCCAACCCGACCGCCGAATGGGTGTTCATCACTTTCATGATTCTCGGGGGCACCAGCTTCCTGGTGATCCTGAAGGGGTTGAACCGCGACTTCCGCACCGTACGGCAAAATACCGAGACCTGGATTTTCTGGGCGCTGATTCCGATTTTCAGCCTGATGGTGTTTTTCTACATCATTGAAATCCAGCCGGAGAGCGACTTCGGGACGGACTTCCGGATCGCGGTTTTCCAGGTCGTTTCGATCCTGACCACCACTGGCTACTCAAGCATCAACTACGGTGCCTGGACTGCCCCCGCCCAGTTGATCCTGCTCAGCTGTATGGTGATCGGCGGCAGCTCCGGCTCCACCGCCGGCGGCGTGAAAGTCGTCCGCTTCGTGGTCGCCTGCAAAATCGCGCTGCAGGCCGTCGAAAAGGCCTTCCGCACCAAGGTCGTGCGGCCCCTCCGGATCAACGGGCGCATCCTGACCGACTCGGCCCAGGTCAGCGTCCTCACGTATATCGTCACCCTCGGTCTGATCGGCACCTTCAGCATGGTCGTGGTCTCGGTCCTCGAGCACAACCTGGATCTGGCCAGCGTTGTTTCCGGCGTCTTCGCCTGTCTCCAGAACATCGGCCCCGCCTTCGGCCAGCTCGGCCCCGCCGAGCACTACGGCGCACTCAATGACCTGACACACGTTTACCTCGCCTTGCTGATGATCGTCGGCCGCCTTGAGATCTTCGCCGTCCTCGTCCTGTTTTCGCCCTCGCTCTGGCGGCAATACCGGTAGGCCGTGTCCGACATCCCGGGTCAACCAAAACGCAGCGGTTTTTTCCACGCCGGAAAACCGACTTCGGCATAGACGGCCCGGAAGAAGCGGTTAATGTGATGCACGCCTCCGGAGATGCTCTACGATCGCCCATACATGAAGATCCCCAGCTCACGGCCGGGGCCGTCGGCCGTTGCCTGGCTCCTAATCGTGCTGGTCGGCCTTTTCCTGCTGAACGCGCTGGTTTCGGCGCTGTTCCACACCCGGTTCACGGGTGAGCAGCCGCTGGTCGAGTGGCTGGCGCTGAGCGGTCAGGATTTCCGCTCGGGCAAGATCTGGACGCTGCTGACCTACAGCCTGCTGCACCAGGGTATCTTTCACCTGCTGCTGAACGGCCTGTTCATCTACGGGATGGGGCGCTCGCTGCAGGGGGATTTCGGCGAGGTGAAGTTCCTGTACCTGTTTTTCAGCGGGGTCTTCGTGGGCGGGCTGACCTACCTGCTGATCCATTTTGGCGACGGCAACCCGGCGCTGGGGGCCTCCGGTGGCGTAATGGCGCTGATCACCATCTACTGCGTTCAACGCTGGAACCAGCAGGTGCGGCTGATGTTTTTCGAGATCAACATCCGCGTGCAGTGGATCCTGTATGCGTTTCTGGCCATCGACGGCTTCGGTTTTCTGTTTTCGGAAATGCGCGGGATGGGCGGCACGGCCCACTCGGCCCACCTGGGTGGCGCCCTGGGCGGCTGGCTGTTTTATCGCTATCTGCTCGACAAGGATCTGTCGGTTTCCCTCCCGAAAACCAGGAAGCGCTCGCCGCAGTGGCTGAAAAAAAAGAAGGTGGTCGAGGAGACGACGCGCAATTTCACGGTCAACCGGACGGACAAGGCCGGCCTGCAGAAAGAGGTCGACCGGATCCTCGACAAGATCAACGAACAGGGCTTCGGCTCACTGACCGAAGAGGAACAGCGCGTGCTGGATAAAGCCCGCGACATCCTGAGCCGCTGACGCCCGATCGCCGCCCCGTGACCCGCTCCCGCCCCAACCTTTTTGCAACCTGAGGCGGTTTCGCCTGTCTCCATTCCGGATCCACCGATCGCCTGTTTACCATGTTGTTTCCCAACCCAATGACCCTCCGTCCCCTCGGCGGCTTGTGCGCCCTGTTGGCCCTGGCCGGATCCCTGAACGCCCAGTCACCGGAAATCCCGAAGGTGCCGGAGCTGGAACTGACCGACAGCATGCGGAAGGAAACCCGCTGGGTGGTCGGTATCGTCGAGCGGGCCCATTACAAGCGCGAGCCGCTCAAGAGCATCGACATGTCGGCCTTTCTCCAAACTTACATGGAGGAACTCGACTACAACCGGCACTATTTTCTGGAGGAGGATGCCGCTTCGTTTCGCTTCCGTTTCGGTCGCAACCTGATCTCCTGGCTCGAAAAGGGGAACCTCTATCCCGCCATGGAGATTTACCGCCGCTTCCACGAGCGCGCCGCCGAGCGCATCGAGTGGGTTTACCGTCGGCTCGACGACAATTGGGATTTTTCGAATGACGACACCTTCCGTCCTGACCGGGAAGACGCGCCCTGGCCCGCATCTATGGAGGAGGCCAACGACCTTTGGGAACGCCGGCTCAAGTACGAGCTGCTGAATGAAATCCTGCCGCAACTGGCCGAAGCGGAGGAAGGCAAGGCGGAGAACCCCGAGGTCAACGAACACAAAAATTTTACCACCATCCTCGATGAGGCCCGCGAAGACGTGCGCCGGCGCTACGAGCGCTTTGCCCGCAACCTCGAGGAAATCGAGGCCACCTACGTCCAGGAGCGCTTCCTGACCACGCTGGCCCACATGTACGACCCCCATTCTGACTTCCTGTCCGCCGAATCCCTCGAGGATTTCGCCATGCACATGCGCAATTCCTTCGTCGGGATCGGCGCCATCCTGCAGGACGACGACGGCTATTGCACCATCCGCGAGCTGTTACCCGGAGGCCCGGCCGAGGGCAGCCGTGAACTCGACGCGGGCGACGTCATCGTGGGCGTCGGCCAGGGCGAGGACGGCGAGATGGTGGACGTCATCGACATGGCGCTCCGCAAGGTTGTAAAACTGATCAAGGGCGAGCAGGGATCCATCGTTCGCCTCATGATCCGGGAGGACGGTGACGCCGCGAAACAGAAGGTGGTCGAATTGCGCCGGGATGAAATCAAGCTGACCGCCAACCTCGCCAGCGCCGAGGTGTTTGAAATCCCGATGGGCGATCGTACCGTGCCGATCGGTGCCATCAACCTGCCGAGTTTCTACGGGGGCGGCGGCGACAACATTTCCACGACGACCGAGGATGTCGAAGAACTCATCGGCAAACTGAAGGACATGAACGTCAGCGGGCTGATCCTCGACCTGCGCCGCAACGGCGGCGGCCTGCTGAGTGAAGCCGTCAGCCTCACCGGCCTCTTCATCCCCGACGGTCCTGTCGTCCAGGTCCGTGACACCGAGGGTAATATCCGTGAGCGCTTCGACACCGATCCCAAGGTGGCCTGGAATGGCCCGCTAATGGTGCTGGTGTCCCGCTACAGCGCCAGCGCGTCGGAGATCGTGGCCGGCGCGCTGAAAAACCACCGGCGCGCGCTGATTGTCGGCGATCCCACCACGCACGGCAAAGGCACCGTCCAGGCCATCTTTGAAATGCGGAACCGGTCGCTCTTCGCGCAACTGAGTGACGAGAAGACGGGCGCCGCCAAGGTCACCATCCAGAAATTCTACCTGCCCAGCGGCGCGTCGACGCAGAAACTCGGCGTCGAGTCCGACATCGCGCTGCCCTCCATCAACCCCTTCCTGCCAATCGGCGAATCCGACCTGGATAACGCCCTCGCCTGGGACACCATCGATCCCCTCGGCTGGGAAGTGGACGAGGCTTTCCTCGCCGCTACGCCGCTCATCGAGGAAAGCCTGATCGACCAGTTGCGGGAGCTCAGCGAGGACCGTCAGGCCCAGCTGCCCGAGTTCGACTTCCTGAACCGGTCGATCGACTACTTCCGCGAACGCCGCGACCGGGATGTGGTATCACTCAATCTCGAAAAGCGGCGCCAGGAGTTGAAGCGGGATGACCGTGTCGAGGAAGGGCTTGAATCCGAACGCGAGCGCCTGGCCCGCAAGGCCTACCCCACCGAAGAGATTCTGGTCGCGCTGGCCGAGGAACAGGAAGCCAAGTCCGCCGCCGTGCGGGAAAAGGAAAGCCACAAACAGCAGCCCGACACCGCCGACACAGGCGGGACCGCCGGCGACACGGGGGAGGCGACGGCCAGCGTCTCGCCGGACGCTTCTGATTCGGATGCGGCCGAGAAAGATAACCTGCACGATCTGGATATCCACCTACGCGAAAGCCTGCGCATCATGCGCGACTGGATCGCCCTCGAGGAAGGCGTCGACCCGAAGATCTTCATGCCCGAGCCCGAGGCCCTGACCGCCCGGAAAGACGAACCCCGACCGGCCGACCCGGCCGAACTCTAACCTAAAGCGTGTTTGAAAACCCCTGCCGGGAGTCGCGAACGCCGGCCTCCACCTTCGTCCAAGGACTTCGGCGGACAGGAAAGAGCCGGCGTCTCCATGGAGTGGCGGGCTCTTCCGCCGTCGCCTGAAAGGCTATGGCGGACAGGTCGGCCCGCCACACGCGTAAAAGCCGTTCCTTTCCGGCTTATCTCGACTTTTCAAACACGCCTAAAGGGGTTCGAAGGGGTTAATCACCTCAAGGTAAGGAAATCGCCGGAAATCGGCATCGGCTGTGTAAAGCCGTTTCACTCCGTGTTCCTGTAAAAGGGCAGCCAGGTGTGCATCGGGGACTAAATTGCCTCGAATCGTTTGAGCCTGGTTCAGGTCTTTAAACAGTTCAGCAAAGGAAGCGTCCTCGGTAATGACCCGGGTCCTGGGCAGGTTGAGCAATGAGGTGATGTTTGCCCAGGCTTCCGCCGGCGTCAGGGGCTCCTCAAAAATCGATGGATGCGTGACGATCCGTTGATAGGCCATCGCTACCGGCCAGGTCAGGCAGAGGACGTCCGGATCATCCACTCTGGCCTCCAGAAAAGCGGCTGCCTTCACATGGCGTTCGGAGGCCCGGTTGCTGGCATGGATCAGAATATTGGCATCTAAGGAATAACTCATTCCGGGCGAGGAGCATCCAGGACCCGGTTGAGGGCTTCTTTATCATCGACGTCCACACGAGCCCGAAGACTACGACGCGTCCACTCGAGCCGTGGCGGTGTCTCCGCCTTAACGCCCTGTTCGAGCCGTGCGAGGCTCTCCGCCAGGAGGGAAGAGGCCAACCGACTCATCGTTTCCTTGCGCTCTTTCTGCAGGCGTTTGAGACCGTCCAGCACGGGTTTGTCCAAATCCAGGGTCGTACGCACACATCCGATGTATTTTATTGTACATCTGATGTCAATTTGTACGGGCGCCGGGATAGTCCGCTGCGACACCCTCAGAAGCCATCGAACACGACCCAGACCATGCCTGCCGAGGCTTCTTTGGCCCGAACTTCTCACCAGAATCAGAAAAATAGGCGGCCAAATAAAACGAGAATGCTTTAATCCGGACTTCTCATGAAGCCCAGATGTGATGAGCTGCAAGGCGGAGGGCGAAACCGGCTGGGCGCGCACTGAGGTGCGTAACCAGGCGGTTTCCAGCCCGACAACGCAGCAGATCGCGCATGTGGGCGAAAAGAATCGGGAAACAGGGCAACACCACAAACGTGCATTTCGAAGAAATGCTGCAAGCCCCTCGTTCAGCATTATTTACCGCCCTGTTTCCCGATTCTGATGAGAAGTTCGGGTTAAAATGCTCTGTTTGATCCATTCGGCTGGTCCGATTCGCCGCGGGAGGAGCGTCGTAACGCCTCGGCCGGGCGTCCGTAGAGCAGGATCGACAGGCCGATAAAGCCGAAGAAGAGGGTGCCGCCCATACCGACAATCCAGGCGCCTCTCCCCTTCGGCTGATGGTCCTCGAGCCGCATGAATCGGCTACAAGTCGTAGGCGTCCGCCAAAAGCTGCGCAGCCTGCTGATGCCCCAGCTCCTTGGCGATCTGGAGGGCAAAGATGGCGTCCTTGTCCCGGTCGCCCATTTCGTGCAGGTGCGAGCCCGTCACAAACGCGATGGGAGCGAGCCCCTCTTCCGGCGGGGTATTGCGCAGGACGTAGAGGTAGTCTTCGACCATGGCGTCCTTCTTGATCTGCTGCTGGTAAAGCTGACCGCGCTTGAAGCGGATTTGCAGGCGCTGCCGGTCCTCCGGACTGCCTTCGAGCGCGGCCGAATAATCCGCAATGGCGTCCTCAAAATGCTGCAACCGGGTATACATTTCCGCCCGCATCATGCGCGCCTGAACAGCGTTTTCATAGAGGGCGATGGCCGCGTCGAGCGCCTCCTTTGCCAGCAGGTGGCCGCCCATCGCGCTGCCGGGGCCGGCCTTCTTTGTCAGCGCGGGAACGCGACGCGGCTGGATCGCCAGCGCCCGGTTGGCCGCGTTGAAGGCCTCGATCGGCTGCTGCAGCCAGATGTGTGCATCGGCGAGCAGTTCATAGCCAAACGGATTCCCGGGATTGGCCCGGGCGACGAACCGGGCCAGCGTGAGCGCGTGATCCCGCATGCCGTCGCGGATGCGTTGTTGCACCTGCTCGGTCGCGGCGGCGAAGTCATCCGGCGCGAAACCGTTGTTCCAGCAAGCCGCCCGCGCGATGGCCGTCCCGTTCCCCATTTCTTTGGCCATACGGGTATAGATCGAAAGGTTGTCGCCCGGATCGAAGTAATAGAGCCCGTCCTCGACCGCCTGATAGGCGCCGGTGATGCGCCACTTCGATTGCGGCAGGCCGGTTAATCCCGTATCGGCCGCTGCGTCGACCACGATTTTGTCAGCAATGCGCCGGGTCCTGGCGCGCACGGCGTCGGCTTCCATCGAATAAGGATAATGCTCGAGCAGGAAGAAACCGTCCTTCATGGCCGTTGAATTGCGAGGCAAAGCCTTGTGACGAACAAAGTGTGCGCGCTTTTCCACGAACGCCTGCGCCTCCGCGGTCAGCTCCGCCCGGTTGGCCATGGCCAGCGCAATGTGGGCCGCCGCAACGGCTTTGGGAGCAAGTCCGCTCCCGCCGTTTTCACCCAGGCTCGCCTCCCACAGAGCATGCGCGTAGAGCGCCCAGGCCGAAGGATTGCTGCCGATGTTTTCGAGCACGCCGGGAACGTTTTCGAGCCTTCTTCGAATAGCGCTCGCACGCCGGGTGGTATGATCCTTTTCCTTGAGCAGCGGACCGCCGGAAAACACCTCGACCGCCAGGCCCGCGACCGGCGTTCCCCAGAGCGGGTTCGCCTTTTCCGGCAGCGGCATGTCGATGGTATCGCCGAAGAGGTCGAGCGCCTTTCGGATGTGCGCGCGGCGCGCACCCTTTTCGTCGCTCATCGAGAGCGCCTTGGTCAACATCTGCCCCAGCGCGTTGTGGCGGAAAAGGTAGAGTTCGACGAACGTTTCGTCGTCCTTATGCGTCTTGCGGATGAGCCGGCCCTGCGCATCGCGCTCATAGGGGAACATCGCGTTAAACGTAATCAGCCCGCCGGCCTCGGCCCGGTCGAGCTGCGCCAGATGAGCCTTCAGCAGTTGCGGGTTCGCGTAAGCCCCGGCGATCACCCCGTCTGCGAAAAAGAGCGGCTGATAAGGCGAGAGCCGGTCCGGCGGGGTCGCGGCGGGCGATTCGCGAATTTCGTTCTCCAGCTCGTTCGCACGCGACCGGAGGTCGGCGAGCAGGTCATCCCACATTTCGTCGGACACATCGGCATCCTCGCCCTGCGAGCTTGCCGTGGCTTGCTTGAGGCCGACCAAAGCATTTTCGACTTCGGATCGCCACAAGAGGCCATCGGGGTCGCGGAAGCGCGCGAGTACTTCCAGGTTGACCCATGCCTGTTGGAGCTGGGCGGGGTCTTCCGAATCAGCCAAGCGGGAGGCTTCGACGAACAGTTCGTCGAGTTTGCCCCGGTGCGCCTTGCGCTCCCGCGCAAGGTCGTCCCGCTCGAGCCGCTCCAGCGCGCCTTCATACAGGCCCAGCGCCAGCCAGAGTTCGCGCGTCGTGCCCGCGACGGGCTCGCGCAGCAGGTCCACCTGCCGGCCGGATGCGACGTTCGTCGACCTTGCCCGCCCGCCGAGGATTCTCCCGGCTGTGCGGTAATGGTCGGTCCAGATCGACGCGAAATAGTCGTCGTTAAAGGTGCTGAGCAGCCTTTCCAATGCACCGTATCTATCCTCCTCGAGGGTATGCAGGAGCAGCGCGCCTTTCCCGGCCGTCTCGAACGCCGGATAATTTGCGCCGAGGTATTGTTTCGCGGGGTCCAACTCGCCCGTCATACGCACGTTCAGCGCGGCGACCTGCAGCGCCTCTTCCGGAACGCGGTTTCCCTCCGAGCTATAGGGTTTCTGCAGCACAGGCACCTGCGCGCCCAACGGCGGGAGATAGTCCATTGAGCTGTCGGTCTCGCGCTGATGCGCCCGGATGGCAGCGTTTTCCGCCGCCGAGGCAAGGCCCATCAAGGCAACCGACAAATGGTCTTCAAGGTCGGACCCATCCACGCCGGGGTAATCCCACAGAGCCTCCACCGCCGCCGGGTAGGCCTCCCAGATAAAGGCTTGAACCTTCTTCGGCACATCCGTGAGCAGCTGCTTGCGCGGCCAGTTATCAAGGAAATACTCCACCCGGCCTGCGTCGGCGAGGGCCAGGGTCAGCTTCTTTTCGAGGGTGTACCGCCAGACCGGCGCTTCATCGAAAAGCCGATAGGCTCGCTCCAGATTGCCCAGACGCAAATGAGTTTCGATGAGCGCCTCATAGGCGTCGCGCAGCACGACCGACTCAAAGTTTTCCAGATCGAAATCGCGCCGGAAAAAGCCGGGCAGGTTTTCCCAGTCGGAAAGGTGTTCGAGGGCCATCTCAGCGTCCAGGCTCTCGGTGCGTGCCAGGCGACGGACGGCATCCCCGGCATTGGGACGAAGAATATCGCCGAAGTAGCCGGACACCTTGCGTTCTTCCAGCTCTTCGAAATAAGCGGACTCTCCCAGCTCCCGCGTGCGCTCGTTGTAAATATCGGCCGCCGCCATCAACCAGATCGCGGACTCGGTATGGCCGAGCGCCTGGGCGCGGTCCCCAGCAAGGGAGAAAACGAGGAAACGCTTGAAGTCGTCGCGAAAGTCGCGCGGAACGGTCTCCATCGCTTCGAGGAGTTCGTCGCCCGCGGCATCGTTGCCGGTCATCCCGCCAAGGAACTTCTGGCCCAAGGTATCGCGGTCGAAAGCCGCCAACTCAGCCGCCTTTTCAAAGATCGGCTTCATGTCGGGGAAGGCCGTCAGAACGGCTTCGTTCGGCAAATAGCCGGTCTCACGGAACTGAACCCGCCCGATCGTGGCTTTCGCCTGATCTTCAAGCATTTCCACGCGCCGTCGTTCGGAAACGACGTCGCTCAGTTCGATGCCCATGGCAAAGTTCATCAATGCATCGTAGCCGGTCGGGGAAACGCGCTGGATGCCATAGGCTTGAGAAAGGGCCCAACGCGCCTCATCGGCCTTTTCATCCGGTGTGCCCTGAACCCGCTGAAGGATCTGCACGAGCTGCTGCGCAACCCGGTGGCACTGCTCGTCGGGCAGCAGGTCGAGACCCCAGCTCAAAAGCCCATACAGCTCGGTAAATAAGGTCCAACCCGCGTTGGAACTGCCTTGAACCCGGGCATGAGCCGCCCGGTTGGCGACGTCCAGGATCAGCTTCAGCCCCGAATCATCCTGCGTGGCTCCCCAGTCTTCAGCGGCCAGGCGCATCGCGATTGTTTCGAAATCAAGATCGACCGACGTCAGCGGGGAATAGGGCAACCCGAGGTAGAGCAGCGCCTCGCCGTGCTGTTCCCGCGCGATCAGGGAGTCGACCCACGCTTCGTAGAGCGGCTTCATCTCTTCGTAGGGCGACTCGCCCTGCGCCGTGCCCCATGCGTGAATGCTTTCGAGCAACGTCGCGTGTGCTTTGGCCATGGTATTTCGCAGTTCACGGCGCTCCTCGTCCGTCAGCACGGTATAAGCACCGCCCTCCGGCTGCCCGGTCGCCGCAGGCGTTTCGGCTGCAGCGGCGGCGGGCTCCGGCTCCGCAGGCTCCCCCGCCGCAGCAACCCTCTCCTCCGCCTGTTTTTCGACTGTTTCGCCAACACCCCACAGGTCGAGCATGCCCCCCTTAAAGGCCTCGACAGACAGTTCCGAAAGGCTTTCGGCGGCGCTGAAGTCAAACATTTCCCGGGGCTCGCGGCCCAGCATATCGGCCATGACGGCGCCAAGGAACACCTGCGTGCCCGCGACCGAGCGCGCCTCCAGGAGTGGCTCCGTGGCCGACTCGGGGTCGGAATACTGGGTAATGTCGTAGCCGGCGAACTGGTTTACCCGCTCCTTCCAGAAGGCCCCCAGCAAGGGTATGGTCGGACGACCGATCCCGAACGCATTGACATAAAACAAATCGAAGGCCGCGCCCAGGTAGCCTTCTTCGAGCGCGGCGTAGAGCGGCTCGGGATCCATCTTTTCGTTCGGGAGATACTCGGGTTCAAGGCGCTTCACCTTATGGTGCTCCATCGGGTAGTCCGGCAGGCTCCCGGTGCGTGTGTAGGCGTCCACATGCTCCGAGGCCATTGCATTGACGCGCTCGCGATGGGCTTTTGTCATCGCGGGCAGGTAGGCCTCCTTTTCGTCCATGTTGATGCAGTCCATCAGGATCATGAAGGCGACCTTGGACTCGGCCTCCACATTGCCGAAGGGTGCCATAAGGTCCTTCATCATCTGCACGCGCTGCTCGATCGGGATGTCCCTCGTTTCAAACAAGGGCCTCGCTGTGCGGATGAACGCGCCCAGCGTTGGGGCCTTCCTTGCCCTTTTGTCGAACGCGATCAGCGCGTCGATGGAGGCGCGGTATTCCTCCGGAATCATGGCAAACTCATTGACCGGCTCGGCGGGTTCGGCGGCGGGTTCCGGCTTCTCTTCCGGCGCGGCGGGCTCCTGAGCCACTTCGGCCGACGGCTCTTTGGTGATTTCCTCGCCCGTGAGCATGGCCCACAGGGGGTGACGGGTCGGCGAATCCGCGGGCAGGCTGCCCCAAAGCTCGAGATCACCCGCCTGGCTTCTCGGCGAGACGATGACGGGATCCGCGTGCCCGGGATTGGCGAAGAACTTGAGCTTGCGCTGTGGAGTGTTCTCAACGAAGTAATCGCCGGTCCGGACTGAACTCCAGTCGTCGACCGAGCGATTCAACCGGTCGGTCCGCCGAAGGCTCCCGGTGATCGAACCATAGAAGTGGCCGTCATGGCCGCCGAGCGGCTCGAACTCGAGAACTGGAAAGGTCGGCGCGCGCGTATTGGCGGACCAGTTCTCGCCGTCGGTCGAGGTGAGGTTGTAATGCTCGAAAAAGACGGCGAACCGACCCCCGGCGAACATCGGGTCGCTGAAGCGTTCGTTGTTGTAGGATGGATTCGGCGGGAAGCCGTCGACCCGGCGGAAATTTTTTCCATCCTCGGAAATCAGCATTTCGCGGCGGTCCATCCCCTGCACGTTGCCGCCCCAGAGGATCAGGTATTTGCCGTCGCCATAGACGGGCTCGTGCACGCGTGCACCGCGATGAAAATAGGCCGCTTCCTCCCATTGCTTGCCGTCTTCGGACACCAGAATGACGCCCTCCTGCGCGATGGCGAAAAACAGCTCGCCCGCCGCCTCGACGCTCCTTACATGCGGGACATTCGGCACCGAGACTACGCCCGTCCGCAGGTCGAGCCGATGGACGACCCCGCCGTCACTGAGCAACAGCACAGCGTCCTTTACCGCGAGCGACTCCAGGGCCAGGCCGAAAAAGTTCGCCAGCCGCATCGCCTCGGGTTTGGGCCCGACAAAGAGCGCTGAGCCGACATAGCCGTAGAACAGCTCGCCGTCAAAGGCATCAATAGTGAGCTTCTTCAGCTCGCCTTCAGTGATGAGGCGCCCGTCGGCACTGATCGGACCTTGGAAATAATCCGCCCGAAGGGGGAGTTGAATGAAAACCGCGACGACAAAAGCAAAAAGAACGAGGCCACGCGCAAGCGGCCCTGAGCGAAGATCAACAGAATGCATAAGGTAAACAGGCGGGATCAGAAGACAGGACCGAGCGTGTGGAGATGGTTAAAAATAAACCGGGAGGGTCAAGATGAACAGTGCCGCAAGGCCAACGATCCTCCCGGGTTCGCCCTGCGGCACGGCGCAAGCGCCGGCCCTACACGCCCGAATCCACTCGTTTCGCCCGGAAGAGCCGCGGGCGGTGACTGCGGTCTTTGCGGACGGTGAGGTCGGTGAGACCGGCCGCTTCGGCGGTCTCGCGGAGGAAGGCCTCCTGGGCGATGCCGGTTTCGCAATACAGCCGGGCTCCCGGTCGCGCGTGGTCGGGAAAGCCGGCGATGATGGCCTTCAGCGCAGCCGTGCCGGCGTCGGCAGAGACCAGCGCCTCCCGGGGCTCGAATTCGCGCACCTCTGGTTCGGCGGACGCCACCTCGGCATCGCTGAGGTAGGGCGGGTTGGCCACCACCAGGTCAAAGGTTTGACCGGACAGACCGGCGTACCAGTCCGATTCGTGGAAGGTGACCCGCTCGACCAACTCGTTGGCTGCTGCGTTTTCCTGCGCCAGCGCGAGCGCGTCGGGACTGACATCGACGGCGGTGACGGCGGCCCTGGGAAACGCGGCGGCCAGCGCGAGGGCGATCGCACCGGAGCCTGTACCCAGATCAAGGATACACTTCGGCGGGGGGTTGCTCTCAGCTTCGACGATCCACTCGACGAGTTCCTCGGTCTCGGGCCGGGGCACGAGGGAGCGGGGATCCGTCTTCAGCGACAGGCCACAGAAGGGGGTGGTCCCGAGGATATGCTGGAGCGGTTCGCGTCTGGCCCGGCGACGCACCAGCGGCCGGATGCCGTCCAGTTCCGCCTCGGTCAATGGGCGCTCGAATTCAAGAAAAAGCTGGAGCCGCTGCTTGCCGAGGACATGAGCGACGATCCACTCGGCATCGATTTTCGGGTTGGGCACGCCCTTCTCGCGGAAATAGCCCTCCGCCTTCTGCAGGATATCGAGAACGGTCTGCATGGCGCGATGCCTCAGCCGGCTGTTTCGGCCAGCAGGTTGTCGATCCGGCTCTGCAGGTCGGCCTTTTCGAGGGCTTCGAGGACCTCGTCCAGTTCGCCGTCCATGAGCCCGTCCAGGTTGTGTGTGGTGAAGTTGATCCGGTGGTCGGTCATGCGCGACTGGGGAAAATTGTAGGTGCGGATCCGTTCGGACCGGTCGCCGGTGCCCACCTGGCTCTTCCGGTGCGCCGCCTCTTTCGCCCGCTCCTCCTCCTGCTTCAGCTTGAGCAGCCGCGAACGCAGGACGGTCAGTGCCTTCGTCTTGTTCTTCAGCTGCGAGCGCTCGTCGGCACAGAAGACCAGCATGCCGGTTGGTTTGTGCAGGATCTGGACGGCGGAGTCAGTGGTGTTGACGCCCTGGCCGCCGGGCCCGCTGGCCCGCGCCACCGAGATCTCCAGATCGGCCGGGTCGATCTGCACGTCAACCTCCTGCGCCTCGGGCAACACCGCGACCGTGGCGGTCGAGGTATGGATCCGCCCCTGGCTCTCGGTCACCGGTACCCGCTGAACGCGGTGGACCCCGCTTTCGTATTTGAGATGTCGATACGCCTCCTCGCCCTTGAGCATGAAAATGACCTCCTTGAACCCGCCGGCCTCGGACTCGCTGACGCTCAGCAGTTCCTTCGTCCAGCCACGCATCTCGGCGTACCGGCTGTACATCCGGAACAGGCTGCCCGCGAAGAGACTGGCTTCATCACCGCCGGCACCGGCCCGGATTTCAACGACGATGTTGCGGTCGTCGGTGGCCTCCGGCGGTACCATCAGCATCAGAACACGGTCGCGGAGCGACTGGATCTTGCTCTCCAGGTCGGCCACCTCGGCCTCCGCCAGTTCGCGCATTTGCTCGTCAGCACCCTCATCCGCGAGGATGGCCTGCGCTTCGGCGCGTTGCCGGTCGGCCGACTCGAGCGCGGCATACTGGTCAATCAGCCGGGACAGTTTCTGGTGTTCCCGCGAGAGGGTGGCCGCCCGTCGGGGGTCGGCGAAGAAATCCGGATCCTGCATGGCGGCATCCAGTTCATCGCGGCGACGGCGAAAGGGCGCGAGGGCGGGAAGACCTGAGAGAGCGGAGGGAGGCATGGGCGAAAGCAATATGTTCGCGGAGGAAGGCGAAGGCTGCCAAGGTTGAAGGCAACTTTCGCACAAACCCGGCACGGCCGTTCCGGCGCATTTCCGATCGTCATGACCTCCAGCCCCGCCAACCCGCTTCACGCCCAGACCACCATCGCGTGCATCTGGGACTTCGACAAAACGCTTCTCCCCGGCTACATGCAGAGCCCGTTGTTCGAGGCCTACGGGGTGGATGAAAAGGCTTTCTGGGAGGAGGTGAACCAGCTGCCGGCGGTCTACCAGCAGCGCGGTCACCACGTTTCGCCGGAAACGATCTACCTCAATCACCTGTTGAGCTACATCCGGAACGGCCCGATGAAGGGCCTGACCAACCGGCGCCTGCGTGAGCTGGGGGCGGAGCTGGCCTTCTACCCGGGGCTGCCCGAGTTTTTTATGCAGCTGCGGACGCTGGTGGCGGAGGAGCCCGAGTTCGCCAAACGCGACATCCAGCTGGAGCATTACATCGTGTCGACGGGGCTGGCGGAAATGATCCGGGGCAGCGCCATCGCCGGCCACGTGGACGGGATTTTCGGGTGTGAGTTCATCGAAAACCCGCTGCCGCCTCATTTCCTGAGCCAGACCGAGTTATCACTCCCGATGGATCCGGAGATCTCGCAGATCGGGATCATCGTGGACAACACGATCAAGACCCGGTTCATCTTCGAGATCAACAAGGGCACCAACAAGAACCCGGACATCGATGTCAACGCGGCCATGAGCTACGAGGACCGACGCGTCCCGATGGATCGCATGATCTACATTGCGGACGGTCCCAGCGACGTGCCGGCCTTCTCCGTGGTCCGCAAGGGCGGCGGCCGGACCTACGCGGTTTACAATCCGGACAACGAAGACGAATTTGCCCAGAACGACATGCTGCGCGCCGTGGGACGGATCGACAACTTCGGGCCGGCCGACTACCGGCCGGGCAGCCCGACCGCCCGCTGGCTGCAGCTCCATGTGCGCCAGATCGGTGAAAGCATCATCGAGAATCAGGATGCCGCGCTCGCCCGCAAGGTCCGCAAGCCACCGCGCCACCTGCACAAGCGCGACCGCGATCAGCCGCCCTATACGGGTGATTCCATCCCCGAACAGGACAATCTGTTTGAGGACGAGGCCTGACCCGCATGGCTCACCAGAATCGGGGAAACGGGCGGTCATTCATTCTTCCTGCAGGGCTGTCGCTCGCGGCAGGTCACCGCGCAACCCGATAACCACCGAACGCCTGCAGGCTCGTCGGCACGGCGCAAGCGCCGGCCCTATCCGCTTCGCCGCTCATTCGAATGAAGGAAAGGCCATCAGCCACTCTCTGATCGGTGGTGAGCCTCCAGCGCATCGAGGAGAAAGGCATAGGTGCGGGCGCGCTGGCGCAGGCGGGCATAGCGGCCGCTTTCGCCGAAATGGCCGGCGGCGGTTTCCAACCGCAGGAACAGGTCCGCCGGGTTGACCACCCGGGTTCGGGCGCGTGCCACCCACTTGGCGGCCTCCCAGTAGCCGACGCGGGAATCGTGCAGGCCGGCGGTCGCCAGCACCCGGGGAAACCGCACGCCCTCAGGCAGGTTTTCATAGGGCGCGAGGTCCCGGATCCAGGCGTAGGCTTCCGGCTCACGGGGGTCACCCCATTCCTCGTACTCGCCCTCGGTCAGGGGCAGAGTCGGATCCAGCATGGTGTTGAGCACATCCACGAAGGGCACGTCGAGCACCGCTGCGGCACAACAGTCGGGGGCTGCATTCAAGGCGGCGCCGAGCAGGAATCCGCCGGCACTGGCGCCGTGGAGGACGATTCGCCCGGTCGTGGTCAAGCCGGCGGCGACCAAACCCCGGGCAACCGCGACAAAGTCCTCAATCGACCGACGCTTGCCGGCGTATTTGCCGGCCTGATACCAGGCATGGCCCAGGAAGGCACCTCCTCGAACATGGGCGATGGCGCAACGCCAGCCCCGCTCCAGGAAGGTCAGCCAATGCGGATTGAAGTCGGGGTCCAGGGTAGCCCCGTAGGCCCCGTAGCCGTACAGGTACAACGGAGCCGATCCGGAGGAACGGGCGGGGCTGACAAGCGTCACGGGGACCGGGGTCCCGTCGGCGGATCGGACGGTTAGCCGTTCCACTCGATAAGCAGCCGGATCGTGACCGGGCGGGACGGGATGAGCCTTGATCACCGTCCGTCCAAAACCGTTCAGCTCGAGATCGGCGTCGACGGGTGGCGTCACCGGGTCACTGCTTGTCAGGCGCACCCGGTCGACCTCGAAGGCTGGATTTTCACCCAGGGCAAGCGCATGCGGTTCCGGGCGATCCCGATACCGCCGCCAGGCGTCGCCGCCCCGGGGCTGCACATCCAGGTGCACCTGGCCGTCTACCCGCACCTGACAAACCGTATAGGCGGCCAGGGGCAGGCAGTCCTCCAGCGTTTCACCGGCGGCCGGCTCCCAGACCGCCTGCCAGCCCGGATCATCGCTGCTGTCCGGGGCCGCCAACAGGCCGAACTCCGGGTGGTCCCGGTTGGTGACCGCGAGCCAGCGGTCCACCTGGTGGTCCAGGCTGACCTCGACGCCGGTTCGGCGAGACCAGAGACAGCGCAGGGCCGTATCCGGTGCATCGACCGGCAGCCCGTGGACTTCCCCCGTTTCGGAACTGGCGAGGTGAATCAGCACCCAGCACCGATCCTGGGTCAGGTCGACGGACACCCAGTAACGGCCGTCGATCTCCTCGAACAGGACAGGGTCACCCTCCGCCTTCAGCGGGTTCCCGGGAAGGAAGGTGTGGTGGCGGACGCGCCAGGGGCGCCAGGCTTCATCCCGCTCAGTGTAAAACAGCCCGGAACCATCCGGAAGCCAACAGGCGGACTCCGCCACGCCGGGGATCGTTCCGGGCAGGTCTTCGCCCGTATCCAAATCCCGGATACGCAGCACATAGTCCTCGCTGCCCGTTTCATCCAGCGCCCAGGCCAGCCAGCGGCCGTCCGGGGACAACTCGAACAAACCCAGGCTGAAGTAAGGGCGTCCGGCCGCCTCCCGGTTTCCGTCGAAGAAGCAGGTGGCCGTCTCCGGCGAAGCACTGGCCCGCCAGCGCCAATAGGCCGGATAGGCCTTCCCTGCCTCGGTCCGCGCCTGGTAGACCCAGTTTCCGTCCCGAACGGGTGCACTGGTATCCGTTTCCTGGATACGGTTGAGCAGTTCCCGGTAGAGCGGTTTTTCCATGGAGGCGGCCCGCGAAAGCGCGGCCGCGGCGTAGGCATTCTCCGCCTCGAGGTGCGCACGGACGGACGGGTTCCGGCGCGAATCGTCGCGCAGCCAGGCAAAGGGATCGATGCGCCGGTCACCGTGGAGTCCGACGGAAACGGGGCGGGGCTCCGGACCCGGCGGTCGGGGTTCGGGCGAAACCGGACCGGACATGCGAGCGACCACCGGTTCGCTCAGACGAGGATGGACTCGATTTCCTCGTTCAGATTGAAAACGGGCTTGGGTACATCCGGGGCGGTGTGGGGAGCGACGCGCCAGAACTGGCGAAGGGTGTTGTCCCAGTTATCCAGCAGCCGCTGGGCGTGCGGACTGGTGGTGAGCCGGGCGTGCAGCTGGACGATCCTGAAAAGGGCTTCAATCTCGCTGTTGTTGTCGAGTCGCTCCAGGAAAACCATCTCCGGATTGAGGTTGGTCTCGAGCGTTTCATCCGGATCCCAGACGAAGGCAAGGCCGCCGGACATACCGGCGCCAAAGTTGCGCCCGGTCGGCCCGAGTACGACGACCGTGCCCCGTGTCATGTATTCGCAGGCATGTTCGCCGACGCCTTCGACGACCGTGGTGGCTCCGGAGTTGCGGACGGCGAATCGTTCGCCGGCGCCCCCGGCGCCGAAGAGGTAGCCGCCGGTCGCGCCGTAGAGGCAGGTATTGCCCATGATGATGTTTTCGTGCCAGGCGAAGGACTCGTTTTCGCGGGGCCGGATGACGATTTCGCCGCCGTTCATGCCCTTGCCGACATAGTCGTTGGCCTCGCCGAAGAGCTGGAGCCGGATGCCCTGAACAAGGAACGTGCCGAAGCTCTGGCCGGCGCTTCCCTTGAAGGTAAGGTTTACCGTGCCGGGTTGGAGGCCCTGATTACCGTGCATGTAGGCGACCTCGCCGGACATCCTGGTGCCGACGTTGCGGTTCACATTGGTGATCTTGTAGGTGCCGTTGAAGATGGGTTTGCGGTGCGTGAGCGTCTCCTTGGCCTCCTGCAGGATCTGGTCGTCGAGCGAGCCCTCGTTGCCGAAGCGGTCGTTTCGTTCGCGGGTGTGGATGCGGTCCAGCTCGCCGCTTGGATCCGGGTTGTGGAGAATCCCGGCAAAGGAGATCGTCTTGGTTTTGGGATTGGCCGGATCGTCGAGTTGCTCGAGCAGATCGGTCCGACCGACCAGTTGATCAATCGTGCGCAGGCCGAGTTTCGCCATGATGATACGCACGTCATTGGCGACCGCGTTGAAAAAGTTGATGATGTACTCCGGCTTGCCCTTGAACTTGGCCCGCAGGTCCTCGCGCTGGGTGGCGACCCCCACCGGACAGCTGTTCAGGTGACAGACACGGAACATCGCGCAGCCGCCGGCAATCAGTGCAGCCGTGCCGAAGTTGTATTCCTCGGCACCCAGAATAGCGGCCAGCACGATATCGCGCCCCGTCTTCATGCCGCCGTCCGTGCGAAGAACAACCCGGCTGCGGAGGCCGTTCATCATCAGCACCTGGTGGGCTTCGGCGAGACCGATTTCCCAGGCGGAGCCGGCATTCTTGATGGAGGAGAGGGGCGAGGCGCCGGTCCCGCCGTCATGGCCGGAAATCAGGATAACGTCGGCGTAGGCCTTGGCGACCCCCGCGGCGATGGTGCCGACCCCCGAGCTGGAGACGAGCTTGACGCAGACCTTCGCGCGCGGATTGACCTCCTTCAGGTCGAAGATGAGCTGGGCCAGGTCTTCGATGGAGTAAATATCGTGGTGCGGGGGAGGCGAAATCAGCGTGACCCCGGGCACACTGAATCGCAGCCGCGCGATGAGCGGGCTGACCTTCCAGCCCATGAGCTGGCCACCCTCACCGGGCTTGGCGCCCTGGGCGATCTTGATCTCGATTTCGCGGGCATTGCTGAGGTATTCCGCCGATACGCCGAATCGACCGCTGGCAACCTGCTTGATGGCGCTGTTGGCGCTGTCACCGTTTTCATCGGGATGGAAACGACGCGGGTCTTCGCCCCCTTCACCGGAGTTGGACTTGCCGCCGATCCGGTTCATGGCGACGGCGAGGCACTCGTGCATCTCCGGCGAGAGCGCTCCCAGCGACATGCCGGCGGTGGTGAACCGGCGCCGGATGTCCTCGATGCCCTCCACCTCGTCGAGCGGGACCGCCTTATCCCTGGGATAGCGGAACTTGAGCAGGTCCTTGATGGTGGTCGGCTGATGGAAATCGCTGGCATCCCGGAAAGTCTTGAACTGGCTGAACTCGCCGCCCTTGCGGTTGAACAGGTTCATCCCGGAAACGACCTTGGGGTTCCAGCCATGGAATTCACCTTCTCCGCCTTTCTTGACGGCGAAGTAGCCCATTGAGTCGAGGGCGAGCTCTTCCTGGGAGGCGAAAGCCTCGGCGTGGCGGGTCAGGGTCTCGGTCGCGATGTGCTCGTAGCCGATACCGCCGATGGGGCAGGCGGTGTTGGTAAAACAGTCGTCGACCACCTTCTTGCTGACACCCAGCGCCTCGAAAATGGCGGCGCCCTGATAGCTGAAGAGCGTACTGATACCCATTTTCGACATGATCTTGAGGATGCCGTTGTCGATGGCTGTGCGGTAGTTGCGGATTGCCTCCTCCGGGGACAGGCCTTCCTGCGCCTTGCCCTCCCGGACGAGGGAGCGAATCACGTCGAAAGCGAAATACGGATAAATGGCGTTGGCCCCGAAACCGAGGACACAGGCCATCTGATGAACGTCGCGCACTTCGGCCGATTCGGCCACGATATCGCACTGCATCCGCTTGCCGGCCTGCACCAACTCACTGTGCACCGCAGCCACGCCGAGCAGCGTGGGGATGGCCGCTTCCTTCGGCCCGACACCGCGGTCGGACAGGATAAGAACGCGGGCTCCCTTGTCTTCGACGGCCTTGCGGGCTTCGGCCCGCAACCGTTTCAGCGCGGGCTCCATCCCCTCGGGACCGGAGGCCACTTCCCAGTTCAGGCTGAGCTTGAAGACGGTACCTTTGAGGAAATCGGCCGTGAAAATCCGGTCGTACTCGTGGTCGAAGAGGACGGGTGTATCGAGCGCCAGAAAGGCATGGTCCTTCACCATGTCGTCGAAGAGCCCGAGGCGCCCGCCCAGGTGCATTTTAAGCGACATGACCATGCGCTCGCGAAGCGAGTCGATGGCCGGATTGGTGACCTGGGCGAAGAGCTGCTTGAAATAGGTATAGAGGAGGCGCGGCTTGCGCGACATGACCGCCAGCGGCGTGTCGTCGCCCATGCTGCCGAGGCCCTCCTTCCCGTTCTCGATCATCGGCAGGAGGATCAGTTTCTCCTCCTCGACGTCGATGCCGTTGGCCACCCGAAGCGGGAGCAGGTCCTTTTCCCGGGAAGTCGGAGCGTCCCAGGCGGCATCGTCGCCCGCCAGTGTATGAATATTATGGATACAGCGCCGGCACCAGTCGCTGTAGTCACCCTGCGAAGCGCAAAACCGCCTGATTTCCTCATCGCGGAGCAGCCGCGATTCCTGCAGGTCGACGGCCAGCATGCGGCCGGGCCCGAGCCGGTTGGCCTCCACGGTCCTGGCTCCCCAGCCGGGAATGAGGCCGATTTCGGAAGCGAGGATGACCGTCCCGTCGTCGTACACCTTGTAGCGGGCGGGCCGCAGGCCGTTGCGGTCGAGGGCGGCGGCAATGAACCGGCCGTCGGTGAACACGATGGCGGCGGGACCGTCCCACGGCTCCATCATGACGGCGTGATACTTGTAAAAATCGCGTACTTCGGGCGACAGGCCCGGGTTGTTTTCCCAGGCCGAGGGCATCATAATGGACACGCCATGAATGCAGTGGCGACCGCCGACCGTCGTGAGTTGCAGCGCGTTGTCGAAGCTGGCGGAGTCCGACATGTCGGGCTGCACCATGGGCTGCAGGTCTTTGAACCGGTCGCCCCAGACGCCGTGCTCGTCCGAAAACTGGCGGGCGGCCATGTTTTTCCGGTTGCCGCGGATGGTATTGATTTCGCCGTTGTGGGCGAGCATCCGGTAAGGCTGCGCCTTGTTCCAGTCCGGGAAGGTGTTTGTAGCGAACCGCTGGTGGAAGATGGCGTAGGCTGTCTGGAAAAGGGGCGACTTGAGATCGACGAAGAAGCGGCGGACCTGCGGGGCGTTGAGGAGCCCTTTATAGGTGACGGTCCGGCAACTCAGACTGACGATGTAGAAGTCGGAAACGGCCTCGGCGCGGGCGGTGCGGTCGGCGGTTTTCTGGATAAGGAGCAGCTTCCGCTCGAAATCGCTCTCATTAATGTCGGCCGGTCGGCGGATGAGCGCCTGTACAATGAAGGGCCGGGTCAGTTCGGCTTTCTGACCGAGGCACCCGGTATCAACCGGCACCTTGCGCCAGCCCAGGAAATCAAAGCCCTCGGCTTCGACCGCCTTTTCAAAAATGGCCTTGCCGGCGTCGCGAGCAGCCTTGTCGTTGCGGCACAGAAAAATCATGCCCACGCCGAAGCCCTCGCCCTCGCTCAGCTCGACCTTCATACCGTCCAGCACCTTTTCGAAAAAGGGCTTGGGGATCTGGGTGAGCACCCCGGCGCCGTCGCCGGTGACGGCATCGGCGTCGATGGCCCCGCGATGGGCGAGGTTTTTCAGGCCGACGATGGCGCGATCAAGGATGTCATAGCTGGCACGACCGTGCATGTTGGCGATGAAGCCGACACCGCAGGCGTCGTGCTCGTCTTCGGTCCGGTAGAGCGGCGAAGGGATAATCTGGGCCATGATGGTAAGAGGCGAAGGAAAGAAAAGGAGATGAAGAAGCCGCCTCGCGGGGCGGCTTGACTGGGGAACCGGGGTTCCCGAACAGCATGGGCTTGCCTAGCAGGACATGCCCCGGAGACGAAATTACAAGAAGCGAATCGTCTGCGAGCGCATCCGCTCGTGCTCCTCGTCGGAGCAGGGTTGGTTGGTCGGCACGTCGGTTTCGGCGTCGCTCGAATCCACCAGTTGGTTACTCAGCATGTAGTTCTCGACTTCCTCGCCGCTGACGTCGGCGAGCATCACGCCGTCGATCTCCACGCAGGGAGAGAGGTGCTGGCCGGATTTTTCCACCATTTCGGCGTAAATCGCGGGATTATTGATGATATCGAGGTCTTCGTAGGGAAGGTCGTACTTTTTGAGGATGGCGCGTACGCCCATGCTCCAGCCACAGGTGGGTTTCAGGTAGGCTTTGATTTTCATAAGCAGGGAAAGAGGATCGTTTTGAACGGATTGGCAGACGGGAAACGAAGACATCTCCCGCTATCAGGCAATGAACGAGGCAGGAAACCAGGGTCAAATGGATAGTGCAGACCGTCGCCAGGGTCAACCTTCCCCATCGGGACTGCCGGCTCGACCGTTGTCCGGATCCGACACGGGGGCGGCCGTGATCAGCCGGGCTTCTCCGTCCTCCATACCGACCAGGAAACTGGAGGTAAAACCGTCTTCGGTCCCGTAAACGACCTTCATCCGGAAGGTTGGTTCCAGGGTCGGTCCGTAGCGCCGGCCCTGAAATACGTAATCAATGGTATCCCCGGGCGGGACGGCCTCGAACCGAATCGACTCGATGGGCAGGCCGACTTCACGCTCCAGACCCGCCCGCAGGAGCTGCCGGTCGCGTTTCTCGACGCCCTCGAGGTGAAACAATGCCATCAGGGCACCGGCATCGGCCTGATTGGTCGCCTCGACAAAGGCCTCGCGCAGCCGCTCGCGCGCCGGCTCCTCGGCCAGGTCACCGCGATCCAGTGCGCAGCCGGCCAGCAGGCAGGCCGTCAGGCAGGCGGTGAAAGGGAAACGGTGCCTGGCGTGCATGCCGGAGCGTATCCATTTCGAGGACACTTTCCAGCCGCGAGGGCGCCATCAGCCCGGGCCGGCGCCCTTGCCCGATGCCTCCGACGCTTTTTCGGCCAGAGCGGCCGTCCAGATCTCGGATTCGGGATAAAAGGCGCTCCAGGCAAACCAGTAGGCCGGCGTGCCGGGCAGCCATTCCCCGGTTTCGGGCCGGGTAAAGGTCACGGCGTCGCTGTCGGCATCGCGGAGAATCAGAACCGGCGTGCCGCCGACGCGTGTTTGGATGGGCTGCCCTTTCGGCAGGTCATCCACTTTGAAGGCGGCGGGCTGACCATCAATGACGGTGCCGACCACAAGCGATTTCGGCTTCAGACCGGGAATCTCCCGGACGCCATTGACCGGAAACATGAGATTGGGGCTGTCGTGGTAGTCCCGGTAATTATCGCGCCAATAGGGGCGGGAGTAACCGGTTTTTTTGGACAGGACCCTACCCTTGGGGAAACGCTCGCGCCACCCCTCCCAGGTCATGACGGTGCTGGGCAACCACTCGAGTTTCTTTCCCTTGTGCGGACCCGAGACGGCCTCCGTCTTCAGTTGCGACCAGAGGCTCTCGCTGGCGCGGTCGTACAGCAGGACATCGCTGTTGTAGAGCAGGCCGGAGACCCCGAAGGAGGTGACCTCTCCGTCGATCTCGCGGTGGAAGACCATCGCCGTACGGCACAACGGGCAATAGGTCACCGCCACAGGCTCGCCGGCAATCGTGTCGTTGACCACCTCGTGCCAGTCCAGGATCCGCACCGGATAGGCCCGGTGTTCGCCCTTCAGGCTGACGTGGATGACCTTGTCATCCGGCTTGAGGAAATCCGCGTCGCCGGGGTCGATGAAGCGCGGCTCATCGATGGCGGGGATGCCGTCGCGGCCCGGTCCGCCGGACATCACTTCGTCGGCGGGGACCGACGCGTCGGACAGATCGAAACCGTTTTTCACGGGGCCGGCGATCAGCGTGGAGGTCAGCAACAGACCCAGCAGGACGGAGCATCGCTGATCCAACCGAAACAGGCTTTTTGGGGAACGCATCATACTCTGATTGAGACGGGTCGGCGGGGATTATTCCCGCCGTAACCGCCGGAAGACCCTTGCAGGATACCGATCGCCGCGGAAAGTCACGAAGCCATGTCGCCCATCACACGCTTGCCGCCCAACGGCCCTGGCTGGTTTTCGGCATTGGGTCTGGATGCAGCGGCCATCGGTCTGGTCTGGGCCGTCGCGCTCTGGCCACAATCCTGGACGGCGCCTGCCACCGAACGCTGGCTTTTATTCGCCCTGGCCATTGCCCTCGCCTATGCCGCCGACCGATGGATCGATACCCGGCGGGCCCACGATTCCGATGCCCTGCCGCCGCGTTACGGGCCGCACCGGCGTTATCCACGCGCCATTGCGAGCGGATGGCTGATCGTGCTCGGACTGGCACTCGCGCTGGCGGCGAACACCCTCAGCCCGACGGAATGGACGGGTTGTCTGATCCTGGCGGCGCTGGCGGTCGCCTACCCGTTTTTGCCGGAACGGGCAGTGCTCCCCGTCAAACCGCTGCTCGTTGGCGTGCTGTTTGCCGGGGGCATCGCCATCCTCGCGCCGGGTCCGGCGGTTTTTCCGCCAACGCCCGCCGTTTGGGCCTTCGGGTTCGTCTGTGCGGCCAATGCCGTCTGCGTGGCCCGCCTGGACGCGCGCCACGCCCCGCCTGCGGCGACCGCATCCCGCGAATCCGACCGCAGCTGGATAGGGTGTTTTGCCGGATTGGGGGCAGGGATCGCTGGCGCAGCCTGGTTTTCGACCGAAGCCACGGCGGAGGGTCTCCGGTCGCTGGGGCTGCTGGTGACCGCGCTCAGCCTGCTCTGGCTGGGCTGGCGCCCCCGGGGGTGGCGGAGCGGCCCGGACCGTTGGCTGGGCGCCATGGGTGCCCTCGTCGCAGCCGGCGTCCTCCTGACAACTCATGGCAGGTAAGGAGCAGGTATCGACCGCCCCGGGCTTCGATCGGCTGGCACCGGTCTATTCCGGTCTGGAATACCTGCTTTCCGGCCCCTTGCTGCAGCGGGTGCGCCGGGATGCCGTGGGCGCCCTCCGGCCAGGCGACCGGGTACTCTTTCTCGGCGAGGGCAACGGGCGGGCATTGACCCGGGCTCTCCAGACCGGCCGCGGGCGAGGCGCCGTGATCGTGGACGGCAGTTCGGCCCTGTTGCGGCGGGCCAGGGAACGGGTCCGTCGCCTGCCGCACGCCGCAGCCCTGACCTGGTTGCAGGCAGACCTGGAGACGGGTGACCTGCACGGGCTGGCCCCCTGCGACACCTGTCTGACCTGCTTTTGCCTGGATTGCTTTCCGGCCGATAACCTCGGGGCCGTCATTCGGCGGGTGGACAAACACCTCAAACCGGACGCCCGCTGGGTGGTGGCGGATTTCGTGGAACCCCCGGCGCCGCGTGGCTGGCGGCATTGGGGCCTGCGCGGGCTTTACGCGTTTTTCCGGAGAACCACGGGCATCGGGGTGGACCGCGTGGTCGACCCCGCCCCCGCCCTGGAGGCGCTGGGCTACCGCCGACGCTGGACACGGGACCGGGCCAACGGCTGGCTCAGGACGACAGTCTGGGCGCGTGAAACAGGTTGACTCCCCCGAAGGGGAAGAAAACATCCGCGCCCATGGACATCGTGTGTCTCGACCTGGAGGGCGTGCTGATCCCCGAAATCTGGATGGCCTTCGCCGACAAGACGGGGATCGCGGCGCTGAAGCGGACGACCCGGGACGAGCCGGACTACGATGTCCTGATGCAGTACCGGCTGGATATCCTGGCCGGGGAATCGTACGGGATCGCCGATATTCGCGAGGTCATCGACACGCTGGAGCCCCTGCCCGGTGCCGTGGCATTCGTCGACTGGCTGCGCAGCCGCACCCGGACGATCATCCTGTCGGACACCTTTGAAGAGTTTGCCGGTCCCCTCATGGCCAAGCTCGGGTTCCCCACCCTCTTCTGCCACAACCTCGAGATCGCCGAGGACGGACGTATCGCCGGCTACCGGCTGCGCCAGCCCGACCAGAAGCAGCAGGCGGTCAGAGCCTTCCAGGGATTGAATTTCCGCGTCTTCGCGGCCGGTGATTCCTACAACGACCGGACCATGTTGCTGGCGGCCGACCGGGGCTTTCTTTTCCGTCCCCCCGATTCGCTGGTCGCGGACGAACCTCAGCTGCCCGTCGCCCGCGACCACAGCGAACTGCGGGCCTTGCTGGAGGAGGCCATCGGGGCCTGACGTCCTCGCGAAGTGATTCCCATGCCGTATAATGTTTTGAACCGCATCCCCGCCCTCGCCTAAGGTCCAGACGCATGGTTATGGAAGCCCCGCCCGTCGCCACCAGCCAGTCCGAGCCCTACCGCGTCCAGCCCCAGAGCCGGGTCGATGTTCGCCGCTGGCCGGTCGATGACCGGGAGTCGTTCGATTTTCCGAAGAAGGAAGGTTACCAGCTGGTCGACGACCTCGGGCGCCGCCTGGGCGACCTCCAGATGCAGCTCTTCGCCCAGAAGCAGCATAAGGTGCTGATCGTCCTGCAGGGTATGGACACCAGTGGCAAGAACGGCACCATCCGGCACGTCTTCCGGTACGCCAATCCCATCGGATTCAGCGTCGCCAGCTTCAACAAGCCGACACCCGAGGAGCTGGACCGGGACTACCTCTGGCGCGTCACGCAGCACTCGCCGGCCAAGGGCCAGATCAAGCTCTTCGATCGCAGCCACTACGAGGATGTGACCGCCGTGCGGGTCAACAAGCTGGCCCCGGAGACGATTTGGCGCGCCCGTTTCGACCACATCAACGCCTGGGAACGGATGCTGGCCGACGAAGGCGTCCTGTTGCTCAAGTTTTTCCTCCATATCGACAAAGAGGAGCAGCGCGAGCGCCTGGAAAGCCGCCTCAAGGAGCCCCACAAGCAGTGGAAATTCGATCCCAGCGACCTGGTGGCCCGCGAACGCTGGGAAGATTATATGGATGCCTACAACGAGGTTTTCGAACGGACCAGCTTCGACCATGCGCCCTGGTTCATCATCCCCTCCAACCGGAAATGGGTACGGAACATCATCATCGCCCGCATCATCGTGGAGCAACTCGATCGCCTCGGCCTGGCCTGGCCGGAACTGGGATTCGACCCCGCGAAAGTGAAAATTCCCTGAAATCGTCCTCGCCGGCGGGCCGGGAGGAACCTCGACGGGCGACACGCTGACTGCAGAATTGCCTTGTCCCGGCGGCCGGAGCAGCTAACCCGGAGACACCCCTCACACCATGCCTTCTTTTCTTTCCGGAATGCCTCCTCGTACCCGGCGCAGCCTTTGCCCACTCGGGCTTTGGGGCCTGATGGCGCTCCTGCTGGTGGCAACCACCGGTTGTCGGGAGCGCAACCGCCCGATCAATCGGGACATCGACCGCTACCGCCTGCCGGTAGTCACCTCCGAGGTCGTGATGGAAACGACTGCGGGTGATATCCGCCTGGAACTTTTCCACAACCAGTCGCCCAAGACCGTGGCTCAGTTTCTCGAATACGCGGAGGAAGACTTCTACCAGGGCACGCTGTTCCACCGGGTGATCGACGGCTTCATGATCCAGGGCGGTGGCTTCACCCCGGAGCTGGAACGGAAAGAACCGACCAAGCCCAACCTGCCGAACGAAGCCTTCAATGGGCTCAAAAACACACGGGGCACCATCGCGGTGGCACGCACGATGGAAAAGGACTCCGGCAACGCCCAGTTTTTCATCAATGTTTCGGACAACCCGAACCTCGACCACGGCGCGGTGAATTTCGGATACGCCGTCTTTGGCCGGGTCACCAGTGGCATGGAGGTCGTCGATGCCATCAGCAAAATCCCGACAACCACCCGAAAGGGCCTGCCCGAAGTCCCTGTCGAGCCGGTGGAAATCCTCGATGTGCGAAAAGTCGACACGACCCGTCGCAGCCCGCTTGACCCGCCTGAGCGGCGGTGACATCGATACCCATCCGCTTTCCCGCGATGGAATACAGCTACTTCCACTTCAATGACCTGCTCGGGCCCCTCATCGCCATGGGCCCATTCAGCCTGGCCATCCTCGCCGCCATCGGCCTCTGGATCGTCCGTGCCCGCCACCCGGACTACGACCCGCCGGGTCAGGAAGAAGAGTAAATTCCGGTAGGCTGCGCGGGGTAAAAGCCCTGTACGCGTGGCCGCGCCTTCAGGCGTGGGCACGCGGTTTGAATCATTTTTAAACCGCAGCCGTCAGGGGTCAGACCGTAGGGCTCTTTACCCGGGCGGTCACCGGGGACGGTTACCCGCCCGGTGCCGTTAACCGGTCCGTTCCGGGGAGGAGTATTACTCCTTGCCGGCAACCACCGCGCCGGGAACACGCTCGCTGCCGGTCGGCAGGTAACGGAAGGGCACCAGTACGCGGGTGGCGACGGTTTCGCCATCGACCTTGCGCGGCTTGAAGGTCCAGGACTCGAGCGCCTTGACGGCGGGCTCAATGAGATCGGCCGAAGCCGCCTTGACCACCGCAATGTGGGTGGCCTTGCCATCGGGCTGAATGGTGCAGGCCAGGACGACCCGGGCTTCCTTGTCCCCGGTCCGTTTGTCGACGGAGGCCGGCATGGAGGCCGGGGCCACCCGATCGATGACTTCGAGCGGGGCCGACCGGACGGTCAGGTCGCTTTGGGTGGAAGCTCCGAAAGCGAGCGAGGCCGCGATCAGGGAAAGGCTGCTGAGAAGAGAGACTTTTGAAACGATCATAAGATCACCTGGGGATGGAGGGTGAATGTTACAGGAAAGTGTCTTCACTGTTACACAACCGTAACGAAAAGGAAAGAAATTTCGCCTGATTTATCAGCCAAAAAAGCATTAAACAGCCTACTGTCAGTGAGTTAAAAGATAATTACAGGGAGAGTGCATGCGCTTTCCCCTTGCCAAACTGTACCATTTAAAAAATACAGATCAGGCATGACTTGGCTGACTCACCTGACTCTTGATCAACAGGGTGCCCGTTGGCATGCGCTCGCCCGGGCGCTGCACCAGGCAATCCTCGCCGGACACATTCCGGTCGGGGAGCGCCTGCCGGGTGTCCGTAAACTGGCGGAAGCCACCGGTTTGTCGAACCAGACGGTGGTCCGCGCCGTGAAGTGGCTGGAAAGTCAGGGCGTGGTGGCGGGCCGCGAACGGAGCGGCTTCCGGGTGCTGGCCATCGGGCAGCCGCAGCCGCCCGCAGCCGCCACGGACGGCGACGCCGGTCCGCGGAAGCGGCAGGAGGGCCGGTATGGCGCGCGGGGGGTCTCGTCTACGAAAGACGCGGTGCACGCGGTGGTCGACCGGTTGGACCGCGGACTTTTTCCGGGCGCCTTTTGCAAGATCCATCCGGACTTCCTGACCGGAGACCCGGAAGCCTGTGTGGCGATCCATGCCGACGGCGCGGGGACCAAGTCGCTGGTCGCCTACCTGTTGTTTCGCGAATGCGGCGATCCGTCGGTCTTCCGTGCCACCGCTCAGGACTCGCTGGTCATGAACCTCGATGATCTGCTCTGCATCGGCGCCCTCGACCGCATTTTATTTTCGAGCACGGTCAACCGGAACGCCCGCCGGTTCAGCGACGAGGCGCTGGCCGAACTGATCGCCGGCACCGAAGCCTTTCTCGAAAAACTGCGTGGGCACGGCATCGGCATCTGGAGCGGGGGTGGTGAAACCGCGGATGTCGGCGACCTGACCGGCACCGTGACGGTCGACAGCTGCGCGGTGGCCGTGCTGAAACGCCACCAGGTGATCGATGCGGCAGCCATCGGCCCCGGTCTGGCGATTGTCGGCCTGGCCTCGGACGGACAGGCCACCTACGAGGACACGCCCAACAGCGGCATCGGCAGCAACGGCCTGACCAGCGCCCGCCACGACCTGCTCCACACCGACTACGCATCCCGATACCCGGAGACCTTCGACGGGAACATCGACCGGTCGATGACCTATTGCGGCCCCTACCATCTGGACGATCCGCTGCCCGACAGCGACCTGACGGTGGGCGCCGCCCTGCTGAGCCCGACCCGCACCTACGCACCGGTCATTCATCGCTTGCTGGAGGAACAACGGCCTGCCATACGCGGCCTGATCCACTGTTCAGGCGGCGGGCAGACGAAGTGCCTGCGGTTCGGCGCCGGCGTTCATTATATCAAGGACAAGCCCTTCCGGGTACCGCCGATCTTTCGCGCCATCCAGAAGGCCAGTCGCACCCCCTGGGAGGAAATGTTCCAGGTCTTCAACATGGGGCACCGCATGGAAGTTTACTGCGCGCCCGCGGCAGCCGAAGCCGTCATCGCCACCAGCCAGGCCTTCGGGATCGATGCTCAGGTCGTCGGTCGCACCGAGGCCACGACCCTGCCAGCCGGTGAGAACCACCTCTCCATCCACTACGGTGGAACGACCTTCCGGTACCGCGCCTAGAGGCGGCACGACGGCACAGAGCCCGGAGTCGCGCGCAGGGGGAGCGTCCCACGCGTCCCACAGGAGCCCGTCTCCAGCCACCCCTCGACAGGCTCGGGGCAAGCCTGCAACCCGCAACCAGCCACCCGCAACCCATAGTTTTCCTCGTCTTCGCTCTCAGCTTTGCTAAGCCAGAGGCATGCTGCCCGGTAGCTCTCCAAAGCGCCTTGCCTGGTCCGCCTTCCCGACCCCGGGAAAGGCGTGGCTGATCATCGCCGCCGTGTTCGGCCTGCCCTGCCTGCTCTGGGCGGTAGCCGAACCGGTCCAGACCGGGAACACCTTCGCCAGCACCCTGCCCATCGCCGAGTATCTCGGCCCGCTCGCGCCGGTCGCGCTCTCGCCCTTTTTCGGCATCACCTGTCTGTCGGGGGCCGCGCTGCTGGCCGAGACCGGTCTGGTCGACGCCCTGGCGGGCAATCCGTTGCTGACCAGCAACGAGACGCTGAGCCACCCCCTCACCTTCCTGGCCTTTCTCGGGCTGACCGGCGCGACCTCCGCGCCCAAGTTCATGAAACTGACCAAGCCGATGGCGCAGGCGGTGGACCAGCTCGAGGCCTACGCCGGGATCGTGTCGATCGCGGTGATCCAGGGCGTGTCCTCGCTGGCCAGTCCGCAGGCCGGCGAAGAAGTGGCCGTGGTTTATCAGGCCGGGTTCTTCCAGGCGACCGGCGAGACGCTCCTGATCGCGCTCTCGGCCATCAACATCTTCGTGATCAACGCGGTGAAATTCTTCTTCGAGGTGCTGATTTTCCTGAGCCCCATCCCCTTTGTTGATGCGCTGTTCGAAACCCTGCTCAAGCTCACCACCGCTGGCCTGATGGCGATTTATGTCTTCAGCCCGAGTCTCGCGCTGACGATCAACCTCATCCTCTTTTTCAGCTGCCTGCTGGTCTTCCGGTGGGTCTACCGGATCGCGCGCTACTACCGCGTGCTGCTCTTCAGCCCGCTGCTGCACCGGATGCTCGGAGCTGTCGGGCTCAGCCGGAAACCCGGCCTGCGGACCGCCGCGCTTCCGCCAGGCAAGTTGAAGCAGGCCTTCCCCGAGCCGCAGCTGGTCCTTCCAGGGTTCACCACCGGCAGCGGCTGGGAGCAATTTGCCAAACGCCAGCGCGTCTGGCTGGTCGTCGACGCCAACGGGGCGGTCCACCTGGCCCGGCCCACCGGGTTCGGCTTCGGGCAGCCCGTGATTCAGCCGCTGGCGGATCATCGCCTGGGTGCCCGCACCGGCCTGGTTTCCGAGGCTGTCACCGTAGCTGGGCCCGATGGCGGGGAAATCGGCCGGTTTGTCTTTTCCACCCGTTACCGATCAATTCTACCGGAGATTCACCAGCTTCTTGGCTTGGAGGGAGCCCCGGTCGGGCAAGCCTCCCCCGCCGAAACCTACCGCGCCATGGGCAAACGCCTCGGCCAGGCCGTCCAGGGGGATGCCATGCGCGGCGAGCTGGCGTAAGGGTAAATTATACGAGAGGAGCCGTTCCCGTCCGCAGAATTGGGAACCGCAGATCTCGCAGATTAACGCAGATGCGGGTGAGCCACTGACGGCGGTTCCGCTTCTGCGGCGGATGAAGCCCTTGCCGTTCCGCTGTGGTGCCGTGCGAGCCCCCCGGTGTACCAGCCCTTTGCGCCCGTCGCGGCTTCGCGGTTGAGGCTCGCCCCTACTTCGATCTCTCCAGGCCCGGCGGGCGTATTTATCGATGTAGGTGCTGACCCTCTGGTGGATATCCAGGTCGGTCAGCAGGTAGGCGACCCGGATGCGCCGGGCAACGACAACGGGGGAAAGGGCCCGGCTGACCGCGCCGGTGACACGCAGGTCCTGATCGGAAAACGCGCGACCGTCTGCCTCACGGTCGGGAGTCCTCGGGCAGCTGGCGGATCTGCTGGTCGAGGGTATCCCAGGTAGCCCGGGCGGTTTCGGGGGAGAAGCGGTCGCCCAGGAGGAGCGTATCGGCTGTATTGATATTTTCGATACGAACGGCGGTGTCGTCGGACAGCATGAAGCCGAGCAGGGTGCCGGTCTTGGCGAAGACAAGATCGCCGGTGTCAGGTGAAAACTCGCCGAAGAGCCCGCTGAAGATGCGGCGGTCCATTTCGAGATAGCGGTCGGAGGCGGTGTTTACCCTGAACCCGACGTCGCCGAAGAATTCGCGCCGCGGGTTGACCAGCACCGCCTCGTCAAACCGGAAGGGCTGTTGCGCCAGGGTGAAGCCGGGCAAACCGGCCGCCTCAATGGCGTCGCCGGACAGGCTGATCACCCCGATCCGGGGATCGCCCTGCAGGTAGCCAAGGCCGGGCACGTTGACGATCCGGTCGCCGACCTGGACCCGGGCGGACAGCCTGCGGAGGCGCCCGCTGTTCGCGTCCGCGGGATTGAGCGCGGTATCGACCGTGGAAAAGAGGCCATACCAGCGGCCGTTGACCCGGACGGGGATGGCGGGGACTGACCGTGTGTCGGAGCGCTCGCCGAGAAGACCGCCGGCGGTGCTTTGAATCTCCAGCACGAGGACGTTCTCCTTGTAGCTCTGCCAGATGGCGTTGAGCGTCTTGGGCTGGCTCTGCTTCAGCTCCGCCTGCATCTCGGTCGACGCCGCGGCCAGGCTGGACACGCCCGCCGTCAGCTGCTCGGCCTGCTGGCGCAGCGCCTCCTTTTCCTGACGCTCGGTCTCGACGGCGATCTCGGCGTTTTCCAAATTCTTCGCCAGGAGCCGTTTTTCGGCCTCGGTGACCTCCAGGCGCGTACTGAGTTGCTGTTTTTCCTGCTGGATGGCGGCGCGTTCGGCGGCCAGCCGCTCGCGCTGGGCCTCCGCCTCGGCCAGCGCCTTTTCGCGTTTTTCCAACTCTTCCTGAGCGAGGCGCAACCGCTCCTGGGCCAGCGTGGCGCGTTCCTGCAAACTGCCCAGATCCTGTCCCAGCGCTTCGGCCTGCTGGCGGGCCTGTTCCAACTCACGGGCACGTTCCTCGGCCAGCCGTGCCTGTTCGGCCTGCTCGGCGGCGAGGCGTTCGCGTTCGGCCGCCAGTTGCTCGGCCCGGGTGCGCGTCCGTTCGAGGGCCTGTTCGCGCTCGGCCAGGGTTTGGGCGGTTGCCTGGAGACGCTGTTCGCGCGCCTGCAGTTCGGCGGCGGTGAGGTCGAGTTCCTCCCGCGTGGCGGCCAGATCCTGCGTGAGCTCGGCCCGCGAGGCCTGTTCAGCCTCCAGCGACAGGCGCAGGACCTCGATCAACTCGGACTCCTCGCTCATGGCGGTGGGGCGCGGCTGGGCGGGCGGCTCGGGTTCGGGTTCGTCGAACCGCGCCATCGCCAGCATGCTGAGCAACAGGAAATCGCAGATAATGAGCAAAAGGCTGCGGTTCATGACGGCGGTGGAGTCGAGAACGGTCGGGTCGACGGAAGAATCAGTGGTTGCGGTCGGCGGAGAGGAGCAGCCGCCGCCGGAAGGGCCGGACGTGGAGAATTTTCAGCAGGGCCACGAAGACGATGCCGAAGAGGGTCGAGGCATAGGCGGCCATGAGGCTGGCCTCGACGATCCCGAGCGTGACGAGGATCAGCGCGAGGACCGTGCCACCGAGGCCGACGTAGAGTCCGGCGTCGAAGAGGTTGTCCTCGTTGTTCAGGAGCTCGATTTTGAGCGTCGGATCGGCGTCGTGCTTCCGGATTTCCGCAATCTTGATCAGGCAGAAGACGTAGATGATCACCTGCACGAGAAAGAAGATCAGCAGAACCAGAAGCGTGACCTGGTCGATGGATTGGAGGTTCATGGGTTTGGCGGATAGGGAGCCGACGGCTTCGGCGAAGGAAAAGTCAAACCGGAGTTGGGCGCGCGTGGGGCCGGTTTCCTCCAGCAGCGCCGGCTCGAGAAGCGCCCAGAACAGGGCGGCGGCCGCGAGTCCGCCTACCGCGGTGCGCAGCCGCAGCAAGCCGAGCGGTCGCCCCGGTTCGGGCTCCTCGCCCAGGCCGGTCGCCTGAAAGCACCGCACGACGAAGAGGGTCAGGAGCATGCCGGCCAGCAGAAAGACCGCCATCCGGAGCCAGAAGGCAAGACCCGGTCGCTCCAGCACCAGCCGGGTGAAAAAGGCGGTTTCCAGGCGCTCGATCCAGGGCTGAACCGGCTCGAGCAGCGGGGGTGTCCGATAGAGCGGCTTTTGCTGCGCCAGCAGTTCGGCCAGCGCGCCCTCCCCCCAGGCCATGGCCTGGCGGAGGGTGGCCGGATCGGTGCCGGCGGCCGCAAGGAAATCGAGGACGGCCCCGGCGGGCTGCTGCATCAGCGTGGTCGCGATCAGCGTGGGGCCGGCCTCCGGATCGGCGCGCAGGACCTCGGCCAGCCGCGCCGCCGTCTCCGGGGTTTCCGCAGCCTCGAGCGCCCGTTCCAGGCTGGTCCAGTCCAGGCGCTTGGCCAGGGTGAGGAAGGCCATGTAATAGTTTTCGAGGCTGCGGACCGCCTGGAGGTTGGGCTCGGGTTGAACCGCCGCGGCGGTGGCCGTGCGCAGAAAACGCACCATCGCCTCGGGCAGGTTGTCCCCCTGAATCAGCAACGCGTTGAGCAGGATGGCGGTTTCCAGCGGAGCGCCCCCCGGGCTGCCGACCGGCATGAAACGCGTGACCCCTTTCAAGGCACGACCGTCGAGCACGGCCTGGACGCCGGCGTTCCGGGAATTATTGAGAAACCGGGCCAGCTGGTCGCGCGCGTAGGCGCTGATGGCCAACCCGAAGACATGGGCGGAAGGATCGGGCTCCAGTTCGGCGACGGGCAGCGGCTCATACCAGGCGGCAAAATAAGGGGCCTCGCCTCCCGACCAGGCCAGGACCGGTGCCTCGGCTTCGAGTGCGGCGATCCGCTGCTGCAGGGCCTCGGCCGCTTCCGGATCACGTTCGCCGAGCAGACCGACCAGACGTCCGGCCGGGCCGGGTGCGGCGGCGTCGACATACCAGGTGGCGCGTTCCTGCCAGTCCGGGGTGCCGCGACCGGCCGCCTCGAGGACGCGGGGCGACACCGCCCTGAAGTGAACCGGGATGGCGGCGCCGACCAGCAGGGCACCCGCCGCCAGGATCAGCAGCAACAAAGTCAGCGCGATGCGTCCGGGGACCGGCATAAGGCATGAGGTATAGCACTCCGTATGAGCTTTGAAAACGGGGAAAGCACCCGGTTCCCGACCCCTCGCGGGAAAAGCGTTGCCAGTCCCAATCCGGTTTTCATGGATGACGGGGATGCCCTTGCGCGTGACCCAGTTCGGCGAACCGATCCTCCAGCAGCGGGGCGAACGCGTAACGGTGTTCGATGCCGGGCTGCGACAGCTGGCCGAAGACATGATCGAGACAATGCATGCCGAAGACGGCATCGGGCTGGCCGCCCAGCAGGTCGACCGGGCCATCCAGCTTTGCGTGGTGGATGTCAACCTGCCCGACCGCGAGCCGGACTTCGCCTACACGCTCGACGGCAAGACGCCGCCGCTGGACCTGATCATGCCGCTGGTGCTGGTCAATCCGGAGCTGGAGCTGCGCGAGCCGTCCGCCGACTACGAGGAGGGCTGCCTGTCGTTTCCCGACATCCGGGGCCTGGTCAACCGACCGCTCGCGCTCACCTGTCGCTATCAGGACCTCGACGGCCATGCCCATGAACTGGTCTGCGACGGGCTGCTGGCCCGCGTCATCCAGCACGAGGTCGATCACCTCCACGGCATTCTCTTTATCGACCGGATGGAGCGCCGCCAGCTCATGAAAATCGAGAGCAAGGTGAAGAAGCTGAAACGCACCACGCGGGACTGGCTCAAAGCGCAGAAAAAGGGTTGAGGGGGAATGACGCTAACTTAAGGATCCTGATCCAAATCGGGATCGAAATCGAAATCGGGATCGAACATGCATAAGGAAATAATATGCATTGGCTTACGTAATCGATTTCGATAGCGATAGCGATACCGATGAAAACGCTGTTAAGTTAGTACCATTCGGGTTGAGGGGTTTTCGTGGGGGCTCGCCACGCCTGAAGGCGCGGCCACGGGGCCTGAGGCCACAACGGCCGCCGGGGACGGCGGCCCTCCCGAAGATGACAGGATTTCAACCGGGAGGGCGGTCGTCCCCGACCGCCGCCAGGTGTTCGGGGCCAATGCATCCTTTCAATCGACCGGATTATCGGGAATAATATAAGAATCAGCGGATTCCCGTCCGATAATCACAAACCCCGAACCCCTACAATGCTTATGAAAGCTAAAGTCGATCTCATCCTCCGTCTCCTCCTTGGCCTGGGCCTGGTGGTATTCGGCCTGAATAAATTCATCGGGTTCATGCCCCCTCCGGAAATGCCCGAGGCAGCTGGCAACCTGATGGGGGCCTTCGTCCAGTCCGGTTACATGATGCCCCTGATCGCAATTGTCGAAATTGTGACCGGAGCCCTGCTCCTGAGCGGATTTTTCGTACCCCTCGCGCTGGTGCTTCTCGCGCCGCTCACGTTGAACATCATCCTGTTTCACCTGGCGCTTGCTCCGGGCGGCATCGTCCCCGGTCTGGTTTTCTTCGCGATCAACGTCTACCTGCTCGTCGTGAACATCGATGCCTACCGACCCCTGCTGCGCGCCAAACAGCCGGCACCGGCCGAAGAGCCACCGGCCTGATCCGGTGAACGGGGCGGAGGCAGGCGACGCCCGCGGCGACCAGATTCCGTAGGGGCGTCGCTTGTTCTGCATCATGAGCCTGTCGAATGGCGACGCCCATCAGCACGGATGAGCGGAGATCAGCGGTTGGCTCAGATTGTGTATCCAGCGTATCAATACGGATACAACCTGCGCTGGGGAGACCGGGAGGCCTCCAGCGAGCGTTCGAGGCAGCGGGCACGAAGGGTGACGAGGGTTGCCGACTGGTCCGAATCCCTGGCGGCGTCGCGGGTTTCGCCCGGATCGCTTTCCAGGTCGTAGAGCACCTCGGCATCGGGGCCGAACCAGCAATACTTGTGCGTGGTGGTGCGCAGCATGGCGCGCGGTTCGCCCGAGTAGGCGTAGACATCCGGGCGGCCGACCGGTTCGCGTCCGGCCCGGAGATCCTCAGCAACGGACTGGCCGGCCATCGACGGATGCGGGCGGCCGCCACACAGCTCGATCAGCGTGGGCAGGAGGTCCACCATCTCCATCAGGCCGTGACAGTCCCGGCGCGCCGTCCCCAGGCCGGCCGGCCAGTGCAGGATGAGCGGCACGCGCATGCAGGCCTCATAGAAATGATTGGCTTTGTGGGTCAGGTTGTGGTCGCCGGCCATGTCGCCGTGGTCGGAGGAAAAGACGATCAGGGTGTCGTCCCATTCCCCGCGGGTTTCGAGGTCGTCGAGCAGCGCGCCGATAGCCCAATCCATCTCGGTCACCATGGCGGCGAGGCCTTGGCGGTACTGGCGGAAGGCCTCTTCGGTCCAGTCGGCGCGCTGGCGAAGCGTGCCGGCCAGCGCGGGGTTGGCGTCGGCCTCACCCGCCAGCTGAAAGGCCGGCTCCGGGAGTTCCCGATCCGCATAGGCGTCCCAGGCCTTCCGGACCGGCGTCAGCGGCGGATGCGGATTGTAGAAACCGAGGTGAATGAACCAGTCCTGATCCCGGCGCGTCTGGAGGAACTGCTTTGCCGTCTCGACGATCCAACCGGCCTGGCTGGCCTGCCAGGGGGCGTCCACGGGTTGCGGTTGTTTTTCCGCGAAATGACGGTCGGGATCACTGGAACGTGGCACGCGGAAACGCGCGGCCAACTCGGGGTGTTTGCCCTCCAGCCAGTGATAGTAGGCATCCGAGTAATTGCCGCGCTCCTCGGACGGCCAGAAAACATCAAAGCCGTAGGCATGCCGTGGCCGGGCCTCGTAATCCATCTGGTCATGCGGTTGGAAATGCAGCTTGCCGATCTGGGCCGTGGCGTACCCGGCGCCGGCAAAGGCCAACGCAACCGTCGGCTCGAAGTCGGGTGACAGGCCATGGCCGTTCAGCGTCACGCCGGTCTGCTGCGGATAGCACCCGGTCATGAAGCTGCAGCGGCTGGGCATGCAGAGCGCGTTCTGCGTGTACACGCGGTGAAAGTTGACGCCGTGCTGAGCCAGCCGGTCGAGCGCCGGCGTGACCATCCCGGTGTCGCCATAGACACCAACATGGTCATAGCGCATGTGATCGCTGGTGATCCAGATAACGCGGCGGGGGCGGGGAGCGGCCATGGAAACAACCTGGCGGCCGGCCGGCATGATGCCAAGCGCCCGTTCGGAGTGAGCAGTCGTCAGTTGGCAGTCGTCAGTTGGCAGTCGTCAGTTGGCAGTCGTCAGTTGGCAGTCGTCAGTTGGCAGGGGGCAGGGATTGACAGCCGATTCAGGTACCAGCCGGCGGTCGGGGACGACCGCCCTCCCGCGGAAACCCCGCAGACCCTCATCCTCGACCCTCGTCCCCAAAAAAGCGGCCCGGGTTGTGGAGCCCGGGCCGCGCAAATCAGACCGTATCGAATAGTTCGATACGCTTAGAACTTGATCTTGAAGCCGGTCTGGATGGCCCAGCGGGACTGGAGCGAACCGGTGCGGACCTGCGGGCTGTCCGGATCGAAGTCGGTGAAGGTGTAGGTCCCGTCGGGATTGACGTCGGCCTCGACGACATCGGCGGTGAAGGGGAAGCCCACTTCTTTGACCAGACCCCACTCGTCGTTGAGCCAGTTGCCGATGTTGAGGAAGTCGAAGAACAGCTCGGCCTTCACGTCACCCCAGACCGGGACCTCCTGGACGACCTTCAGGTCGAAGCGGTGGACCCAGGGGTTTTCCTCGGCATTGCGCTGCTGGACGCCGGGGCTGACACCGTTTTCGTCGGCCCAGGCGAACAGGCCATCCACATTAAACCCGGGGGCAAAGGACACGATCGGGTCGTTCGGGCCGGTCGGCATGTAAAACAGATCGGTGTCGTCTTCCCCGGTACCGTTGACATCGGAGCCGAAGACGTAGCTGAACGGACGTCCGCTGCGGCCCTCGTAGACGAGCGTGACGTTGGTCCGGAAGCCTTCGAAAGCCTCGAAGTCGTAGCCGAACACGCCAAGAAAGCGGTCCCGCACTTCGAAGTTGGAGGTACCCAGCTCCGGCTCGTTGAAATTGAAGCCGGCCCGGTTGTTCCAGTTCGAGACGGCGCGCGAGGAGGTGAAGGGATTCACGTCCTCGGAGCTGCCGTAGGTGTAGGCGAAACTGCCAAAGAATCCGAGGCCGGTCTGCGGCTTCTCCACCTGCAGCGTGAAGTTGGTCGCCTTGCCACGGTCGGTGTTGCGCAGCACGAACACGTCGCGGAACTCGTCGCTGGCTCCGCCGTCGTCGTAGAGGGCGCGGCCGTCGGCGAGGGTGCCGATGACGGGCTGGTTGGCGTTCTCCACCCAGAGCGCGTTCTCGGTCTCGGTACGGAGGATTTCGGCGGTAAAGATCAGGTCGTACCAGGGCAGCTGGTAGTCGAAGGCCAGATTGTAACGCCAGACCGAAGGCAGCTCGAGGCCGTCCTCCAGGACGTCGACCGCCGGGGTGCTCTCTTCCCGCGGAATGAACAGGATCGGATTATTCGGATCGAAGTCGTTGGCCAGGAAATCCTGGAGCCCGGTCTCGATATCGATGCTGCCGGAGGTTTCCCCGTTGTTGGTATAGGCATTGGAGAACCAGACAGCCGGGTTGCGGCCCAGGAACAGGCCGATGCCCCCGCGCAGCTGCATCGTGCGATCGTCGTCGATCGCGTAGTTGAACGCGAAACGTGGCGCGATCAGGTTCTCGCCGTCGATCGTGCCGTTGTTCGGAAAGCCGAACTCACGCACGAACCCGCGGGCGGCCGGGGGCTTGGTGTCCGAGAAGATGAAGTCAGCCCGGATACCGCCGGTCAGCGTCAGCCGGTCATTCACATACCACTTGTTCTGGAGGAACAGACCGAAGTCGCCGATTTCGGGGCGGGCAATCGGGTCCTGGCCCTCGATCCCGGTGTTGCGGAAACCGTCGAACTGGGGCCGGTCGTTCAGGAAATCGTCCAGATTCCGGAAGGTGAAGTCACCCAGGCTGGCGAAGAGGAACAGGTTCTCGTATTCGGAAAACTCGTAGTCGAAGCCACCGGTGATGACAAAATCGTCCTTGTACCAGGTCACGGTACCGGAGGCGGTAATGGTCTCCCAGGACAGGCTGTTGGCGTGGCGGAACAGCTCGGTGCCCATGAACAACTCGCCCGCATCGGGGTCACCGTCCGCACCCGGGAAAGCGTCGATTTCGATTTCCGGCAACGGCTGGTCGAAGGTGGTCGGCTGGTCGAAAGTGCCGTAGGCAATCTTGAACTCGGACTGGATATCCGGGGTCCAGGTGGAGCTGAGCTGGAAGACCCAGTCCTCTTCGGTCCGCTCCTGCTGATAGAAGTTGGTGCTGAGCGCGGTTTCCCCGAAATCGTCGAAGTTGCCGAAGTTCGGATTCACGCCGTCGGTCTGGCGGTAACGGAGGCTGGCGCGGTGCGCCTCGCTGATGTTCCAGTCGAGCTTGGCCAGGATCTTGTCCTCAGTGTCGATCTGGGACGAGGGCGGCGCAAATTCACCGAAATCGACACCCAGCACGTCGCGGCCGTAGTCGATCACCTGCTGGATGGCGGCCGGATCCGGGTCGAAGCCGGCGCCACCCGGCTGCGTGGTCCGCTCGAACTCCTCGTAATTCACAAAAAAGAAGAGCTTATCCTTGAGGATCGGGCCGCCCAGGGTGGCCCCCCAGGTAAACTCGCGGAACAGCTCGTTGTCGCCGGACTCGAACTCCTCCCCACGCATCCCGTCATCGAAGTAGTAGGTGTAGAAGCTGCCGGAGAGGTCGTTCGTGCCGCTCTTGGTAACGGCGTTGATGGAGGCGCCGGTGAAGCCGCTCTGCCAGACGTCATAGGGCGAGACCTCGACCGAAACCTGCTCGATGGCGTCGGAGGCGATCGGAGCGTTGAAGGCCGCGACCCCGTTGGAGTTCAGGCCAAACTGGTCGTTGGTCCGGATGCCGTCGATCTGCACGTTGTTGAAGCGGCTGTTCTGGCCCGCCACCGACAGCTCGTTGCGGTTGTACTCGGTGATCGTGGCATACGGATTGAAGCGCGCCAGGTCGTTGATCGAGCGCCGGAAGATCGGATTCTGCTCGACCGCCTCGTTATCGAGAACGGACCCCGCACCGGCTTTACCCGGCGTGAAGGTGTAGTTGATGTCTTCGCCCGTTACCACAAAGGCGTCGAGTTCCTGGATCTGTTCAGTGGATTCGAGGGCCACATCGACGGTCTGGGACCGCGAGAGGCTGATATAGATTTCTTCCACGTTGGTCGTCCGGTAACCGGGGGCGGAAACCGTGACTGTGAAGGGGCCGCCCACGCGCAGGCCGGTGACGCCGTAGTAACCGCTGTTGCGGGTGACCGTGCGGCTGACGGAACCGGAGGGCTCGTGGATGACCCGGACGTTGGCGCTTGCGACAGGGGCGCCGGAGGCGTCGGTCACCTGGCCTTCGATGCCGGAGGTGGTCACGCCCTGCCCGAAGGCCAGGGAGACCACACCCAGCAGCGTCAGCAGGCTGACCGTCGCTCGTTTAAGGAGAGAGGTGTTCATCGTTTGTTTTCAGGTTTGTCGGTGTTCGCATTCGGCGGCTGTTCGTGCCGAACGGAGGAGGCTTTGTTAGCTTTTTTTAAAGGGGTCAACCGCCTCCGGCCGACGTCCGGAACTTTTTACCGAACCGAAACAGTCGTGTTTCCAAAGGTGCTTCAGCAGGCTTGGATTATGACAATTCAGCCGGGTGGCGAGGGCAGTGCCCAGCGGCACGAAAAGCCTGCTTCAGCCGATAATCCGAGCTGATACCTGCCCACGCCTTGCATCCCCGGGCGCCATTTCCGGTCCCCCACCCTTAGCAGCGATGCGAGCCATGGGTTTTATAGTTGAAAGGGGGTTGCCCGGGGCTACCGTTTCAGGGTCTTGCGGCCTGATGCCGCCGGCGACCCTTCCGCGCACCTGCTCCCATGATCGAATACTGGCCTTTTCTGGTTTACGCCGCCGCCGTCCTGACCGTGGCCGCCGGCATGCTGATCGTCTCGAGCCTGCTCGGGCAGAAACACCAGGACCGGGCAACCGGCGAGCCCTACGAATCGGGCATCCTCGGCACGGGCGACGCGCGCATCCGCTTTTCGATCAAGTTTTATCTGGTCGCCATCCTCTTCGTGATCTTCGACCTCGAACTCGTCTACGTCTTCGCCTGGGCCATCGCCATCCGCGAACTCGGCTGGGAAGGCTACTACGGCATGCTCGGCTTCCTCGCCATCCTCGTGGTGGGCCTGGTCTATGAGTGGAAAATGGGCTTCCTCGACTGGGGCGGCGGGCCCAAACCGCGGCCCGAACCCGACGATGCCTGATGCGCAGCCCGCGCGACCGATAAACCCGGCAACCTCCTGCTTCCTCAACGCATGAATGCGACCATGACACGACCGGGCGAAGGCCCGCCCCCCTCCGCCGCCGGCGACCGCAAGGTGGACGACGTGGTGGGCAAAATCCTGGCCATGTCGCGGCTGAGCGACCTGCTGGCCTGGGGGCGCAGCCATTCCATGTGGCCCTTCAACTTCGGCCTGAGCTGCTGCTTTGTGGAGATGGCCACCTCCATCACCTCAAAATACGACATTTCGCGCTTCGGGGCCGAGGTTATCCGCGGCACCCCGCGCGAGGCCGACGTCATGATCATCGCCGGCACGCCCTTCATGAAAATGGCTCCCGTCATCAAGCGGCTCTACGAGCAGATGATGGAACCGCGCTGGGTCATCTCGATGGGCTCCTGTGCCAACAGCGGCGGCATGTACGACATCTACAGCGTCGTCCAGGGCGTGGACAAAATCCTGCCGGTTGATGTCTACGTGCCCGGCTGCCCGCCCCGACCGGACGCCTTCATGGAGGGCCTGCTGCTGCTTTCCAAGGCCGTGCGCAGCGAAACCCGGCCCCTCAGCTGGGCCGTAGGCCCGCAGGGCGTCAACAAGACCAGGGGTCGGGAGAGCCAGCGGCTGGCCAAGCGGGAAGCGCGGATGAACACCACCTTCCTGCGTCCGCCCGACACGATCTGAGGTCGCGGTCCGACGCGTCCTCCCCCACCCTGCCATTTGCGCATGAGCGAACGACCCGCCATCATCCAGGCCCTGACCGACACCTTCGGCAGCGACGGCTTCACCTTTCAGCACACCGCCGACGGCGTACCCACGCTCTGGATACCGCGCAGCAGGCATTTCGCGGTGCTCAGCCACCTCAAGCGCAAGGCGACGCCGCGCTTCCGCATGCTGCTCGACCTGACGGCGGTTGACGAGCGCCTGCGCAAGAACCGGCAGGGCCTGCCGGAGGCTGACTTCACGGTCGTCTACCACCTGCTCAGCCTCGAGCCGACGGAGGAGCTGCGGATCAAGGTCGCGCTCCGTGGGGAGTATCCCGACATCGACACGATCACCGGTCTCTGGCCGAAGGCCAACTGGTACGAGCGCGAGGTCTGGGACATGTTCGGCATCACCTTCAACGGCCACCCGAACCTGCGGCGCATCCTCATGCCGCCGACCTGGGAAGGCCACCCGCTGCGCAAGGAGCACCCCGCCCGGGCCACTGAAATGGGTCGGTTCACGCTGCCCGACGAGAAACAGGACCGCGAACAGGCCGCCCTCCAGTTCAAGCCCGAGGAGTGGGGCATGAAACGCGAGACCGAGGACGCCGAGTTCATGTTCCTCAACATCGGGCCGCAGCACCCCGGCACGCACGGGGTCATCCGGATCGCGCTGCAACTCGACGGCGAGGAGATCGTCGATTCGGTGGTGGATATCGGCTACCACCACCGCGGCGCCGAGAAAATGGGCGAGCGCCAGAGCTTCCACAGCTACATCCCCTACACCGACCGCGTGGACTACCTGGGCGGCGTGATGAACAACCTGCCCTACGTGATGGCGGTCGAAAAGCTGGCCGGCATCGAGATCCCGGACCGGGTCAAATTGATCCGCATCGCGCTCTGCGAACTGTTCCGCATTTCCAACCACCTGGTCTGGTACGGCACCTTTGCCCAGGACGTCGGCCAGTTCTCCCCCGTCGTCTACATGTTCAACGACCGGGAAAAGGTGCTCGGCCTGATCGAGGCGATCTGCGGCGCCCGCATGCACCCCAACTGGTTCCGGATCGGGGGCCTCGCCGCCGACCTGCCCAAGGGCTGGGACAAACTCTTCAAGGACCTGATCACCTACCTGCCGCCCAGACTCGACGAGTACGACAAGATGGTCATGGGCAACAGCATCCTGAAGGGGCGGTGCAAGGGGATCGGCGCCTTCAGCACCGCCGAGGCCATCGACTGGGGGGTCACCGGGCCCGCGCTGCGCGCCACCGGCATGGAATGGGACCTGCGCAAGGCGCGTCCCTACGGGGGCTACGACCAGCTGGATTTCGAGGTGCCGACCGCGACCGGCGGCGACTGCTTTGCCCGGGCCGAAGTCCGCGTCGAGGAGATCCGCCAGAGCCTGCGCATCATCGAACAGTGCGTGAAACTGATCGACAAGACGGGCCCGTACAAGAGCGAGCACCCGCTGGCGGTCCCGCCGACCCGGGACGGCACCATGCACGATATCGAGACGCTCATCACCCACTTCCTGAGCGTGTCCTGGGGGCCGGTCATGCCGGCCGGCGAGTCCTCCATGTTCGTGGAGGGCACAAAGGGTCTCCAGGGCTATTACCTGACCTCCGACAAGGATACCATTTCCTACCGCACACGCATCCGGGTACCCTCTTTCCCGCACGTGCAGATCATCCCCGACATTTCCCGCGGCCACATGGTCCCGGACCTCCTCGCGATCGTCGCGGCCACCGACTACCTGTTGTCCGAAATCGACCGCTGAGCCGCCGCCCTTTCTCCCTTTACCGACCGACATGCTTTCCGACGAAGAACGCAAGGAACTCGACCACGAGGCCGAGCACTACGACTACAAGCAGGCCCTCTGCATCGAGGCGCTGAAAATTGTCCAGAATCACCGCGGCTGGGTGTCTGACGACGCCATCAAGGACATTGCCGAATACCTCGGCATGGATCCCACCGAGGTCGATTCGGTCGCTACCTTCTACAACCTGATCTACCGCCAGCCGGTCGGCCGCAACAAGGTGCACGTCTGCGACAGTGTCAGCTGCCACATCCTCGGCTACGAGAAGATCATCGACCACTTCAGGGAGCGCTACGGCATCGGCTGGGGCGAGACCACCGAGGACGACCGCTTCACCCTCATCCCGAACCAGTGCCTCGGCGCCTGCGACCGCGCCCCCTGCATCCTCGTCAACTACGAGCTGCACGGCCCGCTCGATGCCCCCGAAAAAATCGAAGACGCCCTCAACCGGTACGCCTGACCTTTTCCGCCATGCCCGAAACGCCTCTCCTCCAGCACGTCCGCGTCGGCGATCCCTACGACCTCAAGGGTTACGAGGGCGTCGGCGGCTATCAGTCGGTCCGCAAGATCGTCGGCCGGATGAGCCCGGCCGATGTCGTCGAAGCGGTCAAGGACTCGGGCCTGCGCGGTCGTGGCGGGGCCGGTTTCGGCACCGGCATGAAGTGGTCCTTCGTCCCGCAGGGCGAGGACAGCCCCAGCCCCAAGTACCTCGTCTGCAACGCCGACGAGATGGAGCCCGGCACTTTCAAGGACCGCATGCTGATGGAGGGCCATCCCCACCAGCTGGTCGAGGGCATGATCTGCGCCGCCTACGCCATCCAGGCCTCGGTCGGCTACATCTTCCTGCGCGCCGAGTACCGGCCCTCCGAGCTGCTGCTGCTCAAGGCGATCGCCGAGGCGAAGGAGGCCGGGCTGCTGGGCGAAAACATCCTCGGCTCCGGCTGGGATTTCGAACTCCACCTGCACACCAGCGCCGGGCGCTACATCTGCGGCGAGGAGACCGCGCTGCTCAATGCACTCGAAGGCCGCCGGGCGACGCCGCGCGCCAAGCCACCCTTTCCGCCCGCCGCAGGGCTCTGGGGCAAGCCGACGATCATCAACAACGTCGAGACGCTGTGCAACGTGCCGCATATCATCAACCACGGCTCCGAGTGGTTCAAGAACCTGGCACCGGACTCGCCCAATGGCGGCACCAAGCTCTACGGGGCCAGCGGCAAGGTGAAGCGTCCCGGCATCTGGGAACTGCCCCTCGGCACGACCATCCGCGAGATCCTCGAAGAGCATGCCGGCGGCATGCAGGACGGCCTCAGGTTCAAGGCACTGCTGCCGGGCGGCGCCTCGACCGATTTTCTCGTCGAGCAGCACCTCGACACGCCGATGGACTACGAGACCATCGCCAAGGCCGGCAGCCGTCTCGGCACCGGCACCATGATCGTGGTCGACGACCGGACAAGCATCGTCAGCGTTGTCCACAACCTGATCGATTTCTTTTCGCGGGAGTCCTGCGGCTGGTGCACGCCCTGCCGCGACGGTCTGCCTTTCACCGAACAGGTGCTGCGTGCGCTGAAGGAAGAGCGCGGCAGGGGCGGGGATATCGACACGCTCCGCCAGCACACCAAATACCTCTGGCTGGGCTGCACCTTCTGTGCGCTCGCCCCCGGCGCCATGGAACCGCTCATGAGCGCCCTCAAATACTTCGAAGACGAATTCCAGGCCGCGATCCGGGAGGCTCCCAGGCCCGGCCCGGCCAACCAGGAACCGGCTGCGGCCGCTGCTGCCCATGGCTAATGTCACCATAGATGGCGTCGATTACGACCTCGACCCGAACAAGAACCTGCTCCAGGCCGCACTCGATGCGGGCCTCGACATCCCCTATTTCTGCTGGCACCCGGCGCTCGGGTCGGTCGGTGCCTGCCGCCAGTGCGCGGTCAAGCAGTATAAGGACGAGAACGATACCCGGGGCATGATGCAGATGGCCTGCATGGTCCCGTGCACGGACGGCGCCCGCTTCTCGATCCAGGACCCCGACGTCAGCCAGTTCCGCTCGACCATCATCGAGTGGCTGATGACCAACCACCCGCACGACTGTCCGGTCTGCGACGAGGGCGGCGAGTGCCACCTCCAGGACATGACCGTCATGACGGGCCACAACTACCGGAAGTACCGCTTCGAAAAACGGACTCACCGGAACCAGAACCTCGGGCCCTTCGTCGCGCACGAGATGAACCGCTGCATCACCTGTTACCGGTGCACGCGCTTCTACAACGACTACGCGGGCGGCAAGGACCTCGGCGCCTTCGCCTCGCACAACTACGTCTTCTTCGGGCGCCACGAGGACGGCACCCTCGAAAACGAATTCTCCGGCAACCTCGTCGAGGTCTGCCCGACCGGCGTCTTCACCGACAAGACCTTCAAGTCCCAGTTTATCCGCAAATGGGACCTCGCCACCGCGCCCTCCGTCTGCACCGGTTGCAGCGTCGGCTGCAACATCATCCCCGGCGAGCGCTACGGGAAGGTCCGCCGCGTCCTCAACCGTTACAACGGCTCCATCAACGGTTATTTCATCTGCGACCGCGGGCGCTTCGGCCACGGGTACATCCACCACGCGTCGCGCATCGATCAACCGATGCTCCGCGATCCGGATGGCGACCTCAGCCCGACCGAGCCCAGCCTCGCCCTCGAGCAGGTACGCGACTGGATCGGCCAGGGCCGTACCGTCGTCGGCATCGGCTCCCCCCGCGCCAGCCTCGAAGGGAATTTCGCACTCCGCGAACTGGTCGGTGCCGGGCACTTTTCCACCGGCATGGCCGCCGGCGAGCAGGCCCTCGTGCAGCTGCTCCACCGCGTCATGACCGAGGGCCCGGCCGAGATCCCCGCCCTGCGCTCGATTGAACGGTCGGATGCCCAGCTCGTCCTCGGCGAGGACCTCACCCAAACCGCTCCCCGGATGGCGCTCACCCTGCGCCAGGCCGTGCGCAACAAGAACTTTGCCGACGCCGCCAGGCACCGCGTCCCCAGGTGGAACGACAAGGCGGTCCGCATCATCGCCCAGGACGACCACGGGCCGCTCTACCTCGCCGTGCCCGATGCCACCAGGCTGGACGATATCGCCACCGGCACGCTCCGCGGCGGCGCCGATGCCCAGGCCCGCGTCGGCTTCGCCATCGCCCATTTCATCGACGAGACCGCGCCGAAACCCGACCACCTGACCGACGGCGAGGAGGCCATGGCCAGACAGGCGGCTGCCGACCTCCTCGCAGCCGAAAAACCGACCGTCATCACCGGTACCAGCATGCGCGACGCCGCCGTCATCCAGGCCGCCGCCAATGTCGCCTGGGCGCTCTGCGCCAAGGGCAAACCGGCCGCGCTGGCCGGGGTTGTCCCCGAGGCCAACTCGATGGGGCTGGCTCTGATGGGCGGCCTCGACCTCAACGAGGCGATCGACCGGGCGGGCTCCGCCGACGCCGTCATCATCCTCGAAAACGATCTTTATCGCCGGCTGCCCGCCGCCGAGGCGGACAAATTGTTCACCGGCGAGCGCCCGGTCCTGGTGCTCGACACCAACACCACCGCGACCACCGCGAAGGCCACCGCGGTCTTCCCGGTCGGCACCTTCGCCGAGACCGACGGGACGCTGGTCAACAACGAGGGCCGCGCCCAACGCTATTTCCAGGTGCTGCAGCCCGAGGACGCCCGCGACGACAACTGGCGCGTCCTCCGGCAACTGGCCGCCGCCGCGGCGCTGCCCGCCACCAGCAACTGGACGCATCTGGACGATGTCATCACCGCCTGTGCCGAGGCCGTGCCCGCGCTGGCCGGCGCGGTCGACGCCGCGCCCGCTTCCGAGTACCGGGACGACACCGACCAGAAGTTCGGTCGTCTCTCCCGTCGCGCCAGCGGCCGTACCGCCATGAAGGCCAACATCGAGGTCTCCGAGCCGAAGCCGCCGGACGATGTCGACGCGCCGATGTCCTTCACCATGGAGGGGTCCACCGCCACGCCACCCGCCGCGCTGGCCAACCGCTTCTGGGCCCCCGGCTGGAATTCGGTCCAGGCGCTCTCCAAGTTTCAGGACGAGATCGGCGGCAGCTACCGCGGAGGCGACGCCGGCATCCGGCTGCTCAGCCCCAACGGCGCGCCGCAGGACGGCTACTTTCAGGCCTCGGGCATCGCCGAGCCGGCCGGCGACGGCATCACGCTGCTCCCGCTGTATCACATCTTCGGCTCGGAAGAACGCTCGGTCCGCTCGCACGGCGTGGCGCAGCGCACGCCCGGTCCCTACCTGGCCGTCTCCGCCGGCGACGCGGTCCAGGCCGGCCTGACCGAAGGCGATCTGGTCAAGGTCACCGTCAGCGGCACCGAGCTGACGCTGCCGTTGCAGCTTTCCGAATCGCTGGCGGCCGGCACCGCCGGCTTCCCGGTCGGCCTGCCCGACATGCCCGCCTACACCGGCCCGGTGCAGGTGACCATCGCACCGGCCGGCTGAACGCCCGAATCACGCTTTCGACGCTGCTGCAAAAACACACGCTTTCCGCCTGCTCCTGATCCATGACTGAGATCCTTCCGAAACTGATGATGGTCCTCATCATCCTGTTCACGCTGTTGAACACGGCCGGCCTGCTGATCTGGGTAGAACGCCGCTCACTCGCGCTCTGGCAGGACCGGCTGGGCCCCAACCGGCTCGGCCCGCTCGGGCTCTTCCAGATCGTGGCGGACATCATCAAGATCTTCACCAAGGAGGACTGGATCCCGCCCTTTGCCGACCGGACGGTCTTCATCCTGGCACCGGCCATCATCTTCATCTCGGTGCTGCTGACCTTTGCGGTCGTCCCCTTCGCGCCGGGCGTCGGCATCGTCGACCTCGATATCGGGGTGCTCTTCTTTCTGGCCCTGTCCTCGATGGGCATCTACTCGGTCGTCCTCGCCGGTTGGGCCTCCGCCAGCAAGTATTCGCTGCTCGGGGGGATGCGTGCCTCCGCCCAGATGTTTTCCTACGAGGTGTTCATGGGGCTGAGCCTGATGGGCGTCGTCGCGATCAGCGGCACCTTCAACCTGCGCGAGATCGTCGAGGCGCAGCGCGACGTCTGGTTTGTGGTCCTGCAGCCGGTCGGCTTTCTCGGCTTCCTCTTCGCCGGCATGGCGGAGACGCACCGGCTGCCGTTTGACGCACCCGAGGCCGAGAGCGAATTGATTGCGGGCTTCCACGCCGAGTATTCAGGCATGAAGTTCGGCATGTTCTTTGTCGGTGAGTACATCGGCGTGACGCTGATCAGCTCGCTCGTTGTCACCTTTTTCTTCGGTGGCTGGCTGGGGCCCGATTTCCTGCCGCCGCTCGCCTGGTTCAGCCTCAAAGTCGCCTGTTTTGTCCTGCTGTTCGTGCTGATGCGCGCGGCGATCCCGCGTCCGCGCTACGATCAGTTGTTCGCCTTCGGCTGGAAAGTGGTACTGCCGCTGGCCCTCCTCAACCTGGTCGTCACCGGCGGGGTCATCCTTGCCCTTGATTCCTGACCGGCCCCCTCATTAAACCTCCTGAACCGCTGATCGCCCGTAAGGCCCTCTAATGTGGAGTAACCTCAGAACCCTCTGGCTCGTCTTCCTCCACCTTTTCCGGAAAAAGGTGACCATCCCCTATCCGGAAAAGAAGGCCTACCTGTCGCCGCGCTACCGGGGCCGCATCATCCTCAGCCGCGACCCGGACGGCGGCGAACGCTGTGTGGCCTGCAACCTCTGCGCGGTCGCCTGCCCGGTCGACTGCATCGCGCTCGAGGGTACCGAAGACGAGACCGGCCGCCGCTACCCGAAGATGTTCCGCATCAATTTCTCGCGCTGTATCTTCTGCGGCCTGTGCGAAGAGGCCTGCCCCACCTATGCCATCCAGCTGACGCCCGACGTCGAGTTGTGCGAATACAACCGCCAGGAGCTGGTTTACGAAAAGGAAGACCTGCTCATCGCGGGCGAGGGCAAATACCACGGTTACAATTTCTACCGCGTCGCCGGCATCTCCATCGGCGGCAAGGACAAGGGAGAAGCCGAAAAGGAAGCCACGCCGATCGACCGGAAGAGCCTCCTGCGCTGATGCGGCTCCCCCCTTTCCCACGCTTACGCTGATCGATCCTCCTACATGACCATCGCTTTCTACATCGCCGCCGCCATTGCGATCGGAGCGACGCTGGCGGCCGTGGTGAAGCAGAACGCCGTCCACGCGCTGCTTTACCTCATCGTCTCCTTCCTCTCGGTCGGCGTCATTTTCTACCTGCTCGGTGCCCCTTTCCTCGCCGCCCTCGAGATCATCATCTACGCAGGGGCCATCATCGTGCTCTTCCTCTTCGTGGTGATGCTCCTCAACCTCGGGCCGGGATCGGCGGATTCCCATTTCGCCCGTCCGTCCGTCTGGATCGGCCCGGGTGTGCTGTCCGCCCTGCTCCTCATTCTGGTCATGGCCGTCCTGGTACAGGGCGAAGGGCATCCCCTCGGCGGCGAACGGGTCGGCCCCAAAGCGGTCGGTCTCGCGCTCTTCGGTCCCTACCTGCTCGCCGTCCAACTGGCCGGTCTGCTCCTGCTGGCCGGGCTGGTCGGCGCCACCCACCTGCGTCGCCGCGCCTGATTCCCCGTCTTTCCTGTTTCCATGGCTGCCATCCCTCTCGAATACGGTCTGATCCTGGCCGCGATCCTGTTCGCGCTCGGGCTGATCGGCGTCCTCGTCCGGCGCAACCTGATCTTCATGCTCATCAGCGTGGAGATCATGCTCAACGCGGCGGCGCTGGCCTTCATCGTCGCCGGCGCCCGCTGGGCCCAGGCGGACGGCCAGGTCATGGTCCTCTTCATCCTTTCGATGGCGGCGGCCGAGGTAGCCATCGGCCTGGCCCTCATCCTGAGTATCCAGAAACGCTTCCACAGCCTCGATGCGGACGCGGTGAGCACGCTGCGCGGTTAACTCGTCATGATCGATTTCCTCTGGCTCATCCCCTTCCTGCCCCTGACCGGGTTCCTCATCCTGGCGCTCTTCGGCCACGAATTTCCCGAGCGCGGCGCCGGCGTGGTCGGCTGTGCGACCATCGCGCTCTCGGCGCTCGTCACCCTCGGCGTGACCATCCAGTTTGCCGGTCTGGGCGTCCCGGGCCTGACCGTCCATTACGGCGAGTGGTTCCGGGTCGGCGGGCTGAGTCCCGACTTCGCCTTCCACCTCGACGGGCTGTCGCTGCTGATGATGCTGGTCGTGACCTGGGTCGGGTTGTTCATCCACCTGTTCTCGGCCGGCTACATGCACGGCGACCCGTCCTTCGCGCGATTCTTCGCCTACATGAACCTGTTTGTGGCCTCGATGCTCACGCTGGTCATGGCGGACAATCTGGTGCTGCTCATCCTGGGCTGGGAGGGCGTCGGCCTCTGCAGCTACCTGCTGATCGGGTTCTGGTACGAAAAACCCGAAAACGGCTATGCCGCGCGCAAGGCCTTCATCACCACGCGCATCGGTGCCGTCGGTCTGATCGCCGCCACCGTCGTCATCTTCAACAGCCTCGGAACCACCCAGATCTCCGCGGTCCTCGACGCCGCCCAAAGCTCCTGGCTGTCGGGCGAGGCGGTCGCCGTCTGGGTCGCGCTGCTGCTGCTGATCGCCGCGCTGGGCAAGAGCGCGCAATTGCCGCTTCAGGTCTGGCTGCCCGATGCGATGGCCGGCCCGACGCCGACCAGCGCGCTGATCCACGCCGCCACCATGGTGACCGCCGGTGTCTATCTCATCGCACGGCATGCGGTGCTCTTCGAACTGGCACCGGGGATCCTCTGGATGGTCGGCGCCCTCGGTGCGGCCACGCTGCTGATCGCCGGGGTCACGGCCTGCTTCCAGCGCGACATCAAGCGGGTGCTGGCCTTCTCCACCATTTCGCAGATCGGCTACATGTTTCTCGCGCTGGGGGTCGGCGCCTGGACTGCCGCCATGTTTCATTTCTTCACGCATGCGCTCTTCAAGGCGCTGCTCTTCCTCGGGGCCGGCGCCATCATCCATGCGGTCCACAACGAACAGGACATGTTCAGGATGGGCGGCCTGCGTAAACAGCTGCCCGGCGTGTTCTGGACCTTCGTGATCGGCTGCGCCTCGCTCGCCGCGCTGCCGCTCGTCACCAGCGGTTTCTACAGCAAGGACTACATCCTGGTGAAAACGCTGACCTCCGAGGCCGGGTCGGTCTGGTTCGCCGCCGCCGGCATCCTGGGCGCCGCCCTGACCGCCTTCTATACCGCGCGCATGGTTGGCCTCACCTTCTTCGGCGAGGCCAAGACCGAGGTCGGACATAAACCCGGCGCCGCCATGATGCTCCCGCTCGTCGTCCTGGCCGTCGCCTCCACCTTCGGCGGGTTCCTGGAGACACCCCAGACCCTCGGCCACATCACCTTCTTTCAGGATGTGCTGAAGGGGGCACTGGCCGACATCCCGGGACCCTATCTCTCGATCGCGGCCGAGGCCGGTCTGCAGGCCGGCGTCACCGGGCTGGTCATTGCCGCCATCGCTCTGGCCTGGAAGCGCTACGGGCGCGGCCCGGCCGGCGTTCCCGCCCCCGATCAGGCCGGCTTCTTCGCGCGTGGCTGGGGCTTTGACGACGCCTACGAAACGGTGCTGCTCCGGCCCTATACGCAGCTCTGCCGGTGGCTCCGCAACGACATCATCGACGGCTTCGGCAACCTGATCGCCGGTTTCGTCCAGTTTTTCCACCACGTCCTCAGCCTGACGCAATCCGGCATGCTGCGGAAATACGCCTTCGGTCTGGCCGGCGGCGGCCTGGTTGTCCTCTTCCTCGTGCTCTACCTATGACCCTTGCCTGGCTCATCCTTATCCCCCTGTTCGGCGGGCTGGCCGCCTGGCTGGCCAGCGTGGTCAGCGCGAACCTCTGTCGCTGGACGACGGTGGGCACGCTGGTCCTGTTGACCGCACAGTGCCTCAACCTGCTGACCGAAGAGAACACCGGGGCCTGGATGGCGGCCGAGAGCCATCCCTGGATCCCGCAGATCGGGGCGAACCTGAGCTTCGCGGTCGACGGCATCAGCCTGCTGCTGGTGCTGATAAGCATCCTGCTCTCGCTGGTCGCGGTGCTGGTATCCTGGAAGACGGTGGATACCCGCATCGGCGCGTTCCATTTCAACATCCTCTGGGTGCTGTCGGGGGTACTCGGGGTGTTTCTCGCCACCGATCTGTTCCTCTTCTTTTTCGCCTACGAGCTGATGGTCATCCCGATGTATTTCCTGATCGCCTTCTGGGGCGACCGGAAGGCGGGGGCCGCCGCCACCAAGTTCATCCTCTACACCCAGGCCAGCGGGCTTGTCATGCTCGCCGCCATCTTCGGGCTCTATGCCCTGCACGGGAAGGCCACCGGGGACTATACCTTCGCCTACGATGCGCTCGCCGCCTTCCGTACCGACCATCCGATGGCTCCCTGGCTGATGGCCGGCTTCTTCTTCGCCTTTGCGGTCAAGCTGCCGATCTTTCCCTTCCACGGCTGGCAGCCCGACGCCTATACGCACGCGCCGACCGCCGGCTCGATCATTCTGGCCGGGTTCCTCGGCAAGACCGGTGCCTACGGCCTGGTCCGTTTCGTGTTGCCGATCTTCGAGCAGCAGCTGGCCACACTCACGCCGCTTATCGCCACGCTCGCGGTCATCACCCTTTTCTACGGTGCGATGCTCGCCTTCGCGCAACGGGACATCAAGCGCCTGATCGCCTACTCCAGCCTCGGCCACATGGGCTTCGTCATGCTGGGCATCCTGGCCGGGACCTTCCAGTCGCTGCAAGGGGTCATGGTCATGCTGCTCAGCCACGGCTTTGTGACCGCAGCACTCTTCGCGATGGCCGGTATGCTGGAGACCCGCACCCGCGGCATCCGGGACATGGAGCGCATGGGCGGTCTCTGGAAACAGATCCCCGTTTTCAGCACGCTCATGCTGGTGCTGGTCCTGATCAGCCTCGGGATTCCCGGCGGGGGGAACTTCGTTGCCGAGATCCTTATCCTGATCGGTAGTTTCGGCCCGCTGGCAGGCTGGACCATCGCCGCGCTGGTCGGCCTGATCGTCCCCGCGGTTTACTCGCTCTGGCTCATCCAGCGTGCCTTTCACGGGCAGCCCCGTGAAACCCATGCCCTGACCGATCTGGACGCGCGCGAAAAGACACTGATCGGCGCCCTCGTGGTGGTCCTGCTCTGGATCGGCCTCTTTCCCTCGACCATCCTGCAGACCGGGGCGCCTGCACTGGCGCTGGTCGAAGCCGACCCCGTGCCGCCACCCGCGCTGACCGCCGAGCCCGGCCCGCTGCTGGCCGGCGACCTGCCGGATTCCCGGCACCCCTGATCCTGCCCGCAGCCGTCGCCCGTCATGAACGCCTCCGATTTTCAAGCCCTCCTTCCCATCCTGGTCCCCGGGATCACGAGCCTGGTCCTGCTGCTGGTCATCGCCTTTTTCCGCAACAACCGGCTGGCGACCGGCATCACGCTGGCCGGTCTCGCCCTGGCCGGCTACTGCCTCGCGCAGGCGGCGGACTCGGGCGCCGTGGCAGTCGGCATCCTCTTCACCGTGGACGGCTTTTCGCTGGTCTTCATCGGCCTGACGCTGGCGGCGGCGATCCTGATCACGCTGCTGGCCAGCGGGTCCATGGAGGATCTCGATTTCAACCGGGAGGAGTTCTATGTCCTGCTGCTGCTGGCCACCTGCGGGGCCTGTGCGCTGGCAGCCAGCAGCCACTTCGTCTCGCTCTTCCTCGCGCTTGAGCTGCTGACCGTGCCGATCTACGCGATGGTGGCCTACCGCTACCGGCGTGAGGAAAGCCTCGAAGCCGGGGTGAAGTACCTCGTACTGGCCGCACTGTCCTCCGCTTTCCTGCTCTTCGGCATGGCGCTGATCTACGGTGAGCTGGGGACCATGCGCTTCAGCGAACTGCTGGTCGAAATGATGGTGGTCGATGCCTACCGTCCGGCCATGGTCCTCACCGGCTCCGCGCTCATGCTGGTCGGGATCGGCTTCAAACTGTCGCTGGTGCCCTTCCACATGTGGACCCCCGACATCTATCAGGGTGCCAGCGCCCCGGTCGGGGCCTTCCTGGCAACGATTTCCAAAGGGGCCGTCGTCGCGGTCACGCTCCGCTTCTTCATCGAGAGCGGGGCCTACCACCAGGCCGGGCTTATGACCGCGCTGAGCGTCATTGCGGTAGCCACCATGTTCTTCGGCAACCTGCTCGCGCTGCTCCAGACCAATGTGAAGCGACTGCTGGGCTACTCCTCCATCGCCCACATGGGCTACATGCTGGTCGCCTTCATCGTGGGCGGCCTGCGCGGCTCCGAAGCCGTCACCTTCTACCTGTTCACCTACTTCGTCACGAGCCTCGGGGCGTTCGGCGCCATCGCCGTCCTGAGCCGGGGTGAAGAGGAGCCCGACACCCAGGTCGCGTTGCGGGGCATGGCCCGGCGCCACCCCATGGTCGGTGCGCTGATGACCTTTTCGATGCTGTCGCTGGCCGGGGTGCCGCTGACCGCCGGTTTTCTGGGCAAGGCCTGGGTGCTGTCGACCGGCGTCCTGTTCAACACCAAGATCCTGGTTGGCACGCTCATCGTCAGCAGTGCCATCGGGTTGTATTACTACCTGCGGGTGATCCTCAACCTGTATGCACGGGATGCCGAGCCCGCGATCCCGGTCGAACGGGTGCCGCTCGCCGGTGCCGTCGCGCTAGGCGTCGCCGGCGTCACCACGCTCTGGCTCGGCCTCTACCCCACCCCCGTCCTCGAACTGATCCGGCTGGCGGTGGCCGGACTCTGAGGAAGGTTTTTCCTGCAGCGAACAGGGCATCGCACAGCGCCACGGCTGCTGGAGTCGCGAGAACCCTCACACGGAGACGCTGAGCCCGGATTTCTCGAGCCGGACGCAAAGGCATCCTACCCCATCTGGATGCCCTAAAAAACCTGGTTGCCGGAACCAGCTACATCTCTCTGGTCGACAAACGGACAACCCGGGTGATGGATGCGCCCGCCTCCGACAAGCATTCCTGAACCGGTCGAGAACTGGAGAATTTTAATTTAAAAAAAATGTGTGGCCTTTAATTGAGAACTGTTCAGTCTACGAAAACGGCTGTTTTATGCAGTCTTAAAATTAAAAACCTTCCGTCCAACCTTCCAAGTCATGCCTAACCAGAAATCCGTTAAACTCACGATCGGCAGCCTCATCGCCGGGGTCTCCGCCCACGGGGCGATCCAACATTTCACCACGCCGATCACGTCGGATAACGCCACCTTTGGGGCAATCGGCTGGGATGTCGACGGGCAGGGGGGCGATGATGAATTTGTGCTGAATAACAACACGGATACCTTCATAACGACTTCAACAACATATACTTCAACCTTTAAGAAGCTGGAAACGGGTACAGGCGGAGGATTTGGATTTGTCCGCGTAGGTCCTTCCAATCCCTCGCTAAAACAATTGAACACAACAAGTTCGATTGGAGCTACCGTAGCCAGCTTTGTGCTCGGTGACCGAGTTGTTATGTCCTATGGAAACGCAGCTGGAGGACTGACTGCCGGGACTCAATATATTGGCTTCTTTTTCGATAACAACGGCACAAACAACTTCGGCTGGGCAAAAGTCACCCTCACGAATGGAGGGCAGTTCGGCACCTTCACCATTGAGGAATGGGCCTACGACGATAGCGGAGCCGACATCCGGGTTGGCGATACCGTATCGGCTATCCCGGAGCCTGAAGCGGCCGCCATCGGTCTGGGCGCGCTGGCCCTCGGCGCCGCCGGTCTCCGCCGCCTGCGCAAGAACAAACAGGCGGCCTGATCGCGAGATTCAGCCTCTCCTTTTTCTAAAGGCCTCCGGCGAATCCGCCGGGGGCCTTTTTGCGTCTACTTCCCCGCCCAGACGTCTTCCGGCACGGGACTGGCTTTTCGGAAAGATCCAACGCCGAACCTGACCCCCGGATTCCCAATGCTGTCGAGGGTCGAGAAAACCGCTATAAAAACGATCCCCTTTCCTATTTCCTATTTCTCCCGAAACACCCGGCCTCCCCTGCCCCTTGGCTATCGTCTATTTTTAAGCGCCTATGAACCTTGTCGGTCCTAATCCCAATCCCCATCCCAATCTCCATCTCGATCCCGATTTCGATTTCGATTTCGATTTGGATTTGCTTGCGCCATCTCCGCTTCGCTCCGTCGATCCCAGAACCTAGAACATAGAACGCCGAACCTAGAACCTCCCCCCCGCGTGCTCCGCACGCGGCCTTCCCCATGTCCCTCCTCGCCAACGTCGAACCCACCACCTTCTGGGCGCACCAGCCCTCGCCCTGGTTTGCCGAACAGTCCGCTGACGCCAGGGCGGAGACGCTCATCATCCTGCCGGTGATCGGCATGAGCGACTGGGGCCTCGGGCATCCGATGGACCTCGAGGAGACGCTGGGGCTCGGCATCCTGAAGGCGGCGGTGACCGAGGCAAAGGACCGGCTGCCGCTGCTGGTGGCGCCACCCGTCCGCTTCGTGCCGCCGGGCTACCGCGGGTCAGCCCTCTTCGGTATCGACCCCGAGACCGCCTACCAGCAGGTCTTCGAAATCGCGGACAGCATCGCGATGGCCGGCTTCCGCAAACTCGTCCTCTTCAACACCAGTCCCTGGAACGAGGCCTTTATCGACGTCTGCGGACGCGACCTGCGTCAGGAAAAAGGCCTTCAGCTCTTCTGCGTCAACCTGGCCGGGCTCGATATCGACCTGCATCCGGGCAGAAGCAAGACGCGCCATGAGGCCCAGACCCTGGCGACCTTCCTGTCGGGGCAAGGCCCCGAGGGGTCGGAGGGCCCTTCGACAGGCTCACGGCAGGGCAGCAGGCAGAAGCCAGAAAACCCTCGTCAGAGCCAGGACGATCATCGGGTGCAGAACAGCGAACCTGGAACGTCGAACCCCGAACAGCGAACCTTCCGACCCGGCGATTTTGCCGATGGCATCCCGGCCCTCACGGACTCTCCCGCCGACCGGGCCGAGGCCGAAAAAACCGGCCCCGACCTCCTCGCCACCCGCGCCACCCGCCTCGCCGGCCTCCTCACCGAAATCCACGAATGGCCGCCCCTGAAGAACGACGGGCGGATTGAGACGCGGGGAAAGTTCTAAGTTCGGCGTTCTACGTTCTGTGTTCTGAAAATCAGAATTTTCCTGGTTTGACTCATCCACCCTGAAGAACCTTCAGCTCAGTAGATGTTATCCAAGACCGACCTTTTGAGTGCGGCGTATCCTTCGCCGCTTTGGGAGGCGGGTCTCCGACACGCCGGCAGTATCATTTCCAACCACCCTCGCCACACAGCACGTCGAACCCCGAACGTCGAACCTCGAACCCCGACTTGTCCGCCATAGCTCCCCGAGCGACGGCGGAACCCCGAACCCATGATCTCCCTCGCCTCCCTCACCCTGACCCAAATCGAGGCTACCGACTTTGCCAAAGCCGTGCTGATCCTGCCGACGGGGGCGATCGAGCAGCATGGCCCGCACCTGCCGGTCGGCGTCGATGCGCTCATGGGCCAGGTCTGGCTCCAGTGGACCGCCCCGAAGCTGCCCGACGACGCCCCGGTCTACGTCGCCCCGCCCATCACCATCGGCAAGAGCAACGAACACGCGGGCTATCCCGGCACCCTGATCCTTTCGCGCACCACGCTCCGGCGGCTGGTGCTGGCCGTGGCGGAGGAGGCCGCCGGGCTGGGTTTCGGTGCCCTCGCCATCCTCAACACCCACGGCGGCAACAGCGCCGTCCTCGAGCAGACGCTCCGCGAGGTCCAGGACACGCACGGCCTGCAGGCGGTCCAGCTCCGCTTTCGCGCCGACTTCGATGTCCACTCGGAGCGTGAGGCACAGTACGGCATCCACGCCGGCGAAGGCGAGACCAGCTGGCTGATGGCCGCCACCGATCTGGTCGATACGGACAAACGCGACTGCTGCTGGATCGGCGATGTCGACGCCCCGGGCGAACTGCGACCCGAATTCGCGCCGGCCACCTACAGCTGGGTCACCGCCGATGTCTCGCCCACCGGCACCATGGGCGACGCCACCCAGGCCACCCGCGCCAAGGGCGAGCGCTGGCTGGATGCGGGCGCCACCGGCCTCGCGGCGGAGATCACGGATTTACTGGCTATTTTGTAACCGCAAAGGAGCCAAGGACGGAAGGGGGCACGCGAAGGACCGTCACCACCGGAACGGGGACTACGCCGGGACAAGCGCGTGGGGGGCTCACGCAACGAGCGCAACGAGCGCAACGAGCGCAACGGCTGGTTCGCCGTGTGGGGGTTGTCCCCGGGATTGCCCGCCGTAGTCCGGAGAACGAAGGCGGGGAGGGCGCTCGTCCCCGAGCGCCGGGTTTAGCGGGCCGTGCCGGCTGTGTCCACCGAAGCTCAACGAGTGTAGGCCGCAGGCCCCCTGGCGTGGCCTACAGCGCCTCGGAGAGGCGCCTAAAGTCAAAGCGGTGATCGGAGTCACCGCACTCAAAAGTCCCGCTGCGCGGGACAGCCCTCCCCTCTCCGGCGAACAAGCCCTTTGTGCTTCTTGGTGCTCTTCGTGGTTCCCCCCTTGCCGGCGTACCAGCCCTTCGCCGCCTTCGCGGCTTTGCGGTTACCTCATCCCCTCAATCCGCGTTGCGCTCGTGGCGCCTTGGCGGTTCATGGGGAACCCCGTCGGTCAGCTCGGCCACCAGGCGCGGGATCAGGATGGCCTGGGACAGGTGTTTTTGGGCGTAGGCGGCGCCGCGTTGGCCCATCGCGGCGAGCTCGGCTTCGGGGAGATCGGCGATGGCGTGCAGCACCTGTTCCATTCCGTGGGTATCCCCCGGCTCGATTCGCCAGCCGCAGCCGGTGGCATCGAGGATCTCACCGACATGGCTATCGGTCGGCCCGATAAAGAGGAGGGGCTTCCCGAGGGCGAGGGCCCCGTAGACCTTGCAGGGATGCACCACGCCGACCATCGGCGGGCCCAGGCTCACGACATGGACATCGCCCGCCGACAACGAATAGCGGATCCGGTCCAGCGGCTGATAGGGCAGCTGCTGCACCTGGGGACTGGGGTGCTCGCGGAAAAACGCGGCGATGTCCGCCTTGTGCTTGCCCCCGCCAATGAAGAGAAACCGCAGTCCGTCGTCGGGGTCCAGGTCCGGAATGGCGCGAAAGAGCGTGTCGAGCGGATGCGCCGGGCTGTGGTTGCCGCTGTAGAGGATGACCCGCTGCCCATCCAGCCCGTGCTCGGCCCGGAAGGGATTTTTCGCGGACGGCACCGGTTCGAGGTGGTCGTCCATCGACCAGGGCGGGATCACCTTGAGGCGGTCGTCGGACAGCGGGACTTTCGCGCGGAGCGTTGCCGCCATGTGCGGATCGAGCGCAATGACGCGGTGCGCGCCGGGCAACACGCGTCGGTTGGCCCAGTCAAAGACACGTACCGCCGGATGCCGGGGTCCGAACGCCCCCAGCCGCACCGCCTGGTCCGGATTGATATCCATCACCCACCAGGCGAACGACGTGCGTTTCAGGCTGGCCAGCAACCAGGCGCCAAAGCCGCCCATCGGCGGGGCCGTCGTCGCGACGATCCGGTCGATGCGCCCGCCGAATAAGGGCCGCACCAGCGCCTGCGCCAGGAAGGAGGTCGCGCCGAGGAGGCGCATAATCAGGTTGCGCTTGCCGAAGCTCGTGCCCGGCAGCCGGATGACCGTGACCCCGTTGCGTGTTTCGCGCGGCGCATAGCGGACGCTCGGGTCGTCAAACCCCGCGCGCGCGGTCAGCACGGTGACGGTATGGCCGGCCTGAACCAGCGCCTCGGCGGCATCGGCCAGGTACTGCCCCACCGCCGCCGGGTCAGGCGGATACACCTGCGTCAGGAAGAGAAACCGGGCCATCGCGCAGAAGCGTGGGCCGGCGCGGGGTTTCCGCCAAGCGGTAAAATGGGAGGCTCACGCAACGAGCGCAACGGCTGGTCCGCGGTGGCGCATTAGCCGGCTTGCCCGCCGTAGTCCGGAGGACGAAGGTGGGGAGGGCGCTCGTCCCCGAGCGCCGGGTTTAGCGGGCCGTGCCGGCTGTGTCCGCCGAAGCTCAACGAGTGTAGGCCGCAGGCCCCCTGGCGTGGCCTACAGCGCCTCGGAGAGGCGCCTAAAGTCAAAGCGGTGATCGGAGTCACCGCACTCAAAAGTCCCGCTGCGCGGGACAGCCCTCCCCCTCGCCGGCGTGCAAGCCCCTCCCCGCCTTCGCGGCTTCGCGGTTACCTCATCCCCTCAATCCGCGTTGCGCCCGTGGCGTCGTTGCGTGAACCGCCCCCACGCTTATCCCGGCGCAGTCCCCGGACAGGGGACGCAGACGGACGACTCCCGCCCGTCGCGGCCTTCGCACCTTGGCGGTTGGTGTATTCCCCCCGGGCGTTGACGGAACTCCGCGCAATTGTTGAAGATAAGGCCGATGACATCCGCGCGCACTGGGACCGCCACTTCCGCACCTGAGGTCACCGACATCTCCCCGTTCGGTGTCTGGCTGCTTTTCGGTCAGAAGGAATACTTTCTCCCCTTCGAAACCTTTCCCTGGTTCCGCCAGGCTCCCGTTCAGGCGGTCTTTGCCGTTCAGGCCGAGGGGCCCGAACACCTGCGCTGGCCCGCCCTGGATGTCGACTTGTCGCTGGAGGCCATCCAACAGCCCGAGGCCTTTCCCCTGGTCTACGAACCGGAGACGGGCTACGCCCGGCGGACAGAGGCTTAAATCGCTCTGGGCGTTCGCACAGCGCCGCAGCGGCACGGCACCGCCACCACTGGCTGGAGTCGTCCGTCTGCGTCCCCGGAACGGGGACTACGCCGGGACAAGCACGGGAGGCTCACGCAACGAGCGCAACGGCTGGTCCGCCGTGTGGGGGTTGTCCTCGGGATTGCCCGCCGTAGTCCGGAGGACGAAGGTGGGGAGGGCGCTCGTCCCCGAGCGCCGGGTTTAGCGGGCCGTGCCGGCTGTGTCCGCCGAAGCTCAACGAGTGTAGGCCGCAGGCCCCCTGGCGTGGCCTACAGCGCCTCGGAGAGGCGCCTAAAGTCAAAGCGGTGATCGGAGTCACCGCACTCAAAAGTCCCGCTGCGCGGGACAGCGCCCTTCCCTTCCCGGCGAACAAGCCCTTCGTGTCTCTTCGTGTTCTTCGTGGTTAATCCTCCCCGCGCGTGTCCCGTCCTTGGCGCCTCCCTTCCCCGCCTTCGCGGCTTCGCGGTTACCGAATCCCCTCAAACCGCGTTGCGCTCGTGGCGCCGTTGCCTGATCCTCCCTGCGTGGCATCCCGGGAACCGGCACCCAACCGCAGCGCGCACCGGCGACGGCGCTCCGCCGATACGACGTCGGACACTCAGGCGGATCCGCGCTTCAAGCGCCTGCGGTCGCGTCGACGCTTTGGCGAGCCGGCGCAGCGCGCGCCGCTGGGACGCCGTCAGTGGGCGGTCCTGACCGCGGCTAGCCTGCTGGTGATCGCGAGCGGCTGGAGCCTCGGCGGGATGCGCGTCTGGTCACTCTGGCTGCTCTGGAGCCTCGCTGCCCTGACCTTTTCATTGGCCTGGCTGCCGCTAGGCGACGCGCGCTGGCGCTACGACTGTGCCGACGGCTGGCGTCGGCTGCGTCGCTTCCCCCCGTTCTGGCTGGGCGGGGCCTTCCTCCTCTACATCCTGATCCAGGCGCTCAACCCGGCCTGGGAATACCGGACCGAGGGCACGCAATGGTGGTTGGTCAAAATCGACCACATCAAATGGCTGCCGACCAGCATCGCCGCACCCTTCGCGGAGATGAATGCCTGGCGCGCGCTCCTGCACTGGTCCCTCACCTGGCTGGCCGTCATGGGGCTCGTCGCCGGCTGCCGGTCCCGACGCCCCATCGTCTACCTGCTCTGGATCGCCGTGCTCTCCGCCACCGCCATGGCGCTGTTCGGCATCGTGCAGGAAGCAAATGAATCAAAACGTATTCTTGGCGTATTCAGGCCCAGCAACAGGGAATTCTATGGAACCTTCAATTATCCAAATCACACGGCTGCCTTCCTATATTTGAATCTGGGGATCACCTGGCTCTTGATCCTTCATTACTGGAGGAAAGCTCAAAGTTACCCATCCGGTTCCACGCCCATTCCTTTTTTGGTTTTGTGTGGGTTTTGCCTTCTTGCATCTATTGCTTACTCAACCTCAGTGGGAGGCATCGCTATCGGTTTTGCTCTTGCTTTCGTTTTAACTTTTTCTTCCTTACTAAAGCTAGCTGCAGAAAAATTTTTCTCTGTAGAATTATCTCCTAAATGGGCAATTATTATGTTTCCTCTCATTGGTTTGGTCATTTGTTGGGGTCTTTTAATTTTTAAAGATGGTGCATTAGACCGCCCCAAGCAGTCGATTCAGCTGATTCGAGACCAAGTGTCTCAAGTGCAATCAAAAGAAGAGTATTCTTTTGGAGGTTCTGTTGGGACACGAAAGTATCTTTATATGGCCAGCCTTGATTATTTGTCCGATTCCCCCGCTTACGGTGTCGGTGCAGGAGGATGGCGTTATCTTTTCCCTGTATACCAAAGGCAATATCCGGAAATCTGGTATAGCTGGTGGTATAACCATAAAAAAAAGCAATACCGGTTCAGGCGCGCCGACTACGCTCACAACGACTGGCTGCAGATCCCAATCGAGGTTGGGCGTCCGGGAGCACTATTGCTGCTGGGCTCGCTCCTCGGCTGGCTGGTCTGGGCGCGGCGGACCTCAGGCTGGCTGCTCGCCGTCGGCGGGGTCACGCTGGCGGGCTGGCTGGTCCACGCGCTCGTCGACTTTGTGCTGTTCAGTCCCAGCGTGCTGCTGGCCGGGGTCCTGGCCTGGGGCGGCGCCTTTCTGCTCGGTATCCGGGAACAGCGTCTGGGGTGACGCGGCTTTGCGGATCTGGGCCAGCGGCTGTGTCCGGCCCTGCCAGGTATAGACCGCGACCTCAGCGGCCTCGGCGGCGGCGCGCAGTTCGCGCAGCCGCGCCTCGGGGAGGGCGGCGGTGACGATCACCTCGTCGATTGCGTGTTCGTTGAGGATCCGCGGCAGCTCGGCAAAGGTGCCGAGCACCTGGACGCCGTAGGAGTAGCGCCGCCGCAGGTTCCGGTTGTCGTCGATAAAGCCGACCACACGCCGAGTCGCCATCTCGTCGGGATGCACAAAGCGGAGCTGACGCAGGAAGAGCGAGCCGCGGTCGCCCGCGCCATAGAGCAGCAGGTTTTTGACGCGGTAGCGGCCGCCGGTGCGGTCCTCCTGCGCGGTCATGACCATCCACTCGCGGAGCAGCTGGGGGAGGCTGCGGATGCCGCCGATGCCGGCCGCCGCCAGCAACAGCATCACCAGCGCGACCTGCAGCTGCGACCAACTCAGGTTGGCTGTCCAGGCGGCGTTGAGCGCAAAGGCCAACACCCCGCCGGTCCCCAGCGCGATGGCCAGATAGAGAAAGTCGATGAAGGTGGACCGGGTCCAGACGCGCACATAGGCGCGGAAAAAGACCAGCATCAGAAAGACCGGCGTCACCCAGAAGGGGAACAGGTTCACCCAGTCGGCAAGCGACAAGGCCTTGGCCGTGTTGGGATCCTCCATCGCAAACGCGGCCATGAATGCCAGCGTCAGACAGGCCAGATCCCAGAAGGGCAGCATCAGTGCAAACACCGAGCCCTTGCTTGGACGCTTCAGCCCCTGGACCATCGCGCGACCCGTGTCCCACACCTCGATGTGCACGATATGCCGGATCACCACATAGGCCGCGCCGAGGAAGAGGGCCAGGAAGAGGCCGACCGTCGACCGGTTGATCGAAATCCAGACCAGGGCCACCACGACCAGCAGGGCATTGGCCGCATAGAGCAGCAGCGCCACGCGACGCTGTGAGAGCCCGGACGCCAGCAGGCGGTGATGGAGGTGATCGCGATCCGCGCCCGTCACCTTCGGGCCGTCATCCGAGCCCTCATACTTGCGCACCAGCCGGCGCATCGTCCGACGCCAGATCGCCAGCACGGTGTCGATGACCGGTACCCCTGCCGCCAGAAAGGGAATGCCCAGCGCCACCAGGACCGTCGATTTACCCGCTGCGCCCAGCGCCATGGCCGCCATCAGAAAGCCGATGAACATCGAGCCGGTGTCCCCCAGAAAAATACGCGCCGGATGGAAGTTATAACGCAGAAACCCCAGACAAGCGCCGATCAGCGCCAGGACCACGATCCCGTCGCCGGGCACGCCCCGCAACACAAAGGCGGCCGCAATGCCCAGCCCCGAGACAATCGCCAGGCCGGCACACAGCCCGTCCATGCCGTCGATCAAATTAAAGGCATTGATCAGCGCCAGACACCAGACGACGGTCAGCACCAGATCCAAAGCCAGCGGCAGCTGAAAGCCCAGCAAAGTCGCAAAGCTGCTCCCGGTCGTCAAAAAGAGCGCCAGCGCCGCCGCTGCCTGACCCGCCAGTTTCACCAGCGGCGGCAGGCCGCGGGCGTCGTCCAGCAGACCGACCACCAGCAACAAAACCGACGCCAGGAAAAAGCCTTCCCACCAGCCAAAGTCCAACTGACCCTGAAAGTCGGGCCACCAGAGGAAATACAAGCCGAGGACCGACAAATGGAAACCCAGAAACACCGCAAGTCCACCCGCGCGCGGAATCGGGGTCCGGTGGATCCGGCGCGCGTCCGGGTGATCGATCAGCCCGAGCTTCGGGCCGAGAGAGATCATCAGGCGGGTGATGCCGAGGGAGATCAGGAAAGCCGAAAGAACAGTCAGTAAATACTTTGAAAGATCATCCATGGCATTAAAGCTGACCAAGCCACTTCATCGTCGGCAGCACCCAGCGTTTTACAAGCTCTACCTCTTTCTCGTCTGCTTCAGCAATTCGATGCGCTGTCTGGTCTCTGATGAAGCGTTCCTCGGCTGCCTCAAACACAGATGATTCGCTCGACAAGCCCACAAACTCGATGACTTGCTTCAATTTCTCTTTGTTGAACTCCTCGATGCGCAGTTCCAAATACTGATTCGGAGGGAGTTTTCGTCCATGGAAGGTTGCCTGCTCGACGCACATGCGCCATTGCATGGCGGCAACCTCCGTGATGCTCATGCAATCGACCATTTGCCCCATTCCCGGCAACACAGGTCCCCAGAATACCCGTGGCTTCGTGCCCGCAGGCAACAATCGCTTGAATGCCTGGATCCCATATCGCGGCAGTTGCTGCAGCGAAGCCTCCCTCAGACGTTGACGCAGACGAACCCCCCGAAACCCATGCGTGTGCTTTTGCCAATACCTGGCAATTGACAAAGAAGACTCCACGCCATCCCGCAAAATATGAACAAACTTTGCATCGGGAAAGACTGCATCCACAAATGGAACTCTAAGACAGTTTTGCGGTGTCTTCTCCAGAAGCCTCATCTTCAATGATTTCCGCATTTCAGATTCGAACAGGCCCTTGGTAGGTTCTACTGCATCCCATTCTTGTTCTAAATTAAAGTAGTCGCAACGCGATCTTACGTAGCGACGCCACAAGGGATTCGGCTCAACAAGGTAATGCAGATCGGGATGGGCAGATAAAATCTCACCGAGGATGGTGGTCCCGCTTCTTGGTGCCCCAAGTATGATAATGGGATTTTGCATGCTATTTGCTGTCAGCCAGGCGCAAGAAAGCACTCACGACTTCTGACCAATTCGGAGGCATTTTTTGGAGCTGTGCTGACCAATCCGGTTTCCAGCCATCACCAAGCCGCTGTTTCAATTCGGTACAGGCAGCCAGCAAATTTTCCGGCGATTTGGGATCAAAGTATATAGCGACGCCACCACAAAGTGCCCTCGCATAGGGCAGATCGGATGCCAGTATTGGCAGACCCATCACCATGGCTTCGACCAAGGGTAAACCATAACTTTCTAGAACAGATGGGAAGACTAGAGCATCCGCCGATTGATAAGCCTCAAGACACTGTTCATGATTGAGGCGGCCGACACAATACAGCCATTTACTTGAATGAGCAATTCGCCCGTCGGGTACAGTCAAGGTGATCCGTTCAACAAGCCCAGACACGTCCAACCTAAGCAACCCTTCGAAAATTTGATGGTTTTTGTGTGGGTAATCCGCTGCCGGGTAGAAAAGCCGAAGTCCGTCCGCATCCCCGATCAACCGCTCCTGACGCCCATCGGTTCGGAACCACGAGGGAGGCGGCTGACCAATCACAGTCAAACAATCTCGTTGGCGCCAATTTTCATAGGATTCTTTCAGGCCTTCAGCCATCGCATTGGTCTGCGCGATAACCTGACTGGCAAACTTCGCATTGAGACGCGTCAACCCACGCATCAAGCGATAGGTCAGAGACCGTCCAACCCAGGGATTAACACGCGGACTATGCAAATGGGGCTGGTGGACAAGCACGATTTGCTGAGTTCTGACCCGCAAGGGCACGTCCCCCAACACAATTAACAGATCGGATGATTTAAAAAATAATCCGGGGAAAAGGCATTCCAGTGCACGGCTGATTGCTTTGGGACCGAGACGTTTGTAGGGGAAAACATGGAAAAAATCAGAACCAGGTTTGAACTCCGCCACCGGTCCGGATTCCGGAACGTAGCACAAAATTTCGGAGAAGGTAGTGTTAGCTTTGTCCAATGCCTCCAGAAAGGAAACGACGACCTGGCTTGCTCCAAGTCCTGTCACGTTGGTTGCATGAATGGTTAACGTCGCCATGAACCTTTATAATAATTACTTACAATGTTTGCAGGCTTTGAGGAAGTTGGTAGCAAAGACGTCAGAAGAATAACCTTGAATATGTTTCGCAGCCAGAGAAGCCATTTTATCCCGCATTGCTTCATCACCTGAAATCTTTTCCATTGCGAGAGCCAGGTCATCCATCCTTTCAGGCGAAAAGCTGAAGCCGGTTTCCCCATCAACAACAAGATCCTCACAACACCCACACACGGTACTCACGATGACCGGCAAACCGGCTGCCATCGCCTCATTTACGACCAATCCCCATTGTTCAAAACCAGAACTTGGTAGAACGAAAGCGCCGGCCAGTCCAAAATAAGGGGCCAATTCTTCACTCGAAAGGTAGCCTGGGAGGTGTACGTGATTGTTCAGGCCAAGCTGAGTGATTTTAAATTCCAACCGTGGGCGTAACTCACCGTCGCCCACGATTACTAAATCCCATGGCTCAGCACAAAATTGAGCACGGTAATAAGAATATTGCTCAATAAGGGCTTCAAAATTTTTCTTGGGGATAAACCGCCCAGCCGTAACAAAGAATTGTTTCGGGCGAAAGCCCAGCTTATCGGCGAGTTCCCTGGACCGCATTCGGGACTCTTCGCCCGCTGAAGCCCAGAAGTCGTTGTCCACAGCATTGTAACCGGTGAAAATTGAGGACTTGTTCATTCCCAAACGGGAGGCATATCGGACATGCGGTTTACCTCCGCAAAGAACAGCATCAACCTTGGACAAAATAAAATAGCGCTTGTAGGCCTCTTTCAGTGGATTACGCCGTTTGTCATGTTGGCTTCCGGCCAGCAATAAAATAATCTTTTTAGAATTTTTTTTTGCCCATTTTAAAATTCGATAAGTACCGCGCCCATACCAACCCACAATGGAAACAACATCGGGCCTTTCTTTTTCTAAAAGGTCAACGAACTGATCAACGATGACGGGATCATTGATAGGCCGCGATGCTTGTTTGCCTGCAAGATGAATGGCTCTGGAGTCAACAAACGGATCGCGCTCGGTTCGATGGCCATGGTGGCCTTTTTCTGAAAGGGAAACCGGGAGAACTAAATGACCCTGCTTCTCAGCCAGACGAATCAACGCTGACAAACGCGCATTGTGGTAGCGTTGGAAATATTCCCAGTAAATTATAATTTTCAAGATTTCACTAAGGTAGATAATAGTCTTTGATCTTCTTTAAAGATTACAAACAGACTACTTCTAAATTCCGGGGAAAAGGCCAACAATTTTTTGCCTTTCACATCTTCCGCTCTAAAACAAAAGATGAAAGTTCTTAAGAGCACATAATTTACTGTGCGGCTTAAGAAAATAGGCCTCCTTCTTTTAATTTTGCATTCGCCTTGTCTTTTCCAAAAAAATTTCGCCGAACGATTACTTAACTTGTAAAGATTATAATTATTTGGTATTGTTTTGCTATACGCATTGCTTATATTCTTAAAAACTAGGGGAGATTTCAAGCAAAGAAATCCTTCTAACATATGCTTTAAACACTCTTTTGATTTTATTTCATTTTCTTTTATAATTAAAACTTGCTGACAGCCAAAGATCTTGATCCATTCTAAAAGATACTTCCCATAAAGCGAGAATTGGACAGCAAGTTGCAACGGTTTATTTAATTCAGACCAATTATCGTTTAAAATTTTCGCGCCATAAAAATCTAAGGGTTTAAACTCCAGAAGTCCTAGTCTCATATAATGACGAATCGAAGATTCTAACCTACTAACAGGGTTTCGTAGGACTACTAGGATTTTAGCATCCTTGTTATACTTATGAATCCTATTTGCGGCGTCAAGATTTGCCAACAAATTTGCTCGTTTACACAACCTATATGGAGTGTTTTGGAGAGGAAAATTCAGCTTTCCATTAGGAAGATCAAAACTATCAATCTCCTCTCTTGGACCACTTATTTCATTTTGATTTAAAAGCAAGAAATGTAAATACGAAGAACCTGTCTTTTGGGCCCCAATTATAAACAAATTAAACTTTTTCATACCTTGAGAAGAAGAAAAATCTTATAGCAATTATAATGATTAAAAATCCAATTGTCTGGGCCCAAGCTGTTCCAAGTTGCCTTGGCAAAAAAAACAATCCCGCTGCCAATACACCATTAATAGCATCCGTAAATTGTCCCATTTGTAAGAGGCGGCTTGTTAATAGATTTCGAATAAAGGAAATAAATACCCCCAACAGGCAAGCAAAAACTAGGGATAGCCCGTAACCAAAATCCCCATAGAATGGGGCCATAAAGCTCATACTCGCAGAATATGATGATCTGCGACGTTCCCTTTCGTATACTTGAGGAAACCAAATCTCCATTTTTATTGGTTTATCTTGCCAAAAAACTCGAGGGATGAAAAAAGTGAAAATATATGCGGTGTTATGGAAAGGTTCATGACTTTCAAAACGATAATAATCTGTCGCTAAAGCCATTCTTCGAACTGCATTCTCATTAAAAGTAGTAGATACATCAAAAACTCGCTCTTGGAGAAGGTCCACGGAAAGATTATCGATTCCCCATCTTAAATAATAAGTCGACACCGCGCTGGCTAAAATTAAAAGGCCTACAACTGATAGTCGGATAATTTTTTTAAGTTGGAGATCTTGGCCACCAAAACAAATAAAAATAACGGGAAGAAAGGCATATAAAATCATATATCTTCTTCCCCCTAAAATAATTAAAAGAAGTAAAGGGGCAGCGTAAATCAAGCTTTTTCTTGTCCAATTCCTACAACCGATTGCTTTAAAATAAATACATATAAGGGACGGGGCAAGAATTGAAATAATAAAAAGGGGAAAGACTAGAAAGGATGGTAATATATTTATCGCTGCGAATTCATTCCCATAGCCATAATGCCTGCCAAACCGAATAGTAAAATACGCCATCGGAAGGAATTGGTATATACAAATTATATAAAATAAAATTACTAAATTTTTGCCGTGGGCGGGATTTTTCAAAAACAGCATCCCATGCCTACCAACTTCCTTCTCACAAACCAAATAACCTAAAATTAAGAGAGCTCCTCCTTGACTTAGCAACTGAACAGCGAAATCAACATTATCTTCGCCAACAATACCACTTATTATTTTATAGCTAAAAATACCCTCCATGCATAATATAAAAATAAATCCCAGTTGAAAAAAGGAAATCGGATTCAATTGACTACGTTTTCCCAAATAAATTATAGCTATATCTAGCAGAAACACACAGCCGACGATAGAAAATAAAAGGTCTCCCCGCAGAGGCAAAAAAAGAATGACAAAGAAAACACTATAAAAAACACATCTGGCAATTCTGAATTCCATTGTTATTTTTCAAAGATTGAAAGAAATTGGGCAATTTTAAAACTGATCACCCTGAGGGGTGCTTTTTTAACGCAATCGGCATCATCGATTAGTTCAGATAGATGGCTTAGATAAATATCTTTATATGGATGATAAACTCCGCGAATCCAAGGTTTTAAATTTCCGGAAAAATGAATAGCAGCTGGTTTTAAAAAATCTTCACTAGTTAGCCCTTTCTTTTTAGCTAGATTAATTCGTTTAAAGAACTTTGTTTGCATATTCCATTTGTAGGGCATTTGGATGAAATCTCCATTTAAGTAGTAGTTTAAGATATCTTGATCAAAAAGGTAAGGATCTTCTTTACTTAGAATAAATCTAATGTTTTCTTGGGCATATTGAATCAAATTATGATTCTGATTTAAATTAAATACTAATAGTCCGGCATTAAAATATGAAGTGTCTCTCCAATTCTCTTTATGTCCTCCTCTACAAATTAATGGATCAGGGACTGCAGACAGGAATTTTTCCATTTTGGTTTTGGGTATTAAACGTTCTATATCATCTAAAAAAAGAAAATCAGAGTCGACATAAACCAGTTCAGAATAGCGACCTTTAAATATTGTGGGAATCGCTAATCTAAAGTATGTCTCACTACTAATTCTAGAATTAATTGGCAATCCGTTAAAAAGCTGCCTGTCTATTTCAATATAGCAAATGTCAAATCCGTACATTTCAGAAAATTGACTTATCCTATTAGATAGATTCTTATTATTTTCTTCAATTAAAATAAAGTATTTGTTTTTAACAGAACTAAATTTTTCAATAGAAAAAATTGTTGCAAATGTTCTTACTAAGAAAGCCCGGTTAGATGTAAGAACAATATTCATTTTGATTTAACTTTTTTTACAAATTTAAGTGGAAGGAAAAGTAACAAAGCGAACTTTAAAATCACCTTCCAGTTTGAGAAAATTTCCTTTTTATCAAATCTAAGCATTAGAAACATTATTTCTAAACAAGTAATCGGTGAATCTTTATTTAATTTTGGCAGATAAAGCATGTTAAACAATTCACCCGGACTCATCAAGGGATGAGGTGGGCGCTTCTTAGTATTTTTATAGAACAAATTTTCAGTCAGAATGTACTTACGATACATAGTCCAACCAATATTTGATAGGCGTTGCTTGTCTGGTTTTTGTACTAGTAAGTTAAAATTATTTTGCTCATGAATTCGATAAGCGACAATCGCCTCGTTATAAAAGCAATACTCGCCCTCCATTCTTGAATTTAGAATAAGAAAAGTATCTGCACTTATCCTCCAAACATTTGGTATTGGAAATATTTTTTGTAACAATTTCATCTTAAAGACATTTGCTGATGTAGGCGGATACCACGATTTTAATGTGGAGGAAATGCATTTCTCATCAACGTAGTTAGATGGAAATTTATTAGCAGCTTTATTTTTAATTAACGACCCGTCAGACCGTATAGTAGAAAAATTAAAATGACAAATTTCAGGTGATGAAGAGAGTGCTTTGATTAAATGCCTGACTGAATCTGGCCTTATGTAGTCATCAGCATCCAAAAACCAAACATAATCACCGGTTGCCAATTCAAAACCTTTGTTAAAGGCGGATGCTTGACCACCATTTTCTTTAAATGCATATTTTATCTTATCTCTAAAATTTAAAATAACATTTTTAGAATTATCAGTTGACCCATCGTCCACAACAATCACCTCCTTGGGCGACCATTCTAGAGCAATGGCACTTTCAATTGCTTGACCAAGGAAATGGGCATAATTGTAATTATTGATTACTATCGATAGAGTTACAGGCATTAAGAGGCTAGAGTATAGTTTCTAATGAATCCCTGGGGAAGGCTTCCAAAAAACCGCCCGGAGTTAGATTTTTTATCATCCATTTGTTTTTAGTCGCAAAATCTGCGGCTGCACCGTAAGCCAGATCCATTTGGGCTATAGGTGCAGGATTAACTAATTCTCCGGGCTTTCGATAATCCTTATGAAAATGGTTGGATTTATTTTCATGCCGTATTGGCTTTAGTTCTTCAGCGTTTTTAGCTTCATCGTAAAAATGATCACACCCGATAAGGTAAATAGGATTCAAACCCATAAAAACTGCTAACTGCATGTTGTCAAAAGTTACAGTTGAACCACCGAATAAGCCTAAAATCGGCGACCTAGAAAAAAAACCATTGCGAGGTTCTAAAACCTTACCCCTGTTTCTCCATACGACTTTTTTTACACCTTCCGGGTTACCTCGATTACTGTTTGAAGTATAAACTTTATCAAAATAGGAACCAACAATATTGCCAACTTTTTGCCAGACTAAATTATCTGATATTGTGTAATACTTCGGCCTCCATTCAGTTTCATTGAAAACCAAGTAGATTTTGTTAGATGCAATGGTTATTTCGTCCTTTAGCAAATCCAATTGGCCCGCATTCAAGCTTGGGCCATTGCCAATGACAAAACCGCGTTTCCCGATATGCTTATTTTTTAGTGCAAGCCAAGATGGAATACTTTTCAAAAAGTCTAATTTTGCTTCAATCCTGTCCTGTATCATAGATTTTATCTATCGTATTCATTAGGTTGAGCGCACATGCTGATGAGCCCAATAATGGAACTTTATTGGCGGCTAATGAATCAAAAAACAACTCAACCTCTGAACCCCAGGAAATATTAGTCTTATAGACCAGATGCTCCTCCTGATCGAACTGGCCCTGTTCGGGGTTTCGGGTATTGCGTTTGATGGCGAGGTCTTCGTCGCCGTAAGCACCGGATGAGGTTTTCAGACCATTCAGCACCAGCGCGCCCTTTTCGAGAAACACTTCGAGTGAGAACAGATAGCGCCACTGGGTCATGGTGGAGTGGAGGGAGGCGCAGACACCGGACTGGCTGTTTTTCATGATGGCGAAGACATTGTCTTCGAGGCCGGGAGTTTTCCAGAAGAGGTTGGAGACGAGGGCATGAATTTCGTCGAAGGGCCCGGCGAAGTAGAGGAACAGGTCGAGCATGTGGATGCCCTGGTCGAGGAGGATGCCCCCGCCGGCGAGTTTGGGGTCCGCGCGCCAGCCTTTGAAGTAGGCCTCGTCGACCTCCTTGCCGTAGCGACCCCGCATCCAGAGGATCTTCCCCAGCTCGCCGCTGTCGACGATCTGCTTCATCTTCTGGATACTGGCGTGGTGCCGGTGATTGAAGCCATACATAAGGACTTTGCCGGCCTGTTTTTCGACCGCGATGACCTCCTCGAGCTGGGCGGCGTTGAAGGCGGGCGGCTTTTCGGCGAAGACATGTTTGCCGGCTGACAGCGCCTGTTTGCAGAGGTCGGGAATCCGGTAATTCGGCGTGCAGACAAAGACGGCGTCGATGGCCGGGTCCTCGATCAGGGCGGTTTCGTCCGAATAGGCATGGAGGCCATCGGGGGCGGGATTCACCGGATCGTAGATCCCCTGGACGACGCCGCGTCCGGATTCGCGGATGGCCTCGGCGCGGATCCGGCCCATTTTCCCGTAGCCGATGATGCCGCAGCGAATGGGAGGCTCCCGGGCCTTTGCGGGATCAGGCATGGGTCAGGCACTGGTTGAGGTCACGGGCCAGCCCGTCGAGGAAGGCCTGGCAGGTACTGGCGACGTGGGGTGTCATGAAAAAAGGGAAGGGATGCAATGCACGCAACGGCCCGTTGTAGGGTTCCTGCCAGAAGACATCAAAGGCGGCGGACAGACGGCCGCTCTTCAGCTCGGCCAGGAGCGCCTGTTCATCGACCAGGGGTCCCCGGGCTGTGTTCACCAGCGCGGCGCCATCCTTCATGGAGGTGAGCCAGGCCGGATCGACCAGGCCACGCGTGTCCCGGGTCAGCGGCACATGAAGCGACACGACGTCGGCCTGCGGCAGCGCTTCCCGGAGTACAGCCGGTGCGTCGTGCGCGCTGTCATAGGTCAGGACCCGCAGAAACGGCTTGAGCGCGGCGGCCACCCGGCCGCCGATGTTGCCGGTGCCCACCACCAGGACCGTTCGCTCGGTCAGGGCGGGACGCGGTGATTTTTCCCACCGGTCGAGGTCTCCTACCCGGCTGTAGAGCATGCGCAGGATCAGGCTGACCGCGAAGTGGGCGGTTTCCCGGTGAATGACGGCAGCGGTTTCCGGGCCGGGCAGACAGACCCGGATGCCCCGTTCGGCCGCCGCCTCAAACGGCACATTGTCGGTGCCGATGCCGCACTTAAAGATGCCCTGCAGCCGGGGAAAGGCATCCAGGTCGGGCATCGGTCGGCTACCGAGGACGGCCCATTCGGCCTCGGCAGGGTCCACGGTCTCCTGCAGCGCCGGAACGAGACGATCGAGGGTCGAGGTGTTTTTCCAGAAGGCAGGCATCGGGCTCAGGAATCGAGCAGTTGGTTCAAAGGCAGATGCCCGTTTGAGGCGAGGCAATTGCAGGTCCAGTCGTCACGGATTTCAAGCGGCGCGATTTTACCGCCGGCGGCCCGGACCAGCGCCAGGCCGGCCGCAACATCCCACAGCCAGATGCCGTCCTCGTGATAGAGGTCAAACCGGCCGGCGGCGACCTGCGCGAGCGACAGTGCCGCCGAGCCCAGCAGGCGCACCTTCTTGACCCGTTGGAGCCGGCGCAGGAATGGCAGCAACACGTCCGTGTCCTGGCTGGCACCGGACGGGAAGCCAGTGGCCAGGATCGCCTGACCCGGGTCCTGGATGTCGGAAACGGCTATTTGGCGACCATTCAGCCTGGCGCCCGACCCGACACAGCCCTCAAAGCAGTCGCCCGAGCCCAAATCGAGCACGACACCGAGGCGGGGTTCACCGCCCGCCCACCAGGCGACCGACACCGCGGCCATGGGGAACCCCCGGGTGAAATTGAGCGTGCCGTCGAGCGGATCGATAACCCAGGTCCCTGCCTCGAGGTCGACACCGGCCGAGGCTCCGGACTCCTCAGCCAGCACGGGCCCGGTACCGGCCAGGGCTTCGAGCAAAGCGGCTTCCGCTGCCAGGTCGGCACGCGTTTTGATGTCACGACCGTCGGCGGCCAGGACCCCCGCCTGCCCGTTCAGGAAGGGCCGCAGCGCCCCGGCGGCGCGTTCCGCCGCCTGTCTGGCCAGCGCCAGTCGCTGTTCGTCGTCTAACCGCATCAGGCCTGATACTCGGAAGCCCGCATGTTCTGGGGTGCCTCGCGGTTCCATTCTTCGAGCCCGAGGAAGCGGTCGAGCCAGACATGGAGCAGCACCTGGTGGGCGCACTCGACGATGCCGTAGGTCTTGGCGGGGACGTAGAAGTTGAGGTCGCCGAGCTGACGGGACTGGTTGTCGGTCTTCAGCCCGGAGAGCGTGACGACCTTCAGGCCCTGTTCGCGGGCCACCGCGATGGTCCGCAGGATGTTGGGCGAGTTGCCCGATGAGCTGATCGTCAGCAGGAGGTCGCCTTTCCGGCCATACCAACCCAGTGGAGCGGCAAAGACCTCGTCGTAGCCGAGGTCGTTGCCCATGGCGGTGATCAGCGAGGCATCGCTGAAGGAATAGGTGGGTACGCCCCCGTTCTTGGTCCAGTCGAGCGCCATATGATTGGCAAAGGCGGCACTGGCCCCGTTGCCGCAGAGGTACTGGCGGCCGCCGCGTTCCTGGACATCCGCAGACAGGGCACACAGCCGCTCAAAGGCTGCGTCGGCGGGCAGTGGCTCATGCCTGAGATCGGTAACAATCAGGCTGTCCAGACACTGGTGAAGCGCGCCGATGTATCGGCTGAAATAATCAGGGATAGCCTTCATGAGCTGGGATCCGGATGGGTGGTGAGGAGAGCGTGCGGAATCTTGACCACGGCTTTGAGCAACGGAGCGGGGTCGCCATCGGCTATCTGTGGACGATGCCCGTCCTCGGGGAAAAAGATGGCGGCAAACCCGGGAACCAGCCGCAGGCGTCCCAGCGGAGGGACCGCCGGGGGTTGATGAAACTGAAAATCGCGCTCGGCATCCCAGGCTCCCTCCGGGGTCAGTTCGTCGGCTGGGTGCCAGTCGATCCATTCAGCGCCCTGCAGAACCACCTGGATGTCGACCGTCGCGCGATGACTCTCGAACCGGCAGGCTTCCAGCGGCCGGGTCGTGTAGCTGTGCACGTTCAGATAAAAGCCGGGGCTGCCAAGGTCGATGGTGCCTGCCGGCGGCTCGCTACCCAGGCCAAGCAGCGCGTCCCAGGCCCCACGCCAGACCGGTCCGGACAGCAGCGAACGCCCGGCTAGGGCTTCTTTCCTTAGCGGCAGATGCAGCATGGTCAGTTTTCGGTTTCAACCAGCGGCAACAGGGCCTCGGCGACCCGCAGATCGTGCTCGGTCTTGATAACATGGGCAGCGAGCGGGCTGATCGCCTGAAAGCCCACCCGTCCGGCATAGGTGGCGCATTTCCCCACCCGGCAAGCCGCGAGGTAGGCCTCCCGCCGCCAGGCCGTCAGGCTCCAGGACACCCGCTGGACGGGCTCCAGCTCCTGGGAATTGGTCTTCTCCTTAAAGGTGAAATTGACCGGTTCACCCCGAAAAGCGCATTCGATCTGGATCGATTCCGTGCTCAACAGGCAGTCGTAGGACCCATCCGTCATCGCCCGCACAAAGGTGCGGATGTCACTCACCGACACGAGGGGCGCGATGCTGTGCACCTGCACCAGCACATCACAGCGGTGCTGCTCCAGAAATTCAGCCACGTATTGTTCGCTGGTCGCCTGGTTGTTTCCCAGCTCAGTCGGCCGCTGGTGGAACTGCACCCCCTCCGCCTCCGCAATCGGGCCGAAGTCCGAATGCTCCGAATTCACCCAGATTTCGTCAAAACAAGCAGCGGTCTGGCACTTGCGGATGGCGCGCACAATCAAAGGCACGCCGCCGAGGTCACGCAGGTTCTTCCGGGCGAGGCGCTGGCTGCCCATCCGGGCGGGGATCATGGCGATGTTCATTTAAATTAGTCGATCAATTGATGTCTTGGGAAGGACATCAAGGGCTGTATCAGGAGTTGCATTAATCAAGCGACCGCCAGTTTTACAGAAGACTTTAGAGGCCAATTCAAATGCTCTTTCAGTAGCTATAGGGTCACAATGAGGATTATATTCAGATTTGGAATATGAATCAATAAAGTGGATACTATTGGCCTCACCACGGCCAATACGTCTACCTCCATAAGTTGCTTCCGCACGGGGAAAACCAAACTTATGATCAACCCCTAAAAGGTACACTTTTTTAAAGCCCATCCAATGGGCAATCTGCAAACAAACAAACAATACAGTCCCCCCCAAAAATAAAACACGATCAGGGCGTAAGGAAAATTTAAAAGGCACAGGAAATTTAAAACCTAATAAATGGCCATAAATATTCCAATTGCACTGCAAATAGTTACCTCCGGGCACAAATCTATTTTCGTCCCACAAATGTGCGCCAAAAAACTTAAACGGTGAAGATACTTCCTTTATTTTATCGAAATGCTGATTATAATAATCGGGAGAAATTGATACATAAACATTCGGGGTATGCTTTAAAAATATTCCATTAGTACCAAAGGTGAACTCCTTCTCAAGCAACCTATTGGGAACATGCGCTAAGGACGGACCATTCCCGAGGATAAAACATTTGTTGCCGACAAATTTGTTTTTAAGAGATTCCAAATCTTGACATGAATCACCAAAACGCTCCCTAAAAAGACCGTTAATGCTATTCCTTAAAAAGATTTGGGACTTGTGTTGCAACAACCCGGCCATAGTCAGTTATTTCTAAATAAATCGTGATAAATCAAAACACCAAGACACCTCTTATTCTGATCAACGACTGGAGCAGAATAGAGAAATTTATCAGAAGACTCCATAACCTGAATACATTCACCAACGCCGGAATCGCTTTTCAAAGCTATGGGGTTTTCATTCAACAAATCACTGACGTTTAGCGCTTCAATATTTGAGCCTTTAATTAAGGCTCTTCTAACATCTCCATCGGTTACAATGCCTTGTAGGTAAAAATCGTCATCAACCACTACACATAATCCAGCTTTAAACTGGCTGTCGGCTATTAATGCAGCTTTCAAAGTATCATCGATTTTAACAAAAGGCCTGCGGCTTTTCCATGAATCAAGATCATTGAGGGTTAAACCCACGTTCCAGGCGAGTTGTCCGGAAGGATGGTTCCGGTGTAACTGATCTTTATCAAAACCCAAAACATCCACAATTTTAGCAACCACCAAATCACTGATAAACAATCCAACCTGTATTGAAATCAGTGGCAAACTATTTAATTTATCTCCTTCTTGATTAATCCCGTAGACCACGCTTAAATTAGCCGCATTAGTTAAGTAAGATTCTTTTCTACATGAAATCGCTGCAATTTTACTTTTCCTTACTTTTATCGCCGGCAATAACGCTTTCAATTCACTTGAATTTCCGCTTTTTGAAAAAATGACAACTAAAGATTTTTCTGATACCGGCCCGATATCTCCATGCAAGGCATTCATTGGGCACAAAAAGTGGGCACGGACAGAAAGGCTTTGCAAGGAAGCAGCTAATTTACGAGCGAGAAAACCGCTTTTACCGACTCCAGTGACAAATACAGTTTCCGCATTAATAATATTCTCCACCAAGGCATCAAGAATGCCCTCAAGCGAGGAATCAATGTCTGCTAAGGCCTTAAAGACCAGGTTACGAAAATTCGGAATATTCATTAAAAGAACCCAAATTTATCAACCAGACCTTCCACTTCAGCATCATCGCATACGTCAGAGAGAATACTGGCTTCGTTTCCAAGTTTTTTGATTGATTCCTTTAATACAACCTCCTCGTGCGTTCGTGGAATAACTACAATTCCATCCTGATCCGCTAAAATCAAGTCATTCGGGTTAATCATTACACCATCTATACAAATTGGCCTGTTAATTGACTCAACCACACCTCGCCCTTTGATATCTCGGCAATAGGAGCCCTTAGCAAAAACAGGAAAATCACTAGATGACGTACCGGCCGAGTCCCGGGTCACGCCTGAAATGATCGCACCAATTGCACCGGAACGGATCGCCAATGACATATTCAGCTCCCCGAAGTAGGCAAACTGTGGCAAATCATTTTGTACAACAATGATGTCGTTACTTACCACTTCCTTATAAGACTTCAATGCATCATAAATACCGTCAGGATTATCCCCATCTTTGAATTTCCGGAGATGAAGAGTCCGGGCTCTTCCAAACATTTTTGCTCCTGCAATATTGGGCATATAACCTGAGGCTAAAACTGAAAGGATGCCCATATCATCTAATACATCCGAAACGATTGGAGTGGACAAGAAACGTCCAAGTAACCTTAGCTTTTTTTCTTCTTCCGCCAAGATACCTGCAGCGATGGTATGAGCTAATTTTAAGTCATCCTCTGTATTTACATCGACCAATTCAATAGGCTCACCAAAAACCAGTTTAGGCTTTTTCCCGATTCGTCGTTGAAGGGTGTGGGCTGCATGTTTTTCAACAACGTACAATCCCATAGCCTCAGTGATTGTATCCGGCAGGTCAATACTGTTTGGAATTTTGTCCACATTGTAAGTTGGCCATTCATCCTGCCAGACATACAGCTTATCTTTTTTAGCAAGAATGGCCGAGTCAGCTTCGCCTTTCTCAACAATAGTTATCGCCTCCCTTATAGTTGACTCTTTTATGAAAGGACTCGTACAGAGGTGCTGAATATAAACATCTGCATCAACTTGGCTGACCTCATTGAAAAATAACTTGTGCCCATCCGTTTTATTATCTGCCAGAGCTTTATCTCTTTTTAATGGTTTTGCCCCCGCCTTTGCCGCCATCTCTAAAATGGTATCTTCTTCTGAATCGACATAAACCTCATCAATTTCTTTACAACGGAGAAGCTTCCTGACTGTAAAAAGAAAAAACGGCTCACCGTTAAAGATCCGTGTATTTTTGTTTGGCACCCTCGAACTAGTGCCTTTTACAGGAACAAAAGCGACTGTTTTCATTATTTAGATAACTCCTTTTTGAACTTTATTATTGGTTTGATGTTTAACATCACCAACGGGCTTATTGATGATGCTATTATCGGTCCATAAATACCAAATTTATTTTGGATCAAAATAATTAGCAAAGCAGACAAAAGAGCCGAAAAGAAAAACTCAGCGTAATAGACAATTTCATTTCCAATACTGAAAAACGCACAAATAAACACCATTAAGCGCACTAACAGGGTTAATATCCCATATGCAAACCAAGCCCAAGTATCAATGAAAGTTATCGAAACATCAAAGAAATTGAATAGGGAAGGAAAAGTGGCACCAACCAGACAAATACCTGCCGTCATCAACGAAAGCGATGCTAAGGCCTTATTTTGGAACACGACCTTTAACTGCCATTTATCACCCGCAGCCTTCAATCGCGACATCAGGGGTTGGTGTGCGGAAAACGGAGCCTGGCCGATTTGGGTAATCGTTTGCATGATACGAAGGCCAAACAGGTAGCTGGCGACGTCAGCTTTTGTCCCGAATCCGGTATACAGGATTGCTGTGAGTTGGGTGGACCCGAGTAGACCGAAATGGCCGACAAACCCCTTCCAGGTGGGCTCCCACGCCCAGCCAAAGACCTGACGATCGAAGTGGTGGGCCTGCATACGGCAGACGCGGCCCTCCTGCACATGACGCAGGAGAAACCAGTTCCTCAGCAGTCCTGCCAGGGAAACGGCCTGCATGGCGGCAGCGAGGACAATGATGTTACCGCCGAGGAGCAGGACACCGCTGCCGACCGCGACGGAGAGCAGCGCAAAGACGATCCCCCACCGGTTGGCGAGCGCGACGTAGTTCATGCCGCGCAAAGCGATCGCAAAGCGCTGGTAGACGAACTGGAAAAAGGATGCTGTCTGAATGACTGCGAAGGCCCCCCAGATGGTAGCCTTGTCCTCGTAACCCGCCAGGAGGTTGGACAGCCCGAACCAGCCCATGCCCAGCGCGATCAGCACATTCACCCCGGCGACCCCCAGGTTGATGGACCCCATGGTCCCGTACGCCCGCTCGAAGGCCTGCCAATCGGGCTGCCCTTCGTTCTCCTGCGCCCGCTTACCCTTGATCGGAGCCAGGTTACTGGCACCGCCCATCGCAAAGGCAAACATGCGGGAGAAGGTGAGGCCCAATCGCTGGGAGAGCGTGGTCCCAAAAAAATTGAGCGAGGCGAACAGGTACCAGGCGGCGATCTCGGTTTCGTTGAACCGGGTCAGGATCAGCGGTGTGACCAGCAGGAGCCGCAGCGACTGGGCGGCATAGTTGCCCCAGGTGGTAAACGTCGGCGACGTCCACAGCGCCCGACCGATACGGGTGAAGGTAGGAAAGAGCGCGCGGGCAGCCATTTCGGGTGAACCCGGATTTCTCATGAAGCCCAGATGTGATGAGCTGCAAGGCGGAGGGCGAAACCGGCTGGGCGCGCACTGACGTGCGTAACCAGGCGGTTTCCAGCCCGAACACGCCGCAGATCGCGCATGTGGGCGAAAGGAATCAGGGAAAAGGGCTTCCTTTCGAACGTGCCTTTCGCTGAAAGGCTGCAAATCCTAAACAATGTAAAACTTTTCGCCATTTTCCCTGATTCCGGTGAGGATTCCGGGTTATTTGAGCACCCGCCCCACGAGCGGCAGCAGCTGTTCGGCCTTCCGGTGCCAGGTTTTGAGGGTGTTGAGTCGCTGGGGATCCAGGTCCCTGTCGGCCAGCTGCTCGATCTGGGCAATCCGCTCTTTCCCCGACTCCAAATGCGGGATCACCTGCTGGTTGAGGAAGCCGGCGACCATTTTCTTGAGCTGGAGTTCGGGCGTGTAGAAATCGCGTCGGTCCCCCGGGACGAGGACGGGGCGGACGGCCTGGACGCGTTTGAGGAACTGGAGCGCCTGCGAGGTGGAGCCTTTGGAGATCTGGAGTCGGGTCTGGATCTGGTCGAGGCAGAGCGGGTCGGTGGTCGCGTAGAGACAGCCATAGACCTGGCCGACCGACTTCGGGATGCCGATCAGGTCGGCCGCGCGGACAAACAGGTCGATGACCGCCAGGTCGGCGGGCGACAGGGTGTCGGGGGTGTCCGTCTCGGGCTGGGTGGGCGTCGGCACGGGGCAGGAGCAGAGGGGGTAACTTCAGTAAGGTCAATCTTTTTTGAACAAAGAATGGGGGACCGTAGGGGGTTATCCACGACGGGCACGAAGAACGCCAAGAGGGAAACCGCTAATCCCCGCCAATCCACGCTGATGGGGGAAGGGATTCACCACGCATGAACATCCGCCGTCGTTCTGCCAGGCGGAACTATGGCGGACAGGCTGATGGGGGGAGCGGCCTGCGGCCGGATGGCCGATAGACAACGGAATGGCCTATAAACAATAGACAAGGGGCCGGGGCTTTTCCGGACGTCTCAGAGAATGCGATCCATCCCAATCTGCCCTGCCCTGCCGTGCCCGCCGGCTTGTCCGCCGAATCGACGCTCCGAGGACCAACGGATCCGCGGCGGCGCGGCGGCAAGCGCCGGCCCTACCAGAGCTGGTTTCGAGGATCGCCTCTCTACCCTCGACCCTCGCCTGCCCGCCATAGCTTGAAGAGCGACGGCGGGACCAACACCATGCAAACCGCAGATGGCGCAGATTTGCGCAGATGAGGAACCGCCAATCGACGCGAATCGACGCTGATGGGGGGGAGCGGCCTGCGGCCGGATGGCCGATAGACAAGGGGAATGGCCTGAATGCTGCTAACTTAACAACGTTTTGATCGGGATCGCTATCGAAATCGCTATCGAAATCGATTCTGTAAGTAATTTTAAATCATTGGCTTATGAATATTCGATTTCGATTTCGATCCCGATTTCGATTGGAGGCCTTAAGTTAGCGCCATTCGGGAATGGCCTATAAACAATAGACAAGGGGCCGTAGCTTTGCGGTTACTCGACCTCTCACCTGCCTGCCATAGCTCGTAGAGCGACGGCGGGACCCCTCGTCTCTCGACCTTCAGTCCCTCGGCCTGAGCCGAAATAGACAATAGACCATAGACAAGGGGCGGGGGGGACGGGGGAAATACGAAATAGGAAATACGAAGGGGGCCGACGCGGGTTGGGGGGCTCCATGGGAGGGTGGTCTTCTGGGTGAGAATGCTGGACGCCCTCCCCTGCTCGCTGTCTGCTGCCCGCTGGATTCAAGGCGGTGGCGTCCTTGGGGTGGTGCTGGCGGCGCGGATGGGGACCGGGAAGCTGTCGGGGTGTTTTTGGGCATGGCGCAGGAAGGCACGGTCAAACGTGATGCATTCCTGGGTCGCGGGCGGCAGCAAGGCGGCGTGGAGGGCATCGGCCCAGTCACAGCCCAGGGCGTATGCTGGGAGTGCGCGCAGGACCGCATCCCGGTCGGTCACCTGAATGTGGGGTGTTTCGAGGATACGGGTGAACGCATCGTGAATGGCCGACTGGGAATAACCGTAGGCGGCCCGCAGCACCCATTCGGTCTCCAGCAGGACGGTGACCGGCAGGACAATCCGGCGGTGCGCGAACCAGGCTCGGGCCTGCGCATGCTGCTTGGGGTCGTCTGCGGTCAGCAGCCGGACCAGGACATTGGTATCCACGCCCGTCATGGATCGTTCTGCGGGGCTTTCCCTTGGCGCCGGGCCTCCTCGGCGACTGCGGCGTGCTGCTCATCGAGCGTACGCGGGGCCTGGCCCGGCCGGGCGAGGCAGCCGGCCAACCGGTCCAGAGCCATCGGGTCGTCAGCAATAGCCGATTCCGGCCGGAGCGTCACTTCGCCCTCGTGGACCGTCACCTGAAGTCGGGTGCCGGGCGGCCATGCAAGCGCTTGCCGCGCCGCTTTGGGCAAGACCACCTGACCTTTGGAGCTCAGCTTTGTCTTCATGGCAATAAAGTAAGACACCGAGTAAGAAAGGCAAGTGGGAAGAATGGGTACCGCCCAGCGACGCCCCTACGGTTTTCCTCTTCGGCGTAAACAACGTTGCGCTCGTTGCGCCGTGGCGTGAACGGATTGTCTGCCTGAGCTGGTGGCTGGATGCTGGTTGCTGAATGCTGGTTGCTGGGGACTGGTTGCTGGATGCCGTGGCTATCTGTCGGGGGTTGCTGGCATCCAACCGATCCGCGGCGGCGCGGCGAACCAGCGGAGGCCCGGCTTCAGCCGGGTAAGACCCAGCCTTTGCTGCCAGCCAGGCGAATCACCACCGGCTGAAGCCGGTGCTCCGGCCGGGTTCGAGGCTCGCCTGCCCGCCATTGTGCCGCGGAGCGGGACGACGGCGGGCGTCCTCTTCGTGGTTAATCCCCCCCGGCGGAGAGGCAATCGCTCAAGCGACTGTCCACGCCTGAAGGCGCGGCCACGGAGCCCCACATCGCCTGACTTCCGACCAGCGGGCGTCGCCTTTCGACAGGCTCAAGATCGTCAACAAGCAACGCCCCTGCGGGCCCCCTACCCTAATCCCGGCGCTCGGGGACGAGCGCCCTCCCCGCCTTCGTCCTTCAGACTACGGCGGGCGAGCCGGGTAATGCGCCCTGACGCCTGCCCGCCATAGTTCTGCGAAGCAAGACGACGGCGGGTGCCTTTGTGAGAGACCCCCGGCGAACAAGGCTTTCGCGCCCTTCGCGGCTTGGCGGTTAAAGTCCAAGCCTGCTCATCCTCACTCCTCCCCATACCGCAGGGTGACCGTGCTGGCGATGAGGTCGAGGGCACGGAGGCGGAAGCGGAGCCAGGCGGTGTCGGGGTGGGGGCTGGTGTGGGTGAGGGGGCCGAGGGTGAGCGGCTGGCCGTCGGGGCCGGGCGGCAGCTGGTGGAGGCGGACATCGCCGATGCGGGTGCCGGCGGCGTCGTAGGCGGTGACGGTGACGCTCACGCGCTCGAAGGGTTCTATGGTGCCCGACAGCTGCAGCGGCCAGACCCCGGTTTCACCGGGCCCGACGCGGAGCCAGGCATCGATCCGCAGGTTGGGCTGCCCGGCCACGACGAGGACGGGTGAGTCGCCGGACCGGTCGATGGTGATCCGGCCCGTCCGGTAGGGTCGGCTCGACACACGCAAGGGCCCCATGCGCTCGAGCGCATAGAGATCAAACTGCGTGAGCGTGTCGGTGTCGGGTGCATGATCGAAGGCGAGGCGCTGCCAGGCGTCGGCGGGGATGGCGGGTTTCGCATCGGGAGGGATGGGTGTCCGGTCGACCGGCGGCTGGAGCAGGAGCAGGCGCTCGCGTGCGGGGAAACGGAAGCCGTCGGCTTCGAGCTGCGGCAGCGCAACCACGGCCGCGCGCTGCCGGTGGTAGGCATCCAGACGCTCGGCGTAGGGCGTGGCCTGGTTGTCGATATACAGATCGCGCCAGCGGTGCCAGAAGGCGCTGGCGGTTTGGGTGAAGGTGAAGGCGTCGCGCGTGAGCGCGACGCGATCGACCCGGCGCTGGTGGGCGGCCTGCTGGGCGGTGCGGACGCGATGGCGGGCGGCGGGTGGCTGGAACTTGCGGAGCGGCCGGGCGGGCAGCGGTGGTGGCAATCCGACGGCCGACAAATGGTCGGCAGCCTGGTCCAAATAGGCCATGAGCCGGTCGCCGGTCTCGGGCGGAAAGAGCGTGGCCTGGCCCACGCGCTGATACCAGGCGAGCCAGTGCGGGGGCGTGTTTTGTTGCAGCCAGATCTGTTCGCAGGCGTCGAAGAAGGCGCGCATGGGTTCGGCGGCGGCTCCGTAGTGCGTGCGGTAGAACTGGTCCATCAGCGCCTTGGGATTCTGGTGAACATCCTGGAGCAGTTGGCCGGCGAGCCAGAGCTTGGGTGCGTCGAAGCCCCAGATGGGCTGGGCCTGGAGGAAGAGTGCGCGAACGTTGTGCGCGTGCTGATGCTTGAGGCTGTCGGCGATGAGCCCCGGGGTATGTCGGGGGATGAAATAGCCCTCGCCGAACCAGTAGTCCCAGGAGGCGAGGAAGGCGGGACCGTTTTGGGACCAGCGCCGGATCAGCGCCTCGTCTTCAGCGCGGAAGGCCGGGTCGAACCACTGGGTGCGGTCGGAGGTCAGCACGGGGATCAGCCGTGGGTGCGTCCGGAAGGACGGCACCTGCTCGGCCCAGTAGTAGGCCAGCGTGGACAGGTAGGCGGGGCCGCCGGGGATGGGCTCGCCGGCGGCGTCGGGGCCGTCCGTGCCAAAGACGCGTCGCGCCACGCCATCGGCCGACCGCAGGATGGGACCGCTGAAATCGGGACGGTCGCGGAACCAGGTGAGGGGCTCGTAGGCGGCGCGGAAGCGGTCGGTGAGCAGGAACTGCGTGCTGTCATCGAGTGCGATGGAGACGACCGGCCGGTGACGGGCCTTGGCGGCCTCGGCCAGCGCCTCGATGGTCGCGTCGGCCAGCAGCGGGATGCGGTTGCCCTCGAAGTCGGACCGCCCGAGCAGCTTTTTCAGGTTGTGGTTAAAGGCGAAGGTGCCGCGTCGGAGGGGGAGCGGGTCTTCGTACAGCCAGGCGGGCGGCGGGTTGCCCCGGGTATACAGGTTCCAGGCCGCAAAGCCGTCGGGGTTGTCCGTGGGATCGAAGGCGTGGACGGGGACCACCGAGGCCAGGAGGAGGCCGAGTGACAGGAATCGGGGAGTACCACGCATGGACACTGATGGGAGAGGAACCGCAGATTACGCAGATGCGCGCAGATTGGGAACCGCTGATCCACGCTAATCAACGCTGATCGGGGAAGGGATTCACCACGCATGAACATCCGCCGTCGTTCTGCCAGGCGGAACTATGGCGGACAGGCTGATGGGGGGCGGCCTTCGGCCGCATGGCCCACAGCCAATAGACCAGGCGCAGGAGAGAAAGGGAAATCGGAGAGGGGGGTTGCAGGTGGCTGGTTACTGGCTTGCCCCGAGCCTGTCGAGGGGATGCTGGCCTGCCCTGCCGTGCCCGCCGGCTTGTCCGCCGAAGTCACGCTCCGAGGACCATCGGATCCACGACGGCGCGGCGGCAAGCGCCGGCCCTACCTAAGGCGGTGCTCCGGTGGAAGGCCCTGGCGGACCAGCGGAGGCCCGGCTTCAGCCGGGTAAGGCCCAGCTCAGGCCGGCAGCCTGGCGGATCACCACCGGCTTAAGCCGGTGCTCCGACGCGTTCAGACGCTCGCCTGTCCGTCATTGCTCGAAGAGCGACGGCGGGACGTCCGGCTGTCGGACGGAAGACGCGGCCTGGGGTGCCTCGGAGAGGCACCGGGAGCCAAAGCGGTGATCGGAGTCACCGCACTCAAAATGGGGGCACGGGTGGCCTGAAGACCGGTTGCTGAAGCGGGACTGGCTGCCGCTGTTCGGCTGCGCGGGACGGCCCGCTATTCCCGTCAGCCTTAAAATCCGTTGCGCTCGTTGCGCCGTGGCGTGAAAGGATTGTCTGCCGGGGCTGGTTCGCGTAGACGGTTTCGACAAAGACAGATTGCCGGTGGGCGCCCGGGGCCTTGTTCGCCGCGGGCGTCGCCATTCGGCTGGCTCATGGACCTTATCAAGCGACGCCCCTACGGCCGACCGAGCCGCGACGGCGCGGCGGACCAGCGGAGGCCCGGCTTCAGCCGGGTAAGACCCAGCTCAGGCCGGCAGCCTGGCGGATCACCACCGGCTAAAGCCGGTGCTCCGGCCGGTTTCGACGCTCGCCTGCCCGCCAACACGTCCGCCGTAGTTCCGCTTAGCGGAACGAAGGTGGAAGCTCAAAGAGCGATGGCGGGACCCCTAAGGAACCGCTGATCCACGCTAATCAACGCTGATCGGGGAAAGGATTAACCACGCATGAACACTGATGGGACACTGATGCGGCGCGGCGGCAAGCGGAGGCCCTACAAAACAGCGACTCTATCGGACGACCGTACCGCCCGCTGGCAACTTGCGCTTGTCGTTGAGGTCGGAACCACCATCCTGTTTCCACAGAAATTGGTCATGAGGATCTACAACTGACCACTGTCAACTGACGACTGAACACTAATGAAACGTCTCATCCTCATCCTGGGGGCGCTGACCCTGGTTTCGATTGCGGGGGTCTTTGGCGTGGTGGCGTTGCAGCCGACGCCGGAGCCGCGGCTGGAGCGGCCGTTGGCGGAGCTGTTGCCGTCGGCTGTCCCCGGCTGGACGGTGACCGATGTCCCGCTGGCCGAGACCGAGGAGGGCCTGGCGCGGGTCGATGAGCTGCTGAGTTTCAACGACCATGTGGCACGCGTATACAAACGCGGTGACACCGAGCTGATGGTCTATGTCGCCTACTGGCATCCGGGCGCGGTGCCGGTGAAACAGGTGCATGAGCATACGCCCGATATCTGCTGGGTGGGCAACGGCTGGGAGCGTCAGGCGACCGAGCACACGGTGCCCGTCCCGGCGCTGCCGACCGGGCTGCCGGCCGAGTTCCGGAGCTACACCAAGCGCAATCAGCCGACCGATGTCGTGTTCTGGCACGTGGTGGGCGATACGACCTACCACAACCCACTGGTGGGCAAGGCCCTGACCTCCTTCAACTTCCTGCGGACGCTGGAGCAGTACGGGCTGAACCAGCGTCGGGAGCAGCTGTTTGTGCGGATTTCCAGTGGAAAGGATCCACGCGCGGTCCTGGCCGAGCACCCGAGCCTCGCGCCGGTCCGCGAAGCGCTGGGCGGGGTGTTTCCGAAATAGTCGAGGGTCGAGGGGCCGGGCTTTTCCGGACGTCTCAGAGAATGCGATCCAACCCAATCTGGGCTGTCCTGGGCTTTTGGGAGGGCCTGCTGCCTACTGCCGTTCCGCAGCGCGGAACCTTGGAGTGCGGCGGCGATGCCTATCCACCGAAGTTGCGAGGCGCGAAGGAGGAGCCGCCGCCTTTAGGTGGTTTGAATACCGAACGGGCCGTGGATCTTCTCAAACGAAGCCGGCAGCGCAGGTTCCCCACAAGGCGGTAACCCAGGTTACCGCACTCCAAGGTCTCGCTGCGCGAGACGGCTATCCCCTGAAAACATCCCCTGCGGGAGACAAGGCTTCGTGCGCTTCGCCTGGCTCATGGAGCTATCAAGCAATGGGGATCCGCGGCAGCGCGGCGGACCAGCGGAGGCCCGGCTTCAGCCGGGTAAGGCCCAGCCCTGGCCGGCAGCCAGGCGGATCACCACCGGCTGAAGCCGGTGCTCCGGCCGGTTTGGACGCTCGGCCGACGCCCCGACGTCCCACCGATCCGCGGCGGCGCGGCGGACCCGGCGGACCAGCGGAGGCCCGGCTTCAGCCGGGTAAGGCCCAGCCCTGGCCGGCAGCCAGGCGGATCACCACCGGCTGAAGCCGGTGCTCCGTTCGGTTTCGACGCGCGCCTGCCCGCCATAGTTCTGCGAAGCAGGACGACGGCGGGTGCCTTGGTGCCTTTGTGTGAGCCCCCCCGGCGGAGAGGCCGGCCATTGCCGGCCGGGGCATGAGTGATCATCAGTGGTTCCCCCTTCCCGGCGGATGAGCCCGGGTCAGCGGTCGTCTGACGCCGGGAGCGAGGCGATGTAGGCCTGGAGGCCGGTGGGGAGGTCGGTTTCGGGGGCGTAGGCGAGGAGGTGGCGGGCCTTGGCGATGTCGGCCCAGGTACGGGGGACATCGCCGGGCTGGTCGGGCTGGCGGTCGATGACGGCCTGGCGGCCGAGGGCGTGTTCGAGCGCCTCGATCATGGCGGCGAGCCGGACGGTCCGGTCGTTGCCCAGGTTGATGATCTCGTATTGGGTTTCCTGATACGCCAGCGCGGCGCGGATGCCGGCCACGATATCGTCGATGTAGGTATAATCGCGCTCGGTGGCGCCGTCGCCGTAGACGGGGATGGCGTCGCCGCTGCGGATCATCCGGGTGAACTTGGCGATGGCGAGGTCGGGCCGCTGGCCGGGCCCGTAGACGGTAAAGAAGCGCAGCGCGATGAACCGGATGCCATGCAGGTGGGCGTAGGTGTGGCCGAGCAACTCGCCGCAGACCTTCGACGCCGCGTAGGGGCTGATGGGCTTGAGGCCGGGATCGTTCTCCGACCAGGGCAGGCGGGGATTCACCCCGTAGACCGAGCTGCTGGACCCGAAGACGAACTGGCGGCAGGCGCGGGCCCGGGTTTCCTCCAGCAGGTGCTGGGTCCCCATGACATTGGTGGCCATGACGCCGGCGGGGTCCTCGAGCGAGGGGCGGACACCGGGGCGGGCGGCCAGGTGCGCCACGGCGTCAATCGGGCGGCGCGCCCGGGCCTCGGCCGCGGTCCAGCCGTCGCGGATGGCGTCGGCGTCGCGGATGTCGACCGGCCGGAAATGGAAGCGGTCGGGGTGGTCGGCCTGCAGCTGGTCGATGCGTGCCTGTTTGGTGGCCGGGTCATAATAGGGATCGCGGTTGTCCCAGCCGATGACGGTGTCGCCGGCTTCGAGGCTGGCTCGCGCCAGGTGATGGCCGATAAAGCCGGCCGCGCCGGTGATTAAGATAATTGCCATGGGGGGAGCACGGTAGGGGCACAGGCGGTTGGGGGGAAGGGGGAAGGGAGAAAATAGGAAATAGGAGATGGGAAATAGGAGATGGGGTGGGTAGCCTGGCCCGCCGTGCCCGCCGGCTTGTCCGCAGAAGTCACGTAAGGGCGTTGCTTGGTGAAGATCTTGAGCCTGCCGAAAGGCGACGCCCGTGGGTGGGGGCTCATGGGGCCAAGGGACACCGCGGGCGTCGCGAGCGACGCCCCTACGTCCAACGGATCCGCGGGGGCGCAGCGGACCCGGCGGACCAGCGGAGGCCCGGCTTCAGCCGGGTAAGGCCCAGCCCTGGCTGCCAGCCAGGCGGATCATCACCGGCTGAAGCCGGTGCTCCGGCCGGGTTTGGACGCTCGACCGACGTCCCGACGTCCCACCGATCCGCGGCGGCGCAGCGGACCCGGCGGACCAGCGGAGGCCCGGCTTCAGCCGGGTAAGGCCCAGCCCTGGCTGCCAGCCAGGCGGGTCACCACCGGCTGAAGCCGGTGCTCCGGCCGGGTTTGGACGCTCGACCGACGTCCCGACGTCCCACCGATCCGCGGCGGCGCGGCGAACCCGGCGGACCAGCGGAGGCCCGGCTTCAGCCGGGTAAGGCCCAGCCCTGGCCGCCAGCCAGGCGGATCACCACCGGCTGAAGCCGGTGCTCCGGCCGGTTTCGACGCTCGACCGACGTCCCGACGTCCCACCGATCCGCGGCGGCGCGGCGAACCCGGCGGATTAGCGGAGGCCCGGCTTCAGCCGGGTAAGGCCCAGCCCTGGCTGCCAGCCAGGCGGGTCACCACCGGCTGAAGCCGGTGCTCCGGCCGGTTTCGACGCTCGACCGACGTCCCGACGTCCCACCGATCCGCGGCGGCGCGGCGGACCCGGCGGACCAGCGGAGGCCCGGCTTCAGCCGGGTAAGGCCCAGCCCTGGCTGCCAGCCAGGCGGATCACCACCGGCTGAAGCCGATGCTCCGGCCGGTTTGGACGCTCGACCGACGTCCCGACGTCCCACCGATCCGCGGCGGCGCGGCGAACCCGGCGGACCAGCGGAGGCCCGGCTTCAGCCGGGCAAGGCCCAGCCCTGGCTGCCAGCCAGGCGGATCATCACCGGCTGAAGCCGGTGCTCCGGCCGGGTTTGGACGCTCGACCGACGTCCCGACGTCCCACCGATCCGCGGCGGCGCGGCGGACCCGGCGGACCAGCGGAGGCCCGGCTTCAGCCGGGTAAGGCCCAGCCCTGGCTGCCAGCCAGGCGGATCACCACCGGCTGAAGCCGGTGCTCCGGCCGGTTTGGACGCTCGACCGACGTCCCGACGTCCCACCGATCCGCGGGGGCGCAGCGGACCCGGCGGACCAGCGGAGGCCCGGCTTCAGCCGGGTAAGGCCCAGCCCTGGCCGCCAGCCAGGCGGATCACCACCGGCTGAAGCCGGTGCTCCGGCCGGGTTTGGACGCTCGCCTGCCCTGAGCCCGTCGAAGGGTGGGCGTGCGGCACGGTGCCTCGGAGAGGCACCTGGGGCCAAAGCGGTGATCGGAGTCACCGCACTCAACAGGGCTGCCTTCTGCACTCTGCCTTCTGCCCTGTCCCGCCGTGCCCGCCGGAGTCCGAAGGACGCAGGCCGGGAGCTTGTCGAATGGCCTCCGCCAACTGACCACTGACAACTGACAACTTCCCTCGCTCCCAAAAAAAACCGGCCTCCTGGGGGGAGGCCGGTTTTGGTGAGGAGGCGGCGGACAGCCGCCTCCGGGATGGACGGACAAAGGGTTACTGGCAGGCTTCGCACTCTTCGCCGTTGCGCATGGCTTCGATGGAGCAGGCGGTTTTTTCGGCTTCGGTGTAGACCTTCTGGGGCTCGGGTTTCTTCATGGTGACGGTGGACTTCTCGATGTTGGAGGCGCTGAGCGAGCGCAGGTAGTAGGTGGTCTTGAGGCCCATCCGCCAGGCGAGGCGATACATGTGCGAGAGGGTCTTCATCTCGGTGGTCTTGAGCCAGAGATTCACCGACTGGGCCTGGTCGATCCACTTCTGGCGACGGGCGGCGGCCTTGATGACGTATTCGAAGGGCACGTCGAAGGCGGTGAGGTAGCGCTCCCTGACCTCGGCCGGGATGCCCTCGATGTCGGCCAGCTCGCCGTCGAAGTACTTGATCTGCGAGGAGAGGTCGTCGTTCCAGAGCCCGAGGTTCTTGAGGTCGCGCACCAGGTAGGGATTCACGACGACGAAGTCGCCCGAGAGGTTGGATTTGACGAAGAGGTTCTTGTAGGTCGGCTCGATGCAGGGGGTGGTCCCCATGATGTTCGAGATGGTGGCGGTCGGCGCGATGGCCAGGACATTGGAGTTGCGCATGCCCTGCTGCTGGATCCGGGCGCGGAGGCTGTCCCAATCCAGCTTACCGCCACGCGGCACTTCGACGGGGAGGCCGCGCTCTTCCTCGAGCAGGTCGAGGGTATCCATCGGCAGGAGGCCGCGGTCCCACTTGGAGCCGCTGTAGGACTGGTAGGTGCCCTTCTCGTCCGCGAGGTCGCTGGAGGCCTCGTAGGCATAGTAGGCGATGGCTTCCATGAACTCGTCGTTGAACTCGACGGCCTCGTCGGAGGCGAAGGGGACGCCGCGCTTGAAGAGCGCATTCTGGAGGCCCATCACGCCGAGGCCGACCGGCCGGTGCCGCATGTTGGCGTTTCGCGCGGCCTCGGTCGGGTAGAAGTTGATGTCGATGACGTTGTCGAGCGCGCGGACGGCGATCCGGACGGTGTCGCGCAGCTTTTCGTGGTCGAGCCGGCCGTTGGCGTCGAGGTGGTTGTCGAGGATGACCGAGCCGAGGTTGCAGACAGCGGTCTCATCCTTGCCGGTGTTGAGCGTGATCTCGGTGCAGAGGTTGGAGCTGTGGATGACGCCGGTATGATCCTGCGGGCTGCGGACGTTGCAGGGATCCTTGAAGGTGATCCAGGGGTGACCGGTCTCGAAGAGCATCTTGAGCATCTTCTGCCACAGCTCGACGACGCGGATCTGCTTGCCCCAGATCTCGCCCGCCTCGGCCAGCTTCTCGTACTCGATATACTTTTCCTCAAAGGCCCGGCCGTAGAGGTCGTGCAGATCCGGCACTTCGCTGGCCCGGAAGAGGGTCCACATGCCCTTGTGCTCTTTGGTCGGGTCGTTGCGTTCCTCGAGCCGGCGCATGAACAGGTCGGGGATCCAGTTGGCCGTATTCATATCGTGGGTACGGCGCCGGTCGTCCCCGGTGTTCTGGCGCAGTTCGAGGAAATCGTAGATGTCGTTGTGCCAGGACTCGAGGTAGGCGCAGCCGCTGCCGCGCCGCTTGCCGCCCTGGTTGACCGCGACCAGCTGGTCGTTGTGCAGCTTGAGGAAGGGGATGACGCCCTGGCTCTCGCCGTTGGTGCCCTGGATGTAGCTGCCGGTGCCGCGGACGCTGGTCCAGCTGCCGCCGAGGCCGCCCGCCCACTTGGACAGGAAGGCGTTTTCGGCGATACCGCGCATCATGATCGACTCGATGTTGTCGTCGACCTTGTAGAGGTAGCAGCTGGAAAGCTGGCTGTGGAGCGTGCCGGCGTTGAAGAGCGTGGGGGTGCTGGAGCAGAAACGCCGGCTCTTGTAGAGGTTGTAGAGCGCGATGACTTTGGCCTCGCGGTCGTCCTCCTCCTGCATGAACAGCCCCATGGCGACCCGCATCCAGAAGAGCTGCGGTGCCTCGAGACGGCGCGGGCGCTTGCCGGTCTTGTCGATGATCAGGTAGCGGTCGTAAAGCGTCTGGATGCCCAGGTAGTCGAAATCCATGTCGGCCGACGGGTCGAGCGCGTCGGCGAGCCGGTTCAGGTCGTAGGTGAGGATCTCGGGGTTGTAGCGCTTGATCTCGACGCCGCGCTTCAGGTTGGCCTTGAAGACCTTCTTGTGGGCGTCCTTCAGGGCGTGGATGCCGTCGCGCTCGATGTCCCAGCCGAGGACCTCCTCGTAGATAAAGGTGAGGAGGATGCGTCCGGCAAAGCGGGCATACTCCGAATCCTTCTCCATCAGCGTCTTGGCATTGAGGATGATGGTGCGGTTGAGGTCCTCCCGCTTCATCTCGTTGAAGATGGCGCGGCGCAGCTCGCGTTCGAGCGCGTCGGCATCCTTCTCGATGTCGAGGCCGATGCGCGCGTATTCGATGCGCTTGCGCAGGTCGGCGCCGTTCCAGAAGTCGGTGGTGCCGTCGGGTTCGGTGATGACGACCATGGACTCCTGCCGGTCGTCCTGCGGCTCCTCCAGCTCCTCGTCGCGGGCGCGGGCACGCTGGGCACGGTAGAGAATATAGTTTTCGGCCACCTTGAAATGGCCCTGGCGCATCAGCTCCTCCTGCACCAGATCCTGCACGTCCTCGATGTTGATGAAGGCGTGACCGGCTTCGCGGACGCGGCGGGTGACCGCCCGGGCCACGTCGACCGCGGGCTCGGAATCGGCGTGCAGCGCGAGGAAGGCCTTGCGGACAGCGACCTCGATCTTGGCTTCGTTCCAGGGCACGACCTGCCGGTTGCGCCGGATGAGGCGGGTGGCGACCGGCTCGGGGGCGACGTCGTGGCCGTTGCGCTCGTTGTCGCCGCGCACATGCGAGCGGCTGAAAATCAGGCTGCGTGCGACGTCGTAGGCCTCGTTCTCGATGAGCGCCTTCTCGATGAGGAGATACAGATCGTTTTCGGAGAGCTTGAGCGCGCGGCCCTCGCTGATCTGCCGGACGAGGATGTCGCCGACCGAACCGGCGACGGCGGCGACGAAAGCGCGGTTCTGATCGTTGAAGATATCCTCCTGATGGCGGGCCAGGTGGAGGTCGGTGAGCGCGGTGCCGATGGTGCGCGCGACCTCGCCGAGGTTGAAGGCGCGGTCATGGCCGTCGATGGTGATGCGGACTTCCGGCCGGGCCAGCGCGTCGGCCTCGACGGTCTCCTCCCAGTTGAAGCGTGGTTTCTGGTCGGCGGGGGTTTCCACAAAGCGTTTCAGCTCGAGGTCTTCTTCAAAGGTGACTTTCGGGAACATGGGGAGGAGAAGGTTAGCGCGCGGAGCGCGCGTTCGGGGTTCGAAGTTCGGGGTTCCAGGTTCGGCGTTCTAGGTTCTAAGTTCGGCGTTCCAGGTTCTAAGTTCTAAGTTCGTTGTCGTTGTCGTAATCGTAATCGAGTCAGGCTTGGGGCAGCTTGTCCGCCATAGCGGGAAGAGCGACGGCGGACAGGTGCAGCTCATCACATCTGCGCTTCATGAGAGTTCCGGCTAGAGGTCGTCCTCGCTGCCGAGTTCGAGGGAGGAGGCCTTCTGGTACTCGGTGACGCGGCCCTCGAAGAAGTTCTGCTCCTTCTTGATATCCATCATCTCGGCGAGCCAGGGGAAGGGGTTCTGGATGCCGGGGTTGAGCGGGTTGAGGCCGACGGATTCGAGGCGGCGGTCGGCGATGTAGTCGATATACTGGCAGAACTCGTCCTTGGAGAGGCCGATGGCGTTGACGGGCAGGCAGTCGGCGATGAACTCCTTTTCGAGCGCGACGCCCTCGACCATGGTTTCGACCAGCTCGCGGCGGAAGTCTTCGGTCCAGACATCGGGGTTCTCGTCGATGAGATCGAGCAGGAGGTTCTTGAAGAGCTGGATGTGGTTGGACTCGTCGCGGAGCGTGTAGCGGAACATCTGGCCGATGCCCGGGAACTTGTTCTGGCGGTAGAGGCTGAGCACCATGCCGAAGAGGCCGTAGAACTGCGTGCCTTCCATCACCTGGCCGAAGACGAAGATGTTCTTGGCCAGCTTCCGCTTGTTTTCGGTGTCGGTCAGGTCCATGTCGCGACGCAGCGCGTGGCTGGTCCGCGAGACGAAGTCGTTCTTCTTCACGATCGTCGGAATCTGCTCGAACATGGCCTCGCACTCGTGCGGGTTGATGCCCAGCGAGGCGATCATGTAGAGGAGGCTGTCGGCGTGGATGTTCTCCTCGTGTGCGTGCCGGCCGAGGACGAGTTTCAGCTCGGGGGCGGTGACGACCTCGCGGACCACGTGCAGGATATTGTCGCCGACAATGCCCTCGGCGGCGGAGAAGTAGCCGATCCCCATCATGATGATCCACCGGTCGACGTCGGAGAGCGCGTGGTTGTCGCGCCACTGCTCGACATCCTTCTGCATCGGGATGTCTTCCGGCTCCCAGTGGTTGGCCTTCATCGTTTTGTAAAGATCATAGGCCCACTGGTACTTCAGGGGCAGCAGGTTGAAGGTCATGGTCTGGCGACCGTTGATGATCTTCTTCGCGGCGTAGGCGGCTTCCGCCTTGTCCTGGTCGAGGACGAACGATTTGGAGCCAATCGTGTAGGTTTTTTCCATGGTCAGGGGGAGTCGTTAGAAGGTTCGGTGAGGAGAGAACGGTTGGTCAGGAAAACGGACAGGCCCGGCGGGCCGGGACGGCCATCCGGCGGGCTGTCGGAGCCGGTGCCGGGCGATGCCGGGCGATGGCGCGGGAGGGTCATTCAGAGTTCTGGAGGGTTACGGATGATTGTCAAAAGAAAGTCCCAAGATATAGGGAATTTTTTTCGGGGTTACCCCCAGATATGGGGGATTTGCCCCGGAAACCACTCACCAGGCGGCCGGCAGGCCGATCTTCCCCGGCCGCGACCGGCCCGCTGGTCAGGCATGAGCCAGCCTGTGTCCGCCCCACGCGTTACAGCAAGGTGAAGAAATCAACATTTATTGGATGTTATTGGCCGGGAGCCGGGATGGTTCACAGCGATTCACATTTGGATGGAGGGCGAGGGTCCCGCCGTCGAGGGGCGAGGGACGAGGGGCGAGGGGCCCGCCGTCGCTCGAAGAGCAAACCGCTTATCTACGCCAATCGACGCGAATGGGGTGATGGACGCATGCGCACGGTTCGAAGATTGCGCCCCGACGTTCAACGAATCCGCGGCGGCGCGGCGGATTAGCGGAGGCCCGGCTTCAGCCGGGTAAAGCCCAGCCCTGGCCGGCAACCAGGCGGATCACCACCGGCTGAAGCCGGTGCTCCGGCCGGTTTCGAGGCTCGACCGACGTCCCGACGTCCCACCGATCCGCGGCGGCGCGGCGGACCCGGCGGACCAGCGGAGGCCCGGCTTCAGCCGGGTAAAGCCCAGCCCTGGCCGGCAGCCAGGCGGATCACCACCGGCTAAAGCCGGTGCTCCGGCCGGGTTCGAGGCTCGACCGACGTCCCGACGTCCCACCGATCCGCGGCGGCGCGGCGAACCCGGCGGACCAGCGGAGGCCCGGCTTCAGCCGGGTAAAGCCCAGCCCTGGCCGCCAGCCAGGCGGATCACCACCGGCTGAAGCCGGTGCTCCGGCCGGGTTCGAGGCTCGACCGACGTCCCGACGTCCCACCGATCCGCGGCGGCGCGGCGAACCCGGCGGACCA
>JBNPEH010000010.1:0-210212 GCA_051117635.1 Opitutales bacterium | reverse complement strand
ACGAAAGAAAGAAGTATTAGCCCCTCTCTCATACTTCACCCCCTTGGCTATCAGGATGTGAACCAGTCGCGGTAGTCAATTCCGTTACGTCGCTCCGCTCCTCCACTACACGACTACGCTCTACGTTCGACGAAAGAGAAATGAAAAGCTGCCTACTATATCCAATTCTCACTATTATCGGAATCGAAGTGCTTACCGTTTTAGTTCTGTCTGGCGCAAATACCCAAGGTGGATTCATATCAGCATTGTTTTCACCATTTTACTTTCTGGCATCATGCTTGTTTCTCGGCATCACATACTTAGCAGTGAAAGAAAAACAGAAGAAGAAAAGCATCAGCTGGACTTACACAGCTATCACAGGAATGGCGTTTATGTCACTGGCATTGCTGAGATCTGCAGAATCCCACATGTAAGGTATTCGTGAAGATTGAAACCAACAGAGTCGAACCAGGCAGTAGTGGACAATTCCGTTACGCGCTCCGCGCTTCACTCCATGCCACACTTTGACGTTAGATAAAACAATGAGATACTTCATAGATACAGTAACCAGCCCCGCGTATTGGCGCTATGTTTTGTTCTCTAAAGTAGGGATACAAACGGTTCTAGCTACATTCGGTGCCATTTGGCTGCTTGTTGAATCTCTAGACTTTTTCAACATCTATAAACAAGATCAATATGGTGCTTATGCATTCTGGTGGATTTTGATCGTGTCAGTTGTTTTGGCTATATTCCTACGTAGGCCTGTTCGATCAATAGAGATAAGATTTCCTGAGAAGGACTGCTGCCTTGGAGTGCGTATCGGGGATATATTTGATGCGACAGGCGCAGTCGTTGTATCCACTAACACACAATTCGAATGCGATGTTGCAGGAGGCAAAATCTCACCTGAAAGCTTGCAAGGGCAATTCACTGCCAGATACTTCACCGGAGATCAAGAGACTCTGATTAAGACTATCCGGGAAGGGCTCGAAGAAGCGGAAGGGCCACCATATCCAATGGGAACCGTTGTGCCAGTAAACACACACGGAAAAACCTTCTATTTTGTCGCGATGGCGAACCTGAATGAAAAAGGGACTGCATCTACTACGATGAAAGATTTAGAGACGGCTTTAAGTTCTCTTTGGCGGTATGTTCGGGAATCAGGAGAATTACAGGAGCTCGTTGTTCCCGTGATTGGAACCGCAAGAGGAAGGCTAAGACTCCCGAGGAAGAAGGTTATCGAAAAAATCACTGAATCATTTGTTGATGCATCCTCTGACGCCAAGTTTACTGACCGTCTCATTGTGATGATTCACCCCGAGGATGCGAAACGGTTTAAGGTCAATTTACATGACATTAAAGACCATCTTAATCACACATTAATTAGAAAGTAACATGGCATATCGAAACGGCAACTATTCGGCATTCTACGTAAGTGAACCATTTTCCGAATCGAAACTTGGAGCGCACTCAACAAAGGACTTTGTAAGCTACAATCTCCTTCGGGCCTGGAAGGGAAGCGATTCGACTTTTCCTTTCAATGACTCTCATAGCAAGAATTACAACGTGAGGGATGGTAGCGACTGGGAGAAAACTCTAAGACCGAGGATCAGGGAACGAATCAGTAAGTCCAAGAATATAGTTTTGTTTTTAAGTTCAGTGACTAAGAGTTCGAGAGCGCTGCGTGAGGAAATTGACTACGGTATAAATACGTGCGGACTGCCAGTGATCGTCGTTTATCCCGAATGCTCAGAAAAATCTGATATTATTAACTGTAGTTCGAAAACGATAAAAAACAAATCACAGATTTATGGGATAAATTACCCATATTCAGAAATTCCATGAACAGCGTCCCGACACTGCATTTGCCGAACAAGAAGGCTCTCATCAGAAAAGGTCTTGAAAATACGGGGTTTATGGTAGGGACAAAGAAGGATGCTGATGTCTACTTCTATCCATGCTAAACAGAATATCTAACAAGACGATGGAGGACAACGATTTAGGCTGTGCCTAAATCGTGCCTCATCTTGACGTTCGAGAGAAAAGAATGAATCACCACGAAGAGCGCGAAGAGCACGAAGGAAGAGAATTCGATGCGCTTTCCCGTCAGGTGATCGGATGTGCGATCGAGGTACATCGTTTTCTTGGTCCAGGGCTGCTGGAATCATCCTATCAGCGTTGTCTGAGCAGAGAATTGGAATTGAACGAAATCGCTCATGTGTGTGAAGCGCCACTGCCCATTGAATACAAAGGAATATCCCTGGAGTGTGGTTACCGGGTCGACCTGCTGATTGAGAGCGCTTTGATCATCGAGCTGAAAAGTGTTAAGAAGATCGATCCAATCCACGAAGCCCAGATCCTCACCTACATGAAGCTTTCGGGCATCCAAACAGGGCTCATGTTTAACTTTAATGTCACCAGACTGAAAGACGGCCTGAAGCGATATGTCCTTTGAGCCCAGCCAAGCCTTCGTGTCCTTCGTGCTCTTCGTGGTGAAAAAGAAACTCGAACCAGGCGTCGCACTCAATGTCGCTGTCGCGTCATGAGTGGACTCATCGATCTGGGAAAGGAATTGAAAGTCCTAGCGCGATTGCCAGACTTCCCGATGTGCCTGAAATTTCCAGATTTCTGGGGATCATCATCCGGATGTATTACCGCGATTATCCACCGCCACATTTTCACGCGGAGTATGGCGAGTATGAGATCACGGTGGAGATTTCCACGGGCATCGTCACTGGCCATTTCCCCAGAAGAGCGCTGAAGGCGGTCATAGAATGGTATGAAATAAACAAAGAAGCGCTTCTGCGGGACTGGGAGCTCGCAGAGCAGCGGAAACCACTCGAACCGATTCAACCCCTCGAATAATGAAATTCTTACACATTGAAGAAGCGAAATATCTGGATGGCCATCGTGTATGGTTAAAGTTCAACGATGGAACGGATGGCCAGGTCGATCTGAAAAATGAATTGGATGGGCCGATTTTCGAGCCATTGAAGGATACTGAATACTTCAAGCAGTTCACCCTTGAAGGGCACACACTTACGTGGCCGAACGGTGCAGACTTTGCCCCTGAGCACCTCCACACCCTCACGCCCCGGATCCAGTCGGCGTAGACAACGGATATTCCGCTGCGCTCCATATCCGCGTCTAGCCTCACCGTTGTGCAAAAAAAATGAAAACGAAAACCCTCTGCATTCTAGCCAACTCGGTGAAAAACCAGCAATCCTGTGTCGCTGGAATAGAAATTGAAAAGAATGCAGAAGGTCGCTGGCAGAACACCAGGCGTTGGATTCGTCCGATCAGTCATCGCTCTAACCGCGCGATATCAGATTCAGAATCCTATTTGCGGAACCAAAAGAAAAAGCCGGAGCTTTTCGATATTGTCGAAATACCGCTACAGGAACCTGCACATGTTGAAGGACAGCCAGAAGATTGGCTGATTGATCCATCGACAAATTGGCAGTATCATGGCCACTTCAATCCTCAAAAGTCAGTAAAGGTCTTTCTTGAGAAACCAGATCATCTCTGGTTACAAGAGAATGAAAAGCGAGATCGTGTGACTCCTGAATGGGTAGCAGAGCATGCATTACCATCCCTTTATCTAATAGAGCCCGAACAAATGAGGATCTACGTGCACTCTGCCGATTACGGAAGTGGGCCGAAAAGGAGCCGACGTGCTTCGTTTCGCTACAGGGGCATCAATTATGACTGGGGGATGACTGATCCTGATGCCAGCACTAAGCACTTCCCTGACTATGGCACCCGTGATCCTGGTCTACACAACGGTGTTTTGCTTGATTGCGCTGCGATTTGCGTGAGTTTAGCTCCAGCTTGGAAGGGCGATCTTGCATCTCAGGCCTACCACTATAAGCTAGTAGCTGGAATAATTGAGAGAAAATGAGCGAGAATCTTCCAGTCCACTACACAGTCGGGCATTCGGTTCACCCGATTGACCACTTCATCAAGATTCTGAAGATGAACAGAATTGATGCGATTGCTGATGTCCGTTCCTCTCCTTACAGCAAGTTCACTCCTCAATTCAATCGTGAGTCTCTCAAGAAATCCCTTAAGGATCATGGAGTTCGCTATGTTTTTTTAGGTGACGAATTGGGGGCTCGAAGAGACGAACCTGATTGTTATGACGCCAATAAAGTAGTCTATCGAAAGGTAGCAGATTTACCCAGCTTCAAAGCTGGGATTCTACGATTAAGGGAAGGAGCCGAAAAGATGCGGGTTGCTACCATGTGCGCGGAGAAGGACCCGTTGACCTGCCACAGAACTGTTCTTGTGACTCACTTTTCTCGGGAGTTCTTTTCAGACACGTTACACATTTTGGAAGATGGGAGTATAGAATCGCGAGCTGAGGCAGATTTGAGACTTCTTCGTGAATACAAGTTAGAAAAGGAAGATTTTTTTAGTCCATACGAAGAGCGACTTGCACTCGCATACTCAAAACGAGCTGAGAAGATCGCATACGAAGAAAATCAAGATCAGGTGGCATATGGATAACTTTCAAATTTATACAATTGGTTTCACTCAGAAAGGAGCTCAAAAGTTCTTTACTTTACTTACCGATTCAGGAGCGAAGCGGATTGTAGATGTCCGCCTCAACAACGTCTCGCAGCTAGCCGGTTTCGCTAAGCGAGACGATTTGAAGTTTTTTGCTCAAGAAATTTGCCACATGGACTACGTCCATATACCAGACCTTGCTCCAACTAAGGAAATCCTTGATGCTTATAAAAAGCATGGGGGAGATTGGAGAGTTTATGAAGATAAGTTCTTCGATTTGATGGAGAAACGATCCATCGAAAGATCAGTAAAACCAGATATATTGGATGGTGGTTGCCTTCTTTGCAGCGAGCACAAGCCACACCATTGCCATAGAAGGCTTGTTGCTGAGTATCTGAACGAAAAGTGGGGGGGCAACATTTCAGTCAAACACCTCATCTAGAAGCACAACAAGACGATGGAGGACAACGATTTTGGCTGCGCCAAAATCGTGCCTCATCTCCACGTTGGCTAGAGAATTGGAGAAAATCGGCTGGATTCTCCTTAGTTGAGTTTCCTTTGGAGGCGGCCAGAATAATGTCATGAAAATGCAGATCACCTATTGGCGGGAGCCGGACGGCAACTATCTCGGCTACCTCAACGAGTATCCGGACCATTGGACGCAAGGGAATGACCTTGAGGACCTTAAGGAACACCTTCGAGATCTGTACCAGGAGTTCAGCAAGGGCGATCTTCCGGGCATCAAGAAGGTTGAGGAAATCGAGGTTGGATGAAGCGCCGTGACCTGATCAAGCGGATTGAGGGAGTCGGCTGCATTCTCCTCCGGCACGGAGGAAAGCACGACATCTACCACAATCCGAAGTCAGGAGCTACCGAGCCGGTGCCGCGGCACAACGAGATCAATGAGCGTCTTGCTCACAAGATCATCCGCAATCTTTCGAAGGACTGAAAAGAGCCAGCCAGTCGGTGCAGTCAACGGCGCTTCGCGCCGCGCCTGACCTCGCCGTTGGCTGGAAAAATCCCCTTGACAAATACACACAGAAAATGAACTTTATGTGTATGAAAAGGACGAACATTGTCCTTGACGAGAAACTCGTCGGGAAGGGGATGCGCCTTACTGGTATCGGAACCCAGAAGGCGTTGATCGATCATGCGTTACGTGAGTTAGTTCGCCGCAAGGAGCAAAAAAGCATTCTCGATCTGAAGGGAAAAATTCGTTGGGAGGGCGATCTCGACAAGCTTCGGGCGAATCGGTTCTAGGCATGGTAATCGTCGACACCTCGGTCTGGATCGATCTATTCAAGGGACGCGAATCCGGGCCGGTCGCCAAGCTCGAGCAGCTGCTGGCCGAAGAAGTCGACGTCTTCACGACCGGGTTGATCGTCCAGGAGGTTTTGAGCGGGATCAAGAGTGGGAAGGAAAGAGAGCAGGTCAGGACGGACCTCGGACATTTCATTCTGGTGATGCCGACGCTCGACACGCATGCCCATGCGGCCGAGATCTTCGGCACGTGTCGAAAGAAGGGCTACACGATCAGGAGCATTGTCGACTGTCTGGTTGCCGCCCTGGCGTTTGAATACGACTTAGAGATCCACGAGAACGATAGAGATTACCGGCATATTGCGCAGGTCTTTCCCTTGAGGATCGTAGGATCGGCGTGAAGCCAACCAGGCGGTGATCTCAACTCCGAGCCGCTGCGCTCTTTTCGTGAGATACCTCGACGTTGGCAGAAAGAAATGGACTTACGCCCGCTTCGCTCAAGACGCTAAGACGCAAAGTCAAAGATCCCGCCAGCGGGTAATGAACGAAGTGAATCGGGGATGGAAGAAAATGACGGAGCGAAGTGGAGATGGCGCCAGCAAATAGGACGTGGTGAACGGACTTCCGGAAGAAAATCTTGGCGTCTCTGCGTCTTTGCGTGAGCCCCATCGGAAATGCTGCAAATTCCTTGTTCAGAATGACTTGTCGCCCTTTTTCTCGATTCTGGTGAGAAATTCGGGCTAAGCAGTGGTCCCGGCCTGCCGTTTCTTGAACGGGATCCAGCTGGTCTGGGCGGTGGGGGTGGTGTCGTTGATCCAGTCGAGGCGGGTGCGCATCCGGTTGAGAACGGTGGCGTTGTCGGGCTCGTCAGCCACGTTGCGGGTTTCGGTGGGATCGGTCGGGCGATGGATCAGCCATTCGGTGCGCTGTTGGCCGGGCTCGCTCACCTTCCGGTCGAGGTAGCGGATGTATTTCCAGTCCTCGTCCACGATCATCTGCCAGCTGTAGGGCTGGTAGCCCTCGGCGTCGTGCCACTTCATGTCGCATTCGGAAAAGGCAAAATCGCGGACGCGGTCGGCTTCGCCGCGGATGATGGGCATGAGCGACCGGCAGGGAATGGCGTCGCGGTAACTGGGCCAGGCCTCGCCGAGGGCCTCTTGCGGATCGAGGCCGGCGGCATCGAGGAGGGTGGCGGTGAGGTCGGTCATTTCGACCGGGCTGTGATTGATGATGCGGTTGAGGTGATCCGGATGGCGGATGGCACAGGGGACGGCTGCGCTCTGCTTGAACGGCATGCCCTTCTGCGTGTGGCGGTGGTCGCCGAGGAGATCGCCGTGATCGCTGGTGAACAGGATAACCGTGTCGCCGAGGAGCCCGCGTTTTTCGAGGCCCTCCAGAATTAAACGCACCTGTTCGTCGATCATCAGGACGAGCGCCTTGTAGCCCTGCCGGCATTTCCAGAGCTGTTTCTTCGCCTCTTCGGACAGGGGCGGGTCGCCCGGCCTTTGGACAAAGTCATCGACCGCCTCATAGGGCACCTGGTCCAGAAATCGTTGCGGACAATCGTACGGTTCATGCGGCCCAAACCAGGAACCGAAAATACAGAAGGGCTTTCCCGAGTCCCTGCTCGCGTCGATGGATTCAAAGATTTTCCTGGTCACGACCGCCTCTGCCATGTCTTCTTCGGGGAAGGGAATCACCCCGGTCTTCTCATTGACCGTGTCACCGATCTTAAAGGTCGATCCGCTGATGGAGGCGTAGAATTGGCGGAAATCGTCACCATGTCCTCTGGCGTTCAAGTAATTTGTATAGTCGTTGGGATTGAGGCCGATGGCTCGCTTATCCGTGCATTCCCAGACGGTGTCCCAACCGTAGCGCTTTAGCTCTTCCTGGAGACCCCGCGTGTCGTAGTGGGCCTCCGGTCGCTGATCAAACCAGCTCCAGCCCTGCCACCAGTGGGTTTTGCCGATACAGGCGGTGTGGTAGCCGGCGGCCTGCAGCGCCTTCGGATAGGTGGGGTAGTCGGGATCCAGCTCGCCCGACATGGTGCGCATGTTGACCTGATGCGCGTAGCGGCCGGTCAGCGACGCACACCGGGCGGGGGTGCAGAGCGGGCTGGGGGTCTGGCAGTCGGTGAAGCCCACCGACTCGGCCAGCCGGTCGAGGTTGGGGGTCGCGAGCACGCTCTCGGGATGAAAGCCGATGTGATCCCAGCGCTGCTGGTCGGTCATCAGAAACAGGATGTTTTTTCGCTTCTCGGTCGGGGCAGGGTCAGCAGCGCTCATGGCGGAAGAGGGTGAGCCGCCGGGCTGGAAGCTTCAAGTCCCTGAGGGGGCACGGCCTCCCCGGCCCTGCAAGGTTGCCGATGGCCGGTTTTTCTGAACGATACCTCAGCCTGCCGGAAGCGCTGCCGCCATGTATCTGGATCCCAAGAAAATCATCTATGGCGTCGGCCTGCTGATTTTCGGCCTGATGGCCTGGTGGTTCACCGAGCAGAAGAACGCTGCCACCCGCGAGCTGATCGAAGAAATCGATGCCGGGGCTCCCGGCGGGGAGGAAGCGCTGGCCATCGTCCGCCGGTTCGATGCCGCGCTGTCCGAGGGTCGCCGACAGCTGGAAGCCGGGGCCTTCCGGGCCGGGGCCGTCACCCTTTACCGACCGTTCTCCACCTTCGAAAACCTGTTGCGCGGTCGCCCGACCCTGGAACTCGAAAACGGCCAGACGCTCGAAGCCTGGTTTGCCGACAAACAGGCGGCCTTCAGGCCCGTCGTAGCGGATGCCTACCAACGGGTGCTCGCCGGTCTGGCGGCCGGTGATCTGTCGCGCGATGACGCCCGCTCCTTTGTCAGCCAGATACCGTATCCCTTTAAAGGCGATCTGGAGCGGCAGTTCCGGTCTGACCTCGAGCCGATCCGTACCGCTCGCGCCGAGGCGGCGGACGGGTGGGTCCTGGTCCGGGCGGGTGCCTCGTTTGGCCATGGCCAGGCTTTTGAAGAAGCGGTGGAGGAGGCGATTCGCCGACGCTGGCCGGCCGACAGCCCCTACAAACTGGTGGTCGGACGACCAATGAGTGATGCCGAGGAACGCGCCGCCGCCAAGGTGTATCAGGTTTACATGACCGGCGAAACCGTGCGCTACGCAGCGGAAGAAGCGGCCTTCCGGAATCGCGGGTCGGGGGAGTTGTTGACCACCGTGACGGTGGAATGGATCGACCGGTCGAGAAACCCGGACGCACTCGCGCTGAACTGGGATGACCTCGAGCCGGTCACCGTGCGGGTCGAGGTCCCCGAAGCCTTTACGGTTCGATTTGAAAACGAGCGCCAGCTGGCGGATTTCGACGCGGTCGAGGCCGAGCACCGGGCCAAGGTGGTGGCTGCGCTCGAACAGGCTATCACGGCCTGGCCCCAGGCCAAAGTCCTGAACGCCCAACCTTGAAACCGGTTTCAATTCTTCAGAACCTCCGGATCTGGTCCTCTGGCTGAAATCTCCCTCAGCCGTTTTTCCGTCACCGATGAATCTGCGCCCTCTGAACAAGGATGCGACCGGATATGCCCTGCCGGGGCTGGCGCTGCTGGCTCTGGGCATCGCATCCTTCACGATGCGGGAGCATGTGCTGGATGACACGCTCATCCACACCACCATCGGCCGCAATTTTTTCCTGAACGGTGAATTCGCCTTCAATCCATCAGGTCCCTTTTCGGGCAGTTCCGCCCCGGTTTACACCTGGCTTGTCGCTCAAATGGGATACCTTCTGGCACCCGACCGATGGCCGTGGGCGCTTAAGGGTGTCGGCCTGCTCCTGCAGGCCGGTTGTCTCGGTCTGGTCCTTCTTCTCTGCCGCCGGCTATTCGCCGGGGCCCGGGCAGGAGCGTATGCCTTCGCGGTGGCTGCTCTGCTTATTGTTTTTCCCGGAACCACCCGATGGTACCAGGACGGGATGGAGACGGCACTGGTGATCTTTCTGGTCCTGGCCGGGCCGGTAACCTACCGCCTGTCGCGTGAGAATCCCCAACCGCCCTGGGCCGCCTGGCTGACCGGAGCTCTGCTGGCTCTTCCGGTCCTGGTTCGCATCGATGCCGCACCCATCGTCCTGACCTACGGATGCTGGCTGCTGATTGACCGCGAACGGCGGATCGCCATCTGGTTGGGATATGGCGCAACCTTCCTGATGGGGTTGTTGCTTCCGGTCATGCTGTACGGGGCTCTGCTGCCTCCCTCGGGTTCCGCCAAGCAGGCCGGGTCCTGGGTCTGGGGTTTCCTGCCTGCCTTTATCCGGGTGGTTGCCATTGCAACCCCCTTCCTGCTGCTGGGGCCCCTGGTCACCCTGGGATTGTGCCTGAAGGGCCGGCTCATGGAATGGGTCAAAGGCATCGTGGCCTGGTTTCCCCTCGCCTTCATCCTCGCCTATGGCATTTACAAAGGGCAGTCTGTTCAGGGTGCACGGTATTTCATGCCCGCTCTCATGGCCGGTTGGTTGCTGACGCTCATCCTGTACTCCCGAGGAATCCGTGACCTGTTTCAGCACAGCGCACTGGTGCGCAAGGCCGGAGTAGGGGCTCTGACTCTGGTCTGTCTGGCCAATGCTGCGCTCGTGGTCCCGGTTACGCAGCGAATCAACCGGATCCAGTATGCCTGGCCGGATCGGCTGCTTGAGCCCGGAAAACGGATTGCGTCGTGGGATATTGGATACCTCGGTTGGTATACCCCGAACCTCATCATCGATTTCAGCGGTCTGATTCATGGGGAAGCCATTGCCCGGGCCGATCGGCAGAATGAGCCGCGCTCCGCCCTGCTCATTCAACGGTTTGGCTGGCCGGATTACGTCGTGGCCATTCCCGGTCGGGGCCAGCGCCTGGATGAGGGTGCCCTCCTGATTCACGGTCCGGAAGGCCAGGTTCGTCCGTATCAACTCATCGATACGGTTTACCTGAAAGGGACCGGGCAGCTGCACAGCGAGGTATTTGCCGACCCGGAGAACCTTCCGCCGGGATAGGGCCTATTTGAAAAGTCTCCACCTTCGAGTGCAGTGACGCTGTCACCGCTTTCAGGAGGCGGGAGTCTCGCCGGAAAGGCCGCGAAGGATTCGCTGCACCCAAAGGCGCTTATCATCGAAAACAAGCCAAGCCGCACTTCTCACATAATTCGGAAAAAGGGTAGCCTTGACGGGCCTGCGGGGAGCCGGCACTTAAACCGAGCATGCGCGCCCGTATTTTAAATCTCAAAGGTAACGTCCACCGGCTGCCGGTTCATCGTCTTCTCTGGCTCCTGCTGACCTTCAGCCTCCCGATGGTGACCCTCGGCAATACCGGACCAACCCGCCTGCCGGCCCCCCATGTGGAGGTGCGGCTGAAGGCGGAAATCGAGGCTCTGGCCTCCGGCTTTGAACAGGCCTTTGCGCGCCTCCCCGCCGGGCCCCGGTTCATCCAGGTCCATTTCCCGGGGGAGGCGCAGCCGCGGTTTTTGGATGGAAGCGTCCGTAATGTGGAGGCGGTCGAGGGCGTGGTCGTCATCACCATGGAGAAGGGGCTGTTCTTTGTCGTCAGTGCCCGCGCCATCACGGCCATCACGAACCGGAGTCCAGAGGGTGGGGTGGGGACCGGGTGAAGGGTTGGCCAGTCGCCAACTGCCGTGGCCGCGCCTTCAGGCGTGGCTCGTGCGCACGCTACGGAATCCGGGTCCGCCCCCAGGGATCCACATAGCCGTCGCTCGGGTGGGGGAAGGCCTCGACCGGCGGGCAGGTTATCCGGTAGCGGCCCGGGGCCAGATCCGCGGTGGCCCCGCCGGTATCCGATTTCCGGGCACGAAGGGTGCGTCCGGTTTTGCGGCCGGGCTGCTCCTGCCGGATCTCGGTATGGCCGGGGCGGGCGAAGGGCAGCCTGAGCACGCCCTCGGTGTCGGGCGGCACGTCGAGGCTGATCCGCACCGCTTGCCGGGTGGCCTGCCAGCGGATGCCGGCATGCCCGAACGGCGTATCCAGCGAAAACCCGGCGCTGCCCAGCCCGCTGCGCGGTTCGGGCTGGTAGCGGATGCGGCGGTACCCGGGCTGCTCCGGCGCCAGCCCGGCGATGTGCTTGTACAGCCAGTCGCCGATGCACCCGTAAGCGTAGTGGTTGAAAGAATTCATGGAGACCGGGCCGAAGCCGTCCGCCTTGGAATAGCTGTTCCAGCGTTCCCACATGGTGGTGGCGCCCTGCAGGACCGAGAACAGCCAGCCGGGATAGGTCTCGGTTTTCAGGAGCGCGCAGGCGATGTCGATCCGGCCGACCTTTGTCAGGACCGGGGCGAGCAGCGGCGTCCCCAGGAAGCCGGTCGACAGGTGCCAGTGGCAACGGGCCAGCTCGTAGATCAACCAGGTCAACGCTTCCGCGCGCTGTTCCGGTTTGAGCAGATCGAATCCCAGGGCCAGCAGGTAGGCGGTCTGGCTCGGCGCCGGGATGCGGCCGGAGGGAGCGACAAAGGTTGCCTGGAAGGCCTGCACGATATCGCTGTGCAGCCGCGCGTAGCGGTCGGCATCATCCGAACGGCCCAGGAGGCCCGCCGTCTCCGCCAGGATGCGTGTGGTCTCGGCGAAATAGGCGGTGCCGATCAGGTCGCGTTGCGTCTCGCTGAACTTGCGCTCGGTGCCGGTGCGGATCGACAGCCAGTCGCCGAAGCCGGTGTCGGGCCGGATGAGGTCGCGGCTGGTGCGCTCCTGATGGGCGATCCAACGGGCCATGGCCGGATAGTTTTCCTCCAGAATCCCGGTGTCGCCAAAATGCTGATACACGGCCCACGGCACCAGGACGCCCGCGTCGGCCCAGCCGGGCGCGCCTTCCCGGTACTCGGTGAAGAGATTGGGAACGGTATCGGTGTAGGCGCCTTCTTCGCTTTGGGCGTCGCGCAGGTCGGTGCTGTACTTCCGGTAAAAGGTGCGCGTGTCGTAGAGCTGGCAGGCGGTGGGGGCGAACACCTGAGCGTCGCCGGTCCAGCCGAGGCGCTCGTCGCGCTGCGGGCAGTCGGTAGGCACTTCGAGGAAATTGCCGCGCAGCCCCCAGACGATATTGCTGCTGAGCTGACGGATCAGCTTGTGTCCGCACGTAAAGCGGCCGGTGCGGGTCATGGCGTTGTAAAGCGGCAGCGCGGTCAGGTCCTGCAGGCGGGGTTTACGAACCCGTCCGGCAATTTCCAGATAACGGAAGCCGTGGAAAGTGAAGGGCGGCTCCCAGGTGACCGGCCGGTCGCTCGCGAAGGTATACCGGTCGGTAGCCTGCGCGTGCCGCAAATTCGCGGTATACAATTCGCCGTCCTCCTGAAGCATCTCGGCGTAGCGCAGGGTGACCGTTTCGCCTGCCTGGCTCTTCAGGTGGAGGCGAACCGTACCCGCCAGATTCTGGCCGAAATCGACGATCCACCTGTCCTTGCCCCGCCTCCCGATGGTCCGGGCGGCCAGGGTGTCACCGATGCGGACCGGGGGTGCCAGGCGGCCCTCCAGACGACTGGCACCATCCGGGAACATCTTCACGCGTTGCCAGCCCGAGGCGTCGTAGCCGGCCTCATCCCAGCCGTTGATTTTCGCTTCGATCCGGGCATCGTAAGCCGTTCCATTTAAATGGTCGGCGGACCGGACCGGCCCCTCAGTCCGTCGCCACCGTTTGTCTGTCGTCCAGTGGTGGACGTTGCCGTCCTCCGTCTCGATCACGATCCAGAGCCGGGCCTGATTGGTGTCGCCATAACGGTGTCGCCGCGGCGGCAGGCCGTAGAAGCCGGAATACCAACCGTCTGCCAGGATGAGCCCTGCCGCGTTGGCCTCCCCCGCATGAAGGCATTCCGTGATATCGTAGGTGAGGTAGGGGATGCGCTGCCGGTAATCCGTCCAGCCTGGGATAAATCGGTCTTCACCGATGCGCCGGCCGTTGATCCGGAGTTCCACCGAGCCGCGTGCGGTGAGGTAGGCGCGGGCCCGGGTAATCGGCTGATCCGGGCCGGACCACTCGCGGCGCAGGTACAGCGCCGGCGGGGAGCCCTTGCCTGTGGGCTTGGTTCCTCCGATCCAGGAGCCGGGCCAGTCCTTGTGTTGCAGACGGCCGATTTCGAACCAGGCGGTCCTGCTCCACGGCGAGGCCACGCCTTCCTGGTTCCAGGTCCGGACCCACCAATGGACGCGTTGGCCCGGACGCAGGGAACGGCCCGCCCAGGCCACGTCGAGCGGGCGGCCGGGTTCGGATTGCCGGTCGCTGTTCCACAGGTCGGGCTTCTCCGGCAGGAGGTCCGGTCGGCTGGCCGCGACGATCTGCCAGGCGGTCTGGTGCCCCCTCCGTCCGCCGGGGTGAGCCCACCAGGCGAGGCGGGGATCCCGGCAATCAATGCCCCGGGGGTTTTCAGCATGCTCGCAGGTCAGGTGTGAGGGAGCGGTGGGTCGGGCTTGGGGACGCGGCGACATGGCGGCAGGGTGGGGCTCACGGGGTCAGGCGTGCAACCGGTTTGTACGCGTTTCGCGAGGGACCTGGTTTATCCTGATTTATTCGGGTGGATTACCGTGTATTCGGGCGCTGGGAGGCATCGCTCGTGCATGCCCTGACCCGTCGGGATGCCGATCAGTCGGGGGGGGGCAGGACCGATTGACCCACTACATCCGTGGCTATGTGGTCGTGGAGGTGTCGCTGGCCGCTCTCCGCCGGCTGACCGGGGACAACCGCCACCCCGCGGGCCGGGCTGTCCGTTCCGAACTGGTGCTGCGTTTCGGGGCGGGTGAAGCGATGGAGGGCTCGGTCGAGACCGTGCCCGGAGCGGGTTGCCGGTTTCGGGATCCGGGCGGGTCGGTATGGAGCTTGGGCCGGGCGGGGTGGTTGACCCGGCACGATGCGGACGGTGCCACGGTGTTTGCCCGCGATGGCGTTTCGTTGGCCGCCGTTCGTTTCCGGGAAGCGCTTCGCGCGGAGGCCGCCCAACTGGTGGCGGATCTGGACCGAGGCAACATCCGTACCTGGATTCTGAGCGGTGACCGACAGACAAACGTTGATCGACAGGCAGCCATACGGAACATCCCCCGCGAGCACGCGCTCAGGGACTTGCGTCCCGAAGCCAAGGCTGAACAGGTCGTCCGGTTGGAGGCGGATGCCTGCACCCTGATGATCGGCGACGGCGCCAATGACAGCCTGGCCTTTGATGCGGCGTCCTGTCGCGGTACCCCCGTCCTCGAACAAACAATGCCCCAACGACCAGGATTGGCACTGGTTTGCGGTTGCATCCCACGGGGCATCGGCCTGTGGGTGAGACTCCCTCGCGACAGCGGAGATGAGTCGATTCTTAATATTATAAAGAGAAGAAGCCTTGAGGCAGATGGGGTAAATACCTTGCAGGCTGCTCCTTCAAACGGTTAGCATTAAAATCAATGAAGGTGTAACCCGATTTACCTTATGCCCGCTCCGACGCCGAAAATTTTGTGCACGACTCCGACGCCCGGGAAGCAGCCCGTCCGGATCGATGCCTGGAAATATCACCTGATTAAAGACCGGCTGGTGGAGGTGCTGCGCTCGAAGGGACCGCAAACGCACAAGGACTTGACCCAACAGATCGGGCGACTGCTGAAAAACCCGGAAAAGGACAAATTGGGGTCGGTCGCCTGGTACACCACCACGGTGAAACTGGATTTGGAGTGCAAGGGGATGATCAGCCGGGTGAACGGCTCGCGTCCCCACCAGTTTAAAATCGGGCGGTTTGTGACCCTCTAATACCCATTCTCAAGAGGATTACGGCCTGGGTACTGACTGCCGGTCGGGCAGCGCACGTGTCGGCTGAGCGGGATGACGGCAGAAGGAATGGACACAACGCCGCGACCCCCCGATTCGGCCATCTCGGAGGCGTTTCCGCGCTTTTTTACGAGCCGGTCAAATGGCGCTGCAGGTAACTGATAGCGCGCCATGAGCCATGAACGCATCAACATATCCGGATAAGTTGATGGATTAATCCTTGCCCGACCGGAATCCCCGAAACATAGTCGGTGGCTTATGTCTCACCGATTTACGTTTTCTTCAGAGTCCGTGGGTGAAGGTCACCCCGATAAAGTCGCCGATTTCATTTCGGACAGTGTGCTGGACGCCTGCCTGCATGGTCACCCCTCGGGCGGTGGCGATGCCAAGGGCGACAAAACCAGCCGCGTGGCCTGCGAAACGCTCGTGAAGAGCGGTTGCGTTTTCCTCGCCGGCGAAATCACCACCACCTCGGTGTTCAACTACGAACAGGTTGTCCGCGATGCGATCCGGGAAATCGGATATGTCAACGACGACGACGTTTTCCATGCCGACAAGGTGTTCATTATGAACGCCCTGACCCAACAGTCCGAGGACATCGCCCAGGGGGTGGATGCCAAGGCCGCTGAAGGTAAGAAAACGGATGAGCAGGGTGCCGGCGACCAGGGCATTATGTTTGGCTACGCGACGCGCGATACGCCGGACCTGATGCCAGCGCCACTCTTTTATTCTCACGCCATCCTCAAGGAAATGGCGAAACTGCGGAAGGATCCCTCTTCCCCGGTCAAGTGGTTGCGTCCCGACTGCAAAAGTCAGCTCGCGATCGAGTATGAAGATTACAAGCCCAAGCGCGTCGTCAACGTGGTCGTGTCCACCCAGCACACGGATGACGTCACCCACGCTGAGATTGAAAGCTTTATCATCGACAATGTCATTAAAAAGGTCGTTCCCGCCGATTGGATCGACAAGGAAACCGAGTTCCTGATCAACCCGACCGGGCGCTTCGTCAAGGGCGGCCCGGAGGGTGATGCCGGTCTGACCGGGCGTAAGATCATCGTCGATACCTACGGGGGCTGGGGGCGCCACGGAGGCGGTGCCTTCTCCGGTAAGGATCCTTCCAAGGTCGACCGTTCCGCCGCTTACATGTGCCGGTGGGTGGCCAAAAACATCGTGGCCGCCGACCTGGCCGAAATCTGCGAACTGCAGGTCGCCTATGCCATCGGCTATCCGGAACCGACCAGCGTTTCGGTGGAAACGTTTGATACCGCCAAGGTGCCGGAGGAAATCATTGAGAAAGCCGTCCGCGAAGTCTTCGCCTTCAAGCCCGCGGATATCATCGGCAACCTCAAGATGCTGGATGTGAAATTTACCGAAACCACCCTCTATGGACACTTCGGTAAGCCTAACCTGCCCTGGGAACAGACCAACAAGGTCGACGACCTCAAGGCCGCCGTCGCCAAGCTGCAGGGCAGCTGAGCCGACTCTCCTCATTCCTAATCAAGGATAACCCAAAACCCACCCGTTTTTCATGCCTACTGAAACGCTTACAGACACTTCCACCGACTATAAGGTGGCCGATATCTCCCTCGCCGACTGGGGCCGTCGGGAGATCGAAATTGCCGAAAAGGAAATGCCCGGCCTCCTGGCCGTCCGCGACAAGTATGCCGGTGAAAAGCCGCTGGCGGGCGTCCGGATCATGGGCTCGCTGCACATGACCATCCAGACGGCCGTCCTTATCGAGAGCCTGAAGGCACTCGGTGCGGACGTCCGCTGGGCCTCCTGCAATATCTTCTCCACGCAGGACCACGCAGCGGCCGCCATGGCCAAGGCCGGGGTTCCCGTCTTCGCCTGGAAGGGCGAGTCACTTGAAGAGTACTGGGATTGCACCTACCGTGCCATGACCTGGCCGGACGGCAGCGGCCCGCAGCTCATCGTCGACGACGGGGGTGACGCCACGCTGCTCATCCACAAGGGAAACGAGCTGGAAACCGACGGACCCGAAGCGTTCGTCGACACGCCCTCCGACAACGATGAGGAGCAGGTCGTCAAAAACCTGCTCAAGACCATCCACAAGGAGGATCCGCTTCACTGGACTAAAGTCGCCAAAGAGTGGAAAGGGGTTTCCGAGGAAACGACGACCGGGGTTCACCGCCTCTACCAGATGCAGAAGGAAGGGAAGCTCCTGGTTCCCGCCATCAACGTCAACGACTCGGTCACCAAGTCCAAGTTCGATAACCTGTACGGCTGCCGCGAGTCGCTGATCGACGGTATCAAGCGCGCCACCGACGTTATGATCGCCGGCAAGGTCGCCGTGATCTGCGGTTACGGGGATGTCGGTAAAGGCTGCGCCCAGGCCCTCAAGGGAATGGGCGCCCAGGTCATCGTCACCGAAATCGACCCGATCTGCGCCCTGCAAGCCGCGATGGAAGGCCATAAGGTCACCACCATCGAAGACGCCCTGCCGGTCGGCGATATCTACGTCACCACTACCGGTAACAAGGACATCATCACCTACGAACACATGAAGGCGATGCGTGACCAGGCGATCGTCTGTAACATCGGTCACTTCGACAACGAGATCCAGGTCACCGCGCTGAATAAGGCCGACGACGTCGAGCGGATCACGGTCAAGCCGGGCTGCGACCAGTACAACTTCAAGGATGGCCACAGCATCTACATGCTCGCCGAAGGCCGTCTTGTGAACCTCGGTTGCGCCACCGGCCACCCCTCCTTCGTCATGTCCAACAGCTTCACCAACCAGGTGCTGGCACAGATGGACCTCTGGAAGCAGGTCGAAAAGTACACCCCCGGCGTCTACATCCTGCCCAAGCACCTCGACGAAGAGGTGGCCCGTCTCCACCTGGAGCGGATCGGCGCCAAGCTCACTAAGCTCTCCAGCGAGCAGGCCGGCTACATCGGCGTGCCCGACGGCGGTCCTTACAAGCAGGACCACTACCGCTACTGAGCCGGTAACGGTTCCCGTTCCCGATTTTTCAGCCCCGGCCGCTTACGGCCGGGGCTTTTTATGTGTCCGGCGGAAGGGGTATGGATAAAACCGGCCCCCAACCGTAGGGGCGTCGCTTGCCGACGCCCGCCCGGCGTGACCTGTCGTAGGGTTTTTGTCGGCTGGTCTTTCCAACCCGGCTTGCTGCGTCTGTCGCTCGCTGAAGCAGCGCGATACGGCCAGCCGGAGACCTGCGCAACAACAACGTGGCCGCGCCTTCAGGCGTGGACCGGCGGAAACGAGCATGTGGCCGCGCCTTCAGGCGTGGAAAGTCCCAATCAATCAGCGAGGTTCGCCGCTACCGAAAAATCTGCACCTTACAGGTCCTTGATAAACTGTTCCAGGCGGGTGACCTCGTAGCTGTGAAAGGTCTTTGGCGGTACGTTGTCGGCACCGATGTGGGGGGTACCCATCCGGGCGCTGTTGGTGTCGGCCCGGCAGTCCAGGCCGTCCAGCCGGACGCCCTCGGCCTCGGTGCCGTAATTGACGGTATTGCCGGTCGCGAGGATCTGGAAGGTACGGCAGCCGGAGAGAACGACGCTGTTGCTGTTGCGGTGAATATGAAATCCGTATCCGCGGCTTTGGTACACCACGCAGCCGATCACATTGAGGACGATGGTCTTCTCGATTTCGAAACCGACCCCGCCCCGGTAGGCCATGCAGTGGGTGATCAGATTCGGAACGAAATCGCCGCCCCGCCCATGACCGGCATTGTCGCGGCAGTGAACCCCGGCGCGGCCGCAGTCGGCCAGCCGGCAACCGCTTACCTCGCAGAGAAAACAGCCGTCTTCGAGGCGGATGCCGGCATCCGGCAGACCGACACAGAGGACATCCTTCACGTTGCAGTTGCCGCAGTCGGCCAGCACCAGCCCGCTGAACATGCCGGCCGGTTCGGCTCCATCGGCCCGCAGCGACAGATCCGCAACGGTGACGCCGTTCCGACCCTGAACCAGGATCAGGGCCTCCCCCTCGAATCCCGCCTCCGCGCGCAGAATGGTCCGGTTTCCGGTTCCGCGCAGCGAAACGCCGGCCGGCAAGGCCAGCGGGCGCTTGAGCATAAACACGCCGCTGGCGAGTTGGACCTGAAACGGGTGGTTCCCGATACGGCCGCGAAGGCGCTCGACGGCATCGGGCAGGTTTGCGGCCAGGCCCAGATCGAGATCGGTGTAGCGCTCTTTGATGCGAACTGCCTCCGCATCGACCAGTATCAGGAAATCCGCCTGTTGCATGGCGCCTAACCATTATCAGGCCCGGAAGCCCGGCAACGGAAAAGGGCCGAACCGGTCCGTGATGAAGATCTTAGCCCAGGCCCCCGGGGCGCCGGATCATCGCCAGCCAGAGGTCCCAGGCGCGTTGCCGGAAATGCGCCTCGACCTCCCGGACCGCCGCCCGCCGGGTCTCCAGGTTCTCGTTGGCGATGGCGGCCAGGTCGTCCAGGTTGTAAAGAAAGACATTGCCGATATCGGCAGCGGCCGGATCGATGTCCCGCGGCAGGGCCAGATCGATCAGGAACAGGGGCCGGGCCGGTCGTCGCTGCAGGGCGCGGCGGACCTGTGGCTCCCCGAGAACCGGGGTGGCCGACCGCGTCGAGGTCAGGATGATGTCGAAGCGGTGGAGCTGGTCCCCCACGTCCGTGAAATCGATGGCGGCGCCGCCGAAGCGGTGGGCGAGATCCTGGGCGCGTTGCCGGCGGCGACTGGCCACGGTGATGGACGGGGCGCCCCGGCTCTGCAGGGCTTGAGCGGTTTTTTCCCCCACATCCCCCGAACCGAGGAGCAGGACATCGGAGCCTTGCAGGTCTCCGAAGATGCGTTGCGCGAGTTCCACCGCGACCGCGCCGACGCTGGTGTTCCCCCGCCCGATGTCGGTATGGGTCCGTGCCCACTTGGCCACGGCAAAGCTTTTCTGGAAAATCCGGTTGAGGACGGGCCCGGTACCGCCGGCGGCCTGAGCCTCCGAATAGGCGGCCTTCACCTGGCCGAAGATCTCGGTCTCCCCGACCATCTGGGAATCGATGCCGGCGGCGACGGCAAACAGGTGCTCGATCGCTTCATGGTTGCCGCACTGAAAGGTGTGGCGGATGAAGGTATCGGTGTCGAGGTGGTGTTGCCGGCAAAGCGTGGCGCGCACCTGGCGGCGTGCTTCGCTGGACTCGGCCACACCATAGATTTCGACCCGGTTGCAGGTGTTCAGGACCAGGTATTCCTCCAGCCCGGGGGTGGCTTTCAGTCGGTGGTAGAGGTCCCCGATTTCCCCGGAGGAGAGCGCGAGTTGTTCACGCATTTCCAGCGAAGCCGTGCGGTGGGAACTGCCCAGCACAAAGACGGACCGGCCGGCCGGTCCGGTTGGTCTGGAGACACGGGGCGGGCGGGCCTGCGTGTTCAGCTCTGGGCTGGGCGCGACCATTTCAGGGCTGGCGGGTGGGGGGAACCGGCCTCGTCCCCGTCGTGGGCCGGTCGGCGTCCACCGGCCAGACCGAGAGCAAGGCGACGCCGAACAGGACGACACAGGTCCGGGCAAAGGCGGGTCCGACGAGACGACCGCGTGCATGGAGCAGGATGGCGAGGCCGTAACCGATCCATGGTACGACCGTGAAGAGGAGCTTGGCGGCCGACGTAGTGGTGCCGGCTTTGAAGACCCACATAAGCAGGCCGACCAGGAGGGCGAGGGTCAGGATGATCTGACCGGTGGCCAGCAAGCGGATGCCGACCCGTTCCAGTTGCATGATCGAGGGGAGCAGGCGGAACAGGCCGGAGGCCTGCTTGTGTTTCAGCCCGTATTGCTGGATCAGATACATGGCGCAGATCAGGAACAGCAGACCGAAAATCCCGTAACTGAGGACCGCAAGCGAGGCATGGGTCTCGATCCAGGGATTGTCCGAGAACAGGTTGCCTGTGTAGGCATGGTCCCAGCGGGGGACAGCCAGCGCCAGACTGCCGATCCCGCCCGCAAACAGTGCGGTGAACAAGCCGAGCAGATTCAACCGGTAGACCGAGAACAGCGTGAGGTAGACCAGTATGCCGGACCAGGTCATGAATTGCAGGATCTCAAAAGGATTCCCCAGCGGACAGGCCTGGATCGCAATGCCCCGCAAGGCCATCGCCAGCGTCTGGAACAGAAAACCACCCGCGATCAGCGTCAGCGAAACCGACCGCGCGTAGCGGTGACCCAGCCGCATGCTGACCGCGCCGGAAAGCGCCGCCAGCAGGTAGAGCCCTGCCGCTAACGCAAACAACGTGCGCCCGTTTTCACCTGTCAGCCAGTCGACCATGGAAAACCCGGTAAATTGGGTCCGATCCGCCGGGAACGCAAACCGCTTCGCCCGCGCAGAAGGGCCGGTTCCGTCGACGGTCAGCGAAGGGGCAAAAGATTCGAATTCACTACAAGGCGTCCGTTTTTGGTTCGACAGGTGGCCTGAGGACTAGACCCTAAACCTGATGAATAATATTACCCATACTCATGCAAAGAAAAAGGGCTTCACCCTGGTGGAGATCATGATCGTGGTGGTGATCATCGGCTTGCTGGCCGCAATGGCCATCCCTGCTTTTCAAAAGGTCAGGGATAGCTCGCAGGCCTCCCGCATCGCCAACGACATGAAAAAGGTCACTGAAGCCTTCGATGTCCTCCTGCTCGAACGGCCAATGCCCGACGGCATTTATACCTCCACCTCGGCCCCCGGCGGGTTTCCGGTTGCCGACCTGCCTGAGGAGATCCAGGCCAAGCCCTTCGGGAGCGACAGCCAGATCTCTTACGATATTAACGCTGGCCTGACCGGTGCCGGTAACCTCGGTGTGGTCCTCAACCGGACCACCCCGCTGGACGACAACGTACTGGCTGCTGTGGACCGGATTCTCGATAACGGGGACATATCCTCCGGACAGGGAACAAAACGGAACGCCAACCAATACGTGCTGATCGTCGGCAATCACTGAGCAATAGGATATAAACCCAAACAAGCCCTTCGACAGGCTCAGGGCATTCGACGCGCTTAAGGCCTTCCGGGAGTTTTACGGGGATAAATTTTTTCCGGCCTGCCATGAGCAAGCGAAGCGCGTCGAATGGCGGAGAGGGTGGGATTCGAACCCACGGAGCCTTGCGGCTCAGCGGTTTTCAAGACCGCCGCAATCGACCACTCTGCCACCTCTCCGGACGGACATGCCTGAGGCTGGCGCAACGAGGATGCTGCTTCAAGCCCGGAGCGGGCCGCGGGATCGGTGGTTTCCCGGGGTTGAGATCGGTGCGAAGGCGGGTAGGGTGCCGTTATGGCATCGCCGCTTCCGGCCGAATCGTTGACCGCTCCCGTGGACCACTGGGCTTTGCTGGTCTTTTCCCCCGACAACCGGGCTCTGCTGCACCGGGGCGAGGACGGCTGCCTGACGGTGACCGCCCGCTTGCGTTTGCCCGAGCCGGGTACACCGGATGCGGTCCCCTCCGCTCTGGTGGCTGCCCTGCCAAATGACTGGCCGCTGGGCAAAGCCCGGCCGCAGGCGATGTTCGCGCCGTCCGGTGCCCCGGGCTGCGCCTTCGCCTTTCTGCGTCTGGACGAGGACCCGCCCGCGCCGGATGCCGCCTGGGAAGTTTGGAGCATCGAATCCCTGCGGACGCTGGCCCGGGACCAACCGGGGGCGGTGGACGACCTGCTCAAGGCCGCCTTGCCCGACTTGTCGGCGCACGCGATTGAGATTCCCTACCTCAATTTCAAGCGGCACGACTTCGTCTACAAGTTTCGGTCGGAGCGGGAACGCAACACCCAGGTCTACGCCATCGACGACGCCTCCGCCGCGCTCTACCAGTCACAGCTCTGCCAGGCGATCAAGGCGGTGCGCCGCCAGAAGGAAAACAGCGCCTCGCCTCCGGCTCACCTCGACTTTGGTGCCGTCCAGTATCTGCTGCCGAGCCACTTCGGGTTCTGCCTCGGCGTCCAGAACGCGATTGAGCGGGCCTATGAGACGCTGGCCGAACACCCAGGTCGTCGGGTCTTCATGCTGTCCGAGCTGATCCACAATCCCTTCGTTAACGAGGACCTGCGGGCGCGTGGCCTCCGTTACCTGCAGACCGACAAGGGCGTACCGGTCGAGGACCCCGGCACCGGGCGACCCTACTGGGAGGACCTGACTGCGGAGGATGTGGTCATCATTCCGGCCTTCGGGGCGACCGATGCGGACAAGCGCCGCCTGATCGAAAAAGGGATGCCGATCAACCGCTACGACGCCACCTGCATGCTGGTGGAAAAAGTCTGGAAGGCTGCCAAGCGCTTCGGCGAGGGCGGTCACACCGTCATTATCCACGGCAAGGCCGAGCATGAGGAGACCAAGGCGACGTTCAGCAATTCCGCCCGCTATGCCCCGAGCCTGATCATCCGCGACATCCGGGATGCGGAGCGCCTGGCCGCCATCCTGAAGACAGCAGACCCGACCGAAAAACGGGCACGGCTGGACCGTGACTTCGCCGGGAAGGTCACGCCCGGGTTCGATCCGGTCCGCGATCTCGACCGTATCGCCGTGGTCAACCAGACCACCCTCCTGCGCAACGAAACGCTGAAGATCATCAACTTCCTCGAAGGTGTGATGGCCGAGATCCACGGGGCGGAAAACGTGGCCGATCACGTCGCCGGTAAAAGCCGCGGCGATACGCTCTGCTACGCTACGCAGGTGAATCAGGACGCCCTCCAGCAGTGCCTGGCCGAGCCCCTCGATCTGGCCATCGTGGCCGGTGGCAAGAACAGCTCCAATACCTTCCAGCTCTATCGGATGTGCGCCGACCGGCTGGGCGACCGCGCATTTTACGTCCAGTCGGAGGGCAATATCCACAACGCCCACCACGCCGACCATTACATTTTCCCCTACAACCCGGAGGACCCCAAACAGGGTGCCCTCGAAACACGCCCCTTCCTGCCCGAGCCCTTGCCCGAGCGCCCGCTGCGCATCCTTTTGACCGGCGGGGCCTCCTGTCCGGACGGCATCATCCAGCAGATCATCACCCGGATCAACGGGTTCTTCCCCGAGAACCGGCTCCGCCCCATCGAAACCGTCATTGCGGAGGTCGAGGCCGGCGCCTGACCCGCCGGTGGCTGACAGGGGGGCTCCCGACTGGCGCGTATCGCCCGGAAGCGTTATCGTGGGATCCATGATTTCGAGCCTTCTCGACACGGACTGGTATAAGTTAACCATGCGGCAGGCGGTCGAGGCGGCTTGGCCTGGAACCACAGCCCGCTATCGCCTTTTTCTGAGAGGAACGGAACAGCCGGTGGAGTCTGCCTTTGAAAACCAGTTTCAAGCCGGGATCGAAGCCCTGGCCGATCTGAAGCTGACTGAGGACGAGGCTGCGTGGCTGCGGGCGGAGACCGATCTGCCGGATGATGCCGTGACGAGTCTCAAGGCCTTTCGGTTTCAACCCGAGCAGGTCGAAATGGCGGTTGATGAGGAGGGCCGCATTACTCTCGATATCACCGGACCGTGGACCGATACCATCCTTTGGGAGGTCCCGGTGCTGGCCGTCCTGACCGAACTGTATTATCGGGAGGTCGCCCGGGACTGGTCGGTCGATCTGGATGCCTATCGGCAACGGTCCGCCGACAAGGCCCGCCGGCTCAGCGAGGCGGGATGCCGGTTTGCGGAATTCGGCACCCGCCGCCGGCGCTCTTTGGCCATTCAGGAGGCCTGCCTGGCCGGCCTGATGGACGGGTCAGGCGACCAGGCCCTGACCGGTACCAGCAATGTCGACCAGGCCCGGCGGAACGGTCTGAAACCGATCGGCACCATTGCCCACGAATGGGTCATGGCTCATGCCGGTCTGGTTTCGGTGGCCGAGGCCAATCCGGCGGCCTTCAGCCGTTGGATCGAGGTGTCGCCCACACGGCCGCGTATTGCCCTGACGGATACATACACCGTCGATCTGTTCTGCGCCACGATGCGTCCGGGGCTGACGGCCGCTTACGACGGTTTTCGCCACGACAGCGGGGACCCGTTTGCCTTCGCCGACAGGATCATCGGCTGGCTCGAGGGGCAGGGGATCGACCCCGCCGCCAGGATGCTGGTTTTCAGCGACAGCGTGACGGTCGACCGGGCGATTCAAATCCAGCGTCACGTGGACGGTCGATGCGGTGTCAGCTTCGGGATCGGCGGGCATTTTACCCACGATTTCAATCATCCGCCGCGCCTGGACCCGGTGATCAAGCTGGTGGAGATCAACGGCACGCCCGTCGCCAAGACAACCGACGAACCGGATAAGGCGACCGGCCATCCCGATTCCCTGGAGAGCACGCGCGCAGCCGTGTCGGCGGCGTTGCAGCATTACGAGCGTTAATAGCCGGCCGATTGGATGACCGGGGTGCGGTTACCGTTTGAAATCGGACGAGCCTGCTGGTTTTATAAGCTATGGTCCGAAAAGCCTACCTCATTGCCGTGCTGGCGACCATGGCTTCAGCCCTGTCCGCCGAGCGTCCGGAGCCGTCACCGCCCTCCGGGGTCTTTATCGATCTCAATACCTGTCAGGTGTACACAGGCGGTTGCACGGCAGCCGCCGAATTTGGCTCACACGGTCGGGCCCTGCTGCGTTCCTGGCACTTCGACAGCGGCTCACGCAAGGGAGTCAGCTTCGACGGTCTCTCCGTCGCCGTCCTGATGCAGGGCGACCGTAACCTGACGGCTGATCGGAATCCCGCCGACCGCTCGGTCATCTACACGCCCGCCGCCGCTTCGGCCGATCAACAGGCTGCCCTGGCTGCCTGGGTGCGGGACCAGGAAGGCGAGCGCCTCGGTACGGTCGCCGCAGTCAAAACGGTATCCATGGCCTTCCGTCGTACCGGCTTCCTGGCCGATTTGAGCATCGGCTCGGCGGTTCAGGTGGCCACCGCCCCGCTCGAAGCCTGCGACCTGGGTGGCTGCGGGCAGCAACTCTGGTATACACCGCGGACCGCCCACAACGGCTTTCAGGTTATCCGCAATGCCGGCAGCCGACTCGAGGAACCGGCCCTCGGCCTGCTCTGGCAGGACGGCGGGACACCGAGCGTTTTCATCGGCATGTTCGGTGAACGCTCGCTCAACGAAGAATTCTGCTCCCCCCTGTACGCCGCCCTGGACTGACCCGGGCGGCTTTTTTTAACGATTCATAGCATCATGGCTGAACCGGACCCGCCATCCCCCAACCCCGAGGACGCACTGCCTCCCGGACGCTTTTCCCGCCGCAATTTTATCAAGGGCTTTGGAGCCGGGCTCATCACTACTGCCGGCAGTGGTTCCCGCATGTTGGCCGATGAGATGGCGGCCGGCCGCGCGGAGGCCACCGAAACCGTCGGCCCCGAAGCGGTGCCGCTCTCCCTCCATGTCAACGGACGCGTCCACGACCTCCAGCTTGAGCCCCGGGTCACGCTCCTCGACGCCCTCCGCTACCATATCGGCCTGACGGGCTCCAAGGAGGTCTGCGACCGGGCGACCTGCGGGGCTTGCACCGTCCTGCTCGACGGCGAGCTAACCTACGCCTGCATGCTGCTCGCGGTCGATGTCCAGGGGCAGGACATCCGCACCGTCGAAGGCCTGGCCGAGAACGGAAAACTGACCCCGGTCCAGGAGGCTTTTGTCAGCTGCGACGCGCTCATGTGCGGGTTCTGTACTCCCGGGTTCGTGCTGTCCGCCACGGCGCTGCTGGAGCAAAACCCGAAACCTTCGCGAGAGGACATTCAGCGCGCCTGCAGCGGAAACATCTGTCGCTGCGGTACCCAGCCCCACATCACCGAGGCGATTCTGCAGGCCAGTGGCCAGCAGCCCGCTTCGCAGCCCGAAGTCCTGACCTTTGACGATGAAGACCTGGCCGAATGACCCACGCGTCGTAGGGCAACCGTTGCCCCGCCTCGACGGCCCCGACAAGGTGACGGGCAAAGCCAAGTTCGCCTACGATGTCCTCCCCGAGGGCTGGCTCTACGGCATGATCCTCCGCGCGCCCTTTGCCGCCGCCAAGGTCTCCGGGATCGATCTCGAGCCCGCCCGTCAGGTGCCCGGCGTTGAGGCCGTCATTGCTGTCCGGGAGACCCCGTATCGAGTCCGTTACTACGGGGACGAACTGGCTGCCGTCGCCGGCAAGACCAAGCAGGCCTGTTGGGATGCCCTCCAGAAGATCAAAATCTCCGCCCGGGTCCTGCCGCATGTCGTCGATGAACTTGAGACCGTCCATGCGGATGCTCCCGAAGTCTTTGAGGGTTCCGGCAACGTCGGCCAGGCTGGCATCAGTCAGGACGGGGACCCGGAAAAGGCCTTCTCACGCGCCGCGCACACGGTCGCTGGCCAGTACACGACCCAGGTCCAACTGCATCACAGCCTCGAAACCCATGGAAACACCGTCCAGTTCGACGGGCGGCAATGCCTGGCCTGGGCCTCCACCCAGGGTGTCTTCTCCGTCCGGGACGGCCTGGCCGGGGCGCTGGATGTCCCCCAGAGCGACGTCCGGGTCATCACCGAGGTGATGGGCGGCGGCTTCGGGTCGAAGTTCGGGGCCGGTGTCGAAGGGGTGGTCGCAGCACGCTTGTCCGAGGCGGCCGGCGGGCGTCCGGTCAAGCTGATGTTGACCCGCATGGATGAGGCGCTGGCGGTGGGCAACCGCCCCAGCAGTTTTCAACAGGTGCGCCTGGCCGCCGATGCGGAGGGCACCATCACCGGTTATGACCTCGATGGCTTTGGCTGCGCCGGCTACGCGGGCGGGGCGAGTTCGGAGGGTGGGGGAGGCGGTGCCCGTTTCCAGGCCAATTACCTCTACCGCGCCCCGAACCGCCGGGTGAAGATGGGCAGCGTCGCCATCAACGGCGGGGGCGGACGGGCTTACCGCGCTCCCGGCCACCCCCAGGGCAGTTTCACCATGGAGGGGCTGATGGATGATATGGCGCTGAAACTGGGGATGGATCCCGTCGCTTTCCGCATCAAAAACGATCCCTTTCCGATTCGGCGCAAGCAATGGGCGATCGGCATGGAGCGCTTCGGCTGGCAGGCCAGATACCGGCCTCCCGGCTCCTCCGAGGGGCCCGTCAAAACCGGTGTCGGCTGCGGCGGAGCCCGCTGGGGCGTCGGCGGCCGCGGCACCCGCGCAGCCATCACCATCAACCCGGATGGATCGGTCGAGGTGCGCTGCGGCACCCAGGATATCGGGACGGGTACGCGAACCTACGTGTCCATGATTGCCGCCGAGGTCTTCGGTATCCCCATGGAGCGGATCACTTCGCTCATCGGAGACTCCCGGTACCCGCCCTCCGGCGGCAGTGGCGGCAGCACGACCGCTCCTTCGGTCGCGCCAGCGATCTTCGATGCCTCGACCAAAGCCCTCGATGCGCTGAAGGCCGAAACCGGCCTGGAAACCATCGATGCTGATAACTGGGACCGGGCCTGTCGCCTGCTCGGGACCACCCCCCTCGAGGTGCAGGGCGCCTGGCGGGAAGGGCTGTCCGAGCGCGGCGTCGGCGGGGTCCAGTTTGCCGAGGTCGAGGTCGATACCGAAACCGGCTTTGTCCGCGTAAACAAAATCCTCTGCCTGCAGGACTGTGGGCTCGTGCTCAACGCCCTCACCGCCCGCAGCCAGATCAACGGCGGGGTGATCGGCGGCATCGGCTACGCGCTCTACGAAGAGCGGGTCATGGACGACCAGACCGGCGTGGTCCTCAATCCCAACTTCGAAACCTATAAACTCCCGGGTTTCGCCGATGTGCCAGAGATCGACGCCGTGCTCATGAATTTTCCCAAGCGCGGTGTCATCGGGATCGGCGAACCGGTCACCATCCCGACCGCCTCGGCTATCGCCAACGCCGTCGCCAATGCCATCGGGGTGCGGATCTTTGATCTGCCGATCACGCCCGACCGGGTCCTGTCCGCGCTGGGCCAAACCCCCGGCGATATTCACCAGCAACGGCGCGACGCCCTGGCCCGCACCTTCAACCGCTACGAGGAGGTCGCTGCCGCCGATGCTGAAACCGACATGTTCGAAGCCCTGGTCTGAGCCATGAATCCCCTTGCCTACATCCAACCGAAGTCCGTTTCCGACGCCCGCCGTGAGGCGGGACTAACGGGTAGTCGCTATTTCGCCGGAGGTATCGACCTGCTCGGCGAGTTGAAGGACGATCTCCTCCCGGTTGACCGGCTGGTCAATGTCAAGGGGCTGCCCGGCCTGTCCGGTATCGAGGAATCGGGTACGTCCTGGCGGATTGGCGCAAATACGCCGGTCGCCGCCATCGCCGGGCATGCCGGGCTGGCCGGGGCCGTTCCCGGCCTCGCCGAGGCCGCCGGACACGTCGGCAGTCCGCAAATCCGCAACCGTGCCACCTTGGGCGGGAACCTGGCCCAGCATTCCCGTTGCTGGTACTACCGCCACCGGGACGTCAGCTGTCTCAAAAACGGGGGATCGACCTGCTATGCCCGCGAGGGCGAGAGCAAGTACCACAGTTTGTTTACCGGCAACACCTGCATCAGTCCGGTCGTTTCCAACCTGGCCGTGGCGCTCGCCGCCCTCGACGCAACCGTCCGCGTCCATACCCGCGACGGCGAACAGGCCTGGAGCATCGACCGTCTGTATGAGGACGCCTGGGACAACCCGACCGCCCACAACGCACTCCGGTCCGACGACCTGATCCTCGGGGTGGACATCCCGCGCGCCCCCGCCTCCCGGCGGAGTGCCTACCGCCAGCTCTCCGAAAAAGCCGAGTTCGACTGGGCGCTGGTCAGTTGCTCGGTCGCCCTGGATGTCGTGGGCGGACGGATACAAAGCCCGCGCATCGTGTTTGGCGCGCTCTCCCCCGTACCCCACCGGGCCACGGAGGCGGAAACCCTGCTGGCGGGTGCCGAACCCGCGCCGGCCCTCTTTGCCCAGGCCGCCGAAGCTGCCCTGGCCGGTGCCGAGCCCACGCCCCACAACCAGTACAAGGTGCCCCAGGCGCAGACCCTCCTCCGCCGGATCCTGGCCGATCTCACCGCCTGACCCCGCAGCCCCGATGTCTTCCGACCCGACCCAGGCCATCTGCCGCCACTTTCGCACCAAGCGCATGTTTGTTCACCAGGAGGATGGCACCCCCGCCGTCGAACGGAACGAACAGGCGCTCAAGTTCCCCTACTGCTGGTGCGTCAAGTCCGGCTCCGACCTCGGCCCGGATGGCCAGCTGGCCCACCGCCAGGCCTGCTCCCAAAGCGCCCGGGTCTGCTTCCGGGGCCTTTGAACCCTCTGGTACTCGGCCCAGGCGGCAGGCAAATCGAATAATTGTCCTCGTCCGGTTGCTCCGGATTATTTTTTTTCATATAGGCTCGACTCGGGATAAAAGGCCTTCCAGGCGAACCAACGGGCTAAAATAAACCCAACCGGGCGCCCCGTGGATAAATCCTTTGCAAGCGGCTTACGCCTATCGGCGTCATATTCCAGGCGAAGCAAACGTCCGTTTACCGTGTCCGTTACACCATCAGTCTTGGCCAGATCGGCCAGCGAATAGGCCTTTTGATATCCCTTTTCCACCAGACCCAAAACAAAGAAGTCTTCCGGATCATCGGCCCGGCGTGCCCGGTGGACGAATCCATTTTCACCGTATGGAGCCGCCCCGAGAAAAGGCACGCGACGATAATCCCGGTCGTAACCGGTCTCCAGTGACAAGACCTGTCCCTGAGGCTGTTCCTTCCTCCATGCCGCCCAAGTAGAATAACTGGCTGGAATCAAGGTCAATGAGGAACCGGTGTAGGGCCCGGAAAGCGCCTCCATCCCAATCTGCGACCAAAGGCTTTCGGTGCTGCGATCATAGAGGACAAGATCTCCTTTGTGGAGCAGGCCGGACACCCCAAACTCCAGGATTGCGCCGCCAACTACGCGATCGAAAACCATGGCCGTTCCACAGATTGGGCAATAGGTCACGGCAATAAACTGGTCCCCCAGTTGGTCGTTGACGACTTCGTGGCCCAAAAGCAGGCGAAGGGGATAGGCTCGTGATTCCCCACCTATCGAAACCCCGATTACCGGTTCTCCCGGTTTCAGGTAATCCACTTGATTAACATTAAGGAATTTCGGGCGGTCCATCGAGGGAATCGCGTCTTTAGCGGCTCCGCGCGAAAAGTCGGAACAGGTTAAGGCAGAGCGCGATAAATCAAAGGATTCCACCGCATATCCCGCACTGACCCATACACCTTTGCAAAGGACAATCAGGACAAAAAGGTACCTGAATGAATGGTGGTAATACGCTTTCACGGGAGACAGCAACTCCATCGGGACGGAGAGACTTTGCCCGAAATGATTTAAAAGCCTCAACCAAGGTAGGATACATTCCGCCTGCCTTTATTTCATAAAATCCAAACGCCATTCCTCTGATAGGAATAGAGGTTGCGAACCCGTGAAATCATCTCGCAACCTTGAGCCGAAAAGGCACATTACTGGTAGGAATTTGCTTTCCGGCGGCGTCAGCCGCCGAGGCCGAACGCGAACGGGTCAGGCGTCGCCTATCAACCCCGTCTCAGGTGAACCCAAACGCGTCAAAGGACGAAAATGAACAGCCCTGTCCATTCGCTATTGGAATACCGATTCAAACCAAAGGCAGCATGACGGGGCGATGGTAGCGAATGCGTTTCTGCTTCGTTTGGCCCGTTTGTCTGTCCCGTCTGACTGTTGCCCAAGGCGCTCCGTATCGGCCAACAAAGGACTTTGCCTGGAAGAGCACCAGGCCCGCGAAGGAACGGTTCACGCAACGGCGCAACGATCGCTACGGCCGTCGGCGGGCTGACCGAGGCGTATTTGGCACGTCGCCCTTGTTGCGTGCGGTAACTTCCGCCGTCATCCATAGGCGGATCCTCGGGCTTGCCGCCCGGACGACCGCCGTTCAGCTGCACCGCCCGGTCCGTTTTTCAGAACCTGAGACAAGGTGGATAGTTACGCCTAACCCGAATGTCACTAACTTAACACCATTTTGATCGGGATCGCTATCGACGAAGCGAAGCGGAGATGGCGTATGCAAATCGATTCTGTAAGCCTTTATAAACGAAATGCTTATATATACTCGATCCCGATGGCGATTTCGATCCCGATTTGGATCGGGGGCCTTAAGTTAGCGCCATTCACGCCTGACCCGAATCGCGCTACAGAACATCTAGCTTTGGCATGGAGCGGTAGCGGGATTGCCAAAAGGAACTCGTTCTACATTTTTAAATGACTCCAAATTAGCTAAGATTTGATATAAGATGATCAAATATACACCCAGGATTATAAGTAAAAAAGTTGCATCGCTTCCATACCCATAAACATAAGTAACATTTGCTCCATCTTCATTAAAAATAGCTGTTTGTTCCCAATGGAATGATAAGGGCAACAAAAACCATAAGGGCATCCAGGAAAACAGCTTTACATCTCGCTTGATCCGATGTCCTCTATCTAAAAAATCTCTTAAAAGGCTATAAACTTTTCTAGTAACACGATATCCCAGATACAATCCCACAACGATACCCAGTGCCGCTGCGTCTATACTGCTTTTTGTCAGACCGTTCTCTCTGTCGAATTCTTTTGTCGAATGCCAATTCGTTGCTGCCAGGAATAAGGCAATGATTAAGAGGTGAATGTATTCTTTTTTCATTTTATCATTAGAAAGTCGGATGCATATGCGTATAGCATTAAAAAGCATTAGCCGGATTGGGGTGACAGGATTTGATCGGATTCATATTTTTGTTTCAAAGCCCCTTACAATGACGAAGGCGATTAAAGACAGTGCGAAGATGGTCAGTGAGGCGATCATTACCCCTGAAAGAGTATCTTCGAGGACTCTGTATAATTCAAGAACCCACCATTCGAATTCCATGTTCTCAAAACTGTTGGAGGCGTTTCGCTTTCGAATGTCATATCTCAATCTGTTCGTGTCGATCCCTTTGGCGACCCCCAACGCGTAGATAGTGAAAACGCCAAAATGATGCCAATGTCTCACTGACTCTTCTCCGACGATTCGTGTTAAAACACCTTGTAGGGGCTGTCTAATGATAAACGTTAGAGCGCCGGAAACTGTCAGTGCTACCAGCAGGGAGGCTATGAATAGAATGATTAGCATATTCTCTTTCCTAGAATTTAACCCTCGGTTCGTCGGGGTTATTGGGATCGTAGTCCTTTCCAATTTTTTTGTGTAGGCCTGTTGCTATTATGGATAGTACCACAAATACTAAAATTGATCCTGAAAGACAAACCCATAACTCTTGGACATACTCTGAATTCTCTTTCTGATACGAGAGAAACAAGCCATAAGCGCAAAGCCCTCCAAAAGCGAAAGCAACGAAAGCAAATAATCCTACAAGGCATCCGCCTGGGACGGATCGTGTTGGGCGACCAGCATACATTTATTTTATTTGAGAAGGATGAATCCGCGCAAGGCGTCCTGCTCAGTGGGATTGAGTGCGACGACTGGTTCGAGTTTTCTTTTGACTATCAGAGTTTTCTGCTTGTGGACCTTAGGGGCTCCAGCAACGGCGGCAATGATAAAGGATCCGGCAAAAGATACCTGTTTGGCCGGATGGGGAGCCTTGGACCCGGGTATTTTACATGGGCAAGGTAGGGAGCTTGCGCCTGGGCTCGTGGCCGTTGAGCGGGGTGGCCTTGCCGACAGGCATTCGAGGAGTTCCTGATAAAACAGCCAGCCGGGTTATGAGGCGTCGCAGGGGAGGGCTGCCGCTTGTTGCGGACCATTAGCCAGCCGAATGGCGGCACGCTGACGCGAATAAGCCTGTCGAACCGATCCGCATTGAAACCCTCCTCTTCGCGCCAGGGCCGCAATCATTGTGAGCAGGCGTCTTTTACCCCGTCTGACTGTTGCCCAAGGCGCTCCGTATCGGCCAACAAAGGACTTTACCTGGAAGAGCACCAGGCCCGCGAAGGTATGGTTCACGCAATGGCGCAACGATCGCTACGACCGTCGGTGGGCTGACCGGGACGTGTTTGGCACGCCGCCCCTGTTGCGTACGGTGACTTCCGCCGTCATCCCCTGGCGGAGATTATGGCGGACATGCTGTCACCGCGACCAAAAAAATCCGGGTCTTCTTGACATGCAAAGGGCCAGTCTTACGTCTTTGAAGTTAGGATGATCAGCGTATCACTCGTTCTACGTATATTACCTGAACTGATTAGGACGCGTATGAAAAAAACATGGATGAACCTAGTCCTTGGGATCCTCGGTTTGGTCACGTCAACTCCGCTTTCCTTTGGTCAAATCAATCTTATTGCCGATGGAGATGCTCTGTTAAATTCATTTAACATTTTGTCCGAAGGCTCGAGCATCGTCGGAGACGGCAGTGGGGGCACCCTGTTACTCAGCGGCAATACCACCATTTCTCCCGGAGTCGATGGTCCGGGAACGCTAGATCTGGAGGGACTGCAAATGTTTCCTCCGCCTGCCGACGACGAGCCTTTCGCTCGTTTCAAGTATGATTTGCGGCAACCCGGAGTGGTAGGATCCGGAGTTAACGACCTCGTAAGGATTAACGGAACAGGAACGTTATTTTTTGGAGAAATCGGCATCAATGACGGGCCCGACATCCCTGTCGGGACCTATACTGTCATGGAGTTTGAGGGACCCGATGAAGCCATTTTCCTTCTAAGCCTGCCTGATGACACGCCCACCAATCGCTTTTTTGAGCTGAATACGCTGCGCGAAATCGACAATGCCCCCATCACGGTCGAAGTGTCGGGCGCTGTGCCGATAACGAGTCAGCTGACCGTTTCCAAGGATAGCGACATCGGAGCGACCGGCGATGCCATTCGCCTGGAAGGCGGGCGACTGACCGTGCAGGATACATTCAGCTCGTCGAGACCGCTGCAGGTTTCCGCTCCCGTAAACGGAACCCTTGAAGTCGCAGCCAACAAAACCTTGACTCTGGATGGAGCGCTTGCCGGTCGCGGCAAGTTGTTCAAGACGGGAGAAGGACGGCTTGTCTTGGATCAAACGGTTCCCAACGTCAGACCCTTTGCCATTGAACCGATTGTTCAGGAGGGGACCTTGGCATTCAGGGATCCCCGAACAGTCGGGGAATTGTTTTTTTTCCAAGATAATATAAACAGCGTGAATACGCCGGTCACTCTGGACGGTGGAACGTTGGAAAATCTGGATGGCCAGCCGACCGACTTCGAAATTACTGTGACGGCGGCAGGCGGCCAAATTTCGACACCGGCTGGAACCGAATGGACCATGATTTCCGGTGCGTTTGCTGGTTCCGGCGACTGGAGCAAGGTGGGAGATGGAACCTTTAACCTGAGCAGCAATTATCTCGGGACAGGCGACATCACCATTGCAAACGGAACCCTCCAACTGCAAACACCCACCGATGGGACCAACCTAAGGCTTGACGGACTCATCAAAGGAGGGCCAAACGGCCAGTTGCGTGTTCCCGATACAACCAGCGACGCCGAAAAAACGGTCATCCTGTCAGGCGCAAGCCCCTTTTCCGGAGAGACGGTAATCGGCGATAATGTAACCCTTCAAGTGGAGGGCGTCGCGGGCATGAACGCTTTTGGCCCAGGCGGTTTTACCGGGGGAGGTGATCTTGAGTTGTCGGGGCCAGGAGACTGGCTAATCGGAGACAGCAGCATGGGCAGGGTTTCTTTTAGTGGAGACGGCAGCGTCACCCAGCACGGCGATTGGAGTATTTCCAATTTAACGATAGGCGAAAACGCGTCCGTGACGCTGGATCCGAATTTTTCGGGAGATTTCACTGAGATATCTGTTCTGGGTTCCGCAAGGGCCAATCTTTCCAGTGGTAGCTACAACGTTGTACGGGTATATGAACAGGGGTGGTTGGATATCGGGGGCGATGGCGCGGCAACTCTGGATATGTCGTTTACCATATTTTTCGATTCTGCGAACATTAGATTTACCCTGGGCGAGGCTGGCGTAATTGGTGGTCCCAACAATGATCTTCTTATTGTAGACTTTTATCAGCCTATTAGTTATAATTTTTATTTCGATGCCGCCCCAGGTTTTGGTCCAGGTGTGTATACGATCGTAACCAGTGATACCCGGCTGAGTTTTCCAGAGGATACCTTTGTGACAGGGAGCGGTCTAAACTACATCTATGACGGTCTTCCTGATCAATATGAGTATCAATTGGTTTCCAACCCAGACCTGCCAAGTATCGAATTACATGTGATTCCCGAACCCGGTTTTGCCGCCCTGATTTTCGGGCTCCTTGGCTTGGGAGCCGTCCTGCGGCGTCGACCGCGAACGCGTCAATCGTAGAAAACGAACCTCTGTGTCCCTTCGCTTTTGAGGAGTTCCCGAAAATTATTGTGAGCATGCGTCTTTTACCCCGTCTGGCTGTTGCCCAAGGCGCTCCGTATCGGCCGACAATGGACTTTACCTGGAAGAGCATCAGGCCCGCGAAGGAACGGTTCACGCAACGGCGCTTGGGGACAAGCGCCCTCCCAATTTCCAAAAAAGGGTCAAGGCAACCGATCACGCCACCCCGTCCTCTCAAGTGAGTGCCATTCGAGGTAAGCCCGAAAATATGCCTGTTCCGATTCCCAGTGTTGGGCGAGCTGGCTACTCGGCCTCATCAACGGGCTGGTAATCGGACTTGGAGCCCGGACGCTCGTCTCGCCACGAGGCTGCCCGGTCCGTCTTTCATGATCTGGGACAAGGTTGATATCCTGCGATTGACCCTTTTGGCTGCCGCGATTCTCCTCTGACCCACAAACCCCGAAAACAGGTGGGCTTTCCAACCGCGCCTGAACCATAGAACCCGGACATCATGATCAAATTCGCCGTATACGCCAAATTCGCAGACGAACACGTTGAGGAATTCCTCGCGGCCTTGAGCGATTATTTGCCGACCGTCTCCGAAGAACCCGATACCCTGCAGTACGACGTATGTCGCAGTGACAAGGATCCCTCAGTTTTCCTTTTCTATGAGGCCTATCCCGACGAAGCCGCCAAGACCGCACACGTCGAAAGTCCGGCCTTCAAAGCGTATATGGGCAAAATTCGCCCGCTCCTCGCTTCCCCACCCGTTGTCCTCTCGCTTTACGAGGCGGCGAAGGGCTGATCCGGATTTCGTGGGTTAAATCCGGGAACATGGGTAACAGATAGTCTAGAGACATAGGTAACCGTCAGACTGGGGCGCATGCCCTGGAAAGATGTTTGCCATTCGGACGAAAAGCTACAGTTCGTCAGCTTGGCTGATAGGAATTGGCTTTTCAGCGGCGTCAGCCGCCAAGGTGGGGGATATACAACGCCTTCCAGATCGCGTCACGCTTGGCGCCTGGCTTCATGCCGCGGGCACGGATGCCGCGGTCAAGCAGCGCGCGCCAGCCTTCCTCGACCGGGCCGCGCGCCGACTCGTCGACGACGCCAGACATCGCGTTCGTCAGGCGGACGCGCGTGCCGTCGCCGTCGGCGTCTAGCCGGATCAGCAGGGTATTCTGGTAGGGGCCGCCGTAGGGGGGCGCAACCACGCCGAGCAGGTTCAGCGCCTCGCCGGGCACGACCTCGGTGACGGTGTACCAGAGCAGCCCCCGGCCGTCCTCGGTGGTCTCCGTCAGATGTCCGCCCGGACGCGCGTCCAGGCGTACGATCGAGCCGGGTCCGTAACAGCGGAGGTCGGCCACCCACCATTCGTCTGGCTGCTCGAGCAGCGTGCGCCAGACCACCGCGGGCCTTCCTCGCCGGCTCAGAGCTTCCGAACCATCAGCAGCCCGTCGCTGACCGGCACTTGAGGTGCTCGTCCAAAACGATTTATCGCCCTGTTTCCCGATTCTGGTAAGAAATTCGGGCTAGGGCGTGTTTGAAAAGTCGAGTTAGGCGGAAAACTGACGGCTTTTACGCGTGTGGCGGGCCAAAGAGCCCGCCACTCCATGGAGACGCCGGCTCTTTGGCCGGCGTTCGCGACTCCAGCCAGACTTTCCAAACACGCCCTAGTCGGTATACCGCGCGCTGCGTGCCAGATCCTGACAATCTCGACCTGATTGCAGTCCTTCCTGACCCTGTAGACGATCCGATAGGGCCGCACGTGAATCTCCCTGACATCGGGCCTCTCGAACTCCGGAACCCGCCTTCCCATTTCCGGCGTGTCGCCCAGTCGCTCAGCCTCGGAAACGATTCGCAGGCCGAAGCGCTCTGCCGCGGAAGGCTTGTCTGCTGCGATGTAGGTTACCAGATCGTGAAGGTCCTCGCGAGCCGAGGGCGAGAGGACTACCCGGTAATCCATCCCTTCATTTCCTCCTTCACCTGGTCCACAGATATATCCCTGCCCTCATCGAGCTCGCGAAGGCCTTTCTCGACTCCTGCGATGAAGAAAATTCTTTCCTTTATCTCCTCCCAATCAACATCCTTGGGAAGATCTTGGATTGCCTTCAGGGCTAACGCCTTGGTGGATATGAAGAAAAGCTACCGCGGATCGGTTCGGGAGACAAGCGTGATTCAAATTCAGTTCAGCCAACTCAAGGTATGCATGAAAAGGTTCACGCATTACCCGAACGGTTTTTAAATAAGGGATTAAGCGTTTGGAATCGGGCGCTGGAGTCAAGGCGATTGCGCGTATGGGCTTTAGGAAGGGGCGTGTGGCCGGGATTCGGGCGGGAACCCGTTTGGGTACTGGGTCACCTCGGCGCACAAGGGTCATGATCTCCGCTTCGCTCCGTCGATAGCGATTCCGATTTGGACCGGAGGCCTGTCCCTGGCGATCACATCGGCAGGGTATGGCGCTTGCGCCTGGGCTCGTGGCCGTTGAGCGGGGTGGCCTTGCCGATGCGTTCGAGGAGTTCCTGATAGAACAGCCAACCGGGTTGTGAATCATCCCGTGGCAGCTCGCGCCAGGTTTGTAGCTGTTCGTCGGCTTTGGCCTGTAGATCTTTTCGGATCTCGGCAGCACGGTCCTTGTAGCCGGTGCAGTCGATCCCGGCGTGTTCAGCCAGAACCGGCAGCCATTTGTGGGCGTACTGCACGTGCGCATGCTCGTCGATGATGTCGAAGAGCATCATCTCCGCGCTTTCGAAGTCGCCCGCCTCGCGGAAATCCTCATAGGCCTCGTTCTTGACGACAAAGTGCCCCGTTTCGGCGATCAGGCCGATATCAAAGGCCGCCTCGTAGATGTCCTTCGGTTCCATGACCGGCGCGCGCCCGGAGGCCGGATCTGACGTGTCCTGACCGTCCTCGTAGGGGAAGAAACCGACCTCGTCGATGCCGATACCCCAATCCTGCAGGCGGGAGTAACCGCTGTCGCCGTGCCGGCTTTCGTCCCACATGTGCCGGGCTACGTCATGGTGCCAGTCGAAGGGCATGAAATGGCCATCATACATCCAGAGCAGCATCCGGTCGGGAATGTTTTTCTCCCGCATGTAGCCCCAGGCCCAGAAGAGGCGACGCGCCTCGATGCTCTGATCGAAATCGGAACGCAGGTAGGGGGTGAAATCCGCCTTCATGGTTCCCGTCTCCCGGGCCGGTTCGGCGACCGGGCGGAAGCCGCAACGCAGACCCACCGGCCCGGCCCGGTGGTCGCGTCGTGCTTTCGGAATGCCCGCCAACCCGTCGAGGCCGTCGATCTGTCGGGTGAGGCTGGTGGTCCAAGCCTCGTCCAGGGTGACGGGATGCCGGCGCCGATAGGCCCGGTACCAGCGGAACTGTTCGTCTTTGTAGGCGTTGATCCGGTGAAGCAGCTGAATGGTGGGCGCGTCATGGATGGGGTGGGCCCCCGTGGCGTGGGCGGCATAGGCCTTTACCTGCGAGCGAAGCAGGATCCCAAAGACCCCTTCCAGAAAATGGTCCAGATCCGGGGCGGTCAGGATCGTCTCGACCAGGTCCTCGAGGACGGCAGGCACCGGGGCGTCCGGATCGCCACCGGGAAACTGGGCGATCCGTGCGCGCAGCCCGGCCACGATCTCGGTCTGCTCCCAGATGGTCTTGTGGACAAAACTCTTGTCGTGCCAGTCGCCGATTTCGCGGCCCCGGGCGCAGAGGAGGCGGTACAAGCTGTATTCCAGATACTGCCAGGCGTTGAGGTGGTGCACGATTAAAGGAACGCGCCGGGTGTCCTGGTCGACCAGCAGCGAATGCCTGCCGGTAGTGGAATGCGTTTGTTTAAGAGAATTGGTAGCCATGAGAAAAGGATAGCCGCATTCGGTCTCGACCGCTATCCCGGCTCCGGCCATTTTTATACCAGAAACTGACTGTTTGGTGAGCAAACGCCTGATCACAGACTGGCCCTCCGAGGATCCCCAGCCGCGCATCGACCTGTTGCAGGCGGGGTATGCCCGGGATTTGAGAGATTGGGCCTTCAGCGGGGTGTTCAGCCCGTTCTGGCGCCTTTACCGCAACGACCGACAGGGCTTCTCGATCCGGGCCCTCGGCCGGCAGACGGATCTGCTTCCCGGGGCGTGGTACCTGATCCCGCCGGAGGTGTTGTTCGATGGAACGAGCACCGGCCCCGTCTCACACCTCTGGATACACTTCCGGCTGTGGGGAGCGCTTCCGTCCGGAGCGGATCCCTGTCGGCCGATCCCCGATGCCGGCGACGACGCCCGGGACCACGCCTTCATCGCCGCCGCCGAGGCCGGCAAACGGGCCAACCTGTTCTGCCAGGCGCAGAGTCTGGTCTGGACGGTGCTGGGGCGGGCCGGCGTGCTGGAACGGCTCCGTCCCGGGGATCCGCGCCTGCACCGTGTCCTGGCCCTGCTTGAGCGCAACCGTGCCCGGCCGCCGGACGTGGCCACGCTGGCCCGCACTGCGGCGCTCAGCGAGCGTCAGTTCATGCGGTGGTTCACGAGGCAGGTCGGGGAGTCCCCCGGCCGGTATGCGGAGGGCCTGCGGCTGCGTTCCGCCGCCCGCCGGCTGGTGGAAAGCGATGACACGCTCGAACGGGTGTCAGAGGTTTTCGGATACGCCAACCGCAATGCCTTTACGCGGGCCTTTACGCGACGGATCGGCGAGCCGCCGGCCCGGTTCCGGCGTCGGCACCGTCAGGAACGCCAGTGGCTGGGCGGCTGACCCAGGTGGCGCCGTATCCATTTATTGAAGTGGTGGGGGTCGGGGTAGCCGCAGCGCCGACCGATCTGGCCGGGCATGAGGTCAGTCGATTCGAGGTAAAAGCGCGCCCGCTGGAGCCGACGTTCCCTGAGGTAACCGCCCATGGTCTGGCCGCGATCCCGGCGAAACAGCCGGTTCAGGTGGTTGTGGCTGACCTCGAGGCTGTCGGCCAGCTGGCCGACCCGGAAACGGGCGTCTTCGAGCCGCTGCTCGATCAGGGCGACGGCCCTGCCGACCAGCGGGTGGACAGCGGTCCCGATTGCGCCGGGTGCATCGCGCCATTGCCAGAGGGCCTCCCAGAGCAGGGATTGTGCGCGCGCCGGCTCAAACGGGGCCCAGCGGACCAACTGGTGGAGGTAATGGCCGATCCGGTCGGCCAGGGGGCCCGGTTCGATGAGGAGAGGCAGGGAGGGACCGTCCCACTGCCGCCTGAGCTTGAAATGAACGTAGCGGTGCCGGGATGGAAACTGGTCCAGGAAATACCAAAGGTCTGCGCCGGGCGGGATCAGGGTCGCACAGCCCGGTCGCAGGGTGAAGGCCTGGCCGTCGACTTTGAGGCTACCCGCGTAATCGTAGTGATGCAGGCATGCCAGGTCGGGCAGGCAGTAATGCTCCAGTGATCGATGGCCGTGGATCCCAACACCGAACTGTTCAATGGCGGGTGGCTGATCGAGATAGGGCCCAGAGCAATTCATGTTGAATAAATACCAGAAAAAGCGATTTGAGACAATGGCGTACCAAGGCGGCAGGCGCTAGGCTTCAGCCCCATCTTCAACAACCGACTCCCGCTACCCATGCTGACCCAGGATCCCGCTCCCTCGTCCCAGGATTTCGAACACTACAAGCGCGACGGCTACGTGGTCGTTCGCAACCTCCTGCCCGCCTCTGCGTTGACAACCGCCCGACTGCTGTTGGAGGCCTGGGTGAACCAGCAGGCGGCCGAATGGGTCGCCTCGGGCAGACTCGATCCGGCCATCGGCGACCTCGACTTTGAAACCGGCCTCTTGAAGGCCTGGGAGGCGGCGGGTAAGCCCAATTACCCGCGCAGCCCGCGCAAGCCGTTGGTGTGCCCGGCCATGTTTCACCTGCTGAAGCAGCCCGAGCTGATCCGGGTGGTGCAAGCGCTCCTGGGCTCCGAGGCGATTGTCGCCCACGGCATCTTCAATTCGCGGCCGAAGCTGCCCGAGCAGCAGTTCACCGATACGCCCTGGCACCAGGATGCCCAGTACTACCGCAAAGAAGAGCGGATGATCCACACCCTCTCCTGCTGGTTCCCGATCGTACCGGTCGATGAAACATCCAGCTGTCTGGCGGTGAGCCCGTGGAACCGCGAAACCCGGCAACGGGTGTTTGAGATCGACGACAATGTCGACGGGACGGGCTTTCTCGGTCTGCGCCGGAAGGATTCGGACAAACTGGAATCGGTGCCGGTCCCGATGGAGCCCGGCGATGTGTTGATTTTCAACCAGCTGGTGCCGCACCGGGCGCTGTCCAACGTCCAACCCCGCATTCGCTGGTCGATGGATTTTCGTTATCAGGCGAAGGACGAAGCCGGAGCCAGCGCGCTGGAGCAGGGGTTCGTGGCCGCCGATCCCCAGCATCCGGACAACGAAACCACCTGCGCCGACTGGCTGGCGAAGTGGGCGGATGCTGCCTGGTGAGGCCACCGATTTCAGTGCTTTTCCGTTGAACCGGTTCGGGGGGCTGCTGGACTGACGGCATGCCCGAGTCCCCCAATCCCTTCCCGAACCTGACCTATTTCCATCCGGCCCCGGATGACGACCGGCGCACGCTGGAGGTCGACCTCTGCGTCTACGGCGGCACCGCCTCCGGCGTCATTGCCGCCATCCAGGGCGCCGATTCCGGGCTGAACACCCTGCTGGTCGGCCCGGACAAGCGGCTGGGCGGGATGACCACCGGCGGCCTGAGCCTGTCCGACGTGGGCAACCGGAGCGCGGTGGGCGGCCTGAGCCGTGCCTTTTACCGGGAGTTGGGCAAGCGGTACGATACGGACGAGGAGTGGAACTTCGAGCCGAAGCAGGCCGTCGAGATCCTGGAAAGCTGGCTGGCCGACCGCGAGGTGCCCGTGGTCCGCCAGACCTACCTGGATGCTGTCGATGTCTCCGAAAACCGGATACAGGCCGTGCGCTTCCTGACCGGTCTCACCGTAAAGGCCGGCATGTTCATCGACGCGACCTACGAGGGTGACCTGATGGCCAGGGCCGGCGTGCCTTTCGCCATCGGCCGCGAGTCCAACGAGGATACGGGCGAAACGCTGAACGGCATGCAGTGGTGCTATGAGGGGAGCCCGCATCACCACAAGTTCGACAATCCGGTCGATCCCTGGGTGATCCCCGGCGTGCCGTCGAGCGGGCCGTTGCCGGGGGTCGACCCGGCGGTGCGGGAAGAGCGTGGCCGCGGTGACCACCGTGTTCAGGCCTATAATTTCCGGCTGATTCTGACGCAGGAAGCCGACAACCGGATTGCCTGGCCCAAGCCACCCGGGTATTCACCGAATGAATACGAGCTGCTGCGGCGAATTATCGAAACAGGTTGGGACTGCTACGACCGGAAGTATGATCCGATTCGCGGCAAGAAGGTGGACAAGAACAACAACGGCCCCTTTTCCACGGACTTTATCGGCCGCAACTGGGCATGGCCAAACGGAGACTACGCGACGCGCGAACGCCTCTTTCAGGAGCATGTCAGCTACACGGCCGGTTTTTTCTGGTATTGCGCGAATGATCCGTCGGTTCCGGATGATATCCGCGATTTCCACCGCTCCTGGGGTCTCTGCCGGGACGAATTTACCGAAACGGGCGGTTGGTCGCACCAGCTCTACATCCGCGAAGGCCGTCGGATGGTGAGTGATTTTGTCATCACCGAGAACCATGTCCTGGGTAAGCTGCCGGTGGAAGACCCGGTCGGCCTCGGTGCCTACGGCATGGATTCGCACAACTGCTCGCGGTTCATCACCAGCGAGGGCCACGTCCAGAACGAGGGCGACGTTCAGGTCCATGGGTTCGACCCCTACGGCATCAGCTTCCGGTCGCTGCTGCCCCCGCCCGGCAGCGTGGAGAACCTGGTCGTCAGCTGTGCGGTCAGCGCTTCGCATATCGCCTTCGGTTCGCTCCGGATGGAGCCCGTCTTCATGGTGCTCGGCCAAAGCGCGGCACTCATCGCCGAGCTGGCGCTGAAGGAAAAGGCTTCGCCACGTCAGGTGGGCTCTGGCCCGGTGGCCGAACGCCTGGCAGCGGCCGATCAGGTCCTCGGCGGGGTCAACGCGGTAAAAAACACCCAGTTGGGGATTTGAGGTTCCCGGCCGCCGGTCAGGCTTTAAGACTACGGATGGCCTGGCTGGCCGCCTTGCCCAGGCTTTCAAGCGGAGCATCCTTGCTGATGGCCTGCAGCTGTTCTTTCAAGGCGGCTGGATCGTCTTTCAGGCGTTGCTGCAGGCTGTACAGAGCGGTGAAGGCAACCACCTCCTCCGGGTCAAGGGTGAGATCGGCGAGAATCCGAACAATGGCGTCCGCGTCCCCGTCGACGACACGTGTTCCGCCGCGCCGGGCGGCCCGGTGCCGTCGCTCCCATTGATCGGAGTGGGCGTCGCGGGTAAAGGGAACAAAATCGACCGTCCGCCGGTCGCGGGCGGCCTGGCGCTCACTCGGCAGGCCGATGTAGAGGCGACCGTTCGGATGCTGTTGAGCGGGATAGGCCGGCAACCCTGGCACGATCGCGACCTCGAAACGTTCCTCGAGGTCCAGGCTGTCCAGCCACCGGGGTTCGGTGGCCGGCACGTCGCTGAGCGTCCGTTCCGCCGCTTCCAGATCGAAGTCTTCGTCCACCAGCAGCAGGGATTCCCCGCTGTCGAGGGCCTCCTGGAAGCAACCCTTTCTGTTGGGGCGAATCGGTCGCGGGGGCAGGTCGGGTTCCACCCGGAGGACGGCTCCCGCGAAGGGATTGCGTAAACTGATCTGGCCCGGTTGCAGGGCGATGATCTGCACCCACTGGCAGCGCCCGTCCCGTCGCTCGGCGCTGACGCTGAGACCGCCGCGCAGACGTAGGCGCACAAAGAGGCTGTCGGCCCAGTCCGCCGGCATGGCCGGGAACACAAGCACCGCCCCCTCGCTGTCCCGCTGGACCAGCATCCGGTTCAGGCCTTCGGTGAGCATCCCGAGGCCGGTCATGGTGAAGGGGGCGAGATCCTTTTCGGAAGGCTGTTCGATCCAGAGCCCTTGGGGCCCTTGCAGCAGCCGTACGCCCGGATTGAGCAGAAGATGGCGAGCGCGCTCGCCGTCGCCGGCATGGGCGGCCGCCTGTACCGCCATGAACAGGCCTGTGGCGGACGGCGTGAGCCCGCCTTCGATCGCAGGCAGTTGCTTCAGGTGATCGGAAAGGGCGAAAAAGCTCATGGCCTGCTCCAGGGCCTGCCGGGGGGCCTTGCCCTCGGCCTCAAGGTCTGGGGGAACGGGAACCCCCAGTTGGTCGGGAAAGGAGGTACAGGGACCGCCATGGGGGGGGGCGACGGGCGCAAGCGCCGACCGGATGCGTTCCCAGCGTTCCCGTTCCGCCTCGTCCAGCTCGAGCGTTTCCGCGCCACGGATGGCGGCGTCCAGCAGACGTGCCAGGCAGCCCAGGGCGAAGGGGCTGTCGGCGGCGATCGGGCCCTTGCCGGGCGAACCGGCGGGGGGAAGAAGCCGCTGATCGTCGTTCTGATGGATCAGGGGCTCCAGAAAACGCAGGGCGCCGCGCAGGAAGGGATAGCCGATCTGCCGGAGAAAGGCGGCATCCCCGGTGTGCTGAAAATAAGCGTCGATGCTTTCGGCGATCCAGGCGGCGGCGAGGGGAAAGGCGCGGCCCCGGTTCAATGTATAGGCCAGGCCGTATTCGGGATGATCCAGGCCGCTCCAGGCCGGGCCGTACCAGACCGGCAGGAGGAAGCCGGGCTGGTCTTCGTCGCGATCGCGCAACCAGTCCGGCTGAAACCGGCTGTTTGCGGACGCCTCCCCGGGCTGGTTGGCACCGATCAACCGGGTGGTCTCCTCCAGCAGGGGCCGCAGGTCCCGGTAGAGTTCGAGGTAAGGCCCGAGCAACTCGGCATGATTGGATCCCAGGATGCCCGCCAGCCCGATCGGGTGAGGGCCGTCCGGATAATAGACATCCCCGCCCGGACGGACCGGCTCCTCGTGGTTCCAGAAACCCTGCGGGCCGGGGAGCGTGGAGGATCGCAAAAGCGTGGCGGTGTGGTACTGGGCAAGGTACCACAGGTTTTCCAGATAGGGATCGGGCAACTTCAGGTAGCTGCGTGTCCAATAGTCCTCCCACCAGGCGACGTGCGTGTCTTCCGTGATATCGAGATTGAGCTGATCGTCGGCGGCGCCGGCCAGATCATCGCCGGCCGTGTTGCGCGATACCAATACCACGCGGATGACGGTCTCCGACCGGGAGGCGGGTTCGACCCGGCATTCCACCCGGTAGGCCTGGCTGCCCAGGTTGCGCTCGAGCGCCACGCGGCCGTTTTTCAGGAAGGCGGCCTGGTCCATGATGGATAGGCGCGGCTCCGGGGCGTAGGTGTCGTTATGCCGGATATTGATGACGATCTGGTCCGAGGTGGCATGCGCATAGATGCGCCCCTGAAACACGCGCATCCCCATCGATCCGATACGCAGGTCGAGACTGCCGTGCAGCAGATTGAGGCGCTGCTCGTAGGGAAGGAGGATGTCCGGGTGCCGGGGCAGGGGCAGGGAGAGCATGGCCGCATGCGTCCGGCCGCCCTTCCGTGCATCGGACGAGCGCCGGTCGCGGCTTTTAATGAAGGCCGTATCGTACCAGAGGTCGGTCCGGTCCAGATAGATATCGAGGCGGTCGTGCAGGCAGACAACCCCGCCGATATTGCCGTTGCCGAAGGGCAGGCCCTGGGCCCAGTCCGTGATGGGTCGCTGGTAGATGACGTCGTGCCGCCGGACGTACTCCGGATCGAACCGCACCGGACTGCGGTCGGCGTGTTTCTGGATCTGAAAGTCCTTGGTGTCCCGGCTGGCGATGACGCGGTGTAGGCCCTTTCGTGACCACTCAACGGCGCTCATGATGGCCTGGGGATCCCGGGCAGGGCTATTTTTTGAAGGGCGTGCCACAACAAAGGACGAGTTGGCCAAGATTCCCCGGGAGCCGCAAGCCCAAGGCTTCCGATCGAGCCCTCCGGAAAGCACGAAGGGGAAAGCGCAAAACGCTTTCCCCTTCGGCCCTTATACTTGTGTGTTCCTAGCCCTAAACCTGCGGTGCCTGGCGGCAACACAGGCTAGACTTGTTATGATGAAACGTTTTTTCCCGGGGTCAAGGGAATGAGGCAACCAGCGGATGATCTCCCGGAGCTGAGCGTCTCCCATACCCGGTGATTTATCCCGGCTCCTGTTGAGGACCCGGCTCTGAACAGGCACCGATACTAGCCTTAGCGGCTTTGCCGTTAGTTTGAGCCTGCCGAGGACGTCGAATCGACCGGGCCGCAAATTTTTCGCTCTTCATCAAAGATTGGGGACATGGGGCTGCTAAGCCACCATGTCCCCAATGCAGATTAACGAGATAGGAATCCAAGGTTACGAGGTCCTGAGCAGTTGTCTCAAGGATGGAGTCCTTGAGGTAACGGTGCGCCCGGAAGGTGAGCCTGCGGTGTGCCCTTACTGCGGGGCCCCGCAGTAAGGGCTGGTATGGAAGGAAGGTTCGGCATCTGAGCGTCTTTGGCCGCTTGACCCGCTTGTTGGTGCGGATGCGTCGCTTCCGCTGTGCGAGCTGTCAGAAAAGCTTCCTGCCTGACTTGCCCGGGATCCGGCCGTATCGGCACAGCACCGAACCGTTCCGCCGGGAGGTGGCCGAGGAGCACCACCGCGGCATCTGTGCCCGGCAGCTGGCCAAGCTCAAGCGTCTGGGCGATGCTACGGTTGGACGTATCTACCAGGAGCACACCTGCCGCCAGACCAGCGAACGAGAGAGCCGGACCTGTCCCCGGGTTCTGGGCATTGACGCGCATACCCTGCACGGTGGACAGCGCTGGGTGACGACCTTCTGCGACCTGAAGAACCGTCGGCTCTTCGACCTGGCCGAAGGGGCTACCTGGCTTGCCTGCGTAAGCGACCCGACCGATTGACCCCCAGGCAACGGCAGCGTCGGGACCGGCTCCTGGCCGAGAATCCAGTCCTTGGGCCGCTCTACGAGCGGCTATGCCAGTTGCATGCACTGATGAACCAAACACATCGAACCAAGCGGGAATGCCGACCCCTGATCAGGCAACTCCTTGACCACATCCATGCCCTCAGGAACACCAATATCGCCCAGCTCCAAAGTCTGGGCAACACCCTGCAAACCTGGCAGGAGCCCATCGCCTGTATGTGGCGGTTGACCCGCAACAACGGCATCACAGAGGGCTTCAATCGAAAGCTCAAACTCATCCAACGACGCGCCTACGGCTTCCGCAACTTTTACAACTACCGTCTCCGGGCCATCGCCCAATGCGGATAATCCAACAAACACCACCACCCATCAATCAGCCCCGCTCCCCAAACTTTGGTGTAGACCCCGAATTCCGGGCCTGCCATGAGCAAGCGAAGCGCGTCGACGAAAGCCCTTCGACAGGCTCAGGGCATTCGACGCGCTCATGTTTTTCTTTATCTCCGTGTATCCTCCCGAATTCCGGGCCTGCCATGAGCAAGCGAAGCGCGTCGAATGGCGGAGAGAGGGGGATTCGAACCCCCGGTACCCTTGTGGGGCACACGCGCTTTCCAGGCGCGCCCATTCGACCGCTCTGGCATCTCTCCTGAGTCGATCCCGGCAGGCGGGAAAGGCGAAACGGTGCGGAGCACCCGCGACCGGGTCAAGCCAGGAAAGGATGGGTGCGGTCGGGCACCGGACTGAGCTATCGCCACGAAAAAAAACCGGCAGGGCCGATTGGGTACGGCCGCTGTCGGTTTGGCGAGGGACCGGGCGTAAGCCCTGAGCAAAGGGCGGGCGTGCAGATCGGTCAGGAACTGGTAAAAGCGGTCACGCGACGGGCCAGGGCCTGTGCGGGGATGTCATCATCGTCCTCATCGTCGTCGTCATCCTCTTCTTCCTCGACGGGTGGCAGTTCTTCCTCGAGACAGATAATTTTCTGCTTTTTGGCCTTGCGGGCGGTCTTTTCATCGAGCCGCTGAAGGAATTCGGGGTAGGTCAGGATTTCGAACGTGTCGTCGTAATGCTCGACGAGAGCGGTCATCGACTCGACCCAGTCCCCGGAGTTCAGGTAATGCGTATCACCGACCATCTTGTTGGCCGGGGTATGGATATGGCCGGCGATGATGCCGCGGCATTTGTTTTTCCGAGCCAGGTTCTGCAGCTGGTCCTCGTACTTGCCGATAAAGCTGACGGCGGTTTTGACGCGTGCCTTGATGGCCTTGGAAATGGAGTAGTACTCCTTGCCGCGCAGAGCCCGGTACTTGTTGTAGAGGCGGTTGATGCGCAGAAGGGTCTGGTAGCCGACGTCGCCTGCCAGAGCCAGCCACTTGTGGTTCGTGGTGACCGCATCGAACCCGTCCCCGTGAATGACGAGATAGCGGCCGAGACGGTTTTCATGGACGTGCGACTCGACGATTTCGAGGTTGTCGAAGCGCATGGGCAAAAAGCGTCCCAGGACATCGTCGTGATTGCCACGGGTGTAGATGACCCGGGTGTTTTTCTTCTCCAGTTTCTTGAGGAGCAGCCGGACGAATCGGGTGTGGTCGCGGGTCCATCCGCCGCGGCGGTGGAGACTCCATCCGTCGATGATGTCCCCGTTGAGGACCAGTTTCTCCGAGTGGGTATATTTGAGGAAGTGGTTGACCTCCTCGATCTTGCAATCCGGCGCGCCGAGGTGGACGTCGGACAGAAAGATCGTCTTGAACTTGAGCGTCGCTTTTTTCACAGATGCGGGCGTTGAGGATTTCCCGGTGCAATTGTTAACAGCTTTGTGAATAACCGTCTATGCGTGTGGCCGAAATGCTACCGAGCTTTGACCTGACTGTCACAATTTAGCAGCACAGTTCAGTTGATGGACCGGCTCAGGCCTCGATTTTATCCCGGGCCGCCCCAATCAATGCCTCCTCGAAGGTCGCAACCACAGCCTCCCAGGTCAACCCTTCGGCGGTCTCCCGGGCCGCCCGGCGGATGGCCGGCCAGGCTGCCTTCGCGTCCAGCGCCCGCCGGGCTGCGTTGAGAAAGGCAGCCTCGTCTCCGTAAGGGGCGAGAAATCCGTTCTCCTCATCCCGGATATACCGTTGCGGCGCGGCGTAGTCATAGGCCACACAGGTGAGGCCGCTGGCCATGGCCTCGGTGACAACGTTGCCGAAGGTCTCGGTCAGGCTGGGAAAGAGAAACAGGTCGCCCGAAGCGTAATGCCGGGCCAGATCGTTTCCGCGCCGCATCCCGGCGAACAGGAAATACGGGTGCGCCTGTTCCAGGGGCTTCCGTTCCGGGCCGTCTCCGATAAATACCAACTTCAAGTCAGGCTGGGTCTCTTTGAGCACCTCCATGGTCCGAACGAGCAGGGGAATGTTTTTTTCAGCCGCTATACGACCGACGTAGATGGCCACCGGATCGTCCTCCCTCACCCCCCAGGCAGCCCGAAGCCCGTTGTCTCGCTTGTCCGGATGAAAAAGCCTGGTGTCCACCCCGCGACCCAGCAGCCGCGTCGGGCCGATGCCCATGGCCTCCAGGTTTTTCAGCGTGTCGGTCGAGGGGGCGAAGGTGATGCGCGTGCGGTTATGGACCCAGCGCAGGTAACGGGCGGTCAGCGGTCGGAGGAAGGGCAGCCGGTAATCCTGCATATAGCGGTCGAAATTCGTGTGAAAGCCGGACGTGACCGGAATGCCCAGCCGCTCGCAGGCCCGAATCGCCGACAGCCCCAAGGGACCCTCCGTCGCCACGTAAACCACCTCCGGCCGGGTTGCTGCGTCGCTCCAGGCCTGCTTTAGCCGATCGGTGCAAAACAGACCCAGCCGCAGGCCGTCGTAGCCCGGTAAGGGCATGCCCGGCAGGCAGGTCTCCTGCCAGGGTGGGGCGGCCTGGGCCGGCTCACTCGCTTCCCGCCGCCGGGGGTGAAAGATCGTCAGCGCGTGCCCACGCTCAGCCAGACCGCGGGCCAGACGAGACAGGGTCATGGCCACGCCATTGACCTCGGGCGGGAAGGTTTCCGTGACGATGGCGATCCTCATGCGGCTTGGGCCGCAGCAAAGGTCAGGCCCCCCACGCTGACAACGCCAATTTGGTTGCCGCCTGCCGGTCCCCGTCGCACCGTCCGGTCCGTGGATCGGACGCTCTATGTGCTGACCGGGCCGACCGCCGTCGGCAAAACCGCGCTGGCCCTGGACTGGGCCGAGGCGCATCAGGCCGAGATCGTGTCCTGCGACGCTTTTCAGGGCTACCGGGGCATGGATATCGGGACGGCCAAACCGACGCCGGCCGAGCGGGCGCGGGTCCCGCATTTCCTGGTGGATCACCTCGCGCTGGATGAGCCCTGGGATGTGGCCCGATTTGTTGCAGCGGCGCGGGAGGTGATTCACGACATTCAAAGCCGGGATCGCCGGGTGCTGGTCACCGGTGGCAGCGGCTTCTACCTCAAGGCCTTTTTCGGCCCGGTGACGGACGATGTGACGGTGCCCTCCACCATACGCGAGGAGGTCCGCGCCCTGGAAAAACGGGAGGGCCTGCCCGGGTTGCTCGATGCCCTGCATGCTCTGAATCCATCCGGTATCCGCGGACTGGATACGCAAAACCCGCGCCGGGTAGCCCGGGCCCTCGAGCGCTGTCGCGCCTCCGGGCGTACCCTGGCCGCCTTGCGGGAGGCCTTCGCCGCCCGCCCCGGTCCCTTTGCCGGGTTTTCGGTCCAGGCGGTCATCCTGGAGCGGCCGGTAGACGCCTTGAACGAGCGCATCGCAGCCCGGGTCGACCAGATGCTGGCCGCCGGGCTGGTCGACGAGGTGTCCCGGCTGGCCGGTGAGGGTCTGCGGGAGAATCCGGTCGCCGCCCGTGCGATTGGTTACCGGGAAGTCCTCGCCTGTCTGGACGGGGACCTGGCCTGGGATGACCTGAGGGACACGCTTGTCGCCCACACCCGTCAGTATGCCAGGCGCCAGCGTACCTGGTTTCGGAACCAGTTGCCGGACATTCCCCGCAAGCGGGCCTGCGCGGTGGCCGCCGCAGCGGGCTTGTTTGGCTGATTTCGACGCCCACCCGGGCCTGGCGGAGGTTCAGGGAAACGCGGGATAGCGCGAGGTCCCATGACGAGCCGCAACGTGACGCCGGCTGCGCGTGAGGCCGCTTTGGGAGAGATCAGCTTCAGCCCTCGCCTGAGGATTCCATGCCGCGGGCGATCAGTTCTTCGACGATGGAGCGGTTGCCCATGAAGCTGTGGAACTGGCTGATGAACGTCTCGGCCTGCCGGTAGGCTGGATCACTTTCCGACACCTCGGGTACCTCCTTTCGGGATACATAGACGAAGTACCCGGTGTCGCCGGTGGTGATCATCCGGGAGAGACCACCGGCCGGCAGGCCCTGAATGGAATTGAACACCACCGGGTTGAGGCCTTCCGGCGGGTTCCGGGCGGTAAAATCCTGGAAGACGCGAATCGGGAGCTTGCCGGCTTTTTCTTCAGCGACCGTCGCGAGGTCGCCCTTGTTTTCAAAGAAGTCGGCGCCCGATTCGCCGGCTTCCGCCGCTTCCTCGGTAAGCAAGGTTGGAAGCGGGCTGTTCTCCACGGCTTCGCGAAAGGTCTGGCTGGCGTTCAGGTTGGCTTCGATGGCCTCACGGATGACCTGACCCTGCTCGGCAAACAGGCGACGTCGTTCCTGCTCCACAAAATCTTCGCGAACCTCCGCGATCACCTCCTCCAAGGGGGGTACGCGGGCATCGCGCCGCTCCTCGATGAAATACACGGCGTACCCGTTGCCGAAGGGCAGGGGGTCGGTATAATAGCGGTTGTCCGGCAGCTGGAACAGGGCGTTGATTGCCTGCCGGCTGAATCCGGGGAGGATGTCCGCCGGGTCTGCATTGCTGGAAAAGGGTTGCAGGTTGCGGAGACCGAGACCCTCCTCGGCCAGCGTGGCGTCGAAGGCGTCGGACGGAAAGTCGATGCCCTTATCATACAGCTGGTAGGTGAAGTCCTCGGCAGCGATGCGGGCGAGGGTAGCCGCCTCCGCCAGGCGCCAGTCGCGGGTGACCGCCTCGCGGGCCTCCGTGAACGTGACGGTGTCTTCCGCATCGGAATCGGTGGTTTCCGTTTCGGCTTCGCTGTCGGCATTGCCGGTTTCCTCCTGGCCGAAGGCGGCTTCTCCGGCCTCGGCGGCCTCCAGTTCGGCAGTCGCACCGCCGGGCAGGCTGTCCTTGCCGGTCCCGGCCAAGTGGGCGTAGCTGGGCCGGTTCTCTTCAAAATAGGCGACAAGGGTCGCTTTGTCGGGCGTGCCGACCTCGCTTAAATAGGCCGAGGGCTCGAAGACGACGAAGGCGGCGTCGATTTCGGGCGGACGCTGGTAGGCGATGCTGTTGTTTTCGTAATAGGCCCGGAGGTCATCGGGATCGACAACCACGTCAGGGCGGTAGCGGTCCAGGGGGAAAGCGGCCTGACGAAGCGACCAGACCGTCTGGCTGCGCCGGGCTTCGAGCCTGGCCTCAATCGGCAGGAAAGCGCCGGGTCCGGAAATGGCCTCCATCACTGTTTCGATTCGAAAATCCTGCAACAGCACCTGCTCCACCATCCCGGGGTTGGCGTTTGGGTTGGCCTTCAGGCGGTCGAGGAACTGCAGGTAGCGGTCCCGGCTGAACGCACCCTCGGCGTTTTGAAACAGTGGACGGGTCGGAATGAACGCCGACAGTTGCTCCGGACCGGGTTGGGGGATGCCCAACCTGTCGGCCAGGTGGAGCAGGGCGGCCCGGGTCAGGGCCTGCTGCTGTAGTTGCTCGGGTGAACGCCGGTTCACATCGCCGTTGATGGCGGCGCTGATGGCCGCGGCGTCGACCAGCCGACCGGCCTGCCGGGGATCGCTGAGGTCGATCCCGTAGAACTCCTGCGAGGTGACGGCGACTTCCGTGCCCACACAGCCCGGCGTATTACCGATGGTGAAGACAAAGGGAACGATCAGGATGACCAGCAGGATGACGAAAATCCAACGGGCATGCTTTTTGAGGATGGCTTGAATCCAGGAAATCATGAGGAGGTCGACGGTCGGTGGGGCGCTTTGCGCAATGGGGGGGGTATTGTCCGGAGCGGTTTTCCTGTCAATCCCGCACGGGCCGGTCAATCGGCGGGAACAGGGCCTTCCGGATAATGCTCGACCAGCGCCTCGAGGTTGAGTTCCTCCGCGTCGTCCAGCGCCTCGCCGCAGAAGCGCTCCGCATAGATCCGGAGCACCGGATCGTCATTTTCCAGCAGGTCCGCCCCCTCGTTGTTGCCGAAACCATCAAAAGCTTGCTTGAACTTGCCCAGGGTCATCCGGTCGAGCGGTCGGGCCGGCTGGAAGCGGATGATTTCCACAGCCGCACCGTCCTCGGCGTCGTCGACCGGGGCGATCCAGCCGATGCTGTCCAGCCGGTCCAGGCAGCCGTTGAGGATCTGGACGGGCACGCGCAGCGTTTCGGTGATTTCTCCGGCGGTCGGTCCGGGGCGGCAGGCGGAGAAGCGCCGGGCGATGATCATCAGGGCGGCCAGCGCAATCCGTTCCTTGGTCCGGTGGCTGATATCGTTCCAGACGCCCTGATGGGTCAGGTAGCGGACATTCTGGACGGCGTAGGTCACCTGTCCGCCGAGGAGCATGAAAATCCAGAAGACATAGAGGCCCAGCATGAGGATCGGGATAATCCCGACCGATCCATAGAGGCTCTCGGTGGTGATGACCCGCTGGATATAAAGGAAGGACAATTCGTTGTTAAGGAAGAGGAGCACGGCGACCAGACCACCGCCCGCCAGCGCCGGCAGGAAATTGACCGACGTGTTGGGCATGAAGCGGTAGAAAGCGGCCAGCAGCAGCGTGATCACCAGGTAGGTGGTGGCCGGTACCAGCGCGATGAAGAGCTGAAACAGGTCCGGACCGATGAAGGGCAGTTGCTCAAAAAAGCGACCGAAGGTGGCGACCGCGTTCACCGTCAGCGCAAGCAGACCCAGTACGGCTCCGAACGAAATCAGCGTCCAGTAGATCACCACCTTCTGGGTCCAGGGTCTCCCGCGTTTGACTCCCCAGATCTCATTGAAGGTGTTTTCGATCGATGTGATCAGCTGCAGGGCGATCATCAGGAGCAACAGGACGCCGGCCACCCCGACCGCTCCCGAACGGGTGCTCGCGATCAGGTTGTCGATGACATCGCGGACCTGAGGCGGCAGCTCCACCGCGCCATCCGGTGCCTGACCGCTCTGGCCGGCCGCCCCCTGACCCTGGCGACCGAATTGCGATGCCTGCGGGGCGACGAAGCCGATCACCTGATTGATGCGCTGGGCAATCATGGCGTCGTCGCTGGTATCCAGGACGAAACCCGAAATCAGGATGGCGATGGCCAGCAGGGGCCCCAGCCCGATCAGGGAGGAAAAGCTGAGAGCCGCGGCACGCGTGAAGATCCGGTTTTCCTGAAAGCCCTGGCCCACAAGGGTGAAGACGCGCAGCGTGGCGATCAGCCTGGCCCGGGGCCCGCCCTGCTTGATCCAGTCGGGGCGCCAGATATCACGCGTCAGGAAAAGCGGCAGGCGTCGCAATCCCCGGCGCGCCGATAGGAGGGCTGCCTTAAACTTCATGCGAGAGGGTTGTTCCGTCCGGGGACAACCTCAAGCCGATCTCGGCATTGTCGCTCAGAGGAAGCGCCCCAGGACGCCGGTGAAGGCTTGGTAGGCCATATAGCCCGTCCCCAGGATGCCCACGGCAAGGCTGCCGATCATGACATACAGGTTCAGGGTGAGCGTGGCGGTGAACAACCCGATCGAGCCGAGGACCACCGCACCGAGGAGGACGGGGTCGCCCCCCGCCCAGAACAGGTACCCCCAGAAGCCCAGGTTGAGCATGGCCCGGAAGCGCAGGAAGGGATAGATCTCTGTAACAGACAAAAAGAGAAAGATCGCCAGGACCAGATCCACCAGCCCGACGACCAGAAACGGTCGCGCCAGGATGGTGCCCCACTCCTGCTCGGCTACGGCTTCGCGGAGGGTGGAAAATTCCGGGTAGATCATGGTGAAGGCCATCAGGGCCATGATGATGCCGACGCCGGGCAGCGACAGAGCCCCCGCCTTTTGGGCGTTTTCTTCACGCTTCCGGAGGTGTTTGGTGTCCTCGGTCCGGCCTTCGGCCGCCGCGAGCATGTCGTCGATCTTCACCGCCGGCAGGTGGTCTTCGGCGGTCTTTTTCCTCCGGGGAGCTTCTTCGGGCTTTTTCTTTTTACCGGAAGGCGGAGCCGCGACAGGAGCGTCATCCTTCCGCAGCTTCAGCTTCTGGCGCTCGGGAAAGAGGCGTTCCCTCATGCCGGGGATGCCGTCCATATGGACCCAGGCTTCACTGGCCTCGTGGTAGAAGACGGTTTCGGCAGTGATCTGGCCCGCCTCGGCGAGCGATGACAGTTTGTTGAAGTTGAAGGGTCCGCGTGCCTCCTCGTTGTCCGGATTGCGGATATAATACTCCGGCTGGCCGCCGGGTTCGCTGCTCGCCGGTTCGGAGGCGGGCAGGTTCTCGGAATCTTCAGGTGCGGCGTCGTCAGCCATAGGGGAACGGGGGTGCGTCGGCCGGTAGCCGGTTACCAATCCAGCTTACTCCGGATAATGCTGAAATGAGCATAATCCTCTCCGTGCATGAGGGGGAAGGTTTTTTCAGAGAGGGAAATGCGGAGCGGGAAGGGGTTTTCCGCGGGCAGGCTCTCGCGGCCGTCGAGGCTGATCCGGGCCGGGCTGTCCGTGTTTCTGCAGAATACCTCCAGCCGGGTGTGGCTGGTAAACACCACGCTGCGATTGGAAAGGGTGTGCGGGCAGATCGGCGTCATGGCGATGGCTTCCGCCTCCGGCTGAAGGATCGGTCCGCCGGCGGACAGATTGTAGGCCGTCGACCCGGTCGGCGTCGAAAAGATGAGGCCGTCGCAGCTGTAGCGGGCGACCTGTTGGCCGTCCGCCCGGACTTCGAGTTCGATCAGGCCGCTGAAGGCGGGGGCCTTGATCACGACATCGTTCAACACCTGCACACAGGTGCCGTCCGGCGTCATGCAGTTGAGCAGGGACCGGCGACCGATCTGATACTTTCCCGCCAGGATGTCTGGCAGGGCGCTCGCGGCCTCATACTCGTTGAAGGTGGCCATGAACCCGAGCTTGCCCAGGTTGATGCCCATGACCGGCACGTTTTCCCGGACCGCCTCGTCCACCGTGCCCAGGATACTCCCGTCCCCACCGATGACACAGGCGGCGTCCCTGCCGGCCAGCGAGCCCGCCGGCAGCGGGTAATCCCGGACAACCCGGGTGTCGGCACCGGCATCGCGCGCCACCGTGACCAGCGTCTGCGCCAGTTCGGCTGCGCCGGCTTTGGTCTGGTTCACCACAAAGGCAATGGTTTTCAAAGGATCCATGCTCCGACCAGCACGGATGCCAGACCCGCCCCCCGCTGGCAATGCGGGAGTGGGACGATTGTCGGGACCGTTTGCGGGAACCGTCATGCTTGACCGGCAGCCGCTTTGCCGCCTTTGAATCCTCCTGGAGCCCGGTTTCCTTGGACTTGCTCCGGGCGGAGGCGTCCCTCGGACACGACAGACTGAAAGAAAAGGCCCAACCCTCTCCCCATGGCCAGCCAGCGACCCAACATCCTCCTCATCAATTGCGACGACCTCGGTTACGGCGACCTCGGCTGCTACGGGTCGCGGCGGAACCATACGCCGGCCCTCGACCGGTTGGCGGCCGAGGGCCTCCGGCTCGACCAGTTTTACATGGCCTCCCCGGTCTGTTCGCCCTCCCGTGGCGCCATGATGACCGGTTGCTACCCGCCGCGCATCGGCTTCGGGGAGTTCGAGGGCCAGTGGGTGCTCTTTCCCGGACAGCGAGTCGGGCTCAACCCCGAGGAGCAGTCCGTCGCCCGCCTGCTCAAGGCGGCCGGCTATCGTACCGGTATCGTCGGCAAGTGGCACTGCGGCGATCAGCCCGCCTTCCTGCCGACCCGGCACGGCTTCGATATGTATTACGGCATCCCCTACAGCAATGACATGGGGCGACAGCGAGCCGACGATCCTTTCCCGCCCCTTCCGCTGATGGATGACGAGACCGTCATCCAGGAACAGCCCGATCAGGCCGCGCTGACCGAACGCTACGTCGAACGCTGTATTCGCTTCATGCGCGAAGCCGGCGACCAGCCCTTCTTCCTCTATCTGGCGCACCTCCACGTTCACCTGCCGCATTATGTGCCGGAGCGCTTCCTGCAGGCGACCCGCAACGGCCGTTACGGCGCGGCGGTCGCCTGCATCGACTGGGCGATGGATGCCCTCATGGCCGAGTTGGACCGGCTCGGCCTGGCCGGCAACACGCTCATCGTCTTTACCAGCGACAACGGCTCGCGGGCGGACGCCCGCGGCGGCTCGAACGGTCGGCTACGCGGTCGCAAGGGCCAGACCTGGGAGGGCGGCATGCGCGTGCCGTGCATCGTTCGCTGGCCGGACCGGGTGCCCGCCGGGGTGACCAGTGACAATCTGGCCGCGTCCATCGACCTGTTGCCCACGTTTTGCGCGCTCGCGGGTGCCGAAGCGCCGGAAAAGCCCATCGACGGCCTGGACCTCTCCGCCTTCTGGCAGGATCCGTCCGGCACGCCCAGCCCGCGCGACGGCTTTGTCTACTGGCATCGCGACGCGTTGGAGGCGATCCGGGATGAGCGCTACAAACTGCATTTCAGCAAGGGGGCTGAGCCCCTTTCGGCCCTGTACGATCTGCAGGCCGACCCCGGCGAGACCACCGATCTCGCGGACCGGCTACCCGCTGTCGTCTCCAGGCTGGAGCTCGAGGCCGACGGTTGGCGGGAACGCCTCGGCGACCGGCGTATCCGGAAAACGGGCACGGAAATCCGGCCCCAGGGCAGGGTCGACGATCCGGACACCCTCACTCATTTCGACGCCTCCCATCCCTATATCGTCGCCGAGTACGATCTGCAGGAACGGGGCTAGGGCACTTTCCGGATGGCCAACAGGTACTCGCGGTTGCCGTCTCCGCCCGCGATGGGCGAATCCATCCACCCCAACACCTCGGCTCCGGGCAGATCCGTTTCCACGAACCGCCGGACCTTGTTCAGCGTCGACTCGCGGATGGCCGGATCGCGGATCACGCCGCGGGCTTTGTCTGTGTCCGCTTTGTCCGCCTCGAACTGGGGTTTGACCAGCGCGACCAGCCTGCCCGCCGGCTCCAGGCAGGGCCAGACCGCCGGCAGCACCTTGGTCAGCGAAATAAAGGACAGGTCCATGACAATGCGCGGGTAGGCCGGGTGGGGTAGGTCACCCGGCTGCAGGTACCGGGCATTGACCCTTTCCAGGTTGGTCACCCGGGGGTCGGCCAGCAGCTTGCCGTGGAGTTGGGCCCGGCCCACATCAACGCAGGTTACGGCAATCGCCCCGCGCTGGAGACAGCAGTCGGTGAAGCCCCCGGTGGAGGCGCCGACATCCAGTATCCGGCAGCCTTGCACGGGGATACCGAAGTGATCCAGCGCGGCCGCCAGCTTTTCCCCGCCACGACCGACGTAGGGGGGTGGGGCCTCCAGTTCGACCGCCGCGTCCACCGGCAGGCTCTGTCCCGGCTTGTCCAGGATGGCTCCGTCCGGAGTCCGGAGTTTGCCTGCCAGGATCAGCGCCCGGGCCCGGCTCCGGTTGGCTGCCAGGCCGCGGTCCACCAGCAATTGATCGGCTCGACATTTTTTCGGCATGGAACGGAGGGGAAGGGGTGGAAACCGGAGGGCCGATGGCCGGCCCGGTTTTCTAAATCCCACGCGACGGGCAGCTTGTGAATATTTTTATCCAAAAATCGCGCGCAAAAACCCTTGACTGGTGGAGTGATATGGGGCGTATTGGGGCGAAATGGCGGACTTTGCCATGACGCGCGCACTCTATGGACCAGCCAGCCCCCATGCATTTTGTCGGCGAGTTCCGGCATTCCCTCGACGAGAAGGGGCGGTTGACGGTGCCTGCCAAGTGGCGGCCCCGGGGGGAGGGCGGCAGCGTGACCTTTCTGGCGATGCCCAATCCGGAGGGCTACATCACGGTCTATCCGCCGGACCGGCTGGCCGAACTGCGTGACAAGATGCGCCGACTCGGGATGAAAGACCGGAAAAAGCGCGCCGCCCTTACGCAATTCCTGTCCCGGCTCCACGAGTTCGAGTTCGACCGCAGCGGCCGTATCAAGCTCAGCGATACACTGATCCGCCATGCCGGTATCGAGAAGGACGCCGTCCTGCTCGGGGAACTCGCCTCCTTCGCCATTTACAGTCCCGACCGGTACGAGGCCCAGATGCCGGCATCGACCGAGGAGATGGACGCCGTCTTTGAGGAATTCGAGCTTTAACCCGCCGACGCTTCATGGCCGACCTCCACACCCACCCGCACTTCCGCACCGCCGGAGTCATCTCCCGCGGGGAGCCTCGCCACTGTACCCAGTGGGACTTCTCCCCGCCGCGCAAACCGCGTTTTGGCAGCGCCTGCCCGATCGAGCAGCTGCGCCACCGGCGCGAACGTGCCCTGACCGAGCCCGCCCCCGGTTTCACCGCCCCCCTGAAGGCCTTTTTCGATGTATGGCGCAGCCGTTAGTTGCCAGCCGTACCCTGCAGCCATGACTGCCGGCGGCCACGAACCCGTTCTCCTCGGACCCATCACCGAGGCGTTGACCGGTGCCGCCCCGGCGAACCCCCTTTACCTCGACGCCACCTTCGGCGGTGGCGGCCATACGCGCGCCCTCCTGGATGCCGATCCGGCCGCCCGGGTTATCGCCCTGGATCGGGATCCCGCCGCGGCCACGCGGGCGGATGACCTGGCCCGGACCGCGAAGGGGCGGATCGCGTTTCGCCGCGCCAATTTCGCCGATCTCGATGCCTGTGTTCCGGAGACCGGCTTGCGCGGGATACTCTTCGATCTGGGCGTGTCCTCCTTCCAGCTCGATACCGTCGAGCGCGGTTTCGCCTTCCGTCACGATGCGCCCGCCGACATGCGCATGGATCCCGATCAGGGCCTCTCCGCCGCCGACTTTCTCGAAACGGCCGACCGGGCCGACCTGATCCGGGCGATTCGTGATTACGGCGAAGAACGCCAGTGGCGCAAGGTGGTCGAGGCCATCATCCGTGCCCGAGGCACCGGCGCCCTCCAACGAACGGCTTCCCTGGCTGAGTTGATTGCGGGTACCGTCGGCCCGGTCCAGCGCGGACGCAGTCGCGTCCATCCCGCCACCCGTGCTTTCCAGGGCATCCGCATTGCCGTGAACGACGAACTCGGCGCCCTGCCGCCGGCGCTCGAAGCCGCCTTCGACCGGCTGGCCCCCGGCGGGGTCCTGGCCGTCATCAGCTTTCACAGCCTGGAGGACCGGATCGTGAAACAGCGTTTTCGCGAGTGGGCCGGGCGTCCCGTCAGCGCCCGGGATCACCGTTCGCAGATGGAGCGCACGGTCCAGGGTGAAGAGCTTTCCCGACGCCCCCTTCAGCCGGATGAAACGGAGGCCGCCCGCAATCCACGAAGCCGGTCCGCCCGCCTCCGCATGATCCGCAAGCTGCCGGCCTGACCACCTGAAAGCCAACCTTCCCATGACCGCCGCCCAACGCCAAAGCCAACAACAGTTCGGAGTCCTTGTCGGTTTCCTTGCTCTCGTCATCATCCTCACCCTGGCCGTCGGGGGCATCAGCACCGTCTGGCTGCGCATCCAGATCGCCCGGCTCGGGGCTCAGAGCATCAAGAATGAACGCCAACTGGCGGAGGTGGAGCGCAACCTCGGATCCCTGCACACCCGGATCGCCGACTTCCACCAGCCGGAGGCCCTGACCGCCCTGCTGCGGAGCTATGGAAGCGATCTCCGCCCCATCGATCCCCGGCAGGTGGTCACACTCCCCGGTTACCAGCTGCCGGATGAACAGCGACTGCGGCTCGTGGCCGGCGAGGGGCCGACCCCGAACCGGAGCGATGCCGACACCGACAAACCGCGTTTCCTCGCTTACGACCTGGCCCTTCTGCGTACGCGTAGCGACCGTTGATGAACCATTCGCTCATACCGGTCTTTCGTCTTGTCCTTATCCTGATCTGCGTCTTCGCCGCCTTCGGCGTGGTCGGCACGCGGTTGTACCTCCTCCACGTCGTGAAGCAACCCGAGCTCCGGGCCCGGATCGACTCCGCACGACTCGATACACGCACCATTCCGGCGCGGCGCGGCGCCATCCGGGACAGCCGGGGCAACCTCCTGGCCATCACCCGGGAGTTGTACACCGTCGGGGTCGACCCCGTTGCCGCCGCCCGGCAGCCCCCCGAGCCCGCACGCCTGATGGAGCTGGCCCGGCAGCTGAATGTGCCCCGGGCCACGGTGGCCAACGCCTTTGAAACCGATGACGGCCGTGTGCGCTGGCGTAAACTGGCCGGGGGCGTCACGCCCGAGGGCTACGACGCCATCCGCGCGCTCGGCATTCGCGGTGTCTATGGCAACCGGGTCCTTACCCGGACGTATCCGGCCGGCCACAAGGGGGCCCATCTCGTTGGCTTCGTCAACCGCGAGGGAACCCCCGTCACCGGCGCCGAGCGCCGGTTCGACTACTACCTTCGCGGACAGGACGGCTTTCGTGTCTCCGAGCGGGACGGCGACCGTCGCGAACTCGCCCAGTTCCGCCTCAGGGAAGTGGCCGTGGAAGACGGCATGGATGTTGTCCTGACGGTCGACCCTATGGTGCAGCACCTGGTGGAGCGCGAGGTGGCCGACGTGGTCCAGGCCTTTTCCCCCGACGCGGTGTCCGTGATCGTTTCCGATCCCGCCACCGGTGCCGTCCTGGCGTTGGCGAATTACCCCACCTTCGACCCCAACACCTTTTGGGACTTCCCGGTCGACAGCCATCGCAACCGGGCGCTCATGGACCTCTTCGAGCCCGGCTCCACCTTCAAGATCGTGCCGGCTGCGGCCGCCCTCGAGGAAGCCCTCGTCCGGCCCGAAGACCGCTTCCCCACCGGCTATTCGGTGGTTGAATACAAGGGGCGGCGAGTGAAGCTCCCGGGCGACCACAAACCTTACGGCGAGTTGTCCGTGCGTGACATCGTCATCAAGAGCAGCAACCGGGGCGCCGCCTGGCTCGGCATGCTCCTCGGCAAACAACGGCTGCACCGCTATGCCGAGGCCTTCGGCTTCGGCAACCCGACCGGGATCGACCTCGACGGCGAGCAGGCCGGCATCCTGGCGCAGCCCGCCGACTGGGACGGGTTGACCATTACGCGGCTGCCGATGGGGCATGCCGTGGCGGCCACGCCGCTGCAGGTCCATGCCGCCATGGGCGTGCTGGCCAACGGAGGGGTCTTTGTGGAGCCGCGCGTGGCCGAGCGTGTGCACGACGCCGAAGGGCGACCCGTTCTGGCTTTCGATCCGGTGGAGCCGCGGCGGGTCGTCTCCGGGCGGACGGCGCTGCTGCTGACCGAGATGCTGGCGGAGGTCGCGGCACCCGGCGGCACCGCGCCGCAGGCGGCCCTCGACGGGTTCCGGGTGGCCGGCAAGACGGGGACCACCCAGAAGATCATCAATGGCCGGTACTCCCACCGCCACCACGTCGCCTCTTTCAGCGGGTATTTTCCCGCCGAGGACCCGCGCTTCCTGATCACCATCGTGGTCGATGAACCCCAGGGGGATCATGTCGGCTACGGCGGCCTGGTGGCCGCACCCGCCTTTCGCTCCATCGCGGAGGGAATGATTCGCTACTATGGGCTGGAACCCGGGGAAACCGGGCCGGTTCCCACTCTCGCCATGGAAGGAGGTCCGTATGATCGGTCTCGCTAGTCTCCCGATGCACCTGATGTTTTCCCTCCACGGGGCCCGGCAGGGCTATGCCCGCCCAACCGGTGGCCCGCGCCTCCTGCTCGAGGCTGAAAACGGCCTGGATCCCCTGATGGAAGGCCTCTACACGGACCGAAACCGTCTCAATGCGGCTGGCGGGGGCGCCGTGGTCACCGCCCTGGTCACCGACAGTCGTCGGGTGGTGCCGGGGGCCCTCTTCTTCGCGCTGCCGGGTCTGCGGACCGACGGTAACCTTTACGTCGAGGAGGCCATCGACCGGGGCGCGCTCGCCATCGTCTCCGAAAACCCCGCCTCGGCCCGCACCCCCGTTTCCTGGTTTCAGGTGCGGGACGTCCGGGCGGCTCTCGCAACGGTCGCCCGCCGCTTTCATAACGAGCCGGATACCGCCCTGGCCCTCACCGGCATCACGGGTACCAACGGCAAGACCACCGTTGCCAGTCTGTGCCAATACCTTCTTTCGGACGGGGAAACCCCGGTCGGCCTGCTGGGAACCGTCCGCTACGATCTCGGGCGCCGGACCTTTCCCTCCTACAAGACCACACCGGAGTCGGTGGATCTCTTCGCGCTGCTCGACCAGATGTGCCAGGGTAATTGCCGCGCCGGTGTCCTCGAAGTCAGCTCCCACGGCATCGACCAGAAGCGCACCTGGGGCCTGAACCTCCACACCGCCGTCTTCCTGAACCTGACTCAGGACCACCTTGATTACCACGGCGACATGGAGACCTATTTCCAGGTCAAGGCCCGCCTGTTCACCGGGGCGGAGGGCCAGCCCGCCCCCGACACCGCCGTGATCAACATCGACGACCCCTACGGCAGACGGCTGGTCGACCAGGTCGCATCGGGCGTCCGTATCCTGACCGTGGGTACACGACCGGAGGCCGACTACCGGGCGACCGATATCGACTGCCGCCTGGATGGGACCACGTTCACCCTCCACCTGCCCGGGGAGGGGGAGACGCTGACGCTGGAGAGCCCGCTTCCGGGCAATTACAATGTAGCCAATCTGCTGGCAGCGGTGGCTGTCGCTCACCGGCAGGGGCGCGACCTCGCCACCGTCCGGGAGCGGCTTTCCGGCTTTCCCGGTGTGCCCGGCCGCATGGAGCGGGTAGGCGGGGATCTGCCCTTTACCGTCCTTGTCGATTACGCCCATACCGACGACGCGCTGCGAAACGCCGTCAACATGTTGAAGCCCCTGACCCACGGGCGGCTCATCGTGGTTTTCGGCTGTGGGGGCAACCGGGATCGCGAGAAACGGCCGTTGATGGTCCGCGCTGTGCTCGATTCCGCGGACCTGTCCCTGATGACGGCGGATAATCCCCGCAACGAGGCCCTGGATACCATCCTGGCCGACATGCGGGCCGGTCTGCGGGAGGGTGAACAGGACCGCTGTCGTACCGTGCCCGACCGCCGGCAGGCGATTCACGACGCGCTCGAACTGGCACGGCCCGGTGATTGCGTCCTCATTGCAGGCAAGGGCCATGAAAACTTTCAGGAGATCGGTGACACCCTGTTGCCGTTCGACGACCGGCAGGTCGTGCGTGCGCTCCTGGCCGACCGTCCCTACCGTCAACCCGACTCCTCCGAAGGGCTCTGATGCCCCTGACCATCGCCATGCCTCAATTCGACCCAGCCTGGATGGCCGAAGTGACGGCGGGGGCGTGGCGGCCCGACCTGCCGGCTGCCGGCCCGACCGGCTTCACCCAGGATACCCGCCGGCTGCAGCGGGGTGATTGCTTCGTCGCCCTGCGCACGGGTCGCCGGGATGGTCATGACTTTCTGGATACAGCTCGCGAGGCCGGGGCTTCCGCCGCTCTGGTCGGGCGGCCGGTCGGCGACGTCAACCTGCCCCAACTGGAGGTGTCCGACCCCCTGGCCGCCCTCCAGCAGCTGGGAGCCCGTCACCGCCGCGGCTTCCCCGGTCCGGTCGTCGGCGTTACCGGCAGTTGCGGCAAGACCTCCACCAAGGAACTGCTGGCGCGCCTCCTGGGCGAGGCGAGGACCTGGCGGACTCCGGGAAACTACAACAACTTCATCGGTGTGCCGTTGACCCTGCTGGGCCTGGAAACACGGCGACATGCCTTTGCCGTGGTGGAGGCCGGGATCAACCGGCCGGGCGAAATGGGCGATCTCGGGCGTTGGATCGAACCGGATGCCGGCATCGTCACCCTGATCGGCAAGGCCCATCTGGAACAGCTGAAAACGCTGGACGGCGTGGCGGCCGAAAAGGTGAAACTGCTCGAAGCGGTGCGGCCCGGCGGATTCCGTGTTTTTCCCGCTTCCTGTCTGCGGTACCGGCCCTTCGCGGGACTCGAGGGCCGGGTTGATGTCCTGGCTCCTTTCCGGGAGGAACGGCTTCGCGTGCCGGCCAACTACCGAATCTGGCGCCTGGCGGAAGCCCGCGTGCCCGGCGGCACCGAATTGCTCCTGCTGCCCAGCGAGGGGAGGCAATTGCGTTTCAGGCTTCCGCGCGTCAGCCCGGGCATGCGTCAGAACGCGGCCCTCGCCCTCGTGACCGCGCTGGAGCTGGGCGTCTCCGGCGAGCTGTGCCGGCAACGGCTTGAATCCTGGGAGCCGGTCGACAACCGCGGTCGCTGGTTCGTGACGGGGCGCAGCCGGATCTACCTCGACGCCTACAATGCCAATCCCACCTCGGTCCTTGATGCCCTGACCGCCTTCCGGGAGGGCATGGGCGACCCGGATACGGGCCGCCTCTATGTGCTGGGCAGCATGAACGAACTGGGAGCGACCGCTCCGCAGGAGCACCGCGCGGTGGGCGAAGCCTGTGCGCCGACCCAAGCGGACCGGGTGGTCTGCGTGGGCCCGTACGGTCGTGACCTGGCAGCCGGCGCCGAGGATGCGGCCGAACCGGGGGCCCGTATCGAAATCTTTGATACGATTGCCGGTCTGGCTGAAACGGTGGCCGACTGGTCGGGTCCGGTCTTCCTGAAAGGCAGCCGGTCCTACGGTCTGGAAGCCCTGCTGCCGGGGGATGCCCGACCCTTCAACCCTCCGCCCGCGACCTGACTCATGCTCACCTACCTGGCTCAGTTTGAAGAGGTGTTCGGACCGATGCGCCTGTTCCGGTTCATCACCCTGCGTGCCATGATGGCCGGATTCACGGCCCTGGCGGTCGGCTTCCTCATCGGTCCGCGGCTCTTCCGGCGGCTGCGGCGATTCAAGATCGAGCAGACCTTTCGCGACAGCAAGGAGGTGGGAGATCTGGCGGACCTGCATGCCGGCAAAAAACACACGCCGACGATGGGTGGCCTGATGATCTACATCGCCATCATGGTCAGTGTCCTGTTGTGGGCCGAGCCCAACGTTTTCGTCCTGACGGCGCTGGTAGTTTACACGGGCCTCACGGCGATCGGTTTTCTGGACGACTACCTGAAGGTGAGCCGCAAACAAAGTGGCGGGCTGCCGGGCCGTTACAAACTGGTCGGCCAGGCGGTATTGACCGGCATCGCCATCGCCTTGCTCGCCTCCAATCCGGCCATGGGTGAGCGTATCGGCGAACTGTGGGTCCCCTTTTATAAATATGTGCTGGTCGAAGCCATGCCGCTCTGGGTGGTGTTCATTTTCTTCTTTCTTGTGCTGGCCGGTTCCAGCAACGCCATCAACCTGACGGACGGGGTGGATGGCCTGGCCATCGGGTGTACCGTGACGGTTGCGCTGGCCTATGGCGTCATGGCCTACGGGGCCGGCAACACCATCATAGCCGATTACCTGTTTATCAGTTACCTCAACGGGGCGGGAGAACTGACCGTTGTCTGCACCGCGTTGCTGGGCGCGGCGCTCGCCTTTCTCTGGTTTAATGCGCATCCGGCCGAGGTCTTCATGGGTGACACCGGGTCCCTGGCCCTGGGTGGCCTGATCGGCACCATCGCCTTCGTCATCCATCAGCCGCTCACTCTGGTGATCGTGGGAGGGATCTTCGTGATCGAGGCGTTGTCGGTCATCCTGCAGGTGGGTTCCTTCAAGGTGCGCGGCAAACGAATCTTCCGGATGTCGCCCATTCACCATCACTTCGAATTGCTCGGCTGGCATGAATCACAGGTCGTGATCCGCTTCTGGATCATTTCCCTGATTTTTGCGCTGATCGGTCTGGGTACCCTGAAGCTCCGCTGAATTCTTTCCATGTCTTTGCATTCGCACGATATTCCCGAAGCCCTGCAGCCCCACCGGGCCCATCCGGTGGCCGTCCTGGGCGCGGGTGTCAGTGGTCAGGCCGCGCGGGCGTTGCTGGAGCGATTCGGCTTCACTGTCACGCTGTACGACGAGCGAACCGGCCAGGATGCCGGAGCGCGTTCCCGGTTCGAGCCCGCGGACCATTCGCTGGCTGTGGTCAGCCCCGGTTTTGGCGGAGACCATCCGTGGCTTCGGCAGGCCGGGGCCGCCCGCCTCGCTAGGCTGGGCGAACTCGACCTCGGCGCCCTCTTCTGGGCCGGACCCCTCATTGCGATCACCGGCACCAACGGCAAGTCCACCCTGACCAGCTTCCTGACCCAGGCCCTCAAACGCGCAGGCCGGCCGTCGGTCGCCTGCGGTAACATCGGCCGGCCGCTTTCCCGCATTTGTCTGGAGGAACCCCACAGCGCGCTGACCGCCGTCTGCGAAGTAAGCTCCTTCCAGGCGGAACGGCTGCGACACCTCAGGATCGACGCCCTGATCTGGTCGAATTTCGCGGAGGATCACCTCGACCGGTATCCGGACATGGGCGCCTACTTTGACGCAAAGGCCAATCTCTTCGCCTGCCGGAAGGCGTCGTCGACCCCGATTATCCTTGGCGATTCGGTCCGTCGCCAGGCTAAAGCCCTCGGCCGGTCCCTCCCCGAGGGGACGTGGTCCCCCGTCAGCCTCAAGGCGCTGAACATGGATGGCACCCCTTTCGCCCTGGGCCCCCAGCGCGAGAACCTCGCTCTGGCCGCCGCCCTCTGGAAGGCGTTCGATCTGCCCGAAGCCCAGCTCTATCAGGCGGCCCGCGGTTTCGTGCTCCCCCGCCACCGGCTTCAGGTCGCCGGGGAGGCCTTCGGCATCCGCTTCTGGAACGACAGCAAGGCCACCAATTTCGCCAGCGCCCTGGCCGCCGTCGACGCCCTCGAACGGCCCGTTTACTGGGTGGGTGGAGGCAGGGCCAAAGGGGGGGACCTGACTGCCTTTGCCGCGTCCCTGGCCCGAAAAATCACCGCCGCCTTCGTCACCGGCGAGGTGGGGGAGGTCCTGCGTTCCGCGCTCGAGGCCGCAGGCACACCGGTCACCGTCTGCGCCGACATCGACACGGCGACCTTGTCGGCGGGCGCAGCCGCCCGTAGGGCCGGCGGGGGGTCGGTCCTGCTGAGTCCGGGTTTTTCCAGTCTCGACCAGTTTCGCGATTACGGGCAGCGCGGCCTGGTCTTCGAACGGGCGGTCCGTTCTTTCTTTCGCGAAAACCACGAACCGGAGTCGGTAAATGCCTGAGATTCTTTCTGACAATCCGCGCCTTGGCGCACACAATCCGTCATGCGCCTCATCCCTTGTATCATGATGAAACTGTATCGCGTCTTCAGCCTCGTCCTGCTCCTGCATATCGGGGTTATTTTCGCCCTGATGACACAGCCCGGGTGCCAGACCCCGCAGGCGTCCCAGCCGACGCCTGCCGACACCCTGGCTACCAACGAGCCTGCCGATCCGGCGCCCGCCGAATCGCGTGCCTCCAGCTCAGTCGACCCCGCTTTCAATGCCGGGGTGACCGGTTCCTCGACCCGATCCGCCGCCCCCAGTCGAGCCGCCCCGCGTCGACCGGAGGGCGTTTCGTCCGCCGGGCCCTCCTATGCGGAGCCCGACGACACGCTCCTCGAGCCGGTGGCCGTGGTGGACCGGGACCCCGCCTACGAAACCTATACCGTTCAGCGTGGTGACAGCCTCTGGGCCATCTCCCGCGACTTCGACGTGAGCCTGGACGCGCTGCTCGAGGCCAACGACCTGACCAAAGAGTCGGTCATCCAGATCGGGCAGGAGCTTCGCATTCCCGCCAGCACGACCAGCCCGGATGCCCCCGGCCCGACCGATGTCGTCTATGAAAGCGGGGCTGAGCCATCCGTCGACACGACGGTTTACGTCGTCCAGCGGGGGGACACCCTGTCCGGGATCGCCCGCAAAGCCGGCCTATCGGTCTCCGCACTCAAGGCCGCCAACGGGTTGACGAATGACATGATTCGTGTCGGCCAGAAGCTTGAAATCCCGGCCGGGGGCAATGTCCTTCAGCAGATGGCTGAATCCGGATCCGGCGCATCCGGTTCGCGGGAAACACCCGTTCCCGGCGAGGGAGAGGCCCTCCATACGGTCAAACCCGGGGAAAACCCGACGATTATCGCCAACAAGTACGGCATGTCGGTCCGCGCGTTGCTCGAAATGAACAACAATTTCGATCCGCGGCTCCTGAAGGCCGGCCAGCAGCTGCTGGTTCGCGAGCCCGACGGGTCAACCGGCAAAAATGCAGGTCCCGAGGCCGGCAGCTCCCGGGCTTCCTCCTCCGGCTCGACGAGCGATGCGGACGAAGAACAGGCTATCCGGCCCGTGCCCGTGCGGCCGAGTGGCCCCGGACCCGTTGCGACCGAAGCGGGGGCGACCTCGCCGACCCGGCCGGCCGGTTCCGAATCCTCTTCAGATGACGATTTTGACGACATTCCGGTGGTTCGCGTCATCGACGGGGACGATCCGGACAACTGATTCCGCCCTCCCGACTCATGCCCGCCGTCTCTTCACCCACCGCCCGTCCGCGTCTGCTGCCGGTCAACGGATCGGCGGTGCTCGTGGCAACGGGGGCCGCATTGCTGGTGGTCTTCGGTCTGGTCGCGCTCTACAGCGTCGCCCAGGGATTGGAGCTCCAGCAGGCGCGCCAGGGGGAGGCGGGTGGGGCCGCCCTTCGGCTGTTGATCAAGCAGGTCGTCTGGTTGGTTTTCGGGCTGGGCGTTGCCACCACGCTGGCGCTGGTGCCGTTGCCGGCGCTGCGCAAACTTGCCTGGCCGGCCTATTTCGCCGCGCTGGTGGGGCTGGTGCTGGTGTTGTTTATCGGGCGCGAGGTCAATGGGGCCCAGCGCTGGATTGCCTTCGGACCGATGACTTTTCAGGTGGCGGAGGGGGCCAAGTTCGCGCTGATCCTGGTGATGGCGCACTACCTGGCCTCCTGCCAACGCCAGCGCCACGCCTTTTTGAAAGGCTACCTGTATCCGCTGATCATCACCGGGTCGGTGGCGGGCCTGATCATCATCCAGCCGGATTTCGGTACCGCCTTTCTTTGCGGTCTGGTCGGATTCAGCCTGCTGTTCCTGGCGGGGGCGCGGTGGCTGTACCTCATTCCCACCGCCCTGGCCGCCCTGGCCGGTTTCAGTGTCATGGTTTACCTCGACCCGGTCCGTCTTCGCCGGGTGACCGCCTTCCTCGATGTCGAGGCTAACAAGACGGACGGCGCCTACCAGCTGTGGCAGGGTATCCTCGCCTTCGCTTCCGGCGGAGTGAGCGGAGTGGGTTTGGGCAACGGGCGCCAGCAACTGGCCTACCTGCCGGAAGCGCATACCGACTTCATCTTTTCGATCATCGGCGAGGAGATGGGCCTGCTGGCCACCGGCAGCATCCTGGCCCTGTTCCTCGGCCTGTTTCTGATCGGCGTCTGGCAGCTCCGCCGTGCGCCTGACTACTTTCAACTCCTGCTGGTGATGGGCGCGCTGCTGCTGATCACCTACCAGGCCCTGATCAATATCGGGGTCGTCACCGGTTGCCTGCCGACCAAGGGCATGTCGCTGCCCTTTATCAGTTACGGCGGGTCGAACCTCCTGCTCATGTGCGCCCTCACCGGAATCCTCGTCAACGCCTTCAGCCGCTGGGAAAAACCCCATTCCCGCCGGCCCCGTGAACTATGAGCCGGTTCCTGATCGCCTGCGGGGGAACCGGCGGCCACCTGGCGCCGGGCATCGCCCTGGCCGAGGAACTGGACCGCCGGGGGCACCGCATCCTGCTGGTCGTCAGCAACAAAAAGGTGGACGCCCGGCTGATGCAGGCGTATCCGCATCTCGCCTACGCCACGATCGCCGGCCAGGGGCTCAGCTTTCACCCGGCCCGTTTTCCGGGCTTTCTCTGGCAGAGCCTGAAAGGGGTGCTCCAGGCCTGGAAACTGATCGGCCGGGAAAAGCCCGATAGCCTGATCGCTTTCGGTGGCTGGACCTCCCTGGCCCTGGTTCCGGTCGCCGCCGTTCGTGATGTGGCCATCGTGTTGCACGAAGCCAACCGCAAGCCGGGCAAGGCGACCAAGGTGTTCCGCCGCCTGGCCACTCGCATTTACCTGCCCTCCGGCATGCGCCTGCGCGGCGTGGCCCCCGGCCTGATTCGCCATCCCGGTTATCCGGTCCGCAAGGAGGTGCGCCGGTTCTCCCGCGAAAAGGCCCGGCAACGGCTCGGGCTGCAGCCTTCGGGCAAGTGGCTGATGGTGCTGGGCGGAAGCCAGGGTGCGCAGGTGCTCAACGACTGGGTGGTGGAGCATTTCGAACGCCTCGGATCCCAGGGGATCAACGTCTATTGCATTACCGGCATGGGCAAGGGCGTACATGGTTCCCTGAAAACCCAGGCCGCCGACGGAACGCCGTCCGTGGCCCATTTCGTGCCTTTTTCCGATGCGATGGGTGAGGTGATGTCGGCGGCGGATCTGGTCATTGCCCGGGCGGGAGCCGGCACGCTGGCGGAGTTGGCTCACTGTCGCGCCCCTGCCATCCTTGTTCCCTATCCCTACGCCACGGACAACCACCAACTGGCCAATGCCCGATTCATCGAACAACAGGCCGGGGCGGTTGTCCTGAACCAGACGGCGTTGACGGACCTCTACGCCGAAGTGGAGGACCTTGTTTTCAATGACTGGCTGTTGAAAACTTTCCGACGGAATCTTGCCTGTATCGATAATCCTTCCGTGGCGGCCGAAATCGCCGACGATCTCGAGTATCTGCTCCGCGTTGCGAGTGAACCCGAAGCTGCCCGGGTTACCCAACGCCATAAACGTTCGGATGTCTCCGCTCTTGCCTCATGACGGATGGCGACGGGCAGGCCCATTATTTTCTGATCGGTATCGGCGGCATGGGCATGACCCCGCTGGCCTGCTATCTCGCTCAGTCGGGTTGCCGGGTCTCCGGCTGGGATGACGGTCTGGCCGAGCCCGCCCGGCGCCTGCTCGACCGTCACCAAATCGACCCGGAGTGTTTCCGGTTGCCCCCCGACGTGACCGGGGTCGTCTATTCCTCCGCCGTTTCACCCGGTCATCCGCTGCGCGTGACCACCCGCCGTCGAAGCCTGCCGGAGCAGCGCCGGGGCGCCTGCCTGGCTGCCCTGCTGGGGAATCACCGGGTGCTGGCCGTGGCCGGTAGCCATGGAAAAACGACGACCACCGCGCTGATCGCCCACGGCCTGGCCCGGGTCGGAAAACCGGCCAACGTCCTGTACGGGGGGTTCCCCCGCGATCCGGAAGGGTGTCCCGGCCTGTATCATCCCCGGGCGGAATGGACCGTGACGGAGCTGGACGAAAGCGACGGAACACTGGAAGCCTTCAGACCCGCCGCCGCGTTGATCCTGAATCTGGATTGGGATCATCCGGATCATTACCCTGATGCCGGGGCCTACCGGGATGCCTTTCGGCGTCTGGCCGACCGGACTACCGAGACTCTGCTTCTGCCCGAGGGCCTGAACCTGGCCGCCGGGATGCCTGCGGGGGAAGGTCCCCGCATCCGACGGTTTCCCCGGGGCCATGGCGTGGACCGTGCGAACCTGGCTGCGGCCGAGGCCGCCCTGACGCTGGTTCTGGGCGAGCGTCCCCCCGCCGGCTGGGCTCTGGGGTTTCAGGGCGTGCGCCGCCGTCAAGGGGTTCTGCTTGAGGGCCCGGACTGCGCGATTCTGGAGGATTACGCCCATCACCCGGCCGAAATCGAGGCCCTCTTTGAATGGGCGCGCCAGCGCTTTCCCGGCCGGACCGTGTTGCCGGTTTTCCAGGCCCATCGCCTTTCCCGGACGGAGCGCCTCGCCGCTGAGTTGGCCTCCGTATTCGCAAAACACCTACAGGATCAGCCACTGCGGCTGCTTCCGCTTTACGGGGCATTCGAGGCGGGGGACGCCGCCGCCGTCGACCGACGGCTGGTTTCGGCGCTGGAGGCAGGGGGGGTGAGGGTGCTTCCCGAAAAGCCCGACCCGGATTGCTGGCGGTCCCTCGATGATGCCGTGTCTGCCGCCCGGGTTCCGGTGGTCGTGGTTTTCATTGGCGCAGGTAGCATCGAGCGGGCGGCCGCGGCCTATACCGCCTGGCGCGGTGCGAAAAACCCGGCGGATGCCTGGTACCGCTTCACCCGGACGGGTGTCAGTCCTGAATGCCAACGCGCCCTGGATGAACCGCTGCACACCAAGACCACTCTGCGGGTGGGCGGGCCGGCGACCGCATACGCTGAACCTGCCTGCCTGAGCGACCTGCGCTTTTTGCGGACGACCGCCGGCCTGTTTGGATGGCCGGTCTTCATGCTCGGTCGTGGGTCCAACCTGATCGTGGCGGACGACGGCTTTCCGGGCCTGGTTATCCGCCTGCAGCATGCCTATTGGCACCGGCTGGAACCGTTGGATGAGCGCCATGTCACGGTCGGGGCCGGGGCACGGCTGAAGGATGTCTGCCTGCAGGCGGGCAAACTCGGTTTGACCGGATTCGAGTTTCTGGAGGGGATCCCCGGGTCGATCGGCGGAGCGCTGCGCATGAACGCCGGCGCCATGGGCTCCTGGATGTTCGATATCGTGGCCTCGGTCCTGGTCATGGATGCCACCGGCCAGGTGTCGGAGTGGTCGAAGGACGCCTTTACCATCGGTTATCGCCGGGTGAATGAACTGGTCGATGCGGTTGCCGTGGCGGCCGTCCTTACCAGTCCCGGCAGTGCCACCCGGAAAGCGATTCGGGAAACCGTGCATACCTACATGCAGACCCGGCGAAAGAGCCAGCCGCGCGACCCCAGCGCCGGCTGCATCTTCAAAAACCCGGAGGGCGGGTTTGCCGGTCAGCTGGTCGATGCCGCTGGTCTCAAAGGCCAGCGCGTGGGCGATGCCGAAGTCTCCGAGACCCACGCTAATTTCATCATCAACACGGGCCAGGCCCGGGCCGCCGACGTTATTGCCCTGGTCAATCAAATCCGGCAGTCCGTTTATGCCGGGCACGGCATTGTGCTCGAGCCCGAAGCCCTCTTGCTCGGCGCCGACTGGGACGCCGTGCTCGAGCCGCTGCAACCCGAGGCCGGCAATCCCCCCCTTTCCCATTCATGAACGCCCCGCACCCCAATCCCGGTTCGCCCGAGGCTCCGCCCGTCGTGGTGCTCTACGGCGGGGTGGGCCCCGAGCGCGAGGTTTCGCTGGGCTCCGGGCCGGCGCTGGCGGGCGCTTTGTCCGAAGCCGGGTTCGCCGTGGACGCCCGCGACCTGAAGTCGACCACCTTGCCCCGGGACCTGGAAGACGGTGAGTCGGTGGTCTTTCCCGCGCTGCACGGCCCGTTCGGGGAGGACGGCACCTTGCAACGGCTATTGGAAGACCGGCGTATCGACTACGCCGGTTGTGGTCCCGAGGCCAGCCACTTGTGTATGCACAAAGCGGATACCAAGGCTACAGTGGCGGCGGCCGGTGTTTCGGTTCCGGACGGCGTTTTGTTCGAGGCCGAAGCCCCCCCCGAGGCCGGGGACGTCGTCCGGCGCCTGGGCCCGCGCCTGGTTCTCAAACCGGAAGACCAGGGGAGCAGTGTCGGCCTGTTCCTCCTCGAAGGGACCGACGCCCTCGCCGAACGCCTGCGCCGGCTGGATCCCGGGCGCTGGCTGATCGAGCCGAGAATCATGGGCCGCGAGCTGTCGATCGGCGTCCTGGAGGGTCGCGGCCTCGGCATCGTGGAGTTGTTTCCCGTCTCCGGCGTCTACGATTTCGCATCGAAATACACCGCCGGCCGGACGCGATATGACTTTCCGGCTCGTCTGGCACCCTCGGTCGAAGAGGCCGTCCGATCCGCCGCCGAAACGGCTTTCCGAGTCTGTGGCTGCCGGGATTTCGCCCGGGTGGATTTCATGCTGCCGGCCGAGGGCCCGCTCCGGTTTCTGGAAATCAACACCCTGCCGGGGCTGACCCCGACCAGCCTCCTGCCCAAGAGCGCTTCCTGCCTGGGTTGGGATTTTCCCGCCCTGGCGGCCGCGCTGGTGGCGCCGGCGGTGCGGCGCTTCCGGGCCCGGCGAAAGGAGGTGACGGATGGCCCGGCGTAAGCGGCAGCCGACCGCGGACCGGGCGCGGTCGTGGCGATCCATCCCGCAGGAGACGCCGCACAAACCCTACACCGGCATCGCCCGCTGGCGTCGCTGGAAGGGCATTCTGAAGGTCGCCGGCCTGGTCGCTCTGGTGGTCGGCCTGTTTGGCGGCATCGGCTGGTGTATTTTTTTCTTCACTACACAGGAGTCCGAGGTTAAGGTCGCTGTACCATCCCGGCCGATTGCCCAAATCCAATTCCAGACTGACGGCGTGCTCAGCGAATCCTGGCTGAAAGACAGACTTTCGCTCGATCGGGGAACGACCCTGATGGAGGCCGACATCTTCTCCCTCAAGCGCGCGCTGGAAAGGGAAGGCCAGGTCCGGGGAGCCACCATCGAGCGCCGGTTTCCGGATACCCTGCTGGTCCGGCTGCAGGAGCATCAACCCGTCCTTCGCATTGGAGTGGAAGCCGGCCGCGGGCGAACCATCCTGCTGGTCGCGCCGGACGGATCCGTTTACCGGGGCGTGGGTTATCCCGATGCCGCCCTCCGCAGCCTTCCGTTTCTCCTCGTCGACGGACTGAAGCGACACCCGGACAATCCGGACCGATACGCGCCGGTGTCTGGCATCCCCCGGGTGGCCGAACTGCTGCAGGCGGCCCGTCTCGGTCACCCCGAGTTATACACCAACTGGCGAGTGGTGGACTGCCGGGATTTTGACGGGGATCCGGACCGCCCCGGTGCGGTTATCCGGGTGCGCAGCCGGCTGGTAGCCGAAATCGTTTTTAAGCCACATGCGTTCGGCGAACAGCTCAGCCGCCTGGCCGAAATCCTCACGTACACCCATAGCGGTCACAATGGCCGGCCGACCTTGCCCCTTCAACGGATCGACCTGTCGCTCGACGGGCCCGCTGTCGTCGAACCCGCCTCGCCCACTCGGTCCAGCTGACCCTTCGAATGATTACCGCCTTCCCGTCTCCCTGCCGTTTATCATGAGTTATAGTCGCATTGTTGGAGCCGTGGAAATCGGCACGGCCAAAATTGTTGTGATCATCGGCGAGATTGTCGCCGGACAGAGCGTGAACATCATCGGCTTCGCCGAGTCCTCATCAGCCGGGGTTCGCAAGGGCCAGATCTGGAATTTCAAGGAGGTGAGCAATGCGGTCCACGCAACGATCGCCGCCGCCGAAAAGTCGGCCCAGATAACCTGCGACATCGGCTATCTGGCTCAGACTGGTCGTCATCTGGCGGGCTTTCGCAACTTCGGGACGGCGCGCGTGAGCGGAACGGACGGCTGCGTCTCGCAGCGGGACGTGGCCCGGGCGCTGGAGGAAGCCAAGCGGAAAGAGCTTGGGGACGATCGCGTCTATATTCACCACATCCTCAACCCTTTCCGGCTGGACGGGCGCCTGGAACGTGATCCGATCGGACTGACCGGCCATCACCTGGAAGCCGGATACTGGTCCGTTCATGGCAACGAGCTGACGGTCCGCGATGCCATCCGGGTGCTTAACCACTACGGCATGGACGTGGCGGACATGATCATTTCCAGCATTGCGAGCGGCGTCATGGTCGCCTCGGAAACCGACAAGGAGGCGGGTTGCCTCGTGCTGGATGTGGGCTGCGGCACGACCGACTACGCCGTCTACCACGATGGGTATATCGTGAAAACAGGTGTCGTGTCCGTCGGTGGCGACCACCTGACCAACGACCTTGCAATGGGCCTTCGCATCAACCGGAAGCTGGCAGAGAAGCTGAAGGTAGAGGAGGGGCGGGCCACGGTCGACAAGGCGGACCGCAAGGACCCTGTCTGGCTCGTGGGCGACCTCACCATCGGCGACCGCCAGATACCGCGCTACGCCATCAATCAAATCCTGCACGCCCGGATGGAGGAACTGTTCCAGATCATTCGCGACGACCTCGGCCCGCTGGGCAGCCACGAGCAGCTGGCGGCCGGTTGTTTCCTGACCGGGGGCACCGCGCGTCTCCCCGGCATCGCCGATGTGGGCCGGCAGGTTCTGGGGCTCGACGTTCACCTGGGGGAACCGCCCGGTTGGATCGACGCGTCTCTGCGACGGCCCGAATACACCACCGCCATCGGCCTGCTCCACTATGCCCTGACCGGGCAGGAACAGCAGACGGAAAACCACCGGCCTCGCGGTATCCTTCGTCGCATTTCACGCATGTTCGCAGACGCCTGATTGCCCTTTCCATGCAAGCCGACAACTTCAATCAGCCCGATACCCTTTTTCAAGGCGACCTGCCCGACGACGGCCTCCGCATCAAGGTGATTGGCGTGGGCGGCGCCGGTAGCAACACCGTCGACCGACTCCAACTGGAGCAGTTCGGCCAGGTGCAACTTGCCGTGGTCAACACCGACACGCAGGCCCTGGCCGGCAGCCCGGTCGTGGACAAGGTGATGATCGGTCGCGGTCTGACCCGCGGGCTGGGCACCGGCGGTGAGGTCGAGATCGGCAAACAGGCCGGCGACCGGGACCGGGACGCCCTCGACAAACTGGTGGCGGGCTGTGACCTGGTCTTTGTCCTGGCCGGCCTGGGCGGGGGAACCGGCAGTGCCGTGGCACCGCTGGTCTGCGAGGCGGCGACCCGGGCAGAAGCCGTGGTGATCAGTTTCGTGACCCTGCCCTTCACCTTTGAAGGCCAGCGCAAGAAAACCATCGCGGATCAGGCTCTGGTTGAGTTGCGGCAATCCTGCGATGCCGTCATCCCGCTGCCCAACGACGTGGTGATGCAGACCGTTTCCGAGGACGCCGTGGTGCTGGAGGCCTTCGCCCAGGCCGACGCCTGGATCAGTCGCGGGGTGGAGGCCATTTGCGCAATGCTCCTCAAGACGGGGCTGATCAACCAGGACTTCGCCACCCTGAAAGGACTCTTCAAAACCCGCGGGGGTAAAACCCTCTTTGGCCTTGGGCACGGGGACGGGCCGACCGCCACCGAGGATGCCCTGAAGGATCTCGAACTTTGCCCGTTGCTGCACATCCCGGAACACGCCCGCCAGGCGGACAACCTGATCGTCAACATCATCGGCGGTACCGATCTCGGCATGGGGAGCGTCAATCGGGTGATGCGGCAGCTGACCGACTTGTTTGGCAGCCGCGAGAACACCGTCCTCGGTGCCCTGATCGACGATACGCGTCGCTCCTCGATCGATATCGTGGTCATCGGGACGACCGACCTGTCGGCCGGCCAGGGTGCCCGCAGGCGGAAAGCGGGCACGGCTTCGGATGCGGCCGGCCAGTCGGCCGATGCCGCTTCCGACCGCGAGCCGCTGCCCGTTCACGAGTCGAAGCTCCGCCAGCCCGGCGGGCCCGCCCCGGTCGGAGAGCAGCACGAGTTTACCTTCCTCGCCGAGGAGGAGCAGCGCGGCTATTTCGACAAGACGGACCGCAATCTCCACAGGGGCGAAGACCTCGACGTGCCGACCTACCTCCGCCGGGGCATCAAGGTCAGCCTCAGCCTCTAGCCCGGGCATTGGCCGGCGGGCGTCGCAAGCAACGCCCCTACGGAATGTTTACGATCCGGCCTACCGGCTGCGCAGCCGGTTCAGGTAACTGACCACGATCAGCACGCCGATCGAGATCAGGGTGATTACGCCGGCCAGTGCCAGGGCGTAACCGATGCGCCCCGCCTCGACGGAAAAGTAGAGCGCGATAGGCGCCGTCCGGGTGACACCGGGGATGTTGCCCGCGATCATCAAGGTTGCCCCGAATTCGCCCAGCGCCCGCATGAAGGTCAGCACGATGCCGGCCGTCACCCCGGGCCAGGCCAGCGGCAGGTAGATCTGCCAGAGCAGGCGGTGGCCGCCGTAACCAAAGAGTCGAGCCGTGTCCGCCAGCCCGGAATCGACCGCCCGGAAAGCGGCACGGATCGACTGGTACATGAGAGGAAAACTCACCGTAGCCGCGGCCAGGACGGTTGCCTGCCAGGAAAAGAGCAAGCGAATCCCCAGCATTTCCAGAAAACCGCCGATCGGGCTCTGGCGCCCGAACACGATCAGCAGGCCAAGGCCGACGACGGTAGGCGGCAGGGCAATCGGTACGATCAGGAGGCCATCCACCCAGGCCCAGGCCGGACCGCGGGCGCCAACGCGCCACCACGCCAGGTATAGCGCAAGGATGAAGGCCAGGAGGGTGGCTGTCGTCGCCGTGGCCAACGATAGTGCAATGGGTGTGATGAAATCCTGAGCCATGCCGGATCCGGGAGCGCGCTACCATGGAGCCGGGTCGCGCGCGTCGACCACCTCAAAAAAGACGGGTTGGCGGTGATGAGCCCGAGCGTTTTATGGGGCCGCCACCAAAGGCTCGAATCCGTATTCCCTGAATACCGTCGCAGCCGCGGGACTGCGCAGAAAACGGCTGAAGCCTTCAGCCCGAGGGTGAGGGGGTGCCCCCGCCTTATCGATCAGGACGGCGAGTCGGTAGCGGATCGGCGTATGACTGCCCGGCGGAGCCTCCGCGATCACAGGGAGGCCGCGTTCATGCAGGTCGGACCGGTAGACAATGCCCACCGCCACCTCGCCCGATTCCAGATAGCGGGCAACCTGAAGCGCGTTCTTCCCGAATATCAGACGGCCGCTCAAGGCCTTCCACAGGCCGAGGTTCCCGAGCACCTCACGGGCGTAGCGCCCGACAGGCGCCGTCTCCACATCTCCGATCGCCAGTCGCCCGCTCCAGGAGTCCTCCGCCAGGGCCTGCCAGCTGCAGACAGCGGGAGACCTGCGATCGCCCGCCGCCAATACCAGGGTATTCCCGAGGAAATCGGCCGTGACCTCCGGTAAGAGCCGTCCGCTGCCGGCAAGGCGCTCGATCTCGACGGGGGCCGCGGATAGAAAGAGATCAAAAGGGGCACCCTGGGCAATCTGGCGGCGCAGGGCGCCGCTTGCCCCCAGGGAGGGCTCGATCTCGGTGCCCGGATGCTGCGTCTCAAAGACCTCGATCAGACGAGTAAGGGGCCGTTGCAGGCTGGCGGCGGCGGCGATCCGCAGGGTGTCTTCAGGATCCGGTTCCGCTTCGCCGCATCCCGCCGCGAAAAGTGTGACAGCCAGGGCAAGGGCGAAGCCGGCCGGGGCGTAAGGCTGGGATCTCATCTGCCGGACGCCGGCTTCTTGCCCACCCGCTCGCCTTTGTTGCGATGACTGTGACTGAACAATTGCTCAATGAGGTGGTGGTAGCGGTCGGTGATGATGTGCCGTTTCAATTTGAAGGTGTGGGTCATTTCACCGCCTGGCTCGAATGGCTTGGGCACCAGCGCGACGACCGGAACTTTTTCGTAGGCTTTAAAACCGTTTTCGGTGGTTACCATACTGCGCACCGCCTGTTGTACCTGCCGGTGTGCTTCCGGATGTTCCGCCATGGCTTCATGGCTGTCCGCTTCGATTCCCGCCGCCTTCAGGGCCTCTACCGCCGGCACGACGAGGGCACCCAGGTGCTTTTCATCCTGCCCGACGAGCATGCAATGGTCGACCAGCGGCGATTCACAGATCTTCGCCTCGATGGGATTGGGCTCGATGTTTTCTCCACTCAGCAGAACGATAATGTCTTTGCAGCGTCCCAGAATCTTCAGGCAGTCGTTGTAGGTGATCATGCCGATGTCGCCCGTCCTCATGAAGCCGTCCTGGAGGACTTTCGCCGTGGTCTCCGGATCCTTGTAATAGCCCTTCATGACCTGGGGCCCGCGGAAGAGGATCTCCCCGCGGCGTCCGCGCCCGTCGCCCGGTAGTTCCCGGTTCGGGTAAAGCGTGTCATCGGTATCCAAGTCAATGATACGGACCTCCGTCTCCGGAATGACCGGACCGACAGTGCCGATGACCAGCTTGTCGAAGGTGCGAACAGCGGTAACGGGCGTCGTTTCGGTCATCCCGAAGCCCTCCAGCACCGGGATCCCGATGTAATTGAAGAATTCATCCACATAGGAAGGCAGGGCTCCACCCCCGGAGACCGTGCAGCGCAGCTCGCCGCCCACCACGCCGCGGAGCTTGGACAGGACAACCTTGTCCAGCAGGAGCCAGGGCAGGAGAAACAGAAGAAGGCGCAGACTATGACCGATGGCATGCATGGCCGTCTGCGCCGGAACCGGCGGAGATACCCGTAGTTTTTTCCCGGTAAAGAAATACCAGGAGCCCATCACCATGCGGGCACAGAAATAGGCCGCCTTGAACAGGGTCTGCCGGACGGGTGGCGCCTTTTCGACATTCTGCAGGATTTTGCCGTGCAGGCTTTCCCAGAGCCGCGGAGCACTACCCATGATGGTGGGCCTCACCGTTTTCAGGTCGTCACCGATGGTCCGGATGGTTGTGTAATAGGTGCAGCAGCCGTTGGCGATGGCCAGCATTTCGAAGACGCGCTCGTAGCTGTGCCAGATCGGGAGAACCGAAAGGATCCGATCGTCTGGTCGCAGGATGAGCGGAACATTGCGAATCTGCGAAAGCATGTTGGCGTGCGTCAGTTGCACGCCCTTGGGTTTGCCCGTCGTCCCCGAGGTGTAGATGAGCGTGAAGAGGTCATCCGAACGCAGGCGCTCCAGGCGCTCCTCCACCTTCCGGTCACCTTCCGCCCGCAGGGTGGCCCCCCGTTCGATCAGGTTCTGCATCGGGAGAACGCCTTCCGCCGGCTGACCCGCGGGGTCCATCAGGATGACCTGTATCATGTCGGGCAGGCGATCGCTGTTTCGCCTCACGCGTTCCATCATCGCTTCATCCTCCACGAAAACGGTCAGGGTATCGGCATGGGTCAGGATATAGACAATCTCCTGGTCGGTGACATCGGTCCCACGCGGGACATCGGCCGCACCCGCCAGCAGCGTGCCGTAGTCGGCCAGGATCCACTCCAGACGGTTATCAGCGAGGATGGCCACATGGTCCCGGTGCCGAACACCAAGCTCGATCAGCGCGGTCGCCAGGTTGCGCCCCCGCTCCAGCAAGTCGGCGTAGGTGATGGATGCGTAGTGACCGTGCTTATCCCGTGTGGCAAAGGCTGGCCGGTCAGCGAACCGGGACCCGTTTTCCACATAAACGTGAGCCAGGGTTCGGGCGATGGTGGGACGATGGCCGGAGAGTTCGGGGTGAGACGGAGCCATGGATCGGATCTCGGGGATAAGCGATTGAAGTGCCCAGGGCGGGACTCGAACCCGCACGCCCTTGCGGACAAGAGATTTTAAGTCTCCAGCGTCTACCGGTTCCGCCACCTGGGCCGGGGAAGAACGCTTAAAGCGTTGTTCTGGCCGGGTCTTGCTGGCAACGCCGGAATTTCAACCTGAAGGCTTTCTTCGAGCCAGCCATTCGACGGCCGTCAGGCAGGCCACGCCGAGCGAGGCGGCGACCAGCGCGAGCAGGAACGATGCATCGAGGGCAGGTAAGCTCCAGGTATAGCCGACCGCGATTTCCTGTGTTTCCCCGGCAACCGATTGCGTAACCGTGCGTGCCGACTTCCAGGGCCAGAGCACCAGCAGGGATCCGGCGACGAAACCCGTCATGCAGGCGTGGGTGCGATCCGGATACCGGCGAAAAACCCAGGTAAGCAAATGGGCGAATGCCAGCAGGCCGAACCCGCATCCCAGGGTAAACGGAATCAACCGGTCCAGTTGGAGCCGGTTGATGGCTTCCAGAACCAGCGCGTAGTTGCCCAGTAAAATCAGGATGAAGGAGCCCGAAAGACCCGGCAGGATCATGCTGCAGATCGCCAGTACTCCGCAAAGAAACAGGTAGGCCATTGCCGGGTTGGCCTGGGCCGGTGCGAGGAAGGCGACACCGGCCGCGACCCCGCAACCCATCAACAGGGTAGCAATCCGGGGCGGCGTCCACCGCGAAACCTCCCGGGCCAGACAGGGCAGGCTCGCTACGATCAGCCCGAAGAAAAAGGCGAAAGTCGGGACCGGATGATCGGCCAGGAGCCATTCGAGGAGACGCGCCAGGGTCAGGATGCTGACCACCACCCCGAGGCCGAGGGGCACCAGCAGCGCCAGGTCGATGCGGCGGGCGAAGGCACTCCAGTCCCGCTTCAGTAATAGGCGCAGGGCCTGGATATCACAGTGCTTCAGTGCGGCCAGCAACCGGGCGTAAATGCCGGTGATGAGGGCAATGGTGCCTCCGGAAACACCCGGAATCACGTTGGCCGCACCCATGGCGAACCCTTTGGCAAAATCAACGATACCGTGCTTCCAGTCCACGGCCGCGGATGCTGCGCACCCAGGCGCAGACTGGCAATGCCCGGCTTTTTCGAGCTGAAAATTTCCCGAAAGCGAAAACGCGCCTTGCCAAACGGGGCTATGGCCAACAGGTTATTCACATCAAATCATTGTGATTTATCGGACTGGCCCAACTGCTGAACGCTGGCGCTTTGACGCCGCGACGGGGAAATCACCCCGGGCCGCCGCGAAAGCCTGCCTGTGAATCCGGTCAACCGGCAGATCGGGTTATTCGGCGGTTCCTTCGATCCCGTTCACTGCGGGCACCTGATCCTCGCCCGGGATTTCCGGGAAACCTGTGAGCTGGATGAGGTCGTTTTTATTCCGGCCGCCCGCGCGCCCTTGAGGAAGGACGGACCCAGGGCCGACGGGGAAACCCGCTTGAAAATGCTTCGGGCCGCCATCGCGGATACGGCCGGTTTTTCCGCCACCGATCTGGAGATTCGGCGCGGTGGAACCAGCTATACCATCGAGACGGTCACGGCGCTGGCGGAAATCGAGCCGGGGGCCACCTTTTACTGGCTGATAGGAGCCGATCAGCTTAGCCAGCTCGACCAGTGGAAAGCGGTCGACCGCCTTTGCGAGCAACTGATTTTCGCCGTTGCGGCCCGTCCCGGAACCGATCCGGAACCGCCTGCCTCCATGGACGGTCTGCAGACGGTGCGGCTGCCCGACCGCCAGCTCGATCTGTCTTCCACCGAGATCCGCCGAGCCCTGGCGGACGGTCGTTCCATCGACTTTCTGGTGCACCCGGCTGTGCACCGAATCATCCAAACCGAAAACCTCTATCAACGAAAGGCATCCACACCCGCCTATGGATCATGACAACCGGCGCGAAGCGACTCTGGATCAAGTCCGGGTCTGCACCCAGGTCCTGGAAGACAAGAAAGCCAGCGACCTGACTATCCTCGACGTAAGCGGTCAGAGTACCGTCACCGATTACCTGGTGGTGGCCACCGGGACGTCGGAACCGCACTTGAAGGCTATGCGCAACGCCCTCGAAGTGGCCATGAGGAAAAACGGCATCGACGCCATCGGGACAGACCGCGATACCCGGGAAGGTTGGCTGGTGGTCGATGCCTTCGACTTCATGGTGCACCTCTTTACCGAGAAGCAGCGCAATTATTACAGCCTGGAAGCGCTCTGGCGCGATGCCCGGCCCGTCGAGGTAGCCCTCAGCTCCTCCGTCGGTTGATTCACCCCGCCCGGCGGGACAACCCGTTCCCGGTCCGGAGCCCGCTGAACCGGCCGCAAACCGTTGCTACAGCGTGTGCGGCGGTCCCCTGTTGGCTAGCTTCCTGCCATGGCTGTTGATCTGGTGTACCTTGAAGAGAAAGATTGCGGTCATTCCGCCTGGCGGATCGAAGCGGCCGAGTGGACCTGGGTCTTTCATCGCGAGGGAGGGGCGGTCGCTCACCTGCACGATCCCGACGGCGACGACTGGATCGCCTGGTCTCCGAAACCTGGAGCGGAAGGCGCCTTTCGGGGCTTGGGTAATCTGGTGCACGTGGACCTGAAAACCGGTTACTTCCACCCGGGAAACACCGGAACCAATGGCTGTCATTCCGAGATAGTGACGGCTGAGCCGGACCGGCTTCAGATCCGTTCACGGTCGGCCGACGCTTTGTGGACCTGCGAAACGACAGTCCGGAGGGAAGGCCTTTGTATCCGCCTGACGGATACCCCGGGCATCCCCTGGTGGTTTCTCTATGAAGGTACGCCCGGGGGTGTCTGGGAGCCCGCCACCAGCCAATGGCTCCGGTCTGACGGGGAGGCGGGTACGCTCAAGGAGCGCTGGCACGCGGATTTGCCGGACCGGTCCTGGGTGGCCTTCACCGATCCGGTCGGCACGCGCAGCCTTGCGCTCTGGCAGGAAAAAGGCGAACGCCGCCCTGACATGTATCTGCCGATGAGCCTGATGACTGTCTTTGGCTTCGGTCGCTACCCGGATATTCTGGACAAGTATTGCCGTCGTGTGGGCCAGGCCTACCTGGCCGTGCCCGTCGACAGTGCCGAACGGGAGGACATCGATCGGGCGGTCTATCGCGCCGTCGCCGCCTTTGATCTATAGGCGTGCCGATTGTTCGGAAACCTTGCGACAGCCATTTACACCCAGAAGCTGAAATAGAGGTAGACCCCGATGACCAGGGCAAGCACCCCGAGCGTCAGGCCGGCGTCCCAGCCGTTCCAGCTGGCGCGGATCTCCCGCCGGTCGGTGGCGCTCAGGGTCGGGATGGTCAGTCCGGCCAGGCGGGCGCGGTCCTGCGCCGGTGTGGCCAGCGACACCCCGGCCACGACCCCGATGGACAACGCAAAGAGCCAGCCGCTGGCGTACAGGAAATTGAGTTCGCCAAAGGCGACCAGGATGGCGGGCGCGGTGAGGATGTCCGCCCCCACCAGCGCCTGACAGGTCAGCTTGAGCATGCCGGCCACGAAGCCGGTGACGAGCCCGGCAAAGGCGCCGCCGGCATTGATGCGTGGCCAGAACAGCCCGAGCAGGAACACGGCGGTGATGGGTGGCGCGAGGTAGCCCTGTACGCTCTGCAGGTACTGGTAAAGGCCGCCCTCCGATACCAGGGGCATGATGGGTATCCAGAGAATGCCCAGCACGACGACCACGCCGGTCGCGATACGGCCGGTCGTCACCAACTGACGCTCGGTCGCCTCCGGCCGGATCTTCTCGTAGATATCGACCGTGAAAAGCGAGGCGCAGGAATTGAAGAGCGAGGAAAGCGAACTCATGAGGGCCGCGAGGAGCCCACCGACGACCAGACCCCGCAGCCCTTCCGGCAGCAGCGAACTCACCATGACCGGGAAGACCTGATCGCCGATAATCTGTGTCTCGCCGTCGACCGTTTCGGTCGGGATAGCCAGCAGCCCCTTCTGGTGCAGGGCATAGCCGATCAGCCCCGGCACCAGGAAGAAGAAGACCGGCCAGACTTTGAGGAAGCCGCCCCAGATGGTGCCGCGGCGGGCCTCGGTCAGGTTGCGCGCGGCCAGCGTCCGCTGGACGATGTACTGGTCGGTGCACCAGTACCAGATGCCGACGATCGGCGAGGCGATCAGGATGCCCAGCCAGGGGAAGTCGGGATCGGACAGCGGGCGCCACAGCGCGAACTGTTCTTTGTTGGCCTCGACCACCGAAACCAGCTCGCCCCAGCCCCCGAGCAGCCGCAGCCCGAAGAAGGTGATGAAGATCGAGCCGATCAACAGGATGACCGCCTGCAGGGCGTCGGTGAACACCACCGCCCGCAAGCCCCCGAAGACCGTGTACAGCCCGGTCAGGATCACGGTGGTCAAGGCACCAATCCAGAAGGCGTTTTCCGGGCTGCCGAAGGTGTCCGGCAGGATGACGCCGAAGACGGTGCCACCCGCGTAGACCGTGACCGATACCTTGGTGAAGACGTAGGCGACCAGCGAAACGCAGCTCAATACCCAGCGGGTTTTCGCATTGAAGCGCTTCTCGAGAAACGCGGGCATGGTGTAGACCCCGCTCCGGTAGTAGAACGGCACGAAAATCCAGCCCAGCATCAGCATGATCCAGGCATGCAGCTCCCAGTGCGCCATCGCCATACCGCTGGTGGCGCCGTTGCCGGCCAGGCCGACGATGTGTTCGGAGCCGATGTTCGATGCGAAGAGCGAGGCCCCGACGACGAACCAGCCGATGTTGCGGCCCGCCAGGAAGTAGTCGGCGGAGGTTTCCTGCCGGCGGGCCGCCCGCCAGACGATGACGAGCAGGATGACGAAATAGAGGGCGATGACGCCCCAGTCGATCGGAGTCAGGCCTTGCATGGGGTTGGGGAAATCATCGGCATCCTGAACGGCAGGATCGTTCCTTCAAGCCTCCATCGGCGGCGCTGTTCTTGTGCTGGGGTCTTTGCTCCGGCAAAGTATCTGGATGCAGACGATTACGGACAATCTTTGGGCGCTCGATTTTCCATTGAGGACCTTCGGCCTGGAGTTAGGCAGGCGCGTCACGATTGTTCGGATGGATGCGGGATCCGTGCTGATTCATTCCACCGCACCTTTCAGACGCAAGGATGTGGAGGCCCTTCGTGAGTTGGCCGCGGATCGACCGCTGGTGATGATGGAAGCCAACGCCATCCATGACACCTATATGAAAGACGGAATGGCGGCCTTTCCGGAAATCCCCTATGGGGTGCCCTATCCACTCCTTCCCCGCGCACGGAAAACCGATGGCGACCGGGTGGAGAGTCTGAATCGCTTCGACCGGCATTTCGACGATTCGCTCCGACTCGTCCCGATTGCCGGCATGCCCCGACTTCAGGAGTATGCTTTGATTCATCGGCCCAGCCGGACCGTCGTCGTCGGCGATCTTGTCTTCAACTACGGAACGACCGCATCCGGTCTGACCAAATGGGTCATGCGCTGGGCATCCGGGATGCGCACCTACCCGGCTCAAAGTCGGCTGTTCCGTATGCTGATCCGCGACAAGCCCGCCTTTCGCGATTCAATCAACCGGATCCTCGAGCATCCCGTGGATCGCCTCATCATGGCGCACGGCGATATCCTCGAAACCGGCGCCGATCAGGTGCTTGCCCGCGTCCGCGACAGTGTTTGAGCCCAAACGGAGGCCCGAGCTTTAGCCGGGCCAAGAGGAGATATCCTCAAATCGCAGGCACCGGCTGAAGGTCCGGCGATGCCGGACGGCCAACGCGCGTGCCTGGGCTTGGTCTTGCCCCATCTGCGCCATCTGCGGTTCCCCACCGGCGTATCCGGAGCCTTGAGACGTGGCCGCGCCTTCAGGCGTGGGCGGGTGCTGCGCGCGGGTCGTTCACAGCTAGCTTTCGCGGCCATTGCGGCTTTGCGGTTGCCTACCGGGAAGCGGGGCATCGTACAGCGCCACGGGGACACGGCTTCAGGCCGTTGGGCTGGAAGCCGTTTGATACCGATATCCCGGATTTTTCATCAGAATCGTGGAAATTGACTGAGGTCCAATCCCGGTTAGATTCGATCCATGAGCCTACCCATCGAAAGGGACGAGTTGAAACAACTCATCAAAGAATCGGTGTCTGAAGTCTTCGACCAGAATCGTGAGTTGTTTGCGCAGGTCATTGAAGAGGTTATCGAAGATAAAAAGTTCATGGAGGCCATGAAGGTCGGTGAATCCACCGATCTGGCCACCCGAGCGGCTGTCTTCGACGCCCTCAACCATGAACGTTGAGTTTCATAAAGCCTTCGAGCGTGATCTGCGGAAGGTACGAGATCCGGAAATATTAAACAAACCGACTCCGGTGTTCGTATGATTCGGTTCCTGAGCCGCGGTGACATCTACCGCAATTTTCCGTAAAGACCGGTAGATCCTGAACCAGCCCGGTTCTTTGTAACCTGCCGCTTGAGACCTCCGCGTTTCCCGGGGCGTTCCTTTGCGGCTTTGCGGTTACGTTTCCACCTGGCTGCCGCTCACCCGTTCAAGGCAGAGAACTGCTCGAACATGGACTCGACGATGGTATCCCAGCGGTAGCGGGGAATCACCGAATCGTAGGCCTTTTTGGCCATGGTGGCATGGTCTTCGTCGGACAGGCGCAGGATGTCGAGGACGGCCTTCGCGGCCTGGTCGACGTGCTTGCCCTCGACGACCTTGCCTCCGCCGGCGGGTTCGATGATATCGGTGACAACCGGGATCTGGTCGGTGCCGACGACCGGGACGCCGCTGGCCGCGGCTTCACAGGCGGCCATGCCAAAGCCCTCCATGACGGACATCGACAGGAACAGACGGGAGGTGCGGATGATATCGGGCATGATTTCGCTGCCGTGGCCGGTCTGTGGCAGCTGCTCGGGGCTGAAAATCGTGATGCGGTCTTCGATACCGGCCTCATCCACGATTTTCCGGATGCGTTTGGCGATGCCGGGCTCCATCCGTTCATCCAGATTCATGAACATATGGATCTCGGGATCCTCCCGGGCGACCTTGACGAAGACTTCAACCGCCTTGTCCTTGTCCTTGAGCGAATCGGACCGCCCGAACTCGCAGATATGCGGTTTGGTGAACAGCTCCTCCGGCATGCTGAGGAACTCGGCGTGGAGCCGGCACTGGCTGCCGGGCAAGACGGGATCCTCCCCGGGATGAAACCGGTCGGTGTTCACGCCCGGAAAGATATCGATGATCTTGTCGTTGTATTGGCCGTTGTAGCTGTCCTCCAGGTCGTCCCGGGTGAGTTTCGAGGTGGAGCCAATGGCATCCGCGTCGGCGGCCACGAGGCCCTCGTAGCGTTCGCGGGAGGGGATGCTGTGGCGCTCATGGTGCAGGTCGGGCATGGGCGCCTTCTTCATGCCCACCGGTTCGTGCGGGATCCAGATATGCGGGGTGCGGGTGAAGGTCCGCTTGAGGAAGCGGGCCATGAGCCCGCCGTCCCAGAAATGAGAGATGATCATGTCGGGGTCGTAGTCGCGTGGCAGCTGCTCGAGTACTTTTTCGGAGGCCATCTCGATCAAAGCCCCGGACAGGTATTCCTTGCGCAGAAAGGCCGGCACCTCATCCGCGACATGCAGGACATAGAGTTCCCGGTTCGGGTCTTTGGTGTAACCCTCCCGCATCCGTTCGGTGTAGGGGTGGGTGAATCCGCCGCGATTGAGGATGAAGACCCGCGAGCCGTAGTGGTCGTGGATCATCTCCGCCATGTTCTGGACGTAGATATTCTGACCGCCGGTGTCGGGCAGACCCGGAAAGATATCCAGTTCGTGGATACCGTGCCAGGTGATCAGCAGGACGTCTTTCAGTTCGTTCGGTTTGATCATGAAACAGGAATGGAATGGGAGGATCGAATGGCCCGATCTTACCGGAAGCGGGGGATTCCCTGCAAGGGATGCCCGGAAAAGCGATGCGATCAGCCGATGCTGCGCACCGATCCGGGCCGCACCGCTTCTCCGCCGCGGTCAGCCGAGGCCATGGCCGCAAAGCAGAGCGCGAGGCTGTCGAGGTTGGCCGCCGCGTCGATCTGACAGGGCCGGTCTTCCTCGATCGAACAGAGCAACTCGCCCATCGTGCCGCGGAATCCGTCGGGGAACCAGCCGCCTTCGGGGGCCAGCGACTCGGATTCTCCCCCGGCCGGGGTATAGACCACTGCGTCCGGCTCGCCGGGCCGTGCGATCCGGCGGACCACACCCCCGGTGCCCGTGATGGTAGTGACATCGCAGTTACCGCCCTTCGGGGTGGCGGCGCTCATCACCAGGGAGGCTGTGCTGCGCGGAAAGCGCATGATCGCCTGCGTCAGCATGGGCGGCTCGATATCGGTCTCCGGCACAGGTATCGCGTGTGCGGATACGGACTCCGCCGATTGGCCCGGCAGACAACTCACGAAAAAGTCGAACCAGTGGATCGCCAGATCATAGAGGATGGCGTGGTGAATGGCCTCGAAAGGGGTTCCCTTGATCCAGGTGTGGTTGAGCTGCATGCAGCAGTCGATGCTGAGGACCCGCCCGACCAGTCCGGCGGTAACCGACTCGCGCATCAGGCTGAAAGGAGGGGACCAGCGGCCGTTCTGGTTGACGGCCAGACGAAGCCCCTTGTCCCGGGCCAGCGCGACGAGTTCCTCCCCGATAGCCAGATCGAGAACAAAGGGCTTTTGCGACAGGACATGCTTACCGGCCTCCAGCGCTTCCCGGATCAGGCCGACCCGCGGCTTGGGATGCGTGGCGATGTCGACGACTTCGATATCCGGCCGGGCCAGGAGGGCGCGGTGGTCGGTGTAGACGTCCGCCTCGGGGAACCATTTGTCCCGGCGTGCTTTGGCGTTCTCTTCGGACAGATCGGCGAAGGCGGCCACGGTGTAACCATCCTGCTGATACGCCTTGAGGTGGGTTTCCGTGATGCCGCCGCAACCGATCAACCCGATGGCGGGTAGGTAGCTTTTTGGCTGTTGCGGTCGGTAGGGGAGATTCTTGAAGGCAGTCATGAGATTTAGCGTTTGCGTGCCATTAAAATGCCGTCCCCAACGGTCAGGATCGAGGCTTCAAGGCGCGGATCCGTGGTCAGCGTCTCATTCAGGGCGCGGAGTGCCAGCGTGTCGGGGTCATCGGCACCGGGGTCGGTGATTTTTCCGTGCCAGAGCACGTTGTCGAAAAGCAGCAGGCCATTCGGGCGCATGCGTGGGATCAGGAGGTCGGCATAAGCCGGGTAGGCGGCCTTGTCTGCGTCGACAAAGGCGAGGTCGATTTCCTGCGGAGCATGCTTGTCGAGTAATTCCCGGGCGTCGCCGAGGTGAAGGGTGATTCGGTCCCCGACCCCGGCCTCAGCCCAGTAACGCCGGGCGATAGCTGTGTAGGTGTCACTCACATCGAAACAGTGCAGGTGCCCGCCAGGGGCGAGCGCCCGGGCGATGCAGAGCGCGCTGTAACCGGTAAAAGTCCCCACTTCAACGGCCGTACGCACCTCCATCGCTGCGGTCAGGATGGAAAAAAAGGTGCCCTGATCGGCTGGAATCTGCATGCCCGACCGGTCAGCGAGGGCCTCCCGGGTTTCGGCCCGGAGGCGGGTCAGAAGAGAATCCTCCCGGTCACTTCGATGCCGGTCGACGTAAGCCGCCAGGTCCGCGTTGAGGGGTGTGAACTTCAGGTCGTTGCCCATGACCTTATCACAATGAAATCATGGCTTCCCGCTGCCGATCAAAACCGGCTTGGAATGGAGGAACCCGCCCTACAGTCGTGCCGCCGTGGCGCTGTGCGATGGTCCCGTTCCGCCCCAACCCCGCCCTCAACCCTGCGGGGGATGCCAGAGACCGGTCCGGGGACCGGTGTGCAGGTAGACGGTTTTCTGCTCGGTGTACTCTTCGACGGAAAACCGGCCCAGTTCGCGGCCCAGGCCGCTCTGCTTGTAGCCGCCGAAAGCCAGTTCCGGCGCACCGTCCATGAAGGTGTTGACCCAGACGGTGCCCGCCCGGATGGCGCGAGCCAGGCGGATGGCCCGGTCGACGTCGCGGGTCCAGACCGATCCCGACAACCCGTAGGCGGTGCTGTTGGCGATGCGGATGGCATCCTCCTCGGACTGAAACCGAACGACCGTCAGGACCGGTCCGAAGATTTCCTCCCGCGCGATGGTGGCATTCGGATCCGTCGTGTCGAAAACCGTGGGCTGGATGAACCGACCCTTGCCGGTGTCCAGTACGTCGCCACCGAGGCGCAGCGTCGCGCCGCATTGTTTTCCCTCCTCGAGGTAGCCCTTGATCTTGTCGAACTGTTTGGGGTCGATGATGGCGCCGATTTTGACCGCGGGGTCGAGCGGGTCGCCGACCGGGACCGTCCGGATACGTTCCACGACATCCGCCACAAACCGGTCCGCCATGTCGGCATGGACCAGGATCCGGCTGCCACTGTTGCAGCATTCGCCCATGTTGAAGAGCGTGCCGAAGGTCACCGCATCCACGGCCGCCGCCCAGTCGCAGTCGGGAAAGAGGATCTGCGGGTTCTTGCCCCCCAGTTCGAAGGCCACCTTCTTGAGATTGCCGGCGGCCGCCGCCATCACGCGTTTGCCGATCGCTGTCGACCCTGTGAACGACACCATGTCGATGCCCGGGTGCTCGCCGATCGCCGCACCCACCGGATCCCCGTAACCGGTGACGATCTGCACCACGTTGTCGGGCAGCCCGGCCGCCTCCAGGATTTCCCCCAGCACCAGCGTCGTCCCGGGGGTCAGCTCACTGGGCTTGATGACCGCACAGCAGCCGGCGGCCAGCGCAAAGGGCAGCTTCTGCGAAATGATCAGCAGCGGAAAATTCCAGGGCGTGATCAGGCCCACCACGCCGATCGGCTCGCGCAGCATCAGCCCGAGGTCGGCCCGGCCGAGGGTGTTGACCGTATCGCCGTGGAGATTGCGGGCCAGCGCGGCGGCGTAATCCCAGAGCCCGGCCGCCCAGTCCATTTCGTCGCGGGCCTGCGAGATCGGTTTGCCGCTTTCGAGGGTTTCGACCCGGGCCAGCTCCTCCTTTCGTGCGCGGATGCCCGCGGCGACTTTCCGCAACAACGTTTCGCGGTCAGTGCCCGTGCTGTGGGGCCAGGGCCCGGTGTCGAAAGCGTCGCGGGCGGCGGCCACCGCCCGGTCGACATCCTGCCGGCCGCATTCCGGATAGGTGCCGACGAGGACGTCGTGGGCGGGGCTGAAACGCTGGTAGGTGCCGGCTTCGCCTGAGGCGACCCATTCGTTGGCGATCCAGGCGTGGTAGGTGCGCGGGGTAATGGTGTCGTCGGTCATGGTAACAATTTTGGTGCTCAGGCTTTACGGCGTTTGGCCAGAAAGTCAGCCAGGCGGCGGCGGGTTTCCTCGGATTGCAGGCAACGGATCGACCCCGCCACCTCCGCTTCCAGGCTGACCGTGCGGTCCACGGTGCTCGTTGCCCGCATCAGCTGCTTCATCTGGCAGACGGCTTCGGGGGCGGCTTCCTCCAACTCGTGTTGAAATTGATTCAAGGCCGCGTCGATGGCCTCAGCCGATGCGCATCGGTCTATCAGCCCCAGCGCCGCCGCGTCGGTCGCCTCCAGTACCCGACCGGCAAAGAGCAGCTCGCGAGCGTGTCCCGGGCCGATCCGTGCGGCCAGCCGCGCCGCGCCGCCCCAGCCTGTGATGAAACCGAGGGCCGTCTCGGTCTGACCGACTTTTGCTGTATCCGCGGCGTAGATACAGTCACAGGCCAGAGCGAGTTCGAGGCCTCCGCCCAGCGCGAAGCCGTCGACGCGGGCGACGACCGGGACCGGCAGATCCTCGAGCCGGTTAAATACCCGGTGGCCGTGGCGCACCCAGTCTCCAATCGTATCCACGTCGATGGTACTGAGCGCCTGGATGTCGGCGCCCACGCAGAAGAAGCGTTCGCTGGCGCTGCGGACCACCACCAGCCGCAGGGCGTCGGCCCGCTGCTCGATTTCCGCGAGTCGGGTGTCCAGAGCATCGAGGACGGCGTGGTTGAGGGTGGGGGGCTTGCCTTCCCGGGCCGGCGTCAGCACAAGGTCGGCCCGGCTGCCGTTGATGGTGAGGTCGACCGTGGTGGGGAGTGCGCTCATCTTCAGCGAAAGAGGTCGGGGTCCATGAGGGCGGGGCCGTCCTCGGGAATCCTGGGCTCGAAGGCCATCTGCCCCAGGATACCTTTGTCCAGGTCCGCCCCGGGCGCGATCTCGGTCAGCCAGAGGCCGTCGGTGCGCAGTTCGAGGACCGCGCGCTCGGTGATAAAGAGGACGGGCTGCTGGCGCTCCTTGGCAAACGCCCCGCTGAAGGTGATCTGTTCGACCTGATCGACGCATTTCCGGATGCTGCCATCCTGTTGGATGGTGAGAAGGCCGTCATTCACCGTGCAGGCAAACCCCTTGGCGGTAAAGGTGCCGCAAAAGACGACCTTCTTCGCATTCTGCGTGATGTTGATGAACCCACCGCAACCGGCAAGCAGGTTGCCGACCTTCGAGACGTTCACATTGCCCGAGCCGTCCAGTTGCGCCATGCCGAGGAAGGCGATGTCGAGGTTGCCGCCATCGTAGAAATTGAACTGGTCGTCCTCGCCGATGATAGCGCTGGGGTTGTAGGCCACGCCGAACTCGACCCCGCCAGCCGGCATGCCGCCCACCAGCCCCTGTTCGACGGTGAAGGTCAGGGTGTCGATGATCCCCTCCTCGGTGGCGACCGACGCCACGCCATCGGGCATGCCTACGCCCAGGTTGACGATCGCGTTGGGGTTGAGTTCCCGGGCGGCCCGCCGGGCGACGACCTTCCGGGCGTCGAGGGGCAACGGGGGAATGCGCTCGAGCGGCATTTTAACCGCACCACAGAGGGCGGGCTCGTATTCCCTCAGACAGGTCTGACGCTGCGTTGGATCGACCACCACGGCGTCCACACTGACCCCGGGGATCTTCACATTACGCGGGTCGAGCGTGCCCGCCTTTGCCAGGTATTTGACCTGGGCGATGACTTTCCCTCCGCAGGCCTTGGCCGCCTGAGCGATCGTGATAGCTTCCAGAAAAGCCGCCTCCTGTTCGGCGGTGATGTTGCCGTGTTCGTCCGCCGTCGTGCCCCGGATCAGGGCCGCGTCGAAGTGAAAGCGCGGAAAAAAGAGCCACTCCTCCCCGTCGATGTCCATGACTCGGACACGGTCGGGTTCCGCCTTCGCCCGGTCGTTCATTTTCCCCGCTTCCAGACGTGGATCGATGTAGGTCTTCAAACCCACCTTCGTGAAAACTCCCGGCTTTCGGCCCGCCACCGCATGGTACATGTGGCTGAGCACGCCCTGCGGAAAGTTGATGCTCGCTACCCGGTTCTCCTGAATCAGCCGACCCATCTGCGGTGCCATCGCCAGATGGCCCGCTATGTCGCGCTCAACCAGTCCCTCCACCGCCAGCAGGTCGGCCCCGATTGCCTGTTTGTCACCCAGCCCGGTGGCGTGCACCAGCGTCAGGCCCGACGGCGTGCCCGCCGTGTCAAACCGCTCCCGGATCGCTCGGAGCAGCGCCGTCGGCTCACCGGCCCCACCGCCCGACCCCTGGATCGCCAACCAGGCCCCGTCCGGCACCAGCCGGGCGGCCTCCGTTGGGTTCAGGATCGGTTTGGTCGGCATGACGGGTCCACTAGGCAACGAGCCCGGAACCGTAATACCCGGCCGCACCAGATTGCAAACAATTGACAATACACAAGCAGCCTTGCTCCGTGGCGGATGGCTTGGCAGAGGTAGGAGGTCCTGGGCTGCAAAGCCGGGAGTCCGCCCAACGGCATGGAATCGATACAGAGCATACGTGAGCAAATCGCCGCGCATTTGCGGCGGGACGTGTTTTCCGGAAAGATCGGGCAGGGGGAGGCATTGCGGGAGCAGCACCTGGCGAAGCGCTTCGGGGTGAGCCGGGGACCGATTCGTGACGCGCTGCTGCAGTTGTCGAAGGAGGGGCTGGTGGTGGCGGAGCGCAACCGCGGCGCACGGGTGGGCACGCAGACGAGTCCGGAGAGCCGCCGGTTGATCGTCGGTCTGCGGCGCCAGGTCGAGACCTTTGCGTTGAGACAGCTCTGGCCGTCGGTCGACGACGGGTTATTGCAGGCCTGGGAGGCCGATCTTGTCGCCTTTCGGGAGGCCTGCCTGGCGGAGGATGTCGGCCTGGCAGCCGAGGTGGACATTCGCTTTCACGAATCGATTTTCCGGGCATTGGGCGATGAAAACCTGCTGGAAATCTGGATGCCTATCGTCACACACATGATGCTGCCCTATTCCCGGCACAAAACGCTCATGGAGGCCTATGAGGAACATCGCCGCATCCTCGAAGCCATCGTCAATCGCGACAAAACCGCCGCGTTGAAGCGCCTCGAAGCCAATATTCAGTGACAGCCGCGACCCCCGGCTCCGTTGCTCCGGACCGGGCTCCTCATGGATAACCTCGGCCAGCTGATCCTCGTCACCTTCCTCGCTGCGGTCCTGGCCGACGTGTCGATGGTCTTCGGGGTGATCCCGTTTTACTTCCTGCAGGCGCTCAAGGCCCGAACTGAAGGCCTGTTCGCCGCGGTGGCGGCCGGCATGATGATGGCCGCCAGCCTGGTCCAGCTGGTGGGTGCCGGCCTGGACCGCACACCCGGCCTGCAGGGTTGGGAAGTGGCTGCCGGCGTCGGAGCGGGCGCTTTCCTCTACCTGTTCGTTTCGCGCTGGCTGGACCGGCACCAGGAGTTCGATGTGATGAGCTTGCGCCGGAGCGGGGGGCGCCAGGCGCTCCTCATTGTGATGGCGATGACCGTGCATTCAGCACCCGAAGGCGTTGCCATCGGAGTTGCCTTCGGCAGCCGGGAACTGGGTCTCGGCCTGGCGGTGGTCTCGGCGCTGGCCGTGCACAACATCCCTGAGGCGATCGCCATCACGCTTGCGCTGCGAGCCCAGGGCCTTTCGGTCAACCGCTGCCTGGGCTGGGCCCTGCTGACCAGTCTGCCGCAGCCGATCTTTGCTCCGCTGGCCGCCTGGTTGATCTGGCTGTTCGAGCCGCTGCTGCCCGCCGGCATGGGCTTCGCCGCCGGTGCCATGGTGTTCCTGGTGATCGACGACCTGCTGCCCGAGTCCTTCCGGAAAGCGCCTAAGGAGACGGTCGCCATCGGCTTGACCGCCGGCGTCATCCTCATGATTGCCCTCGGTCGTCTGGTCGGTCTGTAGCGCGACCAGCAGCGGTCGGGGACGACCGCCCTCCCGCTGTCGTCGCGAATCACCCCGGGAGGGCCGCCGTCCCCGGCGGCCGCGGGGATCACGTACCCCTCACCATGCCGGAAACCCGCTGCCGGGTGCGACGCCCCTGGCCTCATAGCCCTCGGGAAACCCGTAATGACCGCCGCGAAAGCGGTCACCGGTCCGGTCCAGCCAGGCCTGCAGTTCCTGCCGGTGCTCGAGCAGGATGGATCGGTGCGCCTCGGACCGCGCCAGGTTGATCATTTCGCCGGGATCGTTCTCGAGATCGAAGAGTTCCTCGTTGGGAAAGCCGTCGACATAGGCGACATACTTGTGGCGCGCGGTGCGGACATACCGGCAACCCCCCGCCAGGTTTCCGTTCTTGTTCGGTTCGCCCATGCCGAAGATCGAGGACCGGTCCAGGCTTTCGGCGTTTCCCTCGCAGAGCGGGCGAAGCGAGCGCCCTTCCAGCCCGTCCGGCAGGTCCGCTTCGGCGTAGTCGCAAAAGGTCGGAAACAGGTCGATCCCCACCGAAACCGGTTCCGTGGCCGGGATGACCCGGCCGGCCGGAATGCCGGGGCCGGCGGCGATCAGCGGCACGCGCAGGCAGGCTTCGTAGACCACGCACTTCTGGTGAAACTGGTGTTCGCCCTGCAGGTCGCCGTGGTCGCTGGTCATCACAATCAGCGTCTTCTCCAGCAGGCCGCGGGCCTCCAGACCGTCCATCAGCTCGCCAATCCGGCGGTCCACCCGCTCCACGAACTGCTGGTAGGCCCAGCGGAAGGCCCGCCACTCGCGCGGTCCCCAGCTGAAGATCGGGTAACCCAGCGTGTCGAGCCAGCGGCGGCAGTCCGTGACCGCAGCGGGCTCGTAGGGCGTGGCGGCGTGGTTGGCCGGCAAGGGCGGACAGGCGTCTTCGGGCGGCGGGTCGGGCAGGGTTCCCCAGATCTGCGGCTGGCCGTGCGCCCATTCGCAGATGTTGTGCGGATCGTCGTAACTCGCGACCGCGAACCAGGGCCGGTCGCCTTGCACTGCGCCGTCGATCCAGGCGAGCGTCGCCTCGGTCAGCTTGAAGTCGTCAAAACCACAGAACGCCTCGAAGCCTTCGCTGCCGTCCCCGGGTATGTCGATGGTGCCATTGAGGTGCCACTTGCCGCCGTAGCCGCAGCGGTAGCCGGCGGCGGCCAGGCGGTGGCCCAGCATGTCGGGACGGATGTCCGCCCGGATCTTGTCGCGCGGCGGCCGGACCTGAATGGCCTCGGTCTCGTGCGGCAGGCGCCCCGAAAAGATGCTGGCCCGGCTCGGGGTGCAGACCGGGTAAGCCACATAGGCGGCGTCGAACCGAACGCCCCGGGCCGCCAGCCGGTCGAGGTTCGGGGTGTCGATCCAGGTCGAGCCGGCGCAGCTGAGCGCCGACGCCGACTGCTGGTCGGTCATGATAAAAAGAATGTTGGGCCGGTCGCTGGACATGGCGCGCAACCTAGGACCCGTCATTCCCGAAGAAAAGCCTCGAGGTCGTCGAAACGGAAACGCGGATCCGGCATGTCGGGCTTTCCCTCGAACGCCGGTTCCTTGACGGCGTGGTTGTTTTTCGCCCGGGTTCGGGCCCCGTCGCTGACGACCCCCCCGCGGTCAAACCAGTTGATGTTGTTCTCGGTAATCTGATTTTCCGAGCAGGTATCCGTTTCGCGGATACCGTAGGTCAGCAGGCCCTGGCCACCCCAGTTGAAGACGGCGTTGCCGGTCACCTGTACGCCCCTGGTTTCCCCTTTCAGCCAGATGCCGATGGAGCGCGCGTCCTCGGTCATCTCCGAGCCCGAGTCGATGACGTTGTTGCCCGAGATGACGCCCCAACGGACGTCCTCCAGCACGATGCCGGTCGCCCGGTGCCAGCAGAAGATGTTTCCCGTGATGTTGATTTCGTGGCTCTGCTCGACGCGCACCGCGTCCCCGTCGATCTTGAAACTGCGGCAGCCGTTCAGGCAGACACTGTTGCTGACCGCACGGATGACATAGGCCGCGCCCCGTGTCTTGAGCACCTGGCAGCCGACCAGGTTGACCACGATGGCGCGGTGCAGCAGGAAGCCGATGCCGCCGCCGTAGGCCTGGCAATGGCTGACCACGTTCGGGATATAGTTGCCCACCGGGCTGCCCTGGGCGAGCTGCTCGAGGCGGAAATTGGCTTCCGCATTGTTCGCCGCCCGGCAACCTTTGACCTGGCAGAGAAAAGCGTTGTTGGACAGCAGGATCCCATTCCGGGCGAAGCCCTGGACGTGCAACTCGGTCAATTCGCCTTCACCCACGCCCATAAATTGGATGCCGGTTTCCGCATCGGCACCGGCGGCCTCCACCGCCAGGTCCGAAATGATTGCCGCTTTGGTATCCATCGATCGGATACCCACGGCCGCCGAGACTTGCAGTCGTGTCGATCGCCCGGCCCCGGTCAGGGTGGTGCGTGCCGGCAGCTCGATGGTGTTCCCGATCGGATAGCTGCCGGCCCCCAGTTCCAACCGGCCACCATCGGAGGCGAGGGCTGCCATTGCCTGTTCGAGTAGCGGGTCGGGTGAGGTGTCCTCTGCCAGATCGGCACCAGTCAACCGCTCCTTCAATTGAAACACGCCGTTGTGTGGGAAAAGGATGAGATCCGCAGGGGGCATATGCGAATCCACCGCCCGAAGGGCCGGATTGTCAACAATCCTAATGCGCGAACGGGGCGCCCGGCTGATTGGCAAATTGAGTCGAACTCCGGGCACGATTGCCTAGGATGAAAGGATGGCCATCAGCCAGCTGACCTTTCTGGGTGCGGCGGGCACCGTGACCGGGTCCCGTCACCCGCTGGAAACGCGCGATCGGCGACTGCTGGTCGACTGCGGGCTAGGCCTTTGCCGGTGAAATCACCGAAACCTTTGGCTGGCCGGTGGTGATCCCCCGCGAGGACCAGCCCTTCGACATCGATTTTTAGATCGGGTAAATGGGGTCTGAGGGTTCACGCCACGGCGCAACGAACGCAACGGGTGAAACGGAACGATGTGACCCTGACTACAGCTGCTGCCGCATGGTATCCGCCAGCCGAATCGCCATGCGGGCGTAGGCGAAGCTTTCGGGGTGCAGCAGGTCGGTACGAAAGCCGCGGAAATCCGGGATGAGGGCCTCGCCATCGATGAGCGTCACCTGGTCCGGCCGGTCCTCGGCGGCCTCCCGCAGGATGGCGTTTTTCTCCCGTTGATCGCGCTGAAGGCCGGTGGGCTCGACCTCGTGGAGGCACCGGTTGTTGAAGATCGTGAACAGAAAGACGGGTTTGCCGGACTGTTTCTCGGCCAGCTGGTCGAGCAGGTAGTGGGTTCGTTTCCGGAACTGGTCGTTGTCCCAGTCCGCCCGGTTCATGTTGATGCCCAACTCGAGGGAATACACATCGATATCCGGCAGGCTGGCGATGAAGTCGGCGATGGCCGGTTCGCACCAGCAGGAGCCGCCCATGCCCAGATTCAGCGCATCCGCCTCCAGCAATTGGCCCGTCAGGTTCACATAGTTGTCGACCGTGTTGGCGCCCTGCGTGATCGACGACCCGTAGGCCAGCCAATGGCGGGCGGGCAGCTCCTCCGGCTGCGGAGGGCGCAATGCCCCGCCCAGCGCTTCAATACCGTGAAAGGCGAGGGTGCCCCCCACGCTGTGCAGCCGGATGACCTCCGGCGCGAAACCGCCGGTCGTCAGCGCGTCCCGACGCCAGTTCGGATCCAGCGGGGGCAACCACAATTCGATGGGCCGCAGGCCGTCGGCCGCATCCTCGATCACCTGATGGATGTGATTGCCGCGAAAAACAACCAGACGGCAGGGCTGGGCCAGGCTGCGCAGGTAAACCCGCACCCGCTCGCCCGTGGTGACAAACCGCACCTCGCTGCCGTTGCTGGTCCGGATCGGAATCGGGCCATTCTCTGCCTTTGGCCAGACCGTCTTCGGAAAGCGGGCCAGGTGCAGGCCGCCGCCCGGCGCGTCGGGCAGATCGGCAACATTATGAAAAGCGACGGGGTGGTCGGGGTGTTGCATGCCACGGAGATTGACCGGCCTGGCCCGCCCCCGTCCATTCAAAGGGGCGGGCCGGTGGCTTGCTCATCCATTGGGTGTTCGAGAGGGATCGCTTATAGCGGAGATTGACCCGTGAGCGTAGAGGACGGATCGTTCAAACCATGAACGATCCGGTGGAGAAACGTGAGGCTATCCTCCTGATCCATGGTATTGATGGGAAAACAGCTGGAGATGTATTGGCCAAACTCGAGCGCGGCCTCCTGACAGCTCCCGATGTCGACCAGGCCACGTTGCTGGCACCGGGAGAGATAAATGGGCATCCGGTTCGAAATCTGCGTCTGCACCTGAAAAACCGTGCAAATCCGGTGCGTTATTCCCTGATGGAAGGGTTTTGGGGTGACACCATCGACAAGCTGACTCAGCGCTCTATCCGGGAGCAAATCCTGCGAGGCCTGTATCTGATCCGTTTTTGGGCGAAGACTCCGGTCATCCAGGCGCGCAATCGATACATCGCGGTGGGTGGCGTGGTTACTGCCCTTGCCCTCCTGCTCTGGTGGTATGGCGTCGTTGCAGGCGTTGTGAATGTCGCCGTCCTGCCAACCGGAGGCACGCTGGTCAATGAACTGGAGGCCCTGGCCTATTCGTCTGAGAATAGCCTGTTTCAGTTTCTGATCTACCTCCTGAGCTATTTTACGCATTGGGGGACCGCCCTGGCGGCCATGTTGCTTGGAGGTGGTGCCACGCTGGTTGTCGATCAGGTCGTGAATATCCTCCACTTTACTGAACGCTATTTAAGTCATCAGAATCTCCAGGCGCGCATCTGGAGACGGCTGACCGAGCAATTGCAGGCAATGCTGCAATCGGAGGATTTTGATCGATTGACCATTGTTTCACACAGCTTTGGCACCGTCCTCCATGTTGACCTGTTGGCCGACTGGTCGGTGAAAACGGGCATCCCCGTTCGGCACATCACACTGGGTGGTCCGCTGGCCGTGATGGCTTTACGTAGTGAAGCGATCCGGGAACGGCTGTATCGCGCCCTGACCAATCCGCGGGTTAGCGAACACCCCTGGACTGACTTCTATTCACCGAGAGATTGGCTCTGTACCGCCACGCCGGATGGATCTCCCGATTATCAATTTGGGATGAGCAGCCTTCGGGGTGGACGGACCATCGAACATCATCAGGTGCCCTTTGCCGGAAAATACCGCGACGAGGTGCGCGCGGCATTCCATACACGTTATTTTCAGCAACCGTCTGTCCTTTCCACCATCCTGGAACCTTAAGACGGCTGCTGGACCAGCCCCTGCTTCTTGGCCCAGGCCTTGAAGGCCGCCCGGTCGGTTTCCGGGGCGTCCGGGTGGTCGAGGGCATAGATGCAGGCCGGCGTGTTGTGGCAGTTGGCCACGGTTTCGTAATGGGCGGTGAAGGGGGTCGCGATCCCGTAGTGCCGATAGTCCTTGGAGCCAAAATTGGCCGGCGGGAGATCCGGCACCAGATCTTCCGTATTCACGACGCGGTGCAGGTCGACATCCCGTTGGGCAAGCGCCTGGCAATAGGCGAGATCACCGATGCGCGGTGCGGCGAACGTGTACGAGGTCAGGTTGGCGGCCTGTTGCCGGTAGCGCACCCAGCAATCGACCAACGCGATGGCCCCGACGCCGCCGCCGAGGCTGTGCCCGGTCACGATCAGTTCCCGACCCGACACCAGCGGATCGAGGACCTGATGCAGCTCCTGCCGAATGGTCTCATAATACCTTTTGAAACCCCGGTGCACGTTGCCAAAGCCAATGTTGCCATAGCGCAGCGGCGTCTGCGGAAACTGAGCGTTTACCTGCGTCCACTCATTGGTCAGCGAGGTGCCGCGAATCACCACGAAGGCCCGCTTGTGGTCATAGGCCACGAAGGCGAGTGGATACGAAATTTTCCAGGACACGGTCCGCCGTTGGCCGCCGCGCTGACGCGTGCGCCGCGTGGTCAGTTCGCCCAGGAGGATGTCCGAATAGGTCAGCCCGTCGATGGTCGCATCCGGTTTCTTCCAGACGAAGTTGCGCCGTTGCTGAGGCCGCATCGACGACCATTGCCGAATCGCCCCGTAGGCATGGTCGAGCAGACGCCCGCAGGTCTTGGCCAGAGCCAGGTCAAAGCCAGGTGCCGGGTTGAGCGGAAAGTATTTCATGAACGGTTTACGGGGATTTCGGAAAAAGCCTGTTTCGGGATCTGGTTACAGATATCCGATCAATTTAGCCCTTTACCCCGACGGCGGAAAGCTAATCCTGTCAAAATGAGTGAAAATCAATCGGTCTCAGGTTTAATGGTCCGGCGGTTTAGGAGGCGTGCGGCCTCTTTGAAGTACCTTGCCTATCTGGTTCTCGGGCTCATCGGCGCTTCGTTGGGCGGCGGCGTCTATCTGTTTGTCATCGCCGGTGAAATCGCCGCCAAGGAATCCCTCGAGGCCCAACGCCGGCTCGCTGTCACTTTGCAGGAAACTTACGAAGCCTTTGGTCCGTCGTCCGCAAATGCGATGGGGCAATTTGGCGACCTGCTGGCAGCAGGGTTGGAACGAACCGATGACTTGGATAAGCTGATAATCGAAATACGTGATGCTGCAACAAGCCTGCAGCACATGTCGTATCAAATTGCTGATGCCAGTGAGGAGGGAGACTTTTCCGGTGTTGCCAAGGAGTTGAAACAGCTGCTGACTGATATCCAAGGGGATGCTCTCTTCCGTCTTTTAGACGATGCGTTCCAGGATTTTGTTGTTTTCAGCCAGAATGCTGCCCGCTTCTCGGAACACTTGGTCGCGTTGACTTCCCAGATGAATCAGAGTCTCCAGAGCGAGTTGGATACTCAGGTTCCTCTTCAGGAGTCAGACGCTACGAGTATCCTGATCTCCACCTTGAGCACACGAATTGGCGCATTACTCATCCTTGTCTTTTTGGTTCAAATACTGGTCAGCCTCTATCGCTACAATATTCGCTTGGCTGCCTTTTTTGATGCACGTGCCGACGCTCTGGAACTGTCACCCGGAATGAATGCTTCGGATGTGGAATCCCTGATCCGCGTGCTCTCACCCGAGAATGTCGATTTTGGGAAGTCTCCCGCCTCACCGACTCAGCACGCGGTAGATCTTGCCCGGGAGTTGCTGGCGCGCGAGCGCCGTGACCACCGTGAGTAGTTCTGCGCTTCCGCAATCTGGCCGTTAAAGCGTCAACGCATCCCTCAGCACCTCCGCCGGGTGCCGGGCGGTCCGGGCGGTGCCGTCGTGGATCTGGTGGCGGCAGGAGGTGCCGGGAGCCACGATGAGGTCCTGGTCCGCCGCGGCGCGGATGGCCGGAAAAAGGACCAGCTCCCCGATGTCCATCGACAGCGTGTAGTGCTCCTGCTCATACCCGAAGGAGCCGGCCATGCCGCAGCAGCCGCTCGGGATGGGCATTACGTTGTAGTTGCGTGGCAAGGACAGGGCTTTGATCGCCGACTGGATGCCGGTGATTGCCTTCTGGAAACAGTGTCCATGGAGGCGGACGGTGCGTGGTTCATCTGTAAACGCTTCGGCTGAGATCCGGCCGGCCTCGGCTTCGCGGGTCACCCATTCCTCCAGCAACAGACACTGCGGGGCGAGGGTTTTGGCGTGTTGCTGACGCTCGCCGCGTGTCAGGTCGATGGCCTCGTCGCGGAAAGTGAGGAGCGCGGATGGCTCCAGGCCGACCAGCGGTTGGTCCGCCGTTACCTTGCCGGCCAGAGCGTCGATGTTTTTCGCAATAATGCTACGAGCTTCGCGCACCAGCCCCTTGGACAACCAGGTGCGACCGGTTTCCCCGACCGGTGCCAGGTCGACGGCATAGCCCAGCCGTTCCAGCAATTCGACCGCGGCGATCCCGATATGTGGATCGGTGTATTCGGTGAATTCATCGGCCAGCAGCCAGATACGACTGACCGTCCCCGCGGCGGGTTGGGGTGTGTGGTCGTGAAACCAGGCGGTGAAGGTCTGGCGGGGCAGGAGGGGAATCGTGCGCTCCGGATGAAACCCGGCCAGCCGGTTGAGGAAGCGCCGGGTGGGCGGGTACCCGAACAGCCGGTTCCACAGCCAGGGTACGGTCCGGGCCAACTTCTGAATGCGCACAAAGTCGGCGATCAGCCGGCTGCGTCGCGGCACGCCATGGACATCCTGATAGTGCTGGGTGAACTCGGCCTTGAGCTTCGCCATGTCGACCGTCGACGGACACTCCTTCTTACAGCCTTTGCAGGACAGACAGAGATCGAGGACATCGGCGACATCCGGGTTGTCGAAGAGGCTGCGTCGGGCGTTGCGCGGGCCCTCGGTCAGCATCTGGCGGAGCAGGTTGGCCCGGGCCCGCGTGGTGTCGCGTTCATCGCGGGTGGCCATGTAACTGGGGCACATCGTGCCGCCCGTCAGCTGCGTTTTGCGGCAATCACCCGAGCCGTTGCACATCTCGGCCGCGCCCAGCATGCCATTGGTGTCCGACCAGTCGAAGAGCGTGTCGGGCTCCCGTGTTTCCTGCCCGGGGGTGTAGCGCAGCTGCGTGTTCATCGAGGGCGTGTCGACGATCTTGCCGGGGTTGAAGATGCCCTGGGGATCCCAGAGCTGTTTCACCGCCTGGATGCGCCGGTAGTTGGCCGGCCCGATCATGAATTCGATGAACTCGCCGCGCAGGCGACCGTCCCCGTGTTCGCCCGATAACGAGCCACGGTATTCTTTTACCAGTTGAGCAATGGTCTCGGCAACGCCCCGAAACATCCGGTTTCCTTCCACCGTCTTCAGGTTGATGATCGGCCGGAGGTGGATTTCGCCCGAACCGGCGTGGGCGTAATGGACGCACTCGATGCCATATTGGCGCTTCAGGCGCTTATTGAATTCAGCGATGTAGGCCGGCAGATCGTCCACCGAGACCGCCGTGTCCTCCACCACCGGCACCGGCTTGGCGTCGCCCGGCATGTTGCCGAGCAGGCCGAGGCCCGCCTTCCGCAGGTCCCAGATTTTCACCGTGTCCTCGCCAAACAAAACCGGAAAGGCATAGCCCAGCCCGGCCGCGCGTAACTCGGCCTCGATTTGGTCCGTGACCTGCAAAACCTCGGCCTCGGTCTCGCCGCGGATCTCGGTCACCAGGACCGCCTTGGGATCGCCCTGAATGAAGAACCGGTTCTCACGGTGCTCAATGCTGCGCTCGGTACACGACAGGATGAAATGGTCGATCAACTCGCAGGCGAAGACATCCTGCTTCACCGCAATCTGGGTCGCGCGGAGCGCATCGTCGATGGAATCAAATTGCGCGCACTGCAGGCCCTGGACCGGCGGGGGCAGCGGCAGACAGCGAAGCTTGACCTCGGTCACGAGGCACAAGGTTCCCTCGCTCCCGGCGATCAGTTTTCCAAAGTGGAAGGCTTGGTCCGAATCGGGATTCAGCGGGGCCGCATCCATCAGCAGGTCCAGCGCATAGCCGGTGTTGCGGCGCGAGATCTCCGGTTTCGGAAACTGCTTGCGGATATCCGCCCGGACTGTCGGATCGCCCAGCAGGTCGCGGATGCCGCGGTAAAGGTCCGTCTCCAGCCCGGGCGGGCCATCGCACTTGGCCTCGAAGCCTTCACTATCCAGCGGCCCGAAGGCGGCTTTCGAGCCGTCAGCCAGCAGCGCCGTTACCTCCAGCACATGATCGCGGGTGCTGCCGTATTTGACTGAGTTGGAGCCGCAGCTGTTGTTACCCAGCATGCCGCCGATCATCGCCCGGTTCTGGGTCGAGGTCTCCGGGCCGAAAAGCAGGCCGTGCGGTTCCAACGCCTGATTCAGCTCATTGCGGATCACCCCCGGCTGACACCGGACCCAGCCGTTCTCTGTATCGATTTCCAGGATACGCGTAAAATGACGGGAGACATCGACCACGATCCCGTCGCCCACACACTGGCCCGCCAGCGAGGTCCCGGCCGTCCGCGGGATCAACCCCAGCCCGTGCTCGCCGGCAAAGCACACCAGCAAAACCAGATCCGCCTCCGTCTCGGGGATGGCCACCGCCTGCGGCAGCTCCTGATACGCCGAGGCGTCTGTCGCATAGATCCGGCGTGTCGCTTCATCGGTGTGCAGCCGACCGGTCAGTTGTTGTTCCAAAGCAGACCAGGCTGGGGTCGGTCGGGTGGCGATCATGAGACCAGTATCCCGGCTCTGCCCAAAACCGCAAAGCCGCAAAGCGTGGTGAGGGCAGAGGAGTGGGCGTAAGGGCGACCGTCGTCAGAGATCCTGAGCCAGTCGACGGGTGCTGGGCTTAAAAGACTTTTGCGACGTGCTTGGATACCCCCTGCCAGGCGTCGCGATCGCCGGTCGGAGAGCCGGCGACTCCATGGAGTGGCGGGCTCTTCGGCCCGCCACACGCGTACATGCCGTTCTTTTTCAGCATATATCGATCTGTCAAACATACCTTAGCCCGGACTTCTCATGAAGCCCAGATGTGATGAGCTGCACCTGTCCGCCATAGCTCGAAGAGCGACGGCGGAAGGCGGCGTGTCCGCCATAATGCCGCTGAGCGGCATGACGGCGGCGGGCGAAACCGGCTGGGCGCGCACTCAGGTGCGTAACCAGGCGGTTTCCAGCCCGACTACCGAGCCCGCAGGGCGACACCTCAACGAGCGAAGCGAGAATAACACGCCGCAGATCGCGCATATGGGCGAAAAGAATCGGAAAAATGGGCACCACCACGAACGTGCATTTCGAAGAAATGCTTCAATCCCTTCGTCCAAAATCCCTTACCGCCCATTTTCCGATTCTGGTGAGAAGTTCGGGTTAGTCTCTATGGCTTCTGCCCGTAGCGGGCTATAGGGCATCGGATACAAGCGGAGTGTTCGCTTGTCGAAATGCTTACGCAAGTCGACGGCAAGCGACTGTTTTGGTCCGGCTGCGACATTCCGCTTGGGTCCCGAGGCAGCGCTGAAGCGCAGCCCTCCTAGGATTTACGCCCGAAAATCATCGGGCCTTCCAAAGAAAAAGCCGCACCGGGGTCCGGTGCGGCTTAGATAAAAAGCGACCAAACTCGCTCAGGCGGCGGCCTGCTTGCGCTGGCGCCAGCGGCGGAGGCCGGCGGCGCCGAGGGCGAGGGCACCGAGTCCGGCCGCGGCGGTCTCCGGCTCGGGGATGGCGCCCACCGTGATAGCGGCCCCGGGCGTGCTGTTGTACCAGGCGTCGTGGATGATGTAACCGCTACCCGCAAAAGCCCCATCAATGGTGATTTCAGCCCAGCCGTAGTGGGTATCGGACCCGCTGTTAGCCGTAAACTTGAAGCCGATGAAGCCGGTGTCCCCCAGGCTCCAGCCCTGACCGCCCGCGGCAGAGCCAATAAGATCACCACTAGCGTAGGTTAAATCCGGGTCTTGAACACTCGCTAAGAAGCCATATCCGGTCATACCAGAATGGCGCTAACTTAAGGCCTCCGATCCAAATCGGGATCGAAATCGAAATCGGGATCGAACATGCATAAGAAAATAATATGCATTGGCTTACGTAATCGATTTCGATAGCGATTTCGATAGCGATCCCGATCAAAACACTGTTAAGTTAGCAGCATTCCGGTCATACCACTACTCACAACGAAACCGGAGTTTAATTTCTGAAACCTGTCCTGAGTAACCGTGGTCTTGCCGACAACGCGCCCTCCAGGGAAATCATTAAAGGAAGCAGCGTACGTAGAATAATTTTTGAGTTCAAAATCTAGTGTTCCGTCATTGTCGACATCCCAGATTGTGGAACCGTCAGTCGACGGCGGTCGGAGTCCGGCACCGACGGTGGTCGACTGGACAATGGCGGCATGAGCGGAGCCGGCGGCCCCGAGCGAGAGCAGGGCGGCCAGGCCCTGGGTGGTTTTGGCTGAGGCAGGATTAGCAGGCATAATCCTCTTTTAAAAAACCGGTTATGCGTATCAACAGGTTTTTCAAAAAACAGTGTATAACGATAAATTTAAAATACAGGGTATAAACTTAATTGTTGTGAAACGCATTCTTCGCCCGGTAACGGTCTGCTTCCTCAATGACTCCCGGCGAGGGGTGAGGCTGCAGGCTGGCCTCCCCTCCTGCGCCCCGTATCGCGCCGCTTCAGCAAGCGGAGGTAAAGCATGGTTCGCGGGGAGAGAGGGGGGTACTTGCTTCTGGTCAGTAGCGCTTGCTGAAGCGGCGCGATACGGGGCTTCCGGCAGCGCTTGCTGAAGCGGCGCGATACGGGGCTTCCGGCAGCGCTTGCTGAAGCGGCGCGATACGGATTTTAGGACTCCGTGAATCCAGACTGTCCTGGGTCTGGAAAGGCAGAACACAGTCCAGACTCCGCAGAGTTTTCTTCCATGGACAGGCCCGTCCGGTTCACCTGCGACGCCCCTACGGAGGACCTGTGCCATGCGTCTTGCTTAGGTTACGGGGCCGATCTACCGTTCTTCCATGTCCGATCTCTACACCCGCATTCGCCAGGATATCACCGCGGCCGCCCGGGCGCGGGAATCTGGAAAACTGACTGCGCTGCGCACGCTGGACGGCGCGATCCAGCGCGTGGCGATCGATGAAAACCGCGAGATCGATGATGCGCTGGTGTTGTCGGCGGTGAAAAAGGCGGTGAAGGACCTGAAGGGGGCCAATGAGCAGTTCGCGCAGGGGAACCGTCAGGACCTGATCGACCAGAATAATGTGGAGATCAAAATCCTGGAGGCCTACCTGCCGCAGATGCTGAGCGAAGACGATCTGGTTGCAGCGGTTGACCAGGCCATCGCCGCGACCGGCGCCACCGGGAAAAAGCAGATGGGCCAGGTCATGGGTGCCTTGAAAAAACACCCGGACGCCGACCGGATCGACTTCGGCGTCGTCAGCAAGCTCGTGCAGGCGAAACTGGGGTAGGGAAGAACCACTGATGGGCACTGATCTCCGACTCGCAATGGCGAGTCTCTCCATCGCCTATGAATAACCGCAGGTTGCGGTTGTTCAAACAGGGCAGAGGCCGCCCATTGGCGGCCGGCGATCAGTGGGGATCAGTGGTTAAATCACCCCTCATTTACCGACGGTTTTGAGGGCCTGGGTCCAGGCTTTCTGGTATTCCTTGCGGGCGCGTTTGGCGTCTTCCCAGACGTTGGGGAAGCAGGACAGGCCGTAGGTGTGGTGGATGGGCCCGAGTTCCGGGACGACGTAAAGGGTGTTGCCCGGACGGGGGCCGTTCAGCCAGCAGACAAACAGGTCGTGGACGAAGGGCAGGAAAGCCTTGAATTCGTCGGACAGCCGTCCCTTCCCGTCGGTCACGGGCACCTGGCAGTGATGACCGTTGAAGGGCCGGATGTGCATGAAGGGCGAATGCTGGACAAGGTCGGGGCGGTCCAGCAGGCGTTCGCTGAAGTTACCGGGGACCAGGTGCTTGATGACGGCCGGGTGCGAATGGTCGCAGGTCATTGGCAGCACCGCGCCGGTTTCCTTTTTGTAGGCATCCGCGAGGGCCCTGGTTTTTTCGGGCGTCTCGGTGCCGGTGTCGCGGTGCTCCTCCACCAGCAGCTGAACGCCCGCCCGCTCGCTTTCCTTTTTCAAGGCGAGCGCCATTTTCAGCATCCGGGCGGTCGAGGTGTCATGATCGCCCAGCTGCACATTGATGATGCCGTTGACATTCTCCTTCAGGTGCGCCTCCACGGCGGGCCGGAATTCGGTCATTTTGGCCGAGCTGAAATAGCCTACGTATTCGAGGCCGTGCTTTTCGGCGACCGCGCCGACACCGGGTTCGACTGCACCATTGATCGCCTTGAAGCCGGCCTTTCCGGCCTCCTCGGCCTTCCGGTCCAGGCTCCATTCACGCTTGATCGAGGGCTGCCCTATCAGCGTCCAGAGGCTGGCGGTATGAATCAGGCGGGGCGGGGTGGGCTGTTGCTTTTTGACCATGCTTTGCACCATGAAGGATTCACCGCCGAGGGACAGCCAAAAGGAACCACCGATTAACACTGATGCCCCGGCTCGCAATGGCGAGCCTCTGCAGGGCAAACTTGGGATGAACCGCTGATCTCCGCTCATCTTCGCGAATCGACGCGACTCCCAATAAGCGGCGATCAGCGTCGATGGGCGGTTAGATCGCCGGGTGGAGAGCCTGCTCATTAGCAGGCGGCGATCAGTGTTGATCAGTGGTTAACCCTCCGGCTGTCGGTAGCCGGGGTCCCCCTCGCGGGGCATGAGCGCGCCGCAGCAATGGGTGAGCGCCGAGTCGACCATCTCCCCGATCCGGATGCCGCTGGCTTTTTCGATCAGGTCGCCCTTCGCTTTCACCAGCCGGTTGAAGCCATACAGATAACTCCACAGCAGGATGCCGATCTGCTCCGGGCTTTCCTCCGTAGGCATCAGGCTGCCATCGGCCTGCCCGCGGTGAATCGGCGCCGCCACTTCCTGAATCAGCGCAGCCCCCAACTCGAGCGCCGCCTCCGTGTTTGGCGTCATCTTGTCGCGCTGCACATCGAACAGCTCCGTCTCCGCCAGCACCTCCCAGAACTCCGGGTGGTTCTTCGGGAATTCAATGTACGCGCGACCAATCGCCTTCAACTGCTCGCAGCCCCGTTCCTCCGTCGCCACCGCCTCGCGGAAACACGCCAGCAGCCGCTCCTTCGCCGTGTTCGCAATCGCCACCACCAGGTCCTCCTTATCCCGGAAATAAAAATAGATCAGGCTCTTGCTCAGCCGCGCCCGATGCGCCACCGACGCCAGCGTCATCCGGTCAAACCCCTTCGCCCGCAGTTCCTTGATCCCCGCCTTCAAAAGGGCGGTCCGGCGTGCCTCGCGCTCTTCACGACGCCGCATTGCCAGGGGTGCTTCGGTAGCCATACCGCATCATCATCAAGGACTTGGATAAAAGGCAAAAGTTTTCTACCGGCTTTTTGTTGACCACAGGTCAATAAAGGACCAGCGGTTGGTCATGCGGACACGACAACAGCGGAAGCGGTGCCGGGCGTTGGGCTGGCCGGGGAAGGAAAGCGTCATGAGCTGGTGGCTGCTGGTCTTGATGACGCTTCTGGCGGGATGCGGACCGGACGGTCGGGCCGGGGAACCGGGCATGCGCGTGCTGCCGGTGGCGGTCATGCAGGTATCGCCGCAGGACAGGCTGCTGGTCGAGCGCCGTTACACGGGCCTGGTGGCGGAGCGTTCCGGGGTTCGGCTGGGGTTTGAACTGCCGGGCACACTGTCGGCGCTGTCGGTGGACACGGGCGAAGCGGTGGAAGCGGGGCAGGTCCTGGCCCGGCTGGACACCCGACGGCTGGAAGCGGGCCTGGCGACGGCGCGAGCCGCCCTGGCCGAAGCGGAGGCGGCGGCGGAACTGGCCGCCTCGACGCGGGACCGGGTGCGTCGTGCTTATGACCGCGACGCGGTGTCTGCCCAGGCACGGGAAGAAGCGGGGAGTCGGCTGCGGCAGGCGGCGGCCCGGGTGGACCGGTTGACGCGCGAGGTGTCCGGGCTGGAAGTGGACCTCGACAAGGCGGCGTTGAAAGCGCCCTTTGGAGGCCGGATCCAGACACGGTTCCTGGATGAAGGCGCGGTGGTGTCGCCGGGGACGCCGGTATTCCAGCTGCTGGGCGAAGACGGGCTGGAAATCCGGATTGGCATCGCGGCGGCGGTGGCTGATGGCCTGGCGACGGGGGACACCCTCGAAATCGAGGCCGGCGACCGTCGGCTTGCGGCCCGGATCCGTGAGCTTGCGCCGGGCATCGATCCCCGCAACCGGACGGTGACAGTGGTGGCCGACCCGATCGGCGACCGGCCGGGCCTGCGCCCGGGACAGCAGGTGGGCGTGACGGTGTCGATCACGCGTCGGGACACCGGCTTCTGGGTGCCGCGCAGTGCGCTTACGGAGGACCTGCGCGGCCTCTGGTCGGTTTATCGTCTGGCAGCGGCGGAAGCGGGAACGGTAGCCCGGCAGGTGCCCGTGGAAGTGCTTTATTTTGAGAGTGACCGGGCCTTTGTCCGCGGCGGGCTGACACCCGGGGATCGCATCGTCTCGGACGGGACGCACCGGCTCGTGCCCGGGCAGCGGGTTCGCCCGGCCGGCGGCAATCAGGGGTAAGTCCGTTTCCGGAGGATCTGTCCTATGAAAGCGGATACATCATCCCTGTCCACGACCGGACGTCTGGCCACGCTCACCTTGCGCAACCGGCACCTGCTGGTCCTCCTGCTCGTGGTTGTGCTGGTGGCCGGCTGGTCGGCGCTGCAGTCGATGCCGCGTCTGGAGGACCCGGTCATCACGACCCGCAACGCGCAGATATTTACCCTCGTCCCGGGTTCGTCGGCCGAGCGGATCGAAGCGCTGGTCAACGAGAAGATTGAGCAGGCGCTGCAGGAGATCCCGGAAATCAAGACGGTGACATCGACCGCCCGGTCGGGCATCTCTGTGGTGGCCGTGGAGCTGGATGATCGGGTCACCAGCGCCAACAATAAACAGATCTTTGCGCGGGTCCGCGACGAGGTGGAGCAGGCCGCCCGTCAGTTCCCCCCCGAGGCGCTGGCGCCGGTGGTCGACGACAAGCGGGGGGCGATCGCCTTTACGCTGATCGCGGGCATCACCTGGGAACCGGCGGGCAAGCCCAACCTCGGCATCATGAACCGCTTCGCGGAAACCCTCGCCGACCGGTTGCGCAATATCGCCGGGACCGAACTGGTGCGCATCTATGGCGCTCCGGAGGAGGAGATCCGGGTGGCCCTCGACCGCGATGCCGCTGCTGCCGCCGGCCTGACTGCCGCCCAGGTGGCGGGCATCCTCCGGCGGTCCGATCCGAAGATTCCGGCGGGGGTGCTGCGCGACGGCGAGGCCGATCTCGTGCTCGAAGTGGCCGGGGCGCTGGACTCGATCGAACGGGTGGCGAGGACCCCGTTGCGGACGGACCCCGAGACGGGCGCCGAACTGGTGGTGGGCGATATCGCCGAGGTCACCAAAGGCTGGCGTGAACCGGTCCGGCAGATCGGCCTGACCGACGGCCGGCGCAGCATTTTCGTGGCGGCGCGCATCCAGGAGGATCAGCGGGTTGACGTCTGGAGCGGGCGGGCCGAAGCCGTGCTGGAAACCTTCCGCGCGGAGCTGGGGGACGGCCCGGGGGTGAAAACCGTCTTTCTTCAGAACACCTACACCACGCAGCGTCTGGGCGAGCTCGCCTTCAATCTCTTCCTCGGTGCGGTGGTCGTGGTGTTGGTGATCCTGGCGACGATGGGCTGGCGGGCGGCCGGCGTGGTGGGCTCCGCGCTCCCGCTGACGGCGGCCCTGACCGTTGCCCTGATCGGGTTCAGCGGGGGCAAGCTGCACCAGATGTCGATCTTCGGCATGATCATCGCGCTCGGGCTGCTGATCGACAATGCGATCGTCATCACCGACGAAGTGCGTGCCCGTCTGTTTGCCGGCAGAAACCGCCTGCAGGCCTGCGCGGGGGCGGTGCGCCACCTGTTTGTCCCGCTGCTGTCGTCCACCCTGACGACCATGCTGGCCTTCATGCCGATCCTGCTGCTGCCCGGCAATGCGGGCGACTTCGTCGGGGCGATCGGGGGCAGCGTGGTCTTTGCGCTCGGCTGTTCCTTCTTTGTGGCGATTGCGATCATCGCGGCGCTGGCGGCGCTCTTCATCAAGGCCGAGGACACCGGCCGGGCGCACGACCAGGGTCTGTCGTGGCGACCGGGAACCCGCGCGCTGCAGGGGCTGGTCGGCTGGGCCGTGCGCCGGCCGCTCGGTGCCCTCGGCATCGCGGTCATCATCCCGGCCCTCGGCTTCTTTCTCGGCACCCGGATGGAGATCGAATTCTTTCCGCGGGTCGACCGCGACATGTTCGGCATCCAGGTCTGGCTGCCCGACGAGGCGTCGGTCGAGCGGACGTATCAGCTTTCCCGGGACATGGAGGCGGTCATCCGCGAGGCCCCGACCGTGCGCGGCGTGGACTGGCTGGTCGGCGCCAGCTTCCCCTCGGTCTACTACAACCTGGTGATGAACAAGGACAATGCGTCCTTCTACACCCAGGCTATCGTGACGACCGAGAGCCCGGAAGCCACCAGGGATCTGATACCGCAGCTGCAGGACCGGTTGAGCGACCGGTTCCCGCAAGCTCAGGTCGTGGCCACGCAGTTTGCGCAGGGGCCGCCGGCCGAGGCATCGGTCGAGTTCCGCGTCATCGGGCCCGACATCCGGGAGCTGCAGCGGCTGGGGCAGGAGGTGCGGGCCCTTCTGGCCCGCGACCCGCTCATCGCCGTCACCCGCACGACCCTGCCGTCGGGCATCCCCAAACTCTGGTTCGAGGCGGAGGAAAGTGCGGTGCGTGCCGTCGGGCTCGGCCTGGTCGACATCGCCGGCCAGCTGCAGACGGGCCTGGAAGGCCTGACCGGCGGCAGTGTCCTTGAAGAAACCGAAGAACTGCCGGTGCGGGTGCGTCTGGCCGAGATCAACCGGCGTGACCTGACGCATATCCGCGGGCTGCCCGTCCTTTCGCGCGAGGCGGGTGGCTTCCTGCCGCTGGAAGCGCTGGGGGAATGGGCGCTGCGCCCCGACCCCGGCGCGATCACACGGCGCAACGGCGAGCGGGTGAACACGATCCAGGGCTTTACCCGCAACGAAGCCCTGCCGATCGAGGTGACGCGTGCGATTCAGGAGGATCTGACCGCGTGGGCGGCCGACTTGCCCCCCGGTTACCGGCTCGAGGTGGGGGGTGCCTCGGAAAACCAGGCCGATGCGGTCGGGAACCTGATGCTCTATTTGCCGGTCATCGTCACGTTGACCATTGCCATCCTGATCCTGGCCTTTCGGAGTGTGCGGGTCTGCCTGATCCTGCTGGCAGCCGCCGGCCTGTCGGTCGGGTTCGGCCTGCTGGCAACGTGGCTCTACGGCCTGCCCTTCAGCTTCAACACGCTGCTCGGCAGCTTCGGGCTGATCGGCCTCGCCTTTAACGCCAGCATCGTCGTCATCGCCTCCATCCGCGCCCACGACGCGGTGGCGGCGGGGCACGCCGAAGGCATCCGGTCCGCTGCGCTCAGCTGCACCCGTCACCTCGTCTCGACCACCTTTACGACGATCGGGAGTTTCCTGCCGCTGCTGATCTTTGTCGGCGGTGACTTCTGGCCGCCGCTGGCCATTGTGCTCGCCGGCGGGGTGGGGGGGTCCACCTTCCTGGCGCTGGTGTTCACGCCGGCCGCCTATCGCCTCTTGCACCGGAAATCGTTCACGACCCAAACTGCCTGACCCATGCGTTTCCTGTTCCTGATTCTTTGCTCGGCCATCCTCACCGGATGCGCGGTCGGCCCGGACTACGAACGGCCATCCACCGCCGCAGAGACCCCCAATCGGTTCGGCGAAGCGCCCACGTCCCCGGTCGCCGTCGACCTCGAGCGCTGGTGGCTTGCCTTCGAGGATCCCCGGCTGGCCTCGCTGGTCGATGAAGCGCTGGACGGCAACCCCGACCTCGACGCCGCGGTGGCGCGGGTTGAAGCGGCGCGTGCCGGCCTCACCGCCGCCCGTGCCGGGTTTCTCCCGCAGGTCGGCCTGACCGGGGCGGCCGAGACCCGGCAAGGCAGTGCCGAGACCGACCAGGGGCGCATCGCCCAACAGTTCGGCGGTGCGGGTGCGCTCCAGGACGATCGCTTTTTTTCCGCGCTGTCCGCTTCCTGGGAACTGGACCTGTTCGGCGGGACGCGTCGGGAGCGCCAGGCCGCCCTGACCCGCCTCGATCGCGCCGAGGCCGGGGCCGCCGCCGCGCAAACCCTGATCGCCGCCGAGACCGCCCGGCTCTGGTTCGGTCTGCAGAGCCTGGCCGATCAGCACGCGCAGGCCCGGGCCGCCCTCCAGGCCGAGCAGGCCCGCAGGGACCGGGTAGTCATCCGGGAGGAGGCCGGGCTGGTCGACCCCGGAACGGAGGATCGCATTGAAGCCGCCGTCCGTCGTCTCGCTGCTCAGGAGCGCCAACTGGCTGCCGCGTATCGGGAAAACGCCTACAGCCTGGCACGCGTGCTGGGCCGTGGACCCGATCGCGCGGCCGCCTGGCTGGAGTCGCCGCCGACCGGGATTGATGCGCGCTTGCCGGGCCTTCCCGAGACGGTACCCGCCCGCCTCCTGGATCAACGGCCGGACCTGCGGGCCGCCGAGGCCGCGTTGCGGCAGGCGGTGGCGGAGCAGGGGGTGGCCCGCGCCGCCTTCTACCCGTCGATCCGGCTGACCGGTGGCTACGGCTTTGAAAGCACGGATGACGATACGCTGTTGACCGATGCCGCGGAACTGTGGTCCTTCGGTCCTGAGCTGCGCTTACCCGTCTTTCAGGGAGGACGCCTGCAGGCGGGCAAACGGGCCAGTGACGCCCGGGCAGCCGAAGCCGGCGCCCGTTTCGAAAGCGCGGTCCTCCAGGCCTTACAGGAAGCCGAAAGTGCCTTCGCCGGGTCGCGCCTGAGTGCCGAGGCGTTGACCGATCTCGAAGCCGCCGAACAGCGGCTCGAACGCAATCTCGAGCGTCAGCACGCCCGTCTCGATGCCGGGTTGGCGGCCCCCGGCGAGGTCTTTGCGGTCGAGGCCGAGCTGGCCCGGTTCCGCCAGGAGCTGGCCCGCGCCCGGGAAGCCGCCCGGCTCGCCCGGGTGCGGCTCTACACGACGCTCGGCGGCGGCTGGTCGTAGGGGCGTTGCTTGCGACGCCCGCTCTGGCGGCGGCTCCGGCGAACCCGTGGGAGGCGTTGGCTTCAGCCGACGCTCGCGCTTCTAGCGAATGCCCAGGTTTAGGGAAAAAACCCTGAGTCGCGTGGCAGCGCTGAAGCGCAGCCCTCCCAGGGCAGCGTGTCGAAGGGAACCAGTCCGCCGAACCTCAACGAATGGCCACAGCGTCGTTCGGCTGCTCCTCCTGGTACGCATCAAGCGCTTGCTCCAGTTCAGAAACCAGCCGGTCAAGATCGTCGAGAACGGCCTGGATGGTGGTGGGATCGTTCAGGTCGGCGCCGGCTCGTTTCAGCAGATCCATCGGGTGGTCGCTGCCGCCGGCCTTGAGCAGGGTGAGCACGCGCTCGACGGCTGCCCGGCGTTCTCCGGGGGAACCGGTGTTCATCGCCTCGTAGAGTCGTGCGGACGAAGCATAGCAGGTGGCGTATTGGTAGACATAATACGGTGAGCGATGAAAATGCCCGATCCGCGCCCAGAGGTTCCGGTAGACACCGGTGCGGTCCACGCTGTCCCCGTAATAGGTGTCGTGGAGGTCTTCGATAATGGCATCGAGGTTGTCCGCGGTCACGGGCTGTCCGCTTTCAACCCGCCGATGCGCCTGGTGCTCGAAATCGGCGAACATGACCTGGGTGACGAACGTCCCGAGGATATCCTGGATCCGATGGTCGAGCAGCGCGATGCGCTCAGCCGGCGAGTCCGCCCGTTGCTCCAGCAGATCGAGGAACAGCATTTCGTTCAGGATAGCCGCGGTCTCCGCCACAAAGATTTTGTATCGGGCCGTCGGATACGGTTGATACTTGTGGGACAGCGCGGTGTGAAGCGCGTGTCCCATTTCGTGGGCAAAGGTGAAGGCCGACCGAAGCGTGTCGTTGTGGTTGAGCAGCAGGTAAGGCCCGACCCCGTAGATGCCCATCATGTAGGCGCCCGAGCGCTTGCCCTTGTTGGGGTAAACATCGATTCGCCGCTCATCGAGCATGCCTTCGAACAGGTTGACGTATTCATCCCCGAAACGGGTTGCCGACTCGAGAGCGAGGGGTACCACCGATTCGTAGCTCCAGATCGTGTCGTCCTCGATCAGCGGATAGGCACCGTCGTAGGTGTGGTAATCCTCCAGGCCCAGCCAGGCCTGGCGGAGCCGGTGGTAGCGCTTCACCGGACCCGTCCCGGCCCGGACCGTCTCGATCAGGTTCTCCAGGATGGCGACGGGCACGTTGTCGTCGTGCAGGTGGTAGGCCGCGACGCTGTCGTAGTTCCGTGCCTGGGCGAAGGCCCAGCCGCGTTCGAGCGTCGTCTTGTAGATGGCGGCGAAGGTGTTGCGGTAACGCTCGAAGGATCCGTAGTGGGCCTCGAACAGTGCGGCACGGTCGGCCTGGGCGGAGGCCGTCCGCAGGATCCGGCTGTAGTTCGGGTAGGAGGCCGTGATTTCTGTGCCGTCCCCGAGGGTGACGGTCGGCCAGTCCATGTCCGCGGTCTGGAGCGACGCATAGATGTCCCGCGAGGCGCTGCTGAACCCCCGGAAGAGCGACAGCAGCCGTTCGCCCCGGGCATCGAGGGCATGCTCCGCCTGGCGGTACGACTCGCTGGCCGGAAACCGGTAGGGCTCCAGGGCCGGTGTTTCGTCGATCCAGGCCATGACGGTGGCCTCCGGGATTTCGAGCAGTTCGGGCTCCATCCAGGCGAGGGCGGTGCCGGCCTGGGAAAACAGCGCCTGGACCTGCTGCAGCCGCCCCCGGACAGCGGTTTGGCGCTGGTCGGTGTCAAGTTGCAGCGACGGGTAGGTGTACAGTGGATACGCCAGTTTGCCGAGGCGTGTCCGTAGCTCCCAGGCACGCAGCAGCGCCTCGGGCCCCTGGGCCAGCGTGCCCTCCAGCGCGGTCAGTTCTTCGAGTGTGGCTTCGTACCGGGCGAGGTCCGCTGCCCAGGCATCCCAATCCGGGTAGATGTGGGAAACATCCCATTTGAATTCCTCCGGAATTTCGTCGCGGTTCCCGGTGGACGGAGCTTGGGCCAACAGATTGGCGGCAAGGAAACACAGGGAAACCGAAAGGAAAATGAGGAGGCGCATGGTATGGGATTTCCGTTTGAACCTGTACGGAATAGCGTGCCGGGCAAGGGTCGGTGGCAGTCGGATTGCCCTTAAAGCAATTCGGGGTAGGTTCCTCTGTGTCAAAGCCGTTAGCCCGAACTTCTCACCCGAATCGGGAAACAGGGCGGTAAACAATTCCGGTCAAGGAGCTTGCAGCATTTCTTCGAAATGCACGTTCGCGAGGTAGCCCTGTTTCCCGATTCTTTTCGCCCACATGCGCGATCTGCGGCGTGTTATTCTCGCTTCGCTCGTTGAGGTGTCGCCCTGCGGGCTCGGTAGTCGGGCTGGAAACCGCTTGGACGAGCACCTCAAGTGCACGCCCAACCGGTTTCGCCCTCCCGCCGTCACCCTTCGGGTTATGGCGGACACGCCGCCTTCCGCCGTCGCTCTTCGAGCTATGGCGGACAGGTGCAGCTCATCACATCTGCGCTTCATGAGAAGTCCGGGTTAGCCAGTCTCCACGCTCTATGCGATGCAGAGATAGTCCGCCTCCGGGCGAAACCCAAGGTCCGCCAGCGCGGCCTCGATTTTCTTTCGGGCGCCGCGGGCCATCAGCGCGGTGAGGACAAAGGGCTTCGGACTCGCCTTGGTAAGGTCGCCGGTTGGCCGGACCGGTCGCCCGTCGATGGTCTGGCCGATCTTGGCCGGATCGACATCGATCCAGGCCGACCAGGCGATACCGGCGTCGCTCAACGGCTGCAGCCGTTTCCGGGTGGCGCGGCCCGCCCCCCAGATCCAGACCGGGCGTGCGGGATCGACATGTCGTTCCAGCCAGCGCTTCAGGTAGGGGGCCTTGGTCGCAAAAAAGGCGTCGACGCTGTACCGTGGATCGGTCCGCGAGAGCCGGTCCGGGGGATCGTTCCAGGTCAGGAGGGTTGCCGGCACCTTGGCCATGCGGACCCCGGCATCGAGCCAGCGCAACCAGAGTTCGTAATCCTCGGGAAAGGGCCCGTCGCGGTAACCGCCATAGGTATCCACCAGAGTCCTGCGGAAGCAGACGCTCGGGTGCGGGAAGGGCGATTCGATGAAGCGGTGGCGGGCAATCGCTTCGGGCGTGGTCAGGTGGTTGGTCCAGGCAACGTGCTCGGCGTATCCCTGTTGGGCCTTCGCGTCCCCGCCGAAGGCGACGCGGCAGCCGACGAGGCCGATGGTCGGGTCGTCCGCCAGAAAGGCGACCTGCTGATTGAGGCGATCCGGAGGCATGAGGTCGTCGGCGTCCAGCCGTGCAATGAGCGGTGCCCGGGCGGCGGCCAGGCCGGCATTGAGCGCGGCGACCAGGCCGCCGGGTGTTTCGGTCCGGAGGCAGCGGAACCGGCCGTCCACGGAGGCCGCCCGGCGGGCGATGGCCGGGCCGGCGTCTATGGAGCGGTCGTCGATCAGGAGGGCCTCCCAGGCGGTCAGCGACTGGGCTCGCAGGGATTCCAGGGCGGCGGGCAGGGTAGCGGCGGCATCGCGGTAGGGCAGGACCATGCTGACGACCGGCTCGCGCATCGCGGATGAAGATGGGGCAACGGGGAATCCGCTTGCCAGCGAAATAGACGGTTCAAAGGGTGAGGGTATGGCAGCCCCTTACCTCATTGGAATCGACGTGGGAACCTCCAGCGCCAAGGCGGTGTTGATCGACGCGACCGGCCAGGTCCTCGCGACCGCCGCGCCGGAGTATCCGTTTCAGACCCCCAAGCCGCTCTGGGCGGAAGCCGATCCTGCCGACTGGTGGGCGGCCACGCGAAAGGCGATCCCGGCGGTGATCGAGCAGGCGGGCATCGACGGCCGTGACGTGGCCGGCATCGGCCTGACCGGCCAGATGCACGGCCTGGTGCTGCTGGATGAAGCCGGGGACGTCCTGCGGCCCTGCATCATGTGGAACGACCAGCGGACGGCCAGGCAGTGTGCTGCCATCACCGAGGCCATCGGCGCCGGCCAGGTGCTCGAAATCACGGGCAATCCGGTGTTGCCGGGCTTCACCGCACCCAAGATCGCATGGGTGCGCGACAACGAGCCGGAGGTCTACGCGCAGGCCGCCAGGGTGCTGCTGCCCAAGGATTATATCCGTTACAAGATGACCGGGGCCTTTGCCACCGATGTCTCCGATGCCTCCGGGATGGCCCTGCTCGATGTCGCCAAACGGCAGTGGTCGGACACGATGCTGGACGGTTGCGGGATCCCGAAGGCCTGGATGGCCGACGTCCTCGAATCGGCCGAGGTTTCGGGTACGGTCAGCGAAGCCGTGGCCGACGATCTCGGACTGAGAGCCGGCATCCCCGTCGCAGCGGGCGGGGGCGACCAGGCCGCGCAGGCGGTCGGCTGCGGCATCGTCCGCGAGGGCGTGGTCTCGGCCACCTTCGGGACCAGCGGCGTGGTCTTCGCGCACAGCAAGCAATACCGCGTCGAACCCCAGGGCCGGTTGCACGCGTTTTGTGCTGCGGTCCCCGGCGAATGGCACCTCATGGGCGTCATGCTGTCCGCCGCCGGATCCTTTCAGTGGTATCGCAACACGCTGGCGGGCGAGGAGATGGCCGAGGCCAAAGCCACTGGCAAGGATGCCTACGACCTGCTGACCGCAGCGGCAGCCGAGGTGCCGGCCGGCAGCGAGGGCCTGTTCTTCCTGCCCTACCTTTCGGGTGAGCGCACACCGCATCCGGACCCGAACGCCAAGGGTGCCTTCGTCGGCCTGTCGCTCCGCCACGGCAAGGCGCACCTGACGCGCGCCGTCCTCGAGGGCGTGACTTACGGCATGCGGGATTCACTCGAGCTGATGCGCGAGCTGGGTATCGCCCCGGAAACCATTATTGCCTCCGGAGGCGGAGCGAAAAGTCCCTTCTGGCGACAGATGATGGCCGATGTATTCGGATGCCGGATACAGCTGGTGAATGCCACGGAGGGAGCCGCTTTCGGAGCCGCGCTGCTCGGCGGGGTGGCGGCCGAGCTTTTTGCCGATGTGCCGGCGGCGGTGGATGCCACCATCCAGGTGACGGGTGAAACCAGAGTGGATGCCGGCACGCGGGCTGTTTACGATCAGTTCTATCCGGAATACCGGGCGTTGTATCCGGCGCTGAAGGATCGGTTTGCCGCCGTGGCTGACCTGCAGGCGGAGTGAGGCGTGGGGTTGTGCCTCATGGCGTCGGTCACCGGCTGAAGCCGGTGCTCCAGCACTCGAGTCGCGCCGGATCCATCCGGCCGTTGGAGATGCCCACCCAGCCTGGACGATGGCTGTCGCTTTATTCGATTCGATTCAATTTAACAAATCAGACGGTTCTATGGAATCCTGGGTTCACGTTACCTGCCCGCATTGTTTTCAGGGTTTTGACCTGCCGGCACCGGCACCGGCGGAGTGCCCCGCCGCGCTGGACTATGACTGCGAGGTGTGTTGCCGCCCGATGCTGGTCGATGTCGATTACCCGGATCCGGAAGACGCACCGGTGGCCGAAGCCCGTTCCCCGGACGACTGAGGGCCCCGGGTCTTCCCCGTGCACGAAGGGGAACCGCAGATTACGCAGATGGCCGCAGATAGAGGCAAAAAGCAGCGAACGCATCTGCGTTCATCGGCGCAATCTGCGGTTTGGTCTATCGGGCCAGGGTGAACAATCATCGCGTGGGCAGGGCTCAAGCCCAGCCCTTCGAGCTACGGCTATTCGTTGGGAGGCGTCCGCTTTAGCGGGCGCTCGCGACTCCGGAGGCTCGCTCCTCCTACTCACCCTCGTTTTCCGTCGTTCCCCGGCGACGCTTCGGGTCATTGGTGAACGGGGACATGGTGTCGATGCGGTGGAGCGAGTCGACGAGGCGGTGACCCAGGATGCGGGACAGGTTGAGGAAAAAGCGGGAGGACAGGTAGGGTGCGAACCGGTTGAGGCGCATGAGCGTCTCCCAGTCCAGAGCGAGCAGGCGGGAATCCTCCACTGTGCGGACATCGGCGGTGCGCCGGCTCTTGGCAACCAGGGCAATTTCCCCGAGGGCATCGCCGATTACCAGTTCGGCCAGCCGCAGACGATCCGGACCGGTGCCCTTAGAGACCTCCAGTTTGCCTTCGATCACCACGTACATGATGTCGCCCATGTCGCCTTCGCGGATGAGCTGTGTCCCGGCCGGCACCTCCTGCAGGTTGGCGGTCAGGATCAGGCGCTTGGCCTGCCAGCTGCGCATGCCCTCGAAGAGCGGGGATTTCTCCAACAGTGCCTTGCGGAGCTGGAAGCTGATCAGATCCCAGATGGTGATGAGCCGGGTCGTGCTGAGGAGAACCGGGGTCAGGATGAGATCGGATACCACCGCCATGAGGATGACCAATGCGCTGAGCAGGCCGAACTGCAGGACCGGCGTGAAACTGGAGAAACCGAGCACCAGAAAGCCCCCCGCCAGGCCGATCGAAGTGATCAGGACCGGAATCACCTCCGACCGGAGAGCCGCGGCAATGGCCGGCAATTCCTTCTTCACCTTTTTCAACTGGCGGTTGTAGCGAACCATCAGGTGCAGCGTGTCGTCGACCGAGATGCCCACGGTGATGGCGGCCACCATGCAGGTGCCGACATTCAGCGGGATATCGAGTGCACCCATGACGCCGAACAGCACGAAGACCGGCAACAGGTTGGATAACACGACCAGAATCCCGCACTTCACGGAAATGAAGAGCAGGGTGACGATCAGGAAGAGGATCCCCACCACCACGCCGAGGGAAGCCGCCTGACCGACCGCAATTTCCTCCACCGAACGGGCAACCAGCACGCTCTTACCGGTCAATTCGTAGTTAAAATTCCGATACTCGGAACCTGCGAGGAGAGCCTCGACTTTATCCAGCACCTGGAGGAGCCTTGAGCTGTCGTTGATGTTGCAGCGTATTTGGATGTTGGCCTGGGAAAATTGTGCGTCGATATAGGGATCCAGTTGCCCGGGCCCGAACAGCATGAGGAATTGCGCGGCGAGGAAATCCGAATCGGGAACGCGGTAATGCTGATCCGTTCCATCCTTGAATTCCCGGTTCAACAAGGCGAGGTACTCGGACAAACTGGTTACCGTGTCGAAGGCATCGAGGGCTTCCAGGTCCGCCGTGAGATCCTGCAGCCGGCGCAGGTTGTCCACCTCCCTGAACGTGCCAGCGGGGCCCTTGAGCACCAGGTAAAGCACCTTGGAACCGCTCAGGTCCTCGCTCACCGTATTGAGCTTTTCCACGATTGGGGAGTCCGGGCGCAGGAAGCCGATGAGGTCGTTGCTCAACCGGATCTGGGGAATGAACCGGATGCAGATCACGGCAATGGCGATGGCGATCAGGATGGTCAGCGTCCGTTTTTTCAGGATGCCATCCATGATCCACCGGGTGACGGTCGCGGCCAGACCGGACAGGCGGTCGAGGGGATCCCGGTGGCTGTCGGCTCCTTCCTCGTCCGGCTTGGGATCCGGGCTGGCGTAACGCAGGAAGGCGGGCAGGAAGCAGAGCGAAATGACCAGCCGTGAAGCCATCGCGACGGCGGCGGTGATGCCGAAATCGCGCATGATGGCCAGATCCGCCAGGCCGGTGGCGGCGAAGCCGAGGGTGGTGGTCAGCCCGGTCAGGAACAGGGTGAGGCCGATCTGCCGCCCGGTTTCCTTGAAGACGGCGATCCCGCGTCTGCCTGCGTGCCGGATCTCCTTGAATTCGACCAGAAGATGGATGTCCTCCGTTGCGCCGATGATGAGGAGCAGCGCGGGGATGATCGAATTGAGCATGTTGACCGGCAGGCCCAGGAGACCCATCACGCCGAGCATCCAGGCCGTCGCGATGAAGGCGTTGAGAATCGGGATAAAGGCCGCCTGGATGCTGCCGAGCGAGAACCCGATCAGCAGTACCAGGATGGCGCAGGCCGCCGGCAGCAGCACCTTCTGGTCATCGAAAATATAGGTGCTCATCCAGACCTGAAGGGCCGGGGCTCCCACCTGGAAAATCCGTTCGAATCCCTCGCGGAAATCGATCGGGTCGACTTCGGTCCCCGGATGCAGGGTTCCGTTCAGGATCGCCTCCACCTGGTCGTAGACCTGCCGGTCGTAGGCCCGAAGGTCGGATGGATCGGGGGGCGCGGTTTCCCCGGTACCGGCAGCGGCGGTGTCGGTCGATTCCAGAAATTCGCCGGGATCCCGGAGGAAGAGATTGATCAGGGTGGCGTCTCCCTCGGGAGAGAGCACGGTTCGGATCAACAGCGGATTGTTGAGGGCCTGCCGCTTCTTGTCCGCGATGAGGGCGGGATCGTCGGGAATGCTCCGGGAATTGAAGAGCGGCCCGGTGTGGATGCCATCCGCGGTCCGGGCGATGTTGCTGACCGAAAAGAGGTCCTGCGCGCGTTGTACCTCCGGCAATTGAACGAGCGCCCGGTGGAGACGGGCCAACCGCCGGAGTTTTTCCGGGCTGAAGAGGTCCGGATCCCGGACGTAGATGGAAACGAGTTTATCAGAGCCGAAGGTATTGCGCACCGCGTCGTAAGCATCGATGGCCGGGCTCTGCCTGGGCATCAGCGCGTCGGCGGAGACGTCGACCTGCAATTGTCCCAGCTGAGTGAAGGCGAGGGCGGTCAGCAGGGTCGTGACCGCGATGATGGCCGGCGCGTACCGGTAGCTGGCTGTGAAGACGCGCCACATGAATCCGGAGCAAAGCGAAGCCCGTCAGGGCAGGGTCCGGTGGGCGGCGCGAGTGGGAGGAAAACGACGGGTCATGCCCTGCCCCGGTTCAGTACTCGAAGTTGCCGAGGAGTTGCTCTGTGTCCGCCTCGGACCAGGATTTGACCTGGTCGAGGGTAAACAGGTCATTGTCCACCGGCTGATTTACCCGGCTGCGCAGCACCGTAATGATGGAGGTGGTCTCCGTTTCGTGGTTGGTCATAACAGCGCGGTGCGGGCGCATGGTGGTGCCCTCGACCTCGGCGGCGTCGTAGCCGAAGGCATGGAGGGTCTTGATCAGAACATTGTTCTGGTCGAAAAACTCGATTTTGAGCGTGTTGTAGTTCTCCTTGTCGACGTAGAGGATGCGGCGGGAATACCCGGTGATCCGTTTGCGTCCCGGCGACTTGGCCATGGCCACAATCTTCCAGGCGGGCACGTCGCCGACCCGGTCCTCGTTCACCAGGGTGTACTCGTAATCCGTCGTGCTTTCCTTCTGCAGATCCTCGTAGGAAAAATCGGAACCCATGAAAGCCCCGCTCTGGCTTTCCCCGGTGATGCGGTTGGCAACCCCGAGCGCCGGCAGGTAGAGCCAGGAAACGACCGATCCGTCCTCGTCCTCCTTGGCCAGCAAGGTGGTGCCGGCTACTTCCTCCGGGCGGGTGAACCGCATCAGGTACTGCAGCCGGTTGTTGTCGGGCTGGCGGCCCACCACGTTGAGGATGTCCCGTTGCGTCATGTCTCCGCTCCGGGAGACGGTGATCAGCCGTATCAGCGCGATTTCGCTCTGAACCGAGTGTCGTTTGCGCTGCTCTTCCATGATCGCTTCGCCGGAGGTGCCTCCGGGGACGAAAGCCTGCAACCCGGGCAGGGCGAACAGGGAACACAGGCAGGCCAAAGCGAAGGCGGGTGAGCGACGGAAAGGGGTCATGATCGAAGGGAGTCTCAGGCAGCTGTGAGGATGAGAGGTAGCATGCTTTGCCGGAATAGGGCTTCAACCTCAAAAACCGGCGCCGGTCCACCTCTTCGGTCAGGCCAGCGAGGCCTGCAGCTTGCGCCAGCGGGCCGGATGCGAGCGGTGGTCTATCCTGGGGCGGAACCCCAGGCGCCGGTAGGTGCGGATGGCGGGTATCCTCGGGTCGTCGGTCTGGAGCAGGACCTCGGGGACGCCCCGGTGCCTCAGGTCGTGAAGCACCTGCAGGTTGACCCAGTAGCCGAGCCGCTTGCCTGTATGGCCTTTTCGGATACCGACCCAGTGCAGATAACCCTCGTCTTCGGTGCCGAAGCCCGCCGCCGCCCCGACGACCTCGGCCTTCGGATCGGTTTCCAGAATCCAGAGACGGTCGGGCGCGTAACCTTCGTGGCCGAGGATGGTCCGCTCGAAGGTCGCCCGGTCGAATGGGTGGCCGAAGGCCTCGGACATCACCGCGCACCAGGCATCGGCATCCGCCGCCCCGCGGGAGGGGCGTAACCGGTAGCCCGCCGGTAATTCGACGGCCGGCAGGGGTCTGCTCAGGTCGCGGGTCATGACCAGTTGGGGCAGGCCCGGCGGGACGGCGCCGTCCTCCATCGTCCAATCGGGGAGGGCTGCCACCAGAACTCTTCGGTGGCTGGCGAGAATGGAGTGGGCCGTTTCCGGCACGGCAAGGTCGCTCAGAAACGGCTCCGGCAGCAATTCGTCCAGGGCCTTTCTACCGGGGCAGGCGGGCAGCGAATCGCGGAGCCGGCTAGCCGTGGCAAGGGTTTCGGCGTTGCGCGTCCGGTGACGGTGCAACCGGTCCACGGCCTGCAGGGCACCCTCCGGATCGGTGAGCCCTGGCAGCAGCGCCTGGGCGGTCTGGATGGTTTGCCAGGCACGGTGAATGGGCAGCAGCGCGCTCAGGGTGGGGGAAAACCGGTCGGCCTCGAGCCGAGCCCGACTGGACGCCGGAATGGCCAGGGTCGTCGGGTCCGGTCGGTTTGGTTGATCAGTATCCGCCCGCCAGGCTTCGCGGACCCCGGGGGCGCGCCAATCCGGAACGGTGTGGGCAGCCCCACCGGCCGTGGCGGACCGGTAGGCCAGGATGCCCGGGAGGGTCAGGTCGATGGTGCGCCAGATGCCGCAGGGACCGGGCACGCCTTCGAGTATCTCACGGGCAAAATGGTAGAGGACCCAGAAATCGCCGTCCCCGTGGCCGGACCCGCGGGCCAGGTCGTTGAGGTTATGGGGCCGGGGTGCCAGGCCGCTGACCGGGCCATGGCCGTGCCCACCCAGGCGGACCCGGAGGGTGCCGTTTTCGACCGTGGCGGCCGCGCGGGTACCCCAGAAGCGTTGGATGTCACGGTCGTCGGTCGTACCGCCCATCAAGGTGCGGACCAGCGCCCCGTTGGATAGGCGGATGAGGGACGGGGCGACGCCGGACAAGCCGTCGGGTGGCGGGAGCAGGTGACCGGGCAGCGCGATGTCGCCGGGCAAGGCGGTGACCGACTCCGGGCGGGCATCGCCGAGCGCGAGGACCGGGCCTAGGGCGTGACTGTTGTAGTAGTGCCACGGATACCAGCTGCGCCAGCCATGCACCGACGATCCCGGTTCGACGGGCTGCCCGTCGCCGTAACGGTAGGCGAGCGCGAGACAGTCGTGGACGTAGCTGCACTCGGCGTACATCAGGTCCCCGAAGGTGCCGGCTCCCCAGTGTTCGGCCAGCGTGCGCATGGCCGGGCTGTAGGGATAGTTTTCCGCGAGCTGGTAGACCTTGCCGCTCGTTTCGACTGCTTCCAGCAGGGCCACCCCCTCCGCCGGGGTGTGAAAGGGCATGACCTCGCTCAGGACATGCTTGCCGGCCTGCAGCGCCAGGATGGCGTGCGCGGCGTGGTCCGGGCAAAAGGTGGCCACGAGCACGGCGTCGATATCCTGACGGAGGAACGCCTCGGGATCGTCGCCCACCCAAGCCTCCGGGTGTTTTTTCGCAAAGGCGTCCCGCAGGCGTGGATCCGTGTCACAACCCGCGACCAGATCCAGGTGAACCGCGGCTGCGGTCCCGGCCACGGTCAGGCCGCGCCCCAGCCCCCAGACGCCCAGGCGCAGCCGGCGATCAGTTTCAAAGGGGCGGGGCAAGGAGGCCACAGTCATCACAGTTCAGGGTCGGCGCACAATGGAGAGGCCGCCGTCCGCGACAAGGGTTTCGCCGATCAGCTGGGTGTTGTCCGGATGGGCCAGCCAGAGGATCTGGCGGGCCACGTCTTCGGCCGTCATGAGGCTGCGGTTGGGGACCTTGGCCCGGGCGATCTTCCGCGCCTCCTCGCCACCGCGCTCATCAAAGCGACGCCCGCTCATGCCGGCATCGACCCAGCCCGGGGCCGCTTCATTGACCCGAATGCTGTGCGGTGCCGTCTCCTGGGCCAGGCATTGCACCATCATGCGCAAGCCCGCTTTGGAGGTAGAGTAAGCGGCGCTTTTCGGGTGGGCGGCATGGCCGGCCCAACTGCCGACGACCACGATGGCCCCAGGTTGCTTCGCCTCGATCAGGTGCCGCGCGGCTGTCCGGGCGGTCAGCCAGGCCCCGGTCAGGTTGACCTGCAGGACGCTTTCCCAGTCGGCTCGGTTGATTTCCAGGGCCGACCCCTCCAGAACGATACCGGCATTGACCACCGTGATGGATGGCGGCTGACCCGTTTCCGCGGCGATTCCGGAAAACCAGGCATCGAGCGCCGCCTCATCGGTAACGTCGACCGGCGCGTAGGTCCCGGGCAGGGCTTCGATAGCGGTATCGTCCAGGTCGTCTTTATCCGACCCGAAAATCTGGCCACCGAGCTTGGCAAAGGCCTTCGCCGTCGCCTTGCCGATCCCTCCGGTCACCCCGGTGATCGCGATCCTGTGGTCCTTGAAGGCATCCTGCGCAAACATGTTCGGATTATGGTCGGGCTGGTATTCCGGAACCAAACCTAATTGCCGTCATTCCGTTCTTCCTGTTCGCGAGTCTGGATCCTAGCCCGAACTCCTCACCAGAATCGGGAAACCGGGTGGTAAGTCATTTTGGACGATGAATTTGCAGCATTTCTTCGAAATGCACGTTCGTGGTGGAGCCCTGTTTCCCGATTCTTTTCGCCCTCCCGCCGTCACCCTTCGGGTTATGGCGGACACGCCGCCTTCCGCCTTCGCCAAGGCTACGGCGGACAGGGGCAGCTCATCACATCTGGGCTTCATGAGAAGTGCGGGCTAGAGGAAATAGGGACGGCATAAGCATCCGCCCGGCCGCCAGCCCCGCTGGCTGCCACCTTTCCGTTTTGCCATCCGACCCAAGCTCTGCCAACAACACGCCATCCACATTTTGCGGGCGTAGCTCAGGGGATAGAGCAGGGGTTTTCTAAACGAAAACCGATATTTTTCGGTAGTTATCTGGAGTCAACCTGAGTGCGTAAAAAGCTCTAGGACAATGGATTTCGTTACTTGAGACATTATCCTCAATAATCCTGAATATGCCCATTTTGGGGTTGCCGGGTGCTCATTTGGGTGTACCTGCCGACCGGGGGTTTTATCCACCCGTTTTAAAGCTTTTCTGGCGTACCTAGGAACCGTTCGGTACAGTTCCTAATGTATTTTCCAGATAAGTCGGGTGTACCGACGAATGTTCTTTTTGAGAGAACGATTTACTGCAGCGCCCGGAACACGGCCTCCATCAAGAGATAGGGCCCGGTTGGATCCCTTGGGCCGACCTCCACATGAACGACCTGGCCTTGATGTGCATAGACCCGAACAGCCCAACGCTTTTGCTTAGGGCGAAATGAAAAGGTGTACAGTTCACAGGGACCAACCGGTGGAATCCTGGCTTTGGCAGGACCTTTGAACTGACCCAATTTGGATTCCAGATCATTCAATGCTTTCCCAAGGGAGGGTATGGTGATCCAACCTAAATCCGAGAACAGGACGGCCTGAGTGGCTTGCTTGGCCTTTTGGTGCTTTATGCCCCATTCCCCGAGAGGCAGGGCCGACAACAGTATCAGGCCCATTACGCTCCCAGACCATACGGTATCTTCTGGAATGGTCCAACTCGACCACACCAGCCAAAGCACGTAGAGGCCTAGGAATCCCGATAGCCAGGTCATGAACCGTACGGACCAAATCCAAGTCCCTTTGGGAGCAAGCAGTCTTTCCAAATCTTGGCCCATCAACGTCAAACCATCCTCTGACGGTTTGTCCTTGGCAATTCCCTAATGATCCACTGGGCTTAGACTTTACTATTTCCATCGGAGGGTCGACCCCTCCAACCGGTCCGGCTAAGTAACCAAAATTTAAGTTTTCAGAAGCGAATGATAGAGCCGAAAGGCCTGTTTTATACCTAACCTCCACTCTAGAGCGTACTAAATTTTAACCTGTGAATGCCTCCCAATCTCTTATCTCATTTATTAAACATAAATGGAGTGATTTCTGGACAAACTTTTGCTGGTCCGACTATGTTTCCTACATCGATGGCTGGATCCCTAAGCTTTCTTTCTCGGTACCAATAATTGGATACGTAATCCTTTTCAACGATACGGTTAGCCAAAGTCTTTCGTATGACGCTATCACTAACAATGAGGCGACAGACTTTGGTCTTTCAGGTATTCATAGACTGCGTTTTCTGTATTTTGGTTTAATAGCATTGGGTGTAAGTAACATTATATATAGAATTCGTAGACCATATGGATTCAGATTTGGAACGGATTTTGTTCAATACTCAAAAACCGGATTAGAGGCATTCATGGTTTCTTCCTTTACGTCAATGCATCACGATATTCAAGTTAAGGGTCCATCCACGCTGGAAGGGAAATACAAAGAAAGTGATTGGGATGCTTTTATTAAAGAAGCTACCAAAACAAAAGAAAGAGGCAATTCAGTTCAAAGGTTTGGAAGCTGGGAAGCAGCGAAATTAAAATATGGCGATTTGCTGCGCAACATCCTCTATGAAACTTTCTTCAATGAGGATACCGGTCGTAGGTGCTCGCTAGTAACATGTTTATTTTTTTCAACTATCGGTTACGTTGCTTTGATGCTACCAAGCATAGATCTTTTCTTAAAGGTGATTATAACTACCTTTGGCTAATTTGTAGGTCCAGAGAGTCAATGTTATTGGCCTATGCTTTGTAATTGACCGATTAAAAGGGCTATGGCGGGCTTATTGAGATAGGTTAAAAGCGGAACTTCCAGGGCCATCACAATTCCGAAAAGTCCACACTGGGCAATAGCTACATCAACGTTATTGAGTCGTTCTGAAGCTACTTAAAGCACGCCAGGTTAAGGAGCGAGGCCTCCGCGGAAGACTTTCCTTTCTCTACATCAAAGAGATTGAGTCCCGTTTAAACAATGGAATGAAAACCTTCGTCGCCTACTTCTCAAACTCTATAGAAAACAGCCGCTTACTTTCCAGTAACGCAGCATGAGCCATTTTGAATTAGAATCTACGACTTTGCGGTTGCTTAGTTAAAATAACTGAGAACCTTGTATTTAATAAACTGATTATTGGCATCAATAATCTTAATTTGACATCCTTTGTAACCAATAACTTTTGAAGCTGAAAGGTCATATTCTACATCATTGCTGAAAGCTGGACGTGCAAAGTCATTAGAAAATTCTCTGTATCCTATGTTGACTTTTGATCCTACTTTCCCACTGTAAATTAAAGTCTTTTTGAACGAGTCTGAGCGTGCAATTGGGTACTTTTTATGTTCGTATTTTGCTTTATCTGTGCAAGCTTCAATGTTAAAAACAGAGATTCCGCACCACTTTCCGCTTTTTTTATCGATCCTAATTGCTTGTAATGAGTCAGTCATAGCACCTTCTATCACTTGGCCTGAATCAGGCCCACCAGCGGGAAGGTAGAACTCTGAATTTTGGTTTTCGCCCTGCTTGGTATAGTAACCCTTAGTAAATGTGTAGCCTCCCACTCCTACTTTGAAGACTTTAAAGGTTTGATTGAGATAAATCGCATCGTGCTCTAAATACTCCCCGTGCTCTAAAATGGAATCCCCAACGTAAGCAATTTTAATCGTGTTCAACTCTGGTTTACTAATTTCTGTGCTTTTTGGACTGTAGTTATATACGGGAGTCACGCATCCAAATAATACTAAAATAGGACATATAATCAGAATTTTTTGTTTCATTTTCGGTATAATTGACATTTAAGATAATTAAAACCATAAGAGGCATTGAGCTCGGTATTAAGTTTGAAATACGATTTTGTTGTTTCTGGGCGGCAGTGCGTTGTTTTGTGACCTCTCGTTGAGGGTTAAGGGTTTCTTCCGCTATGATTGTATTTGTTAGGTCCTTAGACAGTTATTGTCCATCAAAAACAAGGAAAGGGGCCGGACCGCTGACGCGGACCGGCCCCTTTGACCTTGGTTGTGGGATCAGACTAGGGTCTCGGCATCTTTGATGGTGAGTTGGCCTTCGCGGACCCGAATGTTGCGCGGTGAAACTTTGAGGGTGACCGGCTTGAGGTCGGGCAGGGTCGGAAACCGGGTGACCGTCTCGCCTTCGAGGCTCAATTCCGGATCCGAGACATCGAGGTAGCGTTCCCAAGTGACAATGCCCGGGGCGAGTGTGATTTCGTGGGTGACGATGACAAACGCCCCGGAACCGTCTTTTTTGACGAGACGGCGGGCGGAATTGGAGACGACCGTTCCCTGAAGGAAAAGGCCGGGTTGGTTTTCAGTTACTTTAGCCATAATTGTAGGGTGTTGAGGGTTGGTTGAATGACACCGTTGCCCAGGTACTCGCCAGAGGTGGCCAGATTAAGGACATCGGCCTCGAGAAGGTCTTGAAATGGAGCAGCCAACAGGGCTTGGAAAAACCGCCTGCCTCGACGAACCAGCGCCGTTCGACGGATACGCTCCAACCGCTCGCCGACGGTAAGGTTCAAATTCCGACGGCTCGGACCGGGTTGGCTGGCTGTATTCTCCTTCTTTGACTTCGGCTTCAGGAACTTCCCACCCTGCTGGGTGATCCGAGGCTTGCGGATTTTAAGAAACCAATCCGGCAAAGGTCCGTTTCCTTTGGTGACGTACTTAAGAAGGTAGCGGAATTCGTCGTTTTCTATTCGCTTTACCTGAACTCGCCCGTACCCCCACAGCTTGAGAAGGGCTTTCCCGGGAAGGTATCGGCGTGTCTTGAAAATCAGGTGCCAATGCGCCCAGCCGTTTTCCTGGAACTCCAACTTCCAGAAGTAGGGGGCATTGATTTTGACGGTCTTTCCTTCATGGCGGATGCCCTTGCGCAGCTTTTCGAAAATTCGGCGTAGCCTGTCCTTGCCTTTGTGATAAGCGGATTCGGGTTCATCGAATAAGGCCGGGTCAAAGGTCAGGGTCAGGAACAAACAGCCCGAGACATCGGGCAAACGCGGTTCCAAATCCCGCAGAATTTTCCGGCGACCTTCCTCGGTGAACCAGCTTTTCGGGTGATAGGCCTGCAGCGTCATCGGTTCCAGACTATCGCCCCGCGGGGCCCTGCGGCCTGATTTGCTCGCGAGTTCTTTCGAACCGAGCCGGCTGCCGCCTAAATCTCCCTCGCTTGCGCTCGGGCCGGCCGCACCCGCTGGGGCTTTGTCGTAGGTTTGCCTGGGCCCGGTCATGCCTCGATGTCGGCGGAGGTTTCGCGAAGGAAGCGTTCAAGCTCCCAATGCGGATACAATGGGCGGCGGGTGGCGCGAGAGGGGCGGAGCAGGCCTCGCTTGGCCAGGCGGTCGACGGTTACCGGTTTAACGCCAAGGATGGCCGCAGCCTCAACCCGTGAGTAGGCCAGGCGCGGCGAGGGTGGTTTTGAGTCGCTTAAGGGCATGCCGGGACAAATACCCCGGCTGACGAAAACTTAATAGAGACAGATCAAGCCTCCGGTTTCGTCCGTATTTTTTTCTTCGCTGGTCGCCCCGGTCCCTTAAGACGCAATCCTTTTCCCCTCATGTACTTGCAAAAGGACTTCAGTTCCATGGGTGGCTTTGAGCCCTGTTTAGCCAGCAAACGGTAAACACCAGGGAGGGAATGCATTTCTTCAATTTCCCGCCAGTTGAGTAGCAGGGCGATGAGCATTGCGCCTTGTCCGTCCATTTCCATGTCCTTGATCGCCAACGAGCCGTCTTTTTTGGCTGCCCTTTTTCCTTTCTCAAAGCCTCTACCTATTGTCCGGGTTGGCGTCTCATCGATGCGCGCTACATTGGTTACCGCCTTTTCCAACGCCTCCTTTACCTCTGCACCTTCTGGAATCTCCTCCTTCAAGAAGTTGTCCAGGCCGCTTTCATCCAAATAAGTCAATGAAGCTGAGGCCTGTTCCAAAGATGGCTTTTTCCCTGCGGTCAACTTGGTGATGCCAGGAGCATAAACCGCCATTAGGTCTTGTCCCACGGAAACGGCCCAATCGGGCGCAACGCCGTTAAGGACCTCGGTTATCATGAGAAATTTTTCTAGTTCCTCAGGCGAAAGCTCTTCCTCATCATCTTTCATCGTCAAAAATCCATCCGTTTAGCCATTTCGCGAGCGTGGGAATCTCGCAAATGCCCGTAGGTTCGGGAGACCAAAAGGCCTCCGTCCTTATGTCCCAGCCAAGCGGCAATGGTCTTAAAGTCGATCCCATTTTCAATGGCGTTACTGCAAAAGAAGTGCCGCATAGAGTGATGGGTGAATCGTGGGGTACCAACGACCCTGCAGGCGGTTGCGAGGGCATTCTTGGTTGAATGGATGGGGATGATGCGTTGTTCCAGCTCTGGATTCACTGGTTTGATGCGCTCCAGGAAGGTCCGGAGGCTAGGGAAGAGGGGAACCAGGCGCACCTCCTGGTTCTTGGTCCCGACCTCGCCGCCGGTTACCACGAATTCCTCCCGGTCAAAATCGACCTCGCCCCAGGTGATGGCCGTTGCTTCGCCCAGGCGCATGCCGGAGTAGGCGAGTAGTTCGACCAGATCGGCGGCCTGATGATAGCGAACGTCCAAGCCTTCGCGCATCACCTGGACCACCCGGCGGAATTGGTCACGGGAGGGAATCAGGATGCGCTTTTGCTGCACTTTGCGCCGGGGCACGTGCTCGGCGGGGTTCTGGAGCACCAAGCCCTCCAGTTGAGCCTGTTTGAAAATCCCCCGGAGCAATTCGACCTCCTTGTTGAAGGTGGAGGCTTTGATGCTTTTACCCCGCTTCACTTGCCAGTCCTGGCAATCCTGGATGGTGATCTCGGCAACCAGTTTATCCCCGAAGGTGGGAAGCAGCATTTTCAGTGTGCGCCGGATGCGGTCCTCGGCGGAGGGCTTCAGTCCGGCGCTTCTAAGCCGGGTGTAACGCTCGGAGAAGGTGGCGAAGGTGATTTTCCGGTCTCGACCCTGCACCCGAAGTCCTTCTACTTGGCGGCGTAGATCTTTGAGCCTTCGACGGGCCAGATGCTGGTCAGTCGTTTTCAGGCTCTTCCTCAGGGTCTTTCCTTCTTTCTTTAAATAGGCGAAATACACCCGTGTTGACTCATCTCGGTAAAGATTCTCGGCAATCCGTCGGCGTTTGCGTGTTGGTACACCCAGAGATGTCTGGGTGGGCTGTTTTCGGGGCGTCATCGGGTGTATTGGGTGTACATTTAAGGTGTACCAAGCCAATTTTTAAGGCAAGAAATATTGCCGAAGACGTTGATTGAAAACAGGTTGCGGGCGTAGCTCAGGGGATAGAGCAGGGGTTTTCTAAACCCTTGGTCGGGGGTTCGAATCCCTCCGCCCGCGCTTTGCATGGGCGCGTGGGATGAGAACCTCGGGTTTACGGAGCGAGTTAGAGGCGTCCGCGATCAGGGCTTACGCTGGCGGGGCGGGTAGATTCCCCAGCGCGCTGCTTCAGCGAGCGAAAGGCGTTTGGGTCTGCAGAAACCTTAGCTGATCTCGCAGCTGCAATCCTTGCTGAAGCGGCGCGCTACGGCTGGTCACGCCTGAGTCTTGAATGCGTGAGGCGGGCCGGTCTGCGGCCCTGTTCGATCCGACCGCAGCGTGCTCCGTTGTTCGGTTCCATCGATTAAGGCGTTGAACCCGGGGCGGGGACGGGTGTCGATAGGGACCGGCATGGCATCTGGGGATACACGGAACCCGTTCGGGATGGAGGCGGCGAAGCAGCGGCGACGTCGGTTGCTCTGGGTGGCCGGGGCGTTGTTGGTCTGCCTGGTTTTGTTCTTCGCGGCGCCGCCCACCTATCGGATGGTCAAGAGCTGGCGGGCGGAAGGCCTGGCCGAGGAGGCACTGGCTCTGCAGGCGGCGGGGGAGCCGATCGGGGAGGTCTGGCAGACGGTCCTGGCGGGTCAGGCGCTGGATCCCCTGAATCTCACGGTGCTCCGGGCCCAGGCGGCGATTTTTTCCGAAGTCGATCCGGCCGGATCGTTGCCCTTCTGGCAGAAGGTGGCGGACCTGGGCGGCGACTCGGAAGCGGACCGGCTGGGCCTGCTGAAAGCGGCGTTTGCGGCCAGGCAACTCGCGCTGTTGGACGAGCGCCTGCCGGCCTTCCGGGAGGCCTATCCGGCGAACCGGGAGGCTGATCTGCTCGCCGCCCGGAAGTTGCTGCCGCAACAGCGGCCGGAGCGGGCCCTCGCGCTGCTGGAGACGCTGGTCGCGCAGCCGGAAGCCCCCCAGGACGCGCATTTCCTGTACGTCCAGCTGACTCAGGCGCTGCCGGATCCGGCGACACGCCGGGCCGGTCTGGATCACCTGCTGGGGTTGACGGAGCGCGAGGACGCGCTTGGGCTGGAAGCCCTGCGCTCGCTGGCCCGGCTGGAGCACCCCGATGCGGACATTCACCGGCTGGTGGCGAAGCGCCTGCCGCGGCATCCGGAGGCGGAGCGCCCGGACCGGCTGGCGGTCATCGAACAGGCAGTCCGTATCGATAGACTGGATACAGATGGGGCGGTCCGGAAGGCCCGCTCCCTGTTTGCGCTGGAGGAACCCGTGGAATTGGCTGCCTTCGGCCGGTGGCTGAACAGCCGGGGCTTGCATAAGCGGACGCTGGAGGTGGTGGGCCGGTCGGCTGCGTTGCAGCGCCGGGATCTTTTCCTGATTTGGATGGACGCCCTTGCGGTGAACGGGGACTGGGCGACGATCCGGGAGATGCTGGACCGGGATTACCTGCCGGTGAGGGAAGACATCCGGCAACTGTTTCTGGCCCGTTACTACCTGGAAACGGGCGACGCGCAGCGAGCCGAGCTGGGTTGGAACCGGGTCTTTCTGGAAATCGGGCAGGATGCGGACCGGCTCTGGTTCTTTCACCGTTATGCCCGGCAGCTGGGGCTGACCGGCGTGGCGCGCAAGGCGCTTGTTCGGCTGACCGGGATCCCGCCGGAAATGCGCAAGGCCTACCAGGGCCTCATCGCCCTGGAGACGCGGGCCGGCTCGACCCGCAGCCTGCGCGATGTCCTGAGAAACATGGCGCGTGACTATCCCGGCGATGCGGAGGTCCAAAACGATCTGGCCTACCTGAACCTGCTCCTTGAAGAGGAGGTGATTCCGGCTACCGAAGAGGCGCGTCAGGTGGTCCGGCGGGCTCCCGACCTGATGGCGCCGCGCATCACCCTGGCGCTCGGTCACCTGAGACAGGACCAGGCTGCGAAAGCCCTGGCGGTGTTCGCCGGCACCCAATTCAATTATCAGGAAATGCGCGCTTCCTGGAAAGTGGTGCTGGGCGCGGTGCTGAGCGCGAACGGACGGGATGCCCAGGCGGCTGAAATCCTCAGCGGAGTCGACTCGCAGAACCTGCTGACAGAAGAGGCGACCCTGCTGAAACGGGCCACAGGGGGCTGAACTGACCGGGCGGAGGCCAGCCGCCAATCCGGGATCAGAGCGGGCTGGCGACGGGGACCTCGGGATCCAATTCTCCCGTATCGTTGTCGACGGGGTCCTGAAGGGGATCATCCAGTGGGTCGGTCGGATCGAGCGGATCGTCTTCGATGATCAGATTGTCCTCTTCCACTTCCGCAGCAGGGGCGGGGTCTTCACCCTCCTCCTGACCGCCGTCACCCGCTTCCTCCGACTGACCGAACACCTCTTCTTCCGGGACTGTGACGAGGGTGGATTCCTCGACCGAAATATCGCCGAAGACACTGATCTCGAAAATGCGCAGGCCGCCCTGATTCACCGTTTCCGGCGTCCAGCGGATGACCAGATAACGGCTGGTAATCTCATCGAATTCCACGCGAACCCGGTCCTCGCCAGCCTGAACTTCACGCCGGATCGGGTTGCCCGCTTCTTCAAGGAATTCGATATTGAGCTGAGCCTGGCCGACAGCGCCGACCTGGGCCATGCGGACGGGTGGGCTGGTGGCAAGCCAACGGGAATCCGTGGAAGCCAGCAACAGGGGCTGGCCATCCATCTGTCGCCAGATATGCGCCACTTCCCCGGTCGTCCCGCCGGCCGGGGTGAAGGCCTCGGTGGGCAGGTCGTCGAGAAAAAAGAATTCGAGGGTTCCGTTGCCGGACTCGAAGAGCAGCGAAATTCTGTTTACCTCGGTCCGGTCGCTCAGGTCGAGGATGAGCAGGCTCTCCGGTTCGTCGGATGGAAAGTCGAAATAGGTCAGGAAATCATCGTCGATCATCTTGCCGACGGCTTCCGCCGACCCGCTGCTGATGTGGGTGATCTTTGAGCCGGTGTACATCGAGGCGAAGTCGAACTCCACTGTCTCGGTAACACTGGCTTTCGCTTTTTTGGCACCCTCATCGGCTGTAGCGGCGGGCCCGCTCCGCGATTTCGCAAACGGGGTGGTGGTCTGAGCCAGGCTGATATTGCCGAAAAGGCCCAGGGGCCCGATCTCTCCGGGTTCATCCACCTCAATGCGCACTTGAATATACTTCGCCTCGATGGTCGGAAACCGGACCGCCAGGTGATCCCCGGGATAAAAGGTGGTTTCCGAAGCCATCGGCAACCATCGGCGGCTGCTTAGATCGGTGCGGAAGGTATTGCTGGAGAAAAGCTGGACGCGACCCGTGGCGGACTGGCTGCGCAAGGTGAAGCGACTCAACTCGGCGAAATCGGGCAGGGCGAGGACCGCCCGAAACAGGCCGTCCTCCTCGTTCAGCATGAACACGTCGGTTTCATCATCGCTGAGCAAGGCGGATTCCGGGAATTCAGAGCGGTTCTGCTGGCCGAGTTCCAACACAGGGACACCCTTTCTGCGGTTGGTCACGTCCTCCGGGGTCCGGGTGAGGATATCCTTGCGTAAGCTGTCATCATAAACATGGAGGCTGGTGCCCATGTGCCACCGGGCCAGGTTTTTGGGGATCTGGTGGAGGTCCGAGGTGGTCGGCGAGGACAGCTCCAGCAGGTCTAAGGAGTCGCTGCTCTGGGCGTGCAAGGGGGCCAGAGCCGACAGGGCCGCCAGCAGGCAGGGCCGCATGCACTTGAAGAAAGAGGTCGGTTTGAACATAGGGGGCTTGGTCCGGTCTTGGAATATTGGCTTATTATCGGCTTAAGTGACAACGCGTTAAGGCGAATTGTAAGAGGAGCGGCCGTAAATGAGCCTTATACTTCCTGATACACGATGATCCACCGAATCCCAAGCAGATGTATTCCCATGGTCGGAACACCCGTCGGGCGGCTGGTCGCCCTGGCGGTCGCGCTCCTCGGCCTGACCGTTTCCCTGGCCGGTCAGGACACACCCAAATTTGCGGGCTGGGTCATCGACGAGCCGCCGGCGGTCCGCAATTACAACCTCAAGCTGGGCCCCGTTTATTTCGATGCGGTCGCCGATTTCGCCGTCACCTACAACAGCAATGTCACGGTCAACGGACTGAATTCAGTGGACGACTTCATTGTCCGGGCCGGCATCCGGCTGGGAAGCGTCTGGGAGCTGAGCCAGTTCAACGCCCTCCAGTTCAACATCGGCGCCTCCTACGAGCAGTATCTGAACAACCCTGAGCTGAGTTCCTCGGACAGCTTTTTAAACCTGACGCCGGACACCGAGATCAGCGGCACCTTCCTGATCGGGGACGTCCAGATCCGGGTTTTTGACAAGATCACCTTTTCCGCCGATCCCACGGATGCGGTCGCGCGCGATCCGCAAACGGGCGACATCATCACCAATGTGGCCCAGTTCGGGCGCTTCCGCAACGTCCTCGGGCTGCAGGTCGGCTACGACTTCAATGCCTTTCAAGTCAGTTTGCAGGCCTCCCGGCGGGATGTCTGGAGCCTGGAAAGGCAGTTCAACTTCACCGATCGCGTCGCTTACCTGGTTGCCGGGAACGTGTCCCGCGCCTTTTACGCCAACCTGACCGCCGGCCTGGGGGCTTCCGCCAGTTGGACCGATTTCGAGACCGGCATCAACAACGACAGCCGTTCGGTCGGCCTCGGCCCCTACGTCACCTACCGGCCGTCCGAGTTTATCGTCATCTACGTGGGCCTCAGCGCCAACCGGCAGTTTGTGGATTTCGACTCGGGCACCCTGACCGACCGCTCGGAGGTGGACGGCCTGTCGGGTAACGTCAGCATCAGCCATCTGCTGAACAACCACTTCAACCACCGGCTCAGCTACACCCGCGAATTCACGGACGGCTTCACCTCGAATTTCACTCGTTTCGACAGCCTGGGGTACCAGTTTTCCCTGGAGGAGTTACTGCCAGTCAACCTGCGGGGTAACCTGAGCCACGAGTGGGGGGAGGATTCCGGGGGCTCGCTGCCGGATGACTTCACCCGGTTTTCCGCCTCCTTGCGCACGTCCTATCCCCTCGCCAAGCGGATCAACCTCATCCTGAATCTCGGCTACACGGAAAAATCCAGTCGCCTGCCCGGGCGCAGCTACGATCAGCTCCGAGTCAGCCTGTCCTCCCGCTATGACTTTTAATTTATTCCGCCTCCTTTTCTTCGCTCTCGGGATCGTCGCTCCCCTCGGCGTCGGCTGGGCTCAGGAAACGGCGCCTGGCGAATCCGCCAGTGTCCTGCCGCGCAGCATGGACATGCTGGACAACGAGCGGACGCTCGAAGTCGGGGACCGCCTGGTTTACCAGGTCATTGAGGAGCAGGAGCCGCCGGTTGTCCTCTTCGTCAACGGCCGCGGCAACCTGGACGTGCCCCTGCTCGGCGCCACCCCGGCGGTGGGGCGCACCCCCCAGGCGCTTGCCTATGCCATCAAGGAGGAACTGGAAAAGACCTATTTTCATCAGGCCACGGTGGTGCTCGACATCCGCGAGTCCAACCAGTACCGCGGCCGCGTCTTTCTCCTCGGTGAGGTGCGCAACAAGGGCTCGGTGCCCCTGCCTGCCGACGAAGTGGTCACGCTCAGCGACATCATCCTCCGCAGCGGCGGCTTTACCGAGCTGGCGGATACCTCCTCGGTCACGCTGATCCGCCGGGTGCCCGCCGAATCCGGTACCGGCCTGACTGAGGAATCACGCGAGCAGTACGATGTCGGCCAGATGCTTGAAACGGGCAATTTCGAGGACGATCCCGCGCTGGTCGAGGACGACCTGGTCCTCGTGCCCAAGAGCGAGGAAGTCGGCGGCGAGATCTATGTGCTCGAGGCGGTCAACCGACCCGGGGCGCAGCCCGTGCCGAGCGAGGACTTCACGGTCAGCCAGGCTATCCTGGCGGCGGGCGGGTTCACCCGTTTCGCCCGCGGCAACCGGGTCCGCCTGGTCCGATACAACGATGAGACCGGCGAAAAGGAAACCACCTACCACGATATCGCGCAGGTGTTCGAGGAAGGGGACCGCAGCGACGACCCCGTCGTGATGCCCGGTGATTTCATTATTGTGGAGGAACGTACCTTCAACTTCGGTGGCTGACCCGCCGCGGTGCCCCCCTGTTTCCATGGCCGAATTCGAGGAAGATTTTGACCGCCGTTTCGACTGGGCGGAGTTTGTTCACAACTGGTGGTTCCGCGGAAAGAAGCTGCTCCGGAAATTCTGGTGGATCCTGATCCTGACGACGACGCTCGGCGTCGGCTACATGACCTGGAAGGAAATGCAGCAGGAGCCCGTCTACCGCTCACAGGGCCGGCTCATCCTCCGCGGGCAGATCGCCGTGCCGGAGGGCAATACCTACCGGGAGCAGCTCGCCAACTTTTTCGGTACACAGCTCCGGCTCATGCAGAGTTCGCGGGTCCAGCGCGCCGCCCGCGCCCGGGTCGAGGCACTGCACCCGGATCTGGAACCCGCCTGGGTGAACCTCTCCGCCCGCCAGGAACCCGACACCTCGATCTTCAACCTGACCGTCGTCGGCGGGGAGCCACGCTACGTGCAGGCCTACCTCAACGCCGTGATGGAGGAGTTCATCAAATTCCGGCGGGAGATGCGGATGCAGACCTCGGAGTCTTCCTACCTGGCGATCAGCGACGAGCTGCTCCGGCTGGAGGAGGAAATCGAGCGCCGGGAACAGGCCATGGTCGATTTCCAGCGCGAGAACAACATCGTCTTCCTGCAGGAGCAGGGCACCAGCGCCGGCACCTACCTGGCTCAGCTCAATACCCGGATCGCGCGTCTCCGCAGCCAGCTGCGCGAGCTCGAAAGCCTGACGCTGGAGGAACAGCTGACCGCCCTCAGCGTCGGCATGACCGATCAGGGTTCCGCCCCGGTCCTTGATTTTTCCGAGAGCAACCGCTTTCTCGCCGTCAAAAATGAACTGGATGCCCTGCGCGCCAACCTCTCCGAATTTTCGATCTACCTGCGGGACCGGCACCCCAAGATCATCAACCTCCGCAGCCAGATCGAGCGCAAGCAGAACGAGCTGTCGATCCTGCGGGACCAGGCCGAGGACGACCTCGAGACCCGCAAGGACGTCCTCCGGACCCGTATTAAAAACCTCGAGACGGAAATCGCCGAATGGGAGGTCCGTGCGCTCGAAAACGGCCGCCGCCTGGCCGAGTACCAGCAGCTGCAGCGCCTCCTCAACCTGGCGCGGGATTCCTATGAACGGCTGCAGGAGACGCTGCAGTCCATCGACCTCGGCCAGAATCTGGAGCAGGAGCTGATCGGCATTTTCGAGGAGGCGACCGTTGCCTCGTCCCAGGTCGGCAACCTGACCGAGGAAGTCGTCAAGGGCGGGGTGCTCGGATTCGCCGCCGGGCTCGGTATCATCGTTTTCATCGGCCTCCTCGATAACCGGGTCTTCTCCATCGACGACCTGACCTCCAACTTCGAGGAGCCGGTCCTCGGGGTGATCCCGATCGACCGCTCGAAGGGCAGCGAGGTCAGTCCGCTCCGGATGAACGATCCCCGGCACATGTTCGCCGAGGCGGTCCGCAACCTGCGCAGCTCCGTCCTCTTCATGGAAAAAAACGGTCGACCCCCGCAGGTCCTGCTGGTGACCTCGGCGGTCCCGTCCGAGGGCAAGTCGACGATCGCGTCCAACCTCGCCGTCGCTCTGTCGATGACCCAGGCCAGTGTGCTCCTCATCGACTGCGACCTGCGTCGCGGTCACCTCCATCGCCAGTTCGAGGTGGACAAGAGCCCCGGCTTCAGCGAGTTGCTGGAAGGGTCGGTGGCGCTCGAGTCGGCCCTCCACCGCACCGATTACGATGGGCTGTCTTTTCTGGCCTGCGGCACCTATCCGGACCGGCCGGGCGAACTGCTGCTCAAGGCCCGCCTCGATGACGTGGTCCAGAATGTCCGTCAGCGCTTCGACTACATCGTGTTCGACTCGGCGCCCCTGTTGGCGACCGACGATACGAGCAGTTTCGCCAACAAGGTGGATGCCATCCTCTTCACCGTCCGGTCCGGCTTCACTCAGGTGCGACAGGTTCGGCCCGCCGTGGAACGGCTCAAGATGCGCAACACCCGGATCGCCGGGTTTGTCCTGAACTACGTCGATTCCAAGACCCCGAATTACTACTACTATAAGTACTATGACTATTACACCCGGGCGGGAGGGAAGACCCAGCCTCCCTTCGGGAGCTGAGCCGGCCTGCTCTTCGGGCTTGAATGCCGGGACGGACCCAGCCGATGCTGGCGTGCGGTCCGCGCAACCGACGCCTTCCCCTGATGTCCCGTTCCCGTAAGCGTTCCCGCTCGCAGTCCCGCCGCCGGAAAACGAGCGCCCGGGACAACTACGTCGACCTGCCTTACCGCAATCACGTGATGGCGCTTCTGGTAGTGCTGGTGGTTGTCCTGCTCGGCGGCGGAGCCGGCCTGGCCGCGCAGGGTTTCTGGCTCCTGGCGGTGGGAGCCTTTCTGGTAGCCTTTCCGCCGCTGTCGCAAACCGGTCGGCTGCTGTCCCGGGCCCTGGCGGCTCTGCTGGTCGTCGGGTTGGCCGGTTTTTTGCCGCGTTTCGGGGCCGCGCCCGAATGGTGGCAGGGGCTGACCACCGACCTGGGGGTCGACCTGCCGCCCACGCTCACGCCCCAGCCGTGGGTGACGGGAGAGGCGTGGGTCCTGTTGCTCTCGGGGGTCGCCTGGACCTTTCTGATGCTGAATCTTTCGCGTGAGCACCGAGAGCAGCGTAGCGTCCTCTTTCTGGTCATGGCGGGCATCGGTTTGCTGGCTCTGGGCGTTGTGGTGGGCAGTTTGATCGGCATGCGCTACCTGCTGGCTCCCGACGCCGTCGGATTCAGCTACTTCCCCAATCCCAACCAGACGGGGGCGCTGATGGGGGTCGGCTGTGTCCTCGCTTTCATTCATACGCTGGAAAGCATCAAGAAAACGGACCGACGGTTTTTTGTCGGTCTGGTCACCCTTCTGCTGACGGGCACCGCCTGCATCCTGGCGCATTCACGGGGAGCCGTCCTGTTTACGCTTTTCGGGATCGGCTTGTGGGTGGCTCTGCGGGTGATCTGTCGCCCGGCTGCGGGAGCTTACCGGGTTGGTGCTTCCCTCCTCGTGGGCGCCGGCATGCTGTTCCTGGTGTTCGGGGGTGACACCCGCGACCGGACCTTCCGGGCATTGACCTTGGACGCGGAGAGGGAAATGCCCTTCGATTACCGGGTACAGGTGTATGAAGACACCCTCTCCATGGTGGCGGACCAACCGCTGCAGGGCGTCGGTCTGGGCAATTTCGAAGCCTTGTTTCCCCGTTACCAGGAGGTTTCCCCGGCAGGCGCAGCCATCCTTCATCCGGAAAGTGACTGGCTCTGGGTGGCGGCCGAACTGGGCATGCCCGGCCTGCTGGCGCTCGGGGCCGCCCTGATTGGCTTCTTCCTCTGCAGCGGCAGCCTGAAACGCGGCCCGCTGGCGTCTCACCGCATCGCGGTCGTTTCCGCGCTCTCGGTCCTCATCCTGCACAGCCTGGTGGACGTTGGCGGCCACCACCTGTCGATTATCGGCCTGGGGCTGCTGTTGGGCAGCCTGTTGATGTCGAACCGCGTTCCCGCCCGTCCGATTCCCGTGCCCTATCCCGTCTGGCGTTGGGGCGGGCTGGTCCTGGCGGGCATCGGCGCCCTCTGGCTGGCGGGCGCCGTTTTTCAACTGCCGACCCACACGCGGGTCATCGCGGAAAACAGCCGGGCAGCCCTGCAGCGCCACGCCGACCGGGACGACCCCGGCGCCGTGGCCCGGGCGGCCGATCTCTGGACCCGTCTGGAGCCGGTGTCCTGGCGGCCCTGGTTTGCCTGGGGGCGAGCGCATCTGCGTGCGGGCGGAGAGCCGCCCGTTGCCGAGCGGGCCTTCCGCATCAGCCGCTTTCTTCAACCGGAGGTAGCGCGCCTGCCATTCCTGGAGGGCGTCGCCTGGATCGGCCATGACTCGGGACGCGTTGTCAATGCCTGGCGCCATGCGCTGGCGGGGGTTGAAGCCAACCGGCCGGAACTCCTGGGCCGCATGGCGCATCTGGGGCTGCGACGGCCGGAATTGCGCGAGGGACTGATCGGGCTGTCCGGCCTGGACCCTCAACTGAGGGCCCAGGTGTATCCAAAACTGGATGACCCCGCGTTCTTTGCGGCCTTCACCGATGACTTGTCCGATCCGGCCTTGCTGGAAGCCATGCCGGCGGGGCAATTGCTGCGTTTCTCGCGGCGCTTCGTGGAATTGGGGGGGGGCGACCAGCTGCGGCGGAGCCTGGACCGGGAGTCAGACGGCCTGAAGGATAGCCTGTCGTTGCGGGCCGTCGCCCTGGCCGGTCTGGGGGACTACAAGGCGGCCATGGATCTGGTGCGGTCCTCGGTCGACCGACCGCCGCTGCCAGAACCGGTCATCGGGAAATCCCTTCTGAAGGCTCAGCGTGAATTCAAGAACGATCCGGAGGACGTGATGCGCGGCGTGCTCCTGTTTCGCCTCCAGGTCGAGCGTTCGCTCTGGAGCGAGGCCCTCGAGACAAGCCAGCGCCTGATGCGTCTCCCCGACTGCCCCGCCTACATTCCCTGGTGGCGGGGGGAGATCCTTTATGCACGCGAGGACTATGCCGCCGCCTGGGCGGCCACCGCCCGTTACCTCCAACAGCGGGCCGAAGCACGGGCCGGGCCGTCGGCTTGAGACGCGTCTTCAGGGAAGCGCCGTTTCCACGGTCATGGTCCGGTCGAGGAAGGCTCGCACCCGGTCACGCGCCGCAGCCATGGAGGGCACCTGCAGGTCGGTGAGGATTATCTGCAGCGACCGGCGCGATCCGATGCGCTGGGCCCGGAAAACCTGCCCGATCCGGTCGACGGCTTCCTGATCGACCGACACCGGCTCCCCGCCGCGATCGTCCCAGACGGCGAAGAACACGTAGAGTTCCCGGTTGCCCGGGGCCTGGAAAAGGTAGGTGGCGATTTCCAGATCGAGGCCGTCCCGGCTCCATGCCAGGTTGCGGTCCCGGTATTCCATCTGGATGCCCGCCGCCTGAAGACAGACCTCGGGCCGGTGAACGCCGGCGAAGCTGCTGATCTTTCCCTCGTCCCAGAAAAAGTAGAACAGCCGCCAGTCCGCCAGTTCTCCGGGCCAGCTGGCTTCGAAACCTTCGGAATACCGGAGCAGGGCGCGCGTCCGCGGATCGATCTCGTGGTAGGTCGGGTCGATGCCCGCCGCGGCGAAATCCAGCGTTCCGATCACCCGGGGCTGATCCTTCGGTGCCCGGAGTGCGAAATAGGCTTCCGCCCCGCCCAGACCACCCGCCAGCAGCAGCGCGCACAGGGCCAGCCCGGTCGGGCGGATGAGCGCGGGCCGGATGCGCCGCCGGGTCTGTTCCGGGGGGGGCGCCGGTTGGTCTGCGTCTGCCTCGACGCACTGTTTCCGGATGCGCCAGGCCAGGCCGAGCAACAGGAAAAAGGAACCGAAGGTTACCGCGTACCCGATGGGGTCATGCCAGCGGGTCATGACTTCAGACCCCGCGTCGTGCGCAAGCAGGGTAAGGGTGAAGGTTCGCCCGAGATTCAGGACCAGAGACATGAGCGCACCCGCCCCGAGCAGACCTATGCGGGGCAACAGGCGGAAGCGGAGCAGTTCGCCGATGAAGAGGGCGGCCATCAGCGTCGACTGGAAGGACCGCACGCCACTGCAGGCCTCCTCGACCCCCACGAGGGTGTTTGCCATCTGGATGAGGTTTCCCTGCCGGATGGCATGGATGCCGAGGAGATTGAGTACGTCGACGGTGACCGCCGCCACAATGCCCATCAGCCCCTGGATGAGCGGATTTTCCAACCGGGTGGGCCAGGGCACGGCAACGAGGAAAAAGGTGAAGGGCCAGAAGAAGTGGAGCAGCCAGGCCCGGCCGCCCCAGCGGGCCAGCAGCAGCAGCGTCATCCCGTAGACCAGGATCGCATGCGCCCACATGGCCAGGCGCCAGTCCGGATTAGCCATGAACAGCAGGCGCACCGGAAAGAGCAGCACAAGCATCAGGAGGACAACCGTGAAACCGGCCCCGTTGAGGCGGCTTTCGAGGACGGCCGGTCGGCTTTCCCATCGCAGGTACAGGAGGTACAACCCCAGGAAGGGGACGAGGAAGCCGAAGCTGTACTGTTCGTTGACCGACCATTCGACGTGCAGGGTGCGGAACAGATCCGCCCAGAGCACGGCGAGCAACCCCAGATTGGCCCAGGGCAGCCAGGGGGCGGACCGGGGGCGGACCGCCTCGGATGCGGATGCCGAAGTGGGTTCGTTCATCGCGTCAGCCTTGGAAAAATCCGATGGCGAAGATCCCTTCGTAAACGAGCCACCCGATCAGGGCGAGAAGCAGGAACAGCCACACCAGCCGGCGTCGCTTGCGCCGCCGGCGGAGGATGTCGTAGGCGGACCGGCTGTCCTTGCGCGGCAGGTTGTCTGCCATATGCGAGGCGAACCCCATGCCGAAATGGTTGGTGGGGCGATTGGCGAATTTAGGGCTGGTTGCCCGTTGGCGGCGACTGAAGCGCCATCTGTAAAACCACCTGAACATGCTGGGACCCGAGGTTCGGAGACCTCCGCCGCTGGTTACGAGAGAAGGATGGAAGCCATTCTGAAAAGGCGTTGGACTCCGGGCAATTCCATTGTTCCTATCGGCATGAGGGTTTCTTTCTGAAGCTCTCCCGTTTCCTTTTGCCATGCGCTTTGTAATTCTTGGTGCCGGTGCCTGGGGCACTGCTCTCAGTCTTCACCTGGTGGCTCGCGGTCACCCCGTGACGCTGGTGCCCCGTCGGCTCGCCCACGCGCGCCAACTCCGCTCAGCGATGGAAAACCAGGATTACCTGAAGGGCTTCCGCCTGCCGGATGAACTGGTCGTCGAGGACAATATGCGAGTCGCCATTCATGACGCGGACGTCCTGATCCTGGCCTGCCCCTCCTTCGGGCTGCGGGACCTCTGCCGGCAAATCGACACTTATGGGCCCGAGGACCACCGACGGGCCGAACAGATCGTCATCAGCCTGGCCAAGGGCATCGAAGCCGGGACGCTCGACCTGCCTTCCCGGATCCTCGCCACCGAATTGCATGATTACCGCAAGGCGGTACTGTCCGGTCCCAATTTCGCCCGCGAAGTGGCCGCCGGCCTGCCGGCCGCCGCTGTCCTGGCCACCGCCCTGCGCGACGATGCGAGCCGGGCGGTTCAGGAGGCTCTCTCCGGTCCCAGTTTCCGGGTCTACCTGAGTGGTGATGTCATCGGGGTCGAACTCGGCGGGGCCCTGAAGAATGTCTACGCCATCGCGGCCGGCATCACCTGCGGGCTGGGCCTCGGAGAGAACGCCCTGGCTTCGTTGCTGACCCGCATCCTGGCGGAGATGTCCCGCGTGGTTACGGCGCTCGGCGGCCAGGCGGACACGGTCCAGGGCCTGAGCGGATTCGGCGACCTCGTCCTGACCAGCACCAGTCGCCAGAGCCGGAATTTCCGGCTCGGGGAGGGGATCGCCCGGGGAGAGGCGGTGGACCGCCAGCTCAGCGGTCGCAAGGACGTGGTGGAGGGCTACCGAACCTGCGCCTGTTTTCACGACCTGGTCCGGCGGGCAGGGGTGGATGCGCCCGTGCTGGAGCAGGTTCATGACGTGGTTTACCGGGAAAAGGATCCCCGCGACGGTCTGAAGGCGCTGATGTCCCGCGCTCTCAAAACCGAATAACCCCATGTCCTGGAAAACGGCCAAGCAGGAGGCGGAGCGACTGGCCGGCAGCGGGAGCTTGCCGGAGGACATCCGCGGCAAGCTGTACCTGCGGGACGATGTCGCCGCCCTGGTACCGGAGAAGGACTACTCGCCCGCCTTCAGGGCCATGGTGATCCGGGCTATGAAACGCATCATTTCCCGCCGGGGCGGGCGGATCGACTGAGGCCGGCCGGTCGGTTTTTTATGCCTGGTGTCAGCGGAGGCTTGCGCTCGGCCGGGAACGTCCTTGAACCGGAGCCATGGCAACCAACCCATGGGTGAAAAGCAGCCGGTCTCCGATCCATGGACGGGGCCTCTACGCGCGTCGGGCGATTCCCGCCGGGACCCGGATCATCGAATATACCGGTGAAAAGATCACCAAGGCCGAGTCGGTCCGGCGGGCCGAAGCCTGGGATGCCAAGGCCCGCCGGCGGGGCGGGGGCCTGGTTTATATCTTCGAGCTGAACAAGCGCTACGACCTGGACGGCAACATTGCCGGCAATATCGCCAAGTATATCAACCACAGTTGCGAGCCCAACTGCGAGAGCGAGGTGATCCGCGGCCGCATCTGGATCGTGACCATCCGTGACATCGCCGCCGGTGAGGAGCTGTACTATGATTATGGATACGATTTGGAGCACTTCATGGATCACCCCTGCCTCTGCGGGACGGACAGCTGCGTCGGCTTCATCGTCCGTGAGGACCAGCGCAAGAAGTTGAAGAGCATCCTGCGGCGGAACCCGAAGGCCGCTGCCCTCGCGGAACAAAACAGGGAAAAGGGCCGCGCCATCCGCCGGGCAGCTCTCGAACACCGACTGTCCGCCAACGCCTGATGCCTGTCCCGGCCGGGGCGCGCGCTTTCCGGGAGCGCCGCCGGGAAGAGGCTCGACAGCTGGCCGCCGAGTTGAGAGGCAAGTAACCGCCAAGGCGCTTGTGAAAACCTCCAAAGACAGGTGGAGTCGGACTCATGCCGGGTCCGCTCCGCACATTCCGGTGCTTGTGCTGACCTCCTCCACAGGCGGAGGGCACGATATGCGGGCGCGGGCCTTCAAGGCCTGGGCGGAGAGCCGTCAGGCCGAGCACCTCGGTCTGGAGGTGGTTATTCTGCAGACCCTCGAGTCGACCAGCTCGTTCTACAATTTCGGGGTCTGGCTCTACAACTGGATCCAGCGGGTCTGGCCGCGCCTGCACCACGTCTACTTCAATATTCTGGAAGGACTCAATCTGCACCGGCGCGCCCGTCGCATCCTCGGGGCGGACGCCTTTCAGGAAATCGTGCGCGAGGTGGCCCCGCGCGTGGTAATCAGCACGCACGCGCACCTGAACCACGGGTTTTTCGAGCTGGCGCGCGCAGCCCTGCCGGAACAATCGCCGGCCTGTGTGACCTATTGCGGCGAACTCTACTACACCTATGGCTTCAGCCGGCACTGGGTTAATCCGCGGGCCAACCTCTTCATCGGTGCGGTCGAGGACACCTGTACGGCCGCCCGGAAGCGGGGCATGGCGGAAGACCGCATCTGGTGCGGTGGCTTTCTCATGAAACCGGCCTTTTACAAGCCGCGACTCCTGCCGCAGGACCGCGAGCGCTTCATTCGTGAAGAACTCCGGATGGATCCCAACCGGTTCATCCTCGTCCTCGCAACCGGCGCCAACGGGGCCAACAATCATGTCCGGTTCCTGCGCCGGCTCGACCAGGCGGGCGTCCGGCCCCAGGTGGTCGCTCTCTGCGGGCGGGACCCCCGCACGCTTCGCGCGGTTGCCAACTGGGCCGCCGACCATCCGCAATTCGAGATCCAGGCCCTGCATTTCTACGGTGAGGTCCACCAGTTGTTGCAGTGTGCCTCCGCCGTGGTCGCCCGGCCGGGTACCGGTACCACCAGTGAGGCTATCCTCTGCGGTTGCCCCATCATTTTCAATATCATCGGCGGTGCGATGCCGCAGGAACTGATCACCATGCGGTTTTTCCGCCGGCGCTACCAATGGCCGCGACCGGTTGGCCGGGCCAGCAGCCTGCCCAACCGTGTCCGTCTCTGGATGGACCATCCCGACCAATACGCCAGGGCCCGCCGACAGATGATTCAGTCCATTCCCCGGGAAACTCCGCTGGCCATCCTGCAACGGGTCGCCGCTCTCGCGGCTCTGGAGGGCGAGGCCGACCGGTCCCCCGTATCCACGCCCGCATCCACGCCTGACAGCGCCGCCTGACATGCTGGCCCACCGTTCCGAGGATCCGGTGACGCTGCGCGCCCGGTTGTACCTTCAGGCGGTCCTGGGAGCGATGCCGCTGCTCCCGGAAGTGGACCCTTTCGCCGAGCGTCTGGTGACGACCGGTCGCCCCGGGGCCTGCCTTCTTTCGGTGAAAAACGGTCCGGGCGCCGGCCTGCTCTTCGACGGCGAGGCGATCCATCGCGTCGAAGCGGACCATCCCCATCCAGAATGCCGTCTCGGGTTCCGCGACTGTGCCGGCCTGAACCGTTTTTTCGAGGGCAGCCTTACGCTCCCGGTTGTGCACGGCTTGTTCCGTCGACCGGGGCTTCCGCTGCGACTGGCCGGCCTGTTGCTCCGCCTCAAAGCCGTCATGGAGCCGGGACCCACCGCCACGTTGTCTTCCCGCCAGGCTCAAGCCTACCTGTTGCTGAATTTCGCGGTTGTCACGCAGGCCGTTCCCTTCCTGGCGGAAACGCTTCCGGCCGTGCGTGACCATTTGGCGGCCGGGCCCGCCGGCCTGCTGGTGCTGACCGTGGACGAGCACCGATGCCCGCAACCCCTCGGCCTCCGTTTCTGGGTTCAGGTGCTGGAGGACGGCCGGGCGGCCGCCGGTCTGGTCGTACCCTCGCGGCCGGCCAACGCCGAGGTGCGCTTCGCCAACCCCGCGACCGCCGTACGGAACCTGCGGCAGGAGGAAATCCCCCAGGCCGCGGTCAACCGGGGGGGCATCCGGGTGGCCGGGAGTACACCGCTGGCCGATTCCGTGAATGCCGTCTTCGCATGGCTTGCCCGGCTGCTGCCAGCCCGATGATCCGTCGAATCCAGGACTGGCTGGCCCGGACCGCCGCGCGCTATGAACGGCTGCACCTGCACCATGCGCCGGCGATCCGCTGGCCGGAAGGGCGCCAGTTCTTTCCCGGGGAGGGTGTGGAAACCGCGCTGACGGCGGCGGGGGAGGGCGAGCGCCGGAGCCGGGAATGGCGTATTGAAATTTTGGATACGCTGGCGGGACGGGAACTGCTGGTGCTCGATCGCGGAGCCAGGGTTGCGGCGGCGGAAATCCCGGCTGAGGAACCGGAGACGGGGGGCGCCACCGCCCTTCAGGCCCCGCTCTGTCTGGAGGACGGTGCCGGCCGCGTGTTCCTGGCCGCCTGGACGCGGGCCGAGCTGGCCCTGATGATGCAGCCGGCGGAGGAGGCGCGGGGTCAGGTGCTGGCCTTGCCCGTGGACACACTCATCGGTGCCCTTGACCCCCCGCTCGGCCTGGTGGTGAATCCCGGCTGGCAGGGCAGCATCCGCTGGGAACCTCGCGATCTCGCGCGCTGGCTGGCCGGCCGCCCATCCTCCTGAGTCCGATCATGACCGCTGAACCCGACAGCCCTTCGCGCCGCCTCTTAGAGCGGGCGGCCGCCGTCATCCCGGGCGGCATTTACGGCCACACCAGCCCGGCGGTCGGTCTGCCCGATGCCTTTCCGCCCTTTGCCGTTTCGGCTGACGGCTGCCGTTATCGGGACGCCGACGGACGGGAATGGCTGGATTTCATGTGCGGCTATGGACCGGTCATCCTGGGCTATGGTCACCCGGCCGTCGAGGAGGCTGCGGCCACCCAGCGGGAGGCTGGCAATGTCTTCAACCACCCGACTGCGCGGATGGTGGAACTGGCTGAGACCCTGACTACGCGCATCACCTTTGCCGACTGGGCAGTCTTCGGCCGGAACGGCAGCGACCTGACGACCTGGGCTATTCAGGTCGCGCGTGAACACACCGGGCGGCCCAAGGTGCTGATGGCGGAAGGTGCCTACCACGGGGTCGACGCCTGGTGTACGCCCGGTCACGGCGGCCTGATTGCGGAGGATCGCGTCCATATTCACCGCTTTCGCTGGAACGATCCGGACAGCCTGGAAATGCTGTTGAAGACCCACGTGGATCAGGTGGCGGCCGTCATCCTGACGCCCTACCATCATCCGGCTTTCGCCGAGGCCGACATGCCCGCCGACGGCTGGTGGGCGACCGTGGAAAGGCTGTGTCGCCGGCACGGGGCGCTGCTCGTCCTCGACGACATCCGGGCCGGCTTTCGGCTTCATCCGGCGGGCAGCCATCGCCGTTTCGGGTTTACGCCCGACATCGCGGTCTACTGCAAGGCCCTCGCCAACGGCTATCCGATCAGCGCGGCGCTCGGCACGGACCGGTTGAAACCTGCGGCCGGGCGGGTCTTCCTGACCGGCAGTTTCTGGAATAACGCGGTTCCGATGGCGGCCGCGCTGGCCTGCCTGCGCGAGATGGATCGACTCGGGGTGGTGGACCGTCTGGAGCAGTTGGGTGCGCGGCTGGCGGAAGGACTCGTTGCCGCCGGTCGGGAAGCGGGCTTCGACCTCCGGGTCACCGGGCCGGTGTCCATGCCCACGGTCACGTTCGGAGACGATCCGGATCTGTACCGCGTTCAGGCTTTTTGCCGGGAGGTGTGCCGACGCGGGGTTTTCTTTCATCCGCATCACAACTGGTTTCTCTCCGCGGCGCACGACGAGGCGGCGGTGGATACGGCCCTGCGCGTGAGCCGGGAGGCCCTGGGGTCCCTCCGGACGGCCACCCGGGATGTGACGCAAATGTAACAGGAAAAAGGTGGCGTCTGTTGAGGTGCCGCCTAGACAAGCGGGCAGAGCGCCACACCAAAACCCGCACCCGACGCCCCATGCCCGAACTCATTATCATCGTTGGATTTATGATGGCCGCCTACGCCATCATTGCGAACGACTCGATTCAGACGCTGGGTACCTTCCTCTACTCCAACGATAAACGACCCTGGTGGGTATTGTGCGCCTTCACCTCGGCCATCCTGACCATCGTCGTACTGGGGGGCTGGTACGTGAATGGAGGTGCCTCAGGCATGGGCGGTGATCCCTCCTGGGGACGGCTCGACAAGTTTCCCTCCCACGCCGTGGACGGTCTGACCTGGGTCTACCTGATCCCGCCGCTGGCCCTGCTCATCCTGACCCGCTTCGGGTTTCCGGTGAGCACCTCTTTTCTGGTCCTGATCACGTTCAGCCCGGGTGCTCTGGACGCGATGATGATCAAGTCCGGCATGGGCTACCTCGTGGCCTTCCTCGTTGCCATGATCGGCTACGGCCTGGTCTTTAAAAAGATTTCCAGGCACTTCGTGGAAACGGCGGACAGCGCGGTGCCTCCCCGCTGGTATGTCTACCAGTGGTGTTCGACCGCTCTCCTCTGGGCCAACTGGCTGATGCAGGATGTGGCCAATATCTTTGTCTATTTTCCCGGCTCGCGGGAGACCATTCCCTTCAACTGGGTGGTACTCGGGGTGATCTGGATGATTGTGGTGCAGATTTTCATCTACGCCAACAAAGGTGGCAGCATTCAGCAGGTTGTCCGCTCCAAATCCAACACGCACGACATCCGCGGGGCTACGCTGGTCGACCTGATTTACGCGATCATCCTGTATATCTTTAAGAATCTTTCCAACGTGCCCATGAGTACGACCTGGGTGTTCATCGGGTTGCTCGCCGGTCGGGAACTGGCTATCGCCCTGACCACCCGGAACCGGTCCATCCCCGAAGTGCGCGGGCTTATCCTCAAGGACGCGGGCAAGGTCTTTGTCGGTCTCGCCGTGTCCGTCGCCATCGCCGTCGCCCTGCGCACCGACCAGTTTTTCGGTGCCGAGTAATGAGCCTTATTTAAGCGCTTTCCGCGCGGCGTCGATCCATGCCGCGTTTTGCTTGCGGTAGAGCGTACGCTCCCTCGCGCGGTCCGCGATCCGCTTGAATGCCTGCCGGGCTTCCTCCTCCTGCCCGGTTTCGCGTAACAGGACCGCCAGCCGGTAGCGCGCCTCCTCGCCCGGGTACCGGTCGGCCAGGGCCCGCAGGATGGGTAAGGCGATTTCGGTGTCTCCCTGCGTGTGCAGACAACGCGCCCGCAGCAGGTCGCGCTGCGGCTGGCGGTCCTTGAATCCGGTAGCGTCCGCCCGGTCCAGGGCCGCCAGGGCCTCGCCATACTGATGGTTTCGATACCGAGCCTCAGCCAGTGCGCCGAGGATGAAGACGTCGTCGTCGTGGGGCCCGGTGGCAGCATCCTCCAGCAGGGTGGCGGCTTCTTCCGGTCGCCCGGTTTCGATCAGGGCCTCGGCCAGGCGGACTTTGTTGTCGATGGTCGGCGCTTCCTCGAGCGCGGCCCGCCGGTCCCGGACACGGGCCTCCGGCGATTTGGCGGCTTCCCTGGCCCGGTTGATTCGGCGCCGCATGTCCCCTGACCGCAAGTCGGGCAACATCTCGATCGTGAAGTAGAGCAGGGTGCCGAGCCCCGGGATTAGGAAGAGCAGGAGGAGCCACCAGAGCGACCGTCGAGTCAAAATGAGATGGGCCAGGCACAAGACCTGGGCAATACCCAGGATGACGACAAAGACGGAGGACATGAGCGTACTTTGTCCGCGGGTGAAGCGCTTGAAAAGGGTCCAGTTGCCGTGCGCCTTCACCTCCATCTCTGCCGGTTGCGGTGAGCTGTCCGGGACAGGGTCTGTTTCCCCGGGATGCCCGGATGGGATGACCCGTCCTTGTTAGCCATAGCTCCATGGGCGCCGGCGGAAGCCGGCTTGTCTGCCATTTCCCGGAGGATGCTGGCGGGCGGGCGAAACCGGTCGGGCGCGCTGAATTTAAAGAAACGCGCTTTTTACTTGGTGTCGGTTCCCTGAAACTGGTTCGATTGGGGCGATGAACGACCCGCTCTGGCTGTACGGCATTACCCTGGGTTGGGGCCTGGTTCTTTGCCTGGCGGGCTACCGCCTCTTCAAAGTGGCTATCGCGATCATCCTTGCCTTCGTGGCGGCACTCTATGCCGGGGATTTACTGGCCGCCCGGCTCCCCGATGCTGAATGGGCGTTGATGCTGGGGCGCATCCTCGGCGCCGTCGTCGGCTTTTTTATCGGTGTATGGGCCTATCTCGGCGGGGTGTTTCTGGCGGGATTCAGCCTGGGTATCGGCCTGGGGGAATCGTTGGTCGGCCTGATCCCTCAGGTGGAGCCGCCATGGATCCTGTTGAGCGCCGGGTTGGTTCTCGGCCTGTTGTCGCTTTGGGCACAAAAGGTCGTTGCCTGTCTGGCGACCGCCATCCTCGGGGGATGGGGCATCACGACCGGGGTTCTGTATTTCTGGAGGGGCAAGGCGCTGCTCGATTATGCCAGGGTGGGGGATAGCGAGGTAACCATTCAGGTGCTGAACGAAATGGGAGGAACAGGCATCGGTATCTGGTTCGTGATTTCTCTGGCCGGCTTTATCTACCAGTCCAAGGTGGTGCCGGGCTCGGCCAGCGACAGGAAGGACGGTTGACTGCCCATGATGTCCAGGGGGCTTGCCCGCCACCTAGCGCGGATTTCTTACCGCCCATTTTTCCGATTCTGGTGAGAAATTCGGGCTAGCGCGCCATCGTCCCCGGCGGGCCGGGTTGAGTGGCCTCGCCACCCGGCAGGCCCTCGCCCGCCGACGGGGCTGTCTCGCCTTCGATTTGTTGGCGGTGTTGCGGCAGGATGAAGCGCTCGATGCTCCACCGATAGACGAAAAAGCTGACGACCAGACCGATGACGGCTCCGGTAACCTGTTGCCAGACGGCACCATCATTCGGGTTTTTGCCGGCCAGTATCTGGTAAAAAGAGACCAGAAATCCGACCAGGACAGCCAGGAAAAAGGTGCCTGCCATGGCGATCAGGAAGTAAAGGATGAATGCCTTGAAGTAGCGTATGGGTCGTTCGGCCATGATGGGGTCAGGCGCGCGGAACGCGGATGGATTCCACCAGATTGATTGTTTCCCGGTCGGGTGGTGGCGTGATCCGGGACACCCCAAAAGCTACCAGGAAGTTCAACACCATGCCGAGCGTTCCGATCCCTTCGGGTGAGATGCCGAAAAGCCAGTTCTCCTGCGTGTTGGCGCCGGGATTGATGAACTTGAAGTAAATGATGTAGCCGGCGGTGAAGAGGATGCCGGTCACCATCCCGCTGATAGCGCCCTGCCGGTTCATCCGTCTGGAGAAAATGCCCAGTAGCAGCGCGGGAAAAAACGAACTGGCGGCCAGGCCAAAGGCGAAAGCCACCACCTGGCCCACGAAACCGGGCGGGTTGACCCCGAAATAACCCGCCAGCACGACCGCCGCTCCGGCCGCGATGCGGGCCAGTAACAGCTCCTGTTTATCCGATAAATCAGGCCGCAAGGTCCGCTTGATCAGATCGTGTGCGAAGGAGGTCGAAATGACCAGCAGGAGGCCCGCCGCGGTGGACAGCGCGGCCGCCAGCCCACCCGCCGCCACCAGCCCGACCACCCAGTTGGGCAGACGGGCGATTTCGGGGTTGGCCAGCACCATGATATCGAGATCGATGTAGAGTTCGTTCGGGCCGGGCAGCGGTTCATTGGCCCAGAGTACCTGCCCATGGACCGGGTCCCGGGCCAGGTCGCCACCGGGTGTCTCCGGGAACGCGGGCTTGCCTTCGAAGGCCGCCCCGGCCCGGTACTGGATGATGCCGTCGTCGTTCTTGTCCATCCAGCCGATCAGCCCGATGTTTTCCCAGTTCTTGAACCACTGGGGCGCCTCGACATAGGCGCGGTCGTTGATCGTCTGGATCAGGTTCGTCCGGGAGAAGGCGGCGACGGCCGGGGCGGTCGCGTACAGGATGACGATGAAAACAAGCGCGAACCCGGCCGAACTGCGCGCCTGGCTTACCTTCCGCACGGTAAAGAACCGCACGATGACGTGGGGCAGGCCGGCGGTGCCCACCATCAGCGCCATGGTGATGAAAAACGTATCCACTTTGTTGCGGCTGCCCTCGGTGTAGGCGTCGAAGCCCAGGTCGGTCATCAGGCCGTCCAGCTTGTCCAGCAGGTAGACGCCCGGCTCGTTTGTCAGGGTGGAGCCGAAGCCGAGTTGCGGCAGCCACTGGCCGGTCAGCATGATCGAGATGAAGATGGCCGGGACCAGATAGGCGAAAATCAGCACGCAATACTGCGCCACCTGCGTGTAGGTGATCCCTTTCATGCCGCCCAGCACCGCGTAGAAAAAGACGATGATCATGCCGATCACCACGCCCGTGTTGATGTCCACCTCCAGAAAACGGGAAAACACGATGCCCACCCCGCGCATCTGCCCGGCCACGTAGGTGAAGCTGACAAACAGCGCGCACAGCACCGCCACCAGGCGGGCCGTCCCCGAGCCGTAGCGGTCCCCCACGAAGTCCGGTACCGTGAACTTGCCGAACTTGCGCAGGTAGGGCGCCAGCAACAGAGCCAGCAGCACGTAACCCCCCGTCCAACCCATGAGGTAAACCGCGCCATCATAACCACGGAAGGCGACCAGACCGGCCATTGAGATGAACGAAGCGGCACTCATCCAGTCCGCCGCTGTCGCCATGCCGTTGGCCACCGGGTGGACCCCTTTGCCGGCCACATAAAAATCGCCGGTGGTGGAGGCCCGGGACCAGACCGCGATACCGATGTAGAGGGCGAACGAGAGCCCGACGATAAGAAAGGTCCAACCTTGTACGTCCATGGTTCGGCTCCCGGGTCAGTCCTGTTCCTCCACCCCGAAGGAGCGGTCGAGTTTGTTCATCCGCCAGACGTAGAACCAGACAATGGCGACGAAGACGTAGAGGCTGCCCTGCTGGGCTATCCAGAAGCCGAGCTTGAACCCGCCAATCCGGATCTGGTTGAGCGGTTCGGCAAGGAGAATACCCAGCCCGAAGCTGACCGTGAACCAGATCGCCAGGAGGCAGATCAGGAGGCGGACGTTGCGCCGCCAGTAGAGGCGGTGACCGGGATCATCGGGAGGAGGCATGGGCAGCGACGGCTTGGGGTGGCTGGGAATACGCCGCGCAGCTGACGTATCCCCCAAGGGCAGGGTTTTAACCTGCGACGGGCTGCTGATGAATCAATGAAACTTTTTGGCCTGATGGGCTGTCTCTCATTGAAACGATCGTTTGAATCGTTCGTATAACTTCAATCCCTGACCACAATGACTCGAATCCCGACCCTCCTGGCCCTGGTCGCCGGCCTGCTTGCCGCGACTGCTGTCCAGGCCACATCAGTCGACATCCGTTGGAACGAAGCCGATGCTTACACCGACCTCTCGGACAACGGGGCGACCACCGAAAAAACGCTGCCGGTTTTCCAGAAAGAGCTGACTGCTTTTCTTGAAAGGCAGGCGGCCGACCGCCTGCCTCCGGGCTACACCCTCGCCCTGCACATTCAGGACGTGGATATGGCCGGCGAACGTGAACCGTGGCGAAGCGTGAACAACCCGGACATTCGCTACCTGCGTGACATCTATCCGCCCTCGCTGGTCTTCGCCTACGCCATTCGCGACGCCGAGGGGCGTGTTGTCCGCTCAGGTGAAGCGAAAGCGCTCGACCTGAACTACCGGTTCGGCCCGCACATCCTGGCGAACAGCACCCTCTTTTACTATGAAAAGGAAGTGATGCGTGTCTGGATTCGGAAAAACCTGAACCTGGGTTAATCCTTCGCGTTCACGCAAACCGCTTTCAGGCGCGGCCTTTTCCGGAGGGCCGCGCCTTTTTTTCTCCGCTTTTCAAACCGGGGGTGGCTTATCCATTATGCCGAAACATCCGGAGCCCTGGGTTTCCCTGTTGCGCGATCAGTTGGTCGCGACGGATGCGGACGCTCTGGAAGCGTGTGCCTCGGCCTGGAGGATGAAGCCCCCTTTGCCCGGTACCGGAAGCTGAAGACTGCGCAGGATTCGTGCTGTATCCATGGGTCGGATACGATCGGCGGACCGGACGGCAATTTCCTCGCCGCGGCCGGACTACCCCCTGCTGGACGGGGTGGGGATCCTGGGGGGGCTGCACAGTTCCCTCGAGTGGGCGCGGGTGGACAGCATCCCCGTGCGCGCAGCCCGAATCGCGGCATTGCTGGCCGACCTGGCCGGGAATCACTGATCCCTATTGTCATGGGATTGGGGATACAAGCTTGCCGCCCGGCCTGGCCGGCTCCATGGTGGGGGTATGAGACTCGTCCTGGGCATCGACGGAGGGGGAAGCCGGACGCGGGCCGCCTTGTGCGATACGGCCGGCAACCTGCTCGGTGTCGGTTTCGGTGGTCCGAGCAACATCAAGGCCGTGGGTATGGAGCAATGCCTGACATCGCTGGACGCCGCGCGGAATCATGCCTTTCGAAGCGCCGACATGAAGCCGGGGCGGGTCGCCTCCGTTTTCATCGGGCTGGCCGGTTTCAACCCGAGGTTGGATCTTGCGGTGCTCGGCCGTCTGGAAGACCTGAATTGGGCGCCGCAAGGTTGTCTCGGGCTGAACCATGATATTTTCATCGCGCTGGAAGGCGGCCTGCTGGGCCAACCGGGGCTGGCGATCATCGCCGGCACCGGATCGAGCCTGTTCGGCCGGAACGCCCGAGGCCGCGAGCTGAAGCTCGGTGGCTGGGGTTTCCTGCTGGGTGATGCGGGCAGCGGATATTCCCTCACTATCAATGCGGTCAGGGCGACGCTCCACCGCTGGGAGCAGGGCCTGGATACCTCCCACCTGGATCGCTGTATCCTCGACGCCTTCAAGGTGAGGCAGCCTGAGGAGCTGATCGGCTGTATCTATTCGGAGGACTTTCCGCGGGATCGCGTGGCGGGGTTTGCGCGGGTGGTGGTTGAGCTGGCGGCCGGCGGCGACACGGAAGCGGACGAGTTGCTTCATGCGTCCATCCAGGAACTCTGCAGCATGGTCTCGACCGCCCAGCGCCGTCTCGAGCTGCCGGACGACTTCAAGGTGATCATGACGGGGGGGCTCTTCGAGGCCTATCCCTATTTCATGACCGCGTTTCTGCAGGTGTTTTCCCAGCTCTACCGGCGCTGCGAGATAACCGAACCGGTGCTGCCGCCGACCGCGGGCGCCGTGCTGCAAGCCTGCAAACAGGTGGGGGAGGCCATTACCGACGAGCTGGTCGACAACCTGATCGGCCAGGAGTGGGATATCCTCACCCTGGCACGTTAGAGCCGATTGTCTGATAATCAAGCTGAAAGCGCCCTGAAGCGCCGGCTGCGATCAGTTGAACTGTTCCCGGATCGCGCGTCGGGCCCGCTGGTGGTTGGGGTCCACCCGGATGGCGGCGATGTAGTGTTTCCGTGAGCGCTCGGTGTCCTCGTAGACGAAGTGGTAGATGTCGCCGAGGAGGTAAAGGACCTGGGCGTAGGCGGGGGCCTTCGGGTTGAATCGTTCGTACAGCTGGGCCGCCGTCAGCAGTTGTACTTCGGCTTCCCGGAAGAAATCGCCCGCCTCTTTGCTGCGGCCAGCATCCTCCAATTCGCGAGCGTAGGTAAACAGGAGAGCGCCCAGGTTGAGCCGCCGCTGGCCGTTGACCGGATCCAGCTCAATCACGCCATAGAGGCGGTTGAAAGCCTCGATGGCCTCGTCTTCACGGAACAGCCGGGCGGCCTCCTTTTCCAGCTCCCGGGCAGCCGCCTCGTTCACCTCGTGCCGGGGAAGGGGCAGATCCAGCGCAAGCAGTTCCCGCGTCCAGGATTTGCGCTTGTCCGCGACCGCCTGAAGAAAAGCGCCGTCGGTGGGATCCTTCGGTCGGACCGCCCACTGGACCGACCGGAGCATGGGGACGGTCCCCGGCACGACCCGGTAGACCCAGATTTCGAAGAGTCCGCCGGGAATCCCTTCCCGGTCGGGGAGGAGGTAGCGAACCACGCCGGTCTGTTCGTCCGGCAGCACCTGGGAACCGACCCGTGAACCGGGCACATTGGCTTCGATCCGGGCGGCATGCTGCCGGACCGCTTCCGCCGCATTGGACCGTTCGTAGTAAAAGCGAAAAACCAGTTCCGCTTCCCAGGGGCGACCGGGATTCGCCGATGCCACGTAGCGATTCAGGACCCCCGAGGGATCCGCCGCGGTCTCGACCCGGTCGAAGGGGATCCCGTCGAAGGTCAACGGGTCAGGCAACTGCCCGGCCAGGTTGCTGACCCAAAGGAAGAAAACAAGGAAGAGGCCGGAGGACCAACGCCGGAGGACTGCCATGACCGAATGCTTTAGCGCAGCCCACCGCTGAAGCCAAGCAGCGAGCCATCGTAAAAAAAACCAGGCGCAACGTGGAGGATTCCGGCCCGGTCTGAACGGGTTATCGTAGTCCCGGCTGGAAATGGAGCCCGGAGCCTTCACCCTGCCCGGATGCTGATCGAACCCACCCATATCATGCCTCCGCCCCCGCTGGCCCCCCGTCAGCACGCCTTCCGGGCCCGCGAGGCCGGTCTCTTCCTGCATTTCGGCATCAACACCTTCAACGATACCGAGTGGAGCGACGGATCACTGCCGGCCGCTTCCTTCCAGCCCGCGGCTGTCGATGCGGATGACTGGTGTCGGGCGGCCCGGGACGCCGGCCTGGCCTACCTCTGCCTGACCACCAAACACCACGACGGATTCTGCCTCTGGCCAACCGACCACGGCGACTACGGGGTCCGGCAGGCCGGTGCCCCCGATGTCATCGAAGCGCTCGCCGCCGCCGCCGACCGACACGGGCTGGGTGTCGGCCTGTACTACTCGCTTTGGGACCGGTGCCACCCGGCCTATCCGGACGATCAGGCTTATCGCGCCGTGATGCTGCGCCACCTCGAAGAGCTGCTGACACGCTACGGGCCCATCGTCGAAGTCTGGTTCGACGGGGCCTGGGACAAACATCCCGGCGGCGACCGCCACCATGGGTTTACCGAACCGGATCGGGCGACCCTCGCCGAGGCCTGGACCTCCACCGGCTGGCGACGCTGGGGCTGGCCCGAGCTGGTCGAGCGCATCCGAAGCTGGCAACCGGAGGCCGCTATCCTGAACAACCCGACCACCCGTTTCCCCGGGTTCCCGCTCTGGCCCGTCGACGCCCGGGTCTGCGAGGGTGGGGAAGACCAGACCGAGGACCAGCCGGTCTGGCGGATCGGCGACCAGTCCGTCACCTTGCCGGGGCAGATCGCCACCACCCTTTCCCGCAAGGGTCCCCCCGGCTTTTTTGAAGGCGGCAGCTGGTTCTGGCATGACTGGGACGACTCCTCCGTGACCGCCGAGGATCTGGTTGCCTGGTTCCGGCGCGCACGCGGCCTTCAGCGTAACCTCCTCATCAACGCACCGGTCGGGCCGGATTCCCGAATCGGCCGACCCCACCGCGAAGTCCTGGCCACGTTCGGCGCCCGGTCCCGTCGATGAGCTGTTCAGCCCCCGGCGGCCCGTTTGGCGAAGCCGCCCGCTGGCTTGAACGATTTCAATAATCTGATTCAGACGCCGTTCAGCCCCCCGGCCCAACGGCCCCGGCTATCCTCAAAGCCTTTGTTCAAGGGGTCTGAAAGGCGATTTGAGGGCTTCGCGGCGATAGGCGGGCCGGGCGGGCCGGCCTTTTTTTCTGAAGGGTTTCAAATCCGGTTGGCTGGTCTTTTTGGGGCGAGGAAAAAGACTGCACGTGCTGCTACCCCTGAGCTGTCGAGCCGCGGCGGCCAACCGCCTCGGTTTCTTCTCCGCCTCATCTACGAATATCCTCCAACCCCAAGTCACATGAGTAATCCCCCACTGTCCTCGCTGACAATCGCCCGGATCCGGCCGCGGCTGGCGCTGCTGGCCGTCGGCCTGACCGTCGCCCTCGGCTCCGCCTTCGCCCAGACCACCACCTCGACCTGGGCGGGTGATTCTTCGCCCTATACCCCGCTGGCCACGGGCTACTTCGCCCCCTCGCAATGGGTGGACAACTGGGTCAACCAGTTCGGCCCGCAGGCTACCTTCGACAACAACCTGGTTTTTCCCGCTTCCGCAACCGGCAAGGAAGTCACCTTCAATCACCAGTTCGGCACCAAGGTGGGGGATACGGTAACCATCGCCGACGGCTATGATTTCAATCCCGGCTGGGAGCAACGGGGCTGGCTCATGCCGAGCAACGGCGGAACCATCGAGTTCAGCGGCTCCAGCACCTTCGATCTGATCGTCCGGACCGAAAACAGCTGGGGAGACGTCACCTTCCGCCAGGCCGACGCCGGTACGCTGACCTTGGGCAACGGGTCCGGCGGCTGGCCAGGCCTTCCCCGTACGGCGGGGTTCACCTTTGATCCCGCGAACGCGGCGGCCCGGATCGACATCACCGAAACCAACGGCGTCCACTTTAAAACGAACGAGACGCTCAGCTTCACCGGAACCGGGTTGACCACCGTGGTGGCCGGTGCCGTTCTCCCGGCGCCCGACAATGCCAACCTCGACAAGGGCGTCCGGGTCATGGGCGGCAACCTGGTCGTCGACGGGACGCTCGATCAGGATGTCGCCGCCGCCGCCGTATCGGTCTATCAGAACGGCCGGCTGATGGGTAACGGAACCGTCAGCACGGGCGGCACTACGTTTATCGGCAGCTTCAACGGCAACGGCTCGACCGGCCGGATCTCCCCCGGTGACCCGGAGGCCGTCGGAACCCTCACCCTCGCGGGAGACCTCACCTTCTCCGAGCACGGGGCCTACGGCGTCGATCTGGACGGCGCCGCCAACGGCGACCTGCTCGTCGTCAATGGCGATGTGGACCTGGGGAATGCCGCGCTGCTGGTGTCGGGCAACGCTTCAGGCGACTACACCATCCTGACCTACACCGGTACCCGGACCGGCACTTTCCGGGAGGTGGATCTGCCTGCCGGGTACACCGTGGATTACTCGACGCCCGGCCAGATCGATCTCATCGCGGGCACGGCGCCGGTCGCCAACGACAACTTCGTCTTCCCGGCCGGTGCGGTGATCGACCTCACCCAGGAGCCTTACTGGCCGTCGGGCTGGGCCGCCGATCAGCAGGGTACCGATGTCACCGCCGCGCTCGAGGAGGCGCTTGACACCTATGACGGCCGCAACCTGATCCTCTACCTGCCCGACGGCCACTACCGGGTCACCGACACGGTGAAGTGGGACGGCGACGGCCTCATCCCCTCCGGGGGCCAGGAGTCCGAAATCACGCTGCAGGGCCAGAGCCGCGACGGTGTGGTGCTGTTCATCCCGGACAGCCACCCGAATTTCGGCGATCCGCAGAACAGCCGGCCGATCCTGAGCACGGGCACGGGCACGGCCAACGCCTTCCGCAACAGCGTGCGCAACCTGACGATCGACGCGGGCAGCGGCAACCCCGGTGCCATCGGCCTGTTTTTCAATGCCAACAACCAGGGATCGGTCCGTGACGTCAGGATCGTTTCGCAGGACGGCCAGGGCGTGACCGGCCTCGACCTCGGCCATGCCCAGAACGGGCCGCTCTACTTGCGGAACCTCGTGGTCGAGGGCTTCGGCACCGGTATCGCCACCGCCTTCGACGACAAGAACAGCCAGACGCTCGAGCATATTACGCTCATCGGACAAGGCGACACCGGTCTCGACAACAACGGCCAGGTCCTGACCGTCCGCGGCCTGCGGGTGATCGACGTGCCCAATCCGGTCCGCAACGGTTCGAGTCCCTTCTCGGGCTCCGCCGACAAGGGCAGCATGCTGGTTCTGCTCGACAGTGTGTTTCAAAAGGGGGCCGACCAGCCCTTCCAGGGATTCGGTATCCAGGGAACGGCTTCGGTCTACCTCCGCAACGTTGCCCAGATCGGTTATGAACGCCTCTACAGCCTCCAGGATTCAAACGGGAACACCTTTTTCTCGCTGGAGGCTCATATCGACGAGGCCGCCTTCAATTACCGGCCTGAAACCTCGCCCGACGTCTGGACGCTGGGTGATCCGACCGATCCGGACGACCCCCTCTTCACGGTCTTCCCCTCGGTGGAAGGTGGGCTCGGCCTGCCGGTCGAGGAACCCCCGGTCGTTCCCTGGGAAACCGACCTGACCAAGTGGATCACCCCCAACGGCATCCCGGATGATCCGACTGTCGACAACACCGCTGCCATCCAGGCGGCCATCGATACCCCGGGCAAGACCACCCTCTACATCCCGCAGAGCGAACACCTCTACTTCAGCGGGACGGTCTACCTCCGGGGCGACATCGAACGGGTGATCGGCACTGACGGTTGGCTCGACGGCGGTGGATCCTTTGTTGTGCAGGACGGCACCGCTGACACCGTGGTCATCGAGCGCTTCCGCCGGCCCATCGGCGGCGAAATCGACCTGCGGGTCGAAACCGACCGCACAGTCGTCATCAGCAGTGTCCAGGGCTGGCCGTTGACGGTCAACGGAACCGGTAAAGTCTTCGTCGATGACGCCACCATCAACTTCACCTTCCTGAACCCCAACCAGCAGACCTGGTTGCGGTCGGTGAACGTGGAGGATCCCAACAACACCAACGTCTCCAACTTCGGCGCCGATCTCTGGATCCTCGGTCTGAAAACCGAACGCGGTTCCACCAAAATCGGCACCTACAACGGGGGACGGACCGAAATGCTCGGTATGTTCCTCTTCGAAAACGGAGCCGGTGGCGGCGGAATCTGGGACCCCAACGCCAATCCGGCCTACGAGGTCGATGAAAGCCAGTTCTTCATCGCCGGTATGGCCTCCACCAATACCAGTGCCACCCCCTTCGACCGGATCGTCCGCGAGGTCCGCGACGGCAGCGTCAGCGAACTCGCCCGCTCCCCGCTCCCCGCTCGCACCAGCGGCGGGGCCGGCATCGTTCTCCCGGCCTTCTCCGGCCACGACGGCCAGCCCGACATCTACCACTACGAGGTTGGCGGCCAGGTCGATATCGAGGCCGAGCGCTGGTCCGCCCGGGCCGACGGCGTCAACGCGGCCGCCGGTTCCGCCTGGGATCCATTCAGCGACGCGGACGCGCAGGCCGGCGTGGCCATGGTCGCCGAGCCCGACAACGGCGTCGATACCGGTGACGCCACCGACGGTGCGCGGCTCGACTTCGACGTCGATTTTGTCACCCCGGGCACCTACTACGTCTGGGTCCGTCTCAAGGGCTCGGCCGGTAGCGGATCGGTCCATGTCGGCCTCGACGGCAGCCTCGCCTCCGGCGGTGGCAGCGGTATGGGGGATGACTCCGGTGCCTGGCATTGGGAGCACTGGGTCGACCGTGGAGGCAACGACGGGGTGACTGTCAATGTGCCCGCCGCCGGTATCCATACCGTCAATCTCTGGATGCGTGAAGACGGTACCGAGGTCGATGCCATCATCCTCACCACCGACAGCAACCTCAACCTCGACGGCAACAACGGCCAGTCGCCCTTCGGTGGCGGCTCCGGCGGCTCTGGCGGCGGCGGCGGCGGAGATGGCGGAGATGGCGGCGGCTCCGGCGGCGGCGGCGATGGCCCCGGTGACGAGGGCGGCGGCGATGGCCCCGGTGACGAGGGCTGACCCTCACCCCCGGCAAGCAACTCTCCCTTATACGGAGTTCCTGTCCTGAAGTAACCAGGGCCTCCCGGGTTCGCCCGGGAGGCCTTTCTTTTTTTAGTGCACAGAAACAGCGACCGGGCTCTCCGTTCGGGCCCGTGTCAACACGGGGTTCGCCGCCCTGATATGAACGAGTTCATTAAAGCCGGGAGATGGCTTTCGCCCCCACTCTGTTGCGGTTCCGCAACCCGCCTGATTTCAATGGCTTGGGTGGGCGGCGACCGGCCTCCTGCTTAATGGGTCTGGTGCCTGCGTCTGCCGCCAAGTGGGCATCTCAACCTTTTTATATTCAGTAAGTTAAAAAAACGAGAAAGCCTTACCGCATTGTTGAACGAGTTCATGGCGTGTGGGTTGGTGTTCGGTTCGGGGCGTCTGTTCGAAAGGCGGATGACCTTCGATCCATCTCGGTCGATGCCTGTCCCGAACCAATGAGAATTCTACGAATGAAAACACGACCCTACCCCTCCCTTGTGTGCCGGACCCGCGGGGTCCGGCCTCGTTTCCGGAGCTGGCAGCTCCTGGTTTTGCTTGTCTGTCCGCTAGCCCTGCAGGCGCAGAGCCTGATCACCTGGACCGGGGCCGGCGGCAACGCGCGCTGGACGAATCCGGGTAACTGGGATCCGGCCGTCGTCCCCGGCGGCAGCGGCACCACCGTGGCCTTACCCGATTCCGTGTCGGTCAAGACCTCCGAAATCTACAACAACCGGTTCACCCTCGGTACGGTGAGCCTGCAGGGCGGCCATACCGTCAACTCCGTTTCCGGCGGCTGGTGGCGTTCCAATTTCGCGGGGACGCTCGAAAGTTTCGGCGACAATACCTTCAACGGCACCCTCGGTGCGGTCAATGACCCCAACATCGCCTTCGTGCAGAAGGATGCCGGCACGCTGACCCTCAACGCCGACTATGTCTCCGGCGGAACCGGTGACACCAAGAATTTCGACTATCGGCCCGAAACCGCGGAAGCGGTGATTTCGATAACGGGCACCTTTGCCAATGCGAACCGCCTCGAGCAGCGGCACCGCATCGTCGGGCCGGGCACCGTGCGGGTCGAAAGCGGCACCGTCCTGCAGGGTGGTTTTCGGACCGAGCCCTTTTTCGGGTTCATCCTGAGCGAGGATGCCCGGCTGGTCCTCGATGGTTCGACCGCCGACAACGGTGCCACCGCCCAGAACATGGTGGTGCACGACGGGGCCACCCTCTTCGGGGATGGCTCCTTCGACAGCGGCGACCTGGTCATCGGCGGCTTTCTTGATGGCGGGGGAGTCATCCAGCCGTCCAACGGAACCATCGCCCCCGGCGAACCCGGCGCGGTGGGCACCTTCACGGTCAACACGGACCTGGTTTTCACCGACCGGGGTACCTATGCGGTGGACCTGGATGGCGCCGGCACCGGTGACCGGATCGTGGTCAACGGGGACGTCGACCTCAGTGACGCCCCGCTGGTCGTCTCCGGCGAGGCGTCCGGGGACTACACCATCCTGGCCTATACGGGTACCCGCACCGGTACTTTCCGGGTGTTCGACCTGCCGGCCGGCTATGCGGTCGACTACGGGACCCCCGGCGAGGTGAAGCTGGTCGAGGGCACGGCGCCGGTCGCCAACGACGATTTCGTCTTCCCCGCCGGTTCGGTCGTCGACCTGACGCAGGAAAGCTACTGGCCGTCGGGCTGGGCTGCCGACCAGCAAGGTACCGACGTGACGGCTGCGCTGAACGAGGCCTTCGACATCTATGACGGCAGCAACCGCATCCTGTATCTGCCTGATGGCCACTACCGGATCACCGACACGGTGAAGTGGGACGGCGACGGCCTCATCCCCTCCGGGGGCCAGGAGTCCGAAATCACGCTGCAGGGCCAGAGCCGCGACGGTGTGGTGCTGTTCATCCCGGACAGCCACCCGAATTTCGGCGATCCGCAGAACAGCCGGCCGATCCTGAGCACGGGCACGGGCACGGCCAACGCCTTCCGCAACAGCGTGCGCAACCTGACGATCGACGCGGGCAACGGCAACCCCGGTGCCATCGGCCTGTTTTTCAATGCCAACAACCAGGGATCGGTCCGTGACGTCAGGATCGTCTCGCAGGACGGCCAGGGCGTGACCGGCCTCGACCTGAGTCACTCCCAGAATGGTCCCTTCTTCGTGCGGAACCTCGTGGTCGAGGGCTTTGAAACCGGTATCGCCACCGCCTTCGACGACAAGAACAGCCAGACGCTGGAGCATATTACGCTCATCGGACAAGGCGACACCGGTCTCGACAACAACGGACAGGTCCTGACCGTCCGCGGCCTTAAGACCTTCGATGTGCCCACTCCCATCCGCAACGGCTCGTCGCCCTTTTCGGCCACCGCGGACAAAGGCAGCGTACTGGTCCTTCTGGACGCCTACCTGATGCGCACCGCCGGCAGCGGCTCCGAGGGCTTTGCCATCGAAGGCACCGCTTCCCTCTACCTGCGCAACGTCGGCCAGACCGGCTACGACCGTCTGTTCAACCTCATCGACGACATGGGAAATGCCGAAGCCAGCTTTGACAGCTTCGTCGCCGAGGCGGTCTTCAATTACCGGACCGAGACGGATCCGGACCTCTTCCTGGCGGGCGATCCGAGTGATCCCGACGATCCGCTCTACACCCAGTTCTCTTCCGTTGAGGCCGGCCTCGGCTTGCCGGTCAAGGAAATCCCGGTCGTGCCCTGGGAAGACGACCTGAGTAACTGGATCACGCCCATCGGCACCCCGGATGACCCGGGGGTCGACAATACGGCCGCGATTCAGGCCGCGATCGACACCCCGGGCAAAACCACCCTCTACTTCCCGGCCGGCGAGCGCTGGTATTTTTCCGGCACCGTCTACCTGCGCGGCGACATCGAACGCGTCATCGGTACCGACGGCTGGCTCGACGGGGGTGGATCCTTCGTCGTGCAGGATGGCAATGCCGACACGGTGGTGATCGAGCGCTTCCGTCGGCCGCTCAGCGGCGAAACCGACCTCCGGGTCGAGACGGAGCGCACGGTGGTGGTCAGCAGCCTGCAAGGCTGGCCCATCACCGTTACCGGAACCGGTGACGTCTTCATCGACGACACGACCTTCACTGTCGAGTTGCTCAATCCCAATCAGAGCACCTGGATCCGGTCGCTCAACGCCGAGAACACCAGCCGTACCAATGTGATCAACCATGGGGCCGACCTCTGGTTGCTCGGACTGAAGACCGAGCGGGGCTCCACCAAGGTCGGCACCTACAATGGCGGTCGCTCCGAAGTGCTCGGCATGTTCCTTCACGAAACGGGCAACGGCAGCGGCACCTGGGATCCTGCCGCCGACCCGGTCTTCGAGATCGACGAAAGCCAGGCCTTTTTCGCCGGCATGGCCTCCACCAACACCAGCGGCAATCCATTCAACCGCATGGTCCGCGAGGTGCGTGACGGCAGCGTCTCCGAACTCGGGCGTTCCGCCCTGCCGCCCCGCACCAGCGGCGGCCAGGGCATCGTCCTGCCGGCCTTCTCCGGCCATGACGGTAACGACGATATTTACCACTACGAGGTCGGCGGCGAAGTCGAGATCGAAGCCGAGCGCTGGACCGACAGCTTCTTCGGCATCAATGCGGCTGCCAACCATGTCTGGGACCCCTTCAGCGACGCGGACGCCCGTGCCGGCGTCGCCATGGTCTCCCAGCCCGACACGGGCGTCGATACCGGCGATACGACCGATGGCGCTCAGCTCGACTTCGCTGTCGATTTCATCACCACCGGCACCTACTACGTCTGGGTCCGCATGAAGGGCACATCGACCGGCGACAGTGTCCATGTCGGGCTGAACGGTACCCTTGCCTCCGGCGGGGGCGACGGCCTGGTCGATGACTCCGGCACCTGGCACTGGGAGCACTGGGTCGACCGTCCCGGCGCCGACGGTGTCACGGTCGACGTCAATTCCGCCGGTATCCACACCGTCAACCTCTGGATGGCCGAGGACGGCGTGGAGGTCGACGCCCTGATCCTGTCCACCGACAGCAACCTCAACCTCGACGGCCTCAACGGGCAAAGCCCCTACGCGTCCGGTGGCGAAAGCAGCGGCGGCGACCAGGACGGCAGCGGTGGCGAAAGCAGCGGCGGCGACCAGGACGGCAGCGGCGGCGAAGGTGGTTCCGGTGGCGGCGGCGAAGGCGGCGGCAGCTGACCCCCTCCCGACAAGCAGCTCTTCCCTATACGGAGTTCCAGTCCTGAAGTAACCAGGGCCTCCCGGGTTCGCCCGGGAGGCCTTTTTGCGAGTGTGCCCGCAGGGGCGGCAGGCTTGTGTGTTTCGAACGGTTTCACGCCTCCCGGCCTTTGTTTTTTAGCTTCTGGCTGTTTCGCTTGGATGATTCAGTAAACGCTACGGTCCTCCGCTGCTCGCTTCCCCGAGTGCGGGGACCCCGGGTCCTCCAACCGCCAATCCCACCTGCACATGATAGTCGCTCACCCCCTCAGGTTCCTGTCCGCTTGTCTCCTCTTCCCCCTGGCCCTCGTGGCCGCACCCGAGGCCGATCCCCCCGACGCCGAATCCGGCGAGGGTCCCGTTCCTGCCAGGCAGCCTGCTCATAGTGACGCCGATGACGGCGAAAAGGCGCCCGCCGGCGCGCGGGATGCCGACGACGACGAGGCGGAGGCCGGCGGGCCCCGCGATCCCGAGGCCGACGAGGAGGAAAAGGCACCCGCCGGTGCGCGGGATGCGGATGCCGACGGCGAGGAAGCATCGCCGAGCCCACGGGGGGGGGATGCAGACGATGAGGAAAAACCGGCACCCTCCGATCCTGAAGCGGACCGCGAAGAGGAAGCCTCTGATCAGCGGGACGTCGAGGCCGACGAACGCGAGGGCGAAAAGGCCGCCTCCCCCGCTCCTGAAGACGAAACCGGGGAAGGCTGAGCGGCCCCGTCCGTCAAACGGCGCACCGGCTTGAGCCGGTGGTGATGCGCCTGGCTGCCGGCCAGGGCCTGGACTTGCCCGGCTGAAGCCGGGCCTCCGCCTGTTCGCCGGGTCTACAGATAATTGCCCCGTCGGTCTGCTTCCAGCCGGTCGGGGTGGACCTTGTCGTCGGCGTTGACGGTGGCGCCGAGCCGGTGGCGGCTCTGGGGCGTCACGGTTTTATCCGCCACGATGGTGGTTTTCGGGCGGGTTGTGGTCACCAGCCAGTCCATCAGGTCGCGCTCCATTTCTCGTATCAGGTCTTTGTATTTCTTTTTAAAATACAGATTCTGCATCTCATACGGGTCGGCCTCGATGTCGTACAACTCGCCAAAGCCGTCGGGATGGGTTTCGTCGAACTGGTGCTTCGGGTAGTAGATCAGCCGATACTTGCCCTTGCGGATGCTCCGGGACCAGGCGAACTCGGTGACCCCGATCTCGTTGACCGTTTCACCCTTGCCCCGCAACCAGGCCGAAGCGTCCTTGCCGTCAAAGGTCTCGAGCGGGGGCAGCCCGGCAAAGCCGCAGAAGGTCGCTGGCAGGTCGACCAGGTTGATGATGCCCTCGCGCGTCTCTCCGGTCGGCAGGTCGGGCCCCAACCACAGCATGGGCACACGCGTGATGGCGTCGCTGGAGATGCCGGGTGCCTTTTCCAGAACGCCGTGCTCGCAGGCAAAGTCCCCGTGGTCGCTGGTGTACACGACGACCGTGTTCTTCAGCAGTCCCTGGTCGCGCAGGTGATCCACCATCCGGCCGACCGCCGCGTCGATCTGGGCGATCGCAGCCAGGTAGCCGCGTTGTTTGCGTTCCCGAAAAGCCGCGTAGGTGCGCGGGTGGTAGATTGCGCGGTCGCCGGTTCGCCAGCCTTCGGAAGTCTTGATCAGGTTGGGCGCCTTGCCGGCGGCCGCCATGTCGTAATCGGCGTTGGGCGGCAGGACGGGATCGATATCGGCGAACCGTTCCCAGAATTCCGGGCTGGGGGAGGTGCACTGGTGTGGGCGGGGCAGGCTGGCGAAGGCGAAGAAGGGTTTCCCGGCGGACCGGTTCTCCTCGATGAAGCGAATCGTTTCATCGGCGATCCAGCCCTCCTGGGACTCCTCGAAGGTCAGGGGGGACGGTCGGCCTTCCATCGACTGGTGCCCCGCATCCCCGTGTTCGGGCAACGAGCCGTGGTCCTCGAGATGCAGCTTTCCCCGCTCCCTGAGGAAGGCCGCATACTTGGCGCTGCGTCCACCGATCGAGGTATCACAGGTCTCATGAAAATTGTCCACATCGTCCTCCACCCAGTATTCGGGGCAGTGAATTTTTCCGACCGCGCTGGTCGCATAGCCGTGCGCCCGGAAGTGCCCGAAGATGGTGGGCAGACCACCCGGGTTCGGGCCACCCAGGCCATAGTAACCATGATTGTGGCAGTATTGGCCGGAGGTGAAGCTGACCCGGGTGGGCGTGCAGACGGGGTTCGGTGTGATCGCGTTGAGGCAACGGACGCCTTCCTTCGCCATCCGGTCCAGATGCGGGGTGTAGGCCTGCGGATGGCCGGCATGGCCGAGAAGCTTCGCGTTATGCTGGTCGGCGACGATGAAGAGGATGTTGGGGCGTGCCATGGGCCGGAGGTTGTATGGCCCAAGCGGTTCAGACAAGCGCGACCCGATTCGTCCTTCACCGGGGGTCGTGCCTGTAATACCCATGCTCAATGCTGAGAGCCATCCAACGCGGGCGTCGCCCTTCGACTGGCTCATGGTCGGGAACAAGCAACACCCCTACGGTCGCATGCCTATGACTTGAAGAGCAGCGCGAGCGTCCGCTTCCTCCGACAGGCTCTGGATCTTCGAAAAGCGAACGCCTCCCAAGGGGAATGCCGATCGGCGCAACGAAAGGTTACCCCCGCTCAGGCCTCGGCCAATGCCAGGCCCTCCTCGGCCAGCACCTTTGTAAATTCCTCGACCAGCGCGGCCCGTTCATCTGACGCCAGCTCCACAAAGGGCAGGCGGCAGCGGGCCGGGTAACCGGGTAGCTGCGCGCTCAGCAGCGCCTTGGCGGTCACGGCCTGAAACACCCCTCGTGAGGCCCCGGAGGGAGGGATGGCCAGTTTTGCGATCAACCGGGCGAGCCGGGTGGCCTCCATGGTATCGCCGGCCGCCAGGGCGGCATGGAACCCGGCATAGGTGTGCGGATAGTTGGGCAGGGTGACGCTACCGTCGATCGGGCTGGCCGCCACGGCCATCAGATCGCTGTCATTGCCCAGCACGATCTGGAGTCCGGGACAGCGCTCCTTGAAAGCAGTGGCATTCGCCAGGTCAGCCGAGGAGTCCTTTACCCCGGCGAGGGCCGGGCAGGCTTCGGCAATCCGGGCCAGGAGGTCGACCGACACGGTGATTCCCGTGAATCTCGGAAAATGATACAGCCAGGCGGGTCGGGACGGATCGTCAAAGGCCGTCTGGTACCAGCCGATGAGGCCGGCCGGCTGCAGCCCGTTGAAGTAAAAGGGTGGCAACAACAGGTCGGTGTCTGCCAGATCCCGTGCCGCCGAGCGGAGGGTCTGTACGCTCTCCAGATCACAGGCGCTGACGTGCGCCTGTACCGCACCGCTGAACGCGCCACGCACCGTTTCCAGCACCGCGATGCGTTCGCGGACCGTCAGCGCGGGAAATTCCCCCGTGCTCCCGCCGGGCAGCAGGTGCCGGATCCCGGCCGCCTCCATCCAGCGGCAGCTGTCGGCCAGCGCGGCGTGATCCACGGTGCCGTCACGCTGGAAGGGCGTGGTGAGGGGAACGACAGGAAGCGGTGAGGGCGCGTGCATAGAGAGCCTCTGATTAACAGGTTTTTGGCCGGGGTCGAGGGACTCCCGTTCGAACGCCTGCTCCGGCTCTTTTTAACGCGTTGAAAAAACGCAACCTGTTCAAAGACTGGTCGGTCGGGCTACTGCTGGCCCGAACCCCTGTTACCCCTTGGCATCCCCGACGCTTCAGACCCTGGCCGATCTGGCCGGCGTATCCAAATCGACCGTATCCATGGCCCTGCGGAATCATCCGAATGTGGCCAGCAAGACGCGTGAGCGTATCCAGACGCTGGCCCGGGAACAGGGCTACCGGCCGAATCCCCAGGTGGCTCACCTGATGGCCCACATCCGGAACGCCCGGCCGGCCGACCGGCAGGCCGTCATCGCCTTTCTCTCGCGGTTTCCGTCGGTCGAAGCGCTGAAGGCGTCCAGCCGGGAGCGTCGGGAATCCTACGAAGGGGCGGTCGCCCGGGCGGACCGGCTCGGTTATCGGATCGACCACTTCACGCTGGAGCCGACGCCCGGGTCCTGCCGGCGGATCAGCGAGGTCCTGCAGGCCCGGGGCATCCGGACCGTGATCCTGGGGCCCCAGAACGGCATGACCCCCCAAATTGAACTGGCCTGGGAGTGCTTTTCTATCGCCACGCTCGGCTTTTCCGCCTTCAAGCCGGCGATGCATCGGGCGGTCCGCAACGCCTACATGGACATGCACCTTGCGTTGAAGCGGTTGCGCCAAAGCGGCCACCGGCGGATCGGCCTGGTTATCCGGGCCGACGAGGACCAGCGCACGCTCTATTCCTATTCCGCCGCGCTCCTGGTCCTGAACAGGCACCTGGATCCGGCTGAACGCGTGCCGGTGTTGAGCGAATCGGCGATAACGCCGGAAGCATTCCTGCGCTGGGTGGAGACCAACGAACCCGATGCGATCGTCAGTTTTGACGGTCGGGAAGCGGGCTGGCTCGAAGAGGCGGGTATCCGGGTCCCCCGGGACCTGTCGTTGGTCAATCTCTGTCTCGATCCGGCCACCAGTGCCGGGTCGGGCGTCTGTCCGCATTGGGGCCGACTGGGTGGCATGGCCGTCGATCTGGCCGTCGCCACCACCCAACGGAACGAAACCGGGATCCCGACCGACCCCGGACTCAGCCTGGTACATGGTTATTGGGTGGACGGCGCCAGCCACCGGGTGCGCGGGCCCGATCTGGTCGCTTCCACCGTCTACTACGCCGACCTCGGCGGGCACGGGGCCAGCGTCCTGGCTTGAGGGGCGATGAGTCCACCCTCGACGCCCGGGTTAGGGCGTGTTTGAAAAGTCGAGATAAGCGGAAAGACTGACGGCTTATACGCGTGTGGCGGGCCGTAGAGCCCGCCACTCCATGGAGACGCCGGCTCTTTGGCCGGCGTTCGCGACTCCAGCCAGACTTTCCAAACACGCCCTAGCGGGATTCGGATCAGAGGATATATCGCTTCGAGATGTCTTGGCGTTTGGTGACATCAATGAAAGTAGCCAAAAAAGGCCGGTTGCCCCCGTCGGGGCAACCGGCCTTTATCGGAACACAGCCAGCTAAGGGTGACGGGTCAGACCGTGACCGACCGTTTCCGCCGTATGGCAAAGGCGAGCCCGACCAGCCCGGACAGCGCCCCGACGGTGGCCGGTTCGGGGATGACCGTCGTGCCCGTCAGGTAAAATTCGAGGTCACCTTGATCTCCGGTATCGAACTGGGCGGTGGTGCCGACCGTGGGCGTGCCGGTATTGTTGGTACCGAAGTAGCCGCCGCCACTGTAAGTCGCTATGTTGTTGCTGCCCCGGAAGTCGGTAATGCCGGGCTGGATAGCGGCATCCAGACCCACCCGGAAGGCATACATTTTGGATGCATCCAGCGTCGTGTCGTTGATGTCGAAGGTGATCCAGTCCCAGGTGGTCGTACTGGGCATGGTGAAGGTGGTCGTGCCCAGATTACTCAGGACGGTGGTGCCGTCACTGTCGTCGATTTCCAGAATGTCGACAAAGACCGTCTCACCGACGTGCTCGGTCGCGATACCGTTGAACAGGCGGAGGGTGATCTTATCCAAAGACCAGTTGTCCGTGGTCGTGAAGGTCTGGCCCGGTTCGCCGTGCTTGGCCCCGGCCTCGCGGATTTGCAGCCGCACGGCGTTGGTGAAGTTCGTAGAATCCTGAGAGGGCTGACTCAGCAACAGGTTGGTGCTGGGTGCACTGGTGTCGTCGAGCGAGATGGTGCCCGCCTGGGCGGCGAGGTGGAGCGGCAGGAGCAGGCTGGTGGCCAGCAGGGCTGTCAGAAGTCGGGGCAACCATTTTTGCCCGGAGGGGTAGGGGGGGCGTAGATGCATCAGCAAGGGGGAGGTTGGGCGTTGGGGGTAGTCAGAGACGGGCTGGTCTACGGGGTAGCAGCCCGTATCTTGAAGGCTGGTAAATTACCAACGCTTTCATCCTTACTCATTCGGAAGATGCGGCTCACGCTTTCCGGCTTTCAACCTGTTGAAACCCGGAAAGCGCGGATCGCGCCCTGCCCGCGATGCCGCCCGCTCATAAAAAAAACCGGCTCCAGGGCAGGAGCCGGTTCCGGAAAACACACAAGCCGAAGGCGTGCCGTCAGACCGTGACCGACCGTTTCCGCCGTATGGCAAAGGCGAGCCCGAGCAGGCCGAACAGCGCCCCGACCGTGGCGGGCTCGGGGATGGGGGCGGTGATGAGGGCCAACTCGCTGCCGGAATAGTCCAAGGTTCCTTCCGTAAAGGGATCGCCATTGAGCGTGACCGTGGTGAACTGCGAAGCTGTCCCGCCAATCGAGGCGAAACGGGCAAGGGTGTAGGTCTGCCCGGTTTCGAGTGTGCCGGAGAGCGCCAGCGTGCTGCCGGTGTCGAGAATCAGATCGAACCCGGTCAGGTCGAGGAGGTCGCTGGTGCCACCGCTGCCCAGGTCGACCTCAAAGACGCCGGTGGATGAGAAGGTGACGTCCTGTTCGAAGGTGAGGGTATCGATGGAGCCGGAGGCGGAACCCGGGGCGAGCGTGCCGGCAGTGTCGGTCCCGTTGTAGCGCCCGATGAAAGCGCTGCCATCGCTGCTGACGAGGCCGTTGCCCATCAGCCGGCCGCCATTGTAGACGGAGACGACAGCGGGATTGCTGTGCTGCTGGATAATCCCGTCGACCACGAGATTGCCGCCGTCGATGCGGACGCCGTTCTGGACTTCCGGGAAGTCGGGGGCCAGGAGGGTGGCACCGGAAAGCAGGGATGTGGTGCCGCTGCCGGTGAAGGTCTGCTGGAACTTGGTTCTGAACCCTTCCCCGTTACCGCTGGAAAACTGGATCTGAGCCGAGGGATCCGCCGCTTCGAAGACAAACCGGTCCACCCGCTCTCGACCGCCCCATTCCAGGTTGCCGCTGCTGAGGTCCAGCGTGCCGGCATTCGTCTGGCGCAGGGTGGCGGTGCCGCCGCCATTCACCCGTATGTTGTGGTTGAAGGTGCTGGAGCCACTGAATTCGAGGGTCCCGCCAGTACCGGGTAGCAGCCAACCGGTGCCATTGGAACTTTCCGGAAAGGTATAGCCGTCGCCGATGGTGATGGATGGCCCGACCGCGATGCCGAACTGAGTTTCGAATGCAACGGTGCGCTGATTGGCAGGAACCGTGTCCGGAAAAACAAAGTTGTTGCTGAAGTTATCCTGCGGGCCAGTCCCGCTGACCCAGTTGCTGGAATCCGAGGCATCCGGGCCGGGTCCGGCCCAGGTGGAGGTGGTCTGGGCCTGCCCGACGGCCAGCAGGCCGAGGCCAGCCCCCAGGGTAAGCAGACAAAAGCGGGGGAGTGTCATGGGTAACAGACTTCTACAGGGGGGGGTTGGACAGGAGGTTGATCCATGGTAGGGGGAGGATCATCAGATCACTGTTGAGCAGTTTGGAACAGGATCCTCGTATCCACAACCCAACGCTATCTGAACTGGTTCAAATCGTGGGTCAGGCTTTCATGGATGCCTGTTTGCGCCGATGGCTGGCCAGGCCCAGAGCGGTCAGGCCGAGCAGCGCGCCGATGGTGGCCGGTTCGGGAATGGCGGCGACAGCGAGGGTGAGGGCGGAGCTTCCATAGTTCAGCGACCAGTCGCCCGGGAGGCTGCCGCCGTTGTAGGTGACGTTGGTGAAGGTCCCCGAAACGGAGCTGTATTCGGCCAGTGTGTAGGTGCCGCCAGCCGGGATCGCACTGCCGGTGATGGTCAGCGTGCTGCCGGAGTCCAGCGTCAGGCTGCCGCCGGTCACCAGCCGGTCGGCATCGCCGGTGGTGTCGATCTCCGTGGCCAGCTCGCTGTTCGCCAGGAATGTGATGTTGGATCCGCTGCCGAAGGTCAGGGTGCCGATGCTGCCGATTTCACCCGGGTCGACGATGCCGTCGGCGCCGGAGGTTGAGCCCCCCGCGGTACTGCCGATTTCGACCGGGGCGTTGTTGTTGATCGTGCCCGTACCGTAGAGCGTGCCGCCCCGTTCGACCCGGAAATACTGGTTGCTGCCACCCTCCGAGGCTCCGGAGCCGTCATTGATGGCCCCGTTCATGACCAGGGTGGCTCCGTCGTCGACGAAGAAGCCCTGGTTGGCGGCGTTGTTGACCCCCACCAGCAGGATCGAGGAAGCGGTGGCCCGGATCGTCCCGGTTCCCTGGAAGCGTGTTTTCTTCTGGGCCGCCCCCTGGGATGTGCCGGAGAATTCGATCACCGCCGCCGGATCATTTACCTGGAAATTGATGAACTCCGTTTCCTGGGAACCGCCCGGTGCGCCGCGTCCGTTCGTGATGGAGAAGGTTCCCGCATCTTCCTGCACGAGATTGACCGTCCCACCATTGATGGCATACCACGGATTGCCGAATGTGTTTGAACCCGAGGAGTTGACGGTTAAGACGTTGTTACCCCGGAAAAAGTCCCCCTGAAGCGCGGTTCCGCCGCCCAGGTTGATCTCGGCCACGGTGGCGATGTTGAACGGGACCTGAACGTCGATCGCGTTGCTGTTCGGAGATCCGGACGGAATGATCGCGATGGCACCGCCGCCTTCGGGTACCGTGCTGTTGTTCCAGTTGCCGGTATTGTTCCAGGCGTTGTTGGAAGCGCCGGTCCAGGTTTCCTGGGCCGGGAGGTTGCCCGGGCCTATCAAAAGCGCGGACAGGGCGAGCATCATCAGGCCCCCGAAGACCGGGGTCCGGGGGCGGGGCAGGATGGTGGGGGTAACGGGGGTATTCATCATGCCGCGATTCCGTCTGGCGCCCGGACCGGTCTCAATCCGGAGCCGCATGAACCCGTTCATCATCAACGGGGGGGGCGCCCCGGCAGAAGGCGGTCTCCCCGCAGGGCCCGGGGCGTCGGGAGGAGAGCGAAGCCCGGGCTTCGCTCTCCCGATCGGGCAACCTTGAACTCATTCAACAAGCGCGTGTAGGCTGTGGGCATGGTTACAGCAACCTTGGATCAGGTGGCGAAGCGGGCGGGCGTGGCGAAGTCGACGGCCTCGATGGCGCTGCGCAACCACCCGAATCTGTCGAAGGCGACGCGCGAACGGGTTCAACGCGCGGCGCGAGAACTGGGCTACCGGCCGAACCCGAGCATTTCGGCACTGATGACGCATATCCGGAGCAGCCAGCCGGTGCGTACGCGGGATGTGATCGGCTTTGTGTCGGGCTATCCGACGGTGGAGGCCTTGAAGGCGCTGCCGGCCAACCGGGACAGTTTCGAGGGGGCACGGGAACGCGCCGAGTCGCTGGGCTACCGGATGAATTATTTTTCGCTGGACCCGGAGATCCTGAGCCAGCGCCGGCTGAGCGACATTCTGGTGGCGCGAGGGATCCGGACCCTGGTTTTCGGCCCGCAGCGGAACCTGCGGGAGGCGATCAATCTGGACTGGGACCAGTTCTCGGCATCGGTCATCGGCTATTCCACCTTTCAGCCGGCGCTGCACCGGGCGGTACCCAACGACTACATCTGCATGCACCTGGCGATCAAGCGGCTGTTGCAGGCTCGCTATTGCCGGCCGGGCGTGGTGATGGACTGGAGTTTTGATACCGATTCAGACAACCAGCTTTCGGCGGCTTATCTGGCTTTTCAGTATCGGCATCCCGAGGAGTTGCGAGTTCCCCTGATGATCGTGGAAGACGACGAGGATTTCCGGGAAGTCTTCGAGTTGTGGTTCACGGCCCAAAGGCCGGATTGTGTCATCGCCCAGGATGCCCGGGTGATTCCCTGGCTTCAGGAGATGGGCTACCGGGTGCCGGAGGATGTGGGGGTCGCTTCGTTGTCCCTGCCGTCGAATGAGGACCGGATATCGGGGATCTGTCCCCACTGGTACTATGTGGGAGCGGCGGCGGTGGATCTGGCGGTGGCTGCGAGTCAGCGCAATGAAACCGGCATCCCTCGGCGTCCCAAGCTCTCCATGGTCTACGGGTACTGGATCGGTGGGGAGACGCATCAGCCCCAGGAGGGCGAAGGCATCCTCCGGGGCCGGGGCTTTCAGCGTTATATGATGCACAGCCGCTCCCGGATTCACCTCGAAGATACCCGCCAGGAGAAGCCGGCTGCCGACGGTGCCGGATGATCGGCACCTCGGTCTGCGCCCCGCCCCGGTTCCGGATAGCTCTAAGGCGTAGCGTAGTTTGAAAAGTCGAGACAAACACGCCTTAGCGGCGCTCAGGAGGCCTCAGCCGGCGGACGGGGTGGCGGCCCGTCTGTTCCGGTGGCGACGCGCGAAGCCCAGGCCGGCGAGGCCGAGGATCAGGCCGATGGCAGCCGGTTCCGGGATGGGCGCGGCCATGAGGGTAAGGCTGCCGCTGGTGTAGTCGAGCGTGCCGCCGGTGAGCGGGTTGCCGTTGAGCGTGACAGTGGAGAATTGCGAGGCGGTGCCGCCGACCGAACTGAACTGGGCGAGGGTGTAGGTCTGCCCGGTTTCGAGGGTGCCGGAGAGCGCCAGCGTGCTGCCGGTGTCGAGAATCAGATCGAACCCGGTCAGGTCGAGGAGGTCGCTGGTGCCGCCGCTGCCCAGATCGGCCTCGAAGACGCCTGTGGATGAGAAGGTGACGTCCTGTTGGAAGGTGAGGGTATCGATGGAGCCGGCGGCGGAACCCGGGGCCAGCGTGCCAGCGGTGTCGGTCCCGTCAAACCGCCCGATGAATGCGGTGCCGTCGCTGGTGACGAGGCCGTTGCCCATCAGCTTGCCGCCGTTGTAGACGGAGACGACGGCGGCGTTGGCACCGTTGTTCTGGAGTTGGCCTTCGACGACGAGGTTGCCGCCGTTGAGGCGAACGCCCTGATTCGTTGCGGTGGTGGTGGGTGCGAGCAGCACGCCACCGGAGACGATCCGCGTGGTGCCGGCACCGGTGAACTGGAGCTGTTGCGTGGACCGGAAATGGGCCCCGTCGTCCTCGGAGATATCGATCTGGGCGGATGCATGATCGGCGTCGAAGATGAACCCGTTGTTGAAAGCAATACCCGGCCAACCGGGGGAGCCGCTGCCCAGGGAGAGGGTACCCGCGTCGGTCTGCCGGAAGGTGGCGACCCCGGAACCGCCGTCGGTCCGGACGATCAGATCGAAGGTGCTGGAGCCGCTGAACTCGATGGTTCCGCCGGTGCTCGGCATGAGCCAGCCGCGATCCTCCCAGCCGGGGTTGAAATCATAGCCGTCGGCGATGGTGATCAACGGGCCGACCTTGGTGCCGAACTGGTGATTGAAGGTGACCTCCTTGCCGGTTGCGGAAGCTGGGAAAACCAGGTTGTTGTCAAAGGCACCCTGAGCGCCGAACTGACTGACCCAGTTGTCCACCCATTGCGAGGGGGCGAAGAAGCCCGTGGCCAGCGGCGTATAGGGCGAAGAATCACCCGCCCAGGTAGAGGTGGTCTGCGCGAGGGCAGGGGCAGCGGCGAGAATCAGACCGGCGGCCAGCAGGGCCCGACGGATGGCAGTGGGGTAACGACCGATATTCATGATGGGGTAACGGGGGGATGGGGTTGTTTGGCGGTTGACCGGGATTTTCACCCCGGCGACCGACTGTGCCAGTAAACCTTTACCCCAGCGCATCCGCCATACGCGGGCTTCTGAAATCGTTCAGATTCGGGCTTGAACCGGTCGCGGGCCGTGACAATTCTCCGGCTCATGGCGGACGTAACCCTGGAGCATCTGTCCAAAGCGGCGGGCGTGGCCAAGTCGACGGTGTCGATGGCGCTGCGCAATCACCCTCATATCGCGGTCAAGACCCGGGAGCGGATCCAGCGGCTGGCCGAGGAGATGGGCTACCGGCCGAATCCAAGTATATCCGCGCTGATGGCGCACATCCGCAACCGCAAGCCGATTCGCAGTCACGATGTGCTGGCCTTCGTCTCCGGGTTTCCCGATGTGGCCGGGTTGGAGGCAGTGCCGGAATACCGGGAGGCCTACCGGGGCGCCCGGGCCCGGGCCGAGGAACAGGGCTACCGGATGGACTTCTTCGAACTGCCGGAGAAAAAGTCGGGGCATCGCCGGCTTTCGGACATCCTGACCGCTCGTGGCATCCAGGTGGTGGTGATCGGCCCGCACGCCGTCAAACTGGATGTGGCCGAACTGGCGTGGGACCGCTTCTCCTCGGCAATGATTGGTTACGGCACCAGCAAGCCCCCGCTCAACCGGGCGGTGCCCAACCATTACACGGATGTTCTTCTGGCCATCAAACGGCTGCTGCAGGCGGGCTACCGGCGGATCGGCGCCTGTTTCTGCCGGCGCGACGATGCGGACGCGGACTATCTGTTGTCGGCGGCCTACCAGGCGTATCAGGCCCGGCTGGCCGAGGCCGACCGGGTGCCGCTGCTCCTGATGGAGGATCCGCAAGGTGAGGGCTTCCTGGCGTGGATGGCGGAGCACCGGCCGGAAGCGGTCATCGTTCAGGACGAGCGACCCTACGGTTGGTTGCGGGAGGCGGGCTATACGATCCCCGCGGACGTGGCCTGTCTTCCGCTGACGCTGGAACCGGGTGAACCCTTTTTCTCGGGAATCTGTCCGCACTGGAGGCTGGTGGGCGCGGCGGCTGTGGATTTGGCGGTGGCGGCCGCGCGCCGGAACGAGACGGGGATCCCGCCGCAGAACAAGAACGTCCAGGTCTATGGCTACTGGATTGATGGACGGACCCATACCAGGCGGGAAGCCCGGAGCCCGATCAGAGAATGCGGATTCGAGGGGCTGATGTATACTGGCGCGCCCCCTGCCGCGGCCTCCTGAGCTGCCGGAGCGGGCCACGCCGCTGATTCCCGCCTCATCCCGCCGGTCCTGCGAGCCGGTCCGTTTTTACCGTTGCCTTGGGAACTTCGCTGAAGTCGGCTTGCGCGCATGACCAGAGCCCGCCTCGGATTGATCGGTGTCACGCAATATGGATCACTCCACCTGCGCCTGGTCAGGGAGCAAGTGGCGGCCGGCCGGGCACAGGCCTGCGCGGCGACGATCATCAACCCGGAGGAGGCACCCGATGCGGTCGCCTGGCTGGAAGCCAATGGAGCCCGCATTTACAGCCACTACCGGGACATGCTGGAAGGTGAACGCGGCCGCCTCGACCTCGTCCTGGTGCCGACACCGATTCCCTGGCATGCTCCGATGACCTGTGATGCCCTCGAGGCCGGTGCCAACGTCCTGGTGGAAAAACCGCTGGCCGGCTCGGTGGCGGAGGTGGCCCGCATCCGCGACACCGAGGCGCGGACCGGCCGGTTCGTCGCGGTGGGTTTCCAGGACATCTACGCCCCCGTGGTGCAGGCGCTGAAACGCCGGATCCTCGATGGCGCGATCGGCCGTCTGGTGCGCATCCGCAGCCTCGGTCTCTGGCCTCGCGACAGCGGCTACTACGCGCGCAACAACTGGGCCGGCCGACTGGAAACACCCGACGGGCCGGTCCTCGACTCGCCCTTCAATAATGCGATGGCTCATTTCCTGAACCTGGCGCTGTTCCTGGCCGGCGAACGCTTCAACCAGTCCGCCACCCTGTCCGACCTGCAGGCCGAGCTGTATCGGGCTCGCCCCATCGAGAGCTTCGACACGGGCTGCCTGCGGGCGCATGGCCCGGGCGGGGTGGAGATCGTCTTTCTGGGCAGCCACAGTACGGCGGAGCGACAGGATGTCGTCCTGACCGTCGAGGGGGAGACCGGCACCGCCTATTGGGAGCACACCGGTGCGACCTGGATCGAATCGGCGGATGGCGAGCGCGAGGCCTTCGACCCTGTCGACCAGCAGGCGCTCCGCAGCACCATGATGGAGGCCGTGATGCGGCGCCTAATGGAACCGGAGGCCTTTATCTGCACGGCTGCCCTGGCCGAGCGGCACACCGCGCTGATCGCAGCCCTGCACCGGAATTTTCCGATCCACTCGATACCCGATGCGCACATCGCGTTGCAGCCCCGCGAAGACGGCAATCAACAACCGGTGGTGGATGGCCTTGATGCCGCGCTTAATGCTGCCTGCCGGGAGGGTTGCCTCCTGGCGGAGCTGGCGGCGCCGCCCGCCTGGAGCTGCCCGCAGGCGCCGGTTCTGCTGGAGGGCTGAGACCGGCTCGCGGTCGGCCCGGGGTCGTTGCATCGGGGGGGCATCGGCCATACAGTCATTGGTCTTTTCACCACGACTCATCTGAGCCCACCATGACCAAATTCCTCCATACCCGTATCCGTGTCAGCGACCTTGAGCGCTCGATCGCGTTTTACAGCAAGCACTTCGGTTTCGAGGTGATCCACCGCAACGACAAGTCGCCGGCCGGCAACCAGATCGTGCACATGCGCCTGCCGGGTAACGAAACCACCCTCGAGTTGACCTATTCGCCTGACTACAAGCTCAAGGTGCCCGAGGACCTGATGCACTTCGCCTTCGGCGTCGACGACCTGATCGAATACTGCGATCGCCTCGAAAAGGAAGGCCTCGAAATCTGGCCCGACGGCTGGCGCGAAGAATTCCGGGACGGTCGCAAGATGGCCTTTGTCGACGATCCCGACGGCTACGAAATCGAGCTGCTCGAAACGTAACGCTGAGCCATCCAACGGCGGTCGGGGACGACCGCCCTCCCGGCTTGAACAACCTGCGGGAGGGCCGCCGTCCCCGGCGGCCGTGGACTGTCTGGCGCCCGGGATCCGGCGGGTTACCCCTCCAGCGAGAACACGCTGGTCATCAGTTCGCGCGTGAATGCGGACTGAGGCTGGTGCAACACCCGTTCCCGCGTTCCGGCTTCCACGCATTGTCCGTCCTTCAGCACCATGAGGTGCTCGCACACGACCTCGACCACGGCGAGGTCGTGGCTGATGAACAGCAGGGCGAGGTCGAAGGCCTGCCTCAGCTCCCTGAGCAGGTGCAGCACCTGCGCCTGGACCGAGACGTCCAGCGCGGACACCGCTTCGTCGAGCAGCACCACCCTGGGCCGGGAGACCAGCGCCCGGGCGAGGCTGATGCGCTGGGCCTGACCGCCGGAAAAGGCGTGTGGAAAGCGGTCCAGGCAATCGGTAGGCATGCGCACCGCTTCCAGGATATCGCGGATGCGTGTCCGGCGGTCGGATTCCTCCAGGCCGCAAAGGTGGATCAGCGGCGCCTCGAGGATGTCGCGGATGCGCCGTCGCGGGTTCAGCGAACTGGCCGGGTCCTGGAAGACGAACTGCACCTCCCGGTAGAAAGCGCGGCGGTCCCGGCTCAGCCAGTCGGCCAGCGGGCGTCCCCGGTAGTGGATATCGCCGCCGGTCGGCTGATCCATGCCGATCAGGATCCGGGCGAGCGTGGACTTGCCGCTGCCGGATTCGCCCACCACCCCCAGCGTGGCCTTGGCCTTCAGGTCGAAGGAGACCCGGTCCAGCGCGGTCAGTCCCGGCCCGCTTTTGAACCAGCCGCCTTCGCCAAAGACACGCGTCAGGTTCCGCACCGCGAACAGCACGTCGTCAGAATCCGCAGGCTGAACGGGTTGGGTCATCCGGAGGGGGCGTCGGCGGGTTGATAGGGCGTACTGACCAGCTCCCGGTCGGGGTCGCCCAGAACGGGTATGCTCCTGATGAGGTGCCGGGTATACGGGTGTTGCGGATCCCGGATTACCTGCCGGGCCGGACCGGTCTCAACCAGTTCTCCCTGGAACAGCACGGCGACCCGGTCGCAGACGGCGTCGACCACCGCCAGGTCGTGGCTGATGAACAGCAGCGCGGTGTGGTGCCGCTGCTGCAGATCACGCAACAGCTGCAGCACCTCCTTCTGCACGGTCACGTCCAGCGCGGTGGTTGGCTCATCCGCCACCAAAAGATCGGGTTCATTGGCCAGCGCCATGGCAATCCCGATCCGCTGGCGCTGGCCGCCGGAGAGGTTGTGCGGGCGTTGCCGCAGACGCTTCTCCGGATCGGGCATTTTCACCTGCTTCAACAGCTCCAGTGCCCGCGCCTTTGCTTCCTTGCGGTCGATGCCCCGGTGGGCGCGGATCGCCTCCACCAACTGGTCACCGACCGACATCAGCGGATTCAGGGTCGTGAGCGGGTCCTGAAAAATGTAGGCGATGCGCCGTCCTCGCTGTTTACGCAAGGCATCCTCGTCCATGGCCAGGATGTCTTCGCCCCGGAAGCGAATCGATCCGCCGGTGATGGAGCCGGGCGGGGAGGGGATCAACCGGCTGAGAGCCAACGCGGTGACCGATTTGCCGCTGCCGGATTCGCCTACCAGCCCCAGCGCTTCGCCCGGCTTCAGCGCAAAGGACACCCCCCGGACCGCCTCGATGGCACCTTCGCCCGATCCGAACCGCACCCGCAGCTGGTCCACCCCCAACAACGCTTCCGGGTCGCTGGTCGCTTCCGGCCTTCCCCGCTCTCCGGGATGCCGGTCAACCGTAGTGGCGGCACCGGGCCGGCCCATGCCGGCCGCCTGCAGGCGGGGGTCGAGCCGGTCACGCAGCCCGTCGCCCAGCAGGTTGACACTGACCACGATGGCCAGGATGACCACGCCGGGCAGCAGCGCGACGTGCGGGGCCACCAGCATGAGCTTGCGGCCTTCGGCCAGCATCGAGCCGAGGTCGGCCTGCGGGGGTTGGGCACCCAGGCCGAGGAAACTGAGCCCGGCCGTTTCGAGCAGCATCCAGCCGAGCGTGGTGGCGGCGGTAATGATGATGGTCGGCAGGACGTTGGGCAGCAACTCGTACCAGAGGATGCGGAGGTGGCCCTGTCCCGACAGCCGCGCGGCGTCCATGTAGGCCGCCTGCACCAGGCCCACCGCCGTCCCGCGCGTGGTGCGTGCGAAAAAGGGGATGTTGACCACCGCGATGGCGATCAGCGCGTTGAACAGGCCGGGGCCCAGTACCGCCACGATGGCGAGCGCCAGCACCAGGTAGGGGAAGGCCATCAGCATGTCGATGCCGCGCATCAGGAGGGTGTCGGTCCGGCCGCCGACGTAGCCCGCCACGATGCCGATGGCCGAACCGATAACGGCCGCGATCAGCGTCGCACCGGCCGCCACCGCAATGCTGATCCGCATGCCCCAGAGCAGCCGCGCGAGGATATCCCGGCCGAGCAGATCGGTACCGAGCAGGTGGCCCGCCGAACCCACCGACAGCAGCCGCTGGTCGAGCCGGGTGGCATTGGGATCGGGCAGAGGCAGAATCGGCGTGATCAGCGCCAGCACAACCAACAGCGCGAGCAGGATGGCACCGGCCAGGGTCAGGGGATTGCGAAAAAACGAGCGCATGCCGTCAGGTTTTGATCCGCGGATCGAGCGCGTGCTGAATCAGGTCGGTGGCCAGATTGATCAGGACATAGCTGGCGGCGATGACGAGGACCCCGCCCTGAACCAGCAGCAGGTCACGGGTGCCGATGGCCTGGACGAGCATGCGGCCGATGCCCGGCCACTGGAAGATCGTCTCCACGTAGACGGCGCCGCCGATCAGAAATCCGGACTGAATGCCGATGACGGGTACCATCGGGACCAGCGCGTTGCGAAAGGCGTGTCGAAACAGGACGGCCGATTCCCGCACCCCCTTGGCCCGTGCCGTGCGGATGTAGTCCTGCCGGAGGACCTCCAGCATCTGGCCGCGCATCAGGCGGGCGATTACCCCGGCAGCCACCAGGGCCAGGGTGGCCGCCGGCAATACCAGGTGACGCAGAAGATCCCCGGCTCCGCCGTCGCCCACCACCGGCAGCATGCCGCTGGCCGGAAACCAGTTCAGGTGTATCGAGAAAATCAGGACAAAAAGCAGGCCGAGCCAGAAGGAGGGCGTCGAAATGCCGGCCAGGACCGCCAGCGACAGCAGCCGGTCGGTCCAGGAAAACTGCCGGATGGCCATCACGATCCCGGCGGCCAGGCCCAGCAAGGTGCAGAGAAGCAGCGCTGCTCCTGCCAGCAGCAGTGTTGCGCCGAAGCGTTCCAGCACCTCGTCGATGACGGGCCGGTTCAGGCTGATGCTGGTGCCGAAGTCGCCGCGGGCGATATTGCCCAGCCAGGTGAGGTACTGGACGGGCAGGGGCTCATCGAGGGCGAGGTCCTCGCGCAGCTCCTGCAGGTTCTCCTCGGTCGCGTAGGGACCGAGCATGGCCAGGGCCGGGTCACCCGGAATCAGGGCCATCAGCCCGAAGACGATGAGGCTGATCCCCAGCAGCACCGGGAACAGCATCAGCAAACGCTTCAGGATATAGGAGCCCATGGCGGATCAGGACGTCGGCCTGGTTTTGTAGACGTCTTCGAGGTGAAGCAGGAAAGACGGCTGAAGGGTGAAATCCCGGACCGATTCGCTGGCCACGGCGTTCTGGCGCCAGCTGGCGATAAAGACCCAGGGCGCATCCTCGACCACGATCCGCTGGACCTCGCGATACAAGCGTGCGCGCTCGGTCTGATCGGGCGTCCGCCGGGCCTGCTCCAGCAGCCGGTCCACCTCCGGATTGCTGTAGTAGCCGGAATTGAAGCCGCCTTTGTCCGGCCAGGCACCCGTCCGCAGAGCCAGATAGGGAAGCGTGTCGGGATCGTTGGTCATCCAGGCCATCTGGGCCATGTCGGCTTCGTCACCGAGCCCGGCGTTTACCTTGGCGAGGTAGGTGTTCCATTCGTAGACCTCGATCGACACATCAAGGCCGATCGCTGCCAGATCGGCCTGAATGGCGGTTGCCATCGGCAAGGGTTCAAGCATGCCCGACCCCCCCTCGGTTACGAAGAAGGTCACCTCTTCGCCCACCGCTCCGGCCGCTTCGAGCAACTGGCGGGCCTTGTCGGGATCGTAACCGTAGCCCTCCAGATCCCCGGCGTAGGCCCAGTCGAAGGCAGCCGGTACCGGGCCCCGGGCGACCGTCGCGGTGCCCTGGAGCAGATCATCCGTCAGCGTTTTCCGGTTGATGGCATGGCTGACGGCGCGGCGCACACGGCGATCCGTAAACAGGCCTTCCTGCAGGTTCAGGATCAGGAACCACAGGTGGGGGCCGGCCTGCTCGACCACCCGGTATCCGGGTCGTTCCCGGAAATAGCCGACGATGTCGGGCGGGGCCTCCAGCGTAATGTCGACCCCGCCCGCCAACAACTCAGTCAGGCGGGCATTCTCGTCGGTCAGCGGACGGAAGATCAGCGTTTTGCTGGCCGCCGGGTCCCCCCAGTAGGCGTCATGCCGCTCCAGGCGGACGAGACGGCGGCTCTCCCATTCGGCGAAGCGGAACGGCCCGGTGCCGACGGGGTTGCGGCCGAAGGCGCTGCCCTGGCGGTTGACGGCCGTCGGGGAGACGATCAGCCCGGTCGGGTAGGCCAGGTTGGCAAGCAGCGGAGCGAAGGGCTCTTCGAGGCGGAGAATGACCGTATGCGTATCCGGGGTTTCGATACGGTCAATGGCGCTGAAAAAGAAGGCGAGGGGAAAGGGCCCGGTTCCATGGGCCGGATGATCCTCATCGAGCATGCGCCGGAAATTCCAGGCGACCGCCTCCGCGTCGAAGGGCGTCCCGTCATGGAAGACGACGCCCCGCCGCAGGTGGAAGGTGTAGGTCCGGCCGTCGTCGCTGATCGACCAGTCACTGGCCAGCGCGGGCACGATATCCAGCGAGCCGTCTGCGAAACGCACGAGCCCCTCGTAAATGTTGACGCAGATCCGGAAATCGTTGGTCGAAGTCGCGACGTGGGGGTCGAGCGACTTCGGTTCCGCGACCTGGCCGATGACCAGCGTGTCCGCGGGGATGGCGGGCTTGCCCGGGCCACAGGCGGTCGCAAGCATCAACAGTCCCAGGCCGGCCAGGACGACCCAGGTCCCCCGCAGCCCGGGGACGGACGGTCGGCCGACAGAGGCGGACGGAATGGGGGATAACGGCAAAACGGAATCAGGCACCCGGTTCGGGCCGGTCTTCTTCGGGGGCGGGTGGCTCGACGCGGGGGAGGTCCTTGCCCGCTTCGCCCGGTCCGATGGCCTGTTCCCGCGTCTCGGGGAAGCTTTCGAGGGACGGGAGCAGGTTGCGTTGCATCTCCTCGTAGGGCTCGCTGCAGGCATAGAGCACGGTGGTGGCGGCGATGGCCCGCAGGGCGTCCATATGCGTCCGTTCATAGCCATGGGAGGCATCGACCCCGAAGGTCATGAGGGCGGTCCGGATATCGTTGCCGGCCTCGACCGCGGATGCGCTGTCGCACCGGTAGTGCTTGAAGACGTCCCGTACGGTGGGGATGCCGTGGCCGCTCGCGAGGTTGAGGAGGTGGTGGGTGAGGTGGAAATCGAAGGGGCCGCTGCTGTCGGCCATCGCGACCGTCAGGCCGTGTTCGGTGCTGGCCTGGCCGGGCGCCACGGTCCCGTTGTCGATGGATACCATCTCGGCGACATCGCCGTGGAGGACGGCCGAGGCCCCGGACCCGACCTCCTCCGAGATAGTGAACAGCATATGGCAACTGACCGGCAGATGAAGCTGGCCGTCGTGAATGGCCTTGATGGCGGCCAGCATGGCAGCCACGCCGGCCTTGTTATCGAGGTGGCGGCTATTGATGTAGCCGTTGGCGAGCACTTCGGGGGCGGCGTCGACGCCGATGAAATCGCCGACCTGCAGGTTGTAGCGCTGCAGGTCCTCGAGGCTGTGAACGGCTTCGTCGACCCGCACCTCCAGGTTGTCCCAGGAGACCGGTTGCTCATCCACTTCGCGGTCGTAGACATGGCCCGACGCCTTGAGCGGCAGGATCGTGCCGCGAAAAATATGGTCGTCCGTGAACACGGAAACCCGGGCCCCTTCCGCAAAACGCGAGGACCAGGTCCCGATCGGGACGATCCCGAGGCGTCCATTCGGTTTGAGCGACTGGACCATCGCCCCGAGCGTGTCGAGGTGGCTGACGATGGCCCGGTCGGGGGTATCGATTTCCCCGCTGAAATCGGCGCGGATGGCCCCCCGCCTGGTCAGTTCGAAATCGACCCCGAGCCGTTCCAGCTCCCGGCAGACGACCCGGACGATGGGATCCGTGTAGCCGGTGGGGCTGTGGATCCGCAGCAGCTTCAGGAGCATGTCCTGCAGGTACTCGGAATCGATGGGTGGTGGCAGCGGAGCGGTGTTCATGGACGGAAAACGGGCACCATGCCCGAAAATCGACCGGTATTCAAACCCGCGGCGTGCCGCCCGCCCGGGCTTTGGCCGTGGTCGGGAACAACAGGTCCACAAACCGCTCGGCGGTCGGTGCCGGCTCGTGGTTCGCCAACCCGGGGCGCTCGTTTGCCTCGATCACCACGTAGTCGGGCCGGTTATGGTAGTCCTTCGTCAGGAAATCGAAGCCCACGACCGGAATCGTCAGCGCGCGGGCTGCCCGCACGGCCGCATCCGCCAGTTCCGGGTGCAGGTCGGCCGTGATGTCATGGATGGTGCCACCGGTGTGCAGGTTGGCTGCCTTGCGGACCTGTATGGTTTCCTCCTTGGGCAACACGTCGTCCGGGTCGTAGCCGGCCGATTTCAGGCAGCGAAGCGTCTCGTCGTCCAGCGGGATCCGGCTCTCGCCGCCGGTCGCGGCGCTGCGCCGCCGGCTCAGCCGGTCGATCAACTTGCGGATGCTGTGCTCGCCCGTACCGACGATCTCGGCCGGCTTGCGGATGGCCGCCGCCACCACCTCGTAGTTGATCACGATGATGCGTATGTCCTGCCCGGATACAAACTGTTCGAGCAGTACGAGGTCGCAGCTTTTGGCTGCTTCGGTGATGGCGTCGTTGACCTCCTCCATGGTGGTCAGGTCCACCGAAACGCCGGTGCCCTGTTCCCCCCGCGCCGGCTTCACAACCACGTGGCCGTAGCGGTCGAGGAAGGCCTGGTTTTCGGCATCCGACCCGGCAGCCTGCTGGGCGGGCACCGAGACATCGGCCGCGGCGAGGAGTTTGCGGGTCAGGGCCTTGTCGTCGCACCGAGACAGCGCGACGGCGGTGGTCAGTTCGGAAAGGCTCTCCCGGCAGGTGATGGCGCGCCCGCCCATCCGCAGCGTGAAATACCCGCGCTCGGGGTCGTCCCGGTCGACCGCGATGCCGCGGCGGAGTGCCTCGTTGATGATGATGGCGGCATAGGGATTGTAGCCGGCGTCAACCTTCTGGCCGGTGAACAGCTTTTCGTTGATCTCGTTGCGGGTCTTGAGCGCGAAGACGGCGATCCGGCGGAAATTCAGTTTTTCGTAGAGCCGAATGGCATGCTCGTTTTCGGCCATCACCGAGAGGTCCATGCGTTCCCGACCCCGTTGCTGGTAGTACTCGATCATGTACCGGACCACGGCCTGGCCGATGCCGGGAAACTCCGCCTGACCGTCGACCGCGAGCGCCCAGAGACTGCATCCGTTTTCCAGGTCGTTGAAATTGGCCATGTGGTCCACCCCCATGGCAACCCCCAGCAGGGCACCGGAGTCCCGGTTACGCGCGGTGAAGTAGGTGAAGGCGTCCGCTTCCCGATGTGCCCAGACATAATCGGCATCGACCGGCACCATGCCATGCGACTGGTAGATCCGGTTGATTTCCTCGAGATCCTGCCGGGTACGCAGGCGATCGATCACAAACGGCTGGCTCCCCTTGTCCTCGGCCGGTTCGTAGTCTGCGAAATCCAGGCGGAAGGTATGGGACGGATCCAGGAACAGTTTTTGCGGGGCGTGATTGAGGACAATGTGCGGGTCGTTCAGGTAAAAGGCGATGTCCCGTTGCCCGGGGGCTTCCTGCAGCATCGTGCCCGCCACCGATTCCGGATCCGGAAAGGTGTGCGCAAAGATGAGGCGGCCCCAACCGCACGGCACCACGACCCCGCCTGAGGCGGTGGTCTCGGGTAGGCTGTCTTCCAGACTCATGACGGACTCGGTGGGTGTTCCTCACACGCCCTGCGTCTGCAGCCAGAGCTCCAGCAGCGCCAATTGCCAGAGTTTGGATCCGCGCAAGGGGGTGATGTGTGCCTCGGGATCGGAAAGCAGCTTTTCCACATGCGGCTGATTGAAGAGACCCCGCCGGCGGGCGGCGTCGTTGGTCAGGGCGTCTTTCGCCATCTCAAGGAAGGGGCCGCGGAGATATTTGAGCGCAGGTACGGGGAAATAGCCTTTGGGCCGGTCGATAACTGCCGAGGGGATGACCTCCCGCGCAGCCTCGCCGAGGATGTATTTGCCCCCGCCGCGGATCTTCAGGTCGGGCGGGATCTGGGCGGCGAATTCGAGCACCTCGTGGTCGAGGAAGGGTACGCGAGCCTCGAGGCTGGCCGCCATCGTGTTGTTGTCGACCCGCTTGACCGGATCGTCCACCAGCATGGTCAGGGCATCCATCCTCAGCGTCTTGTCGATCGGGCGCTCGGCGCCGGGACGGGCGAACTGCTCCTCCAGGAACCTTCGGGCGTAGTCCTCCTGGTGGTACGTTTTGGCAACCGCTTCGCAGTACTCGGCATAGTCGCGATCGAAGAAGACCTTGGCATAGTCGTCGACCGGTGAAGTGCTCTTCATCATGGGCGGATACCAGTGGTAACCGCCGAAGATTTCGTCGGCGCCCTGGCCGCTCTGGACGACCTTCACGAATTTACTGACTTCCTGGCTGAGCAGAAAGAACCCGACATTGTCGTGGCTGACCATGGGCTCGGACATCTCGCCGATGCACTGGCGCAGCGCCGGGAGGGTCCGGTCGGCGTCGATGAACAACTTGTGGTGCTTCGTTTTGAAGCGCTCGACGATCACATCCGAGTATTTGAACTCGTCGCCTTCCTCGTCATTGACGGATTCGAAGCCGATCGAAAACGTTTCTACGTCCCGCGCGCCCTGTTCGCAGAGCAGGCCCGTGATGAGGCTGGAGTCGAGGCCCCCGGACAACAACACGCCGACCGGGACGTCAGCCACCAGTCGCCGCTTCACGGCCGACCGCATCACGTCCAGCGTGGCCGCTTTCCAGTCCGATTCCTTCCAGGCGGCCCGTTCCTCCGGCGTACCGAAGGACAGGTCCCAATAGGTCTCCTCCGTCCGTGTCCCGTCAGGCTCGATGACCGACAGCGTCGCCGGGGGCAGTTTTTTGACCCCGCGCAGGATGGTGTGGGGAGGCGGCACGACCGAGTGAAAGGTCATGTAGAAATTCAGTGCCACCGGATCGATGCTGGTATCGATGTTTCCGGCTTTGAGCAGCGCCGGCAGGCTGGAGGCGAACCGAAACATACCCGGACCTTCCGCATAATAGAACGGCTTGATGCCCACCCGGTCCCGGGCGATGACCGTGCGACCAGTGTCCCGCTCGTGGATGGCCAGCGCGAACATGCCGTTCAGGCGTTTCACAAAATCTTTCCCCCAGGCATGATAGGCCTTGATCAGCACCTCGGTGTCCCCGCTGCTGAAGAAACGGTAGCCTTTTTCCTGAAGCTCCTGGCGCAGCTCGGGATAATTGTAGATCGCCCCGTTGTAGACGATGGTCAGCCCGAGATCGCTGTCCACCATGGGTTGGGCCGCCGCATCGCTCAGGTCGATAATCTTGAGCCGGCGGTGACCCAAGGTGCTGCCGTTTCGCGCCACGATGCCGTACCCGTCGGGGCCGCGCGCCTGCATGCGCCCGGCCATGGACGCCACGGCGGTCAGGTCGTCTTCGGTTTTCTGGAAGCGGAGTTCTCCGCAAATGCCACACATGTCTTGTCGTTGAGATTCGGGTTGCGGTCGCGCTCTACACGGCCGGTCTGGTTTGCTGCCTGCCCAAACGGGCAGACCCGACAGGGAATCCCGGCCCGCGGGGGAAGTCAAAGGATTAAGCCGCTCGGTAATCGGATTTGTATCCAGTTTTGAATGACGAGTCCACGCCCATCAGGCGGAGGCACGCCTTCAGCCGGGTGCTCCGGCCCCGTCCTTGGGTGAGCCGGGCGACCTTCACCGGCTGAAGACGGTGCTCCGTTCGTGGATCGCTGGCCGATGTGTCAGCGTTTTGGAGCATGAACAAGGTGCTGCCGCGGTTGACCCTTCCGGCCCCTCGCTGCACCTTGGCCCCCCTTTGCGGGAACAATCCGTCATTCCATCGTTCGATAGCCTTATGCCGACGGCCCTTCGCCAATCCCCTATCATCCGATTCCTCACCTTGCTGGGTACCTGTCTGCTCTTTGCCAGCCCGGCCCTGCCGGTGATGGCCGACGCCCTCCGCTCCGGACAGTGGCCGCATGAGGCCTATGACCTGAAGCCCGATCCGGAGGTGACCTGGGGTCGGCTCGACAACGGCTTCCGCTACGCGTTGCGACCACACGACGGGCAGTCGGGTCGCATTTCGATGAACCTGCTGGTGCTGGCCGGCTCGCTGGACGAAACTCCGGCCGAACACGGGATCGCCCACTTCATCGAGCATATGGCGTTCAATGGAACCGAACGCTACCCTCCCGGAAAACTCGCCGCCTTTTTCAAGCGGCTCGGGATGGAGGCCGGTCACGACATCAATGCCTTCACGACACTCGATCACACCGTCTACACGCTGGAACTGCCCGAAAATTCCGCCGCCCTCCAGACCGAATCCCTCGGCGTCCTCAGCGACTTCGCGTTTCGCATTTCCTTCGACCCGGAGGAAATCGAAAAGGAGCGCGGGGTCATCCAGAGTGAGCGGCGGATTTACGACGGCATGCAGTTTCGCGCTGACCGCGCCTCCGAGCAGTTTTTCTACCCCGGGCTTACCTTTCCCGACCGGGTGGCCATCGGTACCCCCGAGTCCATTGACAACCTGCGGACGGAGCAGTTCCGGTCCTGGTACCGCCGGCATTACCGGCCCGATCTTATGGTGCTGGTCGTCGCCGGCGATTTTGAGGTTTCCGGGATGAAGCAGCGGGTCGAGGCTGCCTTCGGCCAACAGCCCCGGCCCAAGGAGCCCGTCCCCGAGCGACGTATCGGGCAACTGGATACCCCGCGGAGCCTGCGCGCAGCCATTTTTCAGGTGACGAACGTGGGCTCGGCCGCCATCCGCGCCGCCACGGTGCGTCCGCCTCAAGACCGGGCCGACAGCCGGGATGACCGCCGCGTGCGCATGGAGGAAAACCTCGCCAGCGCATTGCTCGGCCAGCGGACCAACCGGCTGATTCGTCGCGGATCAGGGGGGGATGCCATTGCGGTTCGCCGTCCGGGTGCCGATGCCGCCATGGCGAGCATTCAGGTAGCTGGACGCGACTGGCGCAACGGCGTGCTCTCGATGGACGAGTTAATCCGCTTCACCCACGAAAAGGGCTTCACCGATGACGAATGGGCCTGGTTCAGGAAACGGCGTCTGCACAGCTTGGAAAAACAGCGGGAGATGCTGGGGCGCCTGTCCGCCAACGACCTTGCCCAGGCGATGGTCAGCGACCTGGCCGCCGACCGGGTCGTGCTCGGGCCGGATCGCGACCTGGCGCTCCAGTTGGACATGCTCCGGTCCATCAGCCTGCGCGACCTCGACCGCCGCTTCCGCGACCTTTGGGATCCCGACCGCCTCTCGTTTTTCATCACTGGTGATGTCGCCATCGAGGGTGGGGCTCGGGCCATCCTGTCCGCGGTCAACGACAACCGGCGTAGCCGCAACTACGCCCTGCTGCCGTTGAGTCGTCAGAAGACCACCGAATTCGAGCTCCAGAACTGGGGGCCAGCCAGTGAGATTGCCGAAGCCGACCTCGACGGGCCCTTCGGCCTCAATCGCTACCGCCTGTCCAACAACGTCCGTGTCAATCATATCGAGACCGATGCCGAGCCGGGTGTCGTCCATGCGGTCGTACGCGTCGGCTCCGGCCTCTTTTCGCTGCCGTATAACCAGCCCGGTCTGCGGGAATTCGGGCTCGATGCCGTACTGCGCCGGGGCACGACTCATTACCGGACCGACGAGCTGCAGACCATTGCCGCGCAGTCCTTCCTCCGTTTCAGTTTCGACGTCGCCGACCACGATGCCTTCAGCTTCCGTGCCGTCATGGCGGCCGATGAACTGACAACTTTCCTGGGTGTGGTGACCGATTACCTGGACGATCCGCGTTTTTCGAGTTTCGTCACTCAGTCGGCCAAGAAGAGCGCCTTCCAGGAGCGGTCATCGGGCGCGCAGGGCATCGGCCAGGGCCAGAAGGAATTCACTAACAAGCTGTTCGGGCAGGACGCCCGCTTCGTCTGGGGCGAGCCGAAGGATTTTCTCCGCATCGGCATTTTCGATGTCCAGAGCTGGCTGGAAGAACCGCTCTCGCGGGGGTACACCGAGGTGTCCATCGTTGGCGACATCCCCGCCGACCTCGCCATGGAGAGCGTGCTGCGGACCTTGGGCCAGCTCGATGACCGAGCCCCCGTCAAAGAGGTGAATGCGCCCCGGAAACCGGTCAAGATGGCCATTCCGGGTGGCTATTACCGGTTCGAGTTCGTTGGCGAGGAACATCAGTCGGCGGTGGCCGGCTATTGGCCCGTCCTGCGCGACATGACGCTCGAAGACGAGGCCGCGCTCCGGATCATCCAGGATGTATTAGGCCAGCGGATACGTGATCGGGTTCGCGAGGACGAAGGCCTGGCCTACAGTCCGTCGACCAACTTCGAGAGTTTTGTCGAGTATCCCGACTTCGCGGCCATCCGCACCACCATTGATTGTTCGCCCGAGGACGCGCCACGCATCGCTCGCGAGATTCTCGACCTGTCCGCCGACCTCGCTCGCACCGGGGTCGATGAAGACGACATCGTCGGGGTCGCCGCGGTGCTGGATAACCAGCTTCGGCGCGGCTTCCGCCAACCGGGCTTCCTCCTTGCCAATGTCGCCATGCGTGCCCAGGAGCGGCCCGACACCCTCGACCGCATGCAGGCCTACCGCGATGGCCTCGTCGCCTCTATTTCTCCGGAGAAGGTCAACGCGCTGGCCCGCGAAATCCTGAAACCTTCCAACGCCTACGCCGCGGCGTTTATCCCCAAGCCGTACGTCGGTCTCTTCCAGGAATCCAAAGGCGGCACCGGAGGCAATGTGATCGGGCGAAAGTAGGGGATAGTCGTCAGTGGTCAGTTGTCAGTGGTCAGTTGTCAGTGGTCAGTTGTCAGTGGTCAGTTGTCAGTTGTCAGTGGTTAGTGGTTAGTGGTTAGTTGTCAGTGGTTAGTGGTTAGTGGTTAGTGGTTAGTTGTTAGTGGTTAGTTGTCAGTGGTTAGTGGTTAGTTGTCAGTGGTCAGTGGTTCGTGGTGGTGCCCTGTTTCCCGATTCTTTTCGCCCACATGCGTGATCTGCGGCGTGTTATTCTCGCTTCGCTCGTTGAGGTGTCGCCCTGCGGGCTCGGTAGTCGGGCTGGAAACCGCCCGGTTACGCACCTCAGTGCGCGCCCAGCCGGTTTCGCCCTCCCGCCGTCACCCTCCGGGTTATGGCGGACACGCCGCCTTCCGCCGTCGCTCTTCGAGCTATGGCGGACAGGGGCAGCTCATCACATCTGGGCTTCATGAGAAGTCCGGGCTAACTTAACCGTGTTTTCATCGGGATCGCTATCGGGATCAATTCTGTAAGCCTTTATAAACGAATTGCTTATGCATATTCGATCCCGATTTGCTTACGCCATCTCCGCTTCGCTCCGTCGATTTCGATCCCGATTTGGATCGGGAGCCTTAAGTTAGCGCCATTCGGGTCAGGGGTCAGTTTACTGGCAGATGAGCTTCAGGAGCGTTCGTATTTTCTGCGCGGATTGAATTTCCCCAAACTGACAACTGGCAACTGACCCCTTGGACTTATCCCATTTTCGCCCATTCCCCCTGCGCGCGTTTCAGGCGGGCGATCGTGCGCTGCTGGCCCAGGGCCTCGAGCAGCGGAAGGAGTTCGGGGCCGCCACCCTGGCCGGTTGTGGCGAGGCGTAGGGCCGGGTACCAGGCAAAGGGCTTTTCATTTTTGCTTTCGGCAAAGGTGTTGATCGCGGCGTCGATGGATGCAGCCGACCAGTCCTCGATTTGTTCGAGCACCGGCAGGATCTCGGCCACGCGGTCGGCGGCGCCTTTCTTCAACGGCTTCTTGAGCGCCTTTTCGTCGTAGGGGAAAGCCTCGTCGAAGAAATAACCGACCAACTCGGGTAGACCCTCGAGGTGGCTGGCCTTGGGCTGGGCCACGGCCAGCACCCGCTGGAGGTAATCCTCGTCCGTTGCCTCGGAGATAACGCCCGCCTCGGAGAGCACCGGCGCGGCCATCCAGGTAAAGGTCTCCAGGGGCAGGGCGCGCAGGTGCTCGGTATTGAGGTGATTGAGCTTCTGCTCATCGAAGCGGGCGTTGCCGCGCTGGATCCCGGGAAAGTCGAACCGCTCGATGATTTCGTCGATCGTCATGACCTCGCGGTCGTCCTTCGGCGACCAGCCGAGCAAGGCCAGGAAGTTGCGTACCGCCTCGGGCAGGTAACCCCGGCTCTGGTATTCCTCGATCAGCGCACCTTTGTCGCGCTTCGACATCTTGCCGCCGCCGCTCTCCTTCAGAATCAGCGGAATGTGCGCAAACACGGGCACGGGCGCGCCGAGCGCCTCATACAACAGCACGTGTTTGCTGGTGTTGGACAGGTGGTCTTCGCCGCGGATGACATGCGTCACGCCCATCGTGATGTCGTCCACCACATTGGTCAGGTGAAACACCGGCTCACCGCTCGAACGCACCAGCACGAAATCTTTCTCCTCGTGACGCTCCACCCGTCCGCGTACCTGGTCGTCGATGATGATCGGATCGGCCTTCACCTTTTCGACCTCCCGATCCAGATGCTTGTCGAATTCGGTGTAACGTTCGCCTTCCAGCCGGAACCAGACCGCACCGTCCTGCTCATAGGTGTGACCAGCCGCCTTCAACCGTTCCAGGTGCTCGCGGTAGATCCCGGCCCGCTGCGACTGGAAATAGGGCCCCGCCTCGCCGCCGATTTCCGGACCCTCGTCCCAGCCCAGGCCCAGCCACTGCAGGCCGTCCAGCAGCACCTGCAGCGCCTCCGGGGTGTTCCGCGCCTGGTCCGTGTCCTCGATCCGCAGGATGAACGCCCCGCCCGTATGCCGCGCATACAGCCAGTTGAACAGCGCCGTGCGGGCACTGCCGATGTGGAAAAACCCGGTGGGCGAGGGGGCAAAGCGAACGCGTACGTCAGGCATGCCAGGCACTCTAGGCGGCCTCGCGCAAAGACGCCAAGACGCGAAGGGGTTTTAGATTCAGAGGAGGGAGACAAAGGCCTTCTCGCCCTCGGCAGCGAAATCACCCGCTGGGTTAAAGTCGTGCACAACCCCACGGCGGCACGGATAGCACGGTTGGCCGCTCCCCGACGTACCCAGCTGGAGGTTCGGCCTCCGGACAGCCGCCGCACTCAAGGGAATCAATGCATGCAAAACGCACCGAATGATTGAATTCTTCGATTGACCCGAATGGCGCTAACTTAAGGCCTCCGATCCAAATCGGGATCGATTGAGCTAATCGACACTAATGGCCTATATAATCGATTGCGATAGCGATCCCGATAGCGATCCCGATGCAAACGCTGTAAAGTTAGCGCCATTCTCGTTTGACCTACTGAGTGGCACCACATCTGAGCTTCACGAGAAATCCGGGTTAGGATACCTTGTCTGCAAAATCTTCATAGGTACGCCTTTCATTAATCTTCCAAAAAAAGCTTCGAAACCTTCATCACTCCGTTTCGACGACGACATGATTAACAAATTTGGTGATCAGGCGAGCCAGACAGGTATTGGGGGATAAGTCGTGATAGGCTCCAGTTCTGATGGCCGTGGAGGGTGAGGTGAGGACTGCGGCGGCGGTGTAAAGGCGTTCCTGGACCATGCGCTCGCAGAGGATTTGCATGCGCTCCTGATAGGAGGCGGTTTTGAAGGCGGGGTCGGCGGCGAAATGAAGGGACGGTGTGCCACGCCTCGGGATACGGCGGGACCTCTCATCGTCTTCTACCAGAATGCAGTAACCGACGAAGGGAGCGGCCCCACGCCCGAAGCGGCCTTCCCGCTGAGCAACGGATAGGTCCAAATCCGAACCGTGTTGCCGTGCGAGTTTCTCAAAGAGCGATGCAATACCGTCGAGGTTTTTGCCGCCGGTGGCGGTACCCCGATTGCCAGCATCTACCTTCGGCCCAGCTCGGTTCTTTTTCTGCGCGGCTTGTTTACTCCGCCAGTAAGCACGCACTGCTTTGCGAATATCCTGAGAATAGTTGGGATTTGGCATGGATGGGGATCGTCTAGTCGGTAGACAATGCCTGCCATGAGGTCGCGTCGAGGCCATATAATTTGCGGACCGTTTGGTCGATTTGTTCCTGACTGGTTGATTCAGCCAGGTCCGCCAAGGCCCTTCGCATCGTCTTGGGGACGTCGTGCCAATGGGGAATCCGAATACGCCGAAGGTATTGGGCCTGGAAGCGTAGGCAGTCTCCGCGCATGCGCAGGGAATAGGTAGCCACAAAGGCGTTTGCCAGACGGCTTCGGAGGACGGTTTGGAGGGCGCGCAGATCCCATTCACGCGCCGTGATGTAGTAAAGGTTGTGGTGCGGGTAATACTGGCCGCTGTCGTAGGCAACCTGGGGTTCGCCTTGAATATCCGGGATAACCAGCTTCGGCTGTGCAGTCAGCTCCGGATAAATGCGATCAATCGTCTTATACCAGAAATTCGGGTTCCGCCTGGCGACGTGTCGTTTTTGGATCAGTTCACGATGACGTTCGAGGTAGCTCTTGAACTTCGGGAAGCGGTCCAGATCGACCAGGCCCTTTCCTTCTTCCGCATAAGGATTGAGGACATGTTTGCCCTTCCAATGGATGCGGTTGTTGATGAGGTCCTTCCGCGTCAGGAGCGGCAGTTTTCGCTGAGGCTCTACGTCGAGGGCTTCATCTGTACCGATGAACGCCTTATCCGCACCGGTGGCTACTCCGATGCCCACTTTGCACTCCGCCTCCTGAAGGGTCGGCAGGGTGCGTTCAAGCTCCTGAATAACCAATAGGCGCGAAGCGTTGGAAAGCAGCCAAGGATCGCTTTGGTTCGCAATACCTTCCATCCGTTTGATCCGCGGATCCTTGCGGTTCTTGCTGAGTGAGGTGGCCAGATCGGGTAACGCCGCGCAGTGGACATCCTCTTTGTCGACGACCTGGGTTGTGGTGCCCATGCCGTGGCGAATGACGGTGACGGCGGGGTAGGCGATCACTTCGCCATGGAAGGCATCGACGCCGGTGAAATCGATATAGGCCTGCATATGGAAGCTGTCGGCGATCATCTCGCGAAGCGGGCCACCGTACCGGTTTTTGGTCCATCGATTGGCGCAGATGTAACCAAGCTTTCCATGTGATGCCAAAAGCGAGAGCCCCTTTTCAAAAAATGCAATGTAGATATCCGCCCGGTCGAACATGGTCCGAAACAGCGTGCGATAGCGCTGCATCAAGGGGCGGGGGAGTGCCTCGATGCGGAGATAGGGGGGGTTGCCTACCACATGCGTGAAGGGGACTGGGAAAGGTCGGGTGAGGAAGTCCGCATGCAGGAGCCAGGCATCCATCAGCGTTTTGATACAGGCATCAGGCAGCCCGTGTGCACTCAGTTCCGCGTACACACGCTGCGCGATGAGATTGTGTCCAACCTGCCAGCCCGTAAGATCGAGAATGAACTCAACCACCTCGATCCGGGTGAAGACTTCACCTCTGCTTTCACCTATGGAATCTGCCCAGTAATGGAGGGCATCCTGCTCCCCAGCATCGAGAAGCGGGATATTGAGTTGCGTTGCGTGCGCCATCGCTGATTGGTGAACAAAGTTTCAGGCAGTCGGGATTTCAATAAAATTGCGTGCTTGGGACTCGAAGGCGAGGGGGATGGGGCCTGTTAGCCCGAATTTCTCACCAGAATCGGGAGAATGGGTGATAACTAATTCTGGCTGAGGAACTTGCAGCATTTCTTCGAAATGTACGTTCGTGGTGTTACCCATTTTCCCGATTCTTTTAGTTAAAATGCACGATCTGCGGAGATCTGCGTGGATTGGCGGTTCCCTAAGCAGTGCTCTGCAGCGGCGCTCCTTCTTTCTCCGAGCTTGCCCGTGTGGGGCTTGCGGCTTTGGCTGCGCCGGATGGCAGACACCGGCAGTTTGTTCAAGCCGCAGGCGTATGTGGAGCGGGTGCGGGCGTTGGCGCCGGGGTTGCGGTTCCGGGAGGACGTGTATGGGGTGGTGGACGAGGTGCCGTTGCTGGCGCTGACGCGGGAGGCGCTGGATCCGGAACGGGACCATCAGCCGATCGAGCCCCGTGCGACAGTTTATCTGGCAGCCGGGCTGCACGGCGATGAGCCGGCGGGCCCGTTAGCGATCCTGCGGCTGATGACCGAGCGCTGGTTCCCGACCGACGTCGCCTGGCACATCCTGCCGATGATGAATCCGTCGGGTCTTGGCAGGGGTACGCGCGAAAACGGACAGGGCGTGGACATCAACCGGGACTACACCGCGTTCACGACCTATGAAGCGGCGCAGCACCGGGCCTGGCTGGAGACGCATGCCCCCGGCCGGGACACGGACAATCCCGACGGCTATACGCTGAGCCTCCTTTTGCACGAAGACTGGGAGGCCAACGGCTTCTACTGCTACGAGGTGCGCGACCTGGAGCGCAACCGGCCGTCGGTGGCGCCGGCCATCCTGGGGGCGGCCGGACCGATCTGCGGCATCGACCCCGGCGACATCATCGACGAGCGCATCGCCAAGGATGGGCTGATCGCACCGCTCGAGTTTGAGCCGGAGCTGGATTTCTCCGACCTGCCGGGGCTGCCGGAGGCGCTTTTCCTCTACCAGCATCACAGCAGCCTCAACTACACGCTCGAAACGCCGTCGGCGCAGTATCTCGAAACACGGGTGCGGTGCCAGGCCGAGGCGGTAAAGGCGGCTGTGGCCACGCTCCTGGAACATCTTCCGTCCCCCGGTGATGCCTGATTCGGCGGGAATGACACCCGTCCGGCCGGGTCAGCGTCGGCGGCGCGAAGACCTGCGTCTGCTGCTGCTTCAGATCCGGGAACACGCCGGCGTCCGCCGCGAGGAGCACTTGAGCTTTGCCCGCTACGCCGGGCTGGATCCCGAACAGATCACGGTCTGGAATGTCTTTGACCGGCCAGTGGTGCCGCCGCATGTCGCCTCCGGCTTTGACGCGCTGCTGGTCGGAGGCGCCAGTGAGGCCAGTGTCCTCGAACCGGAGACCTATCCTTTTGTCCCGGCAGGATGCACCTTGATGATCAACGCCATCGCACAGCGGACACCGACTTTTGCCTCCTGCTTCGGCTTTCAACTGGCGGTCCTTGCGCTGGGGGGGCGTATCTCGCGTGCGACCGGTGACTTCGAGATGGGTACCCCGCCGATCCGGCTTCACCCGGCAGCCGCCGACGATCTCCTTTTCCGCGACACGCCGGACGGCTTTCATGCCGTCTCGGTCCACCGGGAGTCCGCCTCGTGCGCGCCTCCCGGCACGACCGCGCTGGCTTACACCGACGCCTGCTGCCACGCCTTCCGGCATCCGCGGGCGCCGTTCTGGGCCACGCAGTTCCATCCCGAGGTCGACCGCCCGACCCTGGTCGAGCGCCTCCGTGTCTATGCCGGCCGTTACACCCGCAACACCGCCCATTACGATCAGGTCATCGCCGACATCGTCGACACGCCCGAGAGCAACGCGCTGATCGCTAAGTTCGTGGAACGGGTGTTGTTGGGGTAGGGGGTTCCGGGTTCAGCATTTCATGCTGCAGGGTGCTGGCCCAGCCCGGATTTCCCATAAAGCTCAGCTGTGCGATCCGCGGGGTAGTCGGGCTGGAAATCGTTGAGTCCCGCACTGTTGATCCCGAGTTCGGCGTGTTGGAGATCCGCTTTTTGAAAGCGGTGAC
>JBNPEH010000045.1:0-56342 GCA_051117635.1 Opitutales bacterium | reverse complement strand
GACTGTCGTGCGTCTCCCGGTGGTGGCGGGCTCTACCCCGTCCGCCGAAGCTTTTTGCGTAGGAGGAGGCCCGCCACACGCGTACAAGCCGTCATTTTCCCGCTTATCTCGATTTTTCAAAAACGCCTTAGCCCGGACGCTTTATGACGTAGGAAGGCGGCCAGCCTATCCACCTGAGCCCGCTACTGCCCACTTTTTCGATTCCGATGAGACGGGCGGGTCAGACGTTCCGTGTCAGGCGGACCAGGGCTTCCCGGTAGCGGGCAGCCGTTTCCTGCACCACTGAGTCCGGCAGGTCGGGAGCAGGCGGCGATTTGTCCCAGCCGGTGGAAGCCAGGAAGTCGCGGACGAACTGCTTGTCGAAACTGGGCGGGCTGCCGCCCGGCTGCCAGGCCTCGCGCGGCCAGTAGCGGGAGGAGTCGGGGGTCAGCACCTCGTCCATCAGCACCAGCCGCCCCTGGTCATCCCGGCCGAATTCGAATTTCGTGTCAGCCAGCAGGATTTCGGCCTGGGCTGAGGCCTCGGCACCATACCGGTAAAGCCGAAGGCTGACAGCGCGCACTGCTTCAAAGGTGGAATCGCCGACGACTTCCCGGGCCGCCTCGTCGGTCAGGGGCTCATCGTGCCCGGCATCCGCCTTGGTGGTGGGGGTAAACAGCGGCTCCGGGAGCTTGTCGGCCTGGCGGAGGCCGGCCGGAAGCGGGCGACCCCAGAGTTCGCCGGTTTCCCGATAGGCGGCCCAGCCGCTGCCGGACAGGTAACCGCGGACAACGGCCTCGATGGGCACGGGATTGAGCCGGCGCACCAGCATGCAGCGTGGCCCGAGGTCCTCGGCCTGGTCCCCCAGCACGGCATGGAGTTGCCGGTCGTGATCCGGCACCAGGTGGTTGAGAACGAGGTCCCGGGTCTGCGCGAACCAGTAGAGGCTGAGCTGGGTGAGCAGAGCCCCTTTCTGGGGGATACCCTGGGGCAGGATCACATCGAAGGCGGAAATCCGGTCGGTCGCCACAAGCAGGAGCCGTTCGCCATCGACGGCATAGAGTTCACGGACCTTGCCGCTGCCCAGGTGTTCATACGGGAGCTCGGGCGGGGCGAACAGGGGTTCGGGGGAAAGGGCTTGAAGGCGGTCCACCCAGGGATTGATAACCATGCCTCTACCCTAACTTTCCTGCCGGTGTCGAAAAGCCTTTCTTCAGGGCGTGGCCAAAAAGCGAGAAAAGCCTTGATTACAGGGCCATGCCCGGTAGCTTCACCCACTTTTCCCACGTCCCGTTCGTCTAGCCAGGTCCAGGACTCTAGGTTTTCATCCTAGCAACAGGGGTTCGAATCCCCTACGGGACGCCACTTCAGCCTCCGCCATCACCAGCGGAGGTTTTTTACGCCCACCCTGTGTAGGGGATGAGAACCCCGGGGTTCGACGAAGGCGCGGACCCCGCGCCGGAGAAGGGCCAGGCAGGCGAATGCCTGACTGAGGACCGCAGGTCCGGGCCAATCCCCTACGGGACGCCACTTCAGCCTCCGCCATCACCAGCGGAGGTTTTTTACGCCCACCCTGTGTCGGGGATGAGAACCCCGGGGTTCGACGAAGGCGCGGACCCCGCGCCGGAGAAGCAGGCGGGCGTCGCCCTTGAGTTCGCGTCGGGAAAAAGCTATCCCCCGTTGATGTCTTCAGCGCTGTTTACGGACCTGCACCAGGCGATAAACGCCCTGCCGGTGGTGGACACCCATACGCATCTGGGTTCCCATCCCCGTGGCCAGGGACGGCTGGTGTCCGGCGATCTACGGGAACTGGCCGGCTACCACTGGTTGCGCAACGATCTGGAACGTGCGGCGGGCAAGGCCTTCGCCAGGACGGAGGATTCAGCCTCATTCATGGCCGAAGCGGCACCCTGGTTCCGGTACATCACGCACACCCCGAACCACCGGGCTTTTCAGGCGGTGCTCGAAGATCTGTTCGGCTTCGAGGAGCCTTACCTCACCCCGGACAACTGGGAACCGGTCGACGACGCCATCCGGCAAGCCGCCGATGAACCGAAGCGGGCCGAAGCCATCCTCCGGCGGGCAGGAATCCGCCGGATGGTGATTCCCGCCGAGGTCCGGACCGGGCTCCCGGCGTCCGGCGACCCGCTTTTCTCGGCCTATACGATGGTCGAGTATGCAATCATGGCCCGGGCTGCCCGGGGGCTCGCCAAACTGACGGCCGATCCCGCCCTGGGCTGGCCGGCCGTCGACCGGGCCCTGGACGCCCTGCCTGCCGATCCCGCCTTCTATGCCGACCGGATCCGTGAACATATCCGATATGCGGCGGAGGTGAGCGGTGTCTGCGCGCTCCACCTCTGGGTGCCCGCCGCCTGGCACTACCGGCCCGGCCGGAATCTGCAGGATCTGGAAGCGGTCATTGCCAAGGTCGCCGCCCACACGGATCGCAGCCAGCCCTCCGGGCTCAGCTTCGAGGAGCGCTCAGCGCTCTTCAGCGCGTGTCTGGACAAGGTGGCTGAGGAAGCGGGTCACCACGGGCTGGTGATTCAGCTTTTTCACGGAATGATGGAGCACTCGGGCCAACTGACCGTGCCTGTCACGGTTCGGGGTGATCCCGACCAGCTCTTCAGCTGGGGCCATCTGTTTGCCACCCACCCGGAAACCCGTTTCGACCTGCTGCCCGCCCTGCGCGCGCACAGCCAGGAAATCACCTTCATGGCGCGGCAGCACCCCAACCTCAGCCTCTCCGGTGCCTGGTGGAACGGATTTACGCCCGCGACCCTGGAAACCCATTTCCGCGACCGTCTCGAAATCCTGCCCACCAACGCCTGGAACGCTTTTTACTCGGACGCCTACCGGGCGGAATGGGCCTACGGCAAATTGACCGTCAGCCGCCGGGTGCTTGCCGCCACGCTGAGCCGGCTGGTGGACGTGGGCTGGCTAACCGCAACGATGGCCCTGGATCATGCCCGGCAGGTTCTCCTGACCAATCCGGACACACGGTTCGCGGGTGGCCAGGCACCCCCGGCGGCGTGAGCGATTGCCCTTGTCTCAACAGGGCGCCAATTCAAGGATTGGAACAGAGAGCCACGCCCGCCGGTCTCTCCAAAGCAGGCCCGGCCTGTTTAACCGAACCATCATGATTCGCTCGTTCTCCGCCTCCCCATCTCCCCGCGGCCGCGCCCTTGTCGGCATGCTGGCCCTTTTGATCACTGCCCTGCCTCTGCAGGCCCAGACCCCGCCAAGCACGACCCCGGACGACCCGCCAAACACCACCGTGCCCGATCCCCCGAATACGGATCCGGGTACCGCCCCCGGCACCGATCCGGGGAACCCGCCCGGAGACGCCCTGCCCTCCCAGCTGATCAACATTTCGACCCGCGGTCCGGTTCAAACCGGCGACAACGTCATGATCGCCGGCTTTGTGATCGAGGGCTCCAGCGAAAAGACCGTGCTCATCCGGGTTCTCGGCCCCTCGCTGGCCGCTTCGAACGTACCCGATCCGCTACAGGATCCCTTTGTCCAGCTTTTCGAAGGCTCCACCCTGCTCACCTCGAACGACGATTTCGCGGACACCGCCAATGCGAACACCTTCCTCGGCGGTCCACTCGAACCTTCCAATCCGAAGGAGAGCGTCATCGTGGCCACGCTCGATCCCGGCGAATACACGGCCATCGTCCGCGGTGTCGGCGAGACCACCGGCAATGCCCTGGTCGAGGTGTTCGACCAGAGCACCAACGGCGCGGAGCTGATAAACATTTCCACCCGCGGCCCGGTCGAAACCGGCGACAGTGTCATGATCGCCGGCTTCGTCATCGAGGGTGGCCAGAGCCAGCGCGTGCTCATCCGTGCGGTCGGGCCCAGCCTGGCCGGCCAGGGTGTGCCGGGCAGCATGAGCGATCCGTTCATCCAACTGTTCGAAGGCTCCACCCTGCTCGAATCCAACGACAACTTCGGCGACAGTCCCAACCTCGCCCTCTTCCAGGGAGGCACCCTCGAGCCGGGCAATGCGAATGAGCCGGTGATCGTGCGGGAACTGGATCCCGGTGAATACACGGCCATTGTCCGCGGTGTCGGCGAAACGACCGGCGTCGCCCTGGTCGAAGTGTTCGATTTCTGAGAGCCCCGTACGCCTGTTCTTTGTTGAAAGGCCGGGGACGGTGACCCTCCCGGGAAAGCCCACAGCCTTTGGGGAGGGCCGCCGTCCCCGGCGGCCGTCGAGGCCAGGCGATGAACGGTCCGGGCCTGCCGCTGGTCGGCCCTTCACGACCTGGTCCGCGGCGGCACGGCGTAGGAGAAATCCTCGTGCTCGAGAGTCAGGTTCGGATTGTAGTAGGGATCCCGATACAGCAGATCGCCCCAGCGTTCGCGCATGACGGTGATCTCCCGACCGAAACGCTCCAGCTTTTCCGGGCTGTCCTCCGGCCCCCGGGAGACCGACTCGTAATGGGTCATGGCCGCAAAGGGCGTGAACAGGTTCGCATAACCGGCCTCCCGGATCCGCAGACACAGGTCGATGTCGTTAAAGGCGATCGGCAATCCATCCGCATCGAAGCCGCCGACCGTTTCAAAGGTGGACCGGCGGACGGCCAGGCAGGCCCCGGTCACCGCGGAAACACGGTGGACCACCTGCAACCGGCTGGCGGCGGCATCGGTGTCGCCCGGGAAATACTTGAGCGCATGGCCGGCGATGCCTCCGATCCCGAGCACCACCCCCCCGTGCTGGATGCGGCCGTCGGGGAAGGTCATCCGGGTCCCCACGGCGCCGATTTCCGGACGACTGGCCTGGGCGACCAGTTCGATCAGCCAGTCGGGATTCCCGATCAGCACATCGTCATTGAGGAACACGATGATACCGGCGTCGCTTCGGGCGACAGCCGCATTGTTCAGACCCGCGTAGTTGAAAGGCCCCGCATCCCGGTCGAGCCGGATCCGGGGATGGTTCTCCAGGTCAGCGAAGTAGGTGTGGAGCGCGGGATCGGCACTCCCGTTATCGACGATACGCACGGTCCACCGCGTATCCGGATAGCGGGTACCGGCAAGCAGGCGATCGAGTCCCGTTTTCAGACAGCCCAGGTTGTCCCGGGTGAGGATGATCAGCTCCACGGATGGCGGCGGATCCGGGAGCAGGTGCCGGATCCGCCAGTACAGACCGTTGGCTTCAACCCGCGCCCGATTCCCGAAACGAGTGTGCACGGCCTCATCCAGGGCCCGGCCGGCCGCCTGCCGGGTGTAGGGTTTGGCATCCGCGCTCTCCGCCGCCGACCCAGGGGTCATGCGCCAGTGGTAGAGGACGGCCGGCAGGTGTAAAATCGCGGGGGCCTCCAGGTTCGCCGTTACGCGGAGCAGGAGATCCCAATCCTGACTGCCGTCGAAACCGGGGCGCAGCCCTCCGGCCGACCGGACCGTCCCGGTCGCCAGGACGGTCAGGTGATTGACGTAATTCTGGGTCAGCAGGCGGTCCGGATCCCAATCCGGTTTGAAAAAGGGATCGGTGCGGTGGCCGTTGGCATCGAGTTTGTCCTCATCCGAATAAAGCAGCCGAACCTCGGGATGTCGCTGAATGGCGCCTGCCACGGTCGCAAGGCCGCGAGGATGCAGCCGGTCATCCTGGTCCAGGAAACCGATCCACGGCGTATCCACAGCGTCGATACCCGTCTGTGTGGCAGCGGCGATATGGCCGTTGGTCTCCCGCTGAATGACGGACAGGCGGGGTTCCTGCCTTGTCCATTCCTCGAGCCGCGCAGCGACCGCCGGATCCGGAGAGGCGTCATCGACCAGGATGGCCCGCCAGTGCGGCCACGTCTGGGCCCGCAGCGACTCGACGGCCTCGTCCAGCCATTCGAGATCAGGCTGATAGACCGGCATGACCACGGTGATGACGGGCGGGTCATCCCCCTCCGCGTCGCCCTGCGGCAACTGCGGCTCGGCATCGAAAGCCGCCAGCCAGAGGCCGTAGTCGCGGTGGACGGGATTGGGTGCCGGCCCGGGCGGCAAAACCGCCGCGGGGAGATCCGGTTCGTTCATCGGTCGCCGCGCTTCGGCGGGCAGCAGCGGACGAACGGCCTTGAAAACCGGTGAACGCCGGAGCGCCTGCCGGCGTCGATATTCAGCCTCGTACAGGTGCCTGTAGCGAGCCTCGCTGGCCTGCAGCGCGGTCAATTGACGGGCCAGGGTGTCGGCCCATCCTTCCAGGTCATTCCGACGCGCGAGCAGCCCCTGGAAATCGGCTCGCACGCCGGCCAGGGCCGCTTTCAACGCCTTCAGCTCGCGTTGAAGGATGTCCCGTTCCGCTCGGACATCGATCCACTGGCGGACGAAGCCATCGAGTGTCGGCTGCAGGTCGAGCATCAGGTTCAGCCGCAGCCGACGGACACCGGCGGGCAACGGACGGGTCCAGACCAGCTGGGGATCCGGGCCTGTGGCCAGCAGACGGAGAGGCTGCCGCTTTTCAGGAACGAAGCAGTCGGCCCCGGACCTCCATTGCAGCCAGTCATTGGCTTCGGAAACCGTGAACAGCTGCTCCCAACCCTCGCCCGAATCAGCGGAGACCGTGAGGGCCCTCAAAAGGATCCAGCAGGGCCGGGAGGCGGGGTCCAGCCGGAGGAGGGCCCCCGCAGACCCGGTTTTGCCGGGATCGAGGTCCAGCATCGCCTCAATGGATTCACCCACGGCGACACGCGTGCCAGCCTGCGCCAAAACATCGCCTGAAGTCGCGATACAGAAGGCTTCCAATTGATCGTGCGCGGTATCGACCGCTTCCACGGCCTCACGCAGGCGTTCCACTTCACCCACCAGGGGCTCCAGGTTGCGGACGTGGGCCTCCAGTTCGCGCAAGCGGTCGTCGCGTTGCCGTACTTTGCTCCGTTCCGCCTCCAGGGCCTGCTCCAGCGTGCGGCGCGACAGCCGGTCGTCGAGACGCTTTCCGGCTTCGACAAAACGACCGATCAATTCGCCGTGCACCGGCTCCTCCCCGAAAAGCGCATCCAACCAGGAAGCCGCCTCCTCCGGGGCCGCCCCCCTGCGGCGGGCGACCCCCAGGCCATGGCTGTGGGGCAGGACGGTCTTCTCCCAGTCCGCTTCGGGCAGCTCATCCCAGCAGACGCGGACCCCGAAGCCCGCGCGCTCTTCACAGACATCATGCAGCAACAGAAAACCGCCCGGGCGGATTTTGGGCAACCAGACAGCCAGGTCATGACACACTGCCTCGTAGGTGTGCAACCCATCCAGGTGAAGCAGATCGATCGATTCCTTCGGAAACTGGGCCGCCGCCTCGTCGAAGGTTTTCCGATGAAGCTTCAGCTTTCCACGCTTGTCATGGGTTTTCTTATACTCGAGGACGGAAGCATAGACGTCCTCGCCATAGATGCCCGCATGATCCTCCCCCGTCCAGGTGTCGACGGCATGCACCTCCCCTCCCGCACCGGTCGCTTCTACGGCCTCGAAGAGCCCGAACAGCGACTCCCCGTAATGGGTTCCCAGCTCCACCACCCTCCGGGGCCGGAGGGCCCGGACGAGGGCATCAGCGAAGGGCAGGTGGCCGGTCCAGTTGCCGAGCCCGCCGGGTTGCGGACAGCGCGGCCGGTAGGCCGCCAGGGATTCAGGATCCGGCGCGTCTGCGGGTAGACCCGTCATGACGGGCGCGGGGTGGAAGCACCGGCGGGACGCTCCACCCGGCAGGTGATGCGGTGCATGGGCACCCCGACCAGACCGGTCCAGGGCTTTTCGTTTACCGACCGCAGGGGCAGGGCGTCATGCACCCAGTGCTGGTGCCGGTGCTCGGCCATGGTTCCACTGGCCAGGGCGACGCTGACCGCGTGCTCCCCGTTTTCCAGAATCGGCATACGGAAGGCGAAAACAACTATGTAGTGATCATCCGGATACAAATGGTGACCGGCATCGGCCACCGCCACCGAGGTGTTGTCGCCGAAGAGGCACTGACCGTGGCGGTTGCGCACGTAGAAACCAAGAATGGGGCGGGGGGTCTCCTGGCGGGCCCGGATACGCACCTTGAGCCGGACCGGCTCGCCCCCCACCACCCAGGACAGGTTTTTCCCCTCCGGGTCAGTCAATTCGACGGAAACCACCTCGGCCCGGCGCTCACCGAAGGCCCGGCCCTGCGGGTCGTAGGGCAGGACTTCGATGTCATTGCGTAAATCCGAACGGCGGAGGAGGTCCTGGCGGAAATCGGCGGCTTCCGGCTGTGTCTCCTCCAGAACAGCCTCGGCGGGCCGGTCCTCGCGGTCTGCCGCTACCGTCCCGTTTTCCGCCTCCGCGCTTTGGTTCGCCTGCCCGAAACAGAAGGCCAGGTAATCGTCCGTGACCGTCTTGGGATCGCCGTCGCCGCGGACCGCACCGTGATCGAGCCAGAGGACGCGGTCGCACAGGCCCTGAACCGCGGACGTGTCATGGGTGACCAGAATGAGCGTGCCCGTTTCGCGGAAACGGTGGATGAAGCGCATACACTTCTGGACAAAGGGCATGTCGCCGACGGCAAGCGCCTCGTCGATGATCAGGATGTCCGCATCGACATGGGCCATCACCGCAAAGGCGAGCCGCACCACCATGCCCGAGCTGTAGGTTTTCACCGGCTGTTCGAGAAAGTCGCCGATGTCGGCGAAGGCGGCAATCGCGTCAAAGCGCGCCTCGATGGTGGGCCGGTCCAGCCCGAGGATGGAGGCATTGAGGTAGACGTTTTCGCGGCCCGTGAACTCGGGGTGGAACCCGCTACCGAGTTCGAGCAGGGCGGCCACGCGCCCGTTCACCCGGAGATCACCGGAAGACGGCGTCAGGGTGCCGGCCAGCAACTGGAGGAGCGTGCTCTTGCCCGAGCCGTTCAGACCGATGATGCCCAGGCTTTCGCCGCGGTGCAGGTCGAGATCGAGGGGTTTGAGCGCTTCGAAGGATCGCTCACAGTGGCGGACCTGGCGGTTGACCCGATCCCTCAGCCGGCCCGCCGGAAGGATGCGGGCCAGGCGTCGCAGGACCGGCGTCTTGAGGCGGGCGGGCGCGTCCGCCCAGATCCGGTACTGCTTGCCGAGGTTGCGTGTCTGGATAACCGGGTCAGCCATGCCCTGAAGGAACGCTCAGCTTTGACTCGCCGATCCTTCGGGGCAAGCGCAGCGGTACGGGATAACGCGGTTGATCGATCCACTGCAAAGCCGCAACGGGCGGCCTCTCCCCCCAACGTCCCTCCATTGAGGGTCGTTTATCAGTGCCCATGAGTGGTTCACCCTTCCCTCTCGTCGCTCGACCCTCGTCTCTCGTCCTGAAAAAAAAGCCCCCCGGCCGGAGCCGGGGGGCTGATGATGCGTTGCGGGAAATCCGCAAAGGGATGGTGCGTTCAGGCGATCAGTTGAGGTCGACGTCAAAGGCCTCGACGATGGCTGTGCCGGTCGCGCCGCCCGTGCCGCGCACGATGACGGTGTAGGCGCCACCGGGCAGGTCTTCGAGGACCAGCGCCGCGTCGGCGGCATCACCCGGCTCATATTGCGTGCCGCTGATCAGGCTGGCGGTGGAGCTGTCGCCCCAGTTGTCGTTGGTGGCAATGACCTCACCATCACTCTGACGGACGACCGTGATGTTCGGATCGCTCAGGACTTCGCCGGTGAAGCCTTCGTCGGCCAGCGACGGGCCACGGCCGCGAACCAGAACCGTGATCTCGCCATCGCTCGGGATGATGAGACCGCCGATGAGCGATTCGTCGTCCGTTTCGCCGACGGTGCCGCGGGTCGAGAGATTCTCGAAGCGATCGGACACGGAAGCAGTGGCGGTGGCCAGGTAGCCGAGTTCGTCGAGGACGGACCAGCCGGCGATCCAGAGGTCGGAACCAAAGGCACCGGCCCAATCGACATCGTCGTAGAAGCCGTCATTCGGCGGTGTGGCCAGATCCATGGTCCAGGCGTCGGAGGCGCTGGAGGGCCGGGGGTCGAGGGCGTTGGAGCCCTTGTTCCGGTTGATGCCCATCAGCTGCGGATCGGCGATCACGTTGTTGCCGTTGGCGATGATGTCGGTGACGTCGGACTGCAGTTCGGAGGCAGTGGCCGAGACAAAGCTGGCGACCGTGTTGTTGTCCGGGATGTGGCTCCACCAGAGGTTGTTGGAGAGGACCACATCGCCGGCGGCCACGCGTTCGGCATTGTCGGATTCGACCCCCACGAAGGTTTCGTAGTCGACGAAGATCGAGTTGTAGATCCTGGCTATGGCGTTGTCGCGGATGGTGAAGGTGCGGTTGCCATCAGCCGGATTGCCGTCCTGATCGACGGTGTTGCCGATACCGATCATAGTGGCGTTGTAGATGGAGGTACCGCCAACCACGAGACCGTTGTCGGCGGTCTGACCGTCGAGTTCGCCGGCTTTGTCGGAGGAAAAATCGTTATCGCCGAAGCTGTTATCCTTCTGGATGACGAAGATGTGCTGGAGGCGACCGACGTAACCCTGATCGTAGTCGACGCTGTCGTCGTAGTTGAAGGCCAGCGAGATGTACTTCGCATCGACGGTGCCGCCGAAGAACTCGACGCCGTCATCCTGATTGGCAAAGACCTCGATGTGGCTGACTTCGGTCTCGGAGCCGACACCCCCAAAGGAAATACCGTTAATCTCATTCGAAGTACCGATAACGATACCCCCGTGGCGCACGGACACGTAGGACAGCGAACCGGAGTCGTCGGCCGCATTGTTGCCACCGAAGGTGATGAGTGGCAGGTCTTCATCCGGCAGGATAAAGCCTTCGATCTGGTCGGTGATCGGCTCGGAGGTGTCGTCGGTCACACCGGCGGAGTTCAGCGGGGCTTCACCCATAATGACCAGACCGCCCCAGAGGCCGGTGGCAGTCTCATCAACCGAACCATCCTGCGGGTCGAGCACGGAGGTCATGATGATGGGAGCGTCCGGGGTGCCGTTGGCGACGATCCGCGCGTCCCGGGTAATGACCAGGGCAGAGGCATTTTCAGCCTGACCGGTTTCCGCGACGATCAGCGTGCCCGGCTCGATGGTCAGGGTGGCCGGCTCGAGTACGAAGGTGTAGCCGTCAAGCTTCCAGACCGTGTCGGCGGTCAGCGTGGTGTCCTCGGTGATGCGGTTGTCGATGACAACCGCATCCGGGTAATTGTTCTGAGCGACCAGGCCGGTGGTGACCAGCGCGGAGGCAAGGATGGAGAGCATCCATTTTTTCATAGTGAGTCTTTGGATATGGTGTAGACGTTGGTGTGAGTGAGGGTTCGGCTTATCAGGGGAAAGGGAAGGAGGGGTTCAACGGAAGAGGTAGGTCAGGCCGAGCTTGAAGGTCGGCCGGGTCTCATGGACCTCGTAGGGCAGCTCCGTCCCGTTGAAGTCGATGACCTTCTCGGAGTCGGGACTGAGGAGGTTCTTGGCAGTAAACTTGAGCGTCCAGTCCGAGCCCAGTTTCTGGGTGTAGATGAAATTCAGCTGGGGTCGTGGTTTTTCGAAGACATCCTCGAAGGTGCCCGGGTTGACCAGAATCAGGCGCTCGCCCACAACGTTGAAGGAAGCCGTGAAGACACTTCCCCAGTCGCTGTTCCGGTAGGTGATATCGGTGTTGAAGGTATAGTCGGACTGCCCAAGCAGTTGCCGGGTCTCCGGAAAATCGGGGTCGAAGGGCAGCGCGTTTTCCCGCTCGTTCTCGGGAATGCTGACTTCCGATTCGATGAAGGCGACGTTGGCCCCGAAGGACCAGCCCATCAGGCTTTCATGCCAGGCGTCGAGGTCCTGCCGGTATTCCAGTTCGATGCCGGTGACGGTGCCTTCCTCGACGTTCTGGGGCTGGATCGAGGCCACCGAGGTGTCGAACACCACCTCGATCGGATTCTTCATGTCTTTGTAGAAAACGCTGGCCGCCACGATCTCACCGGCACGTGGGAACCACTCCCAGCGCAGGTCGAAATTATCGATGGATGTCAGAACGAGATCGGCGTTGCCGACGTAGGTCTCGGCGTTGAAGATATCCTCGGTCCGGATGTCGGAAAGCTCCTTGTAAGTCGGCCTGGCCAGCGTCCGTCCGTAGGCGAGGCGGATGTTCACGTTTTCCGACCAGCTGAAGACACCGCTCACCGCAGGCAGGAAATCCCCTTCGTCGATCCTGCCGGGCGAGGGATCAATGTTCTCACTTTCCTCCGGCACAACCGAAATATCGGTCGTTTCGTAGCGCCCCCCGATGATCAGGCGCCAGCGGTCGGTCAGCGGTGTATCGAGCATGGCGTAACCGGCCACGACCTCTTCCTCGCCCTCGTAGTTGTTCGGGCTGGGCAGGTTGCTGAGGACTACTCCCCGCACCCGCGGGGGATTGAGTTCGGTGATACCCACTTCTCCCGGAAAGGTTTCCAACTGGCTGAAGGCGCCGATGCCAGTGGACCACTGGAGCCGTTCTTCATTGTAGTCACGCTCGCTGGACCGGTAGGCGGCGCCGACCTTGAACTTGGCTTGCTTGCCGAGCCAGTTGCTGAATTCGCGCGTCAGATCGAAAGCGGCTTCCTGGGAGGTTTCTTCGAGGTCACGGAAATAGCGGCGCGGGTTTGGAACGTTGCTCTGATCGAACTGGTCGGATTCCGGACGATAAACCGAAATGATGGTGCGATAGTCGGGCTGTTCCTGAGTCGATTCACTGTAAGAAGCCCGCCAGTCGAGCGTCCACTCATCGGCCTGCCCGAACCGGCTCTTGCCGTTCAACTGGGCGGTGGAGACTGACCGCTCGGTGTAGAGCAGGTCCCAAATCTGATATAGATTGCCGGTGAAGTTACGGTTTTCTTCGCCCACACCGAGGCGAATCTGGTCTTCGGCGGACTGGTTGTGGAAGATATCGAGGCTGACTTCGTGGTTGGCGGACGGTTTGAAGGCGAACTTGGCGAAACCACCCCAATTGACCGACTCAACCGAATTAGTGGTACCGAAATCACCGAAATTCTCTTCAACGACGTCGATGTTTTCGTTGATGCCCTGCTGAAGGTTGGTGGAAAAGGCCGAGATGTCCGGGTTGTAGATGAGATCAGGCTCCACCGTCTCCGTGAACGGATTGAAGTTGTAGCGGGCCGTTGCCGCGGTATCGAAATAAGTGAAACCCGTATCGTAAGTCAGTGACAGCGTGTAGCCGAAGAGCCGGTCTTTCGCCAGATCGATGGAATCCCCGATCGCGATACTGAACCCGTAATCCGGCCCGGCTGTATCCCGCTCCGGAATATAATTCGAATTGTTGAATTGCTGCGTAAAGGCGGACAGTCGCTCAAGCGACTCGGGGTTGCCGAACCGGGCAAGGGCAAAGGCCGTATTGAAGTCGGGCAGGTCCTCGGGTACCGACACCGGCAAGTCGCGACCGCTGTCACTGGCCAGTTCATCGACTCCCCCGGGAAGCCGCAGCACTTCCTGGGACGAGGCGAGAACATCCCAGGTCACCGAACTGGACACCGAAAGGAAGAATTGCTCCGGGAACGACTTGGTTTTGATGTTCACGCTGCCACCGCTGAAGGAGCCCGGCTGGTCGGGCGTAAAGGATTTGCTGGTGACGATCGTTTCCAGCAGGTCGCTGGGGAACTGGTCCATCTGCACCGCCCGACGGTCCGGATCGGCACTCGGGACGTTTGCGCCGTTGAGCAGCGTGTTCGAATAGCGGTCACCCAGGCCGCGGATGAGGACATACTTGTCATCCACCACGGAAGCCCCGGTCACCTTGGTCATGGCCTCGGCGGCATCGCCCAGGCTGAGCCGGGAAAAGGTTTCGCTGCCGATCGCGTCACTGACGGTGGCAGCCCGCTGGCGCTGCCCGAGCAACTTCATGTCCTGCGTCTGCACGTCTTCAAAGGTCACCACGAACTCCTCCAGTTCCATGATGCCTTCTTCCTGTTGCGCGGCCTCGCGAGTCAGCGCCATGTTGAGCGCGGTCACCTCGCCGGAGCTGACGGATACGCCTTCCACCCGAGCGGTCTGGTAACCCTCCTTGCGGTAGACGGCCTCGTACTCACCAGGCGCCACGTCTTCCAGGCGGTAGCGGCCCTCGACATCGGTCACGGTCTGGTAGTCCGTACCGTCGAGGTAAACGATGACCGTATTCAGACCCGTCCCGTAGGCGGTATTCACGACCGTGCCCGAGACGGTACCTGGTTGGCCGGCGGGCATGGACAGGTCCATCTCCTGACCGGACAGGCCGGCGGCACAGATAAAGGAGACGCCGGCCAGAAGGCACCGGCAACGACAAGCGGATAGACGCGGAATCACAGCGGATAGATGAGGTGAGGCAAAGCTCGACAGAACAGGCGGGCGGGAATTCCGAGCAAACCAAAATCCCTGAGTCACAGAGATTTAACCTGTAACCAGACTGCCACAATCCGTGATGCATCGCGGCCCTCGGATTAGGTTCGAGGCGGTCGGTCCCGGAAGAGGAAGCCGGCTTTCAGGCAGACACACATGGATCCGACGGGAGCGGCCCGTCCGCCCGGGCGGTCATCACCCGTTTGTGACAGATGCATGACAGCTCCGGGCTAGAAAAAAAGGGTCGCCAGCTCCGGGACCGCGGGCATGACGTGAAAGCGCCATGGTTCCGGCCGACCCGCAGATGCCCGCCCCTTCGCCCCGGATCAGTTTCGTGACCGCGCTCTACAACCGGCTGGAGTTGACCCGGGCTTTCCTCAACAGCCTGGAGGAAACCGTACGGGGTATCCCCTTTGAAATTATCCTTATCGATGACGGGTCCACCGACGGAACCCGCCGCTATCTGGAAACGCTGGAAGATCAGACCCACGTCCAGGTCGTGCTCAACGAGACCAACCGGGGCTTCGCCTATAATAACAACCTGGGTGCACGCCTGGCCCAGGCGGACACCCTGTGCCTGCTCAACAACGATCTGGTCCTGACCCCCGGCTGGCTGGAGCCGATGCTCGAGCAGTTCGATACGCTGCCCCAAATCGGGGTGCTCGGTAATATTCAGTACAACGCGCGCACCGGCCTCATCGACCACGCGGGCGTCTTTTTCGACCAGAACGGCCAGCCGGCCCACGCCCGGAAGAATCGCAAAAAGATCCCGCGCGGACCCTGGAAGGAATGGTTTGCGGTGACCGCGGCCTGCGTCCTCGTCCGTAAACAGGTGTTCGAGGAGTTGGGCGGTTTCGATGATTCCTACCGCAACGGCATGGAGGACATCGATTTCTGTGTGCGGCTCAAGCAGGCCGGGTATCGCAACTACGTTTGCAACCTAAGTAAGATCTATCACCACGTGAGCAGCTCGCCGGGCCGGCTGGAGTACAACGACTCCAACATGCGGCTCTTCCTGAAGCGCTGGAGCCACCTGACCAGCCGTTGGGGCACCAGCGAGTGGGCGGCCGAATACCTCAGCCGCAACGCCCGTCAGCTTTGGCGCTTCAACCTGAAAAAACTCTTCCTCGCCTTCTGGATGCTGGCGCGGCGGCCCTTTTCACGGAATGCAGGTTCCTCCGGCGGAGACCGCTGATCCGGACGACGCCCCTACAGCCATCCTGGAAAAGCCTCAGTCGACCGGGATCCACTTGCCGGTTGCGTAGTTGTAGAACCAGGCGGGATCGGATGTGCCGCCCTGGTAGTACAGCCAGCCGTCGCGGTCAGCACTGTAAACATACGGAAAGAGGGTCGGCGTCGTCCACAGCCAACCGAGCGACGGGTGGTAGAGCCAGCTGTCGGTCGCACCCGCGCCCTCCTGGTAAAGCCAGCCCAGGTCTTCGTGGAACAGCCAGGGACGGCTGCCGTTGTTGTAGAGCCCGAACCAGTCGCTGACATACCAGCCGTCGGTCGAAACCGCCAGGCTGCCGGCCAGGAAGGCACTGTCCGCGCTGAGATCACCCAGCGAGGCCACGATAGCGGTGCCCTGAGAACCGACCGCCACCAGCGTGCCCGAGCCGTCGAACGCAATTGCGTTCAGGCCGGCGGCGGTGCCGGCCGCTTCCTCCGTCCAGTTGATGCCGCTGTCGGAAACCAGCAGCGTGCCGGCCGCGCCGACCGCGAAAACGGCGGAACCGGTATCGATCGCATCGTAGAGCGCCTGGCTGGTGGGCGTGGCCTGTTCGGTCCAACTGACCCCGTCGCTGCTGAGCAGGACGGTGCCGTTGTCGCCGGTCAGCAGGTAGCGCCCCTGGGCAACCGTGCCGCCGCGCAGGTTCCGGACGGTGCCGGACTGCCGGGCCGTCCAGCTGGTGCCGTCGGTGGCGCTGCGGATGAGCCCGCCCTGACCGGCGACCACCTGCCGGGACAGGTCGCCGACCGCCACCGAGAGGCTGCTGGTGGTCCCGCTGGTCCGGCTGGTCCAGGTATCGCCATCGGGCGAGGTGAGGATGGTGCCGAAGCTGCCGGCGGCGATAAACTGGTCACCCGTCCAGGTAATGCTTTCGAGCACGTTGTTGGTGCCGCTGTCGACGGTGGACCAGCTGGTCCCGTTGGCCGACACCAGGATCTGGCCGAACCAGCCGACGGCGACAAAGCGGTTGTTGGCATAGATAACATCGGACAGGTCGGTCTGGATACCCGAGTCGCGGGCGGTCCAGGAGAGGCCATTGCCGGAGGTGAGGATGGTGCCGTTGCGACCGACCGTGACAAAGAGGCCATTGCCGTAGGCCAGGCCCTCCAACGGATTCTCGGTACCGGTGGAGGCGACCGCAAAGGCCTGAATGTCGAAGGACTGGCGGACCGCGGTGGCTGGCGCGAAGGTGTCATTGCCCGACTGGGTGGCCTCGATGACGACCGTGCCGGTGCCGCCCAGCAGCGTCACAATGCCGTCGTTGATCGCGACCAGCTCGTTGCCGGACACGATGCGGAAGTCGACTTCGAGGCCGGAAGTGGCGGTGGCATCCAGCGCGAAGGCCGGGCTGCTCGGGGTCTTGTCCTCGATGCCGTTGAAGAAGAGCGTCTGGGGGGTGGTGCCGGTGCCACCGCCGGTGCCGCCATCGTCATCGCCGCCGCCCTCACCGGCAGCCGTCACGGTGGCGGAGGTGGCGGCGCTGTTGCCGGCATTGTCGGTGGCGACGACGGTCAGCGCATAGATGCCGGCCGCTCCGGGGATCCAGTTGGTGGTGAAAGTCTCGGCCGCGGAATCGCCCGAGGGGGCCACATTCTGGGGCGCCCCGATCGCCTCGCCGTTGGCGAAGAACTGAACTGAGACCAGATCGCCGTCGGGGTCGGACACCGACGCGGATACCTCGGTGACGGCGGTGGCCAGCAGGGCCGAGCCGTCGGTCGGGGCGCTGATGACGGGTTCGGGCAGGCGGCTGCCATTGAAGGGCGTCACCGTGATGGCGACCGGCTTGGAGACGAGTGACTCGATGCCGTTGCTGCCCACCGCGATGGCGGTGACCTGATAGTCGAAAGCGACCGTCGGCGTCCAGTCGAAGGTAAAGAAGCCGCTGCTCGGGACGATTTCGGCTTCCTCGGCGGAGCCGATCAGAACGTTGTTGGCGTAGAAGTCGATGCGGTCGATCTGGCCCACGTCGATGCTGCCGGTGGCGGTCAGCGGGATGGTGGCACCGATACCGAAGCTGTGCGATTCGGCCGGCCCGGGATCGAGGAAGGTGACGCTGGGCCGGTCGGTATCGGTGAGGACGGGGATGCGCCGGTCGTGCACGTAGACATCGCGGAAGCCGTTGTCGTCGGTCGGCTGCCGGTTGGTCAGGCTGTGGCCGAGGCCGGCGTTGTTCTCGGCGTCGGAGGCCATGGCGACAAAACGACCGTCGCTGCTGATGACCGCCTGCCGCGACGAGGCCGAGGACGGCGTGCCCAGGAGCCGGATGGTCTGGCCACCGAACCGGTTGACGCTGACGCGGGTGTTTTCCTGCGACTGCGTATCGTACAGGTAGATATCGGTGAACCTGTTGGTGTCGGTATAGTCGATGATGGTCGGGCTCGTGAAGGAGCGCCCGTCCGACAGGTTGGTGACGGTCGGCGGCACCAGGTTGTCGGCCTCGGACCGGAAGACGATATACTGACCGTCCGCGCTGATGTCGGGCTCGAGGCTGCCGAGCCCCCCGGGCGTGGCGTCGGTCGGGTTGTTGGGCTGGCTGCCGTCGGAGGCGAGGATCCGCATCGACGCGATGGCTCCGGTCTCGTCGAAGTTGCCGTCCCCGTCGGTATCCCGGTCGAACAGGATGATGTCGGTCACGCCGTTGGTGTCGGCCGGACCGGTCGGGTCGAGGGTGCTGGCATCGGACGCGAAGACGACCAGGCTCCCGTCCTCGTTCAGCGCCGGATTGAAGCTGCGTCCGTTGGCCTGGTTGAGCGTGTCGTCGGCACGGACACCGACGCTGACGCGTTCGGTGCGGGTACCTCCGTCGAGCTGGCGGACGAAGATATCATCGAGGCCGTTGGTGTCATCATCCACGAGGTTGGTGGCGCCGGAACGGAAGGCGACCCAGCGCCCGTCGCCACTGATGCGCGGTTCGAAACTCGGCCCGTCGGCCTGGCTTTCATCGCTGGCGACGCTGATACGGAAAGTATTCTCCGAGACGAAATTGAAGAAGAAGATGTCGGTGGCGGCATTGGTGTCACCGGTGACGAGATTCGTGGCCTGCGACTCGAAGACGATCCGGCGGCCGTTGTCGCTCATGTCGGGACGGAAGCTCGGGCCGTTGGCCTGGCTGCCGTTACCCGAGACGCTGACGCGCCGGATGGCATTGGACTGGCGGTCGAGGACGAAGACATCGGAAAAGTTGTTGGTGTCGCCCGGCACCAGATCGGTCGCCTCGGACTGGAAGGCGATGTAGCGCCCGGTCTCGCTGATGACCGGGTTACGGCTGGCACCGTTGGCACTCTGGCCGGTGCCGACGGTGGTGATGAGGGATAGGGCGCCGCTGCTGGTATCCTTGAGGTAGATGTCGTAGTCGTTGTTGGTATCGCCTTCGACGAAGGCGGCACGGCTCTGGAAGACGATGAACCGACCGTCGGCGGTGATGGACGGCTCCTCGCTTGGCCCCTCGCCGTTGCTGCCATCGGCCTTTTCACTGACCAGCGCGGTATCCGGAAAATTCAGCGGCAGCAGGGAAACTTTGGCGGTTTCTTCCGCCTGCCAGGTGTTGTTGCCCTGCAGGCTGAGGCTGTCTTCCTGGCTTTCGGCCACCTTTTGCAGCGTGTCGATGCGGGCCAGCACGTTGTAATTACCCTCGAAATTGCCCGGCAACTGCTGCTTCCAGGTAACGGTAACCGACTCGCCGGCGACCAGGGCCCCGCCACTGTTGTCCCCGAAGAAGTCCTGGAAAAAGAGGACGTAGTCGTCACCGAACGAATTGTCGCCCAGGTTCTCGCCGAATTGGGGATCGGGCGAAAGCCGGACGCTGATCCGGTAGTCCTGACCGGTTTCCGGGAAGACCGCCAGCGAGGTGTTGCCCGACGGATCGGTGGAGGCGTTCTCCCAGGTGATCGACATGTTGATCACATCCCCGCCGAAAAACTCCCCGACATCGTATTCGAGGTCGGTGATCCGCAGGTCGGGAGTGGCTTCGATACCGAAAGTGGCTTCTCCCGAATTATTGGATGTATCAACATCTCCACTGACCCCCGAAGCTGTAGCGGTGACGGTGTAGCTCCCCGGCCGAACATCCAGTGGAAGAGCAATGGTGGTCGAACCGGTGGATCCTTCCCCGGATGTCAGGCTGTTACCCGTTATGGAGCCGGAAGCAAAGTTACCAAACTGATCGTGATCCACCGAAATGTTGATGGTGAAGGAACCGGAAGGGTTGGGTACCGGAGGATCGTCTTCCGCTCCCTCATTGCCATATTCGACTGAGACCGCGATGGTCGTGCCGGGGAAAATTTCGTCGGGCTCGACTTCGACAGCATTCACGACGATATCTATTTCATCGCCACTCAGCGCGAACGGGGTGAAAACGAGGGCCAGGGCCGCAAGGGCGAAGCGGGAGAAACGGGCGGTCATAGTGAGCCGGGGCTGGAGAGAAACGGAAGGCGGAGACCCGGCCCTGCGGCGAAGCGTCGATCGCCGGGCTGGCGTTCCGTCAGGCGGTGGGTAAGCGATGGCAGACGAAATATCCGGAAGGAGCGGCGTCGCAGTGGAGGATTATACCGCTGTTTTGAGCTCACGCATCCACACGTAAAACCCTGCACCTGTCAATGTTACGCTTTTTGTCAGGGCGGGGCCCGGACTTTTTAGCAGGCGTTTTACCGCCCGCGGGATCAGCTGCCGTCACCCGCCGGGGGCGCCGGGGGCGGGGTCGAGGGGGGAGCGCCGGGCGCGGAGGCCGGTGGGGCACCCACCCCGTTGGGACCGGTCGGCCCCCCGGCAGCCGGCTGTTCCCCGCCGCCTCCCGGAGCGGGCGAACCGCCGCCGCCGGGGTTGCCCGAGCTGGAAGAGCGGACACGCCCGCCGCCCTGCCAGGCGGGGGGTGTGGACCCGCTTTCGCGCAGGCGCTCCGCACGATCCTCCCGGGCCTGGAGCAGGGTCTCCGCCCGACGGCGGACAGCCTCCGGCAGGACCGGCGTCTCGGGTGGCGGTTTCAGTCGCGACGCGGGGACCTCGGGCGGAGCCGGCGGCGGCTCTTTCGACCAGGCGGGTGCGACCGCTTTCGGGTCGATCGACCCGGTCAACCGCTGGCCCACCGACAGTTCGCGGAGCGGACGCGCTTCTTCGATGACAAGGCGGGCGGTTTCTTCCTCCTGCGAGACGGTCACGGTAACGGTCTCCGGATCGAAGGCGAGAACCTCCAGGCCCCAGTCGCCGGCTTCGCGGAGCCGAAACCAGGCGGCGGAGCTGTCCTCCCGGTTGTAGAGCGAGAAGGCAAAGGTGCCGTCCATCCGGGCGAGCCCCCGAAAGGAAAAGCTGTCCTTGATGCGGTCTCCGGTTCCGTCCGCCGGCACGGTACGGTCGGCCGCGCCACGCTCCTCGGGCGGAGCGAAGGGGTTGTCCCGCAGCAGGTTATCCAGCCGGGTGGTCGCGCCCGACAGCAGACCAGCGGTCAAGGACAGGCCGATCACCCCGAAGCAGGCGAGGTAACGGGGCATCGAAGGGCGGACGTTCATAGACAGAATGAGGCGACCGGTTGCCCGGCCGCCTCAATTAAAAACAGGCTGCAGCGCTGAAAGTTTCAGCCGGCGGCCGCTCAGGCGTCGAAATCGTGGGAATCCAGCCGTTTGCTGACACGCTTCTGGTTCAACGCGATAAACTGCGGCACCCCGTTTTCGTAAGGTACCTGGACCTCACCCTGAATGAGCGGCAGCGCGTATTTGTAGAACTGGTAGCTCATGCTGACACCGTCTTCGTTGATCCAGTTGGTCGGCAGGGTTTTCACGCCGTTGGCGATCTCGGAGAGCGGAGCCAAACCGGTTTCGCAGGTATAGGTATCGGAATCGCCGCGGAGCAGCGTGACCATCTTGTCGGTCTGGCCGTTGACCGCCGCGCGTACCGCGGCCTGACCGGCGTTGAAAGCCTCGTCGTTGTCGGCCCGGGAAGAACAGTGGGCCGCGGCGCGCTGACCATGGCCGAGTTTGGCAGAGCGGGTCTTGATGCCCAGCCCCTCTTCGATGAGACCGCTGAGATAATCGCCGACGCCGCCCAGCTGGGCATGACCGAAGGCGTCCGTCTTGCCGCTGCTGGTGGCGACGTAGTTGCCGTCGTCATCGACCAGCCCTTCGCCGACGACGATGATGCAATACTTTTCCCTGGACAGGACGCGCCGGACATCCTCGAGGCACTTTTCCGGAGAAAAGGCGACCTCGGGCAAATAGATCAGGTGCGGCGGGTCATTGGGGTGGTCACGGCGCTTGGCCATCGAGGCCCCGGCGGCGATCCAGCCGGCGTTACGACCCATGACCTCAAGCACGTAAACGAGATCATGCTGGCCCATGGAGGCGCCGTCGCAACCCAACTCCCGGATGTAGGTGGAGATGAATTTAATGACACTGCCGTAGCCGGGGCAGTGGTCCGTCGTGACCAGATCGTTGTCGACCGTCTTCGGGATGCCGATCACGCGCAGGGGATAGTCCCGCTCCTGGGCCAGCTTGGAAATCTTGTCCGCGGAATCCTGGCTGTCGTTGCCGCCGATGTAGAAGAAATAGCGGATGTTGTGGGCTTCAAAGACCTGCAGCACCCGATCGAAGTCGGCCTGCTTCTTGAGTTTGTACCGGCAGGTGCCAAGGGCGGAAGCGGGGGTGTAGCGGAGCCCGCGAATGGCCTGCTGGCTCTGTTCCGCCAGATCGATCAACTCCTCGGTGAGGATACCGAGAACACCGTTGGTGCCTCCGTAGATTTCTTCGATGCAGTCGTGATTGAGGGCCTCGGTGACGACACCGGCGAGACTCGCGTTAATGACAGCGGTCGGTCCGCCGGATTGGGCGACCAGGACATTGCCTTCAAGTGGTTCGGACATAATGGAAAAGCGCTTGGTTAAACAAAAAGTCTCTAAGCCGGGCCAAACCCAACGCAACCCCAATACCGCCCGTCCGCCAAATTGCAGCGCACCCGGCAGACGCCCCGCCGGCAGACACCCGCGCAGCCGCGCCTACAAAATCGCTCCCGGCCGGTAAGCCGCCGCCTCAGGAAAACGCCTGAGCCAGGGCTCGACGCGGTTGGCAAAACCGTCCACCTGCCGTGCGGCCAGGCCGGTCGCCTTCAGGCCAGCGGCCAGACAGCGCTGGAGACGCTCCCGGTCCACCGGAAAGGCGTCATCCCCCGCCAGCCGGTCTACCAGATCGTTGTGGTCGAGCGATCCATCGCGGAGCCCGCCGGCCGTTGCCAGGGCGTGTTTTTTTATCAGGCTGTGGGCGGCCTCCCGCCCCATCCCGGCGCGGAGCGCCTCCATCAGGAAGGTGGTGGTCAGCAGGAAGGGCAGCATGGACCGGTTTTCGCGGTCGATAACCGCCGGGTAGGCCGTCATCTGATCGAGGACGGTGAGGAGCGTTTCGAGGAGACCGTCGATGGCAAAGAAGAGGTCGGGGAGCAGGACGCGGCGGACGACTGAGCAGGCGACGTCGCCTTCGTTCCACTGGTCGCCGGCCAGCGCGGTGCCCATGGCGACATGCCCCTGGATGATGGTATAGAGACCGTTGATACGTTCGCAGGATCGACTGTTCATCTTGTGCGGCATGGCGGAGCTGCCTGTCTGGCCCGGCAGGAAACCCTCGCTGGCCAGTTCTTCCCCGGCCATCAACCGGAGCGTTTTGGCAAAACTGGAGGGTGCCATGGCCACCTGGGCGACGGCCGTCACGGTGGCGGCGTCCTGACTGCGCGGATACACCTGGCCGACCGTGCCGCGGATGGCGTCGAGACCGAAGGCGGCAAACACGGACGCTTCCACCGCGGCGACCTTGTCGGCGTTGCCGTCAAAGAGGCTGAGCAGATCGAGTTGGGTGCCGACCGCGCCCTTGAGGCCACGCAGGGCATAGGTGTCGCGGTGGTGCTGCAGCTGGTCGAGCGCACCGATCAGTTCCTCGCCATACATGGCCATGCGCTTGCCGAGGGTGGTCAGTTGCGCGGGCACGTTGTGCGTCCGGGCGGTCAGCGGCAGATCTTTCCAGGTCTCGGCCCGGTCGCGGAAACGCGCCAGCGCGCTGACCGCCTTGTCACGCACCAGGTCGAGGGCCTGCAACACCTGCAGCTGCTCGACATTCTCGGTCAGGTCGCGGCTGGTCATCCCCTTGTGGATGTGCTCGGCGCCGGCCAGGGCACAGAACTCCTCGATACGGGCCTTCACGTCGTGACGTGTCTCGCGTTCCCGTTTCTCGATCCTGGCGAGATCGATCCGGTCCACCACAGCCTCATAGGCCTCGATCGTCCCCGTCGGCAGGTCGAGCCCCTGTTCGGCCTGCGCCCGCATGACGGCGATCCAGAACCGGCGCTCCAGCCGGATCTTCGCCTCGGCCGACCAGACGGTTTTCATGGCGGTCGAGGCATAACGCTCAGCCAGGACGTTGGGGACGGTTGCGGTGCTCATCGGGACTGTCAGTTTGGCCGCACCGGTTTGCCCCATGCGACGAAAAAACAGGGGGCCTGCGCCCTGAGGCCGCGTCCGGGATAAAAGCAGCGTACGCGTACTCCTGCTCCTGCTCATACGCGTAACGACCGGACCCTGCCGGCGGGCGTCGCAAGCGACGCCCCTACGCTGCGACCCGAACCGGTTCGATGACGCTGACACCCGGGAAACGACGCGCCCCTCTCCGTAGGGGCGTTGCAAGCGACGCCCATGGAGAATCAGCCTGTGAGCCTTGGTCCCAGGTCGTATTTTCAGCTTCCCTATCCTGCCCACGCGGTGCGCCGCAGGGCACGCGGGGGCTGCCCGCGCGCCTCTTTGACGCGTCTGGAAAAATGATAGGGGGACGAAAAGCCGGTTCGGTCCGCGATCTCCTGAATGCCCAGACCGGTCTCCTCCAGAAGCCGACAACCGGCGGCGACCCGCTGGTCCCACAGCCACGCCACCGGTGTCTGATTGAAGTGCTCGCGGCAGAGCCGGGTCAGGTGCCCCGGGCTGACCCCGGCTGTTTTCGCCAGAGCGGTCAGGTTCCACGGCTCGTCCAGGCGCGCCGGTACCCGGCTGACCAGATGCTCCAGAGCAGGCGGCAAGGGTTCGCGCAAGCGGCTGTCTTCCAGCAGCCCTCCCGCCTCCAGATAGCCGACCAGCAGTGCGTCGACCTGGGCGGCCACCGAGGGCGTGACACCCTGCCGGATATACCGGGCATACAGGTGCTCCGCCAGCTGCCACCAGGCGCTGCCCGGGCTCACGACCGGCAAAGGCCCGCGCGCCTGCCGATAGAGATCTTCCAGATAGCCCTGATAGGGCTGAAAAAAGTCCACCCAGCCATGGCGGCTCCGCTCCTTGCCGGCAAACCGGATCCACATCGGGGCTTCGACCGAAAAGAGGAAGGCCTGGCCCGCCCGGATGTCTACCCGCCGGTCTCCCTGTCGGACCCATGCCCGGCCTGCATAGAGGTAGAACAACTGGAGGTGCGTCTGGCGCCGCGGACCATGGGTGCCATGCGGCTCATAGACAACTTCACCCACCCGAAACTCCTTAATTTGGCGTTCTATGCGCATTTCAGACAAAAATTAGACGATTCCAGCCATGGTTTTTCAAGGCCGGATACCTATAATAAGACCATGGCTACTGAATCCCCCTCCCTTCCCTGGACCGGCCTGAGCGAACAGGACGGTTATTTCTCCCGCGAGAACATCGGCCCTGAAGCCGGTCGATTTTTCGACGACAACGGCTACCTCGTCGTGACGGACGGCGCCGATGCCGGCGAACTGGAAACGCTCCTCAAGGAGACCGTCGCCATTGCCCGCGGGGAACGCGGCGCGATCGGCGGCTCCCCCTGGGGCGAAACCGGCAAAGCGCCGGCCGCATTGGACGACGACGCGGTGCAGAAGCAGGTCCTCTGCATTCACCATCCCCACAAAATTTCCGAAACCATTTATCAGGCGCTCGCGCTGCCGACGATCAAAGACGTGTGCACCACCGTCGTAGGACCGAACGTGAAGTGCATGCAGTCGATGCTCTTCATCAAGGCCGCCGGGAAGCCGGGCCAGGCCTGGCACCAGGATGAAGACTACATCCCCACTCGCGACCGCAGCCTGATCGGCGCCTGGATTGCGATGGACCCCGCCACGACTGAGAACGGCTGTCTCTGGGTCATTCCCGGGTCGCACAAACCCGGCATCCTCTGGCCGCAGTATCCGCATAAGGACCCACGCTTCGACTGTGCGTCCGAGGCCTACGACTTCCCCTACAGCGACGAGGATTCCATTCCCGTTCAGGTGCCGGCCGGTGCCATTGTTTTCTTCAACGGCTATCTCCTGCACCGGTCGCTGCCCAACAAGGCGAAGACCGGCTACCGCCGCGTGCTGGTGAATCATTACATGAGCGCGGAAAGCCACCTGCCCTGGTTCGGCGTCGGCAACGAGATGGAGTATAAATCCTCCGTCGCCAAGGCCGACTACCGCGACATCGTGATGATCGCCGGCGAAGATCCCTACGCCTGGAAGGGCATCAGGGAAATCGCCAGGCCGCACATCCGCGCCGCTGGCGAAGGCGGTTGCGGTGACGGCCGCGAACACCTCGCCGACTGGAAGGCCAAAAAAGATGTCGAAACCAGGATGAAGGCCTGACGGCGATCAGCCGAACCTGCTTTCCAATGACCCGTGCCATCCCGGCGCGGGTCTTGTTACAGGGAGAACGCGTACCGCGCCGCTTCAGCAAGCGACTCCCCCGTACCGCGCCGCTTCAGCAAGCCACTCCCCCGTACCGCGCCGCTTCAGCAAGCCACTCCCCCGTACCGCGCCGCTTCAGCAAGCGACAATCATTGGGGAGCAACCAGCCGACTTTCCGGCACGTGGTGGCCTATTTAAAAGGTCACCGACTTCGCGTATCCCGCATGGCGGAGCTACCACTGGCAGAAGCGGCGCGATACAGTCGGTTTAATGACGTATTCAAAACCAGAATACGACGACGGCTGCGAAACACGCCTTCACCGGGCGTCCGGAATGTCAATCGCGACCACTGACCCACTGACAACTGACGACTGACCACTGACCCACTGACAACTGACCACTGACCCACTGACAACTGACGACTGACCACTGCCCCTCACCCCAGACACGAAACGGCGACTTCCTTCATCACGTCCGGCTGTTCGTTGGGCCGGCGGATGATCGATTCGAAGGCGCCGATGAACGCCATCTGGAAGTCGATCAGCTTTTTAAGCGGGAACCGACCGGCGGCCTGAGCGAGACGGCCGAGGTACCAGGGATTCTGCGAAAAGACATTGTAGCCGCTTTTGGCATCAGCCCCGGCGAAGAGATCGCCATAGCTGCGGGCCGCCCGATCGAGATCGCTCTTCGATACGCCCCGCCGCCCGACCTGAATCGCCCCGCCGTCCATCAGGACACGCAGCTGGATCATCAGCCGGTTGCGGTTCTGCAGACTGCTGATCAGGCCCCGCGCGTCCTTGATCGAAAAGAAGTGGCGATCGATCGCCGCCAGCGTCTCGCGCAGGTCGCCGGTGTAAAACACCTCGGCCGCCTCGAAAAAGTCCGCGTCCCCAAAGGCGGAGACCAGGTCGTTGACCAGCGTTTCGGTGATTTCGCCACCCGCCGGTTCCTCGGCCGTCACGTAGGTCGCCAGCTTGTTGGCCTCACCCTGTATCAGCCGAGCATTGCCGTGCAGCTTGGACACCAACACCTCCAGCGCATCGTGCGTGATTGTACACCCCTGCGCCTCCACCTCGGTCCTGGCCAGCGCGAACAGCGCGTCGTCCCCGCCGTCCTTCGCCTTGATGTCGGTCGTGGCACCGTGCTTCTGCAGCCATTTGAAAAAACTACGGCGACGGTCCACCGGGCTGGCGGTGATCAGCACTCCCACCGACGCTGGATCGATGCCCGCCAGCGCCGCCTGCAGCCGGTCGAGTTGAGCGAGCGTGCCCTGGGCCCGCCCCGTCACCGAATCGGCCAGAAAGGAGACATCCTTGAGCCAGACCGCCTTCGCCCCGCCGAAGAGCGAGAGCGTCTGCACCGCCCCGACAAACCGGGTGATGGTTTCTTCCACCTCGGCCACGTTACCGGCCCGGCCGTCGATCACCTCCCGGTTCATGTCGTCGGCTTCCAACTGCTCCGCCATCTCGGCGAAGGCCGCCTTTCCCCGGTCCACGACCAGAAAATCGTCGTCGCCGCAGATGAACATGAACGGCTTTGCCCGGGCTGCCATGCGGGCACGCTGAGCGGCGACCCTGAACGACTCAAGCCGGGAAGCATTAGGGCGTGTTTGAAAACCCCTGCCGGCCAGCCGGATCGGCCGCCCAGGTATTGCTGCCGTCGCGGGCGACCCGGACTGTCCCCGGCTCGGACAGGCGATAGAAGGGCTCCGGGCCACGCACCGCGACCAGGACGGCGATCAGGTCCCAGCTTTCGCGGCCACCGGTGTTGAGCGAATCGGCGTAGTTATGACGGAAGGCGGCCTTGACGGGATGGTCGTCGGGCGCGTCATTCAGGTGCACCCCGGTTTTGACCGGCCAGCCCAATTCGACACCGACGAAGGTGATCGGTACGGATTCGGGCCAGAGGCCGTCGACCAGCACCGCGTGGGTATGCGGAGCGGCTCCCCGCGCGCCGAAATTGTGCTCCCAGCCCTGCGGGCGTTCGGAGGAATCGGGGAAGCCGCCGCCCATAATGACGGCGTGGTTTACTTTGGCGGCGAACAGGTCGCTGCCGGTGAGGGGACTGATCGCATCCGGCGAACTGACCAGCAGGTCATGGATGTTGTTGAGATGGCCGATCGACACGACGGTGACCGAATTGTCCGGCTCGGCCGCCAGGGCCTGCCGGTAGGCGGTCACCGCATCGGGCAGGGCCTCGGCTTCCTCCGTCGACATGGCCCCAAAGGCCGGGTCATCGATCCAGTTTGAGTAGGTTTTGATATCGTCAAACCCGACTTCGGTGCCGCGATAGGTCCCGAGCGGAATCTCCGGCCGGCCATACCAGCGGTTGATGGCGTGGACCGCCCGGACGGAGTCGATGTGCCGGTTATTGGCGACAACAGCGAGGATGCGGGCCTCTCCGCGATCGGCGAGCCCGTGCATGACGGCCATCGCGGCGGCGTCGTCACAGTCGGTCGCCATATCGGTGCCGAGGATGAGGGAGACTGCCTGGCTGGACATGAATGGATGGGGGGTTGGGGAATGCAGTGCGAAGCCCGACCCTGACGACCATGCCTGAACGACCCAACATCCTTTTCCTCATGAGCGACGAACACCGGTTCGATGTGGCCGGGTTCGCCGGCGATCCGGTGGTCCGGACGCCCTTCCTCGACCGGCTGGCCGCCGGCGGCGGGGTCAACTGGTTTCGCCGGACTGCTGAAGGGTGGCCATGAAATCCTCGACCTTGAACTCCTTGAGTTTGCGGCGGAGGACATCGAGCGCGGCGTTGACGCCGCGGCGCTTCACGGAGGTCCGCTCGCCCTTGAAGACAAGGCGCTCGGACCAGACGCCGGAGGGGGAAAAATAGCCGATGTAAATGGTGCCGATGGGATCCTCGGCGTTGCCGCCACCCGGGCCGGCGAAACCGGTGATGCTGAGCGCGTAGTCGGTGGAGAAGCGTTCGGCCGCCCCCGTGGCCATAGCGACCGCGCATTCCGCGCTGACGGCGCCGTGTTGCTCGAGGAGGCACTCGGGGACATCCAGCATCTGTACCTTGGCGTCGTTGTTGTAACAGACGACGCTGCCGGCAAAGACCTTCGAGGCCCCGGGGATGTTCGTGAAGCTGTCTGAAAGGAGACCGCCGGTACAACTCTCCGCGATGGAAAGCGTCTTTTCGGTCGACCGGAGATGGTCGAAGACGACGTTGGCGATGGTGCCGTCGCCAAAACAAATGAAGTCCTCACCCAGTCTGTCCCGGCAGGCCTCGCCGATCCTGAGCAGGGCCTCCTGCGTGATGGACCGGTCCGGGCTGCTGAGGCGGACATCGACCACGCCCTCGTGGGCACAGTAGGCAACCCGCAGACCCGGATGCTCCTTGAACAGCGGCGCCAGCAAAATCTCCAGGCCGCTCTCCCCCACCCCAACGCTCCGGAGCTGGAGGTAGGGTTCTCCCGGATGAAGAATCCCCGCCTTTTCCAGCATGGGCAGGACCTGACGTTCCATCATGGGTGCCAGTTCATGGGGTGGCCCGGGCAGCATGACCAGCCGCTTGCCGGCCTTTTCAAAAAAAATACCCGGTGCCGTCCCGTGGTGGTTGGGGATCATTTCGGCACCGGCGGGCACGTAGCATTGGCGCAGGTTGTTCTCCGTCAGGGTGCGGCCCATTTTGCGGAACCGGTCCTCCATGGCCGCCTTCACCCGGTCATCGAACTGCAGTTCAGTCCCCAGCACCTCGGCGATCGTCTCACGGGTCAGGTCGTCGGCGGTCGGACCAAGACCGCCGGTGGTGATCACCAGGTCGGCGGTCTCCCAGGCCTGGCCGAAATAGCGCGTGATGTCCTCTGGCTCGTCCCGAATGATCTGGCTGCGGTGAATGCTGAGCCCGTGCCGACCAAGCAGCGCACCCAGGTAGGCCAGATGCCCATTGACGCGGATGCCCTCGAGAAGCTCGTCACCCAGGTTAATGATTTCAATACGTTGCGCAGCTGGCATGTCGGAGTTAGCGGTAAGGGCGGTTTGCAGGAAACCGTTCGGGCTTCTGTAAAGACTGTGTAACGTTTTCCTTATATGTCAGGTCGTCCAGACACAAAAAGCCGGATCAAGGAAAAGGTGCGGCGCTTGGCGCAGACCCCAGGCGTCTACCTGATGAAGGACCGGTTCGGCCAGGTCATCTATGTCGGCAAGGCCAAGAACCTGAAGAAGCGCGTCTCCACCTATTTTCAGGCCTCGCGGAAAACCCTCATCGCGCAGCCCAAGGTCCGGGCCATGATTCCGCTGATCCATGATTTTGAAACCATCGAGGTGAAGAGCGAAGCCGAGGCGCTGCTCCTCGAGGGACGGCTCATCAAACAGTACAAGCCGCGCTACAACACCGATTTCACCGACGACAAGCGCTTCCTCCTCGTGCGCGTCGACATGGCCGAGCCCCTGCCCCGCTTCCGGCTCAGCCGCAACCGGAAGGAGGACGGGGCCCGCTACTTCGGGCCCTTCGCCCGGGCGGGTCTGCTGCGCCAGACCCTCGCCCGGATGCGGACGAAATTCGGCATCCTGCTCGGGGACGCCGCGCCCCGGGAGATCCGGCCGGGCGTCTGGCAACTCTACGACGACGTGCGGCGGGAGATCTACGGTCATGAAAACGAGGTGACGCCCGAGCAGTATCGCGAGCGCGTGGAAGCGGCCTGCGTCTTTCTGGAAGGCAAGCAGCAGGAGTGGCTGGAGGAACTGGAGGCCGAGATGCGCGAAGCCGCCCAACAACAACAGTTCGAGCGGGCGGCCGAACTCCGCGATGCCGTCCTCGCCCTCCGGAAGACGCTGCACCGGACGCGTAAATTCGAGCGCAACGTGCCGCAGGGTCACGAGAACCTGAGCGAGACCCTGGAGCGCCTGCAGGAAAAACTGTCGCTCCGGCAACCACCGGAGCGGATGGAGTGTTTCGACATTTCTCACATCAGCGGTACCTACTGTGTCGCCTCCATGGTCCATTTCCGCGACGGCAAGCCCGACAAAAACCAATACCGACGCTTCAAGATCCGGAGCTTCATCGGCAACGACGACTTCCGCGCCATGGAAGAGGTGGTCGGCCGCCGCTACCGCCGCCTCCACGAGGAGGGGCGCCCGCCACCCGATCTGGTGGTCATCGACGGCGGGGCCGGCCAGGTCAACGCCGCGCTCAAGGCCTTCCTGGTCCTCGACCTCGAACCGCCCCCGCTGATCGGGCTCGCCAAACGGCAGGAAACCATCCTCTTCGCCGACGGACGCCCCCCGCTCAACCTGAGCCTGCACGACCCCGCGCTCCGGCTGCTGCAGCGCCTCCGCGACGAGGCGCACCGCTTCGCCAACAGCTTCAACGCCGATCTCCGGAGCCGGAAACTGCGCGAGTCGGTCCTCGACGATTTTCCGGGGCTCGGCCCGGTCCTGCGCAAGTCCCTGATGAACCGCTTCAGGACCCTGGATCGCCTGAAAAAGGCCAGCGCCGAAGAGATCGCCTCCGTCGAGGGCTTCGGTCCCATCCGGGCCGAAAAGCTGAAAACCTTTCTCGACCAGCACACCCGACAGCCTTCGTGAGGCATCCGCCTGAGCCGCCTTTCCACCTCGCAAGGCGGTTCCGGGATTGGCGGCCGGGACCGGTGGAGCTAGAACCGGCACGAATCACCCATGCCGGCCAGAACGATCACGCTCCTCTCAGCCCTTGCCCTCATCCTGCTTTTTCTGGCCGGTTGGGGCGGCTCGCAGGCCTGGCAGGTCTGGAAGGCCTGGCGCCTGGATTCCTTCGCCGCCGACGCCCGCAGCTACCTCGAGGCGAACAACCTGCCGGGTGCCCGCGTCGCCGGTGAAGTGCTGCTGCGCCATTATCCGGAGGCCGAAGAGACGCTGCGCTTCCTCGGTGACCTCAGCGGCGTCACCGGTCGCGGCGACCACCTCCAGTGGCGGCGAAAACTGGTCGAGACCTATCCTGACAGCCCCGAAAACTGGCTCGCCCTGGGCCTGTCGCTGATCCGGGCAGGCGCCCTCGGCGAAGCACGCACCCTGCTGAGGGAGGACTGGCCGGAACCTTTGCGGGCAACCGCCCCCTTCTTCCGCTACCGGGCAGCCCTCGCTTTTACCCTCGGCGATACCGCGGCGGCCGTCGCCGCCCTGCAGGAGGTCCGCCGCCGGGCCGGTGACACCCCGGAAACCCGGCTCAACCTGGCACGGCTACAGACGCGCTCAGCCGACCCCGCACTCCGTGCCAAGGCGCTGGAGACGCTGAGCGAGCTGCACGCGGACGGCGCCCTCGGGCCCGCCCCCGCCCGGGCCGCCCTGGAGGCTGCCGCCAGCCCGGACGGCGACCGGGATACCGCCCTGACCTGGGCAGACCGCCTGCGCAGGCATCCCCAGGCCAGCCTCGACGACCAGCTGACCGCACTCGAGGCTTCCGCCCGGTTCGACGACCCCGACCTGCCCGAACACCTGTCCACCCTCATGGAAGCCGCGCAGGACGATCCGGCCGACGTTTACCGCATCGCCGGCTGGATGATCGCCTTCAAGCGGGAAGCGGAAGCCCGGGCGTGGCTCGAAACCGCCGTACCCGACACCGTACGCGCCAACTTGCCCGTGGCCTTTGCCTATGCTGAAAGCCTCATCCGCCTCGGGGCCTGGCGCGACCTGCTGGCCTTTATCCGCAATTCCCGGTGGCAGGAACAGGATCTGGAACGACGCCTCATTCAGGCCGGCGCCGCGCGCCGCGTCCAGTCCGAGACCGGGGACCGCCTCGCCGCCAATACCTGGGAACACCTCCAAGCCATCCTGGAACGACGCCCGCGTGAGGCTTTCTCGCTGGAAAACCTCGCCCGGTCCTGGGACTGGGACGAGGAGCGAAGACGCCTCCTCGCCATCCTCGCCAACCAGCCCCAAACCACCCTCGACACCGGACGACTCCTCGCCCTCAGCCGCCTCGAAGCCGCGGCCGGGAATTCCCGCGGTCTCCTCCTCGCCACCGAGCGCCTGGCCGAGCGTCAGCCCGATTCCGCCCTCGTCCAGAACAATCGCCTCTACCTCAAACTCCTCCTCAATGAGGCCACACCGGAGGATCGCGAAACCGCGCGTGCCCTCGCCAGCCGGTTCCCCCGGATCCCCGAGATCCAGGCCACCGCAGCCTGGGCCGAGCTCCCCAGACACCCCGAGCGCGCCATCGCCAGACTTGAACCCTTCCTCCGCCGGCAGGACCCCGCACCCGTGCCGGACAGCCTCCGCCTCGCCGCCGCCCTCGCCTACCAGCTGCGCGGCCGCACCGCCGCCGCCCAGGCCCTCGCCGCGCAGATCGACCCACAGGCCCTGCTCCCCGAGGCGCGCCAACGCCTGCAATCGCTCCTCTAGTGCATTGAAAATGCAATGCGATGCAATATCTAAGCGCTCGGGAATTGGTCCAGTTTCCGGGCATGAAAAAATTATCAGTTATTTTTTTCCTGCCCCACTTCTTTTGTAAGTAACTAGATTGCAATAATTTATATTTTTTTTGCCTGTTTTCCAGGCCTGCCGGACCCCGCCGAACCGGATTGTGCATGCGAAATGCAATAAGGTTTGGCATGAACCGCAACAGCATCCTTCTTCTCCTGACCTGTCTGAGCTGGGCCGCACCGGCATTCTTGGATGCGGCGGTGATCAGCTACTGGCGATTTGAGCAGGACGACGATCCCAGCGCGCAGGGCTTGGACAGCCCCAACAACGTGGCGGGCGAACCGGCGGTGATTTCGAATACGGCGCGTCTGGACGACTCGGCCAACCCGGGCTCGCTGCCCAATACGATCATTCCGGGGACGGGGGCCGCCAACACGTCGAGCCTGGACGGCACGCCCCTGGACATCAACGCGACCGCGGCCTACAGCCCGACGCTGAATGTCTCCAGCATGACGGTCGAACTCTGGACCCGGACGGAGGAAAGCACCGCGGTGGTCCTGGCCCGGTCCAACAACAGCAACGTCCGGAACAGCATCGACGACGGCTTTCGCATTTACGACACGCAGGACCTGAAGGTCGAATACTGGACCGGCCGGAACAAGGGGCAGGCCACGCGCGTGGTCATCGATACCAACTATCGCCTCGACCAGGATGGCGTGGCCGACGGCCAGGCCGACTGGCACCACATCGCCTTCACGTACGATGCGGCCACCGGGGAAGGCAAAATCTATGCCGACGGTGTCGTCATCGGTTCTCACACCGGTTCGGCAGACACCCCGCTTTACTGGGGCAGGACCAACCCGAACCAGGGTCCTGAGGTTCAGATCGGCGTGGACATGGACGGCTATAACTTTTCCAAGACCTCGACCGACAACGGGTTCATCGACGAAATCCGCTTCACCGACGGCGTGCTGACGGATGACGACTTCCTCGTCGCTCCCGTCCCGGAACCGTCCACCTACGCGGCCGGCGGCCTGCTCCTCGGCCTGATGGGCCTCCATCTCTGGCGCCGAAAACGTCACGGGGCCACGGTCGGGAGCGAGCCAACCGCCTGAGGACCGGACGGCCCCGGGGCCACGGAAAGGCCGGCCCGATACCCCTTCCTTCCAACCGGGGAATGCCCTAAACTGCCCTCGATGGATATCGCTGAACGGCTCGACACCTACCTCACCCGCAACCCCGTCGTCGATGAGAGCGCCTTTATTCACCCGCGTGCTACCGTGATCGGAGCGGTCACCCTCGGCCCGGCGACCAGTGTTTGGCCCGGCGTCGTCCTGCGCGGGGATATCAACACCATCGAGGTCGGTGCCGGTTCCAATATCCAGGACAATGCCGTCGTCCACCTCGCGGACGACTTCGGCGTTTCGATCGGGCAAGAGGTCACGGTCGGGCACCTGGCTTTGGTCCATGCCTGCCGGATCGGGGACGGTTGCCTGGTCGGGATGCACAGCACCGTCCTCGACGGAGCCGAGATCGGCGAAGGCTGCCTGATCGGAGCCCACGCCCTGATCACGCAGGGTAAACGGATTCCACCCGGCTCGCTGGTGCTGGGCAGCCCCGCACGGGTCGTCCGTGACCTGTCGGAGGAGGAGCGGGCAGGCCTCCGGCAAATGGCCGCCAAATACCGGGTGGTTGCCCGCGCCCACCGTACCCATCTGGAGCGGGCTGGGGACGAATCCGGACCGTGACTTGCCGCGAGTGCCACCTCATGCCACTGCTTGCAATCATGTACCGGAACTTCAAACATCTCCTCCCGATCGTTTTCCTGGCTTGCGGCCTGGCTGCCGAGCCCCTGACCCCCGGCAGCCCCCTGCCCGCCGTGACCGCCCCGGACCACACCGGCGAACCGGTTAGCCTGGGCCCGGATCTGGATGGCTGGCTGCTCGTCTATTTCTACCCCAGGGCGGATACCCCCGGATGCACCCGCCAGGCCTGCAGCCTCCGGGATGCCTATACCGCGCTTCGGGAAAAAGCGGTCAGCATCTACGGCGTCAGCATGGACACCGTCGCCGATCAGAAAGCCTTCCGGGACAAGTACAGGCTGCCCTTCACATTGCTGGCCGACCCTGAGGGGACGGTCGTGGACGCCTTCGGGGTACCCGCCCGGAGCGGTTTCGCCGCACGGCAGGCTTTTCTGTTCAAGGACGGCACCCTCGTCTGGCGGGATCTGTCCGCCTCCACCGAAGCCCAGGCAGCCGATGTTCTGGCCTATCTGGCCGACCAAAGCGCCGGCAGCTGATGCGTTCGCTGAACGCCCCCAAAGATGGGCAGCCCGACCGCCTCGGCCTGAACGCCTCCGGGAGCGGGCACCCGACCCGGACGCCCATGAGAGATCAGTGGGCCGGTTCGGCCGGATCCAATTGGGCTTTGATGGCCTGGATCTGGTCCCGTTTGACGGCCGCATCCTCGAACGCTTCCCGCCCGATGGCCTCCGCCATCTCCTTTTCGAGCAACGCCATGCGCATTTTCAGCAGGGCCGCATCCCGGGCCTGCGCGGGAATCTTGCCCTGATGGCACGTCCCCGGGTGCATGCGGGCCAACAACCGACCCAGGGTACCCGAAAAAGCGGTATAGCAGTCACTGCACCCCAGCCTGCCCTCACGCTCAAAGCGAGCCTGCCCGAAGCCGCAGGTCGGACAGTGCGGACCGGCCGGCACCAGCACGGGGGTGAATGTGGCCTCCGTCTGCGGCAGTAATTGCCAGCCGACAGGGGTCAACACCCCCGACCCCGCGGCGTGTCGCGAACAGAAGCACACCGTTTGGATCTCCCCGCCCATGACCAGAGACACATGAACCACGGCGGGTTCGGGGCACTGGGAGCAGGTCGGCAAGTCAGCCATCGTGGACATGCTTAAGCCCGGTCCGCCCGCTGGCAATCGTGTTCGGAAATTCAGGTACGAAGCGAAAAAAAATCATCCTCAAGCAACTGGCATGGATCATGGTTTATCTGAATTGCTTTCGATTTTGAACAAAAGCTTCCGGGCCAGGTCCAAATCAAAGTACGTTCTTTCCATCAGTCAGGCTGATACCACGCCACTTTGGCGGTCGGGTTCTGCACCATCCACCGATAAGCTGGCCTTATGGGTGGGTCATCTCAGGAAAAACATCGCCGTTTGGCATAAATTGTTCTTGAGGAATCTGAATCAGCCTGAAATTTAGTTTCTATCGAACTTCTCCCTACGGGGAGTTTGGGGTAACAGAATAAAGTAGAAATCAGTGGCGCGCGGCTTAGGGGTAGGCCGCGCGCCTTTTTTTGTGCCCGTATCCCGCCGGATTAGATTGGAAGATTTCCGTCAAAAGCGCTCATACCGGGTCGGGACCGGGGCCTGCCAGGGGAGTTCAAGCTGCCGGAAGCCGGTTTCCGGCACGGCAAACCGAACGCCGACCCCGAGCAACCGGACCGGCTTGCGCTGACGTTCCCAGCCTTCTTCGAGGAGGGTGCCGTAGAGGGACGGATCCCAGCGGGGACTGCGCCGCTCAGCGGTGGTGAGGGAAAAGTCGGCGAATTTCAGCTTCACTTTGAGCCCGGTGATGGGCGGTCGTTGATCTCCGGCCGCCTCCAGATCGGCCGCCAGTTGGTCGATCAGTGGCGGAAGGGCGGCCTGGCAGGCTTCAAGGTCCGGCAGATTTTCGGAGAAGGTGCGCTCGGTGCTCATCGATTTACGAATCCGATCGGGTTCGACCGGCCGGTCGTCTATCCCGCGACACAGGTCATGCAGTTGCACACCGAACCGCCCGAACAGATCGGCCAGCGTCGCCAGCGGCAGCGCCTGAAGATCCCCGCAGGTCCGGATCCCCCGGGCAGCCAGACGCTCCACACTCTTGGGACCCAGGCCCCAGATCTGCTTGACCGGCAGATCCTTCATGAAGGCGGCGACTTCCCAGGGAGGGACGGTGTACTGTCCATCCGGTTTGCGCCAATCGCTGGCGACCTTTGCGATGAGTTTATTGGGCGCGATCCCGGCCGAGGCGGTCAGGCCCGTCCCTTCCCGGATCCTTCCCCGCAGGAGCCGGGCCAAGCGCGTGGCCGGTTCGGGCCGATGCGACACATCGAGATACGCTTCATCCAGGGAAAGCGGTTCCACCTGTGGGGTAAGCTCCCGCATGAGTTGCCGAACCTTCTCCGACAATTCCCTGTAACGCTCAAACCGGGTGGGCCGAATGATGAGGTGCGGACAGCGTTCGAGGGCCTGCCAGGTAGCCATGGCGGACCGCACGCCGAATTTACGCGCCTCATAATTACAGGTGGTGAGGACACCCCGCCGCGACCGTCCGCCGACGGCAACGGGTTTGCCGGCCAGCTCCGGATGGTCAAGCACTTCAACGGCCGCATAGAAACAGTCCATATCCACATGGATGATCCGTCTTTCCGTTGAATGCGGCATGCCCACCATAAAGACGAAAAGGCCACCGGGAGGAACCGTCAAAAACACCCGAGCGATCCTGTCGCGCTTTTCTGTGAGACCGACCGCCTGCATTGAGACCTCCCGGCCTGGTTTGCCGCGAGAGAAGTCCGGCATTCTTTCGATAAAAAAAACCGCCTTCCCGGAAGGGAAGACGGCTGTTCGGAAAAGAATCCTTTCCGGGGTTCAGGCCTGTTTAGAGATGGTCGTAATCGCCCTTATTCACTTTGGCAATCACGACGTAACTGATGCCGCGTTCCTTGGCGACGGCGTTCATGGACCTGCCGTCCTTGAGCTCCTTCTTGATATCATCGCGCAGGGCGGCGGTCATCTTGGTCCGCTTGCGGCGCTTGCCGGAACCGGGCTTGGGCCCCCGCTTGGCGGACAGGCGGATATTGTATTTCTCCACCAGGGCATCAACAAGCTCCTTGGCACTTTTGAAACCACTCTCTTTAACCAGTGCTTCCAATTTCTTTTCACGGGCCTCCATTTCCTTCTTGGCGGCCAGAAGTTCCTTTTTCTGACGGGCCAGTTTGGCTTCAGCCTTCTCAATGTCTTTCAGTTTTGTCTTGATATTCATAATAACGATCGGGGTTTGATCTGATGCCACCTAGAAACGGGGATGCAGCGTTGTCAACACAGCAATGACTGAATATTCACGCCGCTCAGCATACCGGTCACCGTTTAATCATTACCCTGAACACAACCCTCAACCGGCCGCGGCGAGTCCCCCGTCTGTTCAACACCGTGCGTCGGAGGATTGAATGCCGGAGAATTCGTGCATGCCTATAGCCATAAGCCAAACGCAGGGCCTCCGGATCAGGCCTTCAGATACCATAAGCCTGAGCAGGCTTCGCGACCTGCCATCGGGCGCGTCAGGATCGGGTATCACGAAGAGGTCGCCGGCCAGGTCACGCATTCTCAGGCCGCCCTGCGGCAGTTCATAAGGAGTGACGTCGATGAGGGTCTGGAAGGACCGCTCACGCCGGTTGCTCGCCACGTGCCAGACGCGAAGTTCATAATCCTTATCAATGCTATGGATTCCCCTTACCTCGAAGGTCGGCGTCCGGATCAGTGGGCGGAATGGTGAAGCCGTCGATTGGTTGCCGAAACACGAAGATCAGGGCTCCCATGGGATTCCCCGGCGGTGGGCATAGCGGACGTACAGGAGGGGCGCGGCCTCCGGTTCACCGAAAAGCAACGGTTCGGGATTTCAGCCTGCGTTTCGCCATCAGCCGCGGCATAGCCGCTCTGTGTTAAAAGCCTATGGCGGTCAGGCGGACCCGTCCAGTCGGGCGCGGGCCTCCCGGTAGATGCGGTCCAGCGCTTTGAAATCGGCCTCCTTGCTGCCGCTCTCGATAATGGCGTCGTACCGCGGCGCCTCCGCCATTTCCTTCCGGGCACTCTCCAGGCGACGCTCCACTTCGTCGGCATCGCGTTCCCCGCGGGCTGCCAGGCGTTCGCGAAGAGCGTCCAGATTGGGCGGCATGATGAACACGGTCACCACCCGTCCCTTCAGGGCCGGGTCGGTTTCGGCGGCACGCCGGAAGGCGGCCGCGCCCTGGACGTCGATGTTCAGGATCAGGTCGATCGACGCGGCCAGTTTATCCTGAACTTCCTGTTTCAGGGTACCGTAGCCGCGGCCGTGGACCAGCGCATGTTCGTAGAAATCACCCGCCCGCACTTTTTTTTCAAAGGCCTCGTCGTCGAAGAAATAGTAATCGCGGCCATGCACCTCCCCGGGCCTGGGCCGACGGGTGGTGGACGTGATCACACGGCGGAGGGGGGGGGCGCTGTCGCCATGGGCTTTCAGCATGGCGTCACAGACGGTGGTCTTCCCGCTACCGGCCGGTCCGGAAACAATGAGCAACAGACCGCCGCTCACCGGTGCAGTTGTATCCGTTTCAGTCATGGCAATCCTACAGCCGGTCATTTACCGCCGACACGGCTCCCAGGGCCAGGGCCCGGCCCTCCGAAGGGACGAAGGACCGGGCTTGGGTTACCCCAGATACGGTTAGTTCCAGGTTCGGTTTTTGCCGTTCCAGGTTAGCTGCATCACCCGCCGGTCTGAAGCCGACGAACAACGCAACTGTCTGTAATATGGTCCAAGTCCCCCGGGGATGCAAGACACACCGGGCCCGTATCAGGATAACAGGTACGTCAGGGGAGACAGGCCGACGGCGGCGCCTACCCCCGTGATCACCAGGCCCGCCCCCCGGACGCGCCCTGGCCGGGCATACAGCCAGGCGAGGAAGTCCCGCAGCCGATAGGGGACCGCGCCCAGATACAGCGCCAGGAGGATGCAGAGGTACACGACAGTCACCATCACCAGCCGGCCGGGCAGCTCGTAACGCATCCAGGCGGCATCCAGGGGAATCTGGGCGGCCAGCAGAATCAGCGCGGCCAGCCCCCGCACGGCCAGAAAATCCGGCACATAGATAAAGGAAAGCACAGCGACCGTCAGAAAGCCGGCAAAGAGCCACTCGCTGTACTGTCCGAAATCCGCATCGCTGAGGAAAGCCACCTGCCACAGGAACCAGCCGGCGGCCAGCCCCATCAGGATCCAGGTCGCGGTCCGGTTACGGGGAAAGGCCTTGGCCCAGTATTCCCCCCGGGACCCGGCCAGCAGGAAAAACAGTCCCAGGGCCAGGAACGGCAAAGCCGTCAGAACAGTGATCAGGGCCAGCGGCATCATGATGAAGCAACGGCGCGGGACGCCTTCAGCCGGCGAGGGAAGCCAGGGGCTCCGCCTCCACCCCTTCCAGGGCGAGCGATCCGAACAGGGTGCTGACGGTGGCCCGTTCGAGGTGAACCGGCACGAGCGAGCCGACCAGACGGGGGGAGGCGGGAAGGATGACTTTGCGAAAACCGCGGGTGCGCCCCATGAAGAGTCCCTCCCCTTTGCGGGCCGGTCCCTCGATCAGGATTTCCTCGGTCCGGCCCACCAGGCTCTTATTGCGCTCCAGGGAATGCGCTTCCAGTCGCTGCAGCAGGACTTGCAGCCGCTCCTCCTTGATCGACTGGGGGACCTGGTCCTCCCTCTTCGCGGCCGGTGTCCCGGTGCGTACGGAGTACTTGAAGAGGAAGGCCATATCGAAACGGATGGTGTCGAAAAGGCTGACCGTGTCCGCAAATTCGGCGTCGGTCTCCCCCGGGAAGCCGACGATCACATCGGTGGAAAAATACATAGCCGGCACCACCGCCCGCAGGTCGTCCACGATCCGCTGGTACCGTTCGCGGGTATAGGTTCGCTTCATCGCCCGCAGGATGCGGTTGTTCCCGCTCTGCATCGGGAAGTGAATGTATTCGCAAAGCTTCGGTAGGTCGCGGTAGGCCTCGATCAGGTCGCGACGGAAACCGACCGGATGCGGGGACGTGAACCGGATCCGCTCAATGCCGGGTACCTCATGGACCGCCTCCAGCAGGCGAACAAAGGGACTTTTTCCGTTTTCCCGCCGCAGGGTGTCACGCCCGTACAGGTTGACGATCTGCCCGAGCAAGGTGACTTCGCGGGTGCCCTGTTCGGCGAGTTCGGCGACCTCGTCCACGATATCAGGGATCGGCCGGCTCCGTTCGCGCCCCCGGGTCTTCGGGACGATGCAGTAGGCGCAGTTCATGTTGCAGCCCTGCATGATGGAAACGAAGGCGCTGACCTGGCGTTGACCGTCAGTGTGAGCCCGGATGGTGTTCTGTGAACCGGCCTCCTCTTCGAGATCGATGATGCTGGCCGGGCGCGGACCCTGGCCCTTCAGCGTCGCGATGATGTTGTCCAGGTGGTCCGGCACCTGGTGAAATTTCTGGGTGCCGACGACCAGGTCGAGGTCGGGCAGGCGGTCCAGCAGGTCGGCGCCGCGGTTCTGAGCCATGCAACCCATGACTCCCAGCACATAGTCCTTGCGCGTCTTCTTGTTGCGCGACAGGTGACCGGCCTTGCCGATGGCCTTTTGCTCAGCCTGGTCGCGCACGCTGCAGGTGTTGAGCAACACGATGTCGGCATCGTGTTCCGAATCGACGATGGCGTAGCCGCGATTCCTCAACAGGGCGGCCACCGCCTCGGAATCCCGGACGTTCATCTGGCAGCCGTAGGTCTTGATATGGACGCGGTTCATAGGCCTTGCGGAGGACGGGCGGTTATCCCTCCGACCCGCGGGAGGGTCAACGGTAATCCCGGTCCCGGAGAACGGGTTTGGGACTTGGCCGGAAGCCGGAAGCGGCCTAAGCATGAGAGCCCAGTCATCCTTTCCATGCGCCTTCGCCTGTTACTCTCTCCTCGTGATAAAGCCAAACTGACCCGCGGCCTCCGTATCTGCCGGACCTACAAGGACACCCGACGCCAGTCGGAGCGGGTGTTCGAAATCAATCCCCTGCGGCTTTTCGTCTTGCTGGCGGTGCTCGCCGTGACCACCTACGTCACCGCCAGCATCGTGTTGTATGTCCGTGAAAGCCGGAAGCCGAACAACCAGATCACCTACCTGGACATCGCCCTCCCCTTCCGATGGCCCGATCTGGCCTACAAGCGCGGCCTGGCCCGGATCGAGACCGGCATGCAGCGCCTCGAGAACCAGGAGTTCCGGAGCGCGATTCACCTCCTCCGGGCGGGCCTGCGCCGGGTGCCGGAAGACCTCGAAGCGCGGTTTACCCTGGCTCAACTCTATGCCGGGGCACGGCTGGTCGACCAGGCCTACGCGCTGCTGCGTGGCGGCCTCGAGTTCGGATACCCCGAAGAGGATGGTTACATCCCGATGCTGATCGCGACCGGCCGGGAAAGCGCGGAACCCGAGGCATTCGCCCAAACCCTTCTGGATCTGGCCGAAGAGGCGATCAGCCAAAACGATCAGGAGGCGCACGAAACCCTGATTCAATCCGTCGTCCAGGCCTATTTTCAGGCCGAGCAGTACGCTGCCGTTCTGGAGCTGGTCGATGCGGAGATCGCGGCCGGCCGGGACAACCGTTCCATCGTCGGTTCCGGCATCCTGGCTTTGCTGGGGCAGGACCGGCTAGCCGCCGCCGATCAGCGGCTCGAAGCCTTTGAAACCCGGTACCCCGAAACCATCGCCCCGCTCATGCTACGGCTGCGCATCTCGATGTTGAGGGAGGATGGTGCCGCTTTCGACGCTGCGGCGGACACTTATTTCCGCGCCCATTCGCGGACTACCCCCCAGATCCGGAACTTCTTCCTGATGGCGCTTCAACTGGGTCCGCAGGAACGGGTTGACCGATGGGTGGATCGCTACTTGTCCCTGCCCTTGCTCGACAATCAGGCCTGGCAGTCGCTGGCCGCTTTTTTCTCCGACATCGGGTATGCCGACGGCGTGGGACGCATCCGCAATGCCGCGCTCATCCGCCGTCCGGCTCAGGTGCCTTCCCTGAACTTTCTCTACGCCCAGGCGCTGGTGACCGAAGGCCGTTGGGAGGAAGCGCGCGCGGCGGTCGACACGTACCGGGCTTCGCTCGGCCTGTCCGACCCCCGGCGTTCCGGCGTTGCCTGGCTCGAGGCCCTGCTCAATGCCGTGAGCAGCGGTGGAGGCGATGCAACAGTCGCGCTGATCGGCGCTCTGGAGGACAGCGGCTTGCCAGCCGACGCTTACCGCCAGTCTGCCGAGGCCCTGCTGCGCGCCGGCCGTATCACGCCGGCCGAACAGGTCATCGCCCACACCCGCGAACAGTTGCCCAACTACGCAGGCATCGAACGCGCGGAGAGCTGGCTCAACGAGGCGCTGGCAGAGGGTGAACGGACACGGACCGAGGCGAGCGCCGGCAAAATCTCCGACCGTCTGCGCACCGAAGCCAGCGAGGAAACCCGACGCATGCTGGAGGAGGAAATGCTCGGGACGCGAACGCGCTCGAAGGGTGGCGAAGGCGAGCCTGTCATTGATCTCAAGCTGGAAGATTTCGAGGACGATCCGCAAGCGACCGGACCTTAGCCCGGACTTCTCAGGCGCTGTCTTCCCTGCCCTTCGCGGACGGCTTTGCTCTTTTTCTGGAAGGGGTCTTCTTTTTGGCGACGGTCTTTTTCTTCGTAGCGGTCTTTTTCGCCGCCTTCTTTTTAGCGGGAGCCTTCCTGGCCGCCTTCTTTTTGGCGGGCGGTGGCTGGGTCGGCGTATCGTCCCTGTCGGCTCCCCGTTCCCGGTCGCCTTCGGCTGTCGCCTTCCCGGGGGCCGCTTTCTTCTTCGGCTGCTTTCCCGCAGCCTCGGTCGATGCGGCCGACGACGGCTTTTCCGTTTCCCGCGCCGGTCCGTCCCCCGCTTCGGGGCCGGGCCTCGCTCGGCTGTCGCCGGTTTCGCCTGAATCCCGACGTCCCGCCCGGTTGCGGCTGCGCCCTCCGCGACGGCGGCGACCGCGCTTGCGCTTGGTTCCGCCCGAATCATCGCCGCGGTCCGGACCCGCGGACCTCTCCCCCTCACCCGTGATATCGCCATGGGCTTCGCGAAACTGGTCATGCGCCTGTTTCTCCAAAGCAGCCTCTTCCGCCTCCGTCGGCTCGTCCTCGTCCTCACCCGCACGCACGACAACGGGGGGCGGCGCCGCCTGGATGATGACCGGCGTCGGCGGCTCGGTGCGCAACGGAACCGGCGGCAGCGCGATGTGCTTGTAACTGTCCACGGATATGCGGGTCCGCGGCAGGGGCTTGTCGCCCGGACCGGTCTGAGGGCGTATCAGGATTTCCGATACCAGGTTGCCGTCCCGCATGTTGAGGACGGCTTCCACGGCGTCCGCCACCGCCTCCGGATTGATCCGGTACTGGTGGACGCCCGCCGGGCTGTCGGCGCTTCCGCGCGTCTCGTTCTCGGGCGACAGCACCATGCGGGTGACGCGCAGGCCCTTGCTGCGCCCGTGGGTGAACAGGCCCCGGGCATAGCCGGAGAGGGCGCCGCTCACGGCGGGGCGCACGGTTTCGGGCACACCCTCCACGCGCCCGGTATCGATGAAGAGGATGGTTCCCTGCAGGGCTTCCAGAGCGGGCAGCAAGAGCTCCGTCAGGAGAATCGGGGCGTGGACCTGCACGGTAAGCCCCGCATCCACCCGGCTGGCGGTGGGGGTGCCATCCGGCAGGTCGCCGGCCGCCAGTCGCCCGGCGTGGACCAGTACCTGAAGCCGACCGGTGGCCGCCACCACCTGCTGGGCCGCCGCGGTGAGGGCGGCGGGATCGCCCGGGTCGACGGGTATGGGATGAAACCCCTTCAGGTCATCCTCGATCTGGCTGAAATCGCGACCCAGACCGTGGACACGGTAGCCCAGGGCGAGGAGGCGGCGGGTGGTCGCCTGCCCCAGGGGGGTATCGGCGCCAACGATGAAAGCGTCATCCATAAAATGCTGAAAAGGGTAATGCGAATCGGGCCGCGTTCGGGCACCGGGAAGTCGAACCTGTGTCAGCCCGGGCGGGGGGTCAATCGCGAGCCTTGGGGTGGATGCGGGCATGGTCTTCCGCCGGCTCCAGGTGCGTGGTGACGTGGGCCCGGCGGGAAAGTTTTTCCTGCAACCGGCGCTCCACCTCGGTGGCGATCCGGTGTGCTTCCTTGAGCGACGTCCGGTCCGGGAGCAGGAGGTCGAAATCCACCAGCGTCCCGTCCCCCGTTTCGCGGTGACGCAGGCGATGGTACTGAAAGGTATACTCGCGTCCCAGCGCATTCAGGTGTTCCTCCAGAATGGCCTGAACCTGCGGATCGGCCCGGTCCATCAGTCCGGCGATTCCGCGCCGGATCAGACGCAGCGCCGTGGCCATAATATTCCCCGCCACCAGCAGGGCGAAGATCGGGTCCCAGAGTACCCAGCCGGTGCCCATCGCCAACAGCAGGCCCACCACCACCCCCAGGCTGGTGATGCAGTCGGTCAGGATATGGCGCCCGTTGGCTTCCAGGATGATCGACTGATGCCGACGCCCCGCCCGGATCAGCCCGAGGCCGAGCAAGCCGCTCACGGAACCGGCCAGGACAGTCAGGCCAAGACCGGCTCCCAGGTGCGCCACCTCCACACCGGTCACCAGCTTCCGAACCGCCTCCACATAGATCAGCACCGACGCCAGCAGGATCAACAGGCCTTCCGTGATCGCTGAGAAAAAGCTGACCTTCGCGTGCCCGTAAAGGTGGTCGCTGTCCGGCGGTTTGCGCGAAAGCCGCATGCTGAAGGCGGCGAACAGGACCGCGAAGAGGTGGACGACGCTCTCCGCCGCGTCGGAAAAAATCGCGCTGGAACCGGTCCACAGCCAGGCGGCGAGCTTGAGGGCCAGCAGGACCAGCCCGACCGCCAGGCTCAACCGCATCCAGGCCCGAAGCCGGTAGTCCCGACTTTCTTCCTCAGGCGAGAGGGCATCCTTTCGTTCCATCGGTGATACCCTGTAAGCTCACTTGCGACCGGCGTCGACGACCAACAACACGGTGCCCCGGGCGAGAAGGTTGCGGTCGCTATCCGTCTCCCCCGATGCGGACCGGCAGGCGATGGCGTTCCGGCTCGGGCAGCGGGAGCGGTGGCGATCCCTCGGTCTGTGCCTCGAGGGGCTCAAGCACCCAGTCGATGCGGGCACCGGGCGTGAGGTTCAGGCGGAGGAATGCCCGGGTACCGGGTGCCAGGCGGCGACTGCCCAGAACCCTGCCGCCGCCGGCCGGTTCCAGCCGGATCAGCAGCGACGTGTCCGTCGGGTTGGTCAGGGCCCAAAGATCGGGCACTGCCCGGTCGTAGGGATTCACCATGCGAATCAGACGCCCGCCGCGTTCGTCCCGGACCGACAGCTCGATCGGCAGGGTCAGGATCGGATCGGTTCCCGGTTCGGGCTGCCAGGCGATGCGCTCCATCCCGAGCCAGCGACCGTGGTCCAATCGCCGGGCGAACAGCCGGTTTGACTGATCGGCATCCCAGCTTGCTTCCGTGTCCGGGTCTCCCACCCTGGCGGGGTCCCGGAAACCCGCCGCGGCGCGATCGGTCACCCAGGCGACCGGCAGGTCGGTCCCGTTCCGGTAGTATCCGCTCACCGCCCGGCCGGCCGGTAAGGCCAGGACGATACCATCGACGCGGTTATGCAATTCGTGGCTGAGCCGGACCTGCGCTTCCCGAAGCTGATGCGTTCCCGCTTCGGAGGGCCGGAGGATGGCTGCCCATCCCACCTGGGGGCTGGTCAGGAAAATCGGGATCAGCACCAGTCCCTGCCAGAGTATCAGCGCGCTCCGGGCCAGCAGGCCGCTGCGGAGATCGCCGGTCCCCGGGGCATCCGGGCCGCATACCACCAGGCTCCCGGTCAGCGCCATCCAGGGTACCACCAGGATAAAAAACCGGTAGGCGTAGGGGAACCACGCATGCCACAGGATAAACAGGAGGAAGAAACTGCCTACCGCCCCCGAGAACCAGAGCGATGCCCGGCGGACCGGAGGCGACACCCCGCCCGACCGGTGAAGGCACCGCACCAGCCCCAGCAACCAGAAAACCGGCAGCAGCACCCCGAAAGCGGTCACGTCCGGATCCGCCGCCCGGTTGTTCATCAGGGGACCCAGCAGGCGTCGGGGGACATCTTCCAGCCGGCCGGCCCGCGGATCCGGAAGCCGGCTGGCGGCCACTTCGCCGGTCCACGCCAACAGACCGTCCAGCCCGTACGGGTTGCCCCCCGGTTCCAGCAATTGGACGGCGTACGCGCCCAGATTGATCAGCGGAGTTTCGAGCGGGGCCGCATGCCGCTCGATCCAGCTGGGCGCTCCCAGCGGGTGGCCGTAGCTCCTCAGATTCTCCCAGTGAACCGGTCCGGCCAGCACCAGCCAGACCGCGCAGACGCCCGCAGCCTGTTGCCCTGCGCGGCGCCAGCCCGGCTGCCAACGCCGGATCAGGAACACCCCGATCAGCGCCAGACCCGGGATAAAAAAATAGACCGTGCCCTTCGTCCCCAGGGCAAGGCCACCCGCCAGCATGCCGACGACAGACAGGCGTCCCCGGCGCCAGGCCCGTTGGGTCAGCGCAACCGAGGCAACGACCCACGCCGTCGCCGTCAGATCGGTCTGGCTGGTCATGGCCTGCATGGCCAGCGGGGCGCACCCGAGCGTCAGCCAGAGCACCATCCAGGTCTGGCGACGTCCCCAGCCCAGGTCCCGGGCCACCAGGCTCAGGCTGCAAAGCAGAAGCACACCCCCGATCCACTGCACCAGCCGAACCAGCGGGTAGCCCAGGCTGAAGGGCAGCAGCAACCAGGCCTGCAACAGGTCTCCCGCCCGCGACACGTAGTTCTGCGCCGGATACAGCGTGGGGAAGTGGCCGATCCGGCCCTCCTGCAGCCAATGGGCGATGCGCGGCAAACGGTAGGCATGTGAATCCTGAACCAGCGGCGGCGCCCAGGCCGCCGTCAGGCCGAAGCCGGCCAGCACCAGGCTGATCAACACCAAATGAACGCGGTCCTCGCGGTCGAAGGTGCGCAACCCGTAGCCCAGATTGTGCACGGTCGCGCGAAACCAGCCCGGATCGGCGGGCTTGATCGTGGCACGCGCCTGGACCCCGGCGGAGAGGGCGACCAGCAGCAAGGTCAGGCCAGCCTGAAGCCCGAGCACTCCCACCAGGTGGAGGATACCGAACCAGTTGGCCAGAAGGAGCGATGCCGTGATCAGGGAGGCCCCGGCGGTCAGCCAGCTCACCAGCCAGAGGAGTGGATCCCGGCTGGCCCCGCCCGGCCGGCAAGCCAACCCCGCCTGTGCACCCACCCCGACCAGGAGGCAGCTCAGGGCGAGCAATCCGGATTCCAGCAATGGTGCGGGCATGGCTCATCCTTGAATCAATTTCGGCGCTGAATCGAAGACCAAATCGCCAAACCGCTTTCCGCGGTTGCGAACCTGACCGGCTGCATGGTCTGTATCCGCTGCGTGCGCTGTTTTTATCATCCGGGCTATTTCCTGACTCTGCCACCGGAGCATCCTTTCCCCATGGAGAAGTTCCCCCAGGCGGCGGAGCGGTTGCTGGCGGCCGGTCTCTTCCCGGCGGGTCAAGGTCCCCGCCGGGTGGACCCGGTCGGGGAGGACGATCTGTTTCGCGTCCACGACCGTGCCTATGCCGCCGCCATCCGGAATGACGGCCTGGCCGGCTACGACCGGAACCGATTGGGCCTGCCGCACCACCCCCGGCTCTACGACCGGTCGCGGCTGGAGGTCGAGGGCACGCGCCGGGCGGCCCTGGCTGCGCTGGAGGACGGCATGGCAGCCAACCTGGCGGGCGGCACCCACCACGCCATGGCGAACCGGGGGCTCGGTTTCTGCGTCTTCAACGACGTCGCCGTATCCATCAAGCACCTGCGAATGGATCGACCCCACCTTTATATCATGATTGTGGATACAGATGCTCACCAGGGGAATGGATCGCACGCGCTGCTGGCGGACGACGGCCGGACCTTCTGCTACTCCATCCATGTCGGACGCAATTACCCCGCGCACAAGGTGCCGGGCGACCTCGATGTGCCCCTGCCCCGGTGGGTGGACGGAGCGACCTACCTGTCCGCCCTTCAGGAAACGCTCGATCCCGCCTTTCTTCAGTTCGAGCCCGATCTCGTCTTTTGGATTTCCGGCGCCGATCCGCATATCGAGGATCGCTTTGGCCAGATGCGCCTGACCGACGAAGACATCGCCGAGCGCGACAGGCGGGTCGTGTCCCCTTGCCTGCGCTGGCAGGTGCCGCTGGTCGTCCTGTTTGGCGGCGGATACAATCGCCAGCCCGGCGGCACCGGTCGTCTCCACGCCGAAACCGTCCTGCGTGCCGCCCGGTTGTTTGAAGCCGGCCGAAGCGGCTGATGGATTCTCACATCCCCAGCTTTTTCAGCTTGGGTGCGATGACGACGGTGCAGTAGCCCGCATTGGGGTTGTTGGCGTAATAATCCTGATGATAGGCCTCCGCCGGATAAAAGGTCCCGAGCGGCTCGATCCGGGTGACGACCGGCGCATCGAACGCAGCCTGAGCGGCGGCTTTGGATGCTTCGGCCTGCTCTTTTTGCCGCTCATCCTGATAGAGGATGATGGACCGGTATTGCGTACCCACGTCGGCCCCCTGGCGATTCAGGGTCGTGGGATCGTGGGCCCGCCAGAAGAGGTCGAAGATCCGGGAGAGGGTCACCGTGTCGGGCCGGTAGGTGATCCGCACCACTTCCGCGTGCCCCGTCTCGCCCGAGCAGACTTCCCGGTAGGTCGGGTTCGGTTGGTCACCGCCGGCATAGCCGGATTCGACGGATTCGACGCCGTCCATGCGCTCGAAGACCGCTTCGATGCACCAGAAACACCCCCCACCCAGAACGATGGAGGCGGTATCGGCGGAGGATTCGGCGGAACGGGCTTCGGTAGCACTCATAAAAGCAATCAGGTTGAAAAGAAGATGAAAGCAGACCCGGAGGAAGCCTGACGTCCGTATAAGATAGCGAGGATGATTCACAGGGCAATGGGAGCGGTTGCGATTCCTTAAGAGCGGGGCTAGCTCATGAAGCCCAGATGGGATGAGCTGCCCCTGTCCGCCGTAGCCTTGGCGAAGGCGGAAGGCGGCGTGTCCGCCATAACCCGGAGGGTGACGGCGGGAGGGCGAAACCGGCTGGGCGCGCACTGAGGTGCGTAACCAGGCGGTTTCCAGCACGACTACCGAGCCCGCAGGGCGACACCTCAACGAGCGCAGCGAGAATAACACGCCGCAGATCGCGCATGTGGGCGAAAAGAATCGCGAAAAGCGGTGACATCACGAACGTAATTTATAGGAAATACGACAAGTCGTTCGTTAAGAATGTTTTATCGCTCTTTTTCCCGATTCTGGTGAGAAATGCGGGTTAGCGCCATTCACGTTTGACCCGTTTGGCTGCCACCCACGAATTTAATGTAAAACAATGTGGAATTAATCCTCATTCCAAAATGCTTATAAGCTCAATTTCCTTGTAACTCTCAACCCGATATACTACCATATTTGAGGTATATTTGGGGTGGGTAAACACCACAAACCAGAAACGCTCGTTGTAGCTTTTGCTTAAGAAAGAGTTGGTATAAACAGCGTTAGTTATGATAAAATCTGAAATCTTATAATTTTGACCTTCTCTCAATGTTTCATTTGGAAATGATTCAGCGAACGTGATAGCAGCTACATAACAAGCATCTAAAATAGAGATATCAGGACTTAGTTCCTCCCGCGAACTCTTTCCAAAACCAAGGGCAGGGAACAGCAATACTAAAACATAAAAGTATTTCATTTTAAAAAAGCTAAAGTTAGTTTAATCATAGTTCGCTCATAACCCATGGCCCGAGGCTATTGACATTGTACCAATCAATAACACTGCCAAAGACATCAATTTCCCAAGCATTTCCTTCTTCCCCTGGCGTATCACTGCCATCTAAATCGTCGAAATAATGAGCCATTTCATGGCCGATAGTGACTTCGAGTAATAACTCTGCTCCCGTAGTACCATCTTCTACCGCCTGCAGTAAATCGGTATCAATGTAGATTGCGTCGGTAAGTGCATGATATCCTCCAGCAGCTGTGTCGAAATCACGAAATACAACTTGAGGACCTGAACCAGAAGTAAAACCATCAGTGATTTGATCGTTTGTTGGTGGTCCATCAATTCCGCTTTGAGAAGGCGAAACATTCGCTAAAACTTCGGATGAGCTAGAATAATTATCAGATAACCCTGAATCAATCTGAAGCAACCCCAGCGGATCCAGCCCCATGGTCGGCACCGGGGCGTAAAAATGCCGATTGGGCCCGTCGGGGAAGCCGAGCGGGTCGGCGGATGTCCAGCGACCGAGGTCGCTTGAATCGTTCCGATAGGGGAAGACGTGGGCTTCGCGATCTTGGTCGTAGGGTTTTCCTGGCCTGTCCGGCATAGCTCCACCGGAGCGGAGCCGGATGAAACGGGCTGCCTCGATGTCCGTATCCTCGTCGACGTTAACGCCCAGGGCGGTCGTCAGGTAGCTGAAGCCGGTGGTGACGCGTTTGCCCCTGGCGAGCAGGGCCTGCGCGCCGTGCGGTGCGCCGCCCGCCCCGAAGGCATCCTCCCAGACCCACCCGCCGTCGCCAAGGCTATGGCGGGCAGGGGGCTCGATCACACCGGATCCGTACACCGGCTCCGGGGCTTTCTTTCGGGAAAAACCGAAGCCGACGGTAGCGATGGAGTTGGGTTGCATGAGCCTAACGGAAGAATCCTGAGGGCCACCCTGCCCCGCCGAATCGGCGGATACAAGCCGGAACGGGTCGGGGAATCCTTTACCAGCCTTCCCTACAAACCGAACTTCGCGTGTCCGGTAAACCAACCGGCCGGTCAGTACGACGATGTTAAAAATCTACGTTTACCCGTTTGGCTGTACTCTTCGTTTTGCAGTACCTGAGACTAGGTTGATATTCTACGTTTGACCCGTTCGGCTGTCCTCCGTGTTAACGTGCGGCAGGTCCTCCAACCCGTGTATGGTCCGCAGCAGCACCCGGATCTTCTTCGGACCCCAGGTCGGGTGCTTACGCTTCTCCAAAAGCACCAGCCGCTCCACCCCCTCTGCCGTCGCACCGGGACTCACCTTCGGGCGACGGCTCCGGTCTTGAAGGCCAGACCGGCCTTCGGCACGCCAGCGGGCCACATATTTATGGCCCGTTTTACGGCTAATCCTAAGTCCGAGCACAGCTCGGTCAGCGTGAATCGACCCGTCCGGGCCAGCATTACAAAACGTTCTCTCTCGGTCATCGGATCTGTCTCTGTCCAGGGCATAACTGCCACCAGTCAGTGTTACCGATGTCCTTGTGTTAACTGTTACCTATGTCCTTGGGTCGTACCCGCTTAAGTTAGCGCCATTCACGTTTGACCCGTTCGGCTGTCCCTACCATCAAAAGCCAGTTATGGAGACTCACTAGTCGATTTAGGCCCCTCCTTAACGGTCTTTAACTTTTTAAAAGAATCTCTGGTTAAGCTTTTTATTGAACTTGCTTTTTCTTCTTTGTTTGCATGGAAACCGATGAACCAATTCACATCACTGGAAAGGCGGTTCTTGAAACTATCGATTGATACCAAACCTTTATGATAGAGCTTATGGTTGATTTCATAGACACGATCGGAGGGGTTGTAGTTTAATAATTGTGAATGAGCAATAACCCATACCCCTTCTTCGAACAACCAAAAATGAGTAAAAGCATTGTTTCGATAACTAGATGAACTTTGATGCTCAGAGGATTCAGAACTATAAATGGTGTGCCCATCTATATCTTGAAAAACACCGAAGACAACAAAGGCCTTATCGTACCCTTCTACCCTTACATTTTCCAGGCCGAGCAAGAAAATTGTTTGCGACGACAGGAACCATGCCAAAGACTTATCATAATACAACTTGTGCGCGCTTTTTGTACGGGTGCCCAGAGTCTTATTGACCGTATCCTTAAAATTTTTTGTTTCAATCGCTTTATAATAGGAAGTAACGGCATTTCTAAATTCCTCGGAGACCCCGCGTCTTCCTGCAAAAATTACTTCCATTTTGATCGCATGAACAGGTATAGCCTGTGTCAAAAATGCGAATGCTACTAAAAAATATTTAAGCGTTTTCATGTGATTCCTTTTCAACGATCTTTAATTTAAATTTCAGTGCTCAAATGTATAATGACCAGAATACACCTCAGTTTCACTTGTTTCGTATGTTCGATAACCCGCTGACTGAGAACCTCCAGTAATTATCGTACTGGTGCTATGAAAATTCGTCGGATTGCTGACCCAATCTACAGGTGTCCATGTTATTCCATTACCATCAACAAAACTTGCTGGCGTGAAATCATCAAACCGCGTTCCAACTTCAGTTTCTATTGAAACGATGTTCACCCAATCGTAATCAATGCTAACCGTTTCGATAGTACCCGTGGAGTCACCGTCTGTCCAGAAGCCCCCGACAGTTGGAATTTTTCCTTGGCCAGGTCCAATTGTACCAGAGAAACCTCCACCACCATCTTCTTCATACCAAGTTCCCTCGTAATTGTACGATACTATGGCCCACTCGTCTTCGTAAACTCCTGAGAATGTATAATCTCCACTCACCCAAAAACTTTGCGTCGTCAACCCCAGCGGATCCAGGCCCATGGTGGGCACGGGTGCGTAAAAATGCCGGTTGGGGCCGTCGGGGAAGCCGAGCGGGTCGGCGCTGGTCCAGCGGCCCAGGTCGGTGGCGTAGTTCCGGTAGGGGAAGACGTGGGCCTGCAGGTCGGCGTCGTAGGGTTTGCCCGTAAAGCGAGGTGAGGCACTGTCCGACGCCTCATCGACATGCACGCCCAGCGCGGTGGTCAGGTAGCTGAAGCCGGTGGTGGCGCGTTTACCTTTGGCAAATTCGGTGGATGCCTCTCCCGGCAGCGTGAGCAGCGTATTACCCAGGAAATCGCTGATGAAGACCGTCTCGTCCTCGTCGGCGATGGCGTTGCCGACGACCGGGACGCCGCCCGAGACGTGGGGGGCGTTGGCCCAGGTGCGGTCACCCCGGGCGAGCAGCGCCTGCGCGCCGCGAGGTGCGCCGCCGGCCCCGAAGCCGTCTCCCCAGACCCACCCGCCGTCGCCAAGGCTGTGGCGGGCAGGCGGCTCAATCACGCCGGAGTCGTAGACCGGTTCCGGGGCTTTCTTTCGGGAAAAACCGAAGCCGGCGGTGGCGATGGGGTTGGGTTGCATAAGCCTAACGGAAGAATCCAGAGGCTAACCCTGCTCCGCTGCCTTGCCGGTTACAAGCACGATCCAATCGGAATCGCCTACTTACCGGCAGGACATACCAAGGTGTCCGCAAAATTCACCTCCGGGCATGGCGTGGGTATCTAAGAGGTATGTTCGTTTTCTACGTTTGACCCGAATGCTGCTAACTTAACAGTGTTTTGATCGAAATCGGGATCGAAATCGCTATCGAAATCAATTCTGTAAGCAATTTTAAATCATAGGCTTATGAATATTCGGTCCCGATTTCGATTTCGATCCCGATTTGGATCGGAGGCCTTAAGTTAGCGCCATTCACGTTTGACCCGTTTGGGTTGCCCCAGTCTGACTGTTACCTATGTCCCCGGATCATACCACGGGCGAGACCGGGACCGATGGGGGGTGGCGGGGGCGGATCGATACGCGCATTGGAGTTACCGATGCGGGGGGATCAAGTTCGGAAGGACGAGTTTGTCACAAGTCAAGACCTTGTACGTCTTTTTAAGTGCCGCGTGAACCTTCGGGGATTCCTCTATAGATGACTCTCATTTGCTGAAACGGCGAACGTTTCGACCATCCCTAATTTATTTAGGCGTACGCGAAGCGTGAAAATCATTGATGAGGTAATTCCTGTCGGTCTCCGCTCCAAGACGACTGATGCCGAGATTGTTTCGTTCTGTCCGATTCCTACGCCAAAGAACAGACCGAATTCATCATAAATGGCTTCCTGAAGGTCGCGGAACATCATTCCTTCCTCCACTAATTCAGAAACTCTCTCGTTATACTCCTTCAAATCTGCTTCCACGCTATTTCTTAGGCTGTACCCTAACGCCAGCAAACAGGAGCACAAAAGCGAAAAAATTAGTGAGAACGTAGCTGTCTTCTTCATTTCAAAGTTCTCCTGGTGGAATATCGACGTCCCAACCCGGAAACATTGACGAATCAAAGCCCGCTGGTAGTTGCGCTCCGAGATGCCTCAGAAGAGACCCGATAAACGAATTCGAATTATATCCATCTCCCATCGATCCGGGTAGAGTTCCGGCTCCTGCATCGTAATTCAACGGATTGTTGGTCATGTTTTGCATATAGTTTTCCGTAGCCGTTATAATCGCCTCGTTAAACTCTGTGTCCGTCATTCCTGGAGGCGGCAGAATTTCACCGTGATTGGTCTGTTCAAAAAAAATTAACATCCGACGGACGATTAAAATCAGCAGCAAGGTTGCCTCCCTCAGGACCTGCACTAGAAGAATAGGTGCCTGGCGCAGCGTTAACACTCGGGTCACTAGAAGCGGGCGGAGGCATATTGGAAACTTGCGATGGATTGTCTGGTTGCCCGAAAATGCTCGAATGTTGAAAACCGGGGCCTCCAGTAGGAGCACCAGAACTTCCGCCACTCGAAGACGATCCGACACTATGCGATGTCAAATAAACAACCAGCCCCAGCGGATCCAGCCCCATGGTAGGCACAGGCGCATAGAAATGCCGATTGGGTCCGTCGGGGATGCCGAGCGGGTCGGCGCTGGTCCAGCGGCCCAGGGCGCTTGAATCGTTCCGGTAGGGGAAGACGTGCGCCTGGAGATCTTCGTCGTAGGGTTTTCCTGGCCTGTCCGGCGTAGCTCCACCGGAGCGGAGCCGGATGAAGGGGGCGGCCTCGATCTCCGACCCCTCATCGACATTCACCCCCAGCGCAGTCGTCAGGTAGCTGAAGCCGGTGCGTGCGATTGGGTTGGGTTGCATGAGCCTAACGGATGAATCCTGAGGGCACCCTGCCCTGCCGAATCGGCGGATACAAGCCGGAACGGGTCGGGGGCGTTGGC
>JBNPEH010000009.1:0-63319 GCA_051117635.1 Opitutales bacterium | reverse complement strand
GTCTCCATCGCTATCGGGATCGCGATCCAGATCGAGATTGCGATCAAGATCCAAGCCAAGCACACGACCCCCTGCCGGCAGATCAGCGGCGCGGCGGCCGGTTGCGGCTCAGCATGGGCACCTGAGCTGCCTCCTTCTTCTGCCTTCGAGACGAGCCATTGAGACGAGGTTGATATTCTAGGTTTGACCCGAATGGCGCTAACTTAAGGCCTCCGATCCAAATCGGGATCGAAATCGAAATCGGAATCGAACATGCCTAAGGAAATAATATGCATTGGTTTACGTAACCGATTTCGATAGCGATTTCGATAGCGATCCCGATCAAAACACTGTTAAGTTAGCAGCATTCAGGTTTGACCCGTTTGGCTATCTCTGACCCGTTTGGCTATCTCATTTCTTTCTCTTAAATTAGACAACTAAAGCAACAAAAAACATGGTAAATTGGACTGACCCTTTTCTTTCTCCCTTTTCTTTCTCTTCTCTCCCGGGTAAGCACTTCTCGGGCACGTCCCATGAGCCGGTTGTAGCGCCGGCGCTCTTCGTCGGTTAATATGTACTTTTCGCCAAAACGCCGATTATGCTGGCGGTTTTCAGCCTTCCGGGCGTCTTCCAAGGCGGATTGTTTAGCAGCTGAGGCCATCGCCGCAACGGCGTCCATCTGCGGGGTGCCCGGAGCGACCGCGAGGTCATCGAATTCCCCGGGCAAGCCAATGCCCACACCTGGGGCTGTCTGATATCCTTGGCCCTGGTTTACAAAAACATCGGGGGGCTGGGCGGGATCGATAACAAAGGGAGTCAGCCCATACCGGTCGAAGTAGTTGACCGGGTTATTGGCGGCGAAGCGGTAGAGGTTCAGGCCGCCGGCTTCGCGGATGGGGTCGCGGGTCAGGAACCGTTGCAGGGCCGGGCTGTAGTAGCGTAAGCCATAGTCGTAGAGCCCCTGGCCGATGTCGTTGTCGTAGACCTTGGTGCTGTAGCGGAAGGGGTTCAGGGACAGCCGAACGGGGCCACATGCCCGCAGATCAGCGGCCCCAAGGCCGCTCCTTGTTCTGCCTGGACACCTGGGATGCCGTCGCTTTCTGCCAATGAGGCGAGCTGTCCGGCACCGCCGGACCTTGGAGTGCGGTGGCCATGCCACCGCCTTGTGACAAGGATGAACGCTCTCCCTTAGCGGATTTCGCCGCCACCAACCTGAAATCGATTTTGCGTCCTGCTCTGCGGGACGACGTCCGGGAGCCCCAAGCTCTGGGGCTGGGGACCATCACCCGGCGATACGAAACCAGAGAAACTCGCTATCGGCTTCAGCGGCAAAAACCGGATCGGTTTCCTGTTCCACCGCGAGGCCGTCGCCCGTGGCGACCGGCTGGTCCCCCACCCGACCGTCGCCGCTGATCATCTGCAGCCAGCCACGCTCCCCGTCGGCCAGGGGCAGCGTCAGGTTGCCGCCTGCGGGCACATGGCCCGAATAGACGGTCACGTCCTGCCGGATGGCGAGGGCATCGGTCGGCGATTCCGTATCCGGTGCGATGATCCGGCGGAGCACGGCCTCCCCCGGCGTGGGCGCGGGGAAATCGCGCTCCTGATAGTTCGGAGCGAGGCCCTTTTTCCTCGGCTCGATCCAGACCTGAAGGAGGTGGACGGGCTCGGTCTCGGAGGGATTGTATTCGCTGTGCCGGATGCCGGTACCGGCGCCCATCAGCTGGACCTTGTTTCGCCCAATGGTGGAGCCATTGCCCAGCGAATCCTGATGCGCCAGCTGCCCCTCCGGGACGTAGGAAAAAATCTCCATGTCGGCATGGGGGTGAAGGGGGAAGCCGCCGCCTCCGGCAATCCGGTCGTCGTTGAGGACCCGGATCGGGCCGTAGCCCATGTACTCGGGATCGAAGTATTCGCCAAAGGAGAAACTGTGGCGGGAGTCGAGCCAGCCGAAGTCGGCACGGCCGCGTTCATTGGCTTTGCGCAGGGTTTTCATGGTTCGGGGTTAGTGGGTTAGGGAGTTAGTGGGTTATAGAGTTAAGGGGTTTGAGGGTTAGGGGGTTTTTCTGGGGGAATTGGAAAAGTTGCCCTTTTGAGTGCGGGGACTCTGTCACCGCTTTATAGAAGGTCAGGCTCCCTGCTACCGTCCCGCTCCGCGGGACTGCCTTCTACCCCAAGGCCACGGGAGACATGAGGCAGGCGGACGACAGGCCGAAAACGGGCATTCGCCGCACTGGAAGGTATTTTAACCAATTTTCATCAGGCTTGCGGCCCTGCCGAGATGGGCTCGGCCTAAGGGGTCCCGGATTGACCGTATTATTGGCTTTATTCCTTTTTCGAGACCAGGGTCCGGTCGAAGGAAAGGTTGTCGGCGCCGCCGATCAGGAGGGCGACGCCCATCAGGCCCAGGCCGATGCGGACGGGTAAGAGGGCCCACGGATCGGTGGTGCCCAGGATCAGGGTTTTCCAGTTGTTCATGATTGGTTTCCTTTTAGCTTGATGTAAAGGTTTTTGGAGAAAAAGAAGGTCATGCAGATCCGGCCGCGCCGCGACCGGCTTTCTTGAGCAGGCGAAGGAGCGCGGCGCGCTCATCGGGGTCGAGCCCGTCAAAGACCGATTCCAGGTAGGCGGCGTGCTGATCAAAGGCCTTGCGGATGACCTTGCGTCCGGTCGGGGTCAGCCCGATCAGGACGCTTCGGCCATCCTCCGGGCTCGGCACACGGCGCACATAGCCCTTTGCCTCGGCGCGCTTGACTGCGCTGGTCGCGGAGCCGCTGGTCAGGTCCACCGCCGCGCCGATCGCGCTGACGGTCTGCGGCCCCTTGTGCAACAGCACCTCCAGCACCCCGAAATCCGAGAGACAGGCAAAGCCCAGACGACGGATGCTCTCCCGATCGCGTGCTTCCACCGCCCGGTAGGCCTTCCAGAGGACCAGCCAGAGGTGGACCCCGCTCAGGTCGGGGGTGGCCGTAGCTGGCTGCGGTTGGGTGGATGCGTCTGACATGGAAATCAACCAATCACCATTTACCTTGATGTCAAGGGTTTTAAAACGTTTTAGAACGGACGGGAAAAAGCCGGCGTGAATCGACTGTCTGGAGTCGCCGCGGCATGTCGCCGGTTCGGCAAGCTCACGGTCAGCGACAAGCGGCAGCCCTACAGGCCGTTCGGCAGGTTCATGGCAGACGGCAGGCCTCCAGGGCACCAGCTGGGCACTGCATTCCGTGCGGGCCTGCCTCGGGACGTGCAATTCAGCAAGAACCGTGTTGAGGTGGCAGGCATGACGGAAGACCCCGAGCAGGGACCAGCAACCCGCGCCTCCTGGCGACAGATCGGGCCGGGGATCGTGATCGCGGCGACGGGTGTCGGCGCGGGGGATCTGGTCGCCTCGGCGCGGGCGGGGGCGGAACTGGGCCTGACGATCCTCTGGGCGGTGGTGTTGGGGGCCTTGCTGAAGCTGGCGCTGAACGAGGGTCTGGCGCGCTGGCAACTGGCGACAGGCACGACGTTGATCGAGGGCTGGATGCGCCACCTGCCGACCTGGGTAAGCGTCTATTTTTTCCTCTATCTGGTGCTCTGGGCCTTTCTGGTGGCGGGTGGCCTGACAGCGGCCTGCGGACTGGCCGCCCACGCGCTGTTTCCCGGCCTGTCAGTCATGGCCTGGGGGGTGCTGCACAGCCTGGCGGCGCTGGCCCTGGTCTGGCTCGGTCGGTACCTGTTGTTCGAGCGGGTGATGAAAGGGCTCATCGCGGTCATGTTTGTCGTGGTGCTGGCCTGCGCGGCCATCAGCCGGCCGGACTGGAGCGCGGTTGTATCCGGATTAACGATACCCCGGCTGCCGGAAGGCGGGCTGCCCTTTGTTCTGGCTCTATGCGGGGGCGTGGGCGGCAGCGTCACGCTGCTGGCCTACGGCTACTGGATTCGCGAGCGGGGCTGGCAGGACGCCCAAGCCCTGCGCACCGCCCGGCTGGATCTGGGGATTGCCTACGGGCTGACCGCGGTGTTCGGGGTGGCGCTGGTCATGATCGCGAGCGGGATCGGGGCGGAATCGCTGTCGGGCAATGCCATGGCGCTGGCGCTGGCCGACCGCTTCGGGGAGATCGCGGGACCCGTGCTGCGGCTGGTGTTCCTGACTGGATTCTGGGGGGCGGTTTTCAGTTCGCTGCTCGGGGTCTATCAGGGGGTGCCCTACCTCTTCGCCGACAGCCTGCACTGCTGGCGACAGCGGCGGGCGGACCGTTTTCCGCCGCTGGAACCGGGGATGACCCGGGGTCCGGCCTACCGGGGCTTTCTGCTGTTTATGGCGTTACTGCCGCTAACGCTGCTGCTGGTCGACCGCCCGGTCTGGATTGTGCTGATCTATGCGATCGCTGGCTCGTTCTTCATGCCCTTCTTGGCCGGCACGCTGCTGGTTCTCAATAACCGTCGGGCCTGGATCGGCAACCGGCTGGGAAACGGCTGGCTGGCGAACGTCGGTCTGGCCGCTGCGCTGATTCTATTTTTCGTCCTGATGGTGCGGACCTTCACGGAGCGGCTGTAAGGTCCAGGGTTCGGGCCCCACTGCGCGCTTGCTGAAGCAGCGCGGTACGGTTTGCACGTCCGCGGTCCTCGGCCCGTCGGCGCGGCGTCCCTCGACAAGCTCGAGATCGCTGACAAGCGCCGGCCCTACAAGCGGCGCGGTACGGTGGCGCGACATGACGCGACTGGCACAAAGCGCCAACCTGCCCGCTGCCTTCTGTCTTCTGCCCTTCTGCCCTCCCATCATCCGCCGCGGGCGTCGCAAGCAACGCCCCTACGTAAGCCGCGGGCGTCGCAAGCAACGCCCCTACGTAAGTTTTCTCTCTGCCTTCTGCCCGCTGCTCAGCGGGTGGACTCCCTGCCCACGCCGGTTACGCCCTGGGCAAAGCCCTCGCCGGTGTCTTCCGGCGCAAAGGTCGGGCGACCCGCGAGCGAATCGGTGCGCGGCGGATAGGGCCCGGTGACCTCGTTCTCGGCCTCGTAGAGCGCATCGAAGACGGCGTCGGCCTCACCGATGGATACGGTCAGCGGATCGACGGCGAGGGCGCGCCGCAGCAGGTCGGTATCGCGCTCCAGGATCCCCCGGGCGATCAGCTCGTGATTGTCGAGGATGCGCAGTTGCTCGGAGCGAAGCCCCAGCGGGAATGGGCCGACCGGAACCGGGTGAACGCCCTGCGCGTCGACCCGGCATTCCAGTTCGAGGAAGGCATCATCCGGCAGGTTGGGGACGGCTCCCTGGTTGGGCGTATTCACAAAGAAATGACGCCCGCTGTCGTTCCAGATGGCCTGAATGATGTCGGTGGCGTGGTCCGACCCGAGATCCGTATGGAAGGATTCAGCATCGGTTTCGCCGAAGGCCCAGGCGCGAAGGCGGACCCAGTGCTGGTCGGTCTTTTCCTTCCGCTCGTCTCCGTCGAAGATGGCGAGCGGGGGCACCGCCTCGGGGACGGTCCCGCGCCCCTGATAAAACGGTACATATTCCTTGGTGTGGCCCACACAGACCGGGCAGGCGCCATAGATGTCCCAAAGCTGGACCGCGATGGTGTTGTTGAACCGCGCCTTGGAGTGACCGCTGTCGGCATCGGCTCCGGAGAGGCTGATCATCTTTTCGCGGATGCGGGGCATCATGTCCTCGCCGCGGAAGGTGCAACTGAGCATCCAGGTAAAGTGGTTCACGCCGGCGATCTTCATGTCGAAGTCGTCGATATCGGCGGGATCGAGCCCGATCTGCTTCATGTAATTGTGTTTTAGATACGGCAGATGGAGGGAGTCGCAGAGCGCGAAGTTCCGGGTTTTGCCGTGCAGTTGCAGCGCGATGCCGTTCACCGCCGACGGGTTGATGTAGTTGATAAGCCAGGCGTCGGGGCAGATCTCCGCCACCGCATCGGCGATCTCCAGGATTTTCGGCAGTTCACGCATTGCCCTAAACAGACCGCCCGGACCGATCGTATCGCCCGAGCACATGCGAAACCCGAACCGCTCGGAAGCCTCGCAATCCACCTTACGGTAATGAGCGTTCTGGTGCGAAAAGCTGAGCACCACAAAGTCGGCATCCGGGAGCGCCTCGCGGAAATCGGCATGACCGGTCACGGTGTAACCGGCTCCGGGCAGGCGGACGGTCTCGGCCAGCTGGACCATGGTGGCCAGGTGCTCGGGATCGGTATCGACCAGGGCAAGGTCGGCATCCTTCAGGCCATCGAGGTGATTCAAGGCCCAGATCAGTTTATGCCCGAAGAACAGGCTGCCGGCACCGATGAGGACAAGTTTGGGGGATTTGGATGCGCTCATAAAGCCGATCCTTGGCGAACTGAAGGGCTTGCCAAGACAACTTTTGCATCAAAACTGGGACTTTGGATGCAGTGCGATCGCCAGCTTCAGTTCCGGGCCAACCGCCAGCCCACAGCGGATCTGCCGCTGCACGTGCGGTCCTGCGGGGACTACCGGGTGGCCCCGCCCTTTTTTGAGGAAACGGCCCCCAAGCCCTTCTGGCAGGTCTTCTGGATCGCTTCGGGATCCATCCGCTTTGAGGCCGACGACCGGGCTGTCGTTGCCTCGCCCGGGTCGGTGTTTGTGTATCGACCCGGGGAAGCCCATTGGCTGCGTATCCTTGATTCGGATACACGCTATCGCTGGCTCACCCTCGACACACCAGGGCTGGCAGAAGCAGCAACCTTCCTCGGGTTGGAAGCACGGCTGCGGTCGGCTGGCGCGTGCCCCCACCCGCTTTTTGACCGGCTGGATCGGGCGGTGTCTGACCCGCTGCCGGCAGCCGAAGCCGAAGCGTCGCGCCTCGCCTATGCCATCCTGCTGGAAATGCGGTCGGCCGGCTCCGGCGACCCCGGGAACGACGATCCCCTGATGCGGCGCATCCGGGACAGCCTGGACCGGGAATTCAACCGACCCGACCTGAACATCGACAGCCTCGCGCGCCGCCACGGCCTGCACCGCACCACCCTGCTGCGCCGTTTCCGGCGGCAGTTTGGTCTGCCGCCTTCGCGTTACCTCGACAACCTGCGCCTGCAGGAGGCGCTCAGCCTCCTCAAGCGGACCGCCCTGCCGATCGGGACCGTCGCCGAGCGCTGCGGTTTTGCCGATCCCAACTACCTGACCAAAAAAGTCCGCTCCGCCACGGGCCAGGCACCTGGCGTGTTCCGGGCCCGGGGTTAAACCGTTGCCCGGGTCCACCGGGCCAGCCAGCCTGCGGGGACCTGGATACCGTCGCCCACGAGCAGCATGGGGCGGCTGGTCAGTTCGCCGAAACCGAGAGCCCGGCTGAGCGCCTTTTCCAGGAAGCGGCCGTCCATGCCGGGTGTGTGGGCGGACAACCAGACGGTGGCATCGACCGGGTCGAGCAGCGCGGCCATCTGGTCGAGCAGGGCATCCAGGTCCTTTTCAATTTTAAACACGCGCCCGTCCGGACCGCGTCCAAAGGACGGGGGATCGAGCAGGATCCCATGGTAAGTCCGACCCCGGCGGGCCTCCCTGGCCAGGAAAGTACGGACGTCTTCCGCGATCCAGCGGATGGGCCGTTCGGCGAGGCAGGACGCAGTGGCGTTTTCGCGAGCCGTCCGGACCGCGCCTTTGGCGGCGTCGACGTGGCAGCATTGCGCCCCGGCTCGGGCGGTGGCCAGCGTGGCTCCACCGGTGTAGGCAAAGGCGTTGAGGAAGGTGGGAGCGGTGCGCGCTGCCGCCCAGGCTTCGAGGTCCACCCAGAGGCTGCGCGTCTCGGGGAACAGGCCGACGTTGCCCGTCGGCTGACATTGGAGATGGAAACACAGGCCATCGATGCCGATCTTCCAGGGCTCAGCGGATTCGGGATTCAGGAAAGACCAGACCCCCTTGTCGACGGACCCTTTCTTGAGATCAAACCGGGCATGGGCCGCCGACCAGCGCTCGGGATGACGGCGGGGGCCCACGGACTGCGGACAGGGCCGGTCGAGCAGGCGAGGTCCGAACTGCTCCAGTTTGCGGCCGTCGGCGACGTCGAGGAGGCAATATCCGGATCCGTCCATGGCCCGGAAACCCCAAGCCAGCCGGGGAACTACAGCAAGCCCGGACTGGTTCTTGACGTGTCGACCAACCCTTGGCTTATTCCTCTCTTTCCCGTTCACCGGTGCCCGATGGTGTAATGGCAGCACGACAGGTTCTGACCCTGTTAGTTGGGGTTCAAATCCCTATCGGGCAACCATTCGGTAAACGCCAGGCAGGCTGTTCGCTCCTCTACAGAGGTGGTCACGTAGGGTCAGGTTTCAGGCATGGCTAATAGGCGCCTCGCCTGTCAGCTCGCCTGCATCACCCTGGGCATCAGCAGTTTCATCCCCCTGCTGATCCATCTGCACACGCCCAGATCCGTCGGATGGCCCGCGCCTCCAGAGCCATCAGCTGCCTGATCCTTCCTCCTTCTTGTCTTTGCGGGGAGTTTTTTCCATGTCGGGCCCGAATTCGGCCTCGCGAAAAATCTGGTGCATGACCCGGTCGCCCCAGGGCGAATGGATCATGTCATGGCAAAACAGTTCACGAAGTTCGTGAAGGACTCGTTTCAGGGGAAAGCGCATCGTTATTTTTCGGGGTTGAGCTGAGAAACGGCAATAAATCCGTAACCTTAACGTAACATAACCGTAACAATTTGCAAGCCGAAGGTGATGGGTTATCCGGCGCGACCCGAGATGTTCCATTGCCAACCGGCCCGGCCGCGTCCTCTGATGCGGCGGATTACCGCCGCTGTTCACCATGCTCCAGGTCGTCAACACCCTCCTGCCCATCTTCGCCCTGATCGGACTCGGCCTGATCCTGGCCCGGCGCGGCTTCATCGGCCGGGACATGCTGGCCGAGCTGAACCGCCTCCTGTTCTACGTCAGCCTGCCCGCCCTGATCATCCACAAACTGGCCACGGTGGACCGAATCCCCGACGGCACCTGGACGGTGCTGGTCCTCTTCACAATCGCGACGCTGACGGTAGTCGGCCTCAGCTTTCCGGTTTGCCGGTTGCTGCGTCTGCCCCGTGAACGAGTGGGCACCTTTATCCAGGGTGCCTTTCGGGGAAACCTTGCCTACACCGGGCTGCCGATCCTGGTCTTCGCCCTCAAAGATGCGCCCGATGCCCGGATCTCGAATGTCCTGGCGATCATGCTGTTTGTTTTCGCGCCGACGATGGTGGTCTACAACGCCATCTCCGTCATCCTGCTGGTGGGCAGCCAGCCCGGTTCCCAGGGCAACTGGGGGGTCATGCTGCGAAAGGTGGTCACCAATCCGCTGATCCTGGCCTCGGCGGCCGGAACCGCCCTCGGGTTTCTCCCCTGGGCCCTGCCCGGCGTCATCCTCGACACGCTCGAATTGACCGGCGATCTGGCGCTGCCGGCCGCCCTGATCTGCGTCGGCGGTGGCATGGCCTTCGTTTCAATGGAAGGCCGTTACCGCAGCGCCAGCGTGGCGACGGCCCTCAAGGTGGTTGTCCTCCCGGCCATCGCTTATCTCCTTTCCCGTCTCGTGGACCTGCCCGCGGACGCCCAGTTGGTTCTCATGGTGCTGGCCGCCTGCCCGACCGCCATCGCCAGCTACGTCATGGCCAAGGAGATGCACGGCGACGAGGCCCTTGCCTCCGGTGCCATCGTGCTCAGCACCCTCGCCTGCATCCCCACCCTCGCCTGGGTTCTGATGCAGGCCAGTTAGTTAGCCCAAACTTCTCACCAGAATCGGGAAAAAGGGCGGTAAGTAATTCCGGTCGAGACGCTTGCAGCATTTCTTTGAAATGCACGTTCACGAGGTAGTCCTGTTTCCCGATTCTTTTCGCCCACATGCGCGATCTGCGGCGTGTTGTTCTCGCTGCGCTCGTTGAGGTGTCGCCCTGCGGGCTCGGTAGTCGGGCTGGAAACCGCTTGGACGAGCACCTTAAGTGCACGCCCAACCGGTTTCGCCCTCCCGCCGTCACCCTTCGGGTTATGGCGGACACGCCGCCTTCCGCCGTCGCTCTTCGAGCTATGGCGGACAGGGGCAGCTCATCACATCTGGGCTTCATGAGAAGTCCGGGTCAGGGAGTTAAAGGGTTATCGAGTTAAAGGGTTGGCGTGTTCCGGGAAACGGACGGAGAAGCCGTTAGCCCAGGCACTCCCTAACCCACTAACGCCTTAACTCCCTAACCCCCTAACCCACTAACTCCCCAACTCCCCAACCCTCTAACTTTTTCACCCGATGCCGCGGTCCCAGAGGGCGTCCTCGTCGAGGCCGAGGTGATGGCCGAGTTCATGGATGTAGGTGGCGGCGACTTCTTCCATGAAGGCTTCCTGCTCCGCATTCGAGCCCCGCGACGGGACCGGGGTACGCGTTTCCTCCACGTAAAAGGCGATGCTCTCCAGGTAGAGGTAGATTGCCTTCGGCTCGGGATGGCCCTGGCCTTCCATGTGAAAACCGGGATCCGGCTCCGCGCCAAGGGCCAGGCCCAGAATGCCCGACTCCGGCGCCTCATCGCCCGGCCAGGGCTGGAACAAAACGGGAAGGCTATCCGCGGCGGACGCCAGCCCGGTCGGCAGGTGTTTCCTGGCCACCGCCAACGCTTCCTCCGCCAGGCGGACGCGCCCGTCCCAGTCGTCGGGCAACGGTTGGTCGGGACCAAAATCCTCCGTCGGAGGCTCGTCCGGGTAATCCGGGAAGTCAGGGGGTGTGGCGTCGGCAGACATCGGTCAACGGAAGGGCAGCTCCGCGATGCGGGCAAGCGGATCCCTGGCGTCGACGATGAGATATTCCGGCAAGGCGACAAAAAACAGCCGTCCGCCGGCTTGACAGTGAACAGGCGTTCAGCCTATACCTTTGCACACTGTTTCGTCTCCGATTCCCTCTCCTCCGCTTCATGAAAGACCTTACCCTCCGCCAGCAGGAAATCCTCGGTTTCCTCCAGGTCCACCAGACCAAGCAAGGCTACTGGCCCAGCATCCGTGAAATCCAGGAACACTTTCAGTTCAAGAGCACCAACGCCGTGATGGGCCACCTGCGCGCCCTCGAGCGCAAGGGCTATATCAGCCGCATACCCGGCCAGGCCCGCACCTTCCGGATCACCTATCAGCATGATGACACCCGGCCCGACGATGCCCTGAACGTGGTCGATATGGACATACCCATGCTCGGCCAAATCGCCGCCGGCTACCCGGATGGGGTCGAACCGACGGGCGAGATTGGCCGGCTGCAGCTGGATGAAGACACCGCGCGCATTACCCGCTCGCGCCGCTCCTTTGCCTTGAAAGTCCGGGGCGAAAGCATGATCGACGCCGGGATCTTCGATGGAGACATCGTCATCATTGAGCCGCGGCTGCCCAATAACGGGGATGTCGTGGCTGCGCTGATCGATGGCGAGACCACGCTCAAGCGTTTTGTCCAGGAAGGCAGGAAACCGCCCTACCTGAAGGCGGAAAACCCCCACTACCCTCAGCTGCACCCGGTCGCCGAACTGGTCATCCAGGGCGTGGCCAAAGCGGTCGTCCGCAGCCTGTAGGACCTGGCTTTAACGGTCGGTCAGCATCGCAGCAGCACGGGGTTAGGCGTGGCTCTCCATCAAAGGGTTCACGCAACGGCGCAACGAACGCTACGCATTGCGTCCGCCGAAACCACACCCACCCGCGGGATCGCGGATCCACAGGGATCCCTGCGCCGTCGCCTCAAACAGCAGGGTCTGAGGCGCTTATTGTCTACGCTACGATTCAATCAATCCCCGCCCTGAGCGGCTTTAGAATCAAGATCGGCCGCCGAGTGTCGTACCCAGGTCCGTGTCTTCCCGAACAGCGGCAGGCCGACGTAGCCCCGTAGCTCCAACCGGTCCGGCGTATCCAGATTTACCTGACAGCGGTACAGGTTACCACTTCTTGGATCAAGCAACCAGCCGCCTTTCCAGCGTTGGGAATCCCCTTCGAGCGGCTCAAGATTCCAGAGAATGCGCAACCCTTGAAGCGGCTTGTCCGTAAAGGGCTCCGGGCACTTTTGACAAACGGGATTCGGTCCGATTTCCGGTGGTGTCCAGAGGATCTCAACAATGCGCCCCTCAAGATTCCCGGCCTGATTCACGGTTAGTCGGATCACTGAAGCCGGGTTACCCGTTTCCTCATCATAAGCGACCCAGTCGCCTGCGACGGGAGCGCCCTGCAAACGGCAGATGATCAACAGGACAATCAGAGCGCGCCAGGGATGTTTGGGCATACCGGCAGCCAACGCGAAAAAAGCCCGCAGCGCAATGCGCAGGACACGCCCGGTCTCAAACTGATTGCGGACCTGGTTCAGCCTCCCATTGGAGGGTCGCGGCGTTGGCCCGACGGGCACGCCAAGCATCCGCGCCTTCTCCAGCCCGTCGGCGCGGCGTCCCCCGACGAGCTCGGGATCGCTGACAATCGCCGGCCCGACAAGCGGCCCGTACCTGTAGGGCCGCCGCCAGCGGCACGCCGACGCGGAAAAGTCTGTCGAATCGAACCGCTGAGAACCCCTCCTCATCCCGCCGGGGCCATAATCAGGACTTCAGGTCCTTGGGCGACTGGGGGTGCTGGTGCTTGACCGGTTGCGGCTGCTTGGCGGCGTCTTGAGACAGGCCGACAAAGACCGAGTAGGCCATGGCGAGCAGGACCAGCGCAAAGGGCAGACCGGTGGTGACCGCAGCCGTCTGAAGGGCAGTCAGGCCTCCGCCGATCAGCAGGACCGCCGCCACCACCCCTTCGGTGATCGCCCAGAAGAGCCGCTGCGGTTTCGGGGGATCCGGATTCCCTCCCGATGTGATGATATCGATCACCATCGACCCGGAGTCGGATGAGGTGACGAAGAAGGACACGATGACCACCACCGCGAGGAAGGACATGACGGCACCGAGCGGGAAATTCTCCAGAAAAACGAAGAGCGAGACCGCCAGGTTTTCCTGCACGGCATCGGCCACTCCTCCGTCTCCGAACAACTCGATGAAGATTGCGCTGTTGCCGAAGGCGGTCATCCAGAGAAAGGTCACCAGCGTCGGCACCAGCAACACGCTCAACATGTATTCGCGCACGGTCCGCCCGTAGGACACCCGGGCGATGAACATGCCGACGAAGGGCGACCAGGCGATCCACCAGGCCCAATAGAACACGGTCCAGTCGTTCTGCCAGTCGCCCCGGGTGTAAGCCTCGCTCCAGGTCGACATGGCCAGCAGGTCCTGCAGGTAGCGACCGGTGTTCTGTACCAGGCCGTTCAGGATAAAGAGCGTCGGCCCGAGCACGATGACGAAGACCAGCAGCCCGATCGCGAGGAAGATGTTCACTTCGCTGACGCGGCGAATCCCGCCGTCGAGCCCTTTGACGACCGACCAGGTGGCGATGGCGGTGATGCCCGCGATGAGGAGGGTTTGCACCAGCGAGGATTCGGGCAGGCCGAACAGATGACCGAGACCGGCGTTGATCTGCTGGACGCCGATCCCGAGCGAGGTGGCCACCCCGAAGAGCGTCGCGACGGTCGCCAGCACATCGATCAGGTTCCCCCAGAAGCCATAGATCTTTTCACCCAACAACGGGTAAAAGGCGGACCGGATCGAAAGCGGCAGCTTTTTGTTGAAACCGGCATACGCAAGCGCCAGGCCGACCAGCGCGTAGGTGCCCCAGGGGTGCAGCCCCCAGTGCAGGAAGGTCAGCGTCATTGCCGTGCGAGCCGCTTCCTCTGTCCCCCCCTCCACAAAGGGATTGGCGATGAAGTGAAACATCGGCTCCGCCACGCCGTAGAATAGCAGACCGATGCCCATGCCCGCCGAAAACAACATGGCGAACCACGACCGGTAGGAAAACTCGGGCACCGCGTCCGGCCCCCCGATCCGCACTTTCCCGAAGCGGGAAATGGTCAGAAAGATACAGAACACCAGGATCAGGTTGACGACCGTGATGAGGAACCAGCCACCGGCGTCCGAGATGGCCCCCTGGACCGTATCGAAGATGTCATTGGCGTTTTCCCCCATCGCCAGGGTGACGATGACCCCCAGAAAAATCAGGAGGGTGGCCGGGAAAAAGACCCAGACGGCCAGGTCGTAAGGAAACCGGCCTTCCAGCCGGGTCAGGGTGCGGACATGTCGGTTCAGCATAATCGGAAGACAGGCACAGATGCGCCCGAGACGAGACGTGTTCAAAGGATGGCACGCCCCTGTCCGGGTCAACGGTCAATCCGGGGAAGACGGTCGCCTGCGGTTTCTTCCCTGACAAATTCAGGTGGTCCCCTTTTACTGAATTCCTTATGAAACTCGTTCCGCTGATTCCTTCCGAAGTGGCCGGCCCCCTCGGTATCAAGCACCTGCCCCGTCTCTGGCTGAAAGCCTGCCTCCAGGCCAAGAGTATGCTCCACGACGAATACCCCGGCGTCTGCCCCGGCTACGACTCCATGCTGCTCGACATGGTCGGTATCGACATGGAGGCCTTTAAAACATACATCGCCGACACCCTCCCCAGCCTGCCCGAGTGCGAGGCATGGATCCAGGCCAACGGCCGTCTCGATCCGGCAAAAATCGCCGCCTTCAACCGCCAGGTCGATCAGTACCACCACGACGACGCCACCCGAAAGGAAATCCTCGACGCCGCCGGCATCGCCGACGACGGCTCCTATCCCGACGCCCCCACGCTGAATGCCCTCGACGACTGGACAATCTTCCACCGCGATACGCTGAAAAGCTGAGGAGCGCTTGCCGGCATATATCCCGGTTGACAGAGTGGCCTCTCCGCGCCTTGCTTTCGGCTTCCGACGCCGCAAGGCCTTACGGTGGATGTAGCTCAGTTGGTTAGAGCACTGGTTTGTGGTACCAGGGGTCGCGGGTTCAAGTCCCGTCTTCCACCCCAGCCTTCGCCAAGGCTTCGGCTGGCACGGCCAGCCAGAAAAGCAGGCGAAGGCTGCCCATTTATATTTCCGGCTGGCTCAGTTGGTGGTGGAACCGTTCATTGGTGGCGGGAAGAGTCGTGTATTACGTCCATCGCATACGCAGTGAACAAAATCCGGGGAAAGTTTACACTGGATTCACCGAAGATCTGAAATCTCGCATCAAACATCATAATTCCGGTTGCTGTGATTTCACCCGACCCTTTCGACCTTGGAGATTGGTGTTTTACGCGGCATTCAACGAGAAGCAGAAAGCTGCCGATTTTGAGCGATACCTGAAATCAGGCTCCGGCCGCGCCTTCACCAAAAAGCACCTCCCCTGACCCCGCCATGCCTCAACACCCCGCGCCCCCACACCCACCCTTGCCCTCGTCGGCTGTGGGCATCGCCTGACCGGCCTGGCCCTCGACGCGGCACTCGACACCGGTCAGGTCGTCGATCTGGGTCCTTATTGGTCGGTGTTGGACGAAGCCTGAACCCCCGGCCATGGTCGGAGGGTTGCCTCCCGGTCGACAGGCCGCACTTTTCGGGCGAGGCAATGGAGTAAGCATGATCATGGCATGGATCAGCAGCTGGCCTTTCTGGAGCCTGATCGGAACGTTTATCGGCTGCGCCGTACTGATTGCGGTGTTCGGCTATCGGCTGACTGCGGTTGCAGACCAGTTGGCGGACCGGGGCGGCCTGGGCGAGGCCCTGGTCGGAGGGATCCTGCTCGGTGCCCTCACCTCCATTTCCGGCAGCGTACTGTCTGTCACCGCGGCCTGGCATGGCTCGGCGGATCTCGCGATCAGCAACGCGCTGGGGGGTATAGCCATCCAGACGGTGTTTCTGGTGGTGGCCGATATATTTTACCGCAAGGCAAACCTGGAGCACGCTGCCGCCTCGGCCGAAAACATGATGCAGGGCGTGCTGCTCGTCTGCCTGCTGTCGATTTTCCTGATGTCGACCTATTCCCCTGAATGGACGGTCTGGGGCATCCACTCAGGGACGGTGGTCATGCTGATCGGCTACGGCTACGGGATGCATCTGGTCAACCGCGCCCGCAAGCGGCCGATGTGGTACCCCCGCCAGACCGGCGAGACGAGGGAGGATGCGCCAGACCGGGCCAACATCCGGCTCAGCCTGAAAAAACTGTGGACTGGATTCCTCGTACTGGGCGGGGTGCTCGCCCTGTGTGGCTGGTTCCTCAACTACGTGGCCTCTGCCATCGTCGACCAGTCGGGCCTGGAATTTGCCATCATGGGCGCGCTTTTCACCGCGGTGGCCACCTCCCTGCCCGAACTGGTGACGACTGTTTCCGCCGTCAAACGTGGGGCCCTGACACTAGCCGTCAGCGGTATCATTGGCGGCAACGCTTATGATTCCCTCTTCGCGGCATTTGCCGACATTGCCTACCGGGAAGGATCCATCTACCACGGGCTGGATGCGTCGCTGATCTTCTGGGTGCCCGTCAACATCCTGATGGTTGCCATCCTGCTGCTCGGCATGCTGCTCCGGGAACGCAAAGGGGTCGGCGGCATCGGCTTTGAAAGTGCGCTCGTCATCGGGCTCTATGTCGTTGCTGTGGCGACGTTGGTGCTGCGGTGAGAGAAGCCCGAGGCTGCCCCAACGGACTGTTCATAGCCTGCCCCGGTCAGAGCCGCCCTCCGCCTGGCAGCTCATCACATCTGGGCTTCATGAGAAATCCGGGTTAGGGATACATGTCAGGGGGCGACCTGAGCCGCGGGCGAGTGAGTCATCTCCGGACGCCAGAGCGGGAAGATGTAGGCTTCCGCTTTGTCCTTGTTTTCCGGGTAGTCGCGGAAAGGCATCTGTTGGAAGGGACCGGGATACACGCGCGTGTCAGGGTTTTCTGGATACGGATTGCCGTAAAAATCGACGGCTAATTCAGGCTGCGGCGGACAGGTCATCTGCGTAAACAGGTCGAGATCGCGCAGAACGAGGTTGCGGGCATGCCGGTTGAAGGAGAACGGCCAGCGGGACACGGCCCCGTTCACGATGGCGCCTTCCCGCAGCGAGGCGAAGACGCTGTTGGCGTCCCAGCCGCTGGCCGCCTGCCAGGCATCAGCGCCGAGAACCTGTTGCGCCTCCCAGTGCTGTCGGTGGACGGCCAGTGCATCTTCCGACGCGTCGGGATAGGCACCCGCGGCGATGATGGCCCAGACCTCATCGAGCGGGGTCCGGCCCTGGTTGAAATGCAGCGAGAACTGGTTGCGGCCCATGCCGTCGGTCGGCCACTTCCGGTCGTTGATGTAGAGGTTCCAGTCCGCGGCGTTGTCCTCCGACCGCGGGCCGTCGGCGGGCAGGGCCAGGTGTCCGCGGTGATTCCGGATGAAGATGTTGTTGAAGACCCGGGCCCCCGACGCCTTGAAGGGCGGATCCCCGCGCTCCGACACCGTCTGGTAGAGGACTCCCCATTGCTGGTTGTAACCGATCAGGTTGTGGACGAGACGGACGCCCTCGGCATCGTGCGCGTAGATGCCGGAGCGTCCGTTGTAGGCCACCACATTGTGGTCCGCCAGTGCCGGCCCCCGTCCCATCTCAAAGAAAATGCCGTGGGCCGTATTGCCCATCACCACATTCCGGCGGACGACGGTGTGCTTGTACCGGTTGTCCAGCCAGATGCCATAACTGTCGTTGTCGTTGACCAGGTTGCCCTCAATCCGGCTGTGCTCGACGTAATGGAACTTCATGCCGCCGGTTTCGGGTGCGGCCCAGCCGTGGCGGTTGCTCCGCAGAACCACGTTGCCGATTACCTCAATGTAGCGGGCACCGGCACCCATGATCCCGGCTGCCCCGCTGTCGAGGATCTCGTTGAACGCGATCCGGTGATGACGATCCTGTTCGCTGTAGGCCTGCCATAATTCACCGTCCGCGTCGCCCTCGGCACCCACATCCATCCCGACACTGTTGGCCCACAGGATCCGGTTGTGTGCGATGGTCCAGTGGGTCCCGCTACGCGTGCTGAGCGCACCGGCCTGCGGGTTGCCGTAGGGCGCCCAGAAACCGTTCGCGAACTGATTGGCCGCGTGCTCCATCACGAAGCCGACCACCGCAATGCGGGAGGTGCCCCGCTGGACGGGGGCAAAGCACTGCTTGCGCACGGCCAGATCCACCCGCTCGGGATCCCAGGCTCCATCCGCCGGATCCGGGTAAACGGTCACGGCCGAGCCGTCGCGGTCGGCCAGCCAGCTGCCGGCAACCAGCGTCAGGTTGTTGTCATGGTCCGCCTGCGCCAGCGGCTTTCCATCGTAGAACACCTGTCCCAGGGTGTAGTAGCCGTTCATCCGCGCAGCGCGGATCGCGAAGGGATTGTAGCCCCGGACCCAGGCTTCGGGGATCTCCACCCGGTAGGCCGTTTTCCCGCTCACCTCGACCCGCTGCCAGTCTAGATGCCCCGCCGGTTCGGAAGCCCGAATGACCGCGCCGTGACGTTCCACACTTTCATAACGGATGGGCTGCCCGGGTTCGCCTCCGCGGGGCGGGCGCACGAATTCCCGGTAGACCCCGGGGTGGACCCGGACCACGTCGCCGGGCCGGGCGCGTTCAGCCGCCTCGCTGATCGTTTCCAGGGGGGCCTCGGCTGTCCCCATACCGGCGTCGTCCGCCTCCGCATGGGCCGGGTTTACCACCCAGTCGCGGGCGTGGAGCGACGGCAGAACCAGGACGAGTACACAGGGGAACAGCAACAGGAGCAGACGACGATGAAACACCTTCCCAATCTGCTCCCCGGCTTGTACGGGGACAAGGGTTTCCCCGGCAGCCGTCGAGGGATCGTAACATCCCGATTTTCAGCGGGTTCAGGGAACAAGGAGAGACCGCTCCGGCCGATCGAGTTACGATCCCATATTGGGTGCATTGAACGCCGAAAGAGCCGTGGTAAAACGGAGGTTATCCTGATGCACGAAATCAGGACAACTGATAACCCCAAAATCCCCATGAATTACGAACGCCTTAACACGGTTTACGGCGCCCTGAAGGTCGGTGGAGTGGCTCTCTCGCTGGGCTGCACTCCCCTTCTCGGTCAGACGTCTCCCGCCAATGCGGGCGAAGAAGAAGAAATCCTGACACTGGACGCCTTCGCGGTCCAGGAGACGGAAGACAACGGTTACCTGGCGGACTACACCCTGTCTGGCAATCTGGTGAACGTGCCCCTGGCCGATGTTCCCGCCTCGATATCGGTCATGGACCGGCAGCTGCTGAAAGACATCGTTGCCGAGGACATGTTCGACGCGGTCAACTATTCGGTCGGGGCCTACAACCAGCGTGACGCTTTCTCGGGTTCGACCGGCTCGAACGGCAACTCGATCGTCTTCCGCGGCATCCAGACCAACTGGCAGGCGCGGGACAACTTCCGCTGGTACCTGCCCTCGGACAACTACAATGTTTCCCAGGTCGAGATCAACCGCGGCCCGGTCGGCATCCTCTATGGCGAATCCTCGGTTACCGGGGTCATGAACGTCGTGACCCGGCAGGCCTCCTTCAGTGACGGCATGTTCGGCGAGGTGACCGCGCGATTCGATGAAAACGGCACCTGGCGCTTCAGCACCGATCTCAACGTGCCGGTCAATGACCAGTTCGCCTTCCGGGTGATGACGCTGGCACAGGAGAAGGAATCCTGGGTCGATCCGCTTGGTGACGATCGCTGGGGAGTGACCGCCTCCGCCCTGTACCAGCCCTTCGAAAACACCCGCATCCGGCTCAGCGGCGAATGGGGGGAGATCAACCGGCGGCAAAAGTCCTTTGTGACCCGGGAGGTCTATTCGAACTTCGACCTGAGTCAGGCTTCGAACGACCCGGACGTCACGGTACCCGGAGCGTTTTCGATCTCGGGCTTCGGAGGACCCAACGGTGCGGTCATTCAGGATGATAACCTCATCACTCTGGGCCTGGCACCGGAAGACTACGATATGCGGCTCGTTTTCGCCGCTCCCGCGCAAGCGGTTCTGGACGGCGACCCGCTGCCGATCGACGAAGTCTGGGGTGGCCTGATCGGTACCAACGACCGCGACTTCTGGACCCTGACGCTGGAACTCGAGCAACAGGTCTGGGACGATCTCCTCTTCAAGGCCTCCCTGAACTATCAGGACCAGGTCGGCTGGGCCTCCTTCCCCCAGCAGGTCCTCACCGTCGACCCGAACCGGCGGATTCCGGATCCGGACAACCCCTCCCAGCTGATCGACAACCCGCGTTTTGGCGATATCGTCAGTTATCAGTGGGATCGGGGAATCACCCCGTCGAACCGGCAGTGGCAGGCCAGATTCATGGGTCTGTACGATCTGAACCTGCCCTGGATGCGGCAGCAGATCACCTTCGGGACTTACCACCGTCGGGACGAGTTCGTGCAGAACAGTTTTCTGCAGGCGCTCGATCCCGAGTATGCGCGGTCCCTGGGACTGACCCCCGACGTCAACACAAACCGGGTCATGCTGCTGAGTTACCTCGACGAAGGCCAGCCCACCAAAGAGGATTTCGGCCTGCCCAACGTCAGCACGTACTTCGGCAGGAACAATTTCTTCCATTCGCGCACGCAGCTGGACAGTTACTACGCCAACAGCTACGGCCAGTTCTGGGATGACCGGATCACGACGATGATCGGCATCCGGCACGACGACTATTCCCGTTTTCGCTGGTTAAACGACATCGACCGCTTCGGTCGACCGTTGCTCAGGCGAGACGCCAACGGGGATCGCATTGGCTCCACGCCCCAGCTGTCAAACGCGACGATCGTCAACTACGGCCTGACCGCTGAGGTCTGGGACGGGGTCACGCTGTTCTACAACAACGCCGAATCGTTTATCTTCGCTACCTATCGGGACATTTTCGGTGAAGACGGCGGGCCCGAAATCGGCAAGGGCGACGACTACGGCGTCCGGCTCGATTTCCTCGACAACACGGTTCGCCTGAATTTCACGATCTTCAACAACCAGTTGACGAATGAAGGCGCGGGCAGTATCGGCGGCCAGAATTCCCAGCGTTTCCAGGAAGCGGTCGCCTTCTTTGGGGATGTCTTCGAACCCGGAGGAAACGATTCCCGCAACCGTAAGGTCACCGGCTACGAACTTGAATTGGTGGGCAGCCCCTTCGACGGCCTCACCTTCCGGCTCGGATACTCCGATTACGACTTCGAGTTCTCCAACCAGTTCCCGCGGTTGCGCTCGCTCATCGAGGAGATGGACCAGGCCGGCGCCGACAACGACAGCCTGAAGCAATACGTCAACAACTCAATCGCAACGGCCATGAGCGAAGACCAACGCATCACCTGGGCCGCCCGATACACACTTCCGGTCGAAGCCCTGAGGGGCACCTTCGTCGGCCTGAGCGGCTATTATCAAAGTGAGCAACCGGGACCCGGCGACGCGATTCAGGAAGAGCTGACCGTCACCAACCTCCTGCTCGGGTACAAGACCCGCTGGCAGGAGCGCTACGACGTCACGTTCCGGCTCAATGTGCAGAATATCTTCGACGAGCAGACCCGCTTCTTCGGATTTTCCGCAGACCGGGTCCAGCTCTCCGATCCGCGTGTCGTCTCGGCCGGGGTGGACATCGCATTCTGAGGGTAACCACCACATCGTGTTCATAACAGGCCGGGTCCCGCAACGGGGCCCGGCTTTTTTTGTGCCTGTCCCACGGGCGTCGCGAGCGACGCCCCTACATGGGCTTACGACGCGGCAGGTTTCCGCCCGTTTACGGACCGGGCCGGTCGGAGCGAATTGCCTTCCACCCAATTGCCCTGAATGAGCAGCTGACGCTGGGCTTCGGCCTTGCCCTTGTCGTTGTGGAAGAGGTTGCCGGACAGGATTTCCAGGGCGGCTTCCCCGATGGCGTACTGCTTCTGGCAGATCCCGCTGACGCCCTTCAGGTCGGAGCAGTCGACGTTGCAGTAGCCGATATCCTCGGGAATCCGCAGGTTCATCTCGGCCAGCCAGTCGGGGGTGGCCCGGTGGTTGGTGACAACCACGTCCGGTTCTTCCCGGTTGACCCAGGCCTGGAAGTCGTCCCGGTCGAACTGCTGCACCACATTGAACAGCGCCGGATGATCCAGCTGGTGACGGCGTTGCGCGGCCACCCAGACCGCATGCCAACTTTCCTGGACGCCATAGTGCGTGCGTTCGGTCAGGTAGAGCCCGATGCGCCGGTACTGGCGCGCTTCCAGTTCGCGCAGGGCGGTGGTCATCGTGAAATGATGGTTGTTCGTGACGCTGGGTGCCCGGAGAAAGCTCGAAGCCCGCCCGGCCAGCACCATGAAGAAGGTGTCGTCCCAATGACTGATATCCGGGATGGTTTCGGGGATGACCCGGGTCACCAGAACGATCACCCCGCGGATTCCGCGGTTGATGAGCACCCGCATCAGTTTGCGCCATTCCGGGGCACCGACGTTACAGGAAACGTAGTCGATGAAGTATCCCAACTCACCGGCACGGGCGCGGATCCCCCGGACCATCTGATCCTCCGACGGCGACAGATCCTTGTAAGCCGTTTCCGCGTTGCACAGGTGCACCAGGCCGATGTTTTCCCGGCTCCGGTTGCTCCGGTCCCGCCGCAGGTGAGCCATCAGTTCCGAAATGCGCGGATCCGGCACATAACCCTGCTTCTTCGCCACCGCCTGTACCTTCCGGAGGGTCTCGGGGTTGACCGTCGGCGCATTGCGCAGCGCCCGGGAAACCGTCATCCGCGACACCCGGGCTTCGCGGGCGATCGACTGAATGGTGGGTTTTCCCTTTGCCATGATCCCAACCTAGCCGAAACCGCAACCCCAGGACAAGCAGGGGAATCCGGGATCCTTTCGCAAGCGTTTAAAGCCCGGGCGGAATGATGACGCCGTTCCGGCTTTGGCGTTGTCGGAGGCGGTCTACCTTTCCTAGCCTCTTCCGATGGCCGACGCCTCCCCCGACTCATCCCGCATCGCCCGCTGCTTCGCCCGCTGTCGTTCCGAAGGCCGGGCCGCCTTTGTCGCTTACGTCTGCGCGGGTGACCCGGACGCCGCCACTTCGCTCCAACTCTGCCAGGAACTGCTGGCGGCGGGCGTCGACATCCTTGAGCTGGGCGTGCCCTTTTCCGACCCCCTTGCGGACGGGCTCACCAACCAATTGGCTGCCCAGCGGGCGCTCGAAAGCGGGGCCACCCATGACTCGGTCTTTGACCAGGTGACACAACTGCGTCGGGATTTTCCGGATACACCGATCGTTTTCTACACCTATTACAATCTGGTCTATTCCCAGGGAACCGAGGCCTATTGCAGGCGTGCCGCCGAGGCGGGTGTGGACGCCCTGCTCTGCCTCGATCTGCCGCCGGAAGAAGGTGACGACTACCTGGCGGCCTGCCGGAACGCTACTCTCCGAACTGTTTTCATCGTGGCGCCGACCACCCATGAGGACCGCCTGCCCGCCATCACCGGGGCGACCACCGGGTTTGTCTACTACGTCTCCCGCGCCGGCGTGACCGGCGTCCGCGACGATCTGGCCACTGACATCGGGGAGGCGGTCCAGCGCATCAAACAGCATACGGAACTGCCCGTCGTGGTCGGGTTCGGCATTTCCAGCCCGGAGCAGGTGCGCGCCGTCGTCACCGCCGCCGACGGCGTCGTCGTCGGCAGCGCCCTGGTTAATTGCGTGAAGGAACACGCGGACAAGCCGCGGGAGGCGGTGAAGGCCATCGGGGCCAAAGCCCGGGAGCTGATTGGGGGTCTGTCGCAAACCCGGCTGAAGCCGGGCCTCCGACCGTCGCCACCGGACCTTTGACGCGACTCCGGCCATCGGAGCACCGGCTTCAGCCGGTGAAAAGAGCCAGGCGAACGGCTGAGACAAACCTTTTTTTGCTCAAGAGCCTGATGTTCTCATCAAAGGTCGATCTCAGGGCGCCCGACTCACGGTGCCACCATTCGCCACAGCCGTCGTCTGGCCGGTCACGGATCGCGTATCAATGTTCTGATACAGGATGTTGGCCCCGGTGGTGCTGAGCAGGCCGGTCTTGCCGGAGAGCCGGGCCTCACGAACCAACGCGCCGCCGGTGCTCCCGTGCGCCTCGATGGCGGCGTCCACCCCGCTGAAAGCGCCGCCTTCGACCAGGCCGAAACCGTCGGCGAAATGAATGCCGAACTGGCCGGCGCCGGTCACCTGATCGCCGATGATCCGGGCCGAGGCCCTGGCCCCGGTGACGAGGATACCGTCCTCCTTGCTGGTGGAGACGCTGTTGCCGCGCAACTCGACCTGTTTGGCCACGGGGGCTTCGTCGCCCCGGATAATGATGCCGCTACGCCCGCTGTTGTTCACCCGATTATCGGCGACCCGGGTGCCATTGCTGCTCCCGATCCAGATGCCATAGTCCTGGGCGTTTTCCACGGTGTTATCGCGAATGACTGTCCCGATGGCGGTCGAGGTGACGACGATCCCATCGCTGCTGGATGCACGGATACGGTTACCCGAAATCAGCGCAGTAGCATCATTGAAGACAAAGGCGCCATCGGCCTTTTTGTCACCTTTGCCCGTGTTTTTGATCTCATTGTCCTGAAAGACACCGAAGGTGCCGGGATAACCGGCGAGCATGGCGTGGCCGCCATTGCCGGCAAAGGTGTTTTCGCGCACCGTGACGTAAGCCCCCTTTGTGATCTCGACGCCCTCATCCTCATTGTCTTCGATGCTGTTTTTAGTAATCAGCGGCGTTGAGCCGGAATTGTAGACGATGATGCCGTCCTTGCTGTTGCCGGAGATCGTGTTGCCGTCAATGACCCCATCGCCACCGTACTCGATCTGGATGCCGTACTCGCTCCCCTGGATCGTGTTTCGGGAGATGGTCGGCCGGGTGTCGTTCCCGGAAATCCGGATCCCATACTTTTTGTTGTCGCGAACGGAATTACCGAGGATCTGAACGTCGCCCTCCAGACGGATTTCGAATCCGTAATTCTCATTCTCGGCGGTTTCGGAGTCGGCGACCACGACCGAGCCCAAGGTGTCGGTCGCTGACCGGAAGGCAGAAAGCTCTATGCCGTTTATTTGGTTCTGGCGGGCAAACAACCGCGTCAGCCGGACCCGCGCCTGGTTCCGGGCACCCACTCGAAACCCGTCATCGTTCCCGGTGGCCAGGTTGTCGTCGACTCGGAGTTCGGGTGGCTCGTCCCAGTCGCGAAAGCCGTCTGCCAGGAGTTCCAGGCCCTGGTATTGGTTGTCGGTAAACCGGTTGCCGGTCAGGTCACGCCAGCTTCCATTCAGGTTGAGGCCATCGCCCTCGTTGCCGGTAAAGGTATTGCCCACGATCCGGGTGGTGGATCCGCCTCGGTCCCACGCCGTTTTGACAATGGCTCCACCCCCTTTGTTGTTCTCGAATACGGAGTTTTTCAGGGACAGCGACGCCATTTCCGCCCGCAGTCCGGCGCCATCCCCATTAAGAAACCGGGAATCCTGCACACTGATTTCCGGAAGCGGAATGTAGACGAACCGGTCACCGGAGAACGAACTCACGCGCAGCCCGTCCCCGTCAAAGCCGTCAACCGTGACCTCCGACAAGGCGAGTTGGTCCCCCACAAACAGGATGCCTTCACGCCGCCCCTGGTTGGGATCGCTGTTCCGCTGGATGATACTGTTCCGGATATCCGCCTCGACCAGACGGCCCGCGGCCAGCGCATGGCCCGCCACGTCGAAGCGAGTGTCGGTGATCTGAATCGACACGGGTGTGCGGTAGGTTTCCACGGGGTCTAAAACCGTCCATTCGCCGTCACCGACCGGAGGATAACTCACCTGATCCGCCAGTGAGTAAGGGGTAAGGGTTCGTTCCGCGTTCCGGGCTGCCTGAAAGCCTTCTGCAAAGGCCTTACGCTGCTCCTCGCTGTAGTAGAAAAACAGCGCATTGGCGGCGATACCGGCCCCACCCCGAATCGTGCCCCCGGCCAGCTTCAGGGTCATATTGCCATCCGCCGAGATAGCGTAATTTTCGGGCTGGCTGATGTCGGTCCCGTTGATGCTGACCGTTAATGGTTCCGGTATCGAGTCGCTATCCACCCGATCCTCACCGAGACGGAATCCGTTCAGGAGGAGGCCGTGGCTGCCATTGTCTTCAAAGGTTGAGTCGGAAACAGTCAGCAGGCCCTCGGGACCCGCAAACAACCCGCCTTCCCTGTTTTCGCGAATCGTGACCCCGGCCAGCGTGAGGTCTTTTTGTCCGTAAGCGGCCAGCCCGCGGTTATTCCGGGTGAATTGGGAATCGAGGATCGTCGCCTCCAGGTCCGGTCCCAGGAGCCAGGCACCGGAATCGACGTTTTCAGCGGCCCCGAACCGGGTGGCGGTCAACCGGCTCTGGATCACGCCCAGTCCGTCCTCCACATCCGATCGTACCGAGACGCTTTCGAGGCGGGCTTCGGCTTCCAGGATCACCAAAGCCGTTTCCCACAGGTCGTCAGTCTCCCTTCCCCTTCCCCACTCCGTATCCCATTGTTGGACAGTCAGGGCGGTCAGGACAACCCCTTCCACCTTTTCGATAAGAAGCGTGCAGGCAACCTCGGCAGCGTCCGTCCAGGGCGTGCTGTTTTTCGGAATAGGGCGACGAATGGCATCGGCCAGATCGGCCGCGATTCGGGTCGACCCGCCCATGCCGATCAGACGGACCGCCTTGTCGATCACAAGCGCTTCGCGATAATCTCCCGTCCGGATCAAAATCCAGTCACCAGCTGAGGCAGCATCCAGCGCCTCCTGGATCGTTGCGTATTGGTCCGGCACCACAAGCGACGCCGTTTCAACCATGTCATCCGCCAGGCCGAACCAGGGGCTGAAATCCCGGTCCTCTCCAGAAGTAAATCCATCCACAAGGGCGGCCATGACGGGTGCCTCCAACAGCTCCCGGCGCTCTGCCTTTCTTTCCGTCTCGAACACCTTGAAAGCCTTGACTGCCCGCTGAGTCTCCTTGATCGCGCCGCCGGTCCGACCGGCCGCCAGCATCTCCTGGCTCGTCGTCAGTGCGATGCGCGCCGGATGCCGCGTCCAGGTGCGATCCAGCCACTGGCCAAAGGCACGCCGACCCGCCTGTTGGGCGTCCCGGACCGCCTGCACTGCATCGTCCGGCAGGCCGTCCGGTGCTTGTAAAAAAACAACCCGGTCACCGGAACGGGATATCTGGTTGTCGATCGCCTCGGCCTCCACCGCGAGTTCGGCTACAATCCGTCGTGCTTCAGCCTCCTGCTCCTGCCGGTGCTGCATCCAGAACCAACCCCCGACCCCAAGGCCAGCCACAACGACCACCGCCGCCAATCCGAGCAGGACGGCCTTTTTTCCGCTGCCGGGTTCCCGCGGCGGTTTGGGGGGTTGCTGCTTTTTCGGTTTCGTGGTTTTCGGTGCCTTGACCGGGGCCTGGGCCGTAGCCGTACGGGGGAGGGCTTCCAGCGCCTCGCGGGCCGAACCATACCGGTTCTCCTTCCGCAGGCTGGTCAGTTTGTTGATCCAGGGATCCCAGTCGGCTTGGAGGTCGTCACGCAATTGGGCGACGGGTTCGCGACCCATGACCTGTTCGCCGGTCAGCATCAGGTAGGCCATCTGGCCAAGGGTGTAGAGGTCGCTCCGCGCATCCAGCTCCTCGCCCTTCTTCTGCTCGGGGGACATGAAGGCGTAGGTGCCCATCATCGCCCGGGTACTCGATCCCGGCACCGACCCGCTGTCGTCAGCCCGGGTCTTCATGTCGTCCATCGTCAGCGACTGGGTGATGCTCAGCTCAACCTGGCTTTTCAGCCACTGGCTGTCCGCCAGCTTGACCAGACCGAAGTCGCTGATCAGGGGTCCGCCTTCCGTCAGAAGAATGTTGTCGGGCTTCAGGTCGCGATGGACGACTCCCTTTTCATGGGCGTAGGCCAGCCCCTCGAGCAGGGCCTTCAGGGTATCGCGCACCTCGTCCTCGGCCATTGGCCCGAGCGCCATCTGGTCCTTCAGCGTGATCAGACGCTGGCCGGGAGCCTGTTCGCGGGTAACGCCCTCCACCAGCGGCATGCGCAGCCAGGTCAGGCCCTGAGCCTCACCGAAATCATCGACACGCAGGATGGCGGGGTGCTCAAGGCCGGCCATGACCTGCGCCTCGCGCTTGAACCGGTCCGGTCCGTTGCCGGACTGCAGCACTTCCTTATGCAGGACCTTAAGCGCGAACACCCGGTTCAACACCTGGTGCCGTACCGCGTAAACGGCCCCCATGCCACCCCGCCCCAGCAATCGCTCCACTTCATACTGGCCGAGCATTGTGCCCGGCTGCAGGCCCAGCGGGCCCTCGTCCCCGTTACCGTCATCCAGAATGGTCTCGTCGTTGTTCATGTCGCAGGATTCCGGATACCGGTCAGTTCAGGCTGAAGGCGACGGGGATGGTGACATAAACAGGCACAGGTTCGCCCTCCCGCATGCCCGGTAACCAACGACTTTTTTCCACCGCCGTCCGAGCGGCATCGTGAAGAGCCGACGGTCCGCTTCGGACGTCGATTCGCTGTGGCAGGCCGGCCGGGTCGATCAGAAACCGCACCTCGACGGTTCCGCTGATGCCGGCCCGGCGGGCGGCATCCGGGTAGACCGGACTCACCGGCTGAATCGCCTGAGGCCTTTTGTCCGGGTTGTCGGCCACCGTGGATGGATCCGCAACCGGCAGAAACAGGTAGTCGCGATCCGTCGGCTTCCAGCCGTTGAAATCGCTGTCCACCTCCACCACGCCCACGATCCACCGGGGCTCCATCTCTCCCGGAAGATTCACCCGGGCGCCGACAAAGGCTTCGGGATTGGCGTTCCAGCCGCCGACGGCGCGGATCAAGCCCCGACTGGCGACAACGGGGCGCTGCTGCATGGGCGAGGGCCCGTCGACGCCGACGGTCGGATCCGGTGCCAGGGAACCGGCAATGCGCTCCCAGCCTCGCTGGTCGAAGCCGCCTTCCGGCATGAAATGGAAATAAGAGTCGCCCGCATGCCGCTGCGGTTCGCCCTGTACCGGATAGATTTCGAGCCAGGGGATGACGCCGTCGGGTCGGGTCGAATACGGTGAAAACACCGCCTCGGCAGGAAAGGAAACGGTCGCCCTCAACTTCGGAAACGACTGCGGGTAAAAAATGATGCCGCGGTCCTGCCGTAATTTGTCGTTACCCTCGTCCTTATCGCGCATCAGGCCGACGATGCGTGCGGGAGCATCGGAACCGTCCCAAGTGATCGTTTTACCAACCACGCTGGTCATATCGTCCAGACCGACCATGCGCACCGCCAGGTCCTTGGACACGAGAACCTGTTTCTGACCGCCGTTAAAATCATCACGGAGGAAACGGCGACCGGCCAGCAGTTCCCAGCGCTGGAATTCCGTACCGAATGAGATTTCCCGAAGAAAAAAGGGGTTCTCGCTCCGGATTTCCCCGGACGTGCCGGGGTCGAGGGTGATCCATTCGAGGCGACCCTCTGACTGAGCGGAAAGCAAACCGGCCAACCCTGTCACCGACAGGAGGCACACGAAAAACCAAGGGCGAGACAGCATAAAACAAGGAGCGCAGGTATGTCCTAGACCGCTTGTCGTTAAGGCAGGATAATCAGATCGGCGCAAGCTCCTCGACTCGTCAATGTGGTCCTCGGGGCTTTCACTTACCCATTCGGCCCTAAAACGTGTCCTGTCACTTTGGGTTGAGGCGCTTATCCCTTATCATAGGCCATGCGCATTCTGGTTACAGGGGCAACCGGCTATATCGGCGGGCGCCTGGTACCCCGGCTGTTCGATGCCGGTCACAGCGTCACCGTGCTGGTGCGCCAGCGCCGCCGCATGGACGGCCGTCCCTGGGCGGACAAGGTCCACGTGGTCGAAGGCGATCTGAACGAGCCTGAGGTCTGTCGGCGTGCGCTGGAAGGCCAGGAGGCTGCTTATTTTCTCGTCCATGGCATGACTGCCGGCAGCGGCTTTGAGAACCGGGACCGCCGGGCGGCGGAAACATTTACGACCGCCGCACCGGACGACTGTCACATCATCTACCTGGGCGGGATCCAACCGGCGGATACCGAACACCCGTCACCGCACCTGGCCAGCCGGGCCGAGGTGGGCCAGATCCTCAACCGGAATGGCCAGTGCACCGAGTTTCGCGCCGGACCCGTCATTGGCTCCGGCTCGGCCAGTTTCGAAATGGTGCGCTACCTGACGGAACGCCTGCCAGTCATGGTTACGCCGCGCTGGGTCACCAACGAGGTTCAACCCATCGCCATCCGGGATGTCCTGTCCTACTTGAAAGCCGCGCTGGAGCATCCGCCCGCCGGTATCATCAACATCGGCATGGAGCCCCTTACCTTCCGCCAGATGATGCACGGCTACGCCACCTGCCGCGGCATGAAACGATGGATCTTTCCGCTGCCGGTTCTGGCCCCGCGTCTGGCCGCCCGCTGGGTCGGCCTGGTCACCCCGATCACCAACAAAATCGCTATCCCGCTGGTCGAGGGCATCCTCCAACCCCTGACAGCCGATACGACCGACGCCCGGCGTCGATACCCCGACATCGAGCCGATCGACTACCAGACAGCCGTCGATCTGGCGCTGCAGCGTATCCGCGAGCGCCACGTGCCGACACGCTGGTCGGGTTCGATTGCGGAAGAGGATACATCCACATTTGAGGACATGGAGGGAATTTTTCGGGAAACCCGCTCCCGCGAGTCCACCGCCAGCCCCGAGGCCCTTTACCGGACGGCGGCCAGCATCGGCGGCGACAAGGGCTGGTTGACCTGGCGCTGGGCCTGGAAAGTGCGGGGATTGATCGACCAGCTGGTCGGCGGGCCGGGCCTGCGGCGTGGCCGGCGCGATCCGGAGGAACTCCTGATCGGCGAAGCGGTGGATTTCTGGCGCGTGGAGAAGGCCGACGAGCCGCATTTCCTGCGCCTTCGGGCGGAAATGCGCATGCCTGGTCGAGCCTGGCTCCAATGGGAGATTTCGCCTCGCTCGGGCGGCGGCACCCGGTTGACCCAGACGGCGCTGTTTGCGCCCAAGGGCCTGCCCGGGCTCCTTTATTGGTACAGCACCTGGATTCTGCACCTCTTCATCTTTCCCGGTATGGTGCGCGCCATGGTCCGGGAAGCGGAAAAACGGAGCAGGTTGCAGGTGGATTAGCCGGATGACGGCAAGCCACAGTCAGCCCGCTAAAGACGCCCTCGCCCTGCCCGGTCGGCGCCCAATCAGCACCCGTTCAGCGCCGATGGACGCTTAATCCCCCTCCTCACCCGTCAGCGGAACGAAAGCCACGTCAAGGATCACGGTTTCAGCCCATTCTCCGTCTTCCGTATCGGGTTTACGGATACACTTGAGCTGTTGAACAGCGCCCCGCCCGGACGGGCCATGGGGCAGCACCATCCAGCCGCCCGGCACCAATTGCCGGCGCCAGGTCTCCGGGATCTCCGGAACTGCGGCCGCACAGATCAGCCGGTCGAAAGGGGCCCCGGCCTTGAAGCCCTCCCGGCCGTCACCCACCCTGAGGCGAAAGCGATCACCGTACCCCAGCGCTTCGAGATGCTCGCGCGCCGAGCGGGCCAGCGGCTCCACGATTTCGACCGACCAGATCTCGAGGCCCAGCTCGGCCAGAATGGCGGTCTGGTAGCCGCAACCGGTGCCGATCTCCAGCACCCGAAGCCCTGGTTCGGGTTGCAGCGCCTCGGTCATGAGGGCGACGATGTAGGGCTGGGAAATGGTCTGGCCATGGCTGAGCGGCCGGGCGCCGTCCACATAGGCAAAGGCCTGGTCTTCCTCCGGCATGAAGGCGTGACGGGGAACGGTGCCCATCACCCGCAGAACTTCCGGGTCAGCGATTCCGCGGCGCTTCAATTGGTCGCGCACCATCGTGGCTCGCCTGGCTTTCAATGTGTCATCAGTTACCATGGCTTCAGCATATCATGCTATAGCAAATCCCGGGCGTGGCATCCGGGCGGTTGCCAGCCGGCCCGCCGTCTGCTGTATGGCTCCCCGTGAGTGAAGCCGCCCACCCACCCCACCCTGAAACCCCACTGTGGCGTCGCCCGAAGCGCTGGTTGGGCACAGCCTGCGTCATCGCGCTGGTCTGCCTGATTCTGAGCCTTCTGCCGGCCGGGGTCGGGGAGATCGACGGTCGGCCGGTCGGCCACTGGTCCAGCCTGCTGCCGCCGCTCATCGCCGTCATCCTGGCGCTGGCCTTCCGTTCGCTGGTCTTCGCGCTGACCAGCGCCTTTCTGCTCGGTGTCGCCCTGATGCTGGGCCTGCCGGCCGAGGCCCGGGGCTGGACCAAGGGTGCCGCCGACTCCGGTTTTTTCGACACCGCCTGGTGGCTGATCGCCATCAACCTGACCGAGCAGTTCCAGGTCTATATCTTCGGTTTCCTCTTCTGCCTGGTGGGGCTGATTTACGTGACCTACCGGAGCGGCGGGATTCAGGGCATGGTGGGGCTCTTTACCCGGTTTGCGCGTGGACCGCGATCAGCCAAAGTCACCGCCTTCGTCTCCGGCCTGGTCGTCTTTTTTGACGATTACAGCAATACGGTCGTGGTCGGGAACACCATGCGGGCGCTGACCGACCGTTTCCGGATCTCGCGCGAAAAGCTCGCCTACATCGTCGACAGCACCACCGCCCCCATCGCCGGGATCGCGCTGGTCTCCACCTGGATCGCGTTCGAGGTCTTTCTTCTCGGGGCGGCGGCCTCCGACCTCGGCATGGACACCGACGGCTACAGTCTTTTTCTGCAACTGCTGCCGTATCGCTTTTATTGCTACGGAGCGCTCATGCTGGTGCTCCTCACTGCGCTGACGAACCGCGACTTCGGTCCCATGCTGAAAGCGGAGCAACGGGCGGTCGAAACCGGACAGGTCAGCCGCCCCGGCGCCCGGCTGATGGTCAATGACTCGGCTGAACAGACGCCACGCCCGGAAGATCATCCGGGGCTTTGGCTCCACGCCGTATTCCCGATCGGGCTGGTCCTCCTGCTCATCCCGGTCGGCATCCTCCTGGTTGGCTCGGCACGCGCCATCGGCTGGGGCTGGGGTTCCCCGGACCTGACCAGCCTCAAGGGGCTGCGGACCGCCTTTGGCGCTGCCGCCTATGATATTTATGACCCGGACGGACCCGGCGTCATGCTGGTGCTCTTCCTCGCCGCCATCATCGGCAGTGTCCCGGCCCTCCTGCTTCCGGTCGCGCGCGGCCTGCTCCGACCCCTGCAGGCGCTGGGGGCTTTTGGCCGGGCCCTGCTGACGCTGCGGATGGCGCTCTTCATCATTGTCATGGCCTGGTCGATGCAGGACATCTGCAAGAGCATCGGAACCGACACCTACCTGATTTCGTTGCTGGGTGACCGGCTGCCGCTCTGGCTGTTGCCGCTTCTCACCTTTGTGGTGGCCAGCGGCATGAGTTTTTCGATGGGCTCATCGTGGGCCACCATGGGGATCCTCATCCCGGTCATCCTGCCGCTGGCGCACGCGCTTGGGGCGGCCGAACCGGCCACCCTGGTGATTTTCTTCCTGACCGGCGCGGCGGTCCTCGATGGTGCCATCTTCGGTGACCACTGTAGTCCGATTTCGGATACGACGGTCCTGTCGTCGATCTCCTCCGGCTGCGATCACATCGATCACGTGGCCACGCAGGGCGTCTACGCACTGACGGTCATGGCGGGCGCCGCCCTGCTGGGCTACCTGCCCACCGCCCTGGGCTGGCCCGGCTGGAGCTATTTCCTGACGCTGCCGCTGGCTCTGCTGGCCCTGCTCTGGCTGGTTGGGCGTGTGCCGCGAGTGCGCGCTGGCGCATAGCCCGGACTTCTCATGAAGCCTCCGATTGAGAGGAAAATCAACGGCTCCAGTCTGCCAGCCGCAGGCTGGCAACGCGCCGGAACTCGATGGTATTGGCCGTTACCAGGGTCAGACCGAGGACCAGGGCATGAGCAGCAATCCACAAGTCATTCGGGCCAATCAGCAGGCCTCGACTGGCCAGGTTTTGACGGAGCCGACCATAGCTTTGAGCGACATCCGGGTCGAGGCCCAGGACGGGAACGTGCGACAGGATGGATTCCATCTGGCGACAAAGACGCGCGGCGTTCTTTTTCCGGAGGCCATATTCGATCTCGCCTGCCACGATCACACTCGTGCAGAGGGTTTCAGGTCCGCGTTCCTTGATCGCCCGATAGACAGAACCTTGAGGATTCCGTGCCAGCGCAGCCAGGATATTGGTATCCAGCAAGTAGGTGTATTCGGATTTCACAACCTTGGCTCGTCCAGGGGCGACAAGTCGTCATCGACGGAAGGAAAACCCATCTTCAGCGGTTTCATGGATTCCAAGGCTGCCAGCAACGCTGAGCTTTTGGGGATCGGCTCGAGCACCAGACGCTTGCCCTCACGGGTAATCCAGACGGCCTCCTCCTCGAAATCATACTCGCGCGGGATCCGGATAGCCCGATTTGCCCCGTTTTTGAAAACGGCCACGCGCCGACCTGATTTACCTGGGTTTGCATCTGACATAGGCCTAAGCATAGGTCACATTACTGTCGGCGCAACCCTTTTGTGAATGGGCGTCAAACGGCGGCGAGCCCGAACTTCTCACCAGAATCGGAAAAATGGGCGGTATGGGATTCTGGCCGAAGGGCTTGAAGCATTTCTTCGAAATGCACGTTCGTGGTTGTGCCCATTTTTCCGATTCTTTTCGCCCATATGCGCGATCTGCGGCGTTGTCGGGCTGGAAGGTGGCCGGGATCCCCTCCCGGTCCAGCAGGTCCTGAAAAGCGACGTGCTCGTCGTGGAAACCGCGGCCCGACAGGTGAAGGAGTCGGGTGCCGGATTCCGTCAGCTCCTTCAGATCCGGCAGACGGTTGGCCGGTTGATCTGCCGCCCAGGCAGCCAGGTCATAAAAGGCGTGGCAATCATCCCAGGGTGGCGCCTCCGGCCGCATGAGCGGCGCATCGAACAGGATAACCCAGCGAAACAGCCCAGGGTGATCGAGAGCCAGGTTGAGCGCACCCAGCCCTGATTTCGAAAAACCGATCAACACCGTGTCGCGGGCAATGTGCGGCAGGATCTGACCCATGGCTCGCGAACGCATGGCCGGTGGATACCAGACCACACGGTCGAAACGGACCGGCAGCGCCGGCCAGGCCGGGCCCAGCGGAGCGTCCGGGGTGACCCCGTAGGTGGCATCCACCGGATCGGTCGCGGGCAGCGCGGCGACGGCACGCCCGAGCCGCCGCCCGGTAAACTGCTTTTGCAGAAACCGGTCGCCCTGTTCCTGTTTCCAGAAAGTCCACCCCAGCTTCCGGTAAAAGCCAATGGCACGCCAGTGGTCCTCGAGATAAGTGGTCAGCCAGATGCGGTTCCAGCCGGAGACCAGCAGCCAGGCCTCGACCCGCAGCATCAGCCCGCGCCCGATACCGCGTCCTTCGTGTTCGGGCAGGACCGCCACGACCCAGAGTTCGCCAGTGGCCCGGTTACCCAGCGCAAAGCCGACCGGCTCGTCGGCCACCTCCGCCAGCCAGCCGGCTTGGTCCCCGCTTCCGAGCAGGGCCCGGACCGATGCCGGGGTGATTCCCAGCGCCGACAGCTCCTCGGCGCCACGATCGTTTTCCCAGGTGGCCACCCGAATCCGGAACAGGTCCGGGATGTCCTGTGCGACGACAGGTCGATAGACCGGAGAACCGGCGGCATCAGCAACCATGCCCCTACTTGAGCCGCAGTTCTGGCGACGGGCAAGGACCCAGGTGCCACCGGCTACCCTCCACAACCACCCCGAGCCTTAAAACGGCCGCCGACGACGGCGGGCCCTCCCGGATACAGGGCCGTTCCTCAGGAGCCTCCAACCCGGATCCGCGTTGGACCGCTGCCACTTCCGCAACACAACGTTTGTCACCGGGGCCGGCTGCCTGCTTGGATAAGCTCATGGCCCAGGCGCGTTTTTATCCGGACCGGCGCTTCGACATCGTGGACAGCGAGCCGGCCAACCCGGGTCCCGGCGAGGTGCGTGTCCGCGTCGGGGCCGTGGGCATCTGCGGCAGTGACCTCCATGTCTACCGCACCGGTCAGTTCACCACCCGGGCGCTGACGGACCCGCTCGTGTTCGGCCATGAGCTGGCGGGGGCAATCGATGCGACCGGCGACGATGCACTGGCCGCCGACGGGACCCGACTCACCCCCGGCATACCGGTCGCGGTCGAACCACACATTCCCTGCCACCGTTGCCGCTGGTGCCGGCAGGACGATCCGCATCTCTGCCCGCACCACCGGTTTCTGGGGGTACCGCCGACCGATGGCGCCCTGCAGAGCACCCTCCTGCTGCCGGCCGGGCAGTGCTTTCCCCTGCCCACCGGCATGAGCGAAGAAACCGGGGCCCTGCTCGAACCGCTGGGCGTGGCCATCCATGCCACCCGGCTGGGCGGGCTCCGCGCCGGCCAGCGCGTCGGCGTCTGGGGCCTGGGCAACATCGGGCTGATGATCGCGCGGCTGGCCCGGCTCGCGCGCGCCGGCCTCGTCCTCGCCTGCGATCCGAACCCCGGGCGCTCCCGACGCGCGCTGTCCTGGGCCGAGGCCGACGCCATCAACGACGACCCGCCGGCAAGCCCCGACTGGGCGCAGAAATACACGACCGGCGAGGGACTGGACCTGGCCTTTGAAGCGGCGGAAGGAGGCGAGGCTGCCCGCCAGGCAGCCGAAGCGCTGGCCCCCGGCGGCACGCTGGTCCTGATCGGGATCCCCGAAGACGACCGCATCTGGTTTCCGCACGCGCTATTGCGCCGCAAGGAGATCAACGTCCTTTTTGCCCGCCGGATGAAACACACCTACCCCGAGGCCATCCGGCTGACGACACCGCCGTACCCGGCAATCGACCTCGACGCGCTGGTCACGCACCGGTTTCCATTGGACCAGGTGGCCGAAGCCTTTGACCAGGCGTCCCGCGCGCCCGAGGATACCCTCAAAGTCATGATTCACCCCAACGCCTGATCCCATGCCCATCTCCCTCGGAATCGATTACGGGACCAATTCGGTCCGCGCTTTGTTTGTTTCCACCGACGACGGCCGTGCGTTCGGCACCGGCGTCGCAACCTACCCCAGCGGCGAAGACGGCATCCTGCTCGACCGCCGCGACCCGAACCTGGCCCGCCAGCACCCGAACGACTACCTGACCGCGCTGCAGGCAGCGGTCGACGCGGCCCTCACGGAGGCCAGCCGGCAACCGGGCTTCGATCCCGGGGCGGTCGTCGGCATCGGCGTCGATACGACCGGCAGCAGCCCGATACCGGTGGACGACCGAAACGTCCCCCTGGCCGACCAGGATCGCTTCCGGGAAAACCTCAACGCCCAGTGCTGGCTATGGAAGGATCACACCAGCATTGAAGAGGCGGAGGCCATTACCCGGCTGGCGGCCGAACATGCCCCCGAACTCATCGCCAAGTGCGGCAATACTTATTCCTCCGAATGGTTCTGGTCCAAGATCTGGCACTGCCTCAACGTCGATCCCACGGTCTTCGACGCCGCTCACAGCTGGGTCGAACTCGCCGATTTTGTGCCCGCCGTCCTCTGCGGGGTCGAATCCCCCGCCGCTATCCGCCGGAGCGTCTGCGCCGCCGGCCACAAGGCCCTGTACAGCCCGGACTGGGGCGGCCTGCCGGACAAAGCCTTTCTGGGCCGCCTGGACCCGAAGCTGGCCGACCTCCGCGACCGACTCTATGAGACGGCCTTCGACGTATCCGAACCGGCAGGACACCTCAGCCCGGCCTGGGCCGAAAAACTCGGTCTGCCCTCCGGCATCCCCGTCGCGGTCGGCGCCTTCGACGCGCACCTCGGCGCCATTGGCTCGGGGGTCGCCCCGGGCACGCTGGTGAAAATCATCGGCACCTCGACCTGCGACTGCGCGGTCGCCCCCCTCACCGACGAGCTGGCCGACATCCCCGGCATCTGCGGCATCGTGCCGGGATCGGTGTTGCCCGCCCATTACGGCCTCGAAGCCGGTCAGTCCGCCGTGGGTGACATTTTCAAATGGTGGGTGGAAGGCGTCTGCCAGGGGGACGCCGGCCTGCATCAGCAACTCACCGACGAGGCCGCCGCGCTGAAGCCCGGCGAAAGCGGGTTGCTCGCCCTTGACTGGAACAACGGCAACCGGACGATTCTGGTCGATCCCCGGCTGAGCGGCCTGTTGCTCGGCCAGACGCTGCACACCACCCGGGCCGAGATTTACCGGGCGCTGATCGAGGCAACCGCCTTTGGCGCACGCGCCATTGTCGAACGCTTCCGAGCGTACGGGGTGCGGATTGACCGCATTGTCTGTTGCGGCGGCATCGCCGAAAAAAATCCAATGCTCATGCAAATCTACGCCGATGTCACTGGCTGCACGATGGAAGTCGCCGCCTCCGGCCAGGCTTGCGCGCTGGGATCCGCGGTGGCGGGCGCTGTGGTAGCCGGCGTCTATCCGGATGTGCCCGCCGCGCAGCAGACCATGGCCGCGATTAAGGATATCCGCTACGAGCCGGACGAGGAAGCCCAGACGACTTACGATCAACTCTATGTTCTGTATCGGCAGCTCCATGACGCCTTTGGCGGGGTTTGCGCCTCGGGTGACCTGAGCGGGATCATGAAGGCCTTGATCAACATACGGCACAAAGCACGCCGTTCGACCTGATGGCCTGCGCTTGCCATCCGCTTCCAAACGATCAGGTTTAGACGATCCTACCGATTCCCCCTTGATCCCATGCTCCCCGAACCCGGTTCCATCACCTTTCAGGACGTCGCCAGCGTCAAAAATCACATCGACGCCGGGGCCCCGGTTACCGTGCTCGACATCCGGAGCAGCGAAGCGTTTGACCTCGGCCATATCCCGACTGCTCAAAACGCCTGCGTGTATGAGGTCGCCTTTCTGGACAAGGTGAAGGAGCGAGTTCCCGATCCGTCGACCTCTGTCATCGTTTACGGCGAGAACGCCACCTTTCGAGCGGCCGAAGTGGCCGCCTATCGCCTGCAGCGTGCCGGCTACAAGGAAGTCGTTGCCCTCCAGGGAGGTCTGGCCGCCTGGCGGACCGTCGGCGGACCTGTCGAAGGCAGCGACCCGAAAGACGCTCAGGAGCTGGCACCCCCGCCGCCGGCGGATGGTGTGTACGGCCTGGTGCCCGACACCGGTATCGTGCGCTGGGTCGGCCGCAATCCGCTCAATCAGCACCACGGCAGCATTCCGCTGAAATCGGGTACCATCACCATCGAGCACGGTCGTCTCTTTGCCGGGGAGGTCGTCATCGACATGGAGTCCCTCGCCGTCGGTGACATCGAGGACCCGGACATGAACGGGCTGCTGGTCAGTCACCTCAAGCATGAGGATTTTTTCGATGTGGAAAATTATCCCGAGGCCCGGTGCGCCCTGATGTTTACCGACCCCATGCCGGATACACCGCCCGGACAGCCCAATACCCGCATCAAGGCCAACGTCACGATCCGCGGCGTCACCCAGCCCGAGACCTTCGACGCGCTGATCATCGAAACCGCCAAGGGCGTGGCCTTCCAGGCCGTCGTCGACCTCGACCGGACACGCTACAACGTCCTCTACGGGACCGGAAAACTGTTCGAGCGCCTCGGCATGCACCTCGTCAACGACCGCATCACGCTCCAGATCCACGCGCTGTTTCAGCCGCAGGCAGGGGGCTGAGGGCCGAATACCGAAAGCAGCGGGCAGAGAGCGGAAGCTTCTGACAAACCGCAAAGCCGCCAAGGGCCGCGCAAGACTTTGCACCATATGGGCGTTGCTCGGTTCGAATCATGAGCCAGTCGAATAGCGACGCCCGCTGGGTAATGAGCGCGGGGTCAGGTATGTCGCGGGAGTCGGCCATTCGACAGGCCGCATTGTAACCGGATAAGCAGAATTACCTCTACCACCGCGGCGTGGCGCAAGCGCCAGCCCTACAGGGTTCCGCTCCCGGCCTTCTGCCCTCCGGTCGTCGCCCTCGTCCCCTCGACCCTTACAACAGCTCCAGCTGCCGGCCACCGGGCGGGATGAAGGCGCTGGTATTGAGCGGCTGTTTATAGCGATTCAGACCGAGACGTTTGGCAGTGGTCCGAAAGAGGCCCTGGTAGGTGTCGGCCCAAATGCCCTGGCCTTTCATCCGTCGGCCGGGAGCGCTGTCGGACAGCCGGCCATTGCGCAACTGGCGGAGCCGGTCCAGCACGCGTCGCCGTTTGCCCGGCTCGTGGCGTTCAAGCCAGTCGAGTAAGAGAGGCTCGACGGCATGGGGCAGCCGCAGGAGGCCGTAACCGGCGTGCAAGGCCCCGGCCTCGGCCGCCGCCTTGAGGATGGGCACAAGCTCAATGTCGGTCAGACCCGGGATGAGCGGTGCGATGTTGACCCCGACCGGTATGCCGGCTGCGGCCAGACCGGCGATGGCCTCTAGGCGCTCCTTCGGACTGCTGGTCCGCGGCTCGAGGCACCGAGCCAATGTTGTGTCCAGCGTCGTGATACTCAAAGTGACGCGAACGGCCTGGTCCGCGGCCAGGTCTGCCAGCAAGTCGATGTCCCGAAGCACCAGCCGGTTCTTGGTGATGAGGGAGACCGGGTGGCGACAGGCGGCCAGCACCTCCAGGCAGCCCCGGGTGATCCGGAGCCGTTGCTCGGCGGGCTGGTAGGGATCGGTCACCCCGCTCAGGGCCAGGGGCGATGGCTGGTAGCCGGGCCGGGCAAACGTTTCCTTCAGTCGCTCCGGAGCTTCGGGCCGGGCGACGATTTTAGTCTCAAAGTCCAGCCCGGCGGAATAGCCGAGGTACTCGTGTGTTGGACGGGCATAGCAATAGGCGCAGCCGTGCTCACAGCCACGGTACGGATTCAACCCGAGGTCGAAGGGGATATCCGGACTGGTGTTCTTCGACAGGATGTCCCTCACCGGAGCCTCGGTCCGGATTTCCGTCTTGGGTCGCTCAGCGGGCACAGCCGCCGCCGACTCGGGATCCCAATCCACGTGGCTGGACTCGAACCGGTTCCCCGGGTTCCACCGGGTGGACCGGCCGCGGATGGAGCGGGGATCCGGTTCCCCGGTATCCTGCTTACCGTAACGCACACTTTAGTGAACACCTGTTCACCTCGCCCGTCAACCAAGCCCGGACTTCTCATCAGCATCGGAAAAAAGGGCGATAAACAATTCCGGGCTAGTCCGGACTTCTCATGAAGCCCAGATGTGATGAGCTGCAAGGCGGAGGGCGAAACCGGCTGGGCGCGCACTGAGGTGCGTAACCAGGCGGTTTCCAGCCCGACAACGCAGCAGATCGCGCATGTGGGCGAAAAGAATCGGGAAACAGGGCAACACCACAAACGTGCATTTCGAAGAAATGCTGCAAGCCCCTCGTTCAGCATTATTTACCGCCCTGTTTCCCGATTCTGGTGAGAAGTTCGGGCTAGGGCGTGTCTGGAAAGTCTGGCTGGAGTCGCGAACGCCGGCCAAAGAGCCGGCGTCTCCATGGAGTGGCGGGCTCTTTGGCCCGCCACACGCGTAAAAGCCGTCAGTTTTCCGCCTAACTCGACTTTTCAAACACGCCCTAGACTTCCGGCCTCCCCCTTGTGATCGGGGCGGTCTGGCCTTATTGTGTGAAAATGCCCTCAAAAACAGCCCTCCTCATTGTCGACCCGCTCAAAGATTTCTGTCCGGGCGGCAGCCTCGCCACCGAACAGGGCGCGGCGATCATGCCCCGAATCAACGAGCTGGCCCGTTCCGGCACCTATGATGCGGTGGTCCTGATCCGCGAAATGCATCCCGAAGGGCATATCAGCTTTGCCTCGCGGCACGGCAAAGAGCCGTTTCAGGAAATCGTGTTGCCCGGCGGGCGGCACCAGATGCTCTGGCCCGATCATTGCGTGGAGACCGGCCAGGGCCATGAACCGCATCCGGATCTCGACCTCAGCCTGATCGACAAAGAGGTCCGCAAGGGCCGTAAACCGGATGTCGAAAACTACAGCGGCTTTGCGGATGACGACGGCGAAGAGACCGGTCTCCATGCCTACCTGCGCGAACAGGGTATCGGGGCGGTCGATGTGGTCGGTATCGCCATCGACTACTGCGTCAAGGAAACCGCCTGTGATGCCGCCAGCGAACGCTACGGTTACCGGACACGGGTCCTGCTCGACGCCTGCGCCGGTGTGGGCGCCACCCCCGAGGCCATCCCGGATGCGAAACGACAGATGGCCGAAGCCGGGGCCGAGGTGCTGGCCGCCAGGTGACGCGGTCGGACCGGCTGGGCTTGCGTCGGGTCCACAGACCCCGCTGTGATCGTTGGCATGGCTGACGACCCCGTGCCCCACACAACCGCTGATCCCGACTACGCCCGCCGCATTGCGTGGCTCCACCAGGCCCGTTTCGGGCTGTTCATCCATTATGGCCTGTACGCCATCCCCGGCCGCGGGGAATGGGTGCAGTTCCGGGAACGTATCCCGCGCGACGACTACCGGCGGCTCGCCGAGCAGTTTGCCCCGGCTGCCAACTGTGCCGATCAATGGGTGCAACTGGCGGTACGGGCGGGCATGAAATACGCGGTCCTGACCACCAAACACCACGACGGTTTCTGCCTGTTCCCGACCGATACGGTCGACTTCCACATCGGCAACTTTCTGCCGGGGCGGGATTTAGTGGGTGAGTTCGTCGAGGCCTGTCGTCGACACGGGCTCAAGGTCGGCTTCTATCTGTCCAACATCGACTGGGGCTTCCCCGGCTATTTCGAGCCGGAGGCTTATCCGGAAAACCGTGACGCCCTCGTCCAGAGCCTGCACGACCAGACGCGCGAACTGCTCACCCGCTACGGCAAGATCGACGTCCTGTGGTACGACGGGGCCTGGGTCGCCCACGGCAAGGTAGAGGTGCCCAGCATCCCGGCCTTCTGGCGCTCCGAGGAGCTGCTTGCGATGATACGCGAGCTGCAGCCCGACATCCTGGTCAATAATCGGCTCGGGCTGCCCGCGGATCTCGACACGCCCGAGCAACACGTCACCGCCAGCGAGACGGGCCGCGGCTGGGAAAGCTGCATGACCATCGGTGATCCGGGTGGTTGGGGCTGGATCAGGCACAACCCGAACCGAAAGACCCTGCCCCAACTCCTGCAGAATCTCTGCCTGGCCGCCGCCGGCGAAGGCAATTTCCTGCTCAACATCGGACCGATGCCGGACGGCAGTGTCGACCTCGGTGACCGGGAGCCCCTGGAATCCATCGGCCGCTGGTTGGCGGATCACGGTCAGGCGATCTACGGCTCCAAACGGATCTGGCCGGGCAATGTCCACCATTCACAGGGCATCTATATCGGCGGTCCGGACAACGGCGCCTACCTCTGCCTTTTCCGTTACAGCTCAGACCGGACTGTCCTGATCGAGCTCAAGACGCCTGTCCGCACCGCCACGCTGCTGGGCGTCGACCAACCACTCACGGTCGAGACCGGAGCCAACGGCAAGACGGTCCTGACCGGCTTTCCCGCGGCCCCACCCCACCCCGCCGTTTCCGTGGTGAAACTCGACCTGGCAGGCCCCGCCGAGCCGTTCGAGGAACCGGACAAAGCTGCCTGGATCGAAGGCAAGCTCAGCTGACCCACAAAACGTTACCAGACGACCGGAAGGGTGACACGTGACCATGGTATACAAGCCCTTTTGAGTGCGGTGATTCCAATCACCGCTTTCCCAACCGGGACTCGGTCACGGTTGAGCCGGCCTTTACTAACCTCTTTCGAACCCTTGCCCTTTATTAGCCAACCTTAGCAACCGATGCCCACCTTGACCCTGAAACCCAACGGTCCCACCCGACCTCCCTTTCGTGCGCCCTGGCAGCGCTGCGTGGCGGTGGGCCGCGCCTACGAACTGCTGCGCGCCGATGTGCTTGAGCATGTCGCGGAGGCCCAGGCCGCCATCGGCTGGACGCACTGCCGGTTCCACGGCCTGTTTCACGACGACATGAACGTGGTGCAGCGCGCCCCCGACGGGACGCTCCGCTTTCAGTGGCATCACATCGACAAGGTGTTCGACAGCCTGCTGGCGTTGGGCCTGCGGCCCTTCGTCGAACTCAACCCCATGCCCGCCGCGCTGGCCTCAGGCGAGCAGACCATGTTCTTCTATGAGATGAACGTCACGCCGCCGGCCAGGTTTGAGGAATGGCAGGCGCTGGTGGAGGCTTTTACCCGACACTGTCTCGAGCGCTACGGCTACGAGGAGGTGCGCCACTGGTATTTCGAGGTCTGGAACGAGCCCAACCTGAAAGGGTTCTGGTCCGGCTCCCAGGAAGACTATTGGCAGCTCTATGCCCATGCCGCCCGTGGCGTGAAGGCGGTTCACCCGGAACTGAGGATCGGCGGCCCTGCCACCGCCTCCGGTGCCTGGATCGGCGACCTGATCCACTGGTGCGTCGACAACGACGTTCCCATCGATTTCGTTTCGACGCACCTGTATCCGCAGGACGAATACGTTGTTTATCCTAAGCGCAAGGACAGTCCGCATGAACCGGGGCACTTTTTTGCCGACCGGGTGCGGGAGGTGCAGCAGGAGGTAAAGGCCTCGCCGCGACCCGATCTTGAGATCCACTGGACCGAATGGAACACGCAGAGCGTCCACCCCGAGGGCCGTGTCACCTGGGGGGAGAACACCTACGTCGACAGCTGTTTCGCTGCTTCATTCCTCGCGCGCAACCTGACCGAGCTCGACGACGCCTGCACCAGCCTCGGCTGGTGGGTGATTTCCGATATTTTCGAGGAGGGCGGGATCCCCAACGCACCGTTCTCCTGCACCTACGGGCTGATGACGATTCACGGCCTGCCGAAGGCATCTTTCCATGCCTTCGCTTTCCTGGCCGAACTCCGCGACCTGCCCCGCCTGCCGGTGGATCTGCAGGATGCCCCCGACGGCTGCGGCGCCTGCGCGGTGAAAACTGAGAGCGGGTGGAAACTGCTGGCCTGGAATCATCCGCCTTTGGAAACGAGCGATCCGGCGGACTGGACCGTCAAGCTGACGGCGGGCGAGCCATCGGTCCCCGGCATCCTCTTCACCAGCACCATCCGTCCCGGTGCCGGCTCCGCCTGGGAGGGCTGGCAGCACCTGGGCCGTCCCCATAACCTGACGCCGGCGCTCGAGGCCTTGTTGCGCTCACAGGCCGAGCCCGAGCGCACGGCGCGGACGACCGATGCCGGTCAATCAGTCAGCGCCGACCTGGCTCTGGCTCCGTACACCGTTTCGCTGTTTGAGTGGACCCCCGCCGGCCAGCCGGCCTTCGGCAAGGGCGTGCCCGACGACCCGAAGAACGACCCGCTGGAGGATTTGCTCAGCGGCATCGCCGACCCCAATGCCTGAGGCTAGCCACACCGGGCTTGCTGCAGACCAAACGACGGGCCCATCCTGTTAAGATGACCTCCCTGATCCGCCTCGGGCTGCTGCGCGGTGGGGCCGATGCGGTCCGTAGCGAAGCGTCGCGGCTAATCCAAGAAACACCACCACCCATCAATCAGCCCCGCTCCCCAAACGTTGGTGTAGACCCGGCGGTGTAGCCCCCCATGGCGTGCCATGCGTAGCTCCGAGCGCAGTGAGGAGCGAAGCATGGTGGAGCTGATCGGGATCGAACCGACGACCTCGTCATTGCGAACGACGCGCTCTTCCAACTGAGCTACAGCCCCGTGCCAGAGCGGTAGAAGTGACAAAGCGACGCTGGGCTGTCAACGCCCGGGGGAACGCTGGGTCGTTTACCGCCAAGTCGCCAAGGACGAAAAGGCGACGGCCCCGCAGCTGATTACCCTGGGGATTGGAACCACAAAGGACTCCCAGAGGCGCGAAGGGTTGAGGGAATTGAGGCGTAGGACCGGTGACGGGCGGCGCGGCGCAAGCGCCGGCCCTACAGAGAAACGGCATTTTGTAGGGCTGCCGCTTGTTTCAAAACCATGAGCCAGCCGAATGGCGGCATGCCGACGCCGGTTCCGTCATGTACCGTGCCACTTCAGCAAGCGATGGGGAGACGCCTGAGTCGCGAGGCAGCGCTGAAGCGCAGCCCTCCCAAGAAGCACGCCTACCGTTGGGTGCGGCCGCTGCTGCGCGGTGCGATGCCTCCATCCTTTGCGCTCATGGCGGCAGCCCTACTGGGACAGCATCCCAAACCTCACCAGCCCGGACTTCTCATGAAGCCCAGATGTGATGAGCTGCACCTGTCCGCCGTAGCCTTGGCGTAGGAGGAAGGCGGCGTGTCCGCCATAATGCCGCTGAGCGGCATGACGGCGGCGGGCGAAACCTGCTGGGCGCGCACTGACGTGCGTAACCAGAAGGTTTCCAGCCCGACTACCGAGCCCGCAGGGCGACACCTCAACGAGCGTAGCGAGAATAACACGCCTCAGATCGCGTATGTGGGCGAAAAGAATCGGGAAAAAGGGCTACCTCACGAACGTGCATTTCGAAGAAATGCTGCAAATCCCTCGTCCAGATTGATTTATCGCCCTTTTTTTCCGATTCTGGTGAGAAGTGCGGGCTAAGGAGCCAAAGGCCGAATCTTAGTTTCCGTTGAGCGCAGTCCAGCGTTCTGACCACAGCCGGAGGTGGTCCGGCCTGAGCTTTGGGCTGAAGGCAGCCGGCTGGTTGAAGGCCTTGCCGAGTGCGTTCAGGGTGCGACGGATCATGCGCTCATTCAGGCGGCAGACCTCGCGACCGAAGAAGTCGACGAGGAGCGCTCGGTCCCAGCCGCGTTTCCGGTCGCCGAGGGTAAGCGCGGATTCTTCGGGATCGTCGGTCAGGAGCTGGGTATTGAGGCAGTCGTAAACCGGCGACCATTCGATGAGTTGCCCGTTCTCGACCATCGACCAGTTCTTCAGGTGCATATCGCTGTTGCCGGTGAGCCAATGAAAGAGCACGCGATGGAACAGGCCCGCCAGCTGAAGGCGTGGGTTGCTGCAGACCTCCCGGCTCAGGCGGGCGAGGGTTTCCAAATTGCCGGGATACTTCCAGGTGGTGGGAACGCCGAGCAGCTGGCAGGTGTCCTCCACGCGAAGGCGACCCCGGTTGCCCTGGCCGACCCGGTCAAAGCGCTCGATCCAGAAGACGGGGTGGTGGTCCCGGGTCTGGATCAGCCCGCAAGGCGCAACGGGCAAACCGGCGGTCCGGGCCAGGGCCATGGTCCAGGCTTCGCTCTCGGCGGCCCCGGGGAAGGCCTGTGGGGATGGCTTGAGGATGAAGCGACCGTTGGTTTCAACGAGGCGGAACTGACCCTCCTTGCGTGAGAAAATCGCCGAAACCTTTGGCTGAACCCCGGAAAGCGACATACGAACGCCATGCGTGCTGTGGAACCTGACCAGATCGGCCAGCTCGTAAGGCAATGCGCCCTCCCCAGGCTGGATGCCTTTGCTGTATTGGATGGTCTGCCCGGGGGTGACCCGACCGACCGGGGGCTCGGAGGCATCGGACGGCAGGACCGCCACAAAACCCGTAAGGTCCCGACCCACGGTGGCCAGCTGACCCCACTTGTCGGTGCGATCCAGCTTGTGCCGCACCAGCAGCTGTTCCAACAGGACGCCTTCCGGGAGCAAACCGTCGAAGGCGGGCGGGAAGGCGTCCCATGTGTACGGTTCCCGACGGATGGGTAAGGCCAGAAAGACGCGGGGTCCGGTGTAGCCCTCCACGTATTGAAACGCATAACGGTTGGGTTGCCGAAGGAGGGTTCCCGCCCGTTCCTGCCCCACCAAAATGTGAAGCTCATCCATGGTCGATCAGATCGAAGGAACTACCCAACGGGCTTTGGACGGTGCATCGCATGCCAAGCGAATCCAATACGGCCAGTAGGCTGCCCAGGCTGAGATCGCCCTGCCCCTTCTCTATTTTGTGAATGACCGACAAGCTGACTCCACTAAGGTCAGACAAGGCCTGCTGCGTCAGGCCCTGAGCCTTCCGGGCATGGCGAATGGCTCTACCTAGTTCTTTGAATTTCATTGTAAATCCAGTGATTTTGGGGAATTTAGCTCATTGCAGCAGCGCCAAACAAGACAAATTCACTGAAATCCTTAGATTTCCACAGAAAAGCGACGATCACAGCCGATTACGGTAATTTGCTACGGATCAGTTCCCCGAAAATCGGTAGATTTACACCGTTCAAAGTAAGGTATTTTGGGATGAATGCAGGGACACAGAAATCGAAAATTTGCTGGAAGGCTTAGGGTGTTTTTTGGGCGTAAATCTCCTAAACCCTTGACTATAATCGAATTCCTGATCGTTGCGAACGACGCGCTTTTCCAACTGAGCTACAGCTCCGTGCCAGAACAGAAGAGGAGACAAAAAAGCTCCGGTGGGCTGTCGCCGCCGGGGGGAACGCTGGGTCGTTTACCGCCAAGCCGGAAAGGACGGAAAGGCGACGGCCCCGCAGCTGATTACCCTGGGGATTGAAACCACGAAGGACCCCAGAGGCGCGAAGGGTTGAGTGAATTGGGCCTCGGACCGGTGACGCGGCGGCGCGGCGCAAGCGCCGGCCCTACAGAGAAACAGCATTGGGTAGGGCTGCCGCTTGTTTCAAAACCATGAGCCAGCCGAATGGCGGCATGCCGACGGGCCCGGGTCCGTTGTGTACCGCGCCGCTTCAGCAAGCGATGGGGAGACGCCTGAGTCGCGAGGCAGCGCTGAAGCGCAGCCCTCCCAAAAAGCACGCCTACCGTTGGGTGCGGCCGCTGCTGCGCGGTGCGATGCCTCCATCCTTTGCGCTCATGGCGGCAGCCCTACTGGGACAGCATCCCAAACCTCACCAGCCCACGAGCCCTTTGACATGGTTAATCAGCCGTTTCAGAAAGCTTTCCCTCAATCCGATAGCCGGGTCCCCAGAGCCGGGCCACGATGGCGAACCAGAGGCAGCTGGCGAGGGCGAACCACCACTCAATGATGTTCTCGACCTGGTCTTCATCCCAGGCGTAGTCGGACAGAAAGATGCTGATCAGGCCGATCGTGAACTGGAACAGGACGAGGCCCATCAGCCAGCGGCTGAGGCCTTCCCGTCCAGGCAGATCCCCCGCGCTGGCCAGCGAGCGCACGGCGCCGGCAGCCCAGAGCTGGGAGAGGAGGGTGAAGCCGAAAAACACCGTGACGCCGTAGCGGCGCAGGGTCGTGTAGACGTCCCCATCGGTCCCGAGGAAGAGCGCATACAGGATCAGGAACAGCGCGGCGATGCCGCCGACCCAGGGGATCCAGCGTTCGCCCGTCTGGCGGGGCAGCCGTTCGCCGGCCACCAACTCCCGCTGCAGCTGGAGCCAGCGGCCGAAGGAGAGCCAGAAACCGACCAGCAGGACGGCGGCGGGGATCAGCGTGCCACGGAACAGGAAGATGGCGGGGTCGCCCCGTCCGGCCCGGCTGATGGTGATCGCGCCGTCGACATAGGGAAAACCGGGGGCCACATGGCCGGTCGCCATCGAAATCAGCCAGGCCCCGTGCACCCCGCCCAAGAGCAGGGCCACGATCAGCCAGGCCAGGGTCCGTGGTTGAAAAAGGGTCATGGGAATGTGTCTCTATCTTAAGGGGAGGAAACGAAGACATCGAAGGGGGGTCAGGCTATCCCGTTTCGATGAAATTACTGATTTTCGAGGGTTCGGCGTGTCAGCCAGCCCGCCACCATGTCCAGCGTCGCCTTGGCGTAGAAGGCAGTTCCGCGGAGCGGAACGACGGCTGGAAAACCCGCATGTTAAAAGCGGCGAAGGATACGCCGCACTCAAAAGTACTTTCGTCGTAGTTATCCTCCAAATGAGGCTATCAACCTTAAAAAGGGTTTGGGTTGACCCATTCGAGTCATGGGAATGTGGGAATAAAAATAGGGTTCGAGTTTGGCGAAAGATCAAAAAGAATGCCCTGTCCAAAAAAGATTTATTGGCAAAAAGAAACGCTTGCTGAAGCGGCGCGCTCCGTTCGAGTACAAGTGGATCGGGCAAATTCTCGACCGGAGCTGCCCGACCGATTCAAGTTAGCCAATCGCGGCGGAATCCGCACCCTTCGATTCATTGATGCAGAAAACCCTCGACCAGAAGCTGGAACAAATACGGGCCGGCCGGGCCACGCGGCAGGACTTTATCCTGGCCGACGCCAAGGACGCGGACATGGCCTTTGGCATTACGGCGCCGGGGCCGGACCGATCCGCGCAATGTCCGCATGGCTACAACCCGCAAGCGGGCTGCTGGAAGACCCTGGCGGCGTATCGGGAGCAGATCCGCGCAGTCATCCGTCAGGGGCTGGTCGATATCGTTCTGCTGTCAGCCAGCAACCTGGAGAAGCTGGCGATGGAGGAACGGCTGTTCCAGCACTCCAAAATTACGCCGGCGGCACGGGCCAATGATACGACCGATGTCTGGGCCGTCCGGGGCGGGCGGTACCCCACCCGGCCCTCGCGGCATTTCCGCTCGGCCGACATCGACCACATCAAGTACGGAAAGCTGGAGACCAATCACACGCGACCCCACACCGGGGCCGACCTCGGCCTGTATTCGATCACCTTCACCAATCAGTTTGAGGAGGATTACGCGGCGCTGGAGGCCTTTCACGCTTTCCGGATCGAAGCGGAGAAAAAGCGCTTCCGGTACTTCCTCGAGGTTTTCAATCCCAACGTGGATCCCGGCATCGCGCCTGAGCACATCGGCGCCTTCCTCAACGATCACATCATCCGTTGCCTGGCCGGGGTGACCCGCGCCGGGCGTCCGATTTTCCTCAAAATCCCGTACAACGGGCCGGGGCCGCTGGAGGAGCTGGTCAGTTACGACCCGGACCTCGCCGTCGGCATCATGGGCGGCAGCGCCGGAACGACGCGGGATGCCTTTCAGCTCATTCACGATGCGCAGCAATACGGCGCGCGGGCGGGTCTGTTCGGACGCAAGATCAACCTGTCCGAGCATCCCCTTGCGTTTATCGAGTTCTTGCGTCGAATCCTCGACGGCTCGGTCGGGCCGGAGGAAGCGGTCCGCGCCTACCACGCGGTGCTGGAGCAGGCGGGCATCCAACCGCACCGGAGTCTCGCCGAGGACCAGGTGCTCACCTCCACCCGCCAGAGCTACGCCTGACGTCCTTCCCATGAAACGATCCGAAATCAATGCCCTGTTTCACGAGGCTTCAGCCGTCTTCGAACGGCATGGCTGGGCGCTGCCGCCCAATGCGCGCTGGGATATCACCGACTTCGGCCTCGGTACCTTCGACCGGTTCGGCCTGGCCCTCGTCAACCTGGCCGAGGAACCCGAGTACTGCGAAAAGGTGATGTATGCCCGGCCCGGACAACAGACGCCCGCCCACTGCCATCGCCGGAAAAAGGAGGACATCATCTGCCGGCACGGGAAACTCGCATTGCAGGTCTGGGCCGAGCGGCCGGGTTCGGGGGCAACGGACGGCCAGCCCCTGACGCTCCCGATCAACGGCGTGCCGCGCGATCTGCCGGCCGGCGAAACCCTCGTCCTGAAGGCCGGTGAGCGCATCACGCTGGTGCCCGGGGTCTGGCACACCTTCTGGCCGGACAGCCCCGACTGCATCATCGGCGAGGTATCCACCGCCAACGACGACCGCAACGACAATGTCTTCGCCAGCGACGACATCGGTCGCTTCCCCTTCATCACCGAAGATGCACCACCCGCCGTGCGGCTGGTGAGCGAGACAAAAGGGTGAGGGAGTTGGAGGGTTAGAGCGTTAATGAGTTAGGGGGTTGGAGGGTTAGAGCGTTAATGAGTTAGGGGTTATGGTGTTAAAGGGTTGGGGGGTTAAAGCGTTAAAGGGTTGGGGCTATGTATTGAAAAACAGACTACGGTATCAGTTGTCAGTTGTCAGTTGACAGTCGTCAGTTGCCAGCAACCCGCCACCCGCAACCCACCACCAGCAACCAGTCTCCAGCTACCAGTCTCCAGCTACCAGTCTCCAGCAACCCGCCACCCGCTACCCATTCGGCCTGAGCCATACCCATGAATCCCGTTAACCAACCACGCCGTGGTATTTTGGCCGCCGGCAACTGGATCATCGACCATGTGAAGCGGCTGGATCACTTTCCGGAGCAGGACGGCCTGGCGAGCATCCTGGAAGAGCGTGACGGCAACGGCGGCTGTGCCTATAACCTGCTCAAGGGCCTGGCTAAACTGGAAACCGGCCTGCCGCTCTTCGCCGCCGGCTGCACGGGCGACGACGCAGACGGTGCCCGGATCCGCGAGGATTGCCGTATCCATGGCATCGATACACAGGCCCTGGCCATCCTGCCCGATGTGCCGACCTCCTACACGGATGTCATGACCGACAGTAGGACCGGACGCCGGACCTTTTTCCATCACCGGGGTGCCAATGCGCGGCTGTCGCCCGAGCACATTCCCGTGGGCAACACCCCGGCCCGGCTGTTGGCGCTGGGCTACTTCGGGCTGCTGGACGCGCTCGACGCGGACAACGGGGCCGGACACGCCCGGGTGCTGAACATTGCGTCCGATGCCGGTCTCATCACCGCAGCCGACCTGGTCAGCACACCGGCGGACTTTGCTTCGATCGTCGGCCCCAGCCTGCCACACCTCGATTATCTGGTGCTGAACGAATGGGAGGCCGCCCGGCTGAAGGGCAGTGGAGACGAACCGGCACCGGAGGACGGGCAGGCGCTTGCCGACCTGGCGGCTTCCCTTTGCGGCAAAGGCGTCCGGGGAGCGGTGGTGATCCACACCCCGGCCGGTGCGGTCGCGGTCGAAGCCGACGGCACCCGGCACACGCAGCCGGCGGTCGATTTTCCGAGCAACCGGATCCGGGGCTCGGCGGGCGCGGGCGACGCCTTTTTTGCCGGCTTGCTTTACGGCATCCACGAAGCCTGGCCGCTGGCCCAATCCCTCCGTCTGGCAGTCTGCTCGGGCGCGGCTTCGCTCGAGGCACCCACCTGCTCGGACAGCCTGCGTCCCTGGGCGCGTTGTCTCGATCTGGGGGAGAGCCTGGGCTTCCAAAGAAACCCGGCCTGGCCGGAAGCCGGGGGGTGAACCGGAAACGCAGCAGTCGGGCTGCTTGACAGGTCCCGAAAATCGCATCTTGATGCTATTATGCGGACAACGATTAACATCAATGATGCGCTTTTAGAGGCATTACGGGACCGTGCCCGCCAACAGCGTCGTCCGATGACCCAAGTCATGAACGAGACGCTGGCACGCGGCCTGGCCGCAGATGCCGCGCCCGGATCGGGTGAATCCCTTTCGATTCCGACGTTCAAGGTGGGCCTGAAACCCGCCTACCGGGGCATGAGTCTGAACCAGCTTTATGACCAGTTGGAGGCTGAATCGGTTAGTCGGACGGACAAGGCATGATCGTACCCGATCTCAATCTTTTGGTCTACGCGCATGATGAACGGGCCCCGGAACACAGGCGGGCGCGCAGTTGGTGGGAGTCGGTTCTGTCGGGTAATGAACCGGTCGCCCTGCCCTGGGTCGTGGTGCTCGGCTTCACCCGCCTGATGACTCATCCGCAGATCTGCCTGAATCCGTTGTCGGTCGAAGAGGCACGCCGGGTGGTCACCTTCTGGATTGATCGTCCGCATGTCCGACTCATCCAGCTTTCCGAAGGCAGCCTGTCCGTTTTCTTCGACCTGCTGGAGGACGCCGGCCTGGGGGGCAACCTCAGCACCGATGCGCTGATTGCGGTTCATGCACGCGAGTATTCAGCCACCGTTTACAGCAACGACCGCGACTTTGACCGCTTCCCGGGCATCAAGCGCAACAATCCACTGGGCTGACGACAATGGATAGCGCAGGCCTCTGGCACTGCGGGAGGACAGCCCGGACGTCCCGCCCGCATCGGGGCCAGCGGCCGGTCACCGGATTCTCCCTTGATGGTCGCCGACGGTGCCCCCTACGGTTGGGCTATGATCGCGAAACAGCTCTTTTTCCGAACCAAGCCGAACGGGCTGGCCCTGCTGGGCGGCCTGGCTGCCTGCGCCCTGATGCTGCCACCGCTTCAGGCGCAGGAGGGCGACAACGAAACGGATTCGTCGGTCCAGATGCGCGATCCCGAGCCGATGAGCCTCAATCCGCAACCGACCGGGGACGTGCCCAGTACGCCGGACGAGGCACCCGAAGGCGTGGCCGCGAACCTGACCGACGACGAGCCGTCCTTCCCCGACTACGACGATGCCATTGTGACCGTTCAACGGGAAGACTGGGACGGAGACGGCCAGAACGACGGCGTCGCCGTTTACCCGCTCCTGATGGACCGCGGAGATATTGTCCGGTGGGAAGGCGCCGTGCTGACCGTCGATGTCGGCCTTTACGAAAGCAGGATCGGTGACGACTACGAACCCGTCAAAGAAAGCACCGTCTACGAGGGCGTCGGCACGCTCGAAAACTGGAAAGACGGCAATCCCTATTTCGATGAGGCCGACGGGATCCGCGTGCCCTGGTCAGACATGGATACGGAGGATGTCGACGATCTCGAAGGCCTGGCCGAGGTGACCATCAACGGTCCGGACGGACCGGTCACCACGACCAGCCGGTTGGCGCCCATCCAGCCCGAGAAAGACGGGTAACGACCGGCGCGGTCCGGGCGACCTGGTCGGCTCTGGCCGCGTTTCTGCAGGGGGTCCGGTTGCGTGAGGCAACCACCGCCGGTAGGTTGTGACCCATGTTCACCAAATCTCTCCGGATCGGGAGCCTGTTCGGGTTCGACATCAAGATCGACTTGAGCTGGCTGCTGATCGCCACTCTGATTACCTGGTCGCTTGCCAGCGGCTATTTTCCCCAGGCCGTCCCGGATCTTTCCAACAATGCTTACTGGACCATGGGCGTGCTCGGGGCGCTCGGGCTCTTCGGCTCGGTCATCCTGCACGAGTTGGGCCACGCGCTGGTCGCGCGTCGCTTCGGCCTGGAGATGGGCGGCATCACGCTCTTCATCTTCGGCGGAGTGGCCGAGATGACCGATGATCCGCCCAGCCCGAAAGCGGAGTTCTGGGTGGCTGTCGGCGGACCGATCGTCAGCGCCGTTCTGGCCGGCCTGCTCTGGGGGCTGGGCGTGATTCCCCTGCCGCAGACGGTCGGCGCCGTCATCGGCTATCTGGCGTTCATCAACACGGCCCTGCTGGTCTTCAACCTGATCCCGGCCTTTCCCCTCGATGGCGGGCGCGTCCTCCGGGCCTGGATCTGGCAGCGCAAAAACAGCCTGCGCAAGGGCACCCGGATCGCCTCCGAGATCGGGTCGGGCTTTGGCCTGGTGCTGATCATCATGGGAGTTCTGCAGTTTCTGGGCGGCGCGACCATCGGCGGCATCTGGTATGCCATCCTGGGGCTCTTTCTGCGCGGGATCGCCAAGGCCAGCTACCAGCAGGTGCTGGTGAAACGCATTTTACAGGGCACGCCGGTCAAACGCCTCATGACGACCGATCTGGTTTCGACGGACCCCGACCAGCGGCTCGACACCTTCGTCGAGGAAACCCTCTACCGGTATCACCACAAGCTGGTGCCGGTCGTCCGCGACGGTCAGCCCGTCGGCATCATCACCCCGGCCGAGGTCAGCAAGGTCGCACGCGAGGACTGGCAGCATCACACCGTCGGCGCGGTCATGACCGCCCTCGCAGACGAGCACTGCCTCGACGCCGGGACCGATGCCACCGATGCCCTGTCCCGCTTCAACCGGAGCCAGCGCAGCCGCGCCCTCGTGACCGAGGGCAAGGGCGACGATCGCCAGCTGATCGGCATCCTGACCCTCAAGGACCTCATGAGCTTCCTCTCGCTCAAGCTCGAGCTGGAGGAAGACGACGACGACGCCACGGCCCTGCCCCTGACTCAGGCCAAGGGTTGACTCGGGTCGATCGGACGGCGATCGCAACGCGGCCAGACATCCAGACAGACCCCCCTTCAACGCGTTCAAGGATTTCCGGGAGGCGGCTTGGAGGCGTCCCGAACTCGGGGGTTCTCCCGGAGCGGGGACTTTTGGTATAAGCCCCTCATGTTACCCCCCACCGCGCTCTATCTGAATGGCCAATGGGTCGAAAGCAACCAGACCCTGACTGTCGAAAACCCCGCGGACCAGTCCAACCTCGCCGACATCAGCGTAGCCACAGACGAGCACATCGCAGCGGCCTACCGGGCTGCCGGCGAGGCCCAGCCGGCCTGGGGACGCCGGCCGGCCCGGGAACGCGGCCTGATCCTGCGTCGCTGGGCGGACCTGCTGGAGGCCGACCAGGAGCGTCTGGCGGAAATCATCACGCGGGAGGAAGGAAAGCCGCTGGCGGAATCCGAAGGCGAGATCGCCCTCGGTCTGGACTGGCTCCGGTACTACGCGGAATTCGATCGGCGGATCGAGGGCGATATCCTGCCGGCGGACCGGATGGACGAACAGATCTGGATCCTGCGCCAGCCGGTCGGCGTGGTGCTGGCGATCATCCCCTGGAACTATCCCTTCGGGGTGGCCCTGCGGAAGATTGCTCCGGCCCTCATTGCCGGAAATGCGCTGGTCCTCAAGCCGCATGAGCAGACCCCCCTGTCGGCACTGGCCATCGCCGAACACGCGGCCGAGGCGGGCGTCCCCGCGGGCATCCTGAGCGTGCTCAACGGTCCGGGGGAAACGGTCGGGGCGGCGCTGGCCCGCCACCCGCTGCCCGGGTTGATCACCTTTACGGGCAGCGTGGAGACAGGGCGCACCCTGGCCGGGGTGGCTGCCGCCAACCTGACCCGGATTTCCCTGGAAATGGGCGGCAAGGCTCCCTTCATCGTGGATGCGGACAGCGATCTGGACAGGGCGGTGGAGGCCGCCGCCTTCGCCCGTTACCTCAACTGCGGCCAGGTTTGCATCTGCAACGAGCGCACCTTCGTCCACGAATCGGTCTACACACCCTTTGTCGAGAAACTCGCCGCCGCGGCCGACCGGCTGGTGGTCGGTGATCCGCTCGATCGCAAGACCCAGATGGGGCCGAAAGTAAGCCGCCCGGAACTGGAAAAGGTAGAGCGCTACGTCGAAACGGCCAGACAGGCCGGGGCGACGGTGATCACCGGTGGCGGTCGTCCCACCGGCGGTGTCTTCGACCGCGGTCACTGGTACCAACCCACGGTGCTGGCGGACGTGCGGCCCGACATGACGGTCATGCAGGAGGAAATCTTCGGTCCTGTCCTGCCGGTCATGCCCTACCGCGATTTTGACGAGGTGCTGACCTGGGCCAACGCGACGCCCTATGGCCTGTCCGCCTACCTCTTCACCCGCGACTTGGGCAAGGTCATGCGGGCGGTGCAGGACCTCGCGCTGGGCGAGGTCTACCTCAACCGGGGCCCGGGCGAATCGGTCCACGGCTTTCACACCGGGTGGAAACAGAGCGGCATCGGCGGCGACGACGGCAAGTACGGGCTGGAATCCTATTTCCGCAAGAAGACCGTCTACCTCAAGGCGCCCGAGTGATGGGCCTCCCGCGCCCCTCCGAAGCCTGGGCCCGGCCGGACGGGTCCACCCTCGTACTGGCCGACGACGTCACCGGCGCGGCAGAAACCGCGGCGCTGCTGGCGCTGGCCGGCCACCCCGCCGACCTGCGCCTTACCCCGGCTCGCGGGCACACCTCCGGGCCGGTCGTCCTGGCCACGCTTACCCGGAGCCTCGACCCGGCCCGCGTCGATGAACGGCTGGAGCCGTTGCTGGCCGGATCCCATCGGGACGGCAGCCCCCCGCTGTACCTGAAGATGGATTCAACCCTCAAGGGCAACCCCTGGGCAGACAGTCGGGCGGTTGCCCGCCGCTTCGGGTTCGCCGTCGCGCTTTTTGCCCCGGCCTACCCCGCCCAGGGCCGTACGCTCCACGGCGGACGCCTCCATCTCAGGGACCGACCCACCGATGCGCACCTTCCCGACCGTCTCCGGGCGCAGGGCGCGCCAACCGTCATCCAGGCGCCCGTCGCCGACTCCGCGGTCGTCGGGCGGGTGCTGGCCGAGGCCGCACAGGCGCCCGCCGGAGAGCCTGTCTGTCTGGTCATCGACCGGCCCGAAGCCGAGCACCTGTTGCCTGCGCTGGACCGCCTCGCTGCGGCCGGGTACCCGGCCCTGCCGGTCGGCTCCGCCGGTTGTTTCCGGGCCCTCCTCGGTCTGCCTGACGAGCCTGCGGAGCAGCCCCGCGCAACCGAACCCCCGGCCTGCCCGCGGGTCCTGCTCCTGACCGGCTCGGAGCAGCCCACCACCCGGGAACAGGTGGCCCACTGGCAGGAACGGCGGGGTGCGCTTATCCGGACAGCTGGTGAGGCAGAGCCGGAGGAACTGGCGCAGGCCTGGGCGCGGGGTCGCCCGGTGGGGATCCAACTGCCGGTTTATCGGGATGCCGCCCGGGCCCGGGCGACGGTGGCCCGGCTCCGTCCCTGCCTGACCGGAGAGAAAAACACCCTGCTGGTGTGCACGGGCGGAGACACCGCCGCGCTGGTCCTGGACTGTCTAGGCGCCGAAGCGGTCCGCATCGAGGGGGAATGCCTGCCTGGCCTGCCCTGGGGACGAATCCGGGATGGCGGCGGCGGGAGGCTGTTCTGGCTGTCGAAAGCCGGCGGGTTCGGCGAACCGGACGCGCTGACCAGAGCCATCGACCGTTTCCGGGATCCCGGCGCGCATTCCGGTTCACCGGAGGAAACAACCTTTTCATCATGAAGACACCCCTCTGCATCACCCTCGGCGATCCCAACGGCATCGGCCCGGAAATCCTTGTGGATGCTTTCCAGCGTGGCTGGCTGCCTGACGACACCGTCGTGGCTGGGGACGCCGAGGTCGTCCGTTGCGCAGCCGACTTGTGGAGCGAATCGATACCGATCCGGTGCATCGACCGGCCCGAGGACCGGGCGGAAGGCGATCTCAACGTCCTCGACCAGCAGCGGCTGACCCGGGCCGAGCTAAGGCCCGGCCGGGTTGCCCGGTCGGGCGGGGAGGCCGGCCTGGCCTACGTGGCGGCGGCGGTGGACGGCTGCCGCGCAGGGCATTTCCGGGGCATGGTCACCCTGCCGCTCAACAAGGAGGCGGTGCGGCTGGCGGATCCCGGTTTCAGCGGGCACACGGGCTGGATCGCGGACCGCTGCGGGGTCGATGACAGCGTGATGATGCTGGTGGCCGATGCCCTGGCGGTCACACATGTCTCGACCCACGTCTCGCTGCGGGAGGCCATCGAGCGTGTCCGCCCCGATCGCGTGGAACAGGTCATCCGCGTGACTGCCGCCACGCTGCGCCGGTTGGGCCGGGGGGAACGCCTGGCTGTGGCGGGCCTGAATCCGCACGCCGGCGAAGGCGGTGCCTTTGGGCGGGAGGAAGCGGAGGGCATCGAGCCGGCCATCCGAAGCTGCCAACAGGCAGGGCTGACGGTGAGCGGCCCGCATCCCCCCGATGTCGTCTTCCGCCAGGCGGTCGACGGGCGCTTCGACGCGGTGGTGTGCATGTATCACGACCAGGGCCACATCCCGTTAAAGCTGCTGGATTTTCATGGCGGGGTGAATGTCACCCTGGGTCTTCCCTTCTGGCGCACCTCGGTCGACCACGGCACCGCCTACGACATCGCCTACCAGCGAAAGGCGGATCCCGCCAGCCTGCGCGCCGCCATCTGTCTGGCCGAGCGCCTGTGCGGTGTCTGACCGGACGGTCAGCCGCCCGTTCTTCCCGGTTTGGGTCGTTGCTGGAGCCGATTGAATTGTTACAGGCGTTCGCTCGCCCGACGAAGCCCCCGGCGAACCAGCGGAGGCCCGGCTTTAGCCGGGCAAGCCCAGGCCCTTGCCGGCCACCAGGTGAAGGCACCACCGGCTAAAGCCGGTGCGTGGTTTCCCTGAAATAATCCTCCGGGAACCCGGCCCCGTTCCACCGGTCCTTCTTGCTATCCGACCGATAGCGCCGGATAATCTCCTTTCGTTCTCTGACAGGCCCTGAGCAATCGGGAATAGACAGCAACCGATAGACCCCCGGGAGCAACCTCCTCGGCGTCTGGCGGCTTTGCTATTCCCCCGCCCACCTCACCCATCGGCACCGGAACATCCGATTAGTCAACGCAGCACCGGTCGGCCCAGCCGCCGCCATGCCTGCTCCGGATCTCCCCTTTCCTATTTCGTATTTCCTATTTCCTATTTCGTATTTCCTATTTCCTACGGGGGTGTCACGGATTCGACCGAGTGGCGTAGGTTTGGGTTGCACACCGGAGTTGATCAGCTGGCTCCGTCATCAAGCCGATCACAACATTATCTGGCGACGAACAGTTCGCTATGGCTGCCTAATCATCGGCACCACGTGGTTACCCTGACGCCTCCTAAGGGCTAACCGCGACGACAGGAGGCATAGCTGGCGGGGTGTCGCTCTCCCGCCGGCCGTATTCTCCGAGCGGATGATCCCTGCGGAGCGTGTCGCTGCGCGCCGCAACGGATGACCCCAAACCAGAGACTATGTGTGTAGACGCCCTTATCGAGACCACCCGGGACGCGGGTTCGACTCCCGCCACCTCCACCATGCTTCGCCCGGTGGGCTACGCATGGCACCCTGCGTAGTTCCGCCACGCGGAACCAAGCGGGGCTGAACAAGATTTGGGTTCCGAGGGATTGCCATTGGCTGCCGGAGCAAAAAAACTATGCTGCCCTAAAATGGAGGAGGCAGGATTCAGCGTCTACGTGCTCAGGTCTGAACAGGATCCCGAGATCACCTACATCGGGTTCACGCGCAATTTAGCCAGTCGGCTGAAACAACATAACCAGGGCTGCGGTTCATACTCAAAAAAATACCGCCCCTGGTCCCTCGCCTTTTCAGCCTGGTTTCCGGTCAAAGCCAACGCCCTCGCTTTTGAAGCCTACCTGAAGTCCCATTCAGGCAAAGCCTTCGCCCGAAAGCGTCTTCTTTGACGAATTTAAACTAACTGGACACTACCCAAAGGTGTCGGGATCCACCTAAACGATGGCAACCTGCAGACCATCCTGGTAACTCCCGTTCAGGTTACCCAAAATCACGCATCAAGCAATTGCCTCATTTGATGGCTACCCTACTCACGGGCAGGCCATCTTTTAGCCCGACGCCACGCGACCAGATCGCCGCTTCTCGATTTCCTGGGCCCAGGCCTTAACCTCGACAACAGGGACCAGCCCACAGGGCGAGGTCCGCTCGATCCTGGTCCGACCCAACTCGTTTTCCCGGGCATTGGCCGTATGAGGTATATCGTTATATAAAACCTCTTTATAAGGGTAACAGTCTGAATAATACCCGAAATTATTCAATGGGTCTGGCCCTTCAATATTTGCCCAAAACAGAAAGCCACTGAAAGGCAGACAGATAGGGCGATTCATGGAATTGAATTTTGACGCCGGGTCCTGATCAGCGGAACGCTTGTCGCGAAAGTCCGCCTCAACAAACAGAAAGACAGACGAACCGAAGAAAGGAATCCTGCCCATTTGCCTCGCCCTGCCTGGTCATGTCGTATCGACGACCAACCGTCGTCCCGGGCAGGTTCAGCGCATGGGGTTTTATCCCTCAATTGGGTTTACCATTGAGGGGTTGATGCTTGGGGCCTGGGGCTCAAAGGCGGTTTCCTGCTATCGCCATCCAGGCTTCCACGGGGCCGCAGGGCGGTCCCGCTTATCGCGCTGTCGAAGCGCCCACCTGGCTTGGACGCAGGCTCCCGCTAATGCACGGCATTGGATCGCCGACACACGGTTCCGGACAGCCGCCGGCTCAAAGCACAGCGGCACCGGATCCAGGCATTCAGGCCTGTGATCGGCCCGCTGCCCCTTCTGTTTCACCCGGTTTTCGCGAGAATCCTTTCCCATCCCAACGAATCCAGATGCGTTTCCGCTGCACACGTTCAGCCTCTTCTTTCCCGCGGGCGGCAATGGCTGTTGCCGGCCTGCTGCTCTGCCTCGGCCAGCCGCTATCGGCCCAATCGAACGTCTGGCTGCCCGAATCTGAAAGCTTTTGGATTCTGGGACCAAACTGGCTGGACGGCGTTCCTCCGGACAGTTCGACGACCGCGGCTATCCAGGATGGGCGGTCGGCGCTGGTTGTTACACAGGGCCAGGAGGCCGGGCAATTGTTCGTCGGCATTTCCTCGGAAGGGAATCTGACGGTCGAAAACAATGCGAGTTTCACCGGCGCGGGTACCTTGAACATCGACCAGGAGCTGTTTGTCGCGGTCAACGCCGGGGTCGACGGAAACGTCACGGTGGACGGCAGCGGAGCCTCGCTGACTGCGGGGTCGCTGGACCTCGGAAGCAACGGGGACGGCGATCTGATCGTTGAAAACAACGCACAGTTCGATGCCGGGTTGATGGAGCTGGGAAGCGATGGCGGCAACGGCGCGTTACTTGTTCGGAACAACGCGATGGTGGATGGGGATACGTTAGACCTCGGCCAGGATGGCGTCGGCACCGTGACGGTCGAAAGCGGGGCCGACGTGACGATCCACGGTACGACGACGACCGGCACCCCGTTCGGCAGCGCGGACAGCCTGCTTGTCGATGGCGCGGGCTCCACCTTCCGCACGGGCGATCTTGAGCTGAATGCGACAGGAGACTTTGCGGATGTCCGCAATGACGGAATTCTCGAAGTCTCCGGCGGCTTGAGCGGATTGGGCAGTGTCTTCCTGAACACGGGCACGCTCCGGTTCACCGATAACAGCACGGCGAGTTCGATCGATACGCGCACGGTTGAATTCGGTAGTAGCGGCAACACGCTCGAGGTGGCGGCCGCCACTGAAACGGTCGTCGTGCATACGGAACTGGAGGGCGTTTTCGGTTTCACGAAAACGGGCCCGGGCACCCTCGAAATCCGAAGCACGAGCACCTACGGCGGCGACACGAGGGTTTCCGCTGGCGAGCTGCTGGTCACCGGTGGCGGCTCCATCACCAACACCTCGGGGATTACGATCGACGGTCCTCCAAGTGCGTCCGCGTCCCTTCGGATCGATGGATCCAACGGCGGTGGCTTGGTGGAAACGAGCAGCAACGTCCAGGTCGGTACCGCGCAGGAAGGCACCTTGTTTCTGGTAAACGGCGGCAACCTCACCGCCCCGTCCCTCAGCGTGAATGCCTCCAGCCAGGTTAGATTCGACGGCGGCATATGGACGGTCCCGACAAGCACCATCGCCCCGGACAACCTGGTCTTTAACGGAGACGGTACGTTTACCGTCCGCGACGCCGGGGACACCCTTGAACTCGGTGCAGGCAGCATTTCCGGACCGGGCGACCGGATCACGGCCGGTTCAGGCACGGTCAAACTGGTCGGTGACCACACCCCCGATGGAGACACCGTGCCGACCGAAGGGTTGCTTCAGCTCGGCGACGCTTCGCATGACGCCAGTCTGGTCCGGTCGGGAAACGGCGGAACGGCCATCCGGCCGGACGGCGATGCCGGCAACCGGGTGGACATTGAGGTGACCCCCGGCAGTTCGGCTTCCGGCAGCGCCGGTAGTGACGGAAGTCGCGGCAGTGATGGAAGCTTTGACAAGTTTGGCGACGGCGAACCCGGTGGCTCCGGGGGAACCGGAGGCGGCGGCGGGCGAGGCATCGACGGCAACCAGTATGTGCTTTCCAATGACGGTACAATAGAAGGCGGTCGCGGCGGGGATGGAGGCGACGGCGGCACCGGCGGTGATGGCCTTCCGGGGAATCCCCCTGGGGATGGGGGTGACGGCGGCGACGGCGGAAGCG
>JBNPEH010000018.1:0-67751 GCA_051117635.1 Opitutales bacterium | reverse complement strand
GATTACCCGTGGGCAACCCCCTTTCCGCTTGCGGGGTGGAGGGGGCCGGGGCACGTTTTTCCGTTCATGGCCGACGCCGCTGACAGCTCTGGTTTCGATCCCGACCGCCTGGCCGAGCCCGCCATTGTGGCGGCCAGGGCCTATGTGCCGGGAACCCAACCGGCCGGCGGGGGCTGGGTGAAACTGAACACCAACGAAAACCCGTATCCGGCGAGTCCACGGGTAGAGCAGGCCGTGACCGCCGAGGCCTCGCGTCTGCGCCTGTATCCCAATCCCACCAGTCAGCCGCTGCGGGAAGCGCTGGCGCGGCACCATCGGGTCCTGCCCGAGCAGGTTATTGTCGGCAACGGGTCGGACGACATTCTGCGGCTCCTGGTGCAGGCGTTTGCGGGTGTCCCGGGCCGGTCCGGGGCCGCCCCCATCCCCAGTTATTCGCTGTACCCGGTCTTGCTGGAGGGGCAGGGCGCTTCTTTCAGAAGTATCGATTTCGACCGCGACCTGACGCTTGACGTGGATGCGCTGCTTGCGCTGGGTGCGGATATCCTGTTTCTGACGCATCCCAATGCTCCGACCGGGGTCGCTTTCCCTCACCGGAGTATCCGCACCCTGCTGGAAGGATTTCCGGGGATCGTGGTGGTGGACCAGGCCTACGTGGACTTCGGCGGCGAGTCCGTGCCGGTGGAACCGCTCCTGATGAAACACCCGAACCTGTTCATCGTACGCACCTTCTCGAAGAGTTTCGCCCTGGCCGGTCTGCGTGTCGGCTACGGGATCGGGCATCCCGGGGTAATCGCTCTCCTCGACAAGATCCGCGATGCCTACAACCTCGACCGGCTTGCCCAGGCGGGGGCGCTGGCCGCGCTGGAGGATGCCGCTTACACCGGTGCCATTCTCGGGAAGATCGGCCGGATCCGGGATTACTATGCCGCGGAGTTCCGGCAGCGCGGCTGGTTCGTCTACCCCTCGGAAGCCAACTTTCTGTTTGTCGAACCGCGCAATGGCGAGGGTGCGGCCGGTGCAGACGTGGCGCGGGATCTCTTTACCTTCCTGGAAACGGGTAAAATCCTCGTCCGGTACTTTGGCAACCATCCGCAGACCGAAGCTTTTCTCCGCATTACCATCGGGACCGAAGACGACATGCAGGCCCTTTCGGAGCGGGTCGACGCTTGGGTTGCGGCGGGGAGCAGATCCGGCTAAGGCTCAAGTCCTTCTCTTTTCATGAGCACCGACCGACAGGCTAAAGCGACGCGCGATACCGCCGAAACCCGGATCAGTCTGGCCCTGTTCATCGACGGCAAGGGCACGGCCGAGATCGAGACCGGTATCCCCTTCTTCGACCACATGCTGACCCTGTTTGCCCGCCATGGCCTGTTCGACCTGTCGATCCGTGCCGAGGGCGATTTGACCGTGGACTATCACCACACGGTGGAAGACACCGGGCTGCTGCTCGGGCAGGTGTTCAAGGAGGCCCTGGGCGACAAGGCCGGTATCCGTCGCTACGGTTTTTTCCTCCTGCCGATGGATGAAACGCTGGCCCGGGCGGTGGTCGACCTGAGCAACCGCCCCGCCTTCGTCTACCGTGTGGCCAGTGAACCAGCCACACCCATGGTCCGGGATTTCAACATCCATCTGATGCGCGAGTTTTATCAGGCCTTTGCCAATACCGCCGGCTGCAACCTCCACCTGCTGGCCGAATATGGCGACGAACCGCACCACATCGCCGAGGGCATGATCAAGGCCTTCGCGCGTGCCCTCGATGCCGCCACTACCGTGGATCCGCGGTTGGATGGCGCCCTGTGGACCACCAAGGGCACCCTCTCCTGAACGGTCTTTGCATCGGTGCCAGCAAATGCCTATGCTTTTCGGTTCATGCCTTCCCTTCGCCCAGACAACGCTCCCGCCCCACGCATCGGTGTCGTCGATTACGGGATGGGTAACCTGAGGAGCGTCGCCAACGCCCTCGCTACCATCGGCGCGGATGTCGCCTGGGTGCGCGAACCCGTCAACCTGCGCGGCTGCGACGGGCTTGTCCTTCCCGGCGTCGGCGCCCTGCGCGACTGCGTGGCTGCGCTGGCGGCGGAGGAACTGGATGTCGCCATACGGGACTGGATTGCCGCCGACCGCCCCTTCCTCGGCGTGTGTCTGGGCCTCCAGGCGCTCTTCGAGCATTCGGAAGAAGCCGACGCCCGTGGCCTGGGCGTGTTTGCCGGCAGCGTACGGCGGTTCCGGCTTCCGCCGGCCTTCAAGGTGCCGCACATGGGCTGGAACAGCATCCGTTTCCGCGCGCCGGAGGCCGCATCGGACCCGCTTCGGGCCGGGCTGGCTGAGGACGGGGACTACTTTTACTTTGTCCACAGCTATCACTGCGTGCCGGATGATCCGTCGCTGACCTGGTGCACGGCGGATTACAACGGTGCCTTTTGTGCCGGGATCCGGCGCGGCCATTGCTACGCCATGCAGTTCCACCCCGAAAAAAGCCAGGCCAAGGGTTTGCGGCTCTACCGCAACTTCGCTGATCTCTGTGCGCGGCACCCCGCCACCGCGGTCGCTTGATTTCCCCGGCCGCCTCGGCACCCTCAATCATTCCGTATCATGAGCGACATTGACCAGAAAGCCACCATTCGGATCGCCGGTAAGAACTACGACTTTCCCCTGATTACGGGATCGGAAGGCGAGCAGGCAATCGACACCCGGAGCCTGCGGAGCTCGAGCGGCTGCATCACCTACGACGAGGGCTATGGCAATACCGGCTCGTGTCAGAGCGCCATCACCTTCATCGACGGCGAAAAGGGGGTCCTGCGTCACCGGGGCTACCCCGTCGACCAGCTGGCCAACCAGTCCACCTTTCTCGAGACGGCTTTCCTGGCGATTTATGGTGAATTGCCGACGGCCTCGGAGATGGAGCGTTTCCGGAAGCGCATCCACGCCAGCGCCGGCGTTCACGAATCGATGCGCCACCACTTCGAGGGTTTTCCCGGGACCTCTCATCCCATGGCGATCCTGTCCGCCATGTTGAATGCGCTGGGGTGTTATTACCCGGAAATGGCCTCCAACAATCGCGAGCGGGACCTCGAGTCGTTTGATGACGCTGCCACGCTGCTGCTGTCGAAGGTCCGGACGATCGCCGCCATGAGTTACCGGATGAAAAACGGCCTGCCGTACATTTATCCGGATCGCGAGATGCGCTACACGGGCAACTTCCTTCACATGATGTTCTCCGATCCGTACGCCAAGTTTGAGCCGTCGCCGGCTGTGGAGCGTGCTCTCGATCTTTTCCTCCTGCTCCATGCCGATCACGAGCAGAATTGCTCCACGTCGACGGTCCGGATGGTGGCCAGCGGCGGAGCCAACCTCTTCTCCAGCGTTTCGGCGGGGGTATGTGCGCTCTGGGGCCCGCTACACGGCGGGGCCAATATGGCCGTCATTCAGATGCTGGAAGCGATCCATCAGCGCGGAGACGATGGCTCCCAGTTCATTCAGGATGCGAAGAACAAAAAGGCCCGGCTCATGGGCTTCGGGCACCGGGTCTACAAGAACTTCGATCCGCGAGCCAAAATCCTGGGTAAAGCCTGCGTGGAGGTGCTCGACGAACTGGGCGAGGAGGATCCGCTGCTCGATATCGCCCGCCGCCTGGAAGACGCCGCCCTCAATGACGACTATTTCGTCGATCGGAAGCTCTATCCGAACGTCGACTTTTACAGTGGGATCCTGCTCAAGGCCATTGGCATCCCCACCGAGTTTTTCACCGTCATGTTCGCGATCGGGCGGATGCCGGGCTGGATCGCCAACTGGAAAGAGATTGCGCAAAACAAAAAGGGCCGCATCCACCGGCCGCGCCAGATTTACGTCGGGTCCACCCAACGTGATTACGTGCCGCTCGAAGAGCGGGGATAAGGGCAGTTCCGAACCCGCAGGAATGGAGCGGAGCATCAACCGCCGCCCGGCGTTCACACGGCGGCATGCCGCGAGCGGCAGCCCTACAGGGCGGTGAGCTGGTAGGGGCGTTGCCTGTTTAGGACCGTGAGCCGGCCGAATGGCGACGCCCGGCAGGGGTTTTCATAACACGCCCTGACCGCCCATTTTTCCGATTCTGGTGAGAAGTTCGGGCTAGGGCGTGTTTGGAAAGTCTTCTTTGAGTCGCGAACGCCGGCCGAAGAGCCGGCGTCTCCATGGAGTGGCGGGCTCTTCGGCCCGCCACACGCGTAAAAACCGTCAGTTTTTCCGCTTATCTCGACTTTCCAAACAGGCCCTAAGCCGCCGGCTTGCGGTTGTCGTCCCGGACGATGTCCTCGAGGCCGAGGCCGGTGATCCGGCGGATTCCCTTAAAGAGCAGGACCATGGTGGCGGCCATGACCGCCATCGTGGGCACCATGATGACGACCCAGGACCAGCGGCCCATGAGGCTCAGCTCCCGGTTGAAGGCCTCGGTCCCGGCCGGACTCACCACGATTGCCCGGGCCAGCACGTAATTGAGCACCGTGCTCAGGAAAAACGAGGCCGCGACCAGCAGCGTGCAGCGCTTCAGGAGCACCGTCAGCTCGGCCTCCCGCCCGTTTTCGGCCGCAGCCCGGTCCACCTGGTCCACCCGCATGATCTCGGGATTGAGCAGAAACACGCGTGCCAGCGGTTTGCTCGTGAATGCGGATATCGCCACCGCCACGCCGATGATCAGCGGAATAGCCGCCTCCTTGATGGCAATCCAACCCGGCGGCAGTTCCAGCAGACCAATACCGCCCGTCAGCAGGATGCTGACGAAGCCGAGGATCGAGATGAAGTTGGCCTTTTTCCGGACCCTGAGATCGTAGATGAAGTAGACAGTGGGGAAAGCCAGCGCGATGATCAGGTTCAGCGACGGATCCCAGCCGAACCAGGCGGTGCCACGGTCCAGCAGCAGCAGGGGCAGCACGACGTTGAACCCCAGGTTGAGCCACAGATTCTCGCGTTTCGGGCTCGCCTGCGGGTTGGGCGCTTGCTCGTGAGCGGGAGACTGGGAATCATGCTCGGACACGCCCCCGACCGTCACGGCCTCCCTTATGAATGCAAGTCCAATTCGCTGTCTGATCACCGCCGGCCCCACGCGGGAATTCATCGACCCGGTCCGCTATTTGTCCAACCCGTCGACCGGCAAAATGGGGTTCGCCCTGGCCGAGGCTGCCTGCGCCGCCGGTTGGACCGTCGATCTGGTCAGCGGTCCGGTCTGCCTGCGGGAACCGGAGGATGCCATCCTCTACCCCGTCGTGACCGGGGAGGAGATGTTCCACCAGACGGATGCGCTCTTCGACGCCTGCGATATCCTCATCATGACCGCGGCCGTCATGGATTTCCGGCCCGTCACCCGGCATGCCCACAAGGTGAAAAAGGATGAGGCGGAGCTGTCTGTCGCCTTCGAGCGTACGCGCGATATCCTCTCCACGCTGACTGAGCGCAAGGAACGGCAACGGGTGGTCGGCTTCGCCGCGGAAACCCGGGACGTCGAGACCTACGCCTTGCGCAAGCTGAGTGATAAGCGAATGGATTACATCGTAGCCAATGATGTCGGTCCGAGCGCTGAAGGGGGCTTTGGCGCGGAGCGCAACGCCGCCATTCTGCTCGGAGCCGACGGGACCCGGGAAGCCTTCGCCCTGCAGGAGAAGCGGGCACTGGCCGACCAGCTCATCGCCCGGTTCGCAAAGGTGCTCTAAACCCAACTTTCCAAAAGGGTGCGGCCCTGGTGCTGGCTGCCTCCGGTGCCTCGCCGGCCTGAGACAGGCTTGCTGCGGACCACCATTGCTTCTCCGGCGGGAGGGACTAGCATACAGGGTCGATGGCACCGAATCGCCCGAATGCGCTGGACCGGATACTGGGCCGGTTGGATGATCTGGATGCGACCAACCTGACGAGTCTCGTTCAGCGGCTGGCGCGGGAGCGGCGCCTCCTCGAAAGTGTCTTCAACACCATCCAGGATGGGATTCTGGTGATTGATGCCAGAGGCACCGTTCATTATGCCAACCAGGCCAGTCATGCCATGATCGGGCTCAAGCCCGACGATGTGGGTACGGCCATCCTTTGGAAAATTATCCCGGATCTGTTGCGCAGTTTGGATCATGACCCCGAGGAACTGGAGGGTGAACGGGATAATCGCACGGTGTTAACCCGGGAGATGGAGATCCATTATCCGGAGTCGCGCTTCGTCCGCTTTTACATGGTGCCCATCCGCGCTCCGCTTGACGGCCACACTGAAGAGTCGGGATTTGTCGTCGTTCTCGGCGACATCACTCAGGAGAAAACGTCCACCGAGGCGCGCATCGAAAGTGAGCGTATCGCCTCCGTGGTCAATCTGGCGGCCGGCGTGGCGCATGAACTTGGCAACCCGATCAACTCTCTCGGCATTCACCTGCAACTCATCCAGCGGAAGGTATCCAGACTGGCGGATAGCCCGGATTCCGAGAAAATCCGCAAGTCGCTCGAGATCTGTCAGTCCGAGTTATCCCGGCTCGACGGCATCATTGAGGATTTCCTGCAGGCCGTGCGTCCCCAACCCCCCGATCTGATCCGCCTGGAACCGCTTCAGGTCGTCGAAGAAGTGGTCGAACTGCTCGAAGGCGAGCTGACCGAACTCAACATTGAGCTGACGGTTTCCGTGGACAAGAATCCGCCCTCGATGCTCGGGGACCGCAACCAGATCAAACAGGTGCTGATCAACCTGATCCAAAACGCCATGGAAGCGATTCCGGCGGAAAAGAAGGGCAGGATCCATGTCCGCTTTCAGAGCAATGCGGAATCGCTCTTCATCCAGATTCGGGACAACGGGGTCGGCATCAGCGAGGCGGATCTGGCCAAGGTGTTTCAGCCCTATTTCACCACCAAGCACGAGGGCCATGGCCTGGGCATGATGATCGTCCAGCGCATCGTCCGGGACCACGGCGGCCAGATCGGGGTCGACAGCCGGGAAGGGGAGGGTACCTCCATCACCCTCCAGTTCCCCGTCCAGTTTCGCCGCGCCCGCCTCCTTCAGGACCGGTGACCGCCATCCGGGAGAAGGGGTGACCCCCGACCGGTTGGACGATCCGCCGCGTGGCAGGTTTTCGAGACGGGTTGGCTGGAAACACGGTTTCCCCGGCAGACCGGTGCCGGGCGTGTTCCCCTTCTTGAAAACTGGTACAAAATGGCGCAATTTTACGGGATGCCAGCAACGCTTCTGATCGTCGACGATGAACAGCACACCCGGGAAGGTCTGGGCCAGGCTTTGGAAGACACCTATGAAGTCTATCAGGCGGCGAATGCGGACGAAGCCTTCAACCTGATGGCGGCCGAAACCTTCGATGTGGTGCTGACCGATTTGCGGATGGCCGGGAAAAGCGGGCTTTCGGTGATCGACCGGGCGCTGTCCCTGCCCAACAGGCCAATCTGTATCATGATGACCGCCTATGGCACCGTGGACTCGGCCGTGAAGGCGATGAAGCGCGGGGCCTTCGACTTCCTGACCAAACCGGTCAATCTCGAGAAGCTGGAGCTCCTGATTGCGCGGGCCCTGGAAACCCGAAAGGTTCAGGAAGAGAATGTCCAGCTGCATGAGCGCCTGGATAAAAAGTACCAGTTCAACGAGATTATCGGCGACTCCCGGCCGCTGCAGGATGTCATCGAGCGGGTCAAGCTGGTCGCGCCCTCTAAAGCCACTGTCCTGCTCGAAGGAGAGACTGGCACGGGCAAAGAGTTGTTTGCCCAGGCCATTCACCAGAACAGCCAGCGGTCACGGGGCCCCTTTCTGGCCGTCCACTGCGCCGCGCTGGCCACCAATCTGTTGGAAGCGGAGTTGTTCGGGTACGAGAAAGGCGCTTTTACGGGAGCCAACGAACGCCGGATCGGTCGTTTCGAGTCCGCCGACGGTGGCACCCTCTTTCTGGACGAAATCGGAGAAATCGATGCTTCGACCCAGGTGAAACTGCTTCGCTTTCTTGAAAACAAGACCTTTGAGCGGCTGGGCAGCAGTAAGTCGATTCAGGTGGATGTCCGTCTGGTTTTCGCAACCAACCGGGATCTTCAGGCGATGGTGAAAGCGGGCACCTTCCGCGAGGATCTTTTTTATCGGCTCAATGTCGTGCCGATTCACCTGCCGGCGCTGCGCGAACGTCCCGAGGATATCCCGGCCCTGCTTCAGCATTTCCTGAAGACCTATGCCGAGGAGAACGGGCTGAAGCCGCCCGGGCTGTCCGCTCCCGCCCTTGAAGTCCTGCAGCAATACAGCTGGCCGGGGAACATCCGTGAACTGCGGAATTTCTGCGAAAACGTCGTGGTGCTCCACGCCGGGGGTACCCTCTCTGAGTACGATCTCGATCCGAAATTCACCCAGAGCCCCGATGTCTCGGAAACGCCGGTGGCACGAGGGGAGACCGGCCTCGCCCGAAACCCCCTGTCGCGTCAGGAAAATGAAAAACGACTCCTGCGCAATGCCCTCATGCAGGCCGGAGGCAACCGCACCCAGGCCGCTAAACTCATGGGGATCAGCCGTCGCACCCTCCACCGGAAACTGGCCCAGTGGCCCGAGCTGGATGTTTCCGACCGGAACGCGGGCGATACTCCCTGAATCTGACCTTGCTTCGGCTTGTCGCCTGATGGACAAACGGAGTGTTTCACGCTCCGCCACCATGCCCTGCCTTCGTTCCCCCAGCCAACTGCTGATCGTCTTCTGTGTCGCCACGCTGTCCTCTGCGTCCTCCCGAGGGCAATCGGCCGGGGAGCAGGTTTTCCGCATCGGGGGCTCGGATCTTCTGGGGCCGGCGCTGACGGAGGTTCTGACCGACTGGGCGGCCGGGCGGGACGGCATCGCCATCGACCTTTCCTTTCCCGGGTCCCTGCCGGCTCTGGACAACCTCCGTGCGGGAAATCGGGATCTCTGCCTGATCGCCGTACCGGACGGGGACAACCCGCCGGCTCCCCCTTACAAGGCACTGCCTTTCGCCTACCAGGTTGTGTTGTTCGGCGTGAACGCCGAGAATCCGATCCGGGAAATCAGCCTCCCGCGCCTGGCCGGTGTTTTCGGTCGCAACGAGGCAAACGATTTCAACCGCTGGGGAGATCTCGGGCTGCGGGCCTGGGAAACCCGGTCGATCAAGCCGGTGGTGGGCGGCCGTTTCCAGGGGCTGGCTCAGGCCCTGTTCATGGAGGTCGCCCTGACCCGTGACGCCTTCAAGCAGTCGGTGAATTTTCTCGAATCGGCCGACCGGATCGAAGCCTTTCTCCTGACGGATAACACCGCGCTGGGCCTCATGGCGGCTCCGCCCGCCGCCTCCGGCATACGGGTGCTCTCCCTGGCGCGGGACGGTGACAGCCCGGCCTACGCGCCCACCGAGGAAAACGTCCATTTCAGTGATTATCCGATCCGCCTGCCTTTCCTCATTGTGTTTCCCGAAGCAAGGGAACGGGAGCTCCGACCGCTGATCCGGTTGCTGCTGTCGAACCGGGTGGCCGGCGCGCTCCGCGAGGCCGGCATTTCCCCCGTTCCGGACGGAGCCCGGCAGCGCCTGGCCATGGAGATCGATCTGCAGGGCTGATCCCGCACCCGCCCTCGGCATCGGGGTGCTCCAAAATTGCGGTTGACAGCGTCGGCCGCTTGGCGCGTCATTTCGGGTTTTCCGCGGGCGTAGCTCAGTTGGTAGAGCGCGACCTTGCCAAGGTCGAGGCCGTGGGTTCGAACCCCATCGCCCGCTCCATTTCTCAGACCTCCCGGTTCGCCGGGAGGTTTTTTTCTTCCGGCGCGGATGGGGATCCCTGTTTGCGGTCCATGGTTGCCGGCTTAGGATAGCCCTATGCCGCGATGGTTTAAAATCCTCACCGGCATCCTCGCCGGGCTCCTTGTTCTCTATGCAGTCATCGGGTTTTGGCTGGTGCCCTGGTGGTTGACAGCCCGCCTGATCCCCCAGGCGACCGCCTCCCTGCAGGTCTCGGTGAGGCTGGAGCGGCTGGCCATCAATCCCTTTGCACTGTCGGTGACCGTCGAAACCCTCTCCATCACCGACGCCGACGGAACCGAACTCGCCCGCCTGGACGAGGGCTATGTCAATCTGGCCGGCCTTCGTTCGCTTTTCGGGGAGGGGTTCACCCTGCAGGCGGTACGCCTGGAAGCACCCGACCTCGCTCCCGATGTCGATCGTGACGGCCGGCTCAACTTCCTCAAGCTGCTCCCCGACCCGGGGGAGGAGACGAAGCCGGAGGCGGACGAGCCGACGGTCCCTCCCCGGGTACGGGTGGATGTGGTCGATGTGGTGGATGGGCGTATCGCCGCCTCTCTGCACGTGCGGGAGGACACCGTTTTCCGAAAGGAAATCCAGTCGATCGATTTTCGTATCGAGGATTTTGATACGGGGCCCGGTGGCCTGGCCGACAACAGCCTCAGCTTCACTACGCCCGAGGGGGAGCAGGTGACCGCTTCGGCGCAAACGGCGCTGGAGCCGGTCCGCCTTGAAGGACGCATCGAAGTGGATGGTCTGGTGCCCGGTGCTTACACTGTCCTGCTGCCCCGGGGCATCGGGCTGGAGGTAATCTCCGGAAAGGTGCATGGGGAGATGGCTTTCCGGGTGGATCTCGCCGCGAGCGAACCGGTGATCCGGCTGGAAGAAGGCCGTCTGGTCCTGGAAGCGGTGCGGATCGCGCCGGGAACCCGGCCCGATGCCGTGCAGCACCTCGACAACCTGGTTCTGGACGGCATTGAAATCGGCTTCGGCGAGAAGGCCATCACCCTTGAGTCCTTAACCGTTTCAGGTCTGCGTCTGGATCTGAGGCTGGACGAGGACGGCCGGCTGCACCTGCCCGGCCTGCCGGATGACGCCGAGCAGAAGATGGAGGTCCCCGAACCGGTGGAAACCCTCGTCTCCGCCGATGCGGAGCCGGGCCTCGAATGGGCGATCCGCCTCGACCGGTTTCGGTTGGAGGGGGCCGCGGTTTCCTGGCGTCAGGAAGCCCTGCCCGGCGATGAGCCCCAAGTCCTGTTGGGGGACGGTACCTTTTCCGCCGACAACCTGGCCATCGCGGCATCCGGTGAGACCCCGTTCAGGGGCAGCTTCCGCCTCGGTGGAAAACCACTGACCACCGAAGGCAGCTGGACCCGGTCGCCGGAGGCCGATTCAGTGTGGGTCCGGACCGAAGTGGATGCACTGCCGGTTGCCATGTTTGAGCCCTGGCTCCGGGCCATGGGACCGTTTGCCGTGCGGGATGGCACCGTTGGCGTGACCGCTGAAACCACGGTAAGGGGTATCCCGGGTCTGGATACGGCGAGCCCGACCCTGGACGGCTCTTTCAGCCTGACGGCCGCCAACTGGCGTCTGGAGGAGACGGAAACCGACGAAACGGTGGCGGGGCTGGGCTCTTTTGCCCTGACAGGCGATGTTTCCGGACTGCCTTTGCGTCTGTCGGGTCTGAACGGGTCGCTCGATCAACCGCAGGCAAAACTGCTGCGTGTTGCCGGTGGTGACTGGCTATTACCCGGCGCCGCAGCGGGGGAGGAACAGGATTCGACGGCCAGGACTCCGGCTGACGACCAACCGGAGTCGCCTGAACCGGCGGAGGCGTCTGCCGAAGACCCGACTGCATTCGGGGTCAACCTGGACAACTTCGCCATTACTGCCGCCGATCTTCAGGTCGTGGATCGCTCGGGTGATTCCCCGGTCGTCCTCTCCCTCAGTCCCCTCGATATCGACGTGGGTCCGCTGGCTTACGGGGTTCCGGGAGAGACCCGGTTTACGTTGTCGGGCAAGGTGGGCGATGCCGGCGGCCTCAGCGGGGAAGGGCGTTTTTCCTCGCTGCAGCCCCTCAACGGCAAACTGAATGTGCAGGTGGCGGACTTTTCGCTCCGACCCTTGGAGGCTCAGGTGGAACGGTTCCTGGGATACGCGATGAAAACGGGCGGGGTCAGCCTCGATCTCGATTATGCTTTCGCGTCTCCCGACCTCGACGGCCGGAACGAGATCACGCTCAAGCCATTCCAGTTGGGGGAGTCCGTCGATAGCCCGGATGCCATCCAGGCACCTGTCGGTCTGGCCCTGGCCCTTTACCGTGATCCCGACGGAGGTGTTCGCGTCAAGATCCCGATTTCCGGTGAGCTGAACGATCCGTCCTTCAGCCTGGGTCCGGCCATCCGCAAAGCGCTGGCGAACCTGATCATCAAGGCCGGGACGTCGCCCTTCCGGGTCCTTGGCGGGCTCCTGCCTTCCGGACAGCAGAATCTGGATCTCTCCTTCGTCGCATTCGAGCCGGGCAAAGCCGTGCTTCCAGCGGCCGCTGGTCGGAAAATCGGGGGGCTTCAGACTGCTCTGGAGAAACGGCCCGAACTCCGCGTCCTCGCCGATGCCTTTGCCGATCCCGAAATCGACGGGCCGGTCATGCAGCAGGCGCAAGTCGATGCCTGGCTGAATACCATACGCACGCAAACCGATCGGGCCTCCCCGGCCGAAGAGGATGCGGAGCGCCGGCTATGGCAGGCTGCCTACGAGCGCTTTGTTATTAAGCAACCCGGGACGGAGGAGGCTCCTCCGGCAACCGGCGGCACGGAGGAATCCAGCGCATCGGCCGAAACGGATGGGCGGGAGAAGGCGCCGCCGGCAAGGAGGGCGAGGCCCGTGACCGTGGCTACCGTGGCACCGGAGTCGGTTGAAAAAACAACTCCAACCGAGGCTGACCCAAAGCCGGTGGACCGGGAGGCGGGGAAACCGCCTGGAAAAAAGCGCGGCCTGTTCGGCATACTGTTCGGCTGGCTGATCCCGAAGAATGAATCGGATCCGGTTGACCGCCAAGTGGTGCCGGAGGAACCGGACGCGGGCCACGAAGAGCCGGCCGGCGTTCGTTCACCGGATGCCTCAACCGGGCCATCTCCGGAATCGGCGCCGGCGAAGACGGCGTCCGCCGAAACGGACGCGACAGAACCCGGGGCATCACAACCGGATGCACCGGAAGGGGAGGCTGTTTCGGGCGATGCCGGGCCGACGCTTGAAATGATGAAAGCAGACATCCGCCAGGCGGCGGCCCCGACCGATGAGGCCTTTCATCAGCTCGCCCGCGAGCGTCAGAAACGGATAATCGAGCGGCTCAGGGATGGTCTGCCGGAGAACCAGACGGGACGGGTCCGCGCCGGCAAGGTGGAAGTGGCTTCGGGAAAATCCGCCCGTGTCGCCTTCAGGCTGGAATGAAGTGACCCGCGGCTTAAAGTCCTTTAGGATCGTTACCCATGCAGGCAGGTGACCTTTTCAACTGGCCGGATTCGCTGGCCTTGTTCCGTGAGTGGTTCAACCCCAGGACCGCGGCAGTCTCCTGGGTAGGCAAAATCGCCCAGGCGCTCAAAGTCGTGGCGGAGGAGGGCAAATCCCACGTTCCGGATGTCCCCTCGGGCTTGTCCCTGTCCGGCCCCGTCAGCATCCACCCCAGTGTGACGCTGCCTCCCTTTGGCACCATTGAGGGCCCCACGTGGATCGGCCCGGACTGTGAATTGCGGGCCGGCGTTTACATCCGGGGAAACGTCATTGCCGGCCGCGGCTGTGTCCTCGGCAATTCCTGCGAGTTCAAAAACAGCCTCCTGCTCGATGAGGCGAAGATCCCGCACTTTTCCTATGTGGGCGATTCCGTCATCGGCAACCGGGTAAACCTCGGCGCCGGTACGATTCTTTCCAATCTTCGGTTCGATGGTCGGCCGGTCCGGGCCACGGGCCCTGACGGACCCATCGACACCGGTACCCGCAAATTCGGTGCGCTCATTGGCGATGACGCCCAGACCGGCTGTCACGCCGTCTTGCAACCCGGGGTCATCCTGGGCCGGAAAGCCGTGGTCATGGGCTCCATCCCCTTCAGCGGCTGGCTGGACCACGACCATTTCGCCTACGCCAAACCCGAGATCCACACCCTCCGGCGCAAGCGCGACTGAGGGTGGGATTCGAAACAGGCAACGGCGCGACGCATCGCGACAGGCAAGACCGTCGTACCCGTTTTCCCGCGTCCTGACGGGACGCCTTTTCTGTCCGGAGAGGGTAGTCCTTGCCGGCGAAGCATCTACCCGTGCAGCATCTGCATGATCCTGGGATGCAGCGCAGCGTTGGCGGCGACCACGGATTCGGCCACCTTGCCGTCCGCGTCGACCGGGGCGTTGCCCGCCCAGTCGGTGATGATGCCCCCGGCCCCCCGGATAATCGGAATGTGCCCGATGAAATCCCATTCGTTGGCGATGGGATCGACCATGGCGTCGGCCCGGCCGGTCCCCACCATCAGGTAGCCATACGCGTCACCCCAGGTGCGGTAGACCTGGCTGGCCTCGGCGATCCTGTCCCAGTGCGTGTCCGGCTGCAGCCTGGCCGCCCGGCGGGTATCGGTGGTCAACACCGTGGCGTTCGCCAGGTCCCCGGTCTCGGTCACCCGGACCGGCTTTCCGTTGAGCGTGGTGGTGCTGCCGTCCCCCACCAGGCGCTCGCCGAGCACCGGCTGGCTGATCGCTCCGAGGATCGGTTGCCCCTGGTGCTTGAGCGCGATCAGCGTGCCGAACAGCGGAATGCGGTGCGTGAAGGAAATCGTCCCGTCGATCGGGTCGAGGACCCAGACGTACTCCGCGTCCGCACGGTCGGTGCCGTATTCCTCGCCAATCACCCCGTGGTCGGGAAACCGTTCGCTGATACGCTTCCGCATCGCGGCCTCGGCCCCACGGTCCGCCTCGGTCACGACTGTGTTATCCTTCTTGCGGTCGACGGCGAGGTCGTCGGAAGCCCAATAGGGCATGATGACCTCGATGCTGATATCGATAAGTTCATTGATGAAGGCATGCAGCGTTTCGGAATCCATGCGACGAGTCTGTGAGGAGCTGCGGCCGGGAGTCACCCCCTAACCCGGATTTCTCACCGCAGAAAACCGGGCTGGGATCGTGGCCGGCTTTCATCCTCAGGATTGGCAGCGAAAAGCCTCATCCGCTAGTTTGGCAATCTATGGCTGATCTCCCGCTGATCCATTTCCTTGATTTTGAAGGCAGTCGCCGGAGTGGGGTGGTTGAGTTCGGCTGGGCGACGGCTAAAGGAGACCGGATCATTGATGCGGGAACCGCTCTCTGCGCCCCTGAAGGCGGGTCGATCGCATCCGAGGAAACCGCGGTCCACCACCTGCGCCCCGAAGATGTGGCCGACCAGCCGCCCTTCCGGACCCATTGGGATACCTTCGCCCATCTGCGCGAGACCGGGCTGCTGGCCGCCCACCACGCCCCGGTCGAAAACAGTTTTCTAAAACAGGTCTGGCCCTATCCGCGCACCTCCCCGGCGTTCGATGGCACCGAGCGGCAGACCACCGACTGGGCGCCCTGGATCGATACCCGGCGCCTGGCCGAAAACCTCTATCCCTCGCTGGTCAGTTCCAGACTCGGCGACCTGATCCCCGCCTTTCGCCTCGAACAGGACCTCGCCATGCTGGCCGACTGCTGGTGCCCGGCGCACCGCCGCAAGCCCCACTGCGCACTCTACGATGCGCTGGCCTCCGCGCTCCTGTTTTTCGCCTGGCGCGACGAACCCGCCTTTCGCCACCGCGACGGTGCCTGGTGGCTCCACCAGTCGCGCCCCTCCGCCCCGCCCGGCCGACAGGACGAGCTGCGGATATGAAACCTTGAATGTCCTTTTTCAAAGGGATTGCGGCTTTGTCTTCAACCCCAGGCAGCCCGCCCTACGCCTCGTCGCCCTCGATCTGGATGACGCGGGAGACGCCGACAAGGGTGTCGCCTTTGGCGAGGTTGATGCAACGGACGCCCTGGGTGGTGCGCCCGATGACGCGGATGTCCTTGACGGGTGACCGGACGGCCTGGCCCTGGTAGCTGACCATCATGATCTCATCGTCTTCGTGGACGCTGAGCGCGCCGGCCACCGCCTCGGTTTTCATAGCGATGATGCCGCTGCCGCCACGTGACTGGGTGCGGTACTCGGAATATTCGGTCCGCTTGCCGAGGCCGTTTTCACCGATAATCAGCAGGGTGGCCTTGGGGTCGACGACCTCGATGGTTTCGACCTTGTCATCCTTGCGCTTGAGCGTGACGCCCTTGACGCCACGGGTGGCCCGGCCCTGGTCGCGCAGGTCGTTTTCGTGGAAACGGATGCTCATGCCGGCCCGCGTCACGATGACCAACTCGTCGTCGCCCTTGGTCAGGACCACATTGCGGAGCTGATCGTCCGCGTCGATGTTGATACCGATGAGGCCGCCCCGCCGGTAGTTCCGGTAGTCGCTCAGGTTGGTCTTTTTGACGATACCCTTCTCGGTGCACTTCACGACGTGGAGAGAATCCTCGAAATCCTTGACGCAAATCATGGCGGCGACGTGTTCGTCCTTCTGCATTTCAAGAACATTGGCGATCATGCGCCCCTTGGAGACGCGCGTGCCTTCCGGGATGTCATAGACCTTCTCCACGTATACCCGGCCGTTGTTCATGAAGAACAGAATGTAGTCGTGCGTGCTGGCCGTGAACAGGTGCTCCACGTAGTCCTCGTCGTGTTGACCCGTACCGATGACCCCTTTGCCGCCCCGTTTCTGCGAGCGGTAGGAGCTGACCCCGGTGCGTTTGATAAAGCCCTTGTGCGTGACGGTGATGATGCAGCCCTCGTTGGCGATCAGGTCTTCCATCTTCATATCGCCTTCGTCCGGCACGATCTTGGTCCGGCGCGGATCGGCGTATTTTTTGCCCATTTCGTGCAACTCGTCGCTGATCACGCTGAGCAACTTGGCTTCGTTTTCGAGAATCGCCCGGAGTTCTTCGATAAGCTTCATCAGCTCGAGGTACTCCTCCTCGATCTTTTCACGCTCCAGCCCGGTCAGCTGGTAAAGACGCAGTTCGAGGATAGCATTGGCCTGACGCTCGGACAGGGGATATTTCTCCATCAGCCGGATCCGGGCTTCCTCCCGGTTCGAACTGGCCCGGATGATTTTAACGAAGTCGTCGAGGTTGTTGAGCGCGATCTTGTACCCCTCGAGGATATGCGCGCGGTCCTCGGCTTTCTTCAGCTGGAACTGCGTGCGGCGAAACACCACTTCGCGGCGGTGGTCGACGTAGCAGTTGAGCATTTCCTTGATGTTCATCTGCTTCGGCCGACGGTTGTCGAGGGCCAGCAGAATGACACCGAAGGAGCTCTCGAGCGGCGTGTGCTTGTAGAGCTTGTTGATCGTGACGCGCGGGATTTCGCCCCGCTTCAGCTCGATGACGATCCGGGTGTTTTCGTCCGACTCGTCCCGCAAATCGCTGATCCCGTCGAGCACCTTGTCCCCGACCAGCTCGGCGATCTTGGTGACCAGGTTGGCCCGGTTCACGTTGTAGGGCAGCTCGGTGATGACAATCTGCTCCTTGCCGTTCTTGATCTGCTCGAGGTGGGCGATGCCACGCATCTTCACGATGCCGCGGCCGGTCTTCATGTAGCTCTGGATGCCGTTCTGGCCGACCACCGTGGCACCCGTCGGGAAATCCGGACCGGGGAGCATCTTCATCAGGTTTTCGATCGGGATGTTCGGGTCGTCGATGAGGGCGCAGGTCGCCTCGATCAGCTCGCCCAGATTGTGCGGCGGAATGTTGGTCGTCATGCCCACCGCAATGCCGGTCGAGCCGTTCATCAGGAGCTGCGGCAGCGCACAGGGCAACACGGTCGGCTCGGTCGTCGACTCCTTGTAGTTGGCGATGAAATCGACGGTGTTCTCGTCAATATTCCTGAGGAGTTCCTCCGCGAGCGCAGTCAGTCGGCACTCGGTGTACCGGTAGGCGGCGGGCGGATCGCCGTCGACCGAACCGAAGTTACCCTGCGGTTCGATCAGGCGGTAGCGCATGACCCAGTTCTGAGCCATGCGGACGAGGGTGTCGTAAACCGAGGTGTCGCCGTGCGGATGGTAGTTCTTCAGCACCTCGCCGACCACGCCGGCGCATTTGTCGAACGAGCGGTTGTGGAGGAGGCCCTCCCGCAGCATGGCGTAGAGGATCCGCCGCTGCACGGGCTTGAAGCCGTCACGGGCATCGGGCAGGGCCCGTGAGACGATGACCGACATCGAGTAGTCGATGTAAGCGGTCTGCATGATGTCCGTGATGTTCGTCGGAATCAGTTTTTCCTTGTCGGTATACATGGCTCAGGGATGCCGGTCGGTCGGACAGGCGGTAAAAGGCGTGTGTGGTTAGGCGAGGACGTTGGCCGGGTTCAGACGTCGAGGTTCGAAACGTTCAGCGCGTTGTCCTCGATAAAGGCGCGGCGGCTCTGGACATCCTCACCCATCAGCATGGTGAACGTGGCGTCGGCCAGCGCCGCATCGTTGATGTCGACCTTGAGGAGCCGGCGTTTTTCCGGGTCCATCGTCGTTTCGTACAACTGCTTGGGGTTCATTTCACCCAGGCCCTTGTATCGCTGGATGTGGAGCCCCCGGCGACCGGAAAGACGGATGTTTTCGACCAACTCGAGGATGGAATAGAGCTCGATGGCGTTCTCCTTCTTGTCGTTGCCCGCGTTCTCGATCAGGTGGTAACGCGGCTCGTCATCGGTCTGGAAGCGCGACAGGTCGAGGCCGGCTTTGTGCAGGTCGCGCAACAGTTTGGTCATTTCGCCGGCTTCGAAGATCTCGTGCACTGAAATACGCTGGTTGACCAGTTGTCCGTCCCTTTCGACCTGTTTGTTGACCGTGTCTTCGTAGACATCCTCGATACCGTGGTTGACGTAGAAGGCCGTGCGGTCGTCGTCGTCCTTGAGGAATTCATACACCTCGTCGTTGCCGGTTCTTACCCGGGCGATGTATTTGGGAAGGGAATACGTTTCCGCCTCGTGCTGGTCCAGATAGAGCGCCAGATCGCAGCCGTAGCGGGCCACCCCGGCACCGAGGGTATCGAGGCGGGCCAGATTCTCGACGAGCCGATCGATCTTGGCCGGCGGGAAGTCGTGGTTGTCGCGGAGGCGAACCAGCTTCATGTCCTCCGCGCCCAGTTCCAGCAGGATGCGGTTCAGCTGGGAATCGTTGTCGATGTACTGCTCCCGTTTGCGCCGCTTGATCTTATAAAGCGGTGGCTGGGCGATATACACGTAGCCGTTTTCAATCAGCCCGCGCATCTGGCGGAAGATGAACGTCAGCAGCAGGGTCCGGATGTGCGACCCGTCGACGTCCGCATCCGTCATGATGATGATCTTGTGGTAACGGGCCTTCTCGGCCGCGAAGGCACCGTCACCCTCATGATCGCCGATACCGGTGCCGACGGCGGTGATGAGGGCCCGGATTTCGTTGTTGTTGAGCACTTTGTCCAGCCGCGCCTTCTCGACGTTCAGCAACTTGCCCCGGATCGGCAGAATGGCCTGATAGCGGCGGTCGCGTCCCTGCTTGGCGGAGCCGCCGGCCGAATCCCCTTCGACGATGTACAGTTCGGAGACAGAGGGATCCTTTTCCGAACAGTCGGCCAGTTTGCCGGGCAGGCCGCCGGTCACCATGGCGCTCTTGCGGACAGTCTCCCGCGCCTTGCGGGCGGCTTCCCGCGCGCGGGCGGCATTCAGGCATTTGTCGATGATCCGCTTGCCGTCCTTCGGATGCGTCTCGAGGTAAAACTTGAGCTGGTCGCCCGTGATTTTCTGAACAATACCGTCGACCTCGCCGTTGGAGAGCTTGGTCTTGGTCTGACCCTCAAAGCGCGGCTCGGGCACCTTGACTGAAATGACAGCGGTCAGGCCTTCCCGGACATCATCGCCGGAGATGGAAGGATCCTTGTCCTTCACGAGGTTGTTGGCCTTGGCGTAGTTGTTGATGACCCGCGTCAGCGCGGTCCGGAAACCGGAGAGGTGGGTGCCCCCCTCGATGTTGTGGATCGAGTTTGCGTAGGCGTAAATGTTGTCGCCGTAGCTGTCGTTATACTGGAGCGCGACATCGACCACGATCTTAGCGCCTTCCTTTTCGGTACTGTTGGCGTCGGCCTCGCCGGTAAAGGCGATGACCTCACTGTTGATGGCGGCCTTGCTCTTGTTGAGGAAGGCCACGTACTCGGCGATGCCCTCCTTGAAATGAAAGCTTTCCTCCCGGCCGCTGCTGCGTTCGTCTTTGAGATAAATGCGAATGCCGGGATTGAGGAAGGCCAGTTCCCGCAGCCGTTTGGCCAGGATGTCGTACTTGAATTCCCGGGTCGTCAGGAAAATCTCCGGGTCGGGCAGGAAGGAGATCTTGGTGCCGGTCTTCTTCGTCGAACCGAGGGTTTTCATCTTCTCGGTCGTGACGCCGCGGGCGAATTCCATGCGGTGGACTTTTCCATCGCGCGAGACCTCCACCTCGAACCACTCCGCGACCGCGTTGACGCACTTGGCGCCGACCCCGTGCAGACCGCCGGAGACCTGATAGGCGCCTTTACCGAACTTACCGCCTGCGTGCAGGTTGGTCATGACCAGTTCGAGGGCCGGGATCTGGTACTTGGGATGGATGTCCACCGGGATGCCGCGGCCATTGTCCTCGACCGAGAGCGAGCCATCCAGGTGCACCGTCACGGTAATCGTGTCACAATAGCCGGCCAGCGCCTCGTCGATCGAGTTGTCCACGATCTCGAAAACACAGTGATGGAGCCCGCGTTCGTTGGTATCCCCGATATACATGTCGGGGCGTTTGCGGACGCCTTCCAGCCCTTCCAGTTTCTGGATTTTTGAGGCGTCGTAAGTCTCTTTGCCTGCGTTAGTTATGGATTTTTCGGAGGGGGTGGGTGAGTCACTCATTCAGGGACTAAACATTATCGTCACAAGGGGTCACTGGCCACCCCTTTTTTGCGGTTTCCGCAGTTATTTGAAGGCGCTTTTGATTGGCGGCAGCCAAGCCCTCCGGTTAGCTCCTTGTGCCGTGAAACTTTCCCTCAAAACCGAGTACGCCTTCCGGGTGCTGGCCCAGCTGGGGCGCACCTACGGTTCGGAAGAACTGGCCCACATCGACGCGCTGGCCAAGGCGGAGACCATCCCTGCCAACTATCTGGTGCAGATCCTCAACGAGCTGCGCCATGCCGGCATCATCCAGTCCCGTCGTGGCAAGCAGGGCGGCTATGTTCTGGTGAAGCAACCGGTCGAGGTGACTTTGCACGACATCATCAAGGCGGTGGAAGGCGACCTCCTCGACAATCCGCCCAAGGTGGCCGGCCAAAGCGGGGAGCGGGTGGCCGAGGTGTGGGGCCAGGTGGCGGCCGAAATCGCCGAGCTGCTCAAAGACCGGACGCTTCAGGACCTGCTGCCGCAGGAGACCGAGGGCATGTATTATATCTAGACCGGCCAGAGCACCGGGATGAGGACCATGGCCACGACCCAGTTCATGAGGGCCAGCGGGAGCCCGATCTTTGGAAAGTCACTGAACCGGTAACCGCCGACTGAATACACATAGGTGTTGGTCTGGTAGCCGATCGGCGTGATGAAGCTGGCGCTTGCCGCGATGCAGGCGGCAATCACGAAGGGCCGCGGTTCCAGACCCAGCTGTCCCGCCAGACCGATCGCCAGGGGGGTCATCAGGACGACCGTGGCATTGTTCGAGAGCGTTTCGGTGAAGATGCAGGTAAGGGCGTAGACCAGGCCGACCAGGACCCAGGGCAGCCAGGCCGGGGGAACCGCCTCGAGGAGGTTTCCCAACCCGCCTGCAATCCAGGCGGTAGCCCCCGACTGCTCCATCGCACGTCCGAGGCCGAGCATTGCGAAGATCAGGACGAGGATCGACCAGTCCACGGCCGCATAGCCTTCCTTGGGCTTCAGGCAGCCGGTCAGGAAGAGAATCGCTACGCCGATCACGGTGGCGGCCACGATCGGCATGAGGTTGAAGGTGGCGGCGCCGACCACCCCCACAATCGTGGCGATCACGATGGGCTGTTTGGCCCGCAGGTCCCGAGCCGGGATGTGCGGCTTGTCCAGCAACAGGATGTCGTTGCTGTGGCGGAGGAACTCGATCGCCTGATCGGTCCCCATCATCAGCAGCGTATCGCCCGGTTCGAGCGGCAGGGTTTCCAGTTTTTCCCGGACATTTTTCCCGTGCCGGTGAATCGCGATGGGGATCATCCGGAAACGCTGCCGAAACTGCATTTCGCGGAAGGTGTATCCGATGAGTGAGCTGCCGGGGCTGATGACCCCTTCCACCAGCGAACCGGCCTCGGCCGCGATCTGCTCAAGCCCCATGCCGCCATCCTGCAGGAAGGATACGCCCTCCAGCCGGTGGGCTTTAACGATCCCGGTGGGTCGGCAGGACAACACCAGACGATCGCCCGGCTCATGCTTCTCCGCCTTCCAGTCACCGGCCAGGGCAACCCCGCGCCGAATGACTTCCAGGATGCGGACCCCCCGGGTCCGCTGAAGGGGGGAATCGCCGATAGGCTGCCCGATCAGCTCGGAGTCGGGCCGGATGAAGGCCTCCATCAGGTATTCGCGGCGCTCCTCGTCGCTCAGGATGGCGGTGAGCGTTTCCCGGTCCGGCAACAGACGCCGGCCGAAGAGCATCAGGTAGGTCATGCCGGTGACCAGGAGGAACAGCCCGATTTTCGCCAGTTCGAACATCGTCAGCGGTTCCAGCCCCTGCTGGCTCATGATCCCGCTGGCCAGGATGTTGGTACTGGAGCCGATGAGGGTGCAGCTGCCACCGAGGATGGCTGCATAGGAGAGGGGAATCAGAAGCTTTGATGCTTTTACGCCCAGCGACCGGCTCAGGCTCAGCACGACCGGGAGCATCACCACCACCACGGGCGTGTTGTTCATGAAGGCTGAGAGGAAGGCCACGACCAGAATAAGCAGCCCCAGAAACCCCCGGTAGCCGAGCCGTGTAGCCGGGGTAAACGAGCGCGACAGCGCCTCGATCAGACCGCACCGCTCCAGCGCGGCGCTGATGACGAACATCGCTGCGATGGTGATGGGAGCGGGGTTGGAAAAGACGGCGATCAGCCCGTTGATATCGGGCAGACGCTCGGTTCCGGTGAGCCCGGAAACGAGCAGGAGGACCGCAAACATGGCCAGGGCGGTCAGGTCGGTCGGCAGTTTTTCCAGCATGAAGCTGGTCAGAGCCGCCACCAGCAGCGCAAAGACAAACAGGATCTCCCAACTCATCGGATAGATAAAATCCCGAGGGTGACCCGCCCGACAAGCCTTGGCAATGGCGGTTACGGGCCAGGCGCCCCCTCGGGCTCAGGCACCGCTTACTCCGGCCGTTTTGGGGTTCCCGGGGGCAGGCAGGTCAAAGTCCGGCCGATTGTCCTTTATTGCCCACTGATAGAAGGCGAGGCCGAAGAGAGTCAGGGAGACGATCATGTTGACGATTTTCATGATAATCCCACCCAGGATCTGGTCGGACAGGGGATCGAGACCGGGGACGATGCGCGGCGCCCAGACATAAGTCGGGTACAGCGCCTCACCGGAAAAACTGAGGAAGGCGAACACCGGCAGCTGGCCGACCATCAGGATGAAAATCACCAGCATGCGGATGCCGTAAGGGGCCGCCGGAACGCGTCGGGACGTGCTGCAAAACGGCCACAGCATCAACAGGGCGGGAAAAAACATGCAGGCGTGCTCGAGGATGTGGATGGTCCGGTCGCGCAGCGCCCATTCGTACAGCCAGGGGATATGCCAGGCGGTGTAGAGCACGGTAAAGGTGCCCCCGCCGATCACCGGATGGGTCAGAAAACGGACCCCCTTGCGCACCGGTTCCCGAGTCACGAGCGCATCGAGGAGCCAGGCTGGCAGACCGGCATAGAAGAGAAAAGGCGCCAGGTAGATCAGCATCATGTGCTGGACCATGTGGGCGCTGAACAGGAACTGCTCCCCGAGCTGGTCCAGCGGCGATCCGACCGCCAGATAGACCGTCAGCAGGCCCAGGTAAAAGCAGACCGGCTGGTACCGATGAAGGACGCCCGACGCCGGATCCCCGGGCGTCTGCCCCGCGGCACGGACCCGTTCACGAAAGGGCCAGATGGCCAGGGCGTACAACCACCCCATGCTCAGGATACTGAGCAGCAGAAACGGTTCGGTGTGCCAGTGAAGTTGCATGCCGGCTACGGCAGTTTGCCCGCGGGACCGGTCGAGTGCAATGGCAGGGGATCAATCCCGCAACCATCGTTGCCGACTACCGGTCTTCAGGCGGCATGCCGGTCGTTGTCGGCCGGCAGCATCAGGGCCGAGCCCTCGAGGAGGTCGGGTGAAATGACTTCGAAGTCCACTTCGCGATCCGAGAAAAGCAGCATCAGCGCGATGACGGTTCCGGTCGCGATGATCAGCCCGGCCAGGAAGAAAAAGGTCAGCAGCACCCGGTCGTAGATCAGGTGCATGAACCAGGTGATGACCGCGGCGAACTTGATGACGGAAAGCAGGATCAGTCCCCAGAGGATGAGCATCGCATTCCAGGGAAAGAAAATGATGACGATCTCGATGCCGGTCAGGACAGCGAGAAACAGTCCCAGGTTGATGAAGGCATGATACTTCCTGTTTTCCTCCCGGATGGTTTTCGGGCCGGCGGGGGAGAGAGGAGCGTCGGGTGCGGCGTGGCTCATGGGGAAGGGGGCTCGGCAGGGTTAAAAGTCGATGAATTCCACCAGATAGACCGCCGTGAAAATGACGATCCAGACGATGTCGACAAAGTGCCAGTAAAGGCCCGCGACTTCCACATCCAGGGCGCTCTCATGCACCATTCGACCAGTGTAGGAGTATAGCAGCATCATGGCCAGCCAGACCAGCCCGATGGCCACGTGCGTGCCGTGGGTGCCGGTCATGACGAAGAAGGTCGAGCCGAAGGTGCCGCTGGACAGCGTGAAGCCTTCGAAATAGCCCTCCTTGCCGTGCACGAATTCGGTGAACTCGTAAACCTGGCAGGTCAGGAAAATCAGGCCGAAAAACAACACGCCGAGCGTGCTCCAGCGAAAGCTGGTGATGTGGCCCTTGTGCATCGAGCTGACCGCCAGAGCCATCAGGAACGACGACATCAACAGGATGAAGGTGGAGAACGAGGTCAGCGCGACATTGAACACCTGGGTCGGATCCACCCCGATATCCGGGTAAATCTTCCGGTAGATCAGATGGGTCGAGATCAGCGTCCCGAAGAACATGCAGTCGCTCGCCAGGAACAACCACATGATCATCTTCTTGTTTTCGATCCCGGTGGAGGTGTCGGTCAGGCTGTGGCCATGACCTCCTTCCTGGTGGCCGGGGTGGGCGGCTGCGGCAGCGTCGCTCATGAGTCAGTCGTAAAAGCGGATCGGCGGGTAAAGGAGAGTCCGGCTTTCAGGCCGTCGGCGCGGTTTCAGATTGGGACGCCGGTTCGGCATCGCCTTCTTCGGGATGGAGGTGATAACCGCCCGGGCCCTCCAGGGCCCAGCAGGCGATGCCGAACACCACCATGACCAGACCGGCGATGGCGACATAGCCGGTGAACGGGATCGTCGTGTGGGCGAGCGACATTGAGGTGCCGAAGATCAGAAAGCCGACACCGCAGACCAGCGGGAACCAGGACTGGCTCGGCATGTGAATGCCGTGAGCTTCGTCCAGATAATCGATCTTCATTCGCTCGTCGCCGTATTTGTGCGCCCAGAGCGCGTCGCGGGCTTTGATGACCGGGGTCCGGGCGAAGTTGTAGACCGGGATGGGGGAGGGCAGGCTCCATTCCAGCGTCCGGCCGTCCCAGGGATCGGCCCCCGCGGGCTGGCCGGACTTGTAGAGGCGGTAGGTGTCGTAGAGGAACATCAGGATGCCGACGGCCAGGATGTAGGCCCCGATCGTGCAGATCATGTTGAGCGTGCCCCACTCGTTGGCGGCCAGATAGGTGTGGGTCCGCCGGGGCATGCCAAGCAGACCGAGGAAGTGCATCGGGAAAAAGGTGATATTCAGGCCGACGCAGATCAGCAGGGCCGTCCAGATGCCGAGTTTCCCTTCCCACATCTTACCGGTCAGCTTGGGCAGCCAGAAGTAGATGCCCGCGAAGAGGGCGAGCACTGAGCCGCCGATCAGCACATAGTGGAAGTGCGCGATCACGAAATAGCTGTCCTGCTGCTGGGCGTCGGCGGGTGCGGCGGAGTGCATGATGCCGGAAAATCCGCCCATCATGAACATCCAGACAAAGCCGAGCGCGAAGACCATCGGCGCGGTAAACTTCACGCGCCCGCCCCAGATGGTCCCGATCCAGTTGAAAATCTTCACCCCGGTCGGCACCGCGATCGCCATGGTCAGCAGCGAGAAGGCGGCGGTCGCGATTTTACCCAGACCGGTCGTAAACATGTGGTGCGACCAGACCGCGAATCCGAGGAAGCCGATGACCGCTCCGGAGAAGACCACGATCGGGTAACCGAAGAGCGATTTTCGCGAAAAGGTCGGCAGGATTTCCGAGACGATGCCCATGGCGGGCAGGATCAGAATGTACACTTCGGGATGCCCGAAGATCCAGAAAAGGTGCTGCCAGAGGATGGGCTGCCCCCCCTGTTCGACCCGGAAGAAGTTGGTCCCGAAGTTCCGGTCGAACATCAGCTGGGCCAGCGCGATCGTGATGGCCGGGAAGGCGAAGATGATCAGGAAGGACGTGATCAGCGTCATCCAGGTGAAAACCGGCAGGCGCATCATCTTCATGCCGGGAGCGCGCATGTTGACGATCGTCACGATGAAGTTGAAGGCGGCCGCCAGCGAGGCGATCCCGAGGATCTGCAGGCCGAACACCCAGAAGTCGGTCCCGATGCCGCTGTAGGCCTCGCTGGTCAGGGGTGCATAACCGAACCAACCCATGGCCGGCGCGATGTCCGTGTGGGTCCGGTTGCCGGTCGTCATGTTGAACAGGTCGATTCCGGCATACTGCATGAACTGGAAGAGCCAGCTGATGTTCAACACGACAGCCCCTGCCACGAAGGTCCACAGCGAGAAGGCGTTGAGCCGGGGGAAAGCCACGTCGCGGGCCCCGATCTGCAGCGGCACCAGCAAGTTGAAGAAGGCGGCGGACAGCGGCATCACCGCCAGGAAGATCATCGTCGTCCCGTGCATGGTGAAGAGCTGGTTGTACTGCTGGGCCGTGATGAAGTTGTTTTCCGGCACCGCCAGTTGGGTCCGGATCAGCAGGGCTTCCAGGCCGCCCACCAGGAAAAAGAACATGGCGAAGGCGCCGTACATGAAACCGATCTTTTTGTGATCGACCGTGGTCAACCAGTCACGCCAGCCGGAGGTGTGGTCGGGCCGGGTCAACCCCAGTGCGCTTTTTCCGGCCTGGAGGGGCTCGTGGGTGGCGGGGGCAGCGGTTTCCGTGGCGGTGCTCATGGCGAAATCGGGATAAAAGGGATCAGCGGAGAGTCATGAGCCAGGCGGCGATCTTTTCGACGTCTTTGCGGGTCAGCGGTTCGCGACCGCTGTCTGGCTCGGGATGGATGACGTTTTTCAGGCCGTTGTCCGGGTAATACATGAGGTTGCCCGGTTTCACGGTCTCGGAGGCGTAGATCCATTCGACGAGATTGGCGTATTGCTGCTCGCGGTCGATGCCGCCGTCCTCGGCGTGGTGTTCCATCCAACCGGAGGCGAGCGATTTGCGGCTGGCGACATGGGTGAGGTTCGGCCCGAGCATCCCGTTGGAGGGCGTGCCCTCGATTTTGTGGCACTGAATGCAGGTGCCCTTGGTCATGTAGAGATAGGCGCCATGGGCGATGGGGTCGCCGGTCACGTAGCTTTCGTCGGACAGCGCTTTGTTCATGAATTCGCGCCAGTCTTCGCCTTTCGGTGGCGCGGGGGCCTGCTTTTGTTCCCGCACCCATTCGGCGAAGCGCTCGTCGCTGACGACGTCGGTGCGGAACAGCATGTAGGCGTGGGAATCACCGCAGTACTCGGCGCACTGCCCGTAGTAGTGGCCGAAAATGTCCTCCTGCAAATAGGCCGCGTAAGCGGAGCGCAGGCTGTCCTCGGATTTGTCGGCGACGATCTCCGGGGCCTTTTCGGCGGCCCGGGCCTTCCAGTCCTCAAAGGTGTCGCCAGCCTGGATCCACATCCAGTTGGCACGCCCGGGCATGAGGTCCACCTTACCCGCCAGTTTGGGCAGCCAGAAACTGTGAATGACGTCCGCGCTGCGCAACTCGAGGCGGACGACCTTGCCGGCCGGGATAACAAACTCGTTGGCGGTGGTCAGCCCGCCGAGTTGGGGATATTCGAAGCTCCACCACCACTGGTAGCCGACGGCTTTGACGACCAGCACGTTGTCTTCCTCGCCTTCCGCCACGTCGTCGTTCCCGTACCAGGACGCGAGGTGACTCCCCGGGTGTTCCGGCATATCGTGCGTGTACCAGATGGCCCGCACCGTCGGCACCGCGATGATGACCAGACAGAGGATTGAACCGGCGATCAGCCCGATTTCGATCAGCGGATTGCCGTGACCGACCTCGACCTGCCTGGGTACCGGTTCCCCGGGGCGTTCGCGAAATTTCCAGACCGCCCAGACGAGGGCACCACCGACCGTAATGAACAGGAAGAGCGAGACCCAGACCGTCACCATGAACAGATCCAGCTGGACCTGAGCGATCGGCCCCTTGGCGTCGAAGGTGGATTGGCGGCCGTTCCAGGCACAACCGGAAAGCGCGAGCAGACCGGCCAGGCCGAGACCGATACGGGAGATACGGGCAAACATAGTCAGTACAGGATTTGGGGAATCCCGAAAGCTTTCAGAAATATGGATTCGTGAATGGGCAAGGCAAGGAGAAGCTCGGTTTTAGCCGCATTGGTTAAGGTGGGTATTAAAGGCGGGAATATCCGGTTGCTGCTTGGGCTTGTGATTGCAGCCCGCATGCGAATGGTGGAGCCTGATGATTATGACATTGCGCTTCTTTTTATCCCTCTTCCTGGCTGTCAACGTAACCCTGTTCACGGCCTGTGGCGGGGGGGGGGCCGACGAGGCCGGAACCGCGGCGGACACAACTGCCTCCGATGGCATCGACACCTCTTCGCTGCCGCCCGCGGATCGCGTGGTCAACATCACCGGCAACGATGCGATGAAATACAGCATCACGGCCTTCGAGGTGACGGCCGGTGAAACCGTTCGTCTGGTCTTTGAGCACATCGGCTCCATGCCCGAGGCCACCATGGGCCATAATGTGGTGATCCTGCGGGATTCCGTCGAAGCGTCGGCCTTTGCCGTCGAGGCGGCCGCTGCCGCCGACAACGGTTACATTCCGCCCGGCTCGGAAGATAAGATTGTGGCCCGGACCGAGATGATCGGCGGCGGCGACTCCACCGTCGTCACCTTCACGGCTCCCACCGAGGCCGGTGAGTACCCCTATCTCTGTACCTTCCCTGGGCACTTTTATGGCGGCATGAAGGGCACCATGACGGTCGTCGCGCCCACCGGCGCCGGCACCGCGGCCGCCAACTGACTGGTTTGTATACCGTACGGGCGTCGCAAGCAACGCCCCGACGACCCATGCGCCTGAATTCCGTGGCCGCGCCTTCAGGCGTGGTCAGGCGGGTCGCCACCCGCACCCTTTCCTCAGACCCCCTCGGACGGGAACCACTGGTAGAGGAAAAAATAGACCAGAACGCCGGTGACCGACACGTAGTACCAGATCGGGAAGGTCCACCGGGCCCATTTTTTATGGGTTTCCTCCCGTCCTTTCAGGCCCAGGTAGATCGTGCGCAGTATCAGCGGCACGACGACCATGGCGAGCAGGACGTGTGTCGCCAGCATCACCAGGTAAAACGGCCGCCAGAAGGGAATGTCGGGAAACGGCGTATTCACGTCCATCCCGAGATAGCCCTTCAGGAACTTGTGCGTCAGGTAGAGCGCCAGGAACAGGGTGGACACCCCGAAGGCGCTGAGCATGCAACGCTTATGCGCTACCTTTTGCTTGCGCAGGATTAACACGAACCCGGCCGTCAGCAGCAGGGTGGCCACTGTGTTCAGGCTGGCGTTGATCGCCGGCAGGCTGTGCACCCAGGCTTCCATGATCCTTCCCTCGGTACGCGCCGCTGGTCAGGCCGCGGGCACCAGCCAAAGCAAATCGAAAACAAGGAAGGTCAGAAGCACGGGCAGGTAGATGATCGAGGCCACAAACAGCCGCCGCGCCGCCAGTTCCCGTTGCTCCTCGCGGCAGAACTCCACCGCGCGCACCACCATCCAGCCGCCCAGGCAGAGGGCGGCCGCCGTGTAGAAATAACTGGTCTGCCCCAGCAGGCCCGGAGCCACGCTGGCCGCCACCATCAGACCGGCGAATATCAGACTGTGCCGGGCGGTTCGGATGCCCGTGGGATCGACTGAGGGAAGCATGCGGTGCCCCGCCTGCGCATAGTCTTTGCGGTGGATCCAGGCGATGGCCATGAAGTGCGGTATCTGCCACGTGAAGAGAATGGCGAAGAGCAGCCAGCTCATCGGATCCAGAGAACCGGTGGCGGCGGCCCAGCCGATCAGCGGCGGCACCGCGCCGGGTACGGCCCCGATCAGCGTATTCCAGATCGTCCGCTGTTTCAGCGGCGTGTAAATCAGGAGGTACGAAAGGATGGTGAAGAGCGCCAGCGCGGCGGCCAGCGGATGTGTCCCCCAGAAAAGCAGCGCCGTACCGCCCAGCCCCAGCACCGTACCGTAGGCCACCGCCAGGTCGGGCGGCACCTGGCCGGCCGGGATGGGCCGTTTGCGGGTCCGCGCCATCAGGGCGTCGGTCCGGCGTTCCAACCACTGGTTCAGGGCGCCCGCACTGCCGGCCGCGAAAGCCGTGCCGAAGAAGAGAGCGATGAATCCGGTCAACGTGCCCTGGGCCCCGGCGGCCCAGTAGCCGACCAGCGCGGTGATGACGGAAAGGAAGCTCAGCCGGGGCTTTGTCAGCTCCCAATAGTCCGACAGACGAACCCGCGCGAGGCCGTCCTCACGCGCCCAGGTAAACGACTTTTCCTGAACGGACATAGTTTGGGTGAAGGGATCAGGCGGGCGTAAGCGAGGTGGGCCGGCTCTTCGGTTTGGCCGGTGCGTGGTATTCCTCGGTGGCAGTGGCCTGCAGCCGCACCAGCAACAAAGTCAGCACCCAGGTGCTGGCAAGGAGAAAGGCCCCGACCAGCATGTGCAAGGTCGCTGTCCAGGGCTGTTTCATGCTCCAGATGGTGGCTGCGCCGAGATAAATCTGGATCGCCAGCAGGGCGTTGCCCGCCACCACCCAGGCCCAGACATGGGGCCGCAGGCCGTTGTCTTTCCAGACGCGGGTCCAGAAGAGGAGCAGCGCGGCGGTGGCGATGACAGCCCCCACCCGGTGCGCGAAGTGGATGGCCACGTCGAAGCTCCACCAGCTCGGGATCAGGCCGCCCTCGGGCGTCAACGGAAAGGTCGGGATGGCCAGGCCGGCGTCCGCATGGCGCATGACGGCCCCAAGCAGGATCTGAACGAGCACGATGCCACAGGTGCCCAGGCCGAGGGTGGGGAGGCCGGACCAGGCGGAGGCGGTCAGGGCAAGCGGCCCCTCGCGCCTGATCCACCACCGGGAGCAGACCAGTGCCAGCGCAACCAGCGTGCAGAGCACCAGCTGAGCCCCGAGCGCGTGCAGGACGGCGAAGGTCTGAGCGATCAGGTTGTGATCGGTCCCGATGTTGGTCTGGTCGAGCAGGACGCGCAGGCCGCCGAGCAGCCCCTGGAAAATGATGATGCCGAGGAGGAACCAGGCGAGCTGCCGGACGCGTTTGCGGCTTTCGCGCAGCTGGGTCCAGCCGACCACGCAGATGGCGAGGAAGCCGAGTTTCATGCCCAGCAGGCGATGGCCGTGCTCCGCCCGCTGGTCCTGCTTGGTCATCCAGTCCTGCGGATTGAGCGAGCCGTTGGACAGCGGCCAGTCGGGAAAAGCCATCCCCGCCTCGATGCTGGTGGTGAAGGCGCCGGCGTAGAGCAACCCGGTCGCCCAGCAGAGGGCGAAGATCAGGAACCAGGCGAGGCCGGGTTTGTAATCTGGAGTGCGCAGGGACATCAGTGAAACAAGAAAGAAGCAGCCTGCCCGCGTTTGTTCCCGAATCAAGCCAGCAACCGCTCATTTCGCAGGGCTAACGCGGATCATTACCAATACTGAAGCTGGCCTTAACCTGAAGAAAAGCCCGGGTTCGATCGACGGAACAAGATCCGGTCCGGCTTGACGAATGTCGCGGATGTCCACCCCGTATATCGCTGATGCCAATACCGCGCTCTTACCTCGTTTGTTGTTTCTGGATAACCCTGCTGGCAGGCGTCGGGCTGCATGCCCAGGAGGGCGATCCCATCTCGGGAAAGGTCGTTGCCCAGGATGCTGCCGCGGCCACCTTGACGCTGATGCAACCGGCCTCCGGTGAGCGGGAGACTTTTTCGACCGATGCAGGCGATGCGGCGATCGACTGGTCGGGCCATTTCGTCACGGGCTATGTGACCGCCTCACCGAAGCGTAAAGACGGATCCCGTCGCATTCACCACCTTCTTCCGAACGATCCCTACGCGGTCCAAACCCAGGAGGCGGTCAACCGGATGCTGCGCCGGGACACGGTCGAGCGAGGGCGCCGGGGCTACCGGGGCGAAGGCGACTACCTGCCGGTGTTCGCGCTCTGGAATCAGCATGGCGACCTCGTCCAGGCGGACGACCTGAAGGGTAAGTATACGGTCATTAATTTCATCTTCACGCGCTGCGCGGTACCGGAAATGTGTCCCGCCTCCACCATGCGGATGGTTTCGCTCGACAAGCAGCTCGACACCGTCGAGCGCGAGGATGTGCGCCTGGTGTCGATTACCTTCGATCCGGCCTTTGATACGCCCGGCATCCTCCACCGTTACGCGGAAGTCCGCGGGATCGATCAGGACGATCACTGGTTCCTGACCGGGCCGGAGCAGGCCATCGACGATCTGCTCCGCCAGTTCGGGATCATCGTCTATCAGGCCGACGGCACCATCGAACATTCCATGGCGACGCTGCTGATCGATCCCCAGGGCAAGATCGTCTACCGCAAGGAGGGATCGCGCTGGTCCGATGACCGGTTCTTCGAAGAAATCACCAATCGCCCCTCCGCATGACCCAATCCATTACCGACAAGCCGGCGCGCCGCGGGGCAGTCCGTCTCGGGCTAACCGTGCAGATCGGCGTCGTGACCCTGGTCTTTGCCGGGCTCTATGTCGGCATGCGCAACATGCCCGCCGCCAGGTGCGGGTTCCTCCATTACGAGACGACCGAAGTCCTCGCCGACGGCAGCGAAGTCTGCGCGACCGACAACCATGCCGGGTTCCTCGACCTGACCGAACTCAGCTTCCCCGCCGAGATGGTCGTGACGCTCGAAAACGAGCCCCGGCCCGGCGAGCCCCTCGACGTCTCGTTCCGCTTCATCGGTGCCGACGGCCAGCAACTGCTCCCGCACCACCTCGCCATCACCCATACCGAGCGCATCCACCTCATGGTCGTCGATCCCAGCCTCGACGACTACCATCACCTGCACCCCGAGGCCGTCGGCGGCACCGGGACCTACACCACCACCTTCACCCCGCAGCGGGGCGGCACCTACCGGCTCTTCGCCGAGTTTGTCCCCGTGCGCACCAAACGCCAGGTCGTGGTCGGCGGCGAGATCACCGTGCCGGGCGATCCCGGCGCTCCGTCGGCCGACGGGCCGCAACGCGTGACCGTGGACGATGGCATCCGCTTTGCCCTGCAGCCCGAACGCGGCGACCGGCTCCGCGCCGGCCGCGACCAGCGACTGAATCTGGCGATCGAGCGCACCGACGGCCGCCCCGTCATCCTTGAAGAGGTCATGGGCGACGTCGGGCACATGGTCGCCTTCGACCGCGAGCGTCGCGGCTTCGCCCACATGCACCCCGCCTACACCGGTCACGAAACCGACCCCGCTCCCGAACTCGGCTTCTACCTCAACGTGCCCGACCCGGGTATCTACCGCCTCTTCGCCCAGGTCCAGATCGACGGCCGCGAACGCTTCATCCCCTTCGACCTTCAGGTCCGGTAGGGCGGTTGTCAGCGGGCAGTCGTCAGTGGTCAGTGGTCAGTTTTCAGTGGTCAGTGGTCGGTCGTCAGTCGGGTGGCTGCAGCAGGCAGGCGATCCTTTGTAGGGCTGGCGCTTGTCAGCGAGCCTGAGCTCGTCGAAGGGCGCCATGCCGCCGGGCCGTCCGCCGACGCCCCAGCTTCTGACCCCGCTCCCGACCGCTGCACGGATCCCCCGCGCCGGAGTCGCGAGGCAGGGCTAAAAGCCCAGCCCTCCAAAGCTCCGCCTCCACACAATCCCCCACGCTTGTCACGGCGCAGTCCCCGGTAAGGGGGCGAAGACGGACGACGCCCGCCCGGCGTACCTGCCTACCCGAAGGTCTTCCCGTTCCAGGCGACGTGGTCGCGCTGCAGGTCGGTGAAGGACAGATACAGCCGCTCGGGCGTGACGCCCAGGTGGTCCTCGAAAAACGCGAAGAAGGGTGGGGCCAGCTCGGCGGGCGTCCCGCCGGGGAAGCCGATCGAGGCGATGTCCACGTGCGCGGTCGGCAGCGTGTTGCCGCCGAAGGTCATGTGCGGCGTCGGCTGCAGGCTGACCTGCACGTAGGCCTCGTCCTTGCCGACCGTCGTCGCGACCAGCTCCGAGACCGCCTTCATGAAGGCCTCGCCGTTGATGTGATCGAAGGAAACATTGGAACGGATGGTGCAAGTGGGCATGATGACAGTCTTACCTGGCTGGCGATCCGCGACAAGACTGATGCGCATGCCCCCCTACAGCGAATGTTACCGGGACGAAACAATTCCTGTCGGGTCTGGCTGGTCGCTTGCTCTCTGGGTCACCATCGGCCTCATTCTTGGCCGCCGCCGCTTATGCCGACCTGCCCGCAACCCGGTGCTGCTTCCAACCGCTCCGGCTTCGCCCTGATCCTGGCCCTGGCCCTCACCAGCCTGCTCGTGCTGCTCCTCCTCGGGTTGACCGCACTCGTGCGGTCCTCCAGCGAAGCCAACCGCGCGGGACTGCGGCAGCTGGCCGCCCGTGAGGCCGCGCGCCTGGCCGCGCTCGAAGCCGTCGGGCAACTCCAACGGCACCTCGGCCCCGATGCCCGGGTCACCACCCAGGGCCGGTTCCGGCCCGGGACCCGGCCCGAGCACGCCGTCTGGACCGCCGCCTGGGATACCACCGATCTGGATGCCGGTCCCGTCTGGCTCGTGTCCCAGCCGTCGACGGGGGTCGATCCGGCCGACGCCTCCGCCGATCCGGCCACCCTCCTCCCGGCCCGCGACAACGGAGCCTTCTCGCCCGTCCAGGTACCGGTTCAGACTCTGCCCGAAGCCCGGCTCCGGCGTGCGTGGTGGATCGGCGACCGGTCGAACCGCGTCAGCCTGCGCCCACAGGGCACCGGCTCGGGGGAGGGATTTGACCCCGCGGACTCCCCCGCCGCCTACCCGCTCCAGGCCAACCGCCCGCCCGAGGCCCGGGGTGCCCTGCCCGGCGGCGCGGACCTGCGGCATGCCGTGCCCGACTGGGACCGGCTGGACCCTGCCTTCACCGACCGCCTGCCCGCCCTCGACCGGCTGCGGGACCTGACCACGGTCGAATTCCTGGCCGAGGCCGACCCCGATCTCGTGTTGCCCGACACCCTGGATTGGCGAGACGACTCGCACCGCTACACGGCCGAGGCCCTCGGCCTCGCTGCCAATACGCTGCCGCCGGGGGTGCCCGGTGCCGGCCTGCAGCGCGATCTCAGCCTGGCCGGAGACGATCTCCTGGGCACGGCCTTCATCGCCTGGCGCGATGCGGATTTTGCCCTGAATCAGGCGAACGACCTGACCGTCGGCGGCGCGGATGGCCTGCCCTGGCCGCGCCGCAACCTCGCCCCGCCGCAGGAAGACGGCGCCTTCATCCACTCGATCGCCCCGGTGCTGAGCGAGGTCATGCTGCCCTTCACCGTGCGGCGGGACCCGGACACCGACCAACTGCAGGTCCGCGCCAAGCTGTTCGTGGAATTGTGGAATCCCTGGCTGACCGAGCTGATGGTCGGGCCGGCGCACAGCGGGAGCCTCGAGCTGGAGATCCGCGGCCTGCCGACCGTGCAGATCCTCGGCGAAGGCACCGCCTCGGTCGACCTGCAGGCCGCGCTCGGCAACCCCGCCGACCCGGACAACGTCCTGACCATCGAACTGCCCGTCGACCCCGACGAAGACCGCTGGCTGCCCGGCCGGGTCATGAACTGGGCCCAGTACAATGCCCCGCTCGCCCCCGGTCGCTACGCCGCCGACCGGCAGTCCAAGGACTGGGAGTCCGACGAAGCGGAGATCCTGCTGCCCGATCCGGCGCCCGGCGGCGATGAATACCGGTGGCAGGTCAACCAGCAAACGACGCTCGACCTGCGGCTGGTTTACCGGAATCGCGACGGCGAGCTGGCTACGCTGGTCGCGCTTGATGATGCTGCCTTTCCCGCTTTCCTGACTGACCCGAACGATAATCCCGAAAGCGCGGGTATGCGGTTCGCCTTCCGGTTTCGACTGCAAGATCCCTACGACAGCTGGTTGGCACCCGATCCGCGCGATTATGGAGCCTTCTGGCTTCAGGCCGGTGATCCGCGTGACGCGAATCCGGTCTTCAGCGACCAGTATCTCTACGGGTATGAGGACGAGGCCGATCCGGCCCTTTACGACGAGGAGAATCCGGGCTTTTTGGCCACCGTTCAGCCCCTCACCGCCCTCGACCGGGGTGGGGGCTCGTCCGGTCGCCGCCAGCGTGAGGATGTCCTGCTCTATCCCGCGCCCGGAGGACGCCTCTTTTCAGCGGCCCAGCTCCGCCACCTTCAGCGCCTGAATCCGCTCTCGCGCGGGCCCTTCGCTGCCGCCGCACCCGTCGAAGTGCGAAACGCCCTCGACCGCTATTTCGCCTCTGGTCTGCGTGCCGACGACCTGGCCACGGGCTGGGACGGCCAGAGCCGCCTGCCGCATCGCTTCCTGCGACCGGTTGCCCCGTCCGGCGAACCGGTGGACAGCCTCGACGGCCTGCTCGCCGCCGCTCCGCCCGACCGGGCCGCGCACTGGCAGCGCCGCGGCGTGTTCAACATCCACACGCTGTCGGTTGAGGCCTGGCGCGCCCTCCTTGGTGGCATCCGGCTCGAGGACTGGGCCTACGTCGATGCCTCCGCCACCACCGGCCAGCCTTTCGATCGCGTCCGTACCGAAACCCTGCCCGCCGCCTTCGGGCGATTCGGCGGCCAGGCGGGCGTCAGCTGGGACCTGCAGGCGCCGCCGCCTGTTTCCGAATTTGATACAAAAGCCTTTCAGCGCGGGCTGACCCTGCTCTCCGATGACCAGGTCACCGCGCTGGCCGAGGCCATCGTCGACGGGCTGGTCGCGCGCAACGGCCGGCCCTTCACCGGTCTCGGCGCCTTTGCCGGCCCGGGCGACCCGGATGATTCGGCCAGCCTGGGGCTGCTCGCCACCGCGCTCGACGCCACGCTGGCCGACGCTGACGGCCTGCGCCGCTGGGACGTAAACCTGCAGGCGGGCCCGGGCGGAACCGTTGCCATACCCAGGATCGAGGCGCTGAGCCCGGCCTGGATCAGCCAGGCGGATGTCCTCGAGGCGCTGTTGCCCCAACTCACCGCGCGCGGCGATCACTTCGAGGTGATCGCCTATGGGGCCATCACCGATCCCTTCGACCCGGACCGGGTCCTCGCCGAGAGCCGGGTGAAACTCGACGTGCTGCGGGTCGCCGAGCCCGTGGATCCCGACGACAGTCTGGCCAATCCCGATCCCGACGGCTTCGGCCGCCGGTTTGTCATCCTGAACTGGACCTGGTTGCCTGCGCTCTGATGAAGGTCTGCTCAACCAGAGACTCTTTTCCGAATGCCGGGTCTTCAGGAACGCCTAAGTCCGGCTTGAAGCAACGACAATTATCCGGTAGCCGAACATCGAAGGCCGTACACCGGCTGAAGCCGGTGCTCCAGCGCGGGAGTCGCGAAATTAAGGCGCGGCAAGGGTCGGAGGCCCGGCTTCAGCCGGGCACGAAAAGCAGTTATATCTTTAGCCTAATGCCTCCAGTCGGCCGGCTGCGGCAAATTTGGCCATCATGGGGAGGCACCGGCTCGTTTTTTTCCGCCAATGTCCCGCCCTGCGAGACGAAGACGGTGACCCGCATTCGCGACGCCGGTTTCCTCCGGCGACCGCAGGTAATGGGCACCCTCCAGACCGCCCGGGTGTTTTTCTTTTTCCTCCTGTTTGCTCTGCTCCCGGTTGTCGCCAACGCACAGGAGGCGCCCGAGCCGCGCGACGTCACCGTCACCGCCTGGGCGCTGCGGCCCGCGCTCGATCTGCGGCTGGTCGATGCCGCCACCTGGGCGGCCACCGGGCCCGAGGACCGCGCCGAGTTGCTGGCCGACACCGAGCCACTGGCACTCCAGCGCTTCCGCCGCTCCAAAGAACAGGACCTCGAAACGCTCGGCGGGCTGCTCGTGCTGGATGGCCAGGGACGCGAACGCGCCCGGGTGGCCCTCCCGCCCGAAACCAACCGCTGGCTGCTGCTCCTGCTGCCCGCCCGCCCGCGCGACGACCCGCCCGGCTTCACCCGTTACCGGATCGAACCGCTGCCCGATGACCGGCAGACGCTGCCCGACCGTCAGCTCCGGCTCGCCAACCTGACCGGACGCGAGCTGTATGCGCTGATCGATGAAGTGCCGCTGGTGCTCGAACCCGGGCTCAGCAAACCGCGTCCGGTCGACGGCGGGACCGAGCTCGCGCTGGTCTTCCGCTTCCGCAACCGTACCTTTCCCGGTTTCGCCAACACGCTCAGCCTCGACCCCGACCAGCGCCACTGGATCCTCATCCTGCCGCCGTCCCGACCCGCCTCACCTGCCCTCCGCGTCCGCGTCCTCTCCGAATAAGCACCGCTTATCAGGTCCCGCCGGCCCCGACAAAATCCCAGAAAAATCCGGTCACTCGATTGTAACGGAAGGATCCTTGCTCCACCCGGGGGGTAAGCCCTAATTTCCAACCAATCTTATGAAACGTCCTCTCCTCCTCCCTGCCTTCCTTGCCTGCCTCCTCGCCGGGGGGCTTTCCGCTCAGACTTTAGCATCCTGGGATGTGAATGGGGTCGACGTTGACGACGGTATAGGTATCGACGGTGGATCGACTAGCTCTCCATTCACCTTTTCAGCGGGTACTACTGCCAGCAATGTCGGTTCAGCCACGTTGACCCTTAGCTCTTCCGTTAATCCATCGACGAGCAGTGATCAATACGGATTTAAAGTCAGTGGGGGAAACGACGGATTCACCCTTTCCGATGCCATTTCGTCGGGCCACTACATGGAAATTTCAATTTCCGCATCGTCGGGTTTTTTGCTCAATTTAACTGAGCTGGATTTTATCGGAGAATCATCAGGAACCGGTGCCGACAGCGGTGCAATCCTAACTTCCGTAGATGGTTTTAATGATAGTTCTGCCATCGCTACAGTGTCCGGTGTAAGCGGTGATACGGGTGGCTTCGATACTGATGGAAGCGGTTTTGGAACCATTTCCTTGTCGGGCTCACAGTACCAGGGGATTTCTAGTATTTCATTCAGGGTTTATGGTTGGGATGCAACTTCTGGCGCCGGTGTCACCAACTTTAGAGACCTAAGCAATGATGATATCACCATTTCGGGAACCGTCTCCGTCAATCCCATCCCCGAACCCGGCACCTACGGGTTGATCGCCGGGCTGGCCGGGCTGGGGCTGCTGATCTACCGCCGCCGCCGGGGCTGAGGCCCGACCCCTTTTCACAGCGCTGTTTGCGCTTCCATTGGACCCCGCCCAGCGGGGTCTTTTTTTTGGGGGGTGGTGTAGGGGCGTTGCATGGAGCAAACCCTGAGCCTGTCCTGGGCGACGCCCGCAGCGGTTGGGGCCCGCGCGCCCACGCGGCCGCCGGGGACGGCGGCCCTCCCATCGGGGTATTGAACATTCCGGGAGGGCCGCCGTCCCCGGCGGCCATTTGGCTGACCGGGTGGCTTCCCGTATCGCGCCGCTTCAGCAAGCGACGGTCTCCGGGCCTTCAGCGAGATGCCACCGGTTGCAGCAAGCCGCTTGCTGAAGCGGCGCGGTACGGCGGGTGGGGTGCTTGCTGAAGCGGCGCGGTACGTATCCTCAGTCCACCGCTTTGGCGAAGAGGCCATTGTTGATTTGCAGGGATGCCCGTTCGAGCGCGCGTTTCCGGTCCGCGTTCAGGGTATCGGCACTGACCAGGATGAGGAGGCGGAGCCCGATCGGCCGGCAGAGTTTGTGATAAAGATAGTTGGCCCGATCGAGATCCAACTGACCTTTGTCGACCATGAGGGCGAGGACGCCTTCCTTCCCGGTTTCCACCCGGTAATGAATGGCCTGGCCGATGCCCTCGTGGAATTTGCGGAACCGGTCCACCTCGACCACATAGTGATCGGTCAGGATATCGGCGCGACCGATCGTGACGGACACCTCTTCCTCCCCGTCCAGAACGTCCGCAAGCGCTTCGCTCCAGACCGATTCACGCGCCTTCTGGGGCACATCCAGAACCAGGATGGCAAAACCATTCCCGTCCCGCGGGTCGACGGGACTTTCCGCCATCAGGATTCCCGCCAGCAGCAGCCAGGCAAGCACCAGACACCTGGTCCGGCGCAAGCAAGCCGGCCCACCCGATCGCCTCCTCCCCGCCCTGGGGAGTCGTGTGGTCACCTGTAAAGCTTACCTTCCCCTTCCTCCGGTTTTCGAGCCCGGAGCGATTATTTTCCTGACGCAACCCTTCAGCCTCCCACGGGGCCTGCGGAGGGTTGTAACCGCAGATTGCGCAGGTTGCCACAGATGGGGTTCGGCATTCACGAACCAGATCCAATGATCAGGACCTGCCGTGGGTGTCGACGAGCAACGCCCCTCCGCTGCGATCGCGAGGCTGGGAGGGCTGGGCTTGAGCCCTGCCCACGCGCCCCCGGTTGAGTGGCATCCAGCCCTGGCGCCTGGATCAAAAAAAGCGATTCCAGGCTCATCAGGCCTTGGAGCCCCTTTGTGTCCGTTTGGGTTTCGACTGCAACCACCCCTAATTTCAATCGGTCACAGGCCGTAGTCGCGCGGATCGTGACCCTGTTCCCGAATGGCGGCGGCGAGGGCGTCGCGGTCGAGTCGGGTGCCGGGCTTGATCTGGTTGCGCGCGAACCAGCCCTGTTCCATTTCGAGCGCGAACTGGATGTCGTCGCTGCGGCTGCGGACCGAATCCAGGTTGTAGGGATAGAGCGGATACACCTCGCGTAGCACGCCGTCCGGCGTGAAGTAGCCGATGTCGAGCGGCAGCGGCGTGTTTTTCATCCAGAAGCCGCGCGGCCCCGGCTGCTCGAAGACAAAGAGCATGCCGGTGTCAGGCGGCAGCGCTTCGCGAAACATCAGCCCGCGCCGGCGTTCCCGCTCCGTCAGCGCCAGTTCCACCCGGATGGTGCGGTCGCCGAGCGTCAGTGCATGGGTGCTGGCAGGCCCGTCCGGCAGCGGCTCGCCCGCAGGTCCGGCTTCGCGGCAGCCGGGGCCGGCCACCACCATCAGCGCCAGCACGACCAGCACCCGCAGCGGCGCTGAAAAAAGCTGACCCCGTTTCGTGGGTGCTGACAGGATACGCGACATGGCCAAGGCAAGTTCCAAAGCGAAGGAAACCCCGCTGCTCCTCTATGCCAATCCGGAAACCGACGCCGATATCCGCTACCTGACCGGTTTCGACGCGCCGGACCCCTTTCTGGCCCTCAAGATCCGCGGCGAGGTCATCGCCGTGACCTCGCCGCTCGAAGAGGGGCGTGCGCGGAAAGCTCCCGGCATCGATACCGTGCTGCCGCTCAAGGCCGTCCAGGCCGAGGCGGCGAAGAAGTTCGGTGCGGCCGTACCCTACCCGGTCAACGCCATCCGGCTGCTGGCCGGCAAACACCGGGTGCGCCGGTTCCGGGTGCCGTCTGCTTTTCCCGCCGGCATCGCGCTGGCGCTGAAGGACCTCGGCTACGGCCTCGAGGTGGGCGACGACCCGTTTTTTCCCGAGCGTGTCCGCAAGAACGACCGGGAGGCTGGGGCCATCCAGGCGGGCAACGCCGCCAGCGCCGCCGGCTTTCGCGCCGCCGAAAACCTGTTGTCCGTCGCCGAGGTGAAGAAAAACGGCAAGCTGTACCTCGACGGCAAACCCCTGACCGCAGAACGCGTCCGTTTTGCCATCGATGTGGCCTGTCTCGAAGCCGGAGCCGTGGCCCGCAACACAATCGTGGCGGGCGGGGACCAGGCCTGCGACCCCCATGAACGCGGGTACGGTCCCCTCCGCGCCCACGAGCTGATCATCATCGACATTTTTCCGCGGGTCACCGCCACCGGCTACCACGGCGACATGACGCGCACCTACCTGAAGGGGAAGCCGTCCGAGGCCCAGCGGCGCCTCGTCCGGACGGTCTTCGACGCCCAGCAGGCGGCCCTCCGGCAAGCCCGGGCAGGGGTGAAGGGAAAATCGATTCACCGGGCGATTCAGGACCGGTTCGACGACGCGGGCTATCCGACCGAACAGCGCGACGGCGGCTGGGTCGGCTTTTTCCACGGCACAGGGCATGGCCTCGGCCTCGAAGTGCACGAGCCGCCACGCGTCAGCCCGCAGGGCGACACGCTCATGAGCGGCATGGTGGTCACCATCGAACCCGGGTTGTATTATCCCGGACTCGGCGGCTGCCGAATCGAGGACGTCGTCCGCATTCGCCCGAAAGGCATCCAGATGCTGAGCAAACACCCCTATCGCTGGGTCTTGTAAGGACGGGCAGGTTGCCCGCCGCGGCCCGGTCGTCGTAGGCCGCTGGCTGAAGCGGCGCGGTTCGGCAAGGCGCTGGCAACGTGGCCGTGCGAACGGCGTCATCCGCTGCGGGTGCGGTTCCCTCGACCTCTTATCCGCTCAACCCCCCAAATCCTCACATCCGTTCCAGGGTCTCGAGACCCAGCAGGTGGAGCCCGGTCTGGAGGACGGTGAGGGTGCGGTTGCAGAGGAGGATGCGCCGGGCGCGGGTACCTGGGTCGTCGGTCATGACCTTGTCGGCGTTGTAGAATGAGGAAAACGCGCCTGCCAGTTCGAAGAGGTAGGTGCAGAGGACGTGGGGCCGGAGATCGGCGAGGGTCATGTCGACCGCGTCGACAAAGGCGAGGAGCTTCCGGGCCAGCGCCAGTTCCTGCTCGGTCTCGAGGTCCGAGGCACCGTCCTCTCCCTGACCATGATTCAGGCCGGCCTTGCGCAGGATGCTGTGAATCCGGGCGCCGGCGTAGAGCAGGTAGGGGGCGGTGTTGCCCTCGAAACTCAGCACCTTGTCCCAGTTGAAAATGTAATCGCTGGTCCGGTTTTGCGCCAGATCGGCGTAGCGCACCGCCCCGATACCGACCACTTCCGCGATCCGATCGCGTTCAGCCGCCGGCAGGTCGGGGTTCTTTTCCAAAACCACCGCGCGGGCCCGGTCCACCGCCTCGTCCAGCAGCGCCCGCAGTCGGACCGGCTCCCCCGATTTGGTTTTGATCGCCTTGCCGTCCTCGCCGAGTACGGTGCCGAACCAGACGTGATGCATGCCGGGCACCGGGCGGCCCGTCGCCTTGAACCACTTGTCGACCGTCAGAAAGAGCTGCTGGAAATGGTCCTGCTGCCGGGCGTCGGTCAGGACGATGAAGCTGTCCGCCCCGAGCGCCTCGACCCGGTAGCGGGCGGTGGCGAGGTCGGTAGTCGCGTAGTTGCTGGCGCCGTCGGACTTGCGGATGATGAACGGCTGTCTGGCGAAGCGCGGGTGCTCCGGGTGAAACACCACGAGCGCCCCCTGGCTTTCCTCCGCGATGCCGAGTTTCTCCAGTTCCGCGCAGACATCGCCGACCTGATCCTCATAGAAACTTTCGCCCAGCACGGTGTCATAGGTGATGCCCAGCCGGTCGTAGATCTCTTGAAAAGCATCCCAGGAAATGCGGGTGATCTGCCTCCAGAGGTGACGGTTCTCGGCATCGCCGTTTTGCAGCTTCACCAGTTCCCGGCGAGCGGCCTTGAGCTCGTCTTCGCTTTCCCGGGTCAGCGCATAGCCCGCCTTGTAGAGTCGTTCGATTTCGGGCAGGTCCTGCGGGCCCATGGCGTCCAGGTTCGCTCCCTCCCGTTTGATCGCCAGGATCAGCATGCCGAAGGCGGTTCCCCAATCGCCGATGTGGTTGTCCCGGTGGACCGTCGCTCCGCAAAAGGCCAGCAGCCGCGCGATCGCCTCGCCAATGACCGTGGACCGGATATGCCCGACGTGCATCTGCTTCGCCGTGTTGGGCGAACTGAAGTCCACCACCACCTTGCGGCCCGCATAGGTCTCGCCGGCCGCCGCGCGAAGAGCCTCCTCCGACCGGTAGGTTTGCAGCCAACGCGTCAGGAAGGCCGGGCTGAGTTTTAAATTGATGAAGCCGGGGCCGGCGATGGACACCGTGACGTCCGCTGGATCGAAGGTGCCCGCCGCTTTCAGCGTGTCGACCAGCTGCCGGGCCACGGCCCGGGGATTGGTTTTGTGCGCCTTGGCATAGGCCAGGACGCCGTTGGCCTGATAGTCCCCGAAACGCGGATCCGCGGGACGCACATCGGGCTGGAAATCGGGATCCAGGCCTGCCTGGCCCGTAGCTACAGAGGTCAGGATCGTTTCCAGCTCGCGGCAGAGGTGAAACCAGGGGCGCATCCGCTCAAGGAACCGGGCGCATTTACGGGGTCAAGCGGACAATCCGGCGCCGACGGCGTTAGCGCCCGAGAAAGTCCTCGACAAAAGCCGCTTAATCACCTAATACCTAGCGGTTTATGTTCTGACCGGATTCCTGGCCCGGGCGCCCATCCCAGTATCATTCCATGCGTAAGAAAATCATCACGACCCGCAAGTTTGTTAAGCCATCCTTCGCCACTCTCGTAGAGAAAAAACGGGACGGGGGCGAGTTTTCCGAAGATGAGATCCGGTTTGTGGTCGATTCCATTCTGGACAAGGAAATGCCCGAGTACCAGATGGCCGCTCTGGCCATGGCCATCTACTTCCAGGGGATGTCGGCCCAGGAAACCGCCACCTTTGCGGAGGAAATGATGCTCTCCGGTGAGGTGATCGACCTGACCGAGATAGCCCGCCCGAAGATCGACAAGTATTCCACCGGCGGAGTGGGGGATAAAACCTCGCTCGTTCTCGGGCCGCTGGCCGCCGCCTGCGGGGTGGTCATGCCGATGATGAACGGCGTCGACGAGGAGTTCGTCATCAGCAACCTGGATAAGCTCAAGGCCATTCCGAAATTCAACGGCTCCATCGAGTTGAAGGACTTTACCAGGCAGTTGACCAAGGTCGGTTGCGCCTTTTGCGAACAGCACAAGGAAATCGCCCCGGTCGACGGTATTCTCTACCGCCTGCGCCAGGAAACCGGGACTATCCCGAGCCTCCCCCTCATCACCGGTAGCGTGCTCAGCCGCAAGCTGGCCGAGGGCGCCGAAGGCCTCGTCGTCGACGTGAAGTGGGGGAACGGTTCCTTCATCACCGACCTCGAGCAGGCCAAGCAGCTTGCCCGCTCCATCACCCGCGTCGGTCGGTCCATGAAACGGCGTTGTGTCGCCCTTGTGACCGACATGAATCAACCGCTCGGGGATACGGTCGGGACGGCCCTGGAAATCCAGGAGGCCATCGAAATCCTGAAGGGCAGGGGATCGGAAGACCTGCAGGAGCTGGTCCTGAAACTCGGCATGGAAATCGTCCGCCTGGCCGGCGTCGCGGGTTCCACGCTTTCCGCCAAGCAGACTGTCCAGCGTCATCTCGAAGACGGTTCCGCGCTTGAGAAGTTCAAGGAAATGGTCGAAGCTCAGGGTGGGGATATCAGCTACATCGACGATCCGTCCAAATTCCCGAAGGCGAAGTACATCCGCAAGCTTCCCGCTCCCAAACGCGGCTACGTGCATACCATCAATGCCGGGATGATCGCCCAGGGCGTGGCCATGCTGGGCCGCCGGAAAAACGGCAGTTTCGACCCGGTGGTGGGCGTCAGCGAAATCAAGAAAGTCGGTACCCAGGTCAAGCAGGGCGAACCGCTTATGATGATCCATTACAACGACGAGTCCAAGCTGGACGAGGCTCTGGAGGATCTCAAGAACGCCTACCGCCTGGCCCCCAAGCGGCCGACTCCGCCCCAGCTCATCGTCGAGCGCGTGGCCTGAGCCCAACGGGAATCAATCCCTTTGAGCCCGGGCCCCTCAGCGGGGTCCGGGCTTTTGGTTTGGGTCGGCGGGTCCGCGGACTGGAGTCGCGTAGGGACTCACGCAAAGGCGCGATGGCCGCAAAGGAGGGGGTGATGCCTGGACAACGATGTGGGGAGATGACGGAGCGAGGCTGGGAGGGCTGGGCTTGAGCCCTGCCTCGCGACTTCAGCAGAGGCTCGGCGGGTTCGCGGGAAAGCGCGGTGCGGACCTCGCCCGGCCATCTATTCTTGCCATCGGGGTAAGGCCCGGCCCTTGATGCGCCTACCCCATGCGTTTACCCGCCTACGCCCAGCCGGGCGATCTCTTCCTCGACCCCGTTCACGGAAACGACCGCGCCGATGGCCTCGCTCCACGCCCCGGCTCCGGCAAACGGGTTGCCAGCCCGCTCAGGACGCTGACCGGAGCCCTGCGCAAGTTGAAACGCGACCGGGAGGCCGCCCGCGACACCGGCCGGGGCCGCACCGTCTGGCTGGCCGACGGTCGCTACCCGGTGGATCAACCCATCCGCATCCGGCCGTATGATTCGGGCAACGTCACCTTTGCCGCCGCCCCCGGAGCCACCCCGATCATCGACGGCACGGTGCCAGTCGATGGCTGGGAAACCGAGACGGTCAATGGCCGCACGGCCTGGGAAACCACCGTGCCGGAGACCCTGCGCGACGCCCGTACGCTGTTTGTGAACGGCGAGCGGCGGCCGCGGGCACGCCTGCCCAAGGTGGACCGCCACGACCCGGACTGCGGTTTTTTCTGGATGGAGGATGTGCCGGGCTTCGCCTACGAGGCGGAGCTGTTCGAGGGCACCGACCGGTTCATCGCCAGGGCGGGAGATATCGACGCGGCCTGGCCGCGGTTGACCGACGCCGAGATCGTCGTCCTGCACTACTGGATCGAGGAACGGCTGCCCATTCGTCATTACGATCCGGATACACGCCTGGTGGAGTCCGATCGCTGGAGCCGGTTTTCCCTCAAGGACGACTTCCGGCCGAAGTGGGCGAAGTATTACATCGATAACTGTCTGGGCGGCCTGACCGAGCCCGGAGAGTGGTTTCTCGAAAAGGATACGGGCCGCCTGATCTACCTGCCACGCCCCGGAGAGACCCAGGCCCGGTTGGATGCCCGGCTGCCCCGGACTGAGCAATTGCTCGTGCTCGACGGCACTGCCGAAGCCAACCGTCCTGTTTCCGGCCTGACTTTCCGCGGCATCACCTTCGCAGGCACGGACTGGTCGATGGTGGACCGGGACCGTAAGCTGCCGCCTGGCGCAGATGAAGCGAAGCGCTACGGCGCCGCCGCTCAGGCCGCCGCCAACCTCCCCGGTGTGGTCACCCTGACCGGCGCCCGTGACTGCAACCTGATCGATTGCACGATCCGGAACACCGGCTGGTATGGGCTGTTGATCGATGGCGGCAGCCGTCGGATCCGGGTCGAGGGCTGTACCCTGGAAGATCTCGGCGCGGGCGGCGTCCGCATCAACGGGGGCGGCGCCCGGGATCCGGATTCCCTGCAGACGGGCCAGATCCGGGTGTCCGACAACACGCTGCGCGGGGGCGGGCAGGTCTTTCACAGCGGGGTGGGCATCCTGCTGATGGAGGCCTTCGACTGCTATCTGGAGCACAACCATATCCACGATTTTCTGTATTCCGGTATTTCGGCCGGCTGGATGTGGGGCTACCGCGGGACCCCCACGCGCAACCTGCGGATCCGCGGGAACCACATCCACGATCTCGGCTATGCCTGGTTGAGCGACATGGGGGGCATTTATCTGTTGGGGCCGCAACCCGGTACCGAGGTCTGCGGCAACCGTATTCACACCATTTCGAGCGCCAACTATGGCGGCTGGGGCATCTATCTCGATGAAGGCACCAGCCATGTCCTGGTGCAGGACAACCTTGCCTGTCGGCTCAACTGCAACCCCTTCAACCAGCACTACGGCAAGGAGAACAACGTCCGGAACAATGTCCTCGCCTACGGTGGTGAGGGCGTGGTCAGCCTCGGCCGGACCGAGGCTCACGTCGGCTTCAACCTCGAGCGCAACATCCTCATCTCTGAAGGCACGCTCCCCGTTTACCTCGGCGGTTACCAGTCCACGGTCCTCAAGCCCGGCTTTCGCAGCGACCTCAACTGGATCATCGCGCCCTCAGGGGTGGTGGCCTTCGAGCGTGCGATGGACCAGGATCCCGACCGGAAAACCAGCCGCATCCGCCAGCGGGCCTGGAAAAGCACCGGTCAGGATGGCTTCTCGGTCTATTCGAAAACGCTCCCCAGGACGGTCGACTTCGATGCAGGCTATGTCGCCGTACCCGCCAACCATCCGGCTGCCAAACTCGGCATCCGTCCCGTCGATGTTCGCGCCGCAGGGCCGCGTACCCCCAAACAACGGGCCGCCGCCCTCTGGGCCGAAGCCGATCCGGGAAAATAATGGAGGACGAGAGGTCGAGAGGTCGAGGGGACGAGCGGGGGGCTCCGGCTGGGAGCGGCGGGCTTCAGCCCGTCCGTCGCGACTCCAGCCGGCGAATCACCCTTCGCCCCTGAATCCGACTCACTGCGGGCGTCGCAAGCAACGCCCCTACGCCTCCCAGCCTTCGTCCTTCGGACTACGGCGGACAAGCCGCTCGAACCCCGCCCGTCGGGCCAGCCGCTTGCCATCCTTGCCGATTGGATCGGGGGGCGTTTAGCTTCAGATATGGCCAAGCCCGTCACGAAGCTCAGCGTCAACGTGAACAAGTTCGCCCTGCTGCGGAACAGCCGGGGTCGGAATTTCCCGAATGTCCGTCTGATGGCCAAGCGCTGCCTCGATGCGGGAGCGCAGGGGATCACCGTCCACCCGCGTCCGGACGAACGTCATATCCGTTATGCCGATGTTCCCGATCTCTGCCCGATGGTCCAGGCCTGGGGCGATGACACCGAATTCAATATCGAGGGTTATCCCGGTGACCGTTTCCTGGATCTGGTGGTCGAACACCGGCCCGATCAGGTCACGCTCGTGCCGGATGCTCCGGACCAGATCACGTCGGACCATGGCTGGCCGTTCCCCGCGTCCGTCGAAACCTTGAAGCCGATCATCGGCCGGCTCAAGGAAGCCGGTATCCGAACGAGCCTGTTCCTCGATCCCGATCCGGGGCAGGTCGCCGGTGCCGCCGAAACCGGCGCCGACCGCGTGGAACTGTACACGGAAGGCTGGGCCGCCGCCTTTGACCGGGGCGATGCCGATGCCGTCCTCAAGCAGTATGCTGCCACCGCCCGGGCCGCCCAGGCCGCCGGTCTCGGGGTCAACGCGGGGCACGACCTCAACCTCGCCAACCTCGGGCCTTTTCTCGAGGCGGTGCCCGATGTCCTCGAGGTCTCCATCGGCCACGCACTCGTCATCGAGGCCTTTGACTATGGCCTCGAGGACACCGTCGACCGTTACCTCAAAACCATCGCCGGCGCGGAAGAATAACGGTCGCGGGCGGGAGGAGTCGCCTGGAGGGCGGGAGCCTGGGGGGCGGGAGCCTTGGGAGGGCCGGGCTTTCAGCCCTGCCTCGCGACTCCGGCGTGGGCACCGGCTCAACAGAGCCTGTCCCGTTCTCGGGTTCGGCGCGTCAGGCGCGGCTGACGTAGCTGTTGTCGGAGGTGTTCACCTTGATGACGTCGCCGGGCTTGATGAAGAGAGGAACCGAGACCTCGAGACCGGTTTCGAGCGTGGCGGGCTTCTGGACGTTGCTGGCGGTGTCGCCGCGGACGCCCTCGGGGGACTCGGTTACCGTCAGTTCGATGGCGGCGGGCAGGACGATTTCGACGGGTTTGTCGTCGACGATCAGGATATCGTATTGTTTCTGCTCGACGAGGTAGGCCTTGGCGGGTTCGACCACATCAGGCTGGAGTACGAAATCCTCGAAGGTCTCGGGGTCCATGAAGTGGTAGCCCTCGTTGTCAATGTAGCTGAACTCGAACTTGCGCGTCTCGGTGTGCAGGAACTCAACCGTTTCGGTCGACCGGAACTTGTTGGTCGTGCTGGAGCCGGTGTTCAGGTTGCGCAGCGTCACCTGAACGAAGCCAGCCTGGCGGCCCTGCGTGCGGTGCTGCATGTCCATTACCAGGTGGGGCGCCCCCTGGTAATCCAGGACGCGGCCTTTGCGGATGTCGGTAGGAGAAGCCATGATCAGAAGCGGAAAAGGGAAGCGGTACGGCCCGGGTCGGCGGTCGGAAAGAAAGGCAAATGGATGGCTGGTGCGGCTCTGGCTGTCAATGGCCCCGGCGGGCTGGCCGCTGCCTTTCCCTTTACAAGCCCGGGGTCCGGCCTAGGCTCCGGCTTTTCGGCTTAGGGCCCGGCTGCTCCTGACTTATGAAACAACGCACCATCGCGCGGGAAGCGTCGCTCTCCGGCAAATCGCTCCACACCGGGGAGGAGGTGACGCTGACGCTGAAGCCGGCGGAGCCGGACACCGGCTTCGTCTTCCGGCGCGTCGACCTCTTCGGCAAGCCCGAGATCCGGCCGACGGTCGACAAGGTCACCGACACCGTTCGCCAGACGACGATCGAGGAGGGGCACACTAAGATCCATACGATCGAGCACGTCCTGTCCGCGCTGCGCGGCTGCGGGATCGATAACTGTTACGTTGAAATGACTGCCTCGGAACCGCCCATCATGGACGGATCCGCGCGTCCCTTCGTCAACCTCATCACGCAGGCGGAACCGGTCGAGCAGGACAGGGAGCGCTCCTTCTTCGCCATCACCGAGCCGGTCAACGCCACGCGGGGCAACAGTTCGATCATCGCCCTGCCGTTCGACGGTTTCCGGGTGACCTGCACCAGCGCGGACGATCGCGGCATCCACAGCCAGCACCTCTCGATCGACATCGATCCCGAAAGCTATACCAGCCAGATCGCGGCCAGCCGCACCTTCGTCGTGTACGAAGACATCGAGCCGCTCCTCAAGCTGGGGAAGATCCGTGGTGGCAGCCTCGATACTGCCATCGTCCTCAAGGGCGACAAGATCCTGAGCAAGGAACCGCTCCGCTTTAAGGACGAGTTCGTCCGCCACAAGATCCTCGATATCGTCGGCGATCTCTGTCTGCTGGGCCGTCCGGTCAAGGGGCATTTCATCGCCGTATTGCCCGGACATGCGCTCAATGCCCAGCTGGTCCGGGGCATCTGGGAGCGGATGGAGGCCGCGAAGGAGGGCCGCAAGCCCAAACCGAAGAAACCCGCTCCGGGTACCACCGTTCTCCCGCACGAGAGCGAACTCGATATCCGCCGGGTCCTCGACACGCTGCCGCACCGCTACCCCTTCGTGATGGTCGACCGCGTGATCGCCTTCGACGGGGATGATGCGCTGACCGCGGTCAAGAACGTGACGATCAACGAGCCCTACTTTACCGGCCACTTCCCCGGCCGACCGGTCATGCCGGGGGTCCTGCAGCTCGAAGCCATGGCCCAGGCGGCGGGCATTCTGTTTTTTCGCCGGGCCAGCACCGCCAACAAAATCGCCTTCTTCATGAGCGCGGACAAAGTAAAATTCCGCCGGCCCGTCGAACCCGGCGACCAGCTCGAGATCAAGGTCAAACTGGTCCGCACCCGCGGTGAGCGCATCGGGGTGGCCGAGGGCCAGTGCCTGGTGGGGGGGAAGGCCGTATCCTCCGCCGAGCTGATGTTTACCCTGGCTGACGCGGGAGAGGAAGCCTGACCCGCCCCGAGCCGCCCCCCCCCTATGGCCAACGCGATCCATCCGACCGCTATTATCGAGGCCGGCGCCAAACTGGGCGAGGGTGTCTCGGTGGGCGCCTATGCCTACATCGGCGGCCAGGCGAGGGTCGGCGCCCGGACCACCGTTCATCACCATGCCACAGTCGACGGGAACACGGTGCTCGGCGAGGCCTGCGAGGTCTTTCCCTACGCCTTCATCGGTGGCAAAACCCAGGACCTGAAATACCGGGGGGGAGATCTCGGGCTGGCCATCGGCGACCGCAATGTCTTCCGCGAGTTCGTGACCGTGCATCAGAGCACGATCGATGGCACGCGCACGACGCTGGGCCACGACAACTACCTGCTGGCCTACACCCATGTGGCGCACGACTGTACAATCGGGAACCACCTGATCATGAGCAATTACGCGGGCCTGGCCGGCCATGTGCAGGTGGGAGATTACGTGACCATCGCGGGCTACGCCGGCTTCCACCAGTTCTGCCGGATCGGTGACTATGCTATGGCCGGTGCCATGTCCAAGGTGACCCAGGACATCCCGCCCTATATGATCGCGGAGGGCAACCCGGCCGAGGTGCGGCTGGTCAATCGCGTGGGGCTGCAGCGTCATGGATTTTCGGATACCGATCAGGCGGTCGCCCGGCGCATGTTCAAGACCCTTTACCGGGAGGAACGGAACCGGCGCGAGGCCCTGGCGCTGATGGATGAGTGGCCGGAAGCCGATCACCCCATGGTCCGCAAGCTGGTCGCCTTCGCCCGCTCCACGCAGCGGGGCCTGGCCTGAACCCTGGCCGGTGGCGGGTTTCCGGCTCTCCGGCCAAATAGGGCGTTGACCTTAGCGTCGGTTCGCTTAAACCAACATCATGTCTGCCCAAGTCGCCCGTCCCCGCTCCACCACGGCCGCCGGTAATGCCGCCGGGCTGGGCGCCGCCCTCACGTTGCTCGCCACCGAGGCGCAGGCCATTTCGGCGGTCGTCCCGGACACCTTCGTCCTCCCGTCCGGGGGAGCCACCACCATCAGTTGCGGCGGTAGTGTCTATTTCGGCTTTACGCCGGATTGTGATGTCCTGGATACGGCCGGCACTTTTTGTACGGCCCTGGTCTTTTGCGGATTTGTCGGCGGCTGCACGGCGGACTTGTATTTTTCGCAGGGAGACTCGTCCGACGTGGCGCTGGTCAACGCTTGCTCGGGTGATATCCCGGCTCTGGACGACGGCACCTTTATCGGCTGTGGTACACCGTTCGCCTGCTCCGGCTCGCTGGACCTCTTCGGGGCGGCGCCGGATGATCTCTTCTATGTCGGGTTTGCCTTCACGCCGGCGTCCACCACCGACACGCATTACGGCTTTGTGGAGCTGTCCTACAACATGAGCGACGGGGTGACGGTCTATGGCTGGGCCTATGACAGTACGCCCCTCACCAATGTCGTGGCGACCAAGGTTATTCCCGAACCGGGTATGGTGACGATGGTCACCGGCCTGATCGCGCTGGCCGGTGTGGCTGCCTTCCGGATGAAGCGATCCCGGCCCAAGGCCGTTGAATCGGCGTGACCGGGCGGGCTTCCGGGCCGTCGTTTCATTTTGAGGTCCTCGCCGACACCATTCGCCGGCGATGCCTGAACGGGGACGGGCTGGCCGCTCTCGAAGAGGTCGAGGCGCTGCTGGAACAGGTGCCCGACTCGGTCGACCTCCACGTCATCCATGCCGGGGTCCTCAAACACCTCGGCCATTTCGGGTCTGCCGCCGGGGCTTTCGCCGAGGCTGCCCGGCGGGCGCCCGACGATGCCGCTACCTGGTTCGGCCTGGGTATTTGCCTCGAGGCGGCCGGCCACAAGGCAGGCGCAACCCAGGCCTTCGCCCGCGCCATGGTGGCCGAGCCGAAGCACCCCGACGCCTTCTTCAAGACCATGGAGGCGCTTCGCAAGGGGCGCTTCTTCGCCCGGCTGCTGGAGCGCCTCGACAAAGCGGTATCCCCCGTCCGGGATCGCCCGGAGTGGTTCCGGCTGCGTGCCGCCACTGCCTTCGAGCTGGGTGATTTTCGCTATGGACGCCAACCGCCGCCCCGGTTCCGGCGCATGCCCGAGCAGGACCGCACCACCTGCCTGTTGAATCTCCGGGCGATCACCTACGACCCGAAGCTGTCCGGGGCCGATCTCCTGAAAGCGGCTCAGGCCTTTGATCGCACCTTCGGCCCGGAGACGGTTGATGAATTGCCATTGACCGATCCGGATCCGGAGCGGCCCCTCCGTATCGGTATGGTGGATACGCGAATGCGCCAGCACAACATCGGCCTTCAGCACCTGATGCTTATGCGCAACCGGCCACCGAAGGCCGAGATGGAGATCTTTCTCTATCCGTCCAATGACCAGAACGATGAGACGACGGAGGAGATGATGACCCTGGCCGACGGCGGAACCGACATCCGCGACATGGATGACGCGACGGCTTGCCGTGCCATTCGGGCGGACCACCTGGATCTGCTGGTCGATTTCAACGAATACGCGAATGGCGGACGCATGGGGCTCTTCGCCCGTCGGGCCGCCCCGGTTCAGGTCCACTATCTGGCCAATGCCCTGTCCACCGGCCTGCGGGCCATGGACTACCGGATATCGGATCCCGTTGCCGAGCCGGCGGCATCGTTTCCCGCGGCCAGTGCGGAGGAGCCGATGCTCCTCGAGAACGGCTACCATTTCCTGGTTCCGCGATCCGAGGAGCCGGATATCGTCTACCGGACGCCGGCCCGCGACGCCGGTTATGTCACCTTCGGCATGATCCACCATCCGGCCAAGTACGGACCGGATGTCCTCGCCGCCTGGAAGGTCATCCTGGAGCGGCTGCCGACCGCCCGGCTGCTCATCGGTCGTCATGCCTTCGACGATCCCGAAACCGCCGCCTGGTTTCATCGCAAGCTGGTCAAGGCGGGGTTGCCGGCGGACCGGGTCACGGTGCGGGGCGATCACGGGGAAATCGTCGACCTGCGTTTCTGGAAACAGGTGGATTGTGTCCTCGACAGCTTCGCCTTTTCGGGCGACGCCTCCGCCATGGATTCGCTCTTCGCCGGTGTGCCGCTCGTCACCCGGCTGGGCAGCCGCATTTCCAGCCGCCGCGGCGCCGCTCTGCTGCATCACATCGGTCATCCCGAGCTGGTCACCGAAACGGTTGAAGCCTATATCGATCTGGCGGTCTCCCTCGGCTCCGATGCGGACCGGTTGGATCATTACCGCTCGCGCCTCCATGCCGCCGTGAAGGCGTCTCCGCTTCTCGACTACGCCGGCACGGCCGCCGCCATTTACGCCGGTTTCCGCGAAAGCTGGCGCCGCGCCTGCGCCCGCGCCTGATCCAGATCTCGCCGTCTCGGCCCCTTCATTTGTCTAATCGTCCTCGTACTCGCAACCGGGTAATGAGCAGGTCTCGGGATCAGGCAAGAGGCTGGAGTCGCGAACGCCGGCCTCCACCTTCGTCCAAGGACTTCGGCGGACAGGAAAGAGCCGGCGACTCCATGGAGTGGCGGGCTCTTCCGCCTTCGCCTAAAAGGCTATGGCGGACAGGTCGGCCCGCCACACGCGTACAAGCCGTCCGTTTTCCGCTTATCTCGACTTTCCAAACACACCCTAGTCCGACTCGCGTCCCAGCGCCTTCAGGTGTTCCCAGGTATAGATGCCCGATCCGTGGCCGTCGGAAAACACGATCCGGATGCCGTAGCGACCGACCGGGACCCAGCGCTGCACCACCACCCCGGGAAATCGGCGCGGGCCGTCCCCGCCATGCCGGCGACCCAGGATATCCACCTCGCCGACATTTTCAGCACTGGGGCTGTGCTCGCGGAGAAACTCCGACTCGAGATACACCTCCGTGCCGTCACCCCAGCGGAGCGCCAGGGTGGTGCCGATGAGTTGGAGGTCTTCCGGGGCGGGTGTCATGCCTTCGGGGTAGGGCAGCGACCCGGCTGCTGCAAGCCCGGCTTGTTCCGGCCCACCCGGGTGTCGTAGAACCGGTGTTTCAATGCTGCTGTTCAGGCTGTCCTTTCTTCTTCGCTCCATCGGTCTGGGGTTGCTTTGCGGTGCCTGCCTCGCCTGGTCAATCGGATCTACCGCCCGGGCCCAGGGCTTGCCGGCGCCGCTCTTTGACCCGACGGAGTCCTTGTCAGGCGAAGGGGAAACCCGGGTCGAGGCACTGACCCGGTTGGAGCGGGAGGCCGATCGGCTGCGTCGGGCCGGCGATCAGGAAGAGCGGGCCCGGCGGCATTACCTGCGTGCGCTCGAGGCCTGGGCCGGCTCCACGCAACAGGATCTGGCTCGTGAACGATTCCTGCGGCTGATCCGGGAAGCTTCCGGCTTCGCGGCCACCGATTCGCCCGGACCCGCCCTGACCTTGCCCCGCCGTATTTACCGGGATGCCTGGTCCCTGGCAAAAACCCCGGCCGAACGGAGCCTGTGCGGGTTTCTGCTGGCGCGCGATCGGTTGACTGCCTCAACCGGGACGCCCTCCGAAACCGATGCCGCGCAGCTGGAGATCTGGTTCGCCGCCGCCACCGATCCGGAAACGCCCTTCCCCTGGGTGGAGCAGGCCCACCTGATGTTCGCCGAGTGGCTGATGGAGCAGGGGCGGCTGGTCGTCGATCCAGAGGGAGGGTCCCACCGGGCGCCTGATTTTGCCCGCGCGCTCGAACAGTTTCAGGCCTTTCTCGCCAAGAGCCGCGCCGCCGGTAAGTTCCCGGAGCCTGCGCAGATCCTGGCCGAGGAAGCAATCGCCGACATCCTCGCCCCGGAATTGGCGGTGGTCAGCGATCGCAGCTACCTGCCCGATTCCGAAATTTCACTGACGGTTCAGTGGCGTAATCTCGAGTCCGTCGACCTTGCCTTGTATCAGGTGCGGTCCACCGCCCTGACCGTGGCCAACCCCCGGGTCGCCGATCCGTTGCAGGCCATTGGCTGGGAGCCCGGAGAGGCTTTGTTTCGTACGCGTCTGGACGGTTCTCCGGAGGCTCCTCATGCTCCCCTGCGGGAGACCGTCCGCTTTGCCGAGCCGCTGCCCGGGGGGCTTTACCTGGCCGAGGTCAGGTCCGGCGACCGGGTCGCTCGCGACCTCGTACCGGTGACTCGGGGCGGCCTCTTTGTCCGTCGCCTGGTTGATGGGTTTCATATCCAGAACGTGGATACGGAAAGTGGCGAACCGGAGCCCGATCAGCCCTTGCGCATTTTCTGGCGGGCGACCGGTCCGGCCAAGGAGGCCTGGCAATCGTCCGCGTTGCAGACGGATGCCTCCGGCCAGGCCGACTGGCAGCCGGGCCCCGAATGGCGAAGCCGGTCCCTGGATTGGCTGATTCTGGCCGGCGAAGACGAACAGGTTGCTGTCGCCCGTGCCTCCGCCATCGCACCCGTCGCGACACTGCGTCGGGAGGCCTGGACGGTGATGGCTCAACAGGCGCATTACCATCCCGGTGACAGGGTGCACTGGGAGGCCTGGTTGCGAGGACTTCCGGGAAAGTTGACGCGTCTCCGTCCCCGGTTGATCGATCCCGAGGGGAGGGTGGTGGCGCTGCCGACTCCCTTCCTGGCCGGCTATCAGCGGGTGCGCGGGGCCTTTCAACTGCCGGCCGACCGGGCGCCCGCCGGGCAATACCGGTTTTTCTGGGATTCGGCTATGACCGGCGCGGGGCTGCCCCCGCCGCCCTTGCTTCCCTTTTTCCACGTTTGTCCGGAATCCTCGGAAGCGCTGGAGCTTGCGATCACCGATGTGACGCGGGACAGCGACGGGGAAGGTGCCGTTCTGGAGATTACCATTGCGGGACGCGTGCAAGGGCGACCTGGCCCGCTCGGGCTGGCGGGACGGCTCCTCATTCGGCCGATCGAAGCGGGCGCTGCGGATCCCGCCCAACGGTCGTTGATGACCTGTCCGGCGCTATCGCATGAGGCTGCCAATAAAAGTGGCGAGGCCATTCCCTTTGAGTTGGATGCCGGCGGGCAAGCCCGATTGCTGGTTCCCCTGGCACCGGATGAGGTTATGGGTCCGGATCGTGTTCCCCTGCTGGTGGTCGTGGAGGCCCGCGACGATGGGGGGCGGCCGGTGCGGGCCCAACGCCTGGTGATGCCTCCGGCTCCCGTTCTTGAGGCGGATCTGGTTTTGGATCGAACCCTCGGCACCCCCGGTGAACCGGTAAAGCTGCGGCTCCACACCCGCCTGACCGACGGGCAGCCGGTCAGCGTGGAGGGCCGCCTACGGATCCTGTCGCGCGTCTGGGAAGAGGCCTGGGTCAATGAGCGTGGCCGGGAAATCACGGGGCGCCAGTACCGGGAGTTGGCCCGGCGTGACGCGGGCCTCTTCCGTCCCTTCGGCGGATCCGCTCAGGATTTCCGGCGGGTGCGGAGCGGCTATCGCTCACGTGAAATCGAAAGCCGGTCGGTGGAAACAGACCCTTCCGGTGTCCTGGAGCAGGCTGTTGTGCTTCCGCACCCCGGGTTTTTCCGCGTGCAATGGACGGGGCAGCGTCCCGGCGGCCAGTTGGAGACCGCGGAGGCCGATGTTCTGGTAGGGGCGCCGGGAGGACCGATTCCCGGTTGGTTGCCCGATGCCTTTTCCCTGCAGGTGAGCCGGGATGATACCGGCTGGCAGGCGCTGGTTGCCACACCTGCCGGCGATGGACGGATCGATCTGGCCTGGGTGCATCCGGAAGGGGAGATCCGCCAAACCGTCCGCCTTTCCGGACACACGCGCCTGGTCCGGCAACCCGATGATCTGCCCGAAGGACCCTTTCGTCTGGTCGCGTGGCAATGGGTACAGGGCACCTTGTTTCAGGCCTTCGCCGATAGGCCGGAAGACCCACTGTCGCTCGAAGTCGTGGCCTCCCGGGATCCCGCGAATACGTCTGACGGGCAGGCGAGCGTCCTTCTGAAGGCATCCGGCGCCCCCGTCACAAGCTGGTCCGCCTGGCTGACCTTGCAACGGAACCAGCCGGACGCGCCCGAGCCGCGGGTATCCCGGATCAGCCGGCTGGCTGGCGGGTTTCACCCCGGACGGGACGGCGTCAGCTCCCTGCAATGGAAACCGTTTCCGTCGAATGGGAAACAGGTCGGAAATCCTATGGCCGCGCTGGACCCATCCGGCCGTGCGCCTGTTTTGCGCTATGACGACCCGGTGCCCTCGACTGCCGCCACGCCCTGGCTGGATCCGGCGTCACCGGAGTCTCCCGCAAGGACCGGGACGGTCGAAAATTCGGTGCGGATTGCCCTTCCGGAAAACGCCCGGCAACCCGGAGCCACCTTTCACGGGCTGGCCTACGCGGCCGATGGTCGGTCACGCCTCCTGAGCCGCCGGTTGGTCAGCCCTTTTCCTCTTGAGTACCGATGGGCGGTTCCGGAGCGGGTCCGACCGGGTGATCAACCGGCCGGCTGGCTGGACATCCGCCATCGGGGAGATGCGTCCGTGACCTGGCGGCTGGAAGGTGAAACCGCCACCGGTGAAACGCCGATCCTGGTTGCGCCGGACATCCTCCTGCCGGGTACCTCCGTCCAACGCCAGGTACCCCTGCGGGCCGACTTTGTCGCCCTGCGGTTGCTTGCCAACGAGCGACTTGAACGGTTGCCGGTCAGTATACGGTATCTGCCCGAGATGCAACCGACCCGGACGATCCAGGGTTGGGGGGTTCTTCCTGGAGCTGGACTTTCCTGGGACGGGCCCGGCAGCCTCCTGCTGGCCGGTTCGCCCCCCGCCGCCCTGGAGGCGATCTCATCCGTTCTCGATCCCCCCGCTCCGGAGTCGGATCCGGATCTCGCGAGTCCTTACCTCCCGCTTCCTATCGCCCGGGCGCTGGCCGATCCGAAGCGGTTAACCGACAACGACCTTGTTTTCTGGCTCGAGCACCAGAATGCGGACGGTGGATGGGGCCTGTTGCCCGGAGAGGCCAGCCACCCGGTCTGGACCGGCCTTGCCTACTGGGCGCTGGACCGGCTGCACCAGAGGGCCGAGGCGGGCCGCTTGCCCGATTGGTCTAAAGGCAGCCTATGGCGGGCCCGCCGTTTCCTGAACCGACTGGTGGGCGATCCCGAGCAACCGCCCGGGATGCGAGCCTGGTTGGCCTTCTGCCTGTCGGCGCCGGGTCAACCGGGGACGGTCCGAACCCCGCGTCGGGAGGAAATCGCTGTCTTCGCCGAGCTTTGGCGGCAGCGTGACCGGTTGGAAGCATCGGCCCTCGCCCTCCTGGCCCAGGCAGCCGACCGGTTCGGTCTGTCGCCAGAGGCACGGACGCTGGCAACCCTGGCTGCGAAACGGATGGCGCCCGATAAAACGTCCGGTTCCGGGGAACCCCTTCGCCTGTCTGCCGACAGGGGTACGGGTCCCGGCACCCCTGAAGCCGGGTCGCTCAACCCGGTCGCCGCACCCTTCAGGGCTTCCACTCGTCAGCTGATCACGCTCTGGGCGCTCCATCGGCTCGATCCGGCACACCCCCTGGATCCGACCTTCCAACCCGTCGAGCCGGAGGCCTCCCGCCCCTTGCAGGCGCTGTTTGCCCGTTTGCTGCTGAATCAGATGAACCTCAACGCGCGGCCGCTGCCCGAACCCGCCGCCTTTCGCCTGGGAGAAGCTGCCGGGATTCCGCCGGATAGCTACCGCCTGGAGACACCCGGGGAGGGCGCCTCCGCACCCATCCGACTGACGCCGGCGGCATCGGGAGGATCGGGCGAAACCCCGTGGCTGGTCTGGCTGGCGGAGCCCCATCCCGTTGTCCGGCCCGGAATCGAGGTGCTGCATGACGTGACGGCCTCGATTACCCGGCCGACCCTTCTGCGTGGCTTTCGGGTGGACGAGGTTCCGATCCGGGAGGTCGATGCACTGACGGTGCGGGAAGCGGTTCACCAAAGCCTCACGCTTCGAATGCGTGAGCCGGTGAGCAGGCTGACCCTCATCTGGCCGGTCCCGGGAGGCGCCGTTTCACAAGGCGCTGCCGGCCCGGAGCTGGTGGCCGAGGAAGTGGGTGGCACGGGTCGGGTGATTGCTCGGGACCAGGGGCGTACGCGTGCCGACGGCTCACGGGAAGCCATCTGGTTGGAGCTGCCCGAGGGTACGTGGCGACTGGAACAGCGCTGGCGTTACCCGGCTCCGGGCACCTACCGATTGCCGGTTCCGCTCCTTCAGGTGGACGGCAGGCCCCTCGCCCAACTCGCCGGCCTCGCTCCCGTCACCCTGACGGTTACCGGCGCCCCCGGTCAGAGGGAAGGTCCATAAACGCGGTTTTCCAGATACCCACGGATCCGGCGCAACTGTCCCTTCATGTAATCGAGTTTCAGAAACCGTCCGTTTTTCAACTCGATCATCAGGGTGTCCTTCGACCGGCCACCGCCCAGCCCCGTGGGAATCCGGTGAAAGTGAAGCCGCTCGACCTGAGCGTAATCGACATTTTTCCGGGTTACCAAATAGCGGATGGTGAAGCCGTCCTCGCGCAACTGAATATTGAGTGGCTGGGCGCAGAGACGGATCAGCACCAGCAAGGCGCAAACCGCCAGCACGAAGAAGAGCGGAACCCGGAGATCCCCGCTGATTTGGGGGGCCAGCGCAACGCCCACGGCCACCAGACCCACCAAAGCCCCCACCAGGCCGATGGTTGTGGGATTGACCAGGCGGCGGTGCAGTTTGGCCGGCAGGGTTCGGCTGCCGGACGACCCGTTGCGATATGTCTCCTTGCGGCGCGACACACCACTGTCTCTAAGGGGCTAACCGGGGAAGTCCACTTCTTGCGTGGGGTCGTCCTTTTTTACAGGATGCTTACACATTGTTGCCGTAGCCGAGATTGGGCGCCAGCCACTTCTCGATGGTCTCCACCGACTCGCCCTTGCGCTCGGCATAATCCTCGACCTGATCCCGGTCGATTTTGCCCAGCCCGAAATAGCGGCTCTTGGGGTGCGAGAAGTAGAGCCCGCTGACCGAGGAGGCCGGGTGCATGGCGTAGTTTTCGGTCAGGGTCATGCCGGCGTTCTTCTCGGCTTCCAGCCAGTCGAACAGGGGCCCTTTTTCCGTGTGGTCCGGGCAGGCCGGGTAGCCGGCGGCCGGACGGATGCCGCGGTATTTTTCGCGGATCAGATCCTCCGGCGCCAGGTTCTCGGTTTTTCCGAAGCCCCAGAACTTGCGCACTTCGAGGTGCATGCATTCGGCAAAGGCCTCGGCCAACCGGTCGCCCAGCGCCTTGATCATGATCGAGGTATAGTCGTCGTTCTTTTCCTCGAATTCCCTGGCCCATTCATCGACGCCGTGGCCGGCAGTGACGGCGAATCCGCCGATGTAGTCGAGGCGCCCGCTATCCTTCGGGGCGATGTAATCAGCCAGGCAGAGGTGGGGCCGGTCGTCGTCGCGGGCCGCCTGCTGACGCAGGCAATGCATGACGCCCTCGACCTCGCTGCGGTCCTTGTCGGTGTAGACCTCGATGTCGTCGCCGACGCGGTTGCAGGGGGCGAAGCGGATGACGCCGTGCGCCGTGAACCGCTTCTCGTCGAGGATCTGCTTGAGGAGTTCCTGCGCCTCGTCGAAGAGCTTGCGCGCTTCCTCGCCCTGTTTCGGATCGTCGAGGATCCGGGGATAGCGGCCACGCAGCTCCCAGGCGGCGAAGAAGGGCGTCCAGTCGATGAAGTCGGTCAGCGTCTTGAGGTCGAAGTTCTGAAAGACTTTCGTACCGAGGAATTCGGGTTCGGCGATTTCGACGGTCTGCCAGTCGGTCTGGAAGCCGTTGGCGCGCGCCTCGTCGATCGGTACCAGCTTCTGCTTGTTCCGGCCGGACTCGAAGTCGCTGCGCAGTTTCTGCTGCTTCGTCTTCAGCTCCTCGATGTAACCGTCCTTGTTCTTCTTGCTCAGGAGGTTGCTGACCACGTTCACCACGCGTGAGGCGTCGTTCACGTGGACCACCGGGTGCTCGTACTGGGGGGCGATCTTGACCGCGGTATGGGCCGGGCTGGTGGTGGCCCCGCCGATCAACAGCGGGACGGTGCAGCCGGTCCGCGTCATCTCCTTGGCGACGTGGACCATCTCGTCGAGCGACGGCGTGATGAGACCGGAGAGGCCGATGATGTCGGCATCCATCTCCTTGGCCTTGGCCAGGATCTTGTCGCAGGGGACCATGACGCCCATGTCCTCGACCTCGTAGCCGTTGCAGGCGAGGACGACGGCCACGATGTTCTTGCCGATGTCGTGCACGTCGCCTTTCACGGTCGCGATCAGGAACTTGCCCTGTTTCTGCGCGGACTGAGGATTCTTTTTCTTCTCCTCCTCCATGTAGGGCAGCAGGTAGGCAACCGCCTTCTTCATGACCCGGGCGCTCTTCACGACCTGCGGGAGGAACATCTTGCCCTCGCCGAAGAGGTCGCCGACGACCTGCATGCCGCCCATGAGTGGGCCCTCGATCACATCAAGCGGCTTTTCGTGCGACTGGCGCGCCTCTTCGGTGTCTTCGTCGACATAGTCCAGGATGCCCTTGATCAGGGCGTGCTCGAGCCGCTTCTCGACGGGTTGCTCGCGCCACTTCAACTTGTCGCTGTCGTCTTCCTTTCGGGCCTCGCCCTTCCAGCGGCCCGCGTTGTCGATCAGGCGTTCGGTGGCGTCGGGGTCCCGGTTGAGGAGGACATCCTCGACCAGCTTGAGCAGCTCCTTGTCGATCTCGTCGTAGACCGTGAGCATGCCCGCATTGACGATGGCCATGTCCATCCCGGCCTGGATGGCATGATACAGAAAGGCGGCGTGCATGGCCTCGCGAACCGGGTTGTTGCCGCGGAAACTGAAGGAGATGTTGGACAGGCCACCCGAAACCAGCGCGTGCGGCAGCTCCTTTTTGATGCGGCGCGTGGCCTCGATGAAGGCGACCGCATAGTCATTGTGTTCCTCGATGCCGGTGCCGACCGTCAGGATGTTCGGGTCGAAGATGATATCCTCGGGCGGAAAGCCGACCTCTTCGGTCAGGAGCTTGTAGGCGCGCGTGCAGATGCGGACTTTTTCCTCCAGCGTCGCGGCCTGGCCCTTCTCGTCGAAGGCCATGACGACGGTGGCAGCGCCGTAATCCCGGATGCGGGCACCCTGTTCGAGGAAGGTGTCTTCGCCTTCCTTGAGGCTGATCGAATTCACGATGGCCTTGCCCTGGATGTTCTTCAGGCCGGTCTCGATGATCGACCACTTGGAGCTGTCGACCATGATCGGCACGCGGGCGATGTCCGGCTCACTGGCGATCAGGCGCAGGAAGTGGGCCATCGCCTCCTCGCCGTCGAGCATCCCTTCGTCGAAGTTGATGTCGATGACGTTCGCCCCGTTCTCGACCTGCTGGCGGGCGACCGAGAGCGCGGTGTCGTAGTCGCCTTTCTTGATCAGCTTGGAGAAGCGCGGCGAACCGGTGACGTTGGTCCGCTCCCCGATCATGGTGAAGTTGGCCTGCGGGTTGTCACCGATGCTGTAGGGCTCCAGGCCCGACAGGCGGCAGGCCTTCGACAACTCGGGCAGCTTGCGGGGTGCGTGCCGGGTAACGGCTTCGCGGATCGCCTTGATGTGTTCCGGCGTGGTGCCGCAGCAGCCGCCCACCATGTTCAGCAGGCCGTCCTTCGCAAAGTCGCCCAGCACCTCGGCCATGTTTTCCGGCGTGTCGTCGTAGCCGGTTTCGGACAGCGGGTTGGGCAGGCCGGCGTTGGGATAACAATGCACCTGGGCATCGGCGATGTTGGCCAGCGTTTCGACGTAGGGCCGCATCTGGTCCGCGCCGAGCGCGCAGTTGATGCCCACCACCATCGGCTTTGCATGCGCAATACTGTTCCAGAAGGCCTCCGTCGTCTGGCCGGACAGTGTCCGGCCAGAGGCGTCCGTGATGGTGACCGACACCATGATCGGCACCTGGTATCCACGCGCCCGGAAAAGGTCGCTGATGGCCAGGAGGCAGGCCTTCAGGTTCAGCGTGTCGAAGGTGGTCTCGGGCAACAACAGGTCGACCCCGCCGTCCAGCAGCGCCTCCGCCTGCTCATAGTAGGCCTGATAGACGTCGTCGAAGTTGACTGCGCGGAAGGCGGGGTTGTTGACGTCGGGGGAAAGGCTGAGCGTCCGGTTGGTCGGCCCGATGGCGCCGGCTACCCAGACGGGCCGGTCCGGCTCTTTTTCCATCTGGGCGTCCGCGGCTTCCCGGGCGAGCTTGGCCGCAGCGATGTTCAGATCGCGTACCTGGTCCTCCAGCTTGTAGTCGGCCTGCGCGATCGTGGTCCCGTTGAAGGTGTTGGTCTCGATGATATCCGCTCCCGCTTCGAGAAAGCTGGCGTGGATCTCGCGAATGACCTCCGGCCGGGTCAGGGTGAGCAGGTCGTTGTTGCCCTTGAGGTCGGCGTTGTGGGCCTTGAACTGGTCGCCCCGGTAGGCATCTTCCTCCAGCTTGTATTGCTGGACCATGGTGCCCATGGCGCCGTCGAGAACGAGAATCCGCTCCTGAAAGGCGGATTCCAGTTTCCTGAAGGACTCGGGATCTTTTTGCGGGAGTGTGCTGGGATGCTTGGCTGACATGAAAGAATTGGGTTAATCGTGGGTCATGGGCGTCAGCGTAAGAAGCGGTGACGGTTTCCCCTTGCAAACGCATCAACATATCATGATGCGTTGATGCGAAGCCGATAGCTTCAGGTAAATCATGACACAGCTCAAACAGTTTTTCTCCCGAATCACCCTCAGCGCAGGCCTGATCTGCGCTCCCGCCCTCTTAAACGGTCAGGCCGACCTCGATCCCATCGTCATTACCGGCCACCGGACCGCGCTGCCCGCCTCCGAACAGGCTACCGCCGCCAACGTGTGGTCGTCCGAAGACCTGGCCCGGCTCCAATTGACATCCTTGCAGGCTGTCCTTGAAACCGCGCCCGGGATCGACCTGGCCTCCTCCGGCCAGACCGGGTCCATCACCTCGGCCTTCATCCGTGGTGCTGAGTCCGATCACATCCTGTTGCTGGTCGATGGCATTCGGATCAATGATCCCAATACCGACTATCAGGTGCTGCTCGGTTCGGCCGGGCTCTCCGGCCTCGAGCGCCTCGAACTGGTCCGAGGGCCCATGAGCGCGCTCTACGGTGGGGAGGCTATCGGTGGGGTGATCGCCGTCCAGACCCGCATTCCCGAAACCACTAGCGGTGGCTACCTGACCGCCGAAGCGGGCAGCCTGAATACCTATCGGTGGGAGGTTGGCGGCCATGGCGATTTGGCCGGTGGCCGGTTTGCCGTCAGCCTCGGCACCCATGGAACGGACAACGAACGCCCCCACAATGCGCTGGCCCGCGAATCGGCCCAATTCGCCTGGGAACGCCAGTGGGGCGACGGCTGGTCCGCCCGCCTCGCCTACCGGGGGTCGCGTCAGGACTATGAATCGCCCGGGAGCCGGTTTCAGAACGATACCGACAACCGCGATCTGGAAATTCAGCAATTGGTATCGGCCCGCGTCAGTCGCCAACTCGGCGACAGCGGGGAGGCGCGGATCATTGTCGCCCACCAGGACCGGCGCTTTCGCTCGCTCGATCCGGAAAACAGCCTCCGCACCGATGTCGTGAACGATCGCTGGTACCTCGACGGGCAGGCCACCTGGCGCTGGGGGGGGGGGCACCAGCAGACGATCGCCGGCTTTACGCTCGAGCAGGCCGCCACCACCAATACGGGTTTCGGCGATATCGACGAAAGCCAGGACCTGGGCGCCGTCTTTGTCCAGCAACTCTGGACGGTGAGCCGTGACCTGGAAGTGACCGGCGCGGTCCGTCAGGAGGACTACGACACCTTCGGCAGCGAGACCACCGGCCGGGCGTCCGCCACCTGGGCGCCCCTCGGCTCGGACGCCGGCTGGCGCTTGAAAGGGTCGATCGGCACTGGTTTCCGGTCCCCCAGCTTCCTCGACCTGTTCGGCCAGAGCAGTTTCTACAGCGGCAACCCGGACCTGGAGCCGGAGGAATCCGTCGGCGGCGACCTCACCGTCGAATACCGGTCCGACCTCGGTGCCTACAGCCTGGTGGGCGCCGTGTCGGCGTTCCGCAACGACATCGACAACCTGATCACCTTCTCCTTCCTGCCAGACTTCACGTCCACCGTCATCAATCTGGAGGAGACCCGGAGCCAGGGGGCCGAGGTCAGCCTGTTGCTCGCCGATCCGGAGGACAGCCGTTCGCTCCGCCTGGCCTACACCTGGCTCGAGGCGGAGAACCGTCAGAGCGGCCAGCGCCTCCTGCGCCGGCCCGAGCACAACCTCAGCGCGCTCGCTACCTTCCGGTTCGGGGCCGGTGATCGTGGCAGCCTGACTGCTGGCGTGAACTGGATCGCCAACCGTGAGGACATCGATGCCCAGACCTTTGCCCGCATCGACGGCGAGGACTACACCGTTGCCCGGCTGGCCGCTTCCTGGGCCGTCAACGACCGGCTGACCCTCACCGGCCGCATCGAAAACCTCTTCGACGAGGCCTACGAAGAGGTTCACGGCTTTCCCGCCCGCGGCCGCTCCCTCTACGCCGGCGTGGACCTTGAGTTTTAAGCCGTATTTGAGAAGTCGAGATAAGCGGAAAAACTGATGTCTTTTACACGTGTGGCGGGCCGACCTGTCCGCCATAGCCTTTCAGGCGACGGCGGAAGAGCCCGCCACTCCATGGAGACGCCGGCTCTTTCCTGTCCGCCGAAGTCTTTGGACGAAGGTGGAGGCCGGCGTTCGCGACTCCAGCCAGACTTTCCCAACACGCCCCAATCGTGCATGTGGGCGAAAAGAATCGGAATAATGGGCACCACCAGGAACGTGCATTTCGAAGAAATGCTTCAAGCCCTTCGGCCAGAATCCCTTACCGCCCATTTTTCCGATTCTGGTGAGAGGTTCGTATTTTGCTCGCTTCGCTCGTTGAGGTGTCGCCCTGCGGGCTCGGTAGTCGGGCCGGCACCGTTTAGGTCAGAGGGTCACCACCTCAAAGACCCCGAAAATGCTGAAGTCCCGCAGGTCGGTCGTGGCGATGACCCGGATGTCGTGGATGTAGTAAGTTGC
>JBNPEH010000005.1:0-254910 GCA_051117635.1 Opitutales bacterium | reverse complement strand
ACAGCAGGCTCGACTTCCAGAGTCCCGCCGACCTCTTTTTCGGTAGGCCCCCCGGCTTCGGTCGGGCTTCGCCCTCCCTTCACCGGGGGGCCTACCGAATCACCGAGAACCAACCACAACCAATCCAACAACAACCCTGCCTGACTAACATTTAATCCGGTACAGTCCTGGGGGTCCGGTCACAGGTAGCGCTCCAGGGCGGTCCACTGACCCAGGGTGTACTGGATCGCTTCGAGCGTGGCCGTGCTCTTGGGCGGTGGTGCAGCCAGGTCGCGTTCGAGCCGTCGCTTCAGCTCGCGCATCAGCGGTGCACTGTGCGTGAGCCGGTAGGCCCGGCGCTCATGGCCGCCATCCCGGCACAGCCGCTCGTGCTTGTAGAGCGCCTTGAACTGGAGCAGGTACCAGGCGGCGGCGTCCTCGCCCGCCTCATCGAAGGCCTCGTAAAACTTACGCCGGGCGTGGGCCAGGCAGCCGACCAGCAAAAAGCCCTCCTTTGCGCTGAGCGAACGGTAGACTCCGTAGCCGTCGCACTGGACCAACCCGCGGTAGCCTGTGAGCACCGCTTCAGCCGCCGCTTTGCCACGGCTCATATGCCAGTCGTAAAAGCCTTCCCCGTCCGGGGTGAGGTAGGCCCAGAGGTAACCGTTCCGGGCCCGTCCCCGTGTGTCCGGATCCATACAGGCCACCGGTGTCTCGTCGGCATGAAGATAAGGGCTTCGTCGCACATCGCTCTTGATCGACTCATAGATCAGGCCCAGCCAGTCCTGCGTGGTCGCCCGCACCCAGTCGCTCATCGTCTTGCGGCTGACCGCTACCTGATAGCGCTGGCGGTAAATCCGCTCCTGCCGGTGAAGCGGCACGTGGTCCATATACTTGGAGAGCAGCACCTCGGTCAGCAGGTGGACTCCCGGCAGTCCGCCGGGCAGCACGCGCGGAGGCAGCGGTGCGCAAAAGGGTGCCGCCAGCCGGTCATCCCGCCGGACGAAGCGCGGCCGCACGATCCGCTTTTTGATGAAGCGCATGGGCACGATGTCCAGCAGCTCGGTCACCTCCTCACCGACCTGACGGAAAGCCTCCGGATCGGCTTGGACCTCATCGGGGACCAGCGTCTCGGTCTGCTCCTCCATGTGCTCGGGAAAGACAAACCGGCGGCGGGGCTTCGGCTCGGGCTCGGGCCGGGCGGCTTCCGCCCGTAGCTCAGCCGCCTCTTCGGCGGCCTCCAGCACCTCCAGCGCCCCCTCCGCCTCGCTCAGCTCCAGCTTGAGCTGGTCGGCATCAAACCCCTCGCCCTTGCCATGACCAAACAGCCGGTGCTGAAGCGAGGTGATGATCCGCCGCAAGCGATCAATCTCCTGCCGGTCGCCCTGGCGACCGTCGCGCAAACGTGCGTTCTCCTGCTCCAATCCCGCACGCTCTTGCAGAATGGCAGCCCGCTCCTCTGCCAGCTGCTCGCGTTCCCTGCGCCAGGCCTCCCGCTCGGCCAGCAGCTGCTCAATGGTCTCCGTTCCGGACACGCTGACCAGTATGCGTATCCAGAAAATAGATACAATCAGGAAATCGCCTCGGGACGCCTTTTTATCGGATCGCCGTTACACACCGCCTCCGCATCACGCACATCGATCGCAGAGGACCCCGCCGCCCGCTCGATCCAGTGAAAATGACCGCGCCCCAGACGACGGGAGGCGACCCAGTTGCCCCGCCCGTCGGTCTTTACGCACTTGATCAGGCTCCGCCTCCGGTTGCTGAACAAATACCAGACGCCCACCTCAGGCGCTTCCACCAACGCCAGTAGCCCGGCCGCACCCTTACGTAAATCCACCACACCATGACACAGGATCACTCGATCACCTTCAAATCGCATCCAGACACTCTGCACCACCCAAAGCCATCAGCATAGGGGGTGCTCGACCGGACGCTTACGGATGAGTGAATGTTAAGGATAGCGCGCCCGTTTCCCGCCATGGATCAGCGACGATGAGCGGGGATTGGCGGTGCTGATCCCGATGGTCGGTCGGTCATCACCGCATGAAGGCCATCTCTCCGCGTCTCCGCGTACCTTCGTCCTGTGCTCTGGGCTTCGGCGGGCAGGCTGCGTGAGGTCCCGTCCCCGCCTCCGGATGCGCGGTTCAGGAGGAGAGGAGTTCGTGGTAGAGTTTGACGTATTCCTGACCGGCGTGGCCGGGATAGAAATGGTTGCGAGCGGTTTGTTGGAGGACGCGGCGTTTGGGCTTGTCGAAGCGTTTGTCTTCGAAGAGCGCGAAATGAATGAGGTCGGCGAGTTCGTCGATGTTGCCGGAGACGGCGTCGTAGCTGTAGCCGACTTCGAGTTTCAGGTAGTCCTCGAGGTCGGCGATGGTGTCGGGGATGCCAAGGACGGGGAGGCCCATGCAGAGTGCCTCGAGGTAGACGATGCCGAAGCCTTCCTCGCGGCTGGGCAGGACAAAGAGGCCGCAGCTTTTCATCAGCTCGGCGACTTCGTCGGTCGGGACCCAGCCTTTGAAGGAAATGTTGAGGTTTTTTTCGCGGGCGCGTTCGGCCCATTCGGCGCGGGAGGGGCCCTCGCCGACGATGATCAGCTCGCGCTCATTGAGCTTGCGGTGCTTTTCGTAGGCGCCGAGCAGCAGGTCGAGCCCCTTGCGGATGGGGTTCTGGTCGCGCAGGCTGGCCATGAACAGGACGGGCCCGTCGGGCTGATAGGCATCATGCGGGATCATGTACTCGGGTGAGACGTCCCAGTAAATGACCCGCGCGCGATCCTCGATGGCGGGGTTTTCGGCACAGATGGCCTGCTTGTGGGTATTGGAAAGAAAAACAATGAGGTCGTAGAGATCGAGATACGCACTGATGTCGGGCGAATGGTGCGTGAGGATGAGCTTCGTCTTCATGTCATTCTCACGGTAGATTTTGGAAAAGTTCCGGTGCGTGTAGTGGTTGTGGACGATGTCGGGCCGGACGCGCTCCATCGCCTTCACGATGACGCGCTCCTTGTTCTTGAGCATGCCGAGGAGGCGGGAAGGCAGCTCCTCCTTCTTGTATTTGAGCATCGTCTCGTCGTTCGGGATGTAGCAGGTGGGCAGCACGGTGGCGTGCGCGCCGCTGATCCCGACCGAGTAGGGAAACTCGTCGAAGTAGTTTTCCCGACCGCCGTAGGCCAGGATGTAGTAGTCGAAGCCGGCCCGGACCGCCTCGCGGGTAACCGCGTAGCAGGCGATGTCCTTGCCGCCGTAGTAGGGGTTGACCGTGAACCCGGCGACGGCGGGCTGGATCCCCATGATCCGCGGTTGCTCGCGCTGCTCGGTGCTGGTGGTCTTTTTCTTCGGGCGGCGGACATGCGTCTGGCGGCGAACGTCCTTGACCGCCTTGTCGAGGTCCCAGGGCGTCAGGCCGTCGGTTTTGACCGTCCGCGGGTGTTGCCCGAGGAAGTCGGCCACCCAGGTGCGCGGCCCGCGGCTGTAGATGTTGTCGAAGTCGGAAAGCGTATAGAAATAGCGCGTGCCCAGGACGGCCATGAGGCGGTTGAAGCGCTCCAGCTTTTCGCCGTGATCCCGCTGGGCGAGGGCTGCTTCGAGCGTGGGCACGATGTCTTCGATCCGGGTGGCGTGGTAGGTGGACCCGGAGGCGATGACCGGATTGGGGGTCAGGGAGACCACGGGCTTGCCGACCGCCACGGCGGCAAAGGCCACCTGGGTGTTCATGACGATGACGGCGTCGCAGGTCTGGAGGATGGGCCGCAGGTCGCCGTCGTAGAACAGGATGTCCTTCGGCAGCGTTTCCGGGGTAATGATTTTGTCGCTCGGGTGCGTTTTCACGACAAGCCGGCCACCGACCTGTCTGACCGCGTCGCGGATCTTTTTGAGCGCGTCCCAGTGGTCCTCGAAAACCGGATAGTCGATGGGTTTTTCCGGGTGTCCGGGCTGGGTCAGGTGGGTGGCGACCGCGTTGTCGAAGGGCAGGAAGAAGAGCGCATCCTTCCGGTGGGCCAGCTCGCGGATCATTTTCTCGTGCCGCGGCATCTGCCGGATCTTGCGGAAGTTGCTGGGGAACTTCGCCATGCGGGAAACGTATTTCGCGCCCAGCGACTGCTCGTCGCGGGACAGGTCCTGTTGCTGCTGTTCCCAGACGGTCGGTACGATCGAATCCCCGTAGTACCCGGTCGGCTCGGGCCAGAACCCGCCGATGGGTGAGCGCTCCAGCATCGTCACGGGCACCTGGTAATGCTTCGCGGCGCGGTAGAAATAGGCGCACACCGGGTCGAACTTGTTGAAGGTGATGACCTGGTCGGGCTGCAGCGTGCGCAGCGCGTTGTCGACAAACTGCGCCATGACTTTGGCTCCCTTGCGCGCTTTTTTCGGGTCCCTCTGATCCTGGTGACGCTGTTGCTCCCACTGGACCTGCAGGTCGATGAAGGCGCCGTTGACCCAGGGCGGGTTGCCCGGCTGGTCCCAGGGCACGTCGAGCTTGGCACATTCCTCGAAGCGGTTGCGCAACTGGGCCACGTCGCGCAGCTGGGAAATTGGGTATTCCCGGACGCCGATCTCGATCACGCGCCAGCCCTCGCGGTTGAGCAGCGCGGTGGCCTCTTCCAGAAAATTGGATTCCTCCTTGGTCGTGTGGCTGAAATTGACGACGACCAGGACGCGGGGGTTGGCATCGCCCTTGCGCGCCTCGCGTGACCGGTTGACCGCCTTCAACTCGGCCTTGCGGGTGCGCAGCCGCTCATCGGCCACCTCGAGGATGGCATCGGCGATCCGCTCGGCGGCCCGGCCCGGGTGGGCCACATAATGGCGCAGCCGCTCCTGCACCTCGGCCCCGGCGAAGCGGCCGTTTTTCACAAAGCTCTTGATGGCGGGCTTGCTGGTCAGGTCGATGGAGATGCCCTGTGCGGAATAATCCACGCCGTAGTTGCGGTCGACAAGGCGGACGATGCCGACGGGCTTGCCGACGAGCGAGGCCTCGACCGCGACGGTTGACGAAAAGTTCAGGATGCAGTCCGACGCGGCGATGGCCTCGCCGATGGTCATGTCATTGACGTAGCGGCTGGCGCGCGGCCGGTTGGCGTACTTTACCAGCCCGTGTTTGTTGAAAAACTTCTCCTCGGTCCGGTGGTGCTTGACCAGCAGGTGGACCTTGGCGCCCTCCTGCTGCAGTTCGTCCGCACAGTCGATGCAGGCCTTGATGGCGTCGACGTATTCGTCCTCCGACATCTCGCTGATCAGGTGCATGGGCGAGGTGGTCAGCAGTGCGATCCGGTGGTTCTGGCCCAGGCGGAAACGGTCCCGAATCTCCGCCTGGTTCAGGTCCGCGAAGCCCTGCACCAGGTTGTCCATGCGCGAGCTGCCCGTGATCACGATACGCTCCTCCGGCACGCCGATGGCGCGGAAGTAGGCGGCGCCCTCCGGTCCCCAGGCAAGCAGCCGGTCGCAACCGGCCCCGCCATGGTGAATCCCGTCCGGCGTCGCGCCGGGGAAGGCCTGGTCGCGCCGGATACTCTCCTGGAGCAGCAGGCTCGGGACGCCACGTGCTTCCGCGATCTTGACCAGCCGCAACTCGAGGAAGGCGCGGTCGTTGGACAGAATGACCGCGGACGGCGATACCTCCTTGAACCAGGTATCGAGGATCGGCGTGGCCAGCCGCAGTAAAACCTTATTCTTTTTGCGCTTGCCGCTCTTTTCGTAGATCTGAAGCGCGTCGGTCAGCGTGTAGACCTCGTCGAAAACAGTGCGGAGCGTGTCCTTGTCGCTCGGGTTGCGGAACACCTTGCTGAAGTCGAAGACCACGCACTGCGTACCGGGGGCCTTTCGCCGGATCGCCTCGACCACGCTTTTGAAGGCATCCAGACCGGCATCCATATTCGACAGCTCGAACAGGACAGTCTTGGCCTGCCCGCCCTTGAACCCCTGCGCATTGCGTTGGTGGCGCTGGGCAGCGAAGCCCGAGCGGATCTGGACCAACCGGTCGCAGACCGCTTCGGGAGAAGTCTCCTGCCCGCTCCGGTCGTCCACCCAGCGGGTCTGGCGCAGCAGGCAGGCCGCGGCGATTTCGGTGCGGTCGCGGCGGGTCAGGCGGGTTCCCTGCGGGACCTCGTCCTCGGTCACCCCCCAGCCACCGTACCAGGCGGGGGCGAAACAGTGGACGGTGCGCCCCCGGATCAGCGCCTCGAATCCGCCCATCCCGTTGCCGGTGAACACCCGGTCGGCCCGGCTGCAGAGAGCGCCGATATCGACGCTCTCGGGCAGCACCTCGACGCGGTCGCCCGCCTGCTCGAGGAGGTTCCAGAAGGTGCGGCTGGGCGTGTAGGCGGGGTCGTACCGGACAATCAGCCTGGCTTCGGGAAAACGCTCAAGGGCGGCCCGAACCATCGTTTCGAGCAGCGCGTCCTCCGTGGCCTCGCCCGAAAAGGACTCGCCCGGCGGGGTCTCGCGCAGGATAAGGAGGTTTTCCCGGTCACCGCCGGTGGCTTCGGTCTCGGGATCGGGCAGGTTGAGGACGGGGCCGAGCGCATCGTTCCGGATACGGTCGACCAGTTTACGGACGCGTTCCCGGTCCGTTTCGGTGAGTTGGTAGAAAGGGTTGTTGAGCCCGCGTTCGAGGCTGGTCTGCCCGCTTTCCCCGGCGAGGATGCCGGCCTCGTCCAGCAGGAAGGACAGGGCCGGGAAATTCATGTTGAGGAAGTCGCTGCTGCCGACCGGTCCGGGGTGCACGAGGAGGAAGGGCATGCCGAGCCCGCGGGCGATGGCGCGTGCTTCCGGGTTGAAGGGGTCCCCCGGCCAGCCGACGACGGCCTCGGCGCCGGTGCGGGACAGGCCGTAGCGCGGTGTTTCGTAGTGGAGTTCCCCGCCCAGGGCCGTGGGGAGAAGCCGGAACCGCCGCGCCTTTGCCAGATCCTTGTTGAAGGTCAGGAACACGTTGGGAGCGGCGGACGGCATGGATCCGATGAAAACGGGCGAACGGTCCGCCCCCTCAGGCGCCGGTCGTTTCGGCGGGCTGGGTTCGGTACCAGTCGGCGTAGTCGGCGGAGACGTCCGGAAAGAGATCCAGCCGGCTGCCGCGGGTGGCGTTTTCGATCCGTACTCCGAGCCGGTCGGCATTCCGCTTCAGACGCGCCATGGCTTTGTACTTCTCGTCGAGCGACGGATAGGTCCAGCCGCGCGGGTAGGTGACCTGCCCGGCCAGGGTTACGTGCTGGCCGGTGTCTTCGACGCGTTGGCCCGCCGGGTGTTTGTCAGGATCGAAGCTCCAGTCGAGCCCGAAGCAGACGAGGCGGCGAAACCCCTTGGCGATGAGGAAACTGGCGGCGGAGGCGAGGACATCCGGATTGAGGTATTCGGGGACGACGTGGCGATCCGGCCAGATGCTGTCGCGGCGACGGGTGACGAGGACCCGGGTGAGGCCGCGGTGCTGGATGGCCTCCATGGCCCGGTTGGCCTCGGGGTCCTCGGTCAGTCGCCGGTCGTGCACGTAGATGAAGGACGGATGAAAAGGCAGGGCATCGACCAGAAAGAGCGCCCCGTTAAGCATGCAGCTGGTGGTACCCCGGAACCGCTCCAGATCGACATCCGACAGGCTCGGACCCGACGCCAGCAGGTAGGCGGTCAACTCAGTGTTCAGCCCGCGGTTCTCGGGTTTGGCCAGGCGCTGGTACCACCATGCCAGGTCACGATCGGCCCGGGCCGCCTGCTCGTAGGCGAAGAGGGCCTTGTCCTGTTCCCCCTGTTCCTCCAACAGAATGGCCAGGCGCTGGAGGGCGGTGGACCGCCCGGGATTGAGCTCGACGGCCCGGGTCAGGGACCGCACGGCGGAGCGGTCGTCCCCCTCCTGTTCCTCGAGTTGGGACAGGCGTTCGAGCCAGTGATCCTGGCGGGGATCGAGCGCCAGGGCCCGCCGATAGGCCTCGATGGCTTCGCTGGTCCGCCTGGCCTCGCGCAGGACATTACCCAGCCGATAGTGCCAGAGCGCGCGGTCGGGATCGTCGCGGCAGAGGCGTTGGTACACCTCGAGCGCGCCCCCGGTGTCGCCCGCCGCGGCGAGCGATTCCGCCCGGGCGTTGTCGGCGATGGCGAGGATACGCCGGTCGATGGTGGCCGGATCCTCAATCGAAACGAGGTAGTCCCGCAGATAGAGCGTCAGGAATTTCTGGATACGGGAAATGTCCGGTTCCGCCTTCAGGCGCTCGAGCACGGCGGGCAGGTCGCCGGCGGTTTTTACTCGCCGGGCGGCCCAATGATATTCCACCGCTCCTGAAATCACGACATGCTTGAGGTGAATCAGGGCCTCCAGCCCGACGCCCGAGTTGCAGGTGAAGACAGCCTCCGCCCCGGGCATCAGCTCGTGGATGGAGCCATCGGTCAGCAGGACGTGCGGCTCGTCCCCCACCTCGCGCAGGAAGCGCTCGACCTGGCGGTTGAGGCAACGGGGATGCCGTTTGATCACGACCTGCGTGCCGGTCTCGCGGTAGGCGTCGACCACCAGGCGGCAGAAGGTGAGGGTGTCGATGTCCGCCAGTTGCGCGGCGGTGTCGTCCACCAGCTGCAGGGCGTAGAAGACGTAGGCGCCGTCGATGGAAAGGCGGTCGTCGCTCTGGGCGTACTTGGACACGCGTCCCTCGACGAAGGCGTTCAGGAGCTTTTTGTGGAATGCGGCTGCCTCCCTGGCCGGGATCGCGTCCAGCCGGCTGTCGATTTCGGGCCAGCGGGTAATGTCGGCCCAGCCGGTGTAGCCGGTGGGATCGATATAGAAGTAACCGGGAAGTCCGCTTTCCTTGAGGTGCCAGAGGTCCCGGCCGGTGCCGATGGTATGCCAGGACAGGTTGATGACGTGATCGTCCCGGTCGACCACGGGGTGCAGGTCGATCCACTGGAAGCGCGCCTGCCAGGGCAGCCCGCTTTTGCGCAGGGCTGCGGCCACCGTCTCGAGGAAACGCACCTGCGGCCGGACATCCTCGCGGGACTGCGTGGACAGGTAACCGGGCAGGTAGAGGTGAATTTCCTTTTCCGTCTTCCCGGGCTGAGGCAGACGACCGGCCAGGTCCGGGTGGTGTGTTGTCAGAAAGCGCGGGGCTTTGCGGCCGTCCTGCTTCAGCAACTCGGCATAGGCTTCGGCCGCCGCCCGGTCTTCCGGGTAAACGGTCAGCCGTTTGCGCAGACCCGCTTCGCGGACGACCGGACCGAGGGCGCCGTTCCGTTCCCCGATCGCCTCCAGTTCCCGGTGGAGTTGATCCAGCCGGGCGGCATGGGGAAACTGTTCCAGGCCGGCCTCGATCCCCGCGCGGGCCCGGTCGAGGTCGTTAAGCTTCTGCCAGAAGAGCGTCAGGTCGGCGGTCTGCTTGACCGTCTGGACGGAGGCAGCGGCCAGCGTTTCGGCGCGGTCGACGCCGGCCTTCAGCAGGCTGAAGCCCTGGCTCAGGCTGTTGAAATGGAAGTAGGCCCAGGCCCCCTTGACGGCCAGCATGAGGGTCGCCGAGTCGGTCGGGTCCATCTCGCGGAAGGCGCGGGCGTAGCTGCCGGCGGCATCGAAGTATTCACCTTTCCGATACAGGGCATTGGCCCGCTGGATGACAATGTCGTACTGGTCGTTGTCTTCCTCGAGGATGTCGGTGATGTCGTGCAGGGCGGTCTCCTCCTCGCCGACGGAAATCAGGCACCGGATCAGGTTGTGCCGGTAGTTGTGGTTGTCGGGCTGGGCGCGCACCGCCATTTCGAAGTGGAGTAACGCGCGGTCGGGCCGGCCGAGTTCCCGGTGCAGGTGCCCGATTTCAAACTGGACGTCGTGCGCCGAGGCGCGGGTCTCCTGGGCCAGCCAGGCCAGCGCGGCCTCGTGCTTGCCCGCCTCGCGCAGCGCACGGAGCAGCTGGGCGACGGGATGGGCCTCGCCCTCCTGTTCGCCCCAGGCTTCGTTGTAACAGGCAAGGGCGCGGGTGAAATCGTTTTCCTCGATGGCAATGGCGGCGGCGGCCCGCAGAAATGTGACCAGGAAGGGACGCTCCCAGGCATTGAGGTTCCGGATGCGCTCGATCAGCGCCCAGGCATCGTCCGTGCGGCCGAGCCGGGTCAGCGCCCGGAGGCGGCCGAGCAGGGCGCGCCGGTCCACCGGGTGAAAAGCGAGGGCCCGGTCATAGGCCTCGAGGGCGGCACCGGGGTCGTCCAGGGCCAGGCGGGCGTCGCCGGTCAGCGCGGCGGCCTGGGGAAAATCGGGATGCGCCGTTTCCAGCGTTTTGGCGAGGTCGGCGGCTTCGGCGAACCGTTCGCGCGCCAACAGGTGGTCGAAGCGGGTGACACCGGCCGGAAAATGCGAGGCCCCGGCAGCGGCCAGGAGTTCGGCCTTCCAGAGCGGTTGATCGGGCAGGGGCTCGTCGTTGCCGGCGCGCTGGAGGAAGGGCAGCGCGTCGGCCGGCCGGTCGAGGTCCCGGTATATTTCGGCGATGGCTTCCTGGGCGGCCGGCGACAGGTCCACGGACCGGTTCCACAACCAGCCGAGCAGGGCGCCGAGCTGCCCGGAACGGTGGGCCTGCCGGAACATGAACGGCCACGGGTCCTCGGCCTGTTGTTCGAGGTTGAGCGCCTGGCTGAAATGCTCCAGCGCCCGATCGAAGCGGGTAAGGGTGACGGCTGCTTCGGCCGCCCGCCGATGGGCCATGCGCCGGACCGGAGGAATCAGGGCCCGGCGGTCGACCAGATCGCGCAGGCTTTCGTAGGCCGCCTCCGTCTGGCCGAGGGCGCTGAGTGCGGCGAGGCGCCCCACGACCGCGGCCCCTTCGAGGGGCATGGTTTCGAGTGCCGCGTCGAAGGCGTCCAGGGCCTCCCGGGCCTCGCCCGCCTCGAGACAGAGTTCCCCCATCAGGAGCCGGCCATGGAAGTGTCCCTTTTTGAGGGTAAACAGGTGGCGGAGTACGGCCTGTGCCTCCGTTTTGCGACCGACTTCGGCCAGCGCCCGGGCATGGCAGTACTGCGCTTTCAGGCTCTTGCCCTTGGCTGCGGCCAGCGGGGCCGACAGGCCGACGGCGCCGACCGGGTCTCCGGCCTCGAGGCGCTGCATGACGGCCTCGTAAACAGCGTCCACATCCTGCGGAAAGAGGACGGTCAGCAGCTCGCTGATGCGCGGGTCCCTGCCGTCCTTGATCGTTTCCCCGGCGGCGGCGCTTTCGAGGAAAGACTGGGCGAGCTCGGCGGCACCGAGGCGGGCGGCCAGGCGGGCCAGGGCCCGGAGGGCGTCGGCCTTGAGGGTGATCTTCTGGCCGAGCAGCCACTTGATCAGCTCCTTGACCCGTTTGTGGCTATAGGCGGCGTTAATGAGGGCGGCAAGTCCGTCGCCCGGGACGGATTCCGACCCGGCGGCCTTGCTGAAATGGCCCCGGGCTTCGGGAATGCGATTCGCGCGCAGCGCGACCTGGCCGGCCAGTGCATGGAGCTCTGGCAGCTCCGGACTGTGCTTGGTCAAGGTGTGAAGCGTATCCTGGATTTCCCGATACAGGTCCCCCGAATCGCCGTCCTGGCGGGACCGCGCCTGGAACTGCCCGATCCGGGGGCGGGGATCCTCCGGGAGGCCTTTGGCCGCGCGGGCAAAGGCCTTTGCGGCCCGATCCGGCTTGTCCAGAGCCAGGAAAGCATGACCCAGCGTAAGGAAGGCCTCCGGCACGGTGTCGAAAGCCGCGGCGTCGCTTTCCACGATGGCGCGGGCGCCGTCGGCATCCCCGATCAGGAGGCGGATGCGGGCGTCAGCCGCGCGCAGGGCGGGGTCATCCGGGAAACGGTGCAGGGCCTGGCGGACGGTGTCCGCAGCTGCGGCGAGGTGTCCCCGGGCGATCTGGGCCTGCAGGTAGGTCAGGTAGGAATCGGTTTGGGACATAGGGGGGGAGGCGTCAGTCCGACCGGAGGACTTTGAGTTTCTTGCGTTGTTCGGCCTCGACGGGGAGGACCTCCTCGCCTTTGGCGGTGAGGGCCCTGGAGACGTTGCGCAGGTCCCGGCAGAGGCGGCGCAGCCCGTCCGGCTCGAGGCTGGCGGCGTGGTCGGTGCCTTTCCAGGTCCGGTCGAGCGTGAAATGGCGTTCGAACCAGGTGGCGCCCAGGGCGAGGGCGGCGACATCGGCGGCAATCCCCAGGTGGTGGCCGGAAAAGCCGATGGCCTTCACCCGCTTGGCGAAAGTCTCCTTGAGCCGTGTGATTTCATGAAGGCAGATGTCCTCAAAGGCGACGGGATAGCCCGAGGTGCAGGCATAGACGACCAGATCCCCGGCCCGGCCGGCCTGCTCGAACAGGTGCACGACCCGTTCCTCCTCCTGCCGCGTGGTCATGCCGAAGGACAGGTGGATTTCGCCGCCATACTCATCGGCCAGGAACCGGAGCAGCGGCCGGTGGGTGTTGCAGGCACTCGGCACCTTGAGGAGCGCGGGCTCGAGGCCGATGATCTCCCGGGCCGAGGTCAGGTCCCAGACACTGGTGCTGTAGGTCGTGCCCCACTCGTCGCAAGCCTCCTTGAGTACGCGGTGCTGGTCGGTGGACAGTTCGAGGTATTCGCGGTGCTCCCCGTAGGTCTCGCCGTAGGCATGAACGGGATTGGGGTGCGGGGCGTTATACTGATCCTCCGAAAGCAATTCCCGGGGATGGCGCTTCTGGAACTTGACCACATCGGCCCGGCAGAACTGGGCGGCCATTTTGATCATCTCGACGGCGGTCTCGAGGCTGCCGCGGTGGTTGCAGCCGACTTCCGCGATGATTCCGGGCGGTGGGGGGGGTTCGGAAGAGGTGGACATGGGCGAACGGGCGGATCCGCGTTAACTCGCTCTCTGAAAACGGTTAAGCGGAGGGCTCAGGCACTCCGCAAAAGGGTGGAGTTAAGCCAAGGACGGGCCTGGCACAATCCTTTTGTCCCGCGGGTGACGGAAGGTTGATCGGGTGGCGGCAGGGCTTGATCCCCCCGGACGGGCGGGCTAGGAGACAAGCCATGGCGTCTTCATCCAAACCGGTGCGCAATGCCGTCGTCGTTACGGCTAAGGGGGGGAATACCACGGTCCAGAACAAGAATGCGATTCCAATCCTGGGCGTGCCCGTGGTCCTCTACCCGGTGCGGGCGGCCAAACTGTCCGTCCTGACCGATGCGGTCTACATGTCGACCGAGGACCGGATGTTGCGGACGCTCGCGCTGAAGGAGGACATCGGCATCATCGAACGACCGGCCGAGCTGGCCCGCTCGGACAGCCTGCATGCCGATGTGATTCGGCATGCAGTCCAGGAGCTGGAGCGCATGCATCCCGAGCTGGAAAACGTCATCGTGCTCCTGGGGAACACGGTCCAGGTCACGCCCGCTCTGATCGACCGCGGCTTCGCGGCGCTGGATGAGGGCGACTGCGATTCGGTGGCGAGTGTCTGGCGGGCGCAGGACGATCACCCCTACCGCGCCTTGAAGGTCAACGAGGAGGGCTTTGCGGAATCATTTCTGGAGGTCGAGTGCGGGTCGAACCGGCAGAGCTACCCCAGCGTCTTTTATTACGATCAGGGTATTTGGGCCTTTAAAAAAGAGTGTGCGATCGACCAGAAGGGGCCGGTGCCCTGGACATGGCTTGGCCAGCGCTGCAAGTTGATCGAGCGGCCCTGGGTGACCGGTCGCGATATCCACACCTGGATCGATATCAGCGCCAGCGCCTGGTACCTCAACGCCATCCAGGTCAACGACTACATGGATTACAAGGATCTCTGACCGGCCGGTTCCGGGCCGGTCCCGTGCGCATGACACCGCTCCTCATCGCCGGCTTGCCCCGGTCCGGCACCACCGCCCTGGTCCGGCTGCTCAATACCCATCCGAGGGTGGGTCTGGCCATGGAACGTTACAAATTCCTGGCTCGCCACAGCCGGCTGCCGGCCTGGTCCGACCGCCTCTTCGCCCCGGACCGGCTCTTTTTTCCCGACGCGGCCGACACCAATATCCTGCCGACCGAGGACAACGGGTGGGCCCGCTACTATGACCGGCTGCGGGGCCGGATGACCGACCGGACCCTCACCGTGGTCGGAGACAAGTACCCGTTTTATTATGAGTATGCTTCCGGGATCGCGCGGCGTGTGCCCGGATTGAGGATGCTCATCCTGCTGCGCGACATTCAGGGGATCGCGGCCTCCTACCAGCGCCGGGCGGAAGATGCCGATGACCGATGGCCGGCGCGCAACGGCTACCGGCTGGCGGTCCGTCACTATAATACCGCGCTCCCGATCTGGACGGAACAGGTCTCCGGGCCCCTGGCCGACCGGATGGCGTTCTTATCCTACGAGCGTCTGTTTCAGGGGGATACGGAAGCCCTGGACCACCTGCTGGGCTGGTTGGACCTGGGTCGGGATCCGGCGCTGGATCGGGCCTTTCGTCGCCAGCCCGAGACCTGGCAGGGCCTGGAAACGCGGACCTCCGCGCTGACTTCCCGCCAGACCGCCTGGATTGAGAAAAAGATAGACCGTCGGGCGGAGGCGCGGTTTTTCTCAGCCCTTCACGGAAGTCCCGCCCACATCCTCCGGTCCTCCGTTTCGGCTGCCCCCCCGCCCACGCCTTCCTGATCGCCTGGCTCCCGCTTTTGTTTCATGGCCAAGAAAACGCCCTGGCATAAACACGTTTACCGGACCTACCGGAAGCTGCGGAACCTGCGCTTGCGGAATCCGTTCTTCATTCGTTCGGGCGATGACGGGGTGCACCTGCTGCCGGCCAAGCGGGTGGCCACGCCGGAACCCAACGCGCCCGGCACGGACAAGACGGTTTCGATCATCATCCCGATTCACAACGCGCTGAAGGATGTGCGCGAATGCCTGATCTCACTCTCCGGCACGCTGTATCGCCCGGTCGAGGTCATCCTCATCGACGACGGGTCGGGCGAAGCGACCCGGGACCTGGTCCGCCAGTATGCCTTTGAAAATCCGCACGTCCGGGCTGTCCGCAACGACGAGGCGCTCGGCTACACCAAGGCCGCCAACCAGGGGCTGCGGCTTGCCCGCGGAGACTACCTTATTCTCCTGAACAGCGACACCATCCTGACCACCGGCTGGCTGGAAAAGATGATCCAGTGTGCCGAAAGTGATCCCACGATCGGCCTGGTCGGCCCGTTGTCGAATGCGGCCAGTTACCAGACCGTCCCCGAACTGACCGACACCGACGGCGACTGGAAGATCAACACGCTGCCCAAGCACTGGACGACCGAGGACATGGCCATCGCGGTGGAGAAAGCCCGGGCCCAGCCGAGCTACCCCCGGTTGGCCATCCTGAACGGTTTCTGCACCCTTATCAAACGCGAGGTGATCGACGCGATCGGCTATCTGGATGAGGTCCTGTTTCCCCGCGGTTATGGGGAAGAGAACGATTTCTGCCTGCGGGCGGGCCGGGCGGGCTTCGACCTGGCGGTCTGTGACAATGCCTACATCTTCCACGCCAAGTCGAAGAGCTTTACGCCGGAGATGCGGAAGCGCCTCAACGAGGAGACCGGCAACGTCAATGTCGAGAAATACGGCAAGGAGTACCTGAAGAAGATCTCGAAGGAAATGTTGCGGAGCCCCGAGTTGCTGGCGGTCCGCGAATCCATCGCGCAGGCGATCAAGCAGAATTTCCCGCACCCGGAGAGTTGGCAGGCTCAATCCGGCTTCCGCGTCCTCTTCCTGCTGCCGGTCAAGGGCTCGAGCGGGGGAGCACACTCGGTGATTCAGGAAGCGCGGGGCATGCGGGAACTGGGCGTTTTCAGCCAGGTTGCGATCCCGTCGCGCTACCGGGAGGTCTACAACCTGAATTACGCCGATTACCCGGAAGAACTGTTTTTCTTCTACCAGAGCGACAGCGCCCTCGAAGCCTACGCCAGCAGCTTCAAGATCGTCGTGGCGACGATTTTTGTGTCCATTCGCACGCTCAAGCAGCTGCACGAACGCTATCCCCGGATTCTGCCGGCCTACTACATCCAGGATTACGAGCCGTGGTTCGAGCCGGTGGGCAGTGAACTCCATCACGAGGCGCGTGAATCCTACGCGCAGATCCCGGATATCCTTGCCTTTGCCAAGACCGACTGGATCCGGAACCAGGTGGAAACCAATCACGGCATTCCGGTCGAGAAGGTGTCGCCCAGCCTCGACCACCGGATCTACTACCCGAGCTTCCGTCGTCAGGCCGATGACTCGGTGGTGATCTCCGCCATGGTCCGGCCCAAAACCCCGCGACGGAACGCCCTCCTCACGATGCAGATCCTCAAGGCGGTCAGAAAACGTTTTGGCGACGGTGTGACGATCGAGATTTTCGGCGTCGAGCCCGGAGACCCCGGCCTGAAGCCGCTGGAAACCGATTTCGCGTTCGTCAACCACGGCATCTGTACCCAGCGCCGGGTCGCCGAGATTTTACGGCGGTCCGACATCTTCGTGGACTTCTCCTCCTATCAGGCCTTCGGGCGGACCGGTCTGGAGGCCATGGCCTGCGGCTGTGCGGTGATCGTTCCCAAAGCGGGGGGAGCTTCCGAGTACGCCGTTGACGAGGAAAACTGCCTCATGATCGATACCGCGCTGGTCGACAGCCTGCAGGCCGGGCTGGAGCGGCTGGTCGAAGATTCCGCCCTGCGCGGTTCGCTGCAGCAGGCAGGTATCCGCACCGCCGCTCAGTATTCGATTCATAAGGCCAGCCTGTCCGAGCTGATGCTCTTCCAGCGCCGCTTGTCGGCGGCCCGCCGGGGTTGATCTTTTCCCTTGTCAGGGTCGGAATGGCGGGCCGATATGGAACGCTTTTGCGGCTGTCCCGCCGCCGATCCCAGCCCACGCATGAGCACTGATTTATTTGATCTGACGGAGCAGGAGCAGGCCGATCTGGACAGGGCCCTCGCGGCCATGGCTGCCGGACAGTTCGACTTTGTCGATGCCGGCACGAGCAAAGGCGGGTCTCTGGTCCTCTGTCAAAAGCGCTTCCAGTGCGGCCCGGGCATCGGCTTCGACTCCGATCCCGAGAAAATCGCCCTGGCCCGGAAGGCGGGGCATCACGTCTATCGCTGCGACCTGCTCGAGACCCCGTTGCCGGAGAACAGCGTGTCCTTTGGCTCGATGCTGGATTTTCTGGAGCATTTGCCCGACGAGGCGATGGCCAAGCAGTTCCTGGTCAATATCGCACGCGCCTCCCGGGATTTCCTGGTTGTGCGCCATCCCAGTTTCGAAGACATCGAATACCTGGCCGATTTCGACCTCAAGATCGGCTGGACGCACTGGAGCGGCCACAAGAACATGATGACCGTGGCCGATTTCGAGCGCGTGTTCGCCGACCTGGGCTGGACCGAGTATGCCATCAAACCCCGCCGGCAGATCCTCTCGTCGGAGGATCCGGCCGTCGTCCCCATCCATGCCCCCATCAATGCGGTCCACTACAACGATGAGGTGCACGGTCCGAAGAACAGCGTCGCCTTCGATCGCCCCGTCTATACCGGTTTCGATATCTTTGTCGCCCTGCGCCCGTTTGAACCCAGGGAGTGGCGGAAACTGACCGCCAAACTGCTCTGAGCAACCCGATGCCTCGCCATGATTCTCCTCCTCGGTGGTAGCGGTTACGTCGGGCAGGCCTTCCAGGACCTGTTTGCGCGCCGCGGCATACCCGTCCGCAACGTCCGCCGGGCCGAGGTGGACTACAGCCGGCAACCCGATCTTGAGCAGCTCATCCGCGAAACCCGGCCCGACTTCCTGATCAATGCGGCCGGCTACACCGGCAAACCGAATGTCGATGCCTGCGAGGATGACAAGGCGGCCTGCCTGTTCGGCAACGCCGTGCTTCCCGGTGTCATCGCGGCAGCCTGTGGTGAAACGGGTCTGCCCTGGGGCCATGTGTCGAGCGGTTGTATTTACAACGGTCGCCGCCCCGACGGCGGAGGCTGGCGCGAGGAGGACCCGCCCAACTTCTCCTTCCGCTCCCCGCCCTGCTCCTTCTACAGCGGTACCAAAGCCCTCGGCGAAGAAGTGCTCGCCGGCGAGCCCGGGGTCTATGTCTGGCGGCTCCGGATTCCCTTCGACCACCGCGAGGGTCCTCGAAACTACCTCACCAAGCTGATGCGTTACGAGCGTCTGCTGGAGGCGGAAAACAGCATCAGCCACCTGGGGGAATTCGTCGAGGCCTGCTTCGCCTGTTTTGAAAAACACATCGCCCCGGGCACCTACAACGTGACCAACCCCGGCTCCGTCACCACCCGCGAAGTGGTCGACCTGATCCGGGAAAGCGGCGTCTGCGACAAGGCCTTCGCCTTCTTCGACGATGAGGCCGAATTCATGGCCAGGGCCGCCCGGACCCCGCGGTCGAACTGCGTTCTGGACGGCACGAAACTGGAGCAGGCCGGCATCACCCTCACGCCGGTCCGGGAAGCCATACGCCGGGCCCTGGCTGACTGGCAGCCTGAAACCTGACCTACCCATGGCCTTCGATCCGAAACGCATCCTCGTTACCGGCGGCTTCGGCTTCATCGGTTCCAATTTCATCCGGCAGCGACTGGCGGATCCGGAATTCCCGAACGACGCGCGTATCGTGAATGTTGATACGGTGACTTACGCGGGCAATCCGGCCAACCTGGCCGACCTCGACGGGGACCCCCGGCTGGTAAACAGCAAGGTCGACATCGCCGACGCCGAAACGATTCACGGGCTGCTGCGGGAGCACGCCATCGAGGCGGTGCTGCATTGCGCGGCGGAGAGCCACGTGGACCGATCGATCGACAGCCCCGAGCCCTTTTTCCAGACCAATGTCATCGGCACGGTACGCCTCCTGGACGCCGGCCGCCGCTACTGGCGCGATACGCTGGATCGTGATTCAGCCGCTTTCCGGTTTCTTCACGTGTCGACCGACGAGGTGTTTGGCCAACTGGGTCCCGAAGACCCCGCTTTCGAGGAGCGTACCCCCTACGACCCCAGCAGTCCTTACTCAGCGTCCAAGGCGGCCAGCGATCACGCCGTCCGGGCCTATGGTCATACCTACGGGCTCCCGGTCCTCGTTACCAACTGCTCGAACAACTACGGGCCGTTCCATTTTCCGGAGAAGCTGATTCCGCTCATGATCCTCAATGCCCTGGAGGGAAAACCGCTGCCGATCTACGGCGACGGCGGGAATGTCCGCGACTGGCTGTTCGTGGAAGACCACACCACCGCGATCTGGACCGTTCTCCGGCGGGGCCGGCCCGGGGAGACTTACTGTGTCGGCGGCAACGCCGAGCGAACCAATCTGGAGGTGGTGGATACCCTCTGCCACCTGCTGGATGAACATTGCCCCCGCGGGGACGGCTCGTCTTACGCCGCCCTCAAGACCTTTGTCCGGGATCGGCCCGGGCACGACCGGCGCTACGCCATCAACGCCGGGAAAATCCGAAAGGAGTTGGGCTGGCGCCCCTCCGTCACCTTTGAGGACGGCATCCGTCGCACGGTGCAGTGGTACCTCGACAACCGCGCGTGGTGCGATCAGGTGACGCGCGAGCGCTACCAGCGCCAGCGGCTGGGCCAGGCCTGAGCGGTCGAAAGGCCGTTGCTCCCGTCCTCCGAAACCGCTTTCTCTTTCGTGATGGCAGCAAAACCACGCAAAGGCATCGTCCTGGCCGGCGGGTCCGGCACCCGGCTGTATCCGCTGACCCTGGCGGTCAGCAAGCAGCTCATGCCGGTCTACGACAAACCGATGATCTATTACCCGCTCTCCACCCTGATGGAGGCGGGCATTCGCGAGGTGCTCGTCATTTCGACACCGGAGGACCTGCCGCTCTTCCGGAAACTGCTCGGCGACGGCTCCGCCTTCGGCATGGAGCTCGCTTACGCGGAGCAACCGCGGCCGGAGGGGCTGGCGCAGGCCTTCCTGATTGGCGAGACCTTTCTGAACGGGTCGCCGGCCGCCCTCGTGCTGGGGGACAACCTCTTCTACGGCAGCCGGTTCACCGAATGCTGCCAGGCGGCCGCGGAGGCTGAAACCGGTCGGGCGACCATCTTCGGTTATCACGTCGACAATCCCCAGGCCTACGGCGTGGTCGAAATCGACGCTGGCGGACGCGCGGTCTCGATCGAGGAGAAGCCGGAGCGGCCCAGGTCCCACCTGGCGGTGCCCGGCATCTACTTTTACGACGAATCGGTCTGTGAGCGGGCGAGGGCCATCCGGCCCTCGGCGCGGGGCGAGCTGGAGATCACCGACCTGAACCGGCTTTACATGGAGGACGACAGCCTGTTCGTCCAGGTGCTCGGCCAGGGTAATGCCTGGCTGGATACGGGGACGCACGATTCGCTGATGGACGCCGCCCTGTTCGTCCAGGTCATCGAGCGGCGGCAGGGCATCAAAATCGCCTGTCTGGAGGAGATCGCCTTCCGCCAGGGGTGGATCGACGGGGCCACTCTGGATAAGCGAATCCGGGAGCTGGGCAAAACGCGGTACGCGACCTACCTGTCCGCGTTGCTGGCCGGCCCGGATTGACCGTGTCGGCGTGATTGCTGCTTTTGATTTTACCCGGAGTCATCACCGGATAAGTTGAAGCCACCCTTTGCATGGCCTTCCAGTTCACATTCGGCGCCGACAAGGCGATCCTCAAACGGATCAGAAAAGACAGCGTCACCCGGCTCCGGCTGAAGTATAAACCGTACTACCACGCCTTCGAGCGACAGGAAGGTTCGCGCGTCTGGCTCGACGGCCAGGAACTCGTCATGCTCGCCAGCAACGATTACCTCGGGCTGGGGGACCACCCGAAAGTCGTCGAGGCCGCGCAGGCCGCCATTCGCAAGTGGGGTACCAGTACGACCGGCGCCCGGGTCGCCAACGGCAGCCGGGCCTATCACCACGAGCTGGAGGAGGCGGTCGCCGCCTTCATCGGCGCGGAAGCCTGTCATGTACATGCCGCCGGCTACCTCAGTTGCGTTTCGGCTATCCAGCCGTTCTGCCAGCGGGGGGACCTGATCCTCATCGACAAGAATGCCCATTCCTCGCTCATGTCGGGGGCCAAACTGGCCGGGGTGCGGATCGAGCGGTTCGCACACAACAACCCCGATGATCTCCGGGACATCCTGAATTACGAAGATGCGGACCATCCCAAGATGCTGGTGTTCGAGGGGGTCTACAGCATGGAGGGCCATATCGCGCCGGTCGGGCAGCTCCTCAATATCGCGCGCGAGTATGGCTGCTTCACCGTGATGGATGATGCCCATGGCTTCGGTGTCCTGGGGCCGGGTGGTCGCGGAACCGCCAGCCATACCGAAACGGTGGGCGACATCGACGTCACCTGCGGCAGCTTCTCCAAAGCCCTCAGCAGTACCGGCGGCTTCGTCTGCGGCAGCACCGATGTCATCGAATACCTGCGCACGCACAGCAAGCAGACCATTTTCAGTGCGGCCCTGCCACCCAGCCAGGCGGCTGCCGCCCTCGCCGCCCTCCGGGTGCTGCAGGACGAGCCCGAACACCTGCAGCGGCTCTGGGCCAACACCCGCCGGTTCCGCCGGATCCTGATCGATCTGGGCCTCGACACCTGGGAAAGCGAAACCCCGGCCATCCCGATCGTCCTCGGCAACAAGGAGCGCGTTTACCATTTCTGGCGCGCCTTACTCAAAAAGGGCGTGTTCTCCGTCATGTCGATCGCACCGGGCGTCCCCCCGGGGAAGGACCTGATCCGGACTTCCATCTCCGCCCGGCACAGCGAGGAAGACCTCGCTATCATCGCCGAGGCGATGGCCTTCGCCGCCCGTCAGGCCTGAGGCGGCCCGGGAAAAACAAGCATCGACCCAAGGCGCGTGCTGGCGACTGTAGGCTCAGATCAATCCGCATTCCAGAGCCAGGCGTGCAAGCTCGGCAGCGCTCCGGCAGCCGGTTTTTGCCGCAAGACGGGTCCGGTATGTTTCCACGGTTTTCGGACTGATATTCAGGGCAACCGGGATTTCTTTACCGCGCAAGCCGCGAGCACAGGCCTGCAATATTTCCATCTCGCGCCCACTCGGGGCTTCGAGTCCGGCATCGGCACTGCGCAGGAACCGGCTGCTGGCGTAAAAGGTATCCGGGTCGCGGGTAGCAGTCAGAGCCTGAATTATCTCCAGGGGGTCGTCCTCTTTGCAGACCAGGCCCCGGGCTCCGTGCTTTCGGGCAAGGGTGAGCAACAGGGGATGCACGTATGTCGTGAGGATGATGGTCGTTCCCGTCCAGTCTGACGTACCTCGCTTTCCTGCATGGATGTCGGACAGGATGTCCCATCCCCCTCGTCGGGGCAGGCGGAGATCCAGCAACAGGCAATCCGGCCGGTGTGCCCGGAGCAGGGCATCCACCCCTGCGCCGCTGGAAGTGATCCCGGCAACCCGAAAACCCGGGGTTCGGGCTATCAGGCTGCACAGTCCCTCTCGCAGCAGGCCGTGGTCTTCGGCGATGCAGATCGTCAGCGGGGATTTACCCGAAACCCGTTCTTTGCCGGTATCAGTCATGGTCCAGATACCCGGGAGAATCCAGAGCGGCGGCATTCACCCGCCAGCGCAAGGCTGTCCCTGAGCCGGGCCGGGCGTCGACTTCAACCACCGTCTGATACAAGGCCGCCCGTTCGCGCAGGCTTCGCAAACCCACGCCCGATGCTGCGGACGCAGGGTCGAACCCCGAACCGTTGTCGCGGCAGGTCATCAGAAACCCCTCGCCGTCCGGATCGGCCGGGTCGGGGGCGATTCCCCAGACCACCCGGGTTGCCTGCCCATGGCGACAGGCATTTCGAGTCGCTTCCTGGAAAAACCGAAGGCTGTCGTTCTTCATGGGCCGGGGCATTCGTCGGTCGGCCTTCTCCGCGATCCCGCCGGATAACTGGAGCTGGACCGTGCACCCGGGAAAGGCCTCCTGAAAAGTGGCGGCGCAAGCCTTCAACGCCGCTTCGAAGGAACGCCCTTCCAGCCAGCCCGAGCCCTGATCGTGGATGGACCGGCGGATTTCCTGAATGGCCCGGTCAATACCGTCCCGCAAGGCCTCCTGAGTCACCCGTTCCGCCGCCCGGTCATCCGCCGCCTTGACCGCCATTTGAACTTTGAGGGTCTGCAATAGCGGGTTGACCCCGTCGTGCAACTCGCGCGAAATCCGCTGGCGCTCCGATTCTGCGGCGGTCAATACCTGCCGGGTCAGTTTGGCCACCTGACGTTCCCGGCGCAGAAAACGGCTGAGCAGCGCCAGGCCAAGGGCGCAAATCAGGACAAGCAGGCCGACTTCGCTGTAGCTCAGCAAGGCTGCCCGGGATGTACCCACCGGCAGGCCGTCGGCTATCTTCAGGGGCATCGGGACCAGGATCGCCAGGAGATCAACGAAAAAGAGGACCGCAACGGCCGTCAGTGCAACGCCCAGGCTGCGGGCGTGGGGGATCCGCTCGCGCCAGCCGCGGCGAAGGGCCAGGCCCAGCAGCCAGATAACCAGGCCGATCCCGATCAACCAGAACACAAGCCCCAGATAATTGGTTCCAGTCTGTGACAGGGTAGCCCGGATGGACAGGGTTGCTCCCACCAGGAGCGGACAGGCGCAAACCCAGAGCCTGCGCCGGGGAACCGGTATTTCGAGAAGCCGGTACAGGCCGGAAACCAGACAAATACCCAGGCCTGCCAGTAACAGCGATGTGACGACAGCCGTAAGGTTGGCACGACCCTCGTTGAAGCCCTCGCCAGGTTCCGGTAACTGGATGGCCATCAACCCGTAATAGGCCGTCAGCATTGCCATAAAGGCAAAGAGGGGACGGAGGCCGCTCGGGGGCCTTTGCTGAATCAGCAACAGACCCAGTAACAGGGTCCAGAAGAGTAAGACAGTCTGTAGGGCGATACCGACTCCCCATCGGCGGATCAGGGCCTGGCGTTCCCGAACAAGCGAAGGCGCACGCAGTCCGCGTTCCAGACGGAACGGTCCTTCGATCAGTCCGGCTACACCCCAGCCGGCTCTGACCCGCAGCATCAGGGTGCGGGGTCGGGCCTGACCGGCAGCAGTCGGGATCGGGAAGACATCACGCAGGTGGACGGGGTGCCAGATGCGTGCATGCATATCGCCCGACCGGTAAATCAACGCGTTGTCCAACCAGGCTTCACAGAAGTAACTGACAATGCCGAGATCGAGGATTTCCACCGTCGTCGAGGCCGGGGGTAGCGTGACCCGATACCAGCCGAAGCCGCTTCCGCCGAAGGCGAGTGGAGCCCACCGGTGGGGAAGCTGAACAGAACGCCAGCCGTCGGCATGCGCAGCAGCCGATTCAGGCGGAGCCCCGTCGACCAGTGGCAGGTCGCCCGGATGGAACTGCCAGTTGAGTTTCCCGAGGTCGGTGCTCTGATGGGTGTCAATGCAGGTACCCAAGGTCGGAATAAGAAAAAGAAGCAACCCCTTCCACGGGAGTGATGGTCGCATGCAGCCACACGGCTGATGAAGGGAAATCGGCATGATCAATGTGTCGGGGTTTTACCCGACATGACGGTGATGGCAAGCCGGGGTAGATTGGGGCCGATCCTTTCCTTTCATGAATTCAGCTCACCCTTTTCGACGTTTCCTCATTGCCTCCTCGTGTCTTCCGTTGATGACAGCAGCGACGCTCCAGGCACTTGAACCGGTGGTTTTCTTCGCCAACAATACAGACGACCGGATCGGCCGGTTTTCCGCAAGCGAGGCGGCGGCTGTCACCGTGAATACCGGCAGCGTCACGGGGGATATGGATATATCCAGCCTCAACAGCTACCAGTTGATCTTCGATGGAAGCAGCAGTGGCGTGAGCCTGAATGAGGTGACGGCCTATGGGAACCATATCTTCTTCAACGATTTTGACGGGGCCATCTACAGGTCCGACCTCGATGGCACCACCACCGCCTCGATTGTCGCCGGTCGCGGCGAATTCGTCCGGTCGATTGCTGCCGGAAACAATCAGATCTTCTGGACCGAGGGTAACAACTCCAGCGCGGTTCACATTTACCGTGCTAATGTTGATGGAACAGGGATTACCCGGGTGACCTCGACTGCCGATGCATACGACTTTCTCGAAACCAATGATACCGGGCTTTACTACAGTATCGACGGCTTCAAGGTGGCCACCCGTCCGTTTCTGAACCTTTCCTCAGAGAGCCAGGTGTTTTCCGATCCATCGGCAAGTATCCGCGGGATGGCTGTTACCAATGACTTGTTGTTTTTTTCTGACGGGTTCGGGGTTCCCAACACCATCCTGGAAATCGATCTGCAGACGACGAACCTGACGACCTTTTATTCCAATCCCGCGGGTACCGATTTACATGAACTCGAATTTGCCAATGATACGGTCTTCTTCCTGGACAGCCCGTTCTCAGGGGAGCGAGACATGATCTCCGTTCCCTTCCCCAATCCGTCAGGCCAGGAAGTGCCTCTCGTTGACGGCAGCTCGTTAGGGCCTTTTCGCAACCTGGATGACTTCGCCGTCGTGGCCGTGCCGGAACCCCGGTTTAGTGCTCTGGTCGTCGGCTTTATCGCCGCAGGTCTGGGGTTGCGAGTTCGACGCAACCGACAAAAATCCGGGTAGCCGGCCGGCGCGGCATTCTCCGGATCAGCCCCGGATATCCGCTGCCTCCAGCACCTGCCGGGCTGTGTCGCGCCACGTCGGCAACGGGCGGTCGACCGCTGCACGGGCCAGTGTCTGCCAGATCGAGGCGTCCGGACCGAGCAGGGCCTCGAGGGCGCTCGCCCAGGCTTCGGGCGTGGCCTCCGGTACCAGCCGGACCCCGCCGCCCTGCGCGGATTCCCGAATACTCGGCAGGTCGCTGGCAATGACGGGACAGCCGGCCCAGAGCGCTTCCAGCACGGGCAAGCCGCAGCCTTCCGCGGCACTCGGCAGCGCCAGCAGGCTGCAGCGGTCGAGCAATTGCTGAGCGGTCGTATCGTCGGCCGGGCCATGCCAGCGGACGGGTGCGCCCGCCCGCCCGGCTGCTTCAATGGCCTGCCGGACGGGCCCGCCGAAGTGCGGATTCACCCGCCCGATGAATTCGAGGCGCAGGGGCAGCCCTCGTTCCCATAACCGGCGCGCCGCTGCGAGGAGCAGCGTCTGCTGCTTGCGTGGTTCCAGAATACCGATCATCAGCAGGGTAGGCTGGGCCGGCCGCTCGCGCAGGCGCTTCTCGCGGGGCAGGCCGGAACCGTCCGCTCCCAGCGTGACCGGGGTGACGGGAGGCGGGTCGGCGATACCGGCGTCGTTCCAGGCCGCCTGCAGGGTGTCGGCCGCGTAGCGTGAAACGGCCAGCATCCGGTCCATCGTCGCCAGGTGCCGGAGATAGCCGGGAAAGCGTCGCCGGCTCTTGGGCCAGGCGAACGGGGGGTGTGTCCAGGGGATGGCATCGTGAAACAACGCCAGGCGCTGCCCCGGAAAGCGGCTCAGCCAGTAGGGGATGCCCGGGCGCTCCGACGGCTGGTAGTAGTCGGACGTGATCCAGGCCCGACCGGATGGAGCGCCGGGCTGGGTGGTTTCCGTCGCGGGGATGAAGCGCCGCCGCCAGCGCTGCCAGACCACCGGCTGGAAATGGGCAGCGCCGAGGGTGGCGGCGATTTCTTCACCCAGAGCGCGGGACAGGCAATGTGCCACCCGGTTCAAGCCGGAGCGGTGCCTGCTGCGCCGGCCTCCGGTGGCATCCCAGAGGATCGGCGCCGTCCTGGCGCGGGAGGGTTGCAGCGACTGGCTCATCCTAGGGCAGGGCGTGCAGTGCCGCCAGACGGTGCGCATTGCGCCGACAGTTGAAGGCATGTTCGACCCAGGCCCGGCCATGCAGGCTGAGGTCTTCGTGCAGGTCCCCATCATCGATCAACCGTTCCAGGGTGTCGGCCCAGGCTTCGGGATCGTTGGCGTCGCAGACCAGGCCCGTACGCCCGTGCTCGATAGCCTCGAGGGCACCGGGACCCGGAGTGGTCAGGACGGGCAGCCCATGTGCCAGCGCTTCACCGATCACATTCGGCAGGCCGTCCCGATCCCCGTCGCGGGTGACCCGACCGGTAAACAGGAACAGATCCGCCCATCGGTACTGTTCCTCCACGGCATTAAAAGGCAGCTCTCCGAGGAATTTCACGTGCTGGTCCAGGCCGAGGCGTCCGCGTTCCTCCAGCAGGGCGCCGAGTTCATCGCCATCCCCCACGATATGGGCAAAAAACCGTATGCCCCGGGCCTGCAATCGGTCATAGATGGAGAGCTGGTAGAGAAATCCCTTTTTCGGCATGAGCCGGCCGACGCTGAGGATGCGGAGTGGGGACAACCGAGTGGCCCGTCGGGTCCCTGCGGGCGGCAGCCACTCGAGTCCCCGGTAGATGGCATGGACGCGGTCCGGATCGGCCCCCAGAGCGAGCACCCGACTGCGTGCCTGCCGGCTCGAGCAGTGGATGAAGCGTGCCCGTTGAATCTTTTCCGGCAAGAGCCAGTCCCCACCGTCCTGAAAAATGTCGTAGGCATGGGCGCCCATGGAAAAGGGAATGCCGGTCAGGACGTGGATGGCCAGCGCGCTGCTGGCCGGCATGGTGGCCCAGACCGCATGCACACGCCGGGGAGGGGATGCGGCCAGACGCCGGGCCAGGATCAGGCCGTGGGCCAGACCGAGCAGGGTTTCCTGAAAATTGAGGAAATTCGGACGGGGCCGGCGGGACAGAAAACCAAGCAGCCGACAGAGGTGTCGCGGCCCCCGGACGAGCCAGTAGGGTAGCCAGAAAACCAGGGTAATCAGAGATGCCATCGGGAACCGGTGAACCACCTGCCCTTCAAAGGTGGGGTCGCCCCCGTAGATGCTGTGAATCTCCAGATCCAGCGGTTCCTCCCGCAGGGCCCGGATCTCCCGCTGCAGGAAGGTCTCCGACAACTTTGGAAAGGTCGTGAACAAGTAGACAATCCGGGGGCGCTCAATCGGCACGGACCTGATACAAGGCGGTGATCGTTCCGGGGACAAGTCCTCCCGGAATGGGCGCAAGCCTTTTGAAAGGGGGTATCAGGGGTCGCCAACCCCCAATGAAAAAGCCCGGTCGAAACCGGGCTTTTTGAAAAAAGGGGGTTGGATCAGCTCTGCCGATGGACGGGGTGCGGGTGATCCAGCGACGGGGATTCTTCCTGTATGGAGGCATGCCCGTTCAGATTTTTGCCATCAGCCTGAAAGCCGTGCGGGGGCGTGGTGTCCGAGCCCTTGGTCACGTAATCGAAAATCAACGTGATCTCTTCGGCGTAAGCAGTCTTTTCGTTCCCCACCAGGATTGTGCCTTCGAAGGTGGCGAGCGGCCGCCGGATGCGCTTGGGCCGGATGATCATTTGAAGCGTTTCACCGGGTGTGCAGATCCGGTGGCAACGCACGCCGTCGCAGGAGGTGAAATAGATGCTGTCCGGGTTCACGTCGCGGGACAGGGTGGGGCTCTCTCCCTTGAGCAGGAAAAAAACGCCCAGTTGCCCGAGGGCCTCGATCATGATCGAAGCGGGGAAGACGGGCTTGTCCTTGAAGTGGCCCTTGAGGAAAAATTCGTGCCCCTGAATTTTGTAGGTGCCTCGAGCCTCGTCACCGTCGATAACCGCCTCTTGAAGAAAGAGGAAGGGACTCTGCTGGGGCATGACCGCATCGATTTCGTCGGACTTGAAGAGGTGGGCGGAGGAGGGATTGGCCTCTTTGGCGATCTTGGCCTCCATGAACCGTTTGATATCGGCCACGGTTCGCACCTCGCGCAATTCGCTGTTGTCAAAGGAAACTTCCAACGTCTCTTCCACCAGGATGACAATTTCCATCATGGTCAGCGAATCCACGCCGAGGTCCTCAATCAGGTTGAGGCTGTCGTCGCCTGTTTGCAGTTTCGGCCGGATTTCCGGCTCCACGTAACGCTCGATGATCCCCAGTACGACGGGAACGATGTGCTGGCTGTCCCCGGTCTCCCGGTAGGCGATGGCTGCCTCGTAAGTCCCGGGCGGGCATCGCTTGAGGGATTCTTTAAGAGCTTGGGCTTCTTCGGATGAAATTTGTCCTAATGACACAGTAAGGGAATTTGCTGTTCAGGCTGCGCGGCAGAGACTTAAGAAAACAAGTTAGACTATCGATGGGGCGACGCAACTCAATTGAATTCTGGATAGCGGGTCAATCAGGCTGCAGGTGCCGGATGCACCCGCACCCATTCGAATCTGTCTCTTAGAGACGGACGCTTCAGTGGAGGCAGGCTTTATGCCAGTCTGCCCAATAACCGAGGGCTTGCCAGATCACCCTCTCGCAGGCCATTCCTTCCGCCATGAGCGCCGTCGACCCATCATCGGAAAGGACGATTCTGACCTGTGCCCAGCCTACCAATCAGCTGACCCTGGGCAATTACCTCGGGGCCATCCGGAACTGGGCCGCGCTGCAGGACAGCTACCGGTGTTACTTCGGCGTGGTGGATATGCATGCCATCACTGTTCGCGGCGTTCCGGCGGAGCTCAGGAAAAATACGCTTTCCTGCCTGGCCCAGTACATCGCCTGCGGCCTCGACCCCGAGCGCGCCACGCTCTTCGTCCAGTCTCACGTGACCGGCCATACCGAACTGGCCTGGGTGCTCAGTTGCCTGACGCCGCTCGGTGACCTCCAGCGCATGACGCAGTTCAAGGAAAAGGCCGCCCGCCTCGGCTTTCTGGTCCGTGACGACAGCACCGAAGGCGACCTGCGTTTTTCCCACGAGGGCGCCCGGGCCCAGGCCTCCATCAATGCGGGGTTGCTCTATTACCCGATCCTCATGGCGGCGGACATCCTCCTTTACAATGCTGACCTCGTGCCGACCGGCGAGGACCAGAAGCAGCATCTCGAGCTGTGCCGCGACCTCGCCCAACGTTTCAACCACAGCTATTCGGATACGTTCACCATCCCGGAGCCGTACCTGCCGGCAACCGGCGCGCGCATCATGTCGCTCCAGGAACCGACCCGGAAAATGTCGAAGTCGGACACCGGGGGCGGAGCCACTCTCTTCCTCCTCGATCCCCCGGATGTTCTCCGGAAAAAGGTGATGAGCGCGGTGACGGATTCCGGGAAAGAGGTCCGGGCCCGAGAGGACAAACCTGGCGTGACCAACCTGTTGCAGATCCTCTCGGCCTGCACCGGCGAGACCCTGCCGGTCCTTGAGGACCGGTTTGCCGGGAAGGGGTACGGCGATTTCAAGAATGCGGTCGCTGAGGCCGTGGTCGAGGTATTGAAGCCGGTGCAGACCCGCTACACCGCGTTGATCGAGGACCGCGCATACCTGGAAGGCGTTCTCAAGACCGGCACCGAGATCATGCAGAAGCAGGCCTTCCGCATGTTGAGCAAGGTCTACCGCAAAGTCGGCTTTCTCGACCGTCCGCGATGAGGCGGCTTTGCGCCCCGCTTTACCGTTGTCAACAGAACCGGGTGGACTCAGGTTCAACCTGCAAAATGCCACATGTGTGACCTGTCCGATCCTGCCGACTCACAACCGCCCGCGCCCACGCTCCCCAAGTGGCCGTTTGTTCTGGGAGACGGTTTGCTGCTTGCCCTGGCCCTCGTTGTCCTGCTGCGAAGTGATGGCCCGCTGACGGGTTGGGAGGTCGGCTTCTGCGTCGTATCCGTCGGCTTTGGCGGGGTGCTGTTCGCTGTCCCGTTTCTGGCCGAATATGTCCTGGGTCTCCGGCAACGCGAGCAGGTTGCCCGGGAGGGTCTCGACCAATTGCTGACCGATGTGCGCGCCGGCTTTACCGCCCTCGACGGCGCCCTCGGCCATCGGGACGCCACGCTCGACCGGCTGGATAACGGGGTGGATGCCCAGAGCTCTCTGGTCGAACGGTTGCGCAAGGCCATCGAGCCGCTCGAATCCGCACTGAATACCTTGCACGGCCAGCAAACTAACCTCGCCGCCGTCGGCGAACGCCTGGAGCAGGCCTGGGACGGCCAGACCTCCGCCCTCGACGACCGCCTGGACCGGCTGACCGAAAGCCTGCAGGGCTGGCAAAAAACGATGGACGGTCGCTTTGAGGCCCTGGACAAGCAGCAAGCTCCCGTCACGGACCCCGTCCTGCTGGAGCGTTTGTCCACCCTGGAAGAACAGATCGGCGAAATCCTGGATCAGTTGCAGGCCTTGCGTCGACAGTCCCGGCGCCGGCAGGAGGCGAGCGGGGAGGTTGAGTCTGCCGCGGATAAAGCCAACCTGCTGGGAAAAGCGCTCAGCCACGCCCGGCCGGGTGGGCCGGGATCCGCGGTTGACCGCCTTATCCGGCCCGATTCCGTCAAGGACGAACCGGTTGCCGAGTCGCAACCCGAGCCTGTGGCCGAAGACCTTGCGGTCAGCGAATCCGCGCCCGCGGCCCCGGAACCGGAGGGCCCTCAAACTGCGGCGGAAGCTCGCCCGGTCGAAGAGAATCCACCGGCAGCGAAAGGGGCGCCGGCTGGAGAGGGACCGCCCTCGCCGGAGGCGGGTGGAAGCGTTGCCGCTGATGCTGAGCCGGTGAGCCGGGTCGTGGCCAATATCCTCCCGGGGATCGGCAACAAACTCTATATCCGCGGATCCGGGGGCGGCTTGTCCTGGGACGATGGCCAGCTGCTCACCTTTGCCGAGATCGGTAAATATGTCTGGGAGGCGCCCGCTCTCCAAAAGCCGATTCGCCTCCAGCTTTACCTGAACGACGCCGTGCCCGCCGCGGGTGATCCCGTCACGCTCAACCCCGGGGAAACGCTGGACCTGGCCCCCGATTTTCCGCGATAATACCTGTTCCGGTTTTCCCAATCCACCCCGCCCGACTCATGAATGCAGAAACCTACCGTAAACGATGGCTCCTGCTGTCCGTTCTTGGTCTGGTTCTGATCGGGCTGGGCATCTGTATCATCGGAGAAGCTATTCTGCTCAAGGGAACCGGGGCCTCCGCGCTGTCCTGGGTTCTCTGGGGCACCGGCGGCCTGGTTGTGTTTAACGCCGGGGTCGCCTGCTTCGGCGATGCGGTCAAAAACCGCGTCCACTTCGAGCGCAGTCGGACCTGGAACAAGACCTAGGCCCGATTTCCGCCCTTCATCAACGATTGGCGAAACGGCCTGCCGAACGAAGCTCGAAGGAAGGATGGTGCTCAGGGCGGGATTTGAACCCGCACACCTTTCGGCACTGCCCCCTCAAGACAGCGTGTCTACCAATTCCACCACCTGAGCGTGTCCGGAAACGGGAAAAGGCCGAAAGATGGGAAGCGGTACCGGGCTTGTCAACGTCAACTCCGAACCCAACGTCAACTCCGAACCGATTCCGGACTTGGCCTGAGGGTTGCTCCATTTTCCGACTTTGCGCATCCTGATTCTTTCTGGAAATCTTGTTTACGGGCCTTCCGGCCAGCCGTTAAGACTCCTCTTCCCGCATGGGTGATCCCTCCTCAGACGATAAGCCGAAGAAAGACGACGAGGCTGTCGACCTCAGCGAACTGCAGGGCCTGACCTTCGGCCCGGACTGGGGCTCCGAAAAACGACCGCAATCGGGGTCCCGCAGCGGTCGTTCGGGCGGAGCCGGCAGGGATGCCGGTCCCCGTGGCAATAATGAGCCGCGCAAGGATCGCCGGCCGCCCCGCCGGCCCGGGGGGCGGCCGTCCGACTCCGGCCCGCGCGGCGACCGCCGGCCGGGAGGTCGACCGACCGCACCCCCCTTCCAGCCCGTGGTGCACGTCGATTTCTATCCTGAGGACGAGCCGTTTGCAGTGCTGGCCAAAGCCCTTCGTGCCTCCTACCGCACTTACGAGTTATTCGAAATCGCGCGGTTGATTCTGGAGAAGCCGGAACGGCATGTGTTCGTCCTGCGGCCTCTTGAGCCGGATGCCCGGGAACGCGACGCCGTGAATGGTCCGGACGCCATCTATCTTTCGGTGCCGGACGGCCTGCCTTTTGAATCGGAGGAGGCGGCGGTTACGCATGTCCTCAAGCACCACATCGGCCGTTTCTTCGTGACGGAAGAAGTGGAGGTCGAGCCGCCCAAAGGCAACTTCCCCGTCATCAACCGCTGCAAGTTGACCGGCGAATTATTGGGCCCCCCCAATTACCACCGGTATCAGGAACTGGTCCAGCGGCACTACGCCAGTCGCATTTCCAACATGCCCTTCGACCGCTATCTCGAAAAGATCGAGTCCGTGCGCGACGAGGAGGCGGTCAATGCCTGGCTGGACAAGATGCGGAAAACCACCCGCTATACCCTGCGGACGCCCGGCGTGGAACGCACGCACGCCTCTTCCGGTGATAAGCAGCCAGCCGATGAGACCGGGAGTGCCGAAGCGGCTACCGCGGAGGCATCCCCGCCGCCCGAGCCGGATGCGAAGGGCGCATCCAATCCTCCCGAAGCCGAAACGGCAGCCGAACCGGAGACCACTGAGGTTGATGCCCCCTCCTCCGCAGCGTCGGAAGACGCGGGGTCTACCAGCGCTGTGGCACCGGATGCTCCGTCCTTTGAAGGGCTGGAAGCAGCCCGGCGTCACCTCCTCACGCATGAAAAGGAACGTGTGGTTCGCTCCACGGATTCCGCACGCATTTCCGGTCGCCTGCTCGCAGAGATGCCGGAGGGCCGCCTCAAGCGCTCGGTGGAAGCGGCTCGCGAACAGCAAATCAAGTTTCCGCTCGAAACGGCCAATCACCTGCGTGGTCGCCTGCGGCGGCTTCAGTTCCACATCTATAAAAAGGGATCCAAAGGCGTATCCTACGTCTGCGCGGTCAAGCGTCGCTTCCGCGATCCTGATACGGTCTTTGCCGACTCGATCAACGAGCTGGTCGAATTCATTGAAAAACATCCCATGATTCCGGCGGCCGACCTTCCCGAGAAGATGCTCGGCTTCAAACTGCCGAAAGACGGCGAATCCCTTGAGGCCGACCAGGATGCCAAATTGAAGCAGCTCAAGCGGGACCTCCGCTGGCTCATCACCGAGGGCTACGTCACCGAGTACGGGGACGGTAAACTGTTCGCCCCCGAGCCCATGCAGCCGCCGGGCAGCAAGCCGAAGAAATCCTCAAAGGCCCGGCCAGCTGAGGAAAAGTCGGGCGAAGCACCGGATACGTCAGCCACCGAGACAGCGCCTGCCCCGGAAACCGACGCGGCGAACCCTGCTAAAAAAGCGGAACCGGCCGAAGATGCTCCTGCGCAGGATAATCCCACGCCGCCGGTCGATGCTGATCCCGCCGAAGATACTCCTGAGGCGGATCCGGACAGGAACGCCTGAGGAGACGCCGCCTTGAAGCGTTCAAGCAGGGTATAAAGTTTCTTCGGGCCCGGAATGGCGCTCTCTTGGCCTAGCTTGGCTTCGAAAGGGTTTACACCCAAAGATCGCGACCGACGCGGTGAGGTGGTTGATCAAAAGGGTGAGGGATAGGATTGCCGCTTGCGGCATGTCGCAGGGCCTTGGATCGAGGCAGGGAGAGAATCAAGGGACCTCACCCTGCTGTTTACCCGTCGGCATGCCGCAAGCGGCAGCCCTACATGCGTCTGCGGGGAGTAAGCGGTTTAAACCGCGCCGCGGCCCTGCGACACTGGATAAGGCAGCCATGAGCCACAGTCAGGTGGACGGGTCCCGGCCCGGCCCAGTTGGAATCCGGCCAAGGTGTCATGGACGCAGTGAGGCGAGATGCATTTCAATCCTGGTCGTTGGCCAGTGCTTTGACCTGAATGCTGCGTCCTTCGGGATGCGAAGCGCCGGAAAAGCTGACCTGATAGGCGAGGCCGTCAGGGAGAGTATCGAGATTTTCCGGCCACTCGATGGCCAGACACCAGGGCGTCTGCAAAAACGGCTCGATCATCAGGCTGTCCCACGCGTCTGGGCTGTCCAGGCGGCAGGCGTCCACGTGCACCAGTTGCCGGTCGCCGGCATGGATCTGGTAGAGCGTGTAGGTGGGGCTTGTGACCGGTCCCGGGATCGACCACGCTGCCGCCATGCCCTGGACAAAGGTCGTCTTCCCCGCGCCCATCGGGCCGCTGAGCGCCACCACGGTGTCCCCCGGAAGCGACTCGGCCAAAACACGGCCGGCCATACGCGTGGCTGCCGCGTCGACCGCCGACCAGCCGGCCCTCAAGTGTTCCCAGGTGCAGGATGGCTCGGGTTCGGACATGGCCGCTCATTGTTTCACCCCTGCCCATGGCAGCAAGGCCACAGTCCCGCGCGTCATCCGCTTCGCATCCCTGCTGCTGGCTGGCGCGTTGGCGATGCCGGCCGAGGAATGGCCCACCCGGGCCGGGGTGTCTGGCCGTGTTGCGGTCGAGGTGGTAGAGGAATCGTTTGGCGACGGAAGGTTTCTCTATCAGTCCGAGCATTTTCGCTATCAGGCGGACGGCCGGCTCTCCCGGAACCTCGTCTCGGATATGGCAGAGGTCTTCGAGGGAACCTATGCCGCCTTGGAGGCCCTGCCGCTGCCCCTGCGTCTAGCGCCCGCAAAGGGTCGGACCTTCGACACCCTGCTGTTTGGAGATTACGCCTCCTTTATCCGGGCAGGTGGGATGCCGGGGTCGGCCGGGACATACGCCGGGGCACGTGGCATCATGCTGGTACCGGCGCAGAGCCTGGGCCTGACCCCGACCTCGACCGGGTTTCGCCCCGGGGGTGCCACCGACTATGCCATTCTGGTCCATGAGATCACGCACCAGGTGATGCATCCCATGCTGCATTATCTGCCGGTCTGGTTTTCGGAAGGCATCGCCGAGGTGATGGAGCGCCAGCCGTACGATCGCGGACGTATTCATTTTCGCCGGTTCGACCTGCGGCGCCATCTGCGGGATACGCTACCTCACGGCGACACGTTGGCCATTCTGCCGCCGGATCGGCTCTACAGCCTGAGTAATGCCGCTTGGAATGCGGGCTTTGGGAGTTCCCCGGCCGGTCTCCGGAATCAATATTTCTCCGCCTTCCTCCACGCATGGTACTGGCTCCGCCTGGCGGACGACGGGGATGGTGCCACGATCCACCGGTGGTTGGCCGCCCTCACGGCCGGTGAGCCGCCCGTTGAGGCTACGGCCAATCTGTTGCTGCCCGACCGCGACGGCCTGTCGCTCCGCACGCGCATGGAACGGGCCCTCTCCGGCAGCGAAACCGGGCGCCGCCTCATCTGGCTGGATTAGGGCCTGTTTGAAAAGGCGTTTTCGGCTGTTCCCTGAGTCGCGATCGCCGGCCAAAGAGCCGGCGACTCCATGGAGTGGCGGGCTCTTTGGCCCGCCACACGCGTTCGAGCTCCGCATGCTTGGACTTTCCAAACACGCCCAAGGGCATTGCCCCATCGATTGGCGACGAGCCGCGGGGGGGTGCGGTTCTTCCTCACCCAAAATGCCGGAAGCCCCCGCGGTGCTCCGCCTCGAACAACGGTTTGCCGGTCCGGGCATCGATCAAGCAGTCGCTGTCCGGCTGTTCGTCCGTGACCTGGCCGATGGCGGTCAGGGGTAGTTCGGGAAAGGCCTTTCCCCAGTCGGCAAGCAGGGTTTCCGTTTGGTCCGCTTCCACCGCGATGGCCAACTCATAATCCTCACCGTCGTTGCAGGCATGCCAGAGCGCGGTTTTCCCGGATGCTTTGCTCTGTTCACCGGCAGCAGCTGAAAGCGGAATTGCCGAGGTATTCACATGGACCCGACCCCCGCTTGCGCGCAGGGCAGGCAGGTCCTTGGCCAGGCCGTCGGTGACATCGATCATGGCCCGGATTTCGGGCCGCCCGGCCAGCCAGGCACCTTCCTGCAGGCGTGGGGTGAAGGTCAGGTGGTGCCCCAGGAGACTGCCGCCGAGGCGACCGGAGACCAACAGACGGTCCCCGGGGCGGGCGCCCTGGCGCGGCACCGGTTGGTCCGCCCAGCCGACGATCGTCATCGAAGCAATGAAACTGTTCCGATCCGCCCCGCTGACATCGCCGCCGTTGAGCTGCAGATTCACGGCCTGCGTGGCCCGGCTCATGCCCCGGCAAAAGGCGTCCAGCCACTCAAGCCGGAGCCGACCGTCGCAGGCCAGGCTGACCACACTCCAGCCGGGTTGGCCTCCCATGGCCGCGATGTCGCTCAGGTTCCGGTTGACCAGTTTGGCTCCCGCCGCGGCCGCCTCGGTCTGATCATCGAAATGGCGGCCATAGATCAGGGCGTCGACCGTGAGCAACGGGCGTGTGCGGTCGGGATCAAATCCCGGTGGCCAGGCGGGTACGGCGCAGTCATCGCCGCCACCGGCGGTGCCGGGGGGGCATGCTGCGCCCAGCAGGGTCCGGATGCGTTGGATCAGGTCGACTTCGCCCAGGGCCGCGAGGCTTTGCTCCGGTTGGTCCGTGAATGGCGATGCCATGACCGTTGCGTCAGCCGCTCTGCTGGGCCAGCAACAGCAGCAGCGACTGGAGGTTGAAAAAGGCGTGGAAGAGGATCGGCACCTTGATCGAGCCGGTTTTCTCGTAGGCCCTGGCCATGAAGTAGCCGACCGCCGCCAGGGGCAGTAACTGTGTCAGCGACATGTGCAGCGAGGCGAAGACCAGGGCACTCAACACACGGGCGTGGCGTCGGCCCATGCGGCCCAGAAAAAAACGGAAAAACCCGCCGCGAAAGATCAGTTCCTCGCCAATCGGCGCAGCCACGACGATCATCAGCGTCAGCAACAGCCACTGGAGCGGGCCGCCGGCCTGGATGATAACGGAGATGATTTCCTGGCTGCGCGGCTCTACCGGCACACCCCATTCCCGCAATTCCTGCAGCACGACGATCCAGACCATACTGATCGCCCAGACGATTGGCAGCCGGGTCAGGAAAAAGAATCCCGCCTTCCGGACCGCCACAATCCAGCCGAGTTTCACGCTGCTCAGCGCAAAGCCGAAGGCGTTCGGATACAGCCGACGCATGGCGAAAAACAGACTGATGAACAGCCCCTGCAGCAGCAGTCCCATCAGGATCGAGGGCCAGACCGGGCCCAGCGTGCCCTCGCCGCGCAGGTTGTCCGCCCCGATGATCCGGCCGAGGACCGGTCCGTGAAAGAGGAAGATGATGAAGACGCCCCAGGCGAACAGACCGAAATCAAGCGCGCTCGGGCGCCAGGGGGACAGGGGGACGCCGGAGGCGCGGACCCGCGCCGGGGAAAACCAGAGCACCAGGCTCATCACCAGGATGCCGGCGATCAGCGATCCGGCAACGGGGCTGAGGGCGTCGGCGGCGGGGTCCATGAGGGGGCTCCGTTCGGGTCGACAGCTCAGGTCCGGATGTCCGTTCCGTCAAAGATCCAGCGTCCTCCCACGACGGTGTGGAGGATCTTGCCGGCCAGGGTCTGTCCGTTCCAGGGGCTGTTACGCGCCATGCTGAAAAACCGGTCCGGGTCCACGGTCCAGACGGCCTCGGGATCGAAGACCGTGACATCGCCGGGGGCGCCTGGAGACAAGGTGCCGGCCTCCAGCCCGAGCAGGCGGGCCGGTTTGCAGGTCATCCCCGCGATGAGATCGCTGAGTCCGAGGTGATTGCCCCGGACCAGCACGCCCAGGCAGACGGCCAGGCTGGTTTCGAGCCCGATGATGCCGAAGGGCGCATGGTCGAACTCGACGTCTTTCTCGTAATCGGTGTGCGGCGCGTGGTCGGTGCAGATACAGTCGAGGGTGCCGTCGACGAGTCCGGCGATCAGGGCCTGCCGGTCGGCTTCCGTCCGCAACGGGGGATTCATTTTAAAGTGCGTGTCGTAATCGGCGAGGGCCTCGTCGGTCAACGCGAGATGGTGGGGCGAGGCCTCCGCCGTCACGTTGACGCTGCGGCTTTTCGCCCGGCGGATGATGTCGACCGAATAGCCGCTCGAGATATGCTGAAGGTGTACGTGTGCCCCGGTGTATTCGGACAGCACGCTGTTGCGGGCGACGATGATGTCTTCGGCCGCAGCCGGCCAGCCGCGCAGCCCGAGTCTCAGCGAAACCGTCCCTTCGTTCATGACGGAACCGTCGGTCAGTGTGTAGTCCTGGCAGTGATCCATGACCGGCATGCGAAACATGTGGGCGTATTCCAGAATGCGGCGCATCAGCTCGTTGCTCTGAACGCACTTGCCGTCGTCGGTGACCGCCACCACGCCTTCCTTTTTCAGCGAGCCGATGGGGGCCATCTCCTCGCCGCCCATGCCTTTGGTGATGCAACCAGTCGGGTAGACATGCACCACCGCTGTGCGGCGGACCGCATCCAGGATCTGCCGGATGGTGCCGGCCGTGTCGCAGACCGGGCTGGTATTGGGCATGCAGACGAGCGTGGTGAAGCCGCCCGCCGCCGCCGCCCGGCTGCCGGTCTCGATGTTCTCCTTCTGCGTCTGCCCCGGTTCACGCAGGTGGACATGGATGTCGACCAGCCCCGGGCAGATCACCTGGCCCGCCGCATCGATCACGGTAGCCCGGCTCCGCTCGTCCGCGGTCAGCGTCTCAGCGATCCGGTCGCCGCGGATGCGGACCTCGCCGTCCGCCTCGTCGCGTTGGTTGGCCGGATCTATGATCCGACCGTTTGTGATCAGCGTGATGGTGTCGTCAGGCATCGGGGTAAACGAGCTATTCGCCACTCAGGAGCCGGTGGCCGGCGGCGCAGAGGTAGAGCACGGCCATGCGCACGGCCACGCCGTTGGTGACCTGATTGAGGATGACGGAGCGCGGCGAGTCGGCCAGGTTGGAGTCAATCTCGGTGCCTCGATTAATAGGCCCGGGATGCATGATGATGGCGTTTTCTGGCAGCCAGGAGGCGCGGGTCCTGTCGAGGCCGAACATGCTGCGGTATTCGCCCAGTGATGGAAAGTGGGTTGCGCTCTGGCGTTCGTGCTGTATCCGCAAAAGCATGACAGCGTCGGCTTCGCTCAGGGCTCCTTTCAGGTCGTGGGAGACCGTCACCCCGAGGGCGGCGAATTCTTTCGGGACCAGGGTGGCCGGGCCGGCCACGGTGACCGTGGCGCCCAGCTTGGTGAGGGCCCAGATGTTGGAGCGCGCAACCCGGCTGAAGAGGATGTCGCCGAGAATCGTGACGCGGCAGCCCTCGAGGTTCTGGCCGTAGTGTTCCTGCAGGGTGAAAACGTCGAGCAGGGCCTGGGTGGGGTGTTCGTGCGCCCCGTCGCCGGCGTTAATGACCGGAATGTCGAGGCAATGAGTAAGAAACAACGGAGCACCGGCCGCGGCATGCCGGATGATGATCATGTCGGCCTGCAGGGCCTGGCAGACCTGGGCGGTGTCGCGCAGCGTCTCACCCTTGACCGTGCTGCTCTTGTTGCCTTCGAGCAGGATGGGATCGGCGCTCAGGCGGGTGGCGGCCACTTCGAAAGCGACGCGCGTCCGGGTGCTGGGCTCGAGGAACAGGTTGAGGACCTGCTTGCCGCGGAGAGAGGGAAGCTTCTTCACCGACCGCCCCAATACCTCTTTGAAGGACCGGGCCACGGACAGGATGATCTCGATCTCTTCGGGACTGAGTTCCTCGATGGTGATGAGGTGCTTGCGGCGCCAGGTGTCGGGGAGATCCATCGCGAAAAACAGGTCAGGCCGGACCGATGACGATTCGGTCCTGTTCGGGGTAGGCCGGGGCCAGTTCCACTGAAACGGTGCGGCCTGGTTCGACGGGTTGGCTGAAGCCGGTATAGGTGGGCTGAACCGGGAGTTTACGGTGACCGCGATCGAAGAGGACGGCGAGGCGGATGGCCTCCGGGCGACCCTGGTCGAAGAGCTCGTTGAGCGCGGCCCGGATGGTCCGACCGCTGAAGATGACGTCGTCGCACAGAATGACGATCCGGTCATCGATCGGGAAGCCGAGGTTGGTGGGAAACGACATACGGGTGATCGGTTTCAAGCCGATGTCATCCCGATGAAAAGTGATGTCGATCGTGCCATGGTCGATTGTTGCTCCCAGCTCTTGTTCCAGCGCCGAGGCGATGCGCTGACTGACTTGGATGCCACCTTCGGCGATACCCACGACACAGATATTCCCGGGGCTTGCGAACGATTCGTTGAGGATATCGGAAACGAGGGAACGCAACGCCTGGGCGATCGGCTGGTGGGAAATACGCTCGGCCTCGGTCATTCCGGAGCTAAAGCTTTGGCCTCTCGCAACCGGTCGCAATGAAATATCACGGGCCGTTGTCCTTCCCGAGGGCCGGGTTGTCCGGCTGGTCGAGGGGAATGTCGACCGTCAGGCCGCTGCGACGCGTCAGCGCGGGAACGATGCCCCGGGTATCGAAGACCAGCTTGTCGTTGATGTACACCCGGGCTTCGATGCGGTGCAGGCTGTCCGTGTCGATGGCTTCCGGGTCGAACGGCAACCGGTAGCGGATCGGCAGGTAATCCGGTTTCGGGATCCGGTGCCGGGCGACGATGCGGTCGTCGGCGGGATCGGCGGTTCGCCGGGTATCGAGCAGCACCAGATCGATCGCGCTGCCTGCGGGCAGGGGGACCTCCACGGTGTAGTAAATCCTGCCTGTCAGCGCGGGGGGCCGCCGATTGCCGTCCGTCGTTATACAGCCGGCCAGGCTCAGGATGACAGCCCACCAAACGATTTTCGAAATGCTCATGTATCTTATGTTGGCGGAGAAACTTTGGTTGGGCGAGTCCAGCCGTTTCACGCCCGGACTTCAACCGGGCGATTGGCAGGGGCCAGCCGCCGGGGCGGTTGCCCGGACCCGGTTTCCTGCGGCTCCAAGGCCTGAATCACGGACAAATGCGATGGCGGCGGTCGTTGATCGTTCCCTGCTCAGTCCAGGGTCATTCCCACCGGAACGTGGTCGCTGCCGGTGATATCCTTCAGGATGAAGGTTTCGCCAAGGCGGTAGGCCAGGGCCCGGGACAACCCGAAATAATCGAGGCGCCACCCGACGTTCCGGGCGCGCGCGCCGCCCCGGAAACTCCACCAGCTATAGTGCCCCGTTTCGCCCGGGTGCTGGTGGCGAAAGGTGTCGAGGTAGCCGGCCTGGAGCAGGCGTGTCATGCCCGCCCGCTCCTCGTCGGTGAATCCGGCGTTCATGCGGTTCTGCCTGGGTCGGGCGAGGTCGATCTCTTCGTGCGCCACGTTCAGGTCGCCGCAGAAGATGACCGGTTTGGTTCGCTCCAGCTTCTTCAGGTAACTGCGGAAGGCCTTGTCCCAGGTTTGTCGATACGGCAGTCGCTTCAGCTCGTTCTGGCTGTTCGGCGTGTAGACGTTGACCAGAAAGAAGTCGGGAAATTCCGCCGTCAGGACACGGCCCTCGCCGTCATGGGTTTTCACCCCCAGCCCCGCCTCCACCGCGATCGGCTCGGTCCGGCAGAACAGCGCGGTGCCGCTGTAGCCCTTGCGGTCGGCACAGGCCCAGTAGTGGTGCGGCAGCTGCCCGCCCACCGCGTCGAGGTCCAGCCCCGGGACGACATCGGCCGACACCTTGGTTTCCTGCAGCGCGAGGACATCGGCATCGAACCCGGCCACCTGCCGGGCGAAATCCTTGTTCAGCACGGCGCGCAGGCCGTTCACGTTCCACGAGAGTAAACGCATGCCGTGACTCTGGGTGCTAGGTCTGGCGGGTCAACGGAGGGCATCACCCGGCGGTCAGGTCCGTTTGGCGTTAAAGAGCGGGCTTGTGCCCGCGTCCTGCCGGTGCAGGCTTTCTGAAATGTCCCTCGACGGCGAAACCACGCTCGGTCCGCAGGACGGTCCGCAGGCCACCAGCCTGAAGCCCGGGGACACGCTCGGTCAGTACAGGATTCTGCGCCAGCTCGGGCGCGGCGGGATGGGGACCGCCTTCGCCGTGGAACATGCCGTCCTGGGCCGGAAGTACGCACTCAAGGTGCTCCACCCGGAAATCCTGCAGGTGAAAAACGGCCGCGAGCGGTTTGCGCAGGAGGCGCGTGTCATGGCCGAGCTGCAGCACCCGAACATCCTCGAGGTGGATGACTTCGGCGAGACCGACGGCCATACCTGGCTGCGGATGCCGCTGATCGAGGGCGTGACCACCAACAAAAACACAACTGTCGTGACGCTTTCCGATTTTCTCCAGCTCGGCCATGTCGCCGAGGTCGAGATCCTCAAGCAGCTGACCGACATCCTCAAGGCGCTCGATTACGCACACGGCCGCGGCGTCATCCACCGCGATCTCAAGCCCGACAACATCCTGCTGACCCAGGGGCGCGCGCTGATCGCCGACTTCGGCCTGGTCAAGCTGGCCGACGCCGACTGGCTCAAGAGCCAGGTCGAATTGAGCGTCGCCCGTTCCCAGCACATGGACGATATGGCCACCGACCTGGGGGAGGGGAGTGCCGGCTCGCAGACCAGAGCCCTCATGGGAACCTTCGCCTTCATGTCCCCCGAGCAGAAGCGCGGCGCCGAACTCGATGCCCGCAGCGACCTCTACACGCTGGGCCTGATCGCCTACCAGATGCTGACCGGGCAGGACACCATGGGCCGCGAATCGGTGAAGGAGTTTCGCAACGACCTCGTCGGGGACTGGGATCCCTGGATCAACAAGCTGGTCGCGCTCGATCCCGACCGCCGCTACGCCTCCGCCGCCGAGGCCCTGGCCGCCTTTCCCGTACGCGAGCAGACCGACTCCGAAAAAGCCGCCAACCCGCAGCAGGCGTCCCCAGGCGGTGGCCAGTCCGGTGGCGATCCCTCCGATGCCTTTAAGGAGATCTTCGGAAAGGATTTTGCCGGGCAGCAGCAACAGGCCCCGCGGAAGGCTTCCACAACGCCGCAGGCTGCAAATGCTGACCTTAAACCCGGCTGGTTCCGAAAACTGATCGGCCTGGGCTGGATGACCGCCCCGCTGGTGGCTCTGTACACCTTCTGGCACTGGGGCTACTTCGCTTCAGAGACCTACGTTCAGGGCGCAGAGGATTCTCTGCCCAAGGCGATCATCATCCTGGATTTCATCATGCTGATTGCCACCGGCGTCGTCGGCTTTCTGGCGGGTCGGAAACTGTTTTCGGCCAACCGGCCCAAGCCGTTGCTCCGCGCCGCACAGTGGGCGTTCATCGCCGTGCTGCTTTACGGTGGGTACCACCTGGCCAGCGCCATCGCCTGGGCCGAGAACGGGATGGGCGCTACCCTCTGGCTGGTCGAACCGGAGATCCTCGGTTACGGCGAAAGGCTCGATCAGTTGCATTTCCTGCTGATTGAGGCACTGGGAGCACCCCTCACTGTGCTCACTTTCATCACGTCCATCCATTGGGCCAAACAAGCCCGGAAGGCCCTGGGCCTGCCTTAGGTCTTTAAGGCGGCGGTAGGACCGCCGCTCTCCAAAATCTCGGGCTGGCCTTGGCTCAACCCCGGCGCACGCGGATCTGCTCGGCCGGTTCGCGGCCGATGGAGCGCCTGGCCCGCTTGCCGGGCTCCCGGACCTCGACCAGGCCGCCCGCCGTTTCCTGTCGCACGATTTCGACACGGCTGCCCGGGCTCAGCCCCGTCTCCTCGACAAATTGGAGAAAAGCCGGATCCTGCCGGAGCACCCGTTCCACCACCACCGCCTGGCCCGGCTCGCTGTCCGCCAGCGACTGCGTATCCACCGACGGGATACGCCCGTCCGCCGCCGGAATCGGATCGCCGTGCGGATCCACCTCGGGATGGCCGAGCAGGGCGTCGATCCGCTCCAGCACCCGGTCGCTGATCGCGTGCTCCAGCCGCTCCGCCTCGTCGTGGATGTCGGCCCAGTCCATCCCGAGCGTCTCCACCAGGAAATATTCAATGAGCCGGTGGCGACGCAGGACCTGTATGGCCAGTTTGCGGCCTTCATCGGTCAATTGCAGCCCGACCCGCGGCGCGTAAGCCGCCAGCCCCGCCTTCTCCAGATGCTTGGCCATCGTCGTGGCGGTGCCCGGGACCACCCCCAGCCGGCGGGCAAGCAGGCCCATCGGGACCGATGCCGTGCTGTCCTCGGCCTGCAGCTGCACCACCAGGATGGCTTTGAGGTAATTTTCGACCGTATCGGACGGCATGTCCTTTGATTTATCAAAAACCATTTGACAGACAAGCGGAAATTATGGTCTTTTCCCGTCTCAACTTTGATTATTCAAAATTTATGAAACAGATAACCCATTTCTTTTTCCGACGATTCCCCGGTCTGGCGGGGTGTCTTTTGCTGCTGGGGTGTGTCTCCGGCCTGTCGGCGCAGGTGAATGCGGTGGCCACGACAACGATGGTGGCGGACCTGGTTAGCCGGGTTGGTGGCGATCGCGTAACGGTGACGGGTCTGATGGGGCCCGGGGTGGATCCGCACCTCTTCAAGGCATCGGCCCGGGATGTCGCCCGGCTGCGCCGGGCGGACGTGGTCTTTTACAATGGCTTCAAGCTCGAAGGCCGCATGGAGGACATCTTTGAACAGATGGCCAGGCGGGGGCAGCCGGTTTACCCGGTTGTGCGCGATCTGCCGAAAGAGCAGCTGATGGCCTCGGAGGACTATGAAGGCGTGTCCGATCCGCATGTCTGGTTTGATCCCGAGCTCTGGGCCGCGTGCGTACCCGTGGTGGTGGAGGGTCTGTCCGGGGTCGATCCGGAGGGCGCCGCCTATTACGAGGAGCGCGGGCGGACGGTGGCGGCCGATATTCTGGCGGTCGGGGAGTGGGCGCGCCAGCGGCTGCAGCAGGTACCGGCCGAGCACCGGGTGCTGGTCACCAGCCACGATGCCTTCAACTATTTCGGGCAGGCCTTCGGGTTCGAGGTCGTGGCGGTCCAGGGGATCAGTACCCTGAATGAAGCCGGGCTGGCCGATATTGCCGAGATGGCCGACTTCATCCGGGAGCGGGGCATTCCTGCCATCTTTGTGGAGAGCAGCGTGTCCCCGGCTGCGATCGAGCGCATCAGCACGGATTCCGGAGCCACGATCGGGGGAGAACTCTTTTCGGATGCCATGGGGCGGGCCGGTGACCTGGAAACCGGACCCGACGGCCTGACTTACGACAAGGGCACCTGGCGTGGCATGGTGATGCACAACGTCAACACGATCGCCGGCGCGCTGAAATGAAGGTTTCTGCCATCCTGGCATTCGGCATAGGTGGCCTGACGGCCTGTGCGCTTGGCTGGACCGGCGCGGTCGCCGTCCAGTGGACCCTCGACGGTTCACGTGCGTTTGGGGGCTCCGCTTCGGGAGAGGCCGGCTGGGTTGGCGAGCTGATGGTCAATCTGGAAGCGGATCAATCCCTGACCGACGATCGGTCGGTAGGCGTCTTTGCCTTGCTGCAGGGAATTGCTTCGGACGGCGCCGTTTACGAGGCAGTCGGCGATTTTCACGGCTTTTCCAACCTTGCGGCCGAGGACGCCCTACGCGTGTTCGAGGCGGGGATCACGCTTTCGGATACGGACGGTGCCTGGACGGCCTCGGCTGGCCTGCTGGCTGCCGACAGCGCGTTCATGGCCCTCGACCCGGCGGGCCTGTTTTTGAATGCGGAATTCGGGCCGCTCGGCATCCTGACGGGCAATACGCCGAGTCCCGTCTGGCCGGTCGGGGCGCCGGGTGTCCACGGGCACCTGGAACTCGCCAATGGCTTATCCTTTCAAGCCGGTCTGTATGACGGTGACGCGGGGGACGAACGCCCCGGGGGCCTCTCCCGCCGATTGGCGGTCGGCGGGGACGCCGGCTTTCTGACCATCGCCGAGTTGGGGGGATCTTTAGCCAACGGGGCGTGGACGCTGGGTGCCTTTTCGCATTCGGGGGCATTTCCCCGCCTGGATAACCCGACCGGAACGGGCGGCATCACGGCGCTTTACGGGCAGTGGGCAGTCTCCCTGACGCCGGATCTGAGCGGGTTTGTGCGGGCCGGGACGGCCGGACCGGATGAACGGGTGACCGCCCGCTGGACCGTAGACGGCGGCTTCACCTGGCAGGGCGACGCCTGGGGCCGGCCATCGGATCAATGGGGCACGGCCTTCGCTTACACGGCCTTCAGCGATGCCTGGCGGGCAGCGGCTCCCGACCGATCGGCTGGTGAGTGGTTGTGGGAACTCACCTATGCCTGGCAGGTCAGCGAACGGCTGCTGGTGCAGCCGGACCTTCAGTGGATCCCGGAAACCGCGGACGGCGGGGGCGACGTCTGGATCGCTTCCCTCCGCTTGCAACTGAGCCTTTAATCCAGCTTCTCTCTCACCCATGTCTGCTTCTCCCGAATCCTCGTCCGGCCCGACGGCCTTGCCCGATCAGGGCGGCCCGGCCCCGCTGGAGATCCACGACCTGACCGTGGCCTATCAGAAAAAGCCGGTGCTATACGGGATCGACCTGACGGTGCCGCGCGGGGCGTTGGTCGGCATCATCGGTCCAAACGGCGCGGGCAAGTCCACCCTGATCAAGGCGGTCATGGGGCTGGTTCCGCCGAGCAGCGGGTGGGTCCGCATCTTCGGCAAGCCGCTGAGGCAGGCGATTACCCGTGTGGGCTACGTGCCCCAGCGCGAAAGCGTGGACTGGGATTTCCCGGTCAACGTTCGGGATGTCGTGCTTATGGGCCGATACGGGCACCTCGGGCTCTTCCGCCGGCCCAGGCGCGAGGACCACGAGATTGCCGAGGCCTGTCTGGACAAGGTCGGCATGCTGCCCTACCGGGACCGGCAGATCGCCAACCTGTCCGGCGGCCAGCAACAGCGTGTTTTTCTGGCCCGGGCCCTGGCTCAGGAGAGCGACCTCTACCTGATGGACGAACCTTTCGCCGGCGTGGACGCGGCGACTGAGTCGGCCATCATCGCGATCCTGCGCGAACTCCAGTCCCGTGGAAAAACCATCCTCGTGGTTCACCACGACCTGGCCAACGCCCAGAAGTATTTCGACCGCCTGCTGCTGCTGAACATGCGGCTGGTCGCCTTCGGCCCGACCAGCGAGGTGTATACCTACGACCTGTTGCAGAAAACCTACGGGGGCCGACTGACCATCCTGTCCGGCGTTGCCGACGAGGCCGCCCGGGTGAATCCCAAGGGCAAGGGCTGACATGGCACGGCTGCGTCAACCACTGCTGCTCGCCCTCGTCGGATCGGGCCTGGGGGCTTTACCGCTGCAGGCCGCCCGAATCGGTGATCTGGGCGACCTCGATATCGGCGACCAGGTGCTGCGCTTTCTCAGCTTTCAGGATCCGGCCGTCCGGACGGCTGTGGCCGGCGCCGTGCTGATCGGTGTCTGCTGCGGCATGCTGGGCTCTTTTATCGTCGTGCGGAAATTGGCGCTCGTCGGGGATACGCTCAGCCACGCCGTGTTGCCCGGGGTCGCGCTCGGCTTCCTCTGGGGTCAGACCAAGGATCCCACCACCATCTTCATCGGCGCGGTGCTGGCGGGGGTCGTCGGGGTGCTGGTCGTCCAGGCTATTTTGCAGACCACGCACCTGAAAGAGGACAGCGCGTTGGGCCTGGTCCTGAGTGGCTTCTATGCAATCGGGATCGTCCTGTTTACCATGATTCAGCGCATGCCGCTGGCGGGCAAAAGCGGCATCGACAGCTTCCTCTTCGGGCAGGCCGCCGCGCTTTCGATGGAGGACATCCAACTCATGGCAGTCGTCACCGCCGTTTCCGGCGGCCTGTTGCTTCTCTGCTACAAGGAGTTCCTGGTCACGAGTTTCGATACCGACTACGCACGGGCGGTCGGCGTACGCGCGCAGCTGTTTCACTACCTGCTGTTGCTGCTGCTGGCTTTTGCCGTGACCGTGTCGATCCAGGCCAGCGGCGTGGTGCTGGTCTCGGCCATGCTGATCACGCCCGCCGCGACGGCCTACATGCTGACCGACCGCATGCATCGCCTGATCGGCCTGGCGATTCTCTTCGGTATCCTGAGTGGCCTTTTCGGCACCTTCTTCTCGTTTCTGGAAAACGACCTGCCGACCGGCCCGTTCATGGTGATGGGCGCCACCCTGGTGTTCGTCCTGGCGCTCTTTCTCGGCCCGCGGTACGGCGTGTTGCCCCGCCTGCTGCGTCGCTACAACCGCGACCGCCTGATCCGCGAGGAAAACACCTTGCGTGCCTTTTTTCAGGTGCAGGAAGGGCAGGATTTCCGGGAAGGCGGTGTCCGCCTGGCCGATCTCGCCAGTCGCCGGAATGAACCTCTGACCACGCTCGAGGAGGATGCCGCGCTACTGGTGAAAACCGGCCTGGCCACCTGGGGCGATTCCCGGGCATTGAGTGGCGAGCGCCGCCTGTACCTTACCCCCGAAGGCAACCGTCGGGCCTATCAAATGGTGCGCAACCACCGGCTCTGGGAACTCTACCTCACGCATGCGGCCGATTATCCGGCCGACCACGTTCACGAGGATGCCGACAAGATCGAGCACATCCTGGGCGAGGCCACCGTCAACGCCCTTGAAAAGCGCCTCGGGCATCCGCATACCGATCCGCACGGTCGCCTGATCCCGTCACAGGAGGATATGGAATCCCTGGCCGGAGCAGCCGGCTTCGCCGATCCCCGGCCGCAGGGTCTGCGCAATCCCGATCGGCCCACCTGATTGCTGTCATGGAATTCCTGATACCGGCCTTCTCCTTTCATGACGTGGTGATCGATCCCTGGGTCAGTCTCCCCGGTGACTACCTGGCGATCACCCTGATGGGCTTTTTCGTAACGCTGGCCTGCGGCCTGGTGGGTGTCTTCCTCATTGTGCGGCGGCTGGCGCTGGTGGGGGACGCTGTCAGCCACAGCCTGCTGCCCGGCATCGTGCTCGCGTTTGCGATAACCGCCTCCCGGGCGCCGCTGGTGATCGGGCTGGGCGCCATTCTGGCCGGGGTCGTGTCGGTCGTCCTGATCGAGCTGATCCAGCAACACTCCCGCGTAAAAACGGATGCGGCCCTCGGCATCGTCTTCGGCGCCATGTTCGCCATCGGCGTCATCCTGCTGAACATCTTTGGCAGCAAGGTGGACCTCGACGCGGACTGCGTCCTCTATGGCGAAATCGGCTTTGTCCCGTTTGCCGACTGGTTCACGCTCGGCGGCCTCCCGCTGGGGCCGGAGCCGGTGGCGCACATGGGGCTGGTGGCGCTGGCAGTGATCGCGCTGATCGTCGTTTTCTACAAAGAACTGCTCGTCACCAGTTTTGATGCCGGCCTTGCCGAGTCGCTGGGGATTCGCCCCGGCTGGGTGCACTACGGGCTGATGGTCCTGCTGGCTGTGGCCATCGTCGCTGCCTTCGAATCGGTGGGGGCCATCCTGGTCATCGCCATGCTCATCTTTCCCGGGGCCACCGCAGCGCTCTGGTCGGACCGTCTGCCGGTCATCCTCTGGCTGGTGGCACCGATCGCCGCGTTCACCAGCCTGGCGGGTCTGCACATCGGGCTCTGGCTCGATGCGTCCATCGCCGGCTGCATGGTGGTTGCCGCGGGGTTCCTCTTTACCCTGAGCTGGATCGTGAGCCCGAGCCGTGGCCTGATCACGCTGGCCCGTCGTCACCTCAAGGCATCGGGCGGGATGGCACGCCCCGCCCCCGCTTCGGTGACCGGCTAAAAATGGCCCTGGCTCGTGTGCCGGGCCAAAGAGCCCGCCACGCCATGGAGAAGCCGGCTTTTCCGTCTTCGCCCAAATGGCTATGGCGGACAGGTTGGCCGGCGTTTGCGACTCCGGTGAGGCGGTTTCGCCCCTGAGTGCGCGCCCAGCCGGTTTCGCCCTCCCGCCGTCATGCCGCTCAGCGGCATTATGGCGGACACGCCGCCTTCCGCCTTCCGCCTTCGCCAAGGCTACGGCGGACAGGGGCAGCTCATCACATCTGGGCTTCATGAGAAGTCCGGGTTAGGCCGGAAGACACTGATCCGTTCGGGGTCGTTTTCCAGATACGGTCCGTCGATCAGATCAATGCAGTAGGGGATGGCGGGAAAAACGGCCTCCAGGCACTCGCCGATGGCCTTGGGCTTGCCCGGCAGGTTGACGATCAGGCAGCGACCGCGGATGCCCGCCGTCTGGCGCGACAGGATGGCCGTCGGCACGACCTGCAGGCTGGTTGCCCGCATCAGCTCTCCAAAGCCCGGTAGCCTCTTTTCGCAGACAGCCTCGGTCGCCTCCGGTGTCACATCGCGCGGCGCCGGACCGGTTCCGCCGGTGGTGACGATGAGGCAGCACCCGTCCGTATCGGCCATGCGCTCCAGCGTCGCTTCGATCTCAGGCTGTTCATCCGGGATGATCGCGTAAACCGACTCGAACGGGGTGGTGAGCAGCTCCCGGAGCAGGGCGACCGCGGCCTTGCCGGGCACAGCCTCGTATTCGCCGCGGCTGGCGCGGTCGGAGACATTGATGACGCCGATGCGGACGGGAGGTTCAGGCATGGGGAGAGTGTCGGCAGCCCGGTTCCCGCAGGCAACCCGGGATTGGAAATCCGCCACCGGCTGGAAGTTGGCAAGACCGATGCTAAGCAGAAGGCCTGCCCCGGAAAGGTAACTTATGCATCTGCGAATCAGCCGGGAAGCCGGCACCCGAGGAAGCCTCCGTTTTTCTCCTCTGTTCCTTCTGCTCACCAGCCTGCTGTTCGCCGGCCTGGTCCATGCCGACCAGGAGTCGGGGTACGATCCTCAGATCTGGCGAGACCGGACTGGTGCCGCCATCCAGGCCGAGTTGACTGCCGCGTGGGGGCCTTACGCCTTTTTTGCCTTTGCCGACGGGCGCTCGATGTTTTTTCCGATCGCCCACCTGGACCGCCGGAGCCGGAAGCAAATTCAGGCCCGGTTGGCCGAGTTGGCTGAGGACAGGGCGTCCGGCCCTGGCGCGTTTGCCTCATTCATCCGGGACCACCGTGTCCGTCTGGCGGACGACGGCTACTTGCGCCCTGATCCGGGCCACGCCTCGGAGGAACCGCCCGAATTTTATCTGTTGGTACTCGGGCAGGCGGACCACCCGGTCGGACGCCAGCTGATGGAACGGCTGGCCCGGCTGGATGCCGAATGGGCGGGCCGGGGCTGGTCGTCCTGTGAGATCGTCTGGGTGAGCCGCGACCGGTGGAACCGCGCAATGCAGCGCGTCTTCCGCGAGATCGAGCCGGGCTTCGGTGCCCTGCGGTTTGGTCACCGGTTCGACGACAGGCTCCGGATCCTCGATTATGGGGTCTACCCAGTGCTGGCCCTCGTCGATCGGTACGGAAACCTACTCCTGCATTCGGTCCGCGGTCGCGAAATCGAGCCACCCGGCAAACTCCTCCAGCGCCTGGACTACATGCTTCCGTACGCCGAGGAGACCGGTGTGGCCCGGCTGAGGCAATAATAGGTGACCGGGGATGCTCCCCTTCAGGGGACATAAGCGATTACGGTCCCGACGACAACGATCTGAGAATCGAGCGTTTCCCTTTCGCGTCCCTGGCGGCTTTGCGGTTGTTGAATCGGCAGTATCCGGAGTTTCGCTACAGGCGCAGCCCCAGATGGTTTTTGCCGTAGCCGTGCGTCACGGGTTCGACACCCTGCAGGCCGGCGCGCCAGTCCGGACGGCTGAAGCGCTTGGTGAAGGCGGCGAGCTCGCTCTCATAGGTCTCCATCAGCTGCGCCTTGAGCGCGGGCCGGGCGTAGCTGAAGCGGAAACTGTCGCGGCCCATGCGGGTCAGCTCCGCCCAGCTCAGGTTGAAGTAGGTGACCCCGGCGTAGTATTCGTCGGTGAAGTTGGAATCCCACATCCCGCGGTCGTCGGTGTTGAGGCAGCAGGGAATACCCTGCCGCAGGTAGATCGGAAACGGGTGGTTGTTGAGATCGGGCACGTAACCGAGCAGATCGTTGCTGACCAGATTGATCTCGATCAGGGCAAAGCCGGCGCGCATCAGCTGCATCGTCGGCTCGTCGGAAAACAGGTTGATGCCGTGGCCGATCCGATTGGCCCCCAGGCGCAGGGTGTCGAAGATGTGGCTGTCGGGCTTTTCCGCCTCGCCCGCATGGATGCTGATCCCGATGCCCGGATACTTTCGGAGCATCTTGTCATAGGTCTCCTTGAAGCGCTCCGGGTAGCCCTTGTTGTTGTCCTCCCGGCCGGCCATGTTGATGCCGACGAAGAGGTCGCGCTCCCGGTTGAGATAGGCGAAAGCGTTTTCCACCTGTTGTTCGGCATCCGGCGCGAAGCGCAAGACCACGAACTGAAAGCGGACCGTCACCCCGGTCGCCAGTGCGTCCGGCTGGCTCAGGCGGTTCTTGAAAAAGGTGGTGTAGCCGTCGGCATCGACGAGCGAACCATCGGGCATGCGGCCGCGAGGCGCTGTCTGGATTTCCATGTACCGGCAGCCCTCCGCGCCGAAGCGCTTCATGTTCTCCACCAGCAGTTCGCTCATGACATGGAGATCACCAAGCAGCGTGTGCAGCCGGTTCCAGGTGTATTCGAAGAATTCGTCGCGTCCCTCGCCCTCGAGGTCGAGCATGACCGAGCTCTTCCAGGCCGCCTGCTCCTCGGGCGTCAGATCCGGCAGGGGTTTGAACTGCACCTTGTGCTGCGGTTTCAGCGCCGCCCACTCGTCGGCCCCGATGGTGATCCACTGGATGATTTTTCCCCGTGCATGCCTCCCGGTCTCGAAGGGCAGGGGGCCGCCTTCCGAGGAGACCCGGTATCGCGTGTAGAAGATCTGGTCCCCGTTGCGCCTGGGATCGGTTGCAATGGCGTACCACATGTCGGGGAGCATGCCGCCGCCGAGGTGGTGATGGATGTCCCCGCCCTTCGGCATCGCGTAGAGCACGGTATACAACTCCTCCGGCGTGGCCTCCCGCTTGATCGTTTCGAACAACTCCCCGAAGCCGTCCGGGTCGGCGATCTCGCGCGCGAACGGCGACAGCCCCGTCTTTCCGACGCCCGGACCGTAAGCGGCGTCCCCCGCCGGCTTGCCCTGGGGCCCCGTGTAGGCCGACGCCCGCTGAGTCCCGGCCAGCCCGCCCAGCGCCAGCGTGGACATCAGCCCCTTCTTGAAAAACGACCGACGGCTGGAGCCGTGGGCCTCGGGTGAACGACAGGCGAACAACGGAAGCTTGGGGATACGCATGGTGCCCCGACAAGCAGACCCCAGGCCAAGCCCAGCGCCAAGGCGGGATGGTTACAGACAATGCCCGATAGGCGACAGGGCCGGATGGGAGAGGGACATCGCACGGCGGCACAGCACCCCCACCACCGGAGACTCTCTCGGAGGCAGAGAGAGCCGGAGAGCTGGATTCACGACTGGGGCATCTTGCCATCGCTTGCTGAAGCGGCGCGGTACGCGAGGGACCCGGGCCCGTCGGCATGCCGCAAGCGGCAGCCCTGCAAACCTACCGTTTCCCTGTAGGGCCGGCGCTTGCGCCGTGCCGCCGCATCACCGGTTCGATGCCGATAGGGATCCCGATACTGAATGCGGGAAAACCTCACTCGCACGCCCACCCACCTGTCCCTCTCTCTTATTTTTCCCCTTGCGGCATTCGGCAGGCCAGCAGCTCCGCCTCCATCGCGTTCCAGTCCGGGCCGGGCCTTTTCGCGATGATTTCGAGGCGGGTATCGCTGCGCCAGGCGGCGGGGGCGGCGGACTTGTCGCTCCCGACGGCATTGACGACCACCCAGTTGCCCTCGAAGTGAAAAACGCCTTTCAGCCGCAGAATAATGGATTCCGCTTTTGTGGATGAGCCCTCGGCTTGAGGGGTCCAGCGGTCGAGCAGCGCCAGGGTGGCTTCGGCCGAAAAGATGTCCTCGCGGTGAAAGAGCCAGCCGCCGGTGACGACGTCCCCGGACGATCCGGTCAGGCGAACGGGTTTACCGGGTTCGGGCTCGGCCGCCGCTTTTTCGGAAGGAAGGGGAGCCAGCGGATGGGTGGTACCCTGGGCATGGATTTCCGGGAACTGCGGGGTGCGTCCGCCGGTGCCGGGCCGGTCGAGCCAGGCGGGATCGAGGGCGCCCTGCGACCCGGTCAGGATGGCGACCTTGGGCGGGTAAAAGGTCTCGCGGATCCAGCCCTCAACTGTTTCCCGGTCGGTCGTCTCCACCAGGTCGCTCTTGTGCAGCAGGATGACATCGGCCAGTTCCAGTTGATCCCGAAAAACAGGTTCCGCCTGCCAGCGGGGTTGCGCGGCCTGGCGCGGATCGACGACACAGACAGTGGCTCGCGGCTCGAGGTGCGGCTTCAGCCATGGTCCCTGCAGGGCGTCGAGCATGCCGGGAGGGTGGCCCAGGCCGGTCGGCTCGATCAGGATGCGGGTCGGCTTTTCGCGGCGCAGGATGTCGACCAGCGTCTGCTCAAGCGCGAGGTTGGCGGCGCAACAGACACAGCCGCCCGCTATTTCACGGATGGCGACCGCGCCGGTCCCGGACGATTCTTCGCCGAGCAGCGCCTGATCGAGCCCGATCTTGCCGAATTCGTTGACCACGACGGCCCACTTTTCGCGGTCGGGGCGGTGGGCCAGCAGGTGCCGGATGACCGTGGTCTTGCCGGCTCCGAGGTAGCCGGTGATCAGGTTGACGGGTACCCGGGCCATGGCGGGGTCAGTGTTCGCTCCACAACCGGCCGGCATTCAAGGCGACCGCACAATGCAACCGAACCGCCAGCGGAATCTGGCTGTCATTGAAATCGTAGTGCGGCTGGTGGAGTTGGGCGGGCCGGTCGTCGTCCGGCGCCTTGACACCGAGGAACCAGTAGGCGGCCGGAATGACCTCCGCGAAAAAGGCGAAATCCTCGCCCCCCATGACCGGGGCCGGCGTCCGGATCCGGTCCGGGCTGTCGAGCGTGCCCTGTGCGATCCAGGTCAGGATATCGGTGGCCGTGTCGTCGTTGGCGCAGACCGGGTAACCGCGGTTGAGCTGCGCTTTGACCGTGCAGCCATGCGCCTCCGCCGTCTTCCGGGCCAGCCTTTCGATACGCTCGAAGACAAAGCTGCGGGTCGATTCCCGCAGCGTGCGGACCGTGCCCTGGATCTCCACCCTGGCCGGGATGACGTTAAAGGTGCTGCCGCCATGGATGCTGGCGGCCGTCACCACCGCACTGTCGAGCGGGTCCACGCCGCGGCTGACAATGCTCTGCAACCCGGTGACGATGTGCGCCGCGGCCACCACGGGATCGATCGCCAGATGGGGCATGGCGGCGTGTCCTCCCTGGCCATGCACGATCAGGGAAAACTTGTCCGAGGCCGCCATGAGCGGTCCTTTGCGAAAGCCGATGTGTCCGGTTTCCAGACCCGGCCAGCCGTGCAGGCCGTAAATGGCGCGCACCGCCGGATCCTTCAAAACCCCGGCCTCGATCATGGAGCGAGCCCCGGCCAGACCCTCCTCCGCCGGCTGGAAAATGAATTTCACCGGACCGGGCAACCGGTCGGCGTAACCTGACAACACCTCGGCCGCCCCAAGCAGGCAGGCGGTGTGTCCGTCGTGTCCACAGGCATGGGCAAACCCCGGGTTTTGCGAGGCCCAGGGTTTGCCGCTGGCATCATCCATCGGCAGGCAGTCCATGTCCGCCCGCAGCGCAATGCAGGGGCCGGGGCGGTCGGCCCCCAGCACGGCGGCGATGCCGGTGCCCGCGATCCCCGTTTCGATCGAAAGACCGGGCAGCCGCTCGAGTCGCTCCGCAACCCGAGCGGCGGTGCGCTTCTCCTGGAATCCAGGCTCCGGGTGCTGGTGCAGGTCGCGGCGAAAGGCGGTCAGATCGTCGAGGCGTTCCCCGATGACCGCATCGAGACCGTCGGGCAGGTTGAATGCGGGTGACACCATGGCAGCAGGATACCAACTCCCATGCTGGCGGCAAACGGGATCGCTTGTCGCCGGCCGGCAATCCTCTCATCGTGGGCAGTATGACTTTACCTCATGTTGAAGAGGCCGCTCGCTCGGTTCCCCGGACCGGCGATTATGATGTCATTGTCTGCGGATCGGGGCCGGCCGGGTCGGCGGCCGCCATCACCGCTGCCCGGGCGGGGGCTCGCACCTTGTTGCTCGAGGCGGCTGGCTGCCTCGGCGGCGTCTGGACCAGCGGTCTGTTGACCTGGATCCTCGACGGCCAGCAGAAGACCGGAATCATGCGGGAGATTTTTCAAAGGATATCCGGCCTGAGCGCGGCCGAGGATCCGGGCGGCAGTCGTTCCTTCGATCCAGAGGCAATGAAAGTCCTCCTGGAGACAATGTGTCTGGAGGCCGGGGTCACGATCCGGTTGCATACGCGTGTCTGCGCCGGCCTGACGGATGATGCCGGTCGTATTCAGGCTATTTTCACCGAGAGCAAGAGCGGGCGTGAAGCCTGGGCCGCTCAAGTGTTTGTCGATTGCACGGGCGATGGGGATCTGGCTGCACGCTTGGGGGCAACCACCGAGCTGGGTCACCCGGAAACCGGCCTGATGCAGCCCATGAGCATGCTCTGCCTGCTGGCGGGGACGCCGTCGCTGGACGACAAACCATACACCATTCCACGCTACGACCCGCGCGTGAGCTGGCTGCGAGAGGAAATTCGGCGCGGCGGCCATGAACCGTCCTACGCCAATCCCTCGATGTTCGGTATCCGCGACGGCCTGGCCACGCTCATGGCCAACCATCAATACACGGTCGACGGCACGAACGCCGACGACCTGACCCGGGCCACCCTGGAAGCGCGACGGGAAGTGCACGCGATCATCAATGCGCTGAAAAAAGCCGGCCCGCGTTGGGAAAACCTTCAACTGGTCGCCACCCCGGCCCAGATCGGCGTGCGTGAAAGCCGGCGCATCCGGGGCCGCTATGTCCTCAATAAGGATGACTTGATCAAGGGCGCCCGGTTCGACGACGGCATCTGCCGCGTCTTCTTCCCGGTCGATGTGCATTCACTCGATCCGAAGAAGAGCAAATCGCTCGGTAACGAGGGCGTTACCTCCAGGCCGTACGACGTGCCGCTGCGCAGCCTGATCGCTGCGGAATTCGATAATTTGCTGATGGCCGGCCGCTGCATCAGCGGCGATTTTTTCGCCCATGCCAGCTACCGGGTGACCGGCAACGCTGTCGCCATGGGCGAAGCTGTCGGGCTGCTCGGTGCCGTGGCGACCCGTGAGGCCTGTCCGCCGTATCAGGTTTCCTGGGACACCTACGCCCCGAAACTCGCTACCATTCGCGGCGGTGCCATCATCGCAGAACCGGCCGAGGTGACGTGAGTTAGTCGTCAGTGGTCAGTGGTCAGTGGTCAGTGGTCGCTTTGGCGGTTGGCCGGTGAGACAGCGGGAGGGTTGCCGTCCCCGGCGACCGCTAGGCGACCGGCCGATGACCTGGCTCCTGAAAGGCTCGCTTGTCCACAACGGCGGTCGGGGACGACCGCCCTCCCGTGCTTGCATTCCTATCGAAAGCCTGACCCCTGTCCCGCTGGCCCCTGACAACGGGAAACGGTCTGCTAGATCCGGCCCTCGTCGCGGTCGATGATGTCGAAAAAGGTCTGGATTTTAGGATCGTTGAGGGGAATGCCGTAGCGCTCGCAGGCGGCCTCGAAGCCGTGGGACGATTCGTCGCGCCAGCCGAGCTTGGTCAGGTAGTGATTCCAGAGCCGAAGGGTCCGGGCGTCGGGCGGTCCGCCCGGTCGGGACTCAAAGCACCAGGTGAGCACCTCCTCATCGGACAGCCCGCCGAGCACCTGGCCTTCGATTTCCACATAGGGCACCTCCAGCAGTTCGAGGAGCCGCCCGTCGAGCCCCTTGCCCCGCAGCGGCTCCGACTCCGGGTCGAGTTCACCGGCGGCGGACAACCGGATCTTGTCGACCATCCGGCCGAACCAGACCAGGCCGCCGACGCGCTCGTGCGGGCCTCGGGGGTGTCGGGGCATGCCCCTGAATCTGGCCGCCTCGACACGCGCTGTCAGGCCGGAAATGGGGCGCCGGGCTTCATTGATCCGGCGGTGCCGGCGTCAGGTAGACCATGGCGGGTTCGGCCCGTTCGCGGGTTTCGCCGTTCCGGGTTTCCCGGAACCAGAGCGAAATCGGGTCGCGATTGAAGTTGCGTTCGCTGATGCCCCGCACGGCCAGGTAGGCATCCTCGATCCAGAAGGCAGGAACCCCCGCCCGCCAGCCCTGGTTGCTGTAGGCAAACACACCGTAGACGTCGCTGATGCCGCCGTTCGTGGTCTTGATCAGGGTGTTGATCTTTTCGGTCTTGAAGCCGAACAGCCAGAGGCGCCCGCCGTTGTTGATCAACATGGCCTCGTCCTGATCGGACTCGGTGTTCAGCTGGCGCACCCAGGCGGATTGGCCAACGTGATTAAGGATCAGTTTTCCCGATACATCGTCGACAAACAGGTCGCCCGGGCCCTCGCCGTGGATCCGCGTGCCGATGATGGAGCTGACGACCAGCGTACGCGTGGACCGGTGCCGGATGGTAATCGGGCCGCCCTGCCAGCGCTCGATGATGACGGCCTCGCTGTCCGGCAGGCCACCGGGGTGTTGTCCATCCACCAGGATCCATTCACCGCGGCCGCGGCGGCTCAACCGGCCTTCCAGCCCGATGATCCGCTGCACGGGTCCCCGGATATAGACGGTATCCTCGAACCGGTAGGTGTGGCCGCCGGGCAGGTAGACGGTCCGGGCACCGGAGTCGATGGCCTGCTGCAGGGCTCGGGAGCTGTCCGTTCGGCCGGTCGGGTCCGCGCCGAAGGCATCGATGTTCACCCAGTCCCGGGTCGGGTCTCCCCAGGGGATGGGCGGACTTTCTTCGACCGGCAGGGTCCAGGTCGGTTGGTCGGGGAGAAGGGTGTCGTCCGTCAGATCGGGGCGGAAGAGGCCGGCAATCCGGCCCCGGTGGGAAATGGCCTCGCTTACGGTCGGGCCGGAATAGTCCCCGTGTTCGCGGCCCTTGTCGTTGTTGTCGATGGTCAGGCGGTAACCGTCGCTGCGGACCTCCCGGGCATAGAGAGCCTTCTGGTTCCGGATGGCCGGCAGGTCGGAACGTCCATCGGGATGGGACAGGTCCGCTTCGTAGAGGGTCACATGGCTTCGCCCGTCCTTTCGGTTGTAGAGGGCGGGCACGCGATTGGTGCTGCGCAGGTTCCGGACAAACACCATCTGGTGGTAGTTGTGCCAGCCATACACGTTCTGGTTGTTGAGGATCACATGTTCGAAGGTGACCGAGTTGACCGGCCAAAAGCTGCGAATGCCCAGATCGAATCCGTCCACCCGCAGATGGCGGACCAGAAGGGGCCCGATTTCATTGGTGTGGCCCAGGTCCAGCCCGACTTGACCCTGGCCGTCGTCGCTGAGGATGTGCACCCGTTCAATCCGGCCCTGGTTGTTGGCGATGAACTGGAGCGCGTGCGTACCCGGGTTTCCCGCTCCGATCCGGATGGTCAGGTCGCGTACCGCGTTGCGAAAGCGTTGGGCAGGCGCCTTTCCGGTCCAGATCAGGCCCTTGGGCTTTTGCGGGTCCATGAAACCGGGTGTCCCGGCGGGGAGAAACAGTTCACTGTGTCCGGCCGCCTGGCCGACCAGCATGGTGCGTTTCTGGTGATGGCCCCCATGCGCGCCGTAGGCCCACCGGAGGGTGTCCGTGACGATGTATCGGCCCGACGGCAGGTAGACGATCCGGCTGCCGTTGGGATGGGCGTCGAGCGCAGCCTGGATGGCCGCCGTGTCGTCCTTGCCGTCATCCGGAACCGCCCCGTAATCCAGCACGTTGAGGATCCCGCCGTCCGCGGGAAAAACATTGCCCCGGTCGGGCTCTGAAGAGGGCGACAGGCCGGCAGCCGCCTGTGCGGTGAGGGGGGCGGCCAGGGCGAACAAGCCGATCAGGTTCAGGACAGGAAAACGGGACATGGTCCCCAGTCTCGAAAGTTCGGACCGACCGGCAAGCCTTGCACAACGCAGCCCGTATCATCGAAAGACCCGGGGATTCCGTTTTAGCCCGAAGGTCTCACTCGGGTTATGGCGGACAGGTGCAGCTGCACAAAATTGCCGTAGGGGCGTCGCTCGCGACGCCCGCCGCCAAGGGCACGCCGCGCGGGACCGGGAACCCGCGGGCGTCGCGAGCGACGCCCCTACGCCTGAGGCCGGTCCGTCGGGCCCCCGCCGGGGGCGACCCCCAAAAGAATCCCCGCACCGGCGGGCCGGGGCGGGGACGGGAAAGGTAAGCCAACCGGGTTAGCGGGCCTTGGCTGCTTCGCGGGCCTTGGTTTCCTCAATCACCTGGTCCGCCACGTTACGCGGGCAGGGTGCGTAATGGGAGAACTCCATCGAGAACTGGCCGCGACCGGAGGTCATGGTTCGCAGGGTGCCGATGTAGCCGAACATTTCGCTCAGCGGAGCGTCCGCCTTGATCCGGATACCGGTGTTGACCGGTTCCTGCGACTTGATCATGCCGCGGCGTCGGTTCAGGTCGCCGATGACATCGCCCATCTTTTCTTCGGTGCAGAAGACGTCCAGTTTCATGATCGGCTCGAGGATTTCAGGGTTCCCCTTCGGCACGCTCTGCCGGTAGGCGGCCCGGGCGGCAATCTCGAAGGCGACGGCGGAGGAGTCGACCGCGTGGAACGCACCATCTTTCAGGAAAACCCTCATGTCGTGGCAGGGGTATCCGGCCAGGACACCGCGCTCGGTGGAGGCCTTGAAGCCCTTCTCAACGGCCGGCCAGAATTCACGCGGCACATTGCCGCCGACCACCTTGGATTCGAAGGAGAAGCCTTCGCCTGGTTCGGCCGGCTCCAGCGTGTAATCGATCTTGGCGAACTGGCCCGACCCCCCGGACTGCTTTTTGTGCTGGTAGCTGTCGGACACCGGTGTCGTGATCCGCTCGCGGTAAGCGACCTGCGGTTTGCCGACGATGGTTTCGACCCCGTGCGTGCGTTTGAGGATGTCGACCTTGATGTCGAGGTGCAGCTCCCCCATCCCCTTGAGGATGGTTTCGCCGGAGTCCTCGTCGGTCTCGACCTGGAAAGACGGATCCTCGGCTACCATCTTGCCGATGGCGACGCCCAGTTTTTCGGCCTGGTTCTGCTCCTTCGGCTTGATGGCCATGGAGATGACCGGGTCCGGAAACACCATCGGCTCGAGGGTTGCCGGGTCATTCGGATCGCAAAGGGTGTGCCCGGTCTGGACGGATTTCATGCCGAGCAGCGCGACGATGTCGCCGGCCTGGGCGGAATCGATTTCCTTCCGGTCGTTGGCGTGCATTTCGATAATGCGGCCGATACGCTCGGTCTTGCCAGTGGCCGTGTTGAGGACCGTCTGGCCCTTGGAAATCTTGCCGGAATAGATCCGGGTAAAGGTGAGCGCGCCGTATTTGTCGTCCATGATCTTGAACGCGAGGGCGCGGAAGGGCTCGTTGACGTCGACCGTGGCGAATTCGCCGGTCGGGTTGCCCTCGAGGTCGATCTCCGGCTGGGGCGGCACCTCGAAGGGACTGGGCAGGTAGTCGACGACAGCGTCCAGGACATTCTGCACGCCCTTGTTTTTGAAGGAGGAACCGCAGAAGGCGGGGAAAAAGGAGAGGTTGATGGTGCCCTTGCGGATGCACTTCTTGAGGGTCGGCACATCGGGCTCGTTGCCCTCGAGGTACGCTTCCATGACCGCGTCATCCTGCTCCACGGCGAGTTCGACGAGTTTTTCGCGATACTCCTCGACCTTGGCCTTCATGTCTTCCGGGACCTCTTTGACGCGGTAAGCGAGCGGATCGCCGGTATCATCCCAGAGCCAGGCCTCACGGGTCAGGAGATCGACCACCCCGGCAAAGTCGCCTTCCGTACCGATCGGCAGCGTCATGACGAGGGGCGTGGCGCCGAGGATTTTCCTGACCTGTTCGATGACCTTGTAGAAATCGGCGCCGACGCGGTCCAGCTTGTTGACGTAAATGATCCGGGAGACCTTCGAATTATTCGCGTAGCGCCAGTTGGTTTCGGACTGCGGCTCGACGCCGCCGGATCCGCAGAAAACACCGATACCGCCGTCGAGCACCTTCAGCGAACGATAGACCTCGATGGTGAAGTCCACGTGCCCGGGGGTGTCGATGATGTTGAACTGGTGGTCCTTCCAGAAACAGGACGTGGCGGCCGACTGGATGGTGATGCCCCGCTCTTTCTCCTGGTCCATGAAATCGGTCGTGGCGGCGCCGTCGTGCACTTCCCCAAGTTTGTGAATCTTGCCGGTCAGCTTGAGGATGCGTTCCGTCGTCGTCGTCTTACCCGCATCCACGTGTGCGAAGATGCCGATATTCCGGTATTTGTTGATGTCCGTCGTCATGGTTCGTTGGCTATGAAAAGAGAGATGCGGTGGCACCGGGGGCGGCCCGCGCAAAAGGTCGAAAAATACGCTTCCCCGGCCCGCTGGCAAAGGGAAAAAGCGGGGATGCAGCCGTTTTTAACCGCGCGCCCTTTAGCCTGCTTCAGCCCGGCTGAGGGCGTCAGGTTGCTTCCGTCGGGTACGGGCTTGTTACCGTTAAGGAAAGGACCGTTGTCCGGGCTTAGGGAAACCGTCTGCCTGCAACAGAGGGACCTGCATTCACCAGCCGAAAGCCTGGTGGGAGCCCCGGGACTCGAACCCGGGACCTCTTGCGTGTGAAGCAAGCGCTCTAACCAGCTGAGCTAGGCCCCCCTGGGCGAAAGGCGAAGCAAACGGGCCCCGGGCCCCTTCCGCAATCGAAAAAGAATCGGGATCACGGCCCGCGCCGCTATTCCGATACGGGGGCGCGTCCGGTCTCAGCCGCCGAAGATGCGACGGAGGATCTCCCAGATGCTGGAGGACTGCTGTTGCTGCTGGGAGGACTGCTGACTCTGACTGCTCGACGACGAGGAGGAGCTGCTGGAGGAGGAACTCGAGCTGGAGGACGAGGAACTCGACGAGGAGGAACTGCTGCTCTGACTCTGGCTGGAGCGTTGGCCGGACTGGCCGGAGGCGGACGCGTAAGTCGGTTGCTGGCGTCCGCCCGGCTGCTGCATTTCGCCGTCCTGCTGACCGCCTTGCTGGTCGGCGGCCTCGCCGCCGCTTTGTTGCCCTTGCTGGTTGCCGGCCCCCTGTTGGCCCCGGGCCGTGGTATAGCCTTCACCCGCCTGCTGTTGCTGGCCCGGCGCCCCGGCTCCCGAGTCGGTGGCGCTGCGCATGGCCACAGCGCCAGCCTCGCCTTCACTGCCGTCCCCGTAGTTGGCGAGGCCGTTTTCATCGAACTTGATGATCTCGACGGTCGAGGAGCTGAGCGCCGGTCGCTGCGTCATGGCGGCGACGAGGACATCCTCGAGTTCGAGCACCAGGCGCTTGGCTTCCTCCAGGGTGTCGATCGGCCCGAAGAAGTAGTACAACTCTTCGTGGTTGTACCGGATGTAGTACCCGAAGTCGCCCATGGCGGCACCCCGCAGCGGAATGCCCGGGTAGAGGGAACGCCACTCGTCGGCTTCCATGTTGCGTGCCGCCTGGATGGCGTCGACCGGCAGGATGACCTTGGCGGCCGGCAGAGCGGACCCGGTCAGCAACAGGCCGAGAGTGAGAAAGATGAGGTGTCGGGCCATGGATGTCGGGGGTTGTCGTGAAAAAAGCATGACAGGTTAAAGATCGGCCGGCATCTTGTCGCCCACTTCGGAGCCCGAGCCCTCCAACGTCTCCTGTTTACCGGCGGCCGCCCGGTTGGCATCGGAGGCGTTTTCCGCCGGCTCGGTTTCGGTGCCCAGGGTTTCCTTCGAAACGTTGGCCGCCTCGACCTGCTCCTGGTTGTTGCCGATGCTGGCCTCGGTCGGCGGGGGCAGTTTGTCGGGCAACTTTCCCTTTGCCATGGCCTGGGCCGCCCGGGCGGACGCCTGAGCCTGGCTGGGATCCATCGTCTGTTCACCGCCGCCGCCGGCCTGCGCCCGGTCGGTCTGCTGCTGTTCGGAGGAACCGCCTCCCGAGCTTTCGGCAACGACGCCGCCCTCGGGCATTTCGCCCAGTTCGCCGCCTTCGCCGCCTTCTTGTTCCCCCTCCTGGCCGCCGCGCTGGCTCTGGCCGTCGCCCTGTTCGCCCGCTTCCTCGCTTTCGCCCTCGCCGCTTCCACCGGAGCCTTCCTGTTCACCGTCGCCCTCTTCGCCTTCCCGAGGTGCTTCGCCCTCCGGATTTTCGCGACCGTCGGGGCTGTTGCCCTCCTGGTACTCGCCAACCCGGGCAATAACGGGCTCCCGTTCCTTCTCCTCGAGATTTTCGACAAGGGTACCGTCGAAGATATTGGGATCCGGATTGAGCGGTGTGGAGGAACTGACGGGGCGGTCCAGTTGGGCGTGCAGGCCCAGGGCGACCAGACAAGCGGTCGAAAGGATGACGAAACGGAGATGCAGGAAGAATTTCATGGGATGGGGGACGGGTGAGTTAGCCGACTTTACGGGATGCAACGACGTTGATGGGCTCCATCGGCTCGCCGGCCACGACCTGAATGTCGATGGTGACATCTTCGTAGCCTTTGCGGCGGCCGATGATGCGATAACGCCCGGGAAGGATGTTGACCGTCTGCTCTTCGAATTTACCGAGCAGTTCATAACCGTAGATACTGACCCAGGTCCGGTCATCGGACAGCAGGGTGAGCTTGACCGGCTTGCTCTGCTGGTCGAGGAAGTCGCGAAGCCGCTTGGCCTCGGCATTCAGCGCGAGGTAATCGGGTTTCACGCCCATTGCGTTGTTGAAATAGCGGATGGCGGACTGGAAGTCGCCGGCCCGTGCCTCAAGGAGCGCCAGCTCGACCATCTTTTCGTACCGGATCAGAGTCCGGATCATCTTGCCGGTGCGCAGCATGCCCTCGGTGGCCTCCTGGTTATCCGGATCGATATCGAGGACCTCCTGATAAGCATCCTTGGCGAGGTCCCAGTCCCGGGCGTTTTCGAATTCGATCGCCTTGTTCAAGCCGAGGATGACGCGGGTCTGAAATTCCATGTCCTCGGCTTCGGCGAGAAGCTCGGACACCTCCTCGTTCTTCGGGTAAATCTCCAGGGCTTCCTCGTAGGCCTCGACGGCGTCGAACCAGTTGCCGGCCTCGGCGGCTTCGCCTGCTTTCGTCATGGCCTGGTTGAATGCCTGATCCTTAACCAGACGCGCGGTGCGAAACATGCCCTGCTGGGCGCGGGCGGCCAGGTTGTCCAGCTCGAAGGCCCGGGCGTACAGCTCATTGGCTTCCACCAGCATGCCGTCCTCCTCGAGTTCCCTGGCCTCCTGAACGAGCGGATAGACCTGATCGAGGCTTTCGGCCCGTTTCAACCCCTGGAGGGCTGCTTCATTATCCGGCTCGATCTCGATGACGGTATTGAATTTCTGGATGGCGGCCTGACTGTTGCCCGCAGCCAGCGCGGCCTGCCCCTCGAGGACCTGCCGGTCCACGAACTCGGCGAGCAACTCGCCGATGCCCTCGAGTTTTGCGATGGCGGCCTCGAAGCGTTCATGGGCCTCGGCAAAGCTGCCGTTCTGCATGAAAAACCGGCCTTCGCTGGCCAGGGCAAAGGCCTCTTCGTATGCCTCCGGGTCGAGGTTCCGGTGCGGTTCGTATTTGTTGAACAGGACCAGCCAGTCATCGTTGGCCTCGGCGGCCTTGCCGCGGGCTTCCAGGGAGGTGTTGAATTCGTCGAGCAGGTCGCGTGTTTGCTCGAACTGGGTGTAACTGGCCGCGTAGTCGCGGCCCTGCAGGAGCCGTTCGCCCTTTTGGAAACTTTTCTCCACCGTCAGCAGGCGCTGCATGATGATGGGATTGCCGTCGATCGTGCGCCGTGCGTCGCGCAGGCGCTTGAGGACGTCCTCGCGAGCCAGTTCCGCCTTCGGCCGGCTGACGAAGGTCTCGGTCAGCGGGGCGCCGGGCTCGAAGGATTGGCTCTGTCGTGTCTGCGCTTCGGCGATTTCCACCTGAATTTCCTGATAGACCTGAAAGCCGCGGATGCCGATGAACAGCAGAAACAGGACAATGACGGCTCCCACGATCTTCCAGATCAGGGGCTTTTTGCCGCGGTTGGAATCGTCGTCCAGCAGCGGCTCGGAATCATCCGGCGGCGGGTCGGCCATGTGCCATTCGATGACTTTCAGTTTCTTGCCGGAGGGCTGCTTTTCCTCGTCAGACATGTGTATGAGATAAGGGGGGATGAGGGTGTTTGCGTGGTGCGGAAAAGGGGATCAATCGCCGATCACGTTACCGGCGGTATCGGGTAGGGACCGGCCCGTGGCCTGCTGATAGGCGGCGACCGCATCCGGGAGGTCTTCCTGGATGCGCGATAGCCGGGTGGCGTAGGAAGGGTGAGTGGACAGCCATTCGGAACCCGGATGGGCCGAACCGGATTGGGACACCTTGTTGATGATTTCCAGCGCCTGGCGCGGATCGTAGCCGGCGCGGGCCATGTACATGAGGCCGATGGTGTCCGCTTCCGCTTCCTTGGCCCGGTTGAAGGAGAGGCTGGCGACTCCGCTGCTCAGGCCGTAAAGGGAGTTGACCGCGCTCAGGGTGACGCCGCCCTGCGTGATGGAGGCGGCGCTCAAGGCCACGCCACCGGCCTCCCGGACCATTTCCTGGGAAAGGCGCTCATGGACGTGCCTGGCGGTAATGTGCGCGAGCTCGTGTGCGATGACAAAGGCCAGCTGGTCATCATTGTCGACCAGATCGATAAGGCCGGTGTACACCCCGATCTTACCGCCCGCCATGGCGAAGGCATTCACCTCGCGGGGATTTTCGATGACGATGGTTTCCCACTCGGCGTTGGGCACGTCCCACCAGTTTACCTGTTGGATGATCCTGTCCGTAATGTCCTGGACACGGGCGATTTTCGCCGGGTCCCGACTGATCCGGGACCGGTTCTTGATCTTCTGGAATTCGGCCTTGCTGGCTTTGACCACCTCCTTGTCCGAAACCAGATTCAACTGATTCCGTCCCGTAACCGGCACCGACTGGCAGCCGGCGAACAGCATCCAGCCGGCCAGAAGCATGGCCGGTAGAACGGTTGGTATCAGGCGGCGAAAAACCATGGTAAGCAAGGGACAGGCGCGGAAGCGTAATGTTGCAGAATTCCCGGCCGCGTGGCAATCGGGATGCCGTATTTGAATCCCGGGTATCCTAAACCGGACTTCTCATGAAGCCCAGATGTGATGAGCTGCCAGGCGGAGGGCGAAACCGGCTGGGCGCGCACTGACGTGCGTAACCAGGCGGTTTCCAGCCCGACTACCGAGCCCGCAGGGCGACACCTCAACGAGCGCAGCGAGAATAACACGCCGCAGGTCGCGCATGTGGGCGAAAAGAATCGGGAAAATGGGCTACCTCACGGACGTGCATTTCGAAAAAATGCTGCAAGGCCCTTGATCGGAATCCTTTACCGCCCATTTTCCCGATTCTGGTGAGAAGTTCGGGCTAAACCCGGAAAGCAGGTGTTGTCAGGCCCGGACCGGAACCGCCCGCCCGTGTTCCAGGCGGAAGATACGGTCACAGGTGTCGGCCAGCGCCAGGTTGTGGGTAACCAGCAGCAGCGCCTTGCCCTCCCGGCGGGCCAGGTCCGCCATGAGGTTGAAAACCGCACCGGCGCGCTCGGGATCCAGGTTGCCCGTCGGCTCGTCCGCCAGGATGACCAGCGGATCATTGATCAGGGCGCGGGCGATCGCCACCCGCTGCTGTTCGCCGCCCGACAGGGTGTGGATGGCCCGGTCCCCCTTGCCCGAGAGCCCCACGGCTTCCAGCAGCCTGTCCGCCCGGGCCAGGCCCGTCTCCCGGTTGTCCGCCGGGCGCGCCAACCAGGGCAGCAGCAGGTTTTCCCGCGCGGAGAACTCCGGCATCAGGTGATGCGCCTGAAAAATGAAGCCCAGCCGGTCTGCCCTTATCCGGGTGCGCTCAGCGTCGGACCAGTCGGCGACCGGTTTCCCGGCGAGGGTGATGGAACCGCTGTCCGGCCGGTCCAGCAGCCCCAGCGTATACAGGAGGGTGGTTTTTCCGCAGCCGGACGGGCCGGTGATCGCCGTGGCGGTACCCGCCGGCAAGTCCAGGTCCACCCCGTTCAGCACCGCGACCCGCTGGTCGCCCGCGCCCAGCGACCGGGTCAGGCCGCGGCAACACAGCGGCGGCGGAGCGGAATGGTCTGGCGGTGCCTGGGCCATCAGCCGTTGCGGCCCCGCAGCAGCAGAGCTGGATCGAGCCCTGCCGCCCGGCGGGCCGGACCGATAGCTGCCAACAGCAGGATGGTTGTCGCCAGGCCGACGGCCCAGAGGTAGCTCTCGGGCATCCAGGCGACGACGAAGGTGTCGGTCCTGAAGATGCCTCGAATGCGGATGGGTACCTGGCTCAGGGCGCTCGTCAGGGCAAACCCGAGCGCGCAGCCGAGGAGGCTGCCGATCACCGCGATGATTCCGCCCTGCCAGAGAAAGATGGCCTGGATGTCGCCCCGCCGGTAACCCATCGAGCGGAGGACGGCGATTTCACGGGCTTTTTCCATGCCGAGCAGCGCCAGGGTGTTGAACATGCCCAGACCGGCCACCAGCAGGAGGCTCAGGAGGACAATGACCGATGACAGGCGCAGGGCGCGGAACACCTCCAGCCAGGATTTTTCCCGCTCCTGCCAACTGGCGACGTCGTGCCGGAGCACAGGCTCCATGTGCCGGGCGAGGGCGGGCGCCCGGTCGGGATTATCCAGCGTCACCTGAAGGTAGGACAGCCCGTGCGGTCGCGCGAAGAGGCTGCGGGCTTCGGCCAGGTGCATGTAAGCCCGGCTGCGATCGATGTCGCCGATCCCGCTCTCGAAAACACCCGCCACGCGGGCCTGTCGGGTGCGATCCAGCGCCTGCAGGGTGATGCGGTCCCCGGGCTCCAACCGGAGCCGTTCAGCCAGCCCCTGGCCGATCAGGACGGTGTCGGGACCGGCGCGCATGGTTTCCATCGAACCGGCGACGAGGTAGGCTGCCAAATCCGAGACGGCCAGGAAACTGTCCACCTCGATGCCGAGGGCTTCGCCCCCCTCACTGCGTCCGTGGGCGGTCAGCGTCACGCTGCCACGCAGAACCGGGGCCACTGACCGCACCCCCGCGAAGGCCCGGACGGCCGGAATGGTCCTGCCCGGATCGGGCACGCCGGGCACATAGCGAACCGCGCGTTTCTGGGCCAGGGCGGGTGCGGGACCGTCCCCGGATTCCTCGAGGGCGAGGGTGCGCAGCGTATCCTGCCAGGCGTCCTGGATACGTAGGGCACCGTTGGTACCGAGGACCGTGCGGACAAAAAGGCGCTCAAAGCCGGCACCCTGGGCCTGCACCACGATAAACAGCCCGGTGCCCAGCACGACCCCCGCCAGCGTCATCAGGATCGACCGTTTGCGGCTGGTCATGAATCGCAGCGCGATCCAGAGGTGGGTGCTGGGACGAGCCATGGGGACCGGAAGCTCAATCAGGCCGCGCTGCGGGTTTCGCTTCGATCGGGCGAATGCGGCTGCCGGCCCGAACCCGCTCGGGGTAGTCCGTGACCACCCGGTCGCCGGGGTCGAGGCCATCGCGGATCTCGACCTCGAGGAAATTGGACAGGCCCGGCACGACCGGCTGGCGGCGGACCCGGTTGCCTTCGAGTCGGTAAACGACGTCTCCCGGCAGGAGGGCCCGGCGCGGCATGACCGGCACACCCTCCCGGCTCCCCGTCACCAGGCTGGCTTCACCTGTCATGCCGGGGCGGATACGCTCCTCCGGCAGGTCGGCCGCCAGCAGCACCCGGATTTCACGGGTAACCGGGTCTGCCTCGGGGAGAATCGTTTCGACAGTCACGGGAAATGTTTCCTCACCCAGTGCACTGAGCCGGAGACGACCCGCCATGCCCGGTTCCAGGGCCACGCTGTCCTCTTCCAGCAGCCGGCCCTCGAGCAGGTAAGGCCGGGCCACCAGACGGGCCAGCGGAGTGCCGGCCATGACAAAGCTATCGGGGGTCACCAGCACCTCGCTGATGATACCGCCGGTCGGCGCCCGGATGTGGCGGCGTGCCCGGGCGGCCTCCGCCGCGGCCAGTTCCTGCCGAAGCACCACCAGATCGGTTTCCCATTGCCGCCGCTGCAGGCGGTCTTCGGCTTCGACCCGCGCAATCTCCTTGTCCAGCGAATCGAGTTCGGAGGCCGCCGCCTCACCGAGGGCGATGCGGGCCCGGAGACGGTCCCGGTCCACGGCCAGGCGTTCCAGCGAGAGGGTGGGGGGCCGGGGTTCCTCCAGGCGGGTCTCCAGGGCCCGGATGCGGGCCTCGAGCGAGGCGACGGCGGCCTCCCGATCCGGAGCCTCCAGTGAAAACAGGTGTTCGCCGGCGGACACGGAGCGCCCCACCTCGGGCAGGGACCCGGTGAGCGGTCCGTCCAGCGGGGCACGCAGGGAAGTGGCCGTGGCGACGACCCGGACGTTTACCGGCACCCCCGCCGTGATGGTCCCGTTCCGGACCGTCGCAACCGGGATTTCCGGGGCGCTCCGCCAGCGGAGGGTCAGGCCGATGGCGACCGCGATGACCAGGCTCGCAAGCCCGAGGAGGAGCCCGGGTCGAACCAATGCCCGGATCGAACCGTGCCGATGGGATGCCGGGTTCATCAGGGAGCGGAGGCTTCGGGGAGGGGGACGGTCGGACGCCAGCCGGCGACGATGGCCGCCCGCGTACTCAGCAAGAGCGCGTCGAGGACCCGGTCGTTCCGCGCCAGCCGGCTCTCCACCGCCGCCAGCTGCAGGTTGGCCCGCTCCCGGTCGGAAAGATGGGGTCCGGCCGGTTCGTCGGCGTCCGCCCGGGGCAGAGGAGCCGCAGGTGCGGGCTCCCAGTCCGCCCACGCCGTCCGGAGCGCGGTCTGCAGGGCGGTGAGTTTGGCGCCGGACTCGATCCGGAGGCGTGCCGCTTCCCGATCGTGGGCCTGCGCCTCGAGCTGGTGGCGCCGGGCCCGGTTTCGGGCGGCGCCCCCGTCAAGGAAAGCCCACTCCAGGAGCAGGCCGCCATAGGCGAACTGACGGAAACGCTCTTCGCCGATGATCAGGTCATTCCGGCGGTCTTCCTGGGTTGCTCCGCTGATCAGGCTGAGGCGGGGTCGCGTGGCACGCTCGGCGGCGATGGCATCGGCCCGGTCCGCAGCGGCCTGCCGTTTCGCCAGGCGGGCGGCCGGCGGCGTGCGGTCGTCTGCCCGCGCCAGCGCTTTCAGGGCTGCCGCCAGGGCGGACGGCTCCGGAGCGCGCACCGATGCGAGATGCTTCAGGTCGGGTGGCTCCAGCCCGTAGGTGCGGAGGAAGCGGGTGCGGGCGGCCTGCCAGGCCTGAAGAGCGCTGCCGTGTTGCTGCAACAGGCGGTCCCGCTTTGCCCGGAGCGCGGCGATGCGGTTGGCGGCCAGGTGCCTGGATCCCTCGTCGGAAACCGTTGGAACGGTGGCCAGCCGTTGCCTGGCCAGCGCTTCCTGATTGGCTGCCTGGTGAACGCTGACCGCATTGGACACCCAGGCCATCAGAAACTGCTCCTCGGCCAGGTGTTGCCGCATTCGGGCGGCGGCCAGCCGGTGTTCGCCCGCGGACAAACGGGCCGCCTGCCGGCCCCAGCTGTACACCTGCCTGCGGAAAGCGAGATCGAAGAGGAGACGCCCCTGACCTCCGCGGTCGGTTTGGCCGCCTGCGAATTCGCGGTTTTCCAACTCACCCTGCGCCCGGAGGTTGAGCCGGGCCTGGATCCGATGGTCCGCCTTGCGCAGATCGAGATCGGTTTCGGCCGCGACCCGGTTTCCGCGCGCCGCGGCCAGACCGGGATCCGCCCGGGCGGCTTCCCGGGTCGCCTCGGTCAGGGCGGGCCAGGCATCGTAAAGCGTGGGCAAGGGCCAGTCCGCCACGGCTTCGGTCTCCGGTGGCGTCCCCACCAGGCTTCTCAGAAAGGCCGCGGTCAGCACCGCCCCTACACCGATTGTCCGAAGAAGACCCATACCCTTGTTCAAACGCCGGAATCGGGCCGGGCTCAAGGCTTGAGACGATCGTCCAGGATCGTCTGGAAGGCGGCCCGGGCGGTCTCCGGACGCGTGTCCAGATAGTCGACGGGTTGAACCGGCGCATCGGGACCGTCCCGACAGAGGCGCGCCAGGTGCTCCGGGTCGGTGCCATCGTGGAAAATGCCGGAGGCAAGGTAGTGCGCCATCATCCGGCAGCCGAAGGCATCGACCAGAGCGACGGGAATCTTCAGCGCGTTGGCCTCGAAGGCGACCGTGCTGTAACTGGTCAGCAGGAGGTCCGTCCGGGGTAGGAGTTCCGGCAGCGGGACTCGCGTCGTTTCCTCGATTTCCCAGTTGGCCAGACCGGCTTCCTTCAGCAGGCGCTCGAAGGCGGGAATGAGGTGGTGGGATCGCGGGTGCAGCCGGACCGCGAACAGGATGTCTTCCGGGCATCGGGCGGCACCTTGAAGGAAGGCTGGCGGCAGGAGATGGGGCTCGGTCTCGTGCACCAGCATGTCCGGCTGCCAGCAGAAGAGGACGGTCCGCCGCGCGGCGGAGAGCCGGGCCTTGAGGGCTTCGGGCAAGCCGAGCAGGACATCGGTCGTCAGGTGGTTCTCAGCGATCAGCTTCTGCCGGGCGAAATGCCAGGTGGAGCCGCCGATCACCGGTCGGTGGGCGGTGCAGCCGGCGGGGAGTGAGCGCTTGAAAAAGTCCAGGTTTTCGCGACCCCAAACCCAGAACCAGCGGGGGAGCAGCCGGTAACCTTCCGGAGGCACGATGCCGAGGGCGCCGTACGGGCTGTAGGGGCCCATGTAGCCGTGTTCGACATCAACCACCGGAATGCCGCTTCGCCAGCCGGCAAGCGTCATGGCGGTGCGCTCGATGTTTGAGTAGGAGGACAGGAAGACGGCCCGGGGCTGAAAATAATCGAGAAAAGCCTGAAACCGGCGCGCCCGGCGGAAGAGCGTGCGAAGCCGGTTCAGGAAGGAGGTCTCCAGATAGATGGTCGGGATGCCGTGGTCCCCGCACCACGCGACGATGCGGCGCAGGCGGTCGAGGAGGGGGGCCTCTCCCTCGACCGGCTCCGGCAGGACGCCGGCCCCGTTGCGTTCGTAGTAGAAATGCGTGGGGTGGAAATAGGGCAGCAGGGGAGCACTGGCATTGCTGCGCAGGAGTTTCACCACGCGGTCACCCGCGGGATAAATCTCGCGAATGCCGTCGCTCACCCGGTTGAAGATCCGCCGTTCCACGTATTCCCCGTAATCCGTGAAGCTGTGGAAAATCAGGATGTCGACCGGTTGGCCGTAGGTCTTTTCCGGATAGGGTTGCCCGTGACGGTTGAAGAGCACGGCGTCGTCGATCGCATGGTGCCGGAAGCGGGGCGGATTCCGGAGGTCGAGGATGGACCGGTTCTGCAGCTCCCAGCTCATGGGGTCGCTGTGAGAACCTTCGCGCAGCACGGATCGGTAGGTCCGCAGGCGATGCTCGAAAAAAGGCCGTATCAGGAGATCGCGAACAGGCAGCCACACGTTCTCACCGTCCAGAACCAGCTCATTGACCGGAAAAGCCGCCTCCACCCGGGCGATGTGTTCGTAGACGTCGCGCAGGTTCATTCCGATAGGTCCGGATCTCCGGTCGCACCTGTCTCCGCTTCACTTTCACCCGCCGCGGCCAGCAGCCGGGAAGCCTGGGTCTCCAGGTAGGCGAAGGCCCGGTCGTCGTATCCACTGTCCAGATACGCAGTGAAGGCGATATGGGCCTCCGCCGGGCTCTGCGGAGCGGCCGTGATATAGCGTTTGGCCGCTTCCGGCCGCCCCAGGGCGAGCAGGACCCGGCCGTATTTTTCCCGCACGGTCGGGTCGTCGGGCCGATCCCGCAGGACAGCTTCCAGGGCGAATGCGGCCACCTCGGTTCGTCCCAGGCGGAAGTGGCACTCGGCCTGTGCGACCCGCCAGCGATAACGCGTGGGATCAAGCTCCAGGGCGCGACTGTAACGGGCGGCTGCCTCGTTCCATTCCTGGCGGTAGTCGAGCAGGGAGGCCAGGGTGGCCTGCGTCCGGGCGTCTTCAGGATCGCGTTGCAGGGCCTGCCCGAGTGCCTGCCGCGCCAGGTCGAGGTCGCGGTAGCGCCAGGCGGCATCGGCCATCAGATTCCAGCTTTCGGCCGTATCGCGCAGCCCGACCAGACGGCGGGCAAGCTTCAGCGCCCGCGGATAGTTGCTCAGCCGGATCAGCAGGGAGATCAGGGTGGGGCCGATATCCGGTTCGGCCTCCAGATCCTCTTCCAGCACATCGATCAATCCGTAGGCCCGGTCCACCTGTTCAGCGGCGATGCAGGCCTCGGCCAGGCGGGCCTGCCACAGCCGGTTTCCGGGCGTCAGGCGCAGGGCGGCCTCGAACGCGGAGACGGCTTCCCGGGGAAGGTGGCAGCGAAGGGCGGTCTGGCCGTTTACGGCGTGCGCCCGGGCAAAATCGGGTGCCGACCGGGCGAGCGACCGGGCCGCTTCCAGCGCCTCCTGATCCCGGTCGGTGTTGAGAAACACCTCGATCAGGGCAAGCAGGACGCGGCGGTCCCGTGCGTCCTCGGAAAGGGCCCGGCGCAGGCTTTGCTCGGCGTCGTTGAACCGCCGCAGGGCGGTCAGGGTGATACCCATCTGGCTGATGGCGGCAACGTATTCAGGATCAAGATACAATGCTTTTTGAAGGGCCGGAAGGGCGGCCTCCGGCTCGCCGGTCCGGTTACGGAATTCGCCTACCAGGGTAAAGCTCTCGGCATCGGGGCGCAGCGTGAGGAGGCGTTCGAAGAGGTTGCGCGCGCGGTGAATATCCTGAATGCGCGCGTAAAACAGGCCGACCTGCTGGACGACGTCGGGATCGAACGGCCCTTCCTCCAGAAAGGCCTCGGCCAGTTGGCGCCCGCGTTCCGTGTCTCCAAGGCCGGCATGCGCCTCGGCCATACGCATCCGCGCGTTGATGTCGAACGGCAGGTTGTCGAGCACCCGCTGAAACAGGGCGATGGCCTCCGGGTAGCGCTCCATACGTAGCGCAGCCGTCCCTGCCAGGCTGCAGGCCTTCATCTGCCCTGGATCCCGGTCGAGGGCCTCCCGGGCGGCCTCCCGCGCGCCCGCGTAGTCCTGGAGTTGAAGTCGGAGGCCAGCCAGTTCGAGCCAGACCGACGCGTCAGCCTGGTCGTCGGCCAGGTTGTCCAGGATGCGCCTGGCCTGCTCCAATTCCCCGGCCTGGGCCCAGTAAAGGGCGGCGAGTCGCTTGCCTTCACGCGGATTGAACAGCCGGTGGTCCATCTGTTCGCAGGTGCGGGCGGCCTCCTCCGGGCGGCCGGCGGCGGCCAGCGCGCCGGCGTACCAGAGCAACCAGCGCGGCTGGATCTTGGTTTTGGCAATGGCTTCGGCAAAGGCGCGGATGGCCCCGTCCATATCGCCCCGGGCCTGGAGGATGGTTCCCTTCCGGGCGGGGAATTCACCCTCTTTGGGGAACCAGTGAATGGCCTCATCGAGGAGTTGCAGTGCTTCGTTCCAGTGCTCCAGGGCGGTCAGGCAGGCAGCCAGTCGCTGGTAGGTTTTCCGGCCGGCCGGGGGCAGGGTGAGGGCCGACCGGTACAGGTCCGCGGCTTCGGTGAAGGCCTGCCGGTCGAGGGCCCGTTGCCCGGCGTTGAAGAGGCGCTGGTGCATGCGTCTCAGCAACGGCAGGTAGCTCTCGGGAAGCTGCCTGAACCCCTCCCTGGCCTGGGACCAGCGCCGACGGCGGAGGTGGAGGCCGGCCAGCCGGAAACGGAGCCGGGCGTTGAGCGGATCCCGGTTGGAAGCCCGGGTGAGGATTTTTTCCGCCAGGTTCCACTGACCGTTGCGGGTGAGCTGACGTGTCCGCCGAAGCGCGGACGCGGAGAGCCGCCGGACAAGAAAGGGCGGCGTCAACTGGTGAAGGAACGACATGACCGGGCAGGCGGAGAAAAGGATGACGAGCGCGCGGAAGCGGCATCAACTTCCTTTTTCAGCGAGCGGCCGGGCTTGAATCAGCCTCAGCCGGAGGACACCATGCGCGGCATGGAAACGCTGGCCATCATTCCCGCCCGGGGCGGGTCCGTCGGGATCCCGGGCAAGAACCTCGTCCCGGTCGGCGGGATCAGCCTGCTCGCCCGATCCATTGCGGCGGCCCGGCAAAGCCGGCAAGTGACCCGGGTGGTCGTATCGACCGACGATCCCCGGATCGCGGCCGAGGCCGGACGGCTGGGGGCCGAAGTGGTGGATCGGCCGTCTGACCTTAGCGGGCCGCGGGCCAGTTCGGAAAGTGCGCTGCTGCAGGTGCTCGACCGGCTGGAGGCGTCGGAGGGGTATCAGCCCGACCGGGTGGTGTTTCTTCAGTGCACGAGTCCCCTGACGCGTCCGGAAGACATCGACGGGACTCTGGAGCGGTTGGAGACGACGGGCGCCGACAGCGCCCTGACGCTGGCGCCGTTTCATTCCTTTCTCTGGAAGGAGGCGGGGGACGGGGATTTGACCGCGATCAATCATGAGAAGGGCGTTCGTCCCAGGCGGCAGGACCGCGAGCCGCAGTACCGCGAAAATGGTGCGGTTTACGTCATGCGTACCGGCATCTTCCGGGAAACGCGCAGCCGCTTCTGTGGCCGGACCGTGGGCTATGTCGTGCCGGAGTCCCGCGCCCACGAGATCGACGAACCGGCCGATCTGGCGGTCGCCGAGGCACTGGTCCGGGAAGCGGAGCGGGAAACCCGGCTGGCCTGTCTGCCGGCGCATCCGGGCGCCGTCATCTTCGATTTCGACGGCGTGTTCACCGACAACTCGGTAATCGTTCACGGCGACGGGGAGGAAAGCATTGTCTGCAGCCGCGGCGACGGTATGGGGATCGGGCTCTTGCGCAAGGCCTACAGCGGACCGCTGCAGGTGCTGTCCAAGGAACCCAATCCCATTCTGAAACAGCGCTGCGCCAAGTTGAAATTGCCCTGCGTGCATGGCATCGACGATAAGGGTGGCTACCTGGATCGCTGGTCCGCCGAGGAGGGGATCGATCTCCGGCAGGCCATTTACCTCGGCAACGATGTGAACGACATTCCGGCGCTGCGACGTGTCGGTTGCCCGGTTGTCGTCGCCGATGCCGAACCCGGCGCCATTCCCCACGCCCGCCTGGTCCTGACGCGAAACGGAGGACGCGGTGCGGTGCGGGAGTTGTGCGACCTGATTGTGGAGCGTTTGCGACAGGGGGCATAAACCGGTGTTCAACGCAGTCAATACAACCGTACGGGCCAACCCCATCAGGAGCCTTGTCCCGCAGGTCATTTCCTGAGGCGATAGGGAGATGTCCGCGTTGCCTGTCCCCCGTAACCTGCTCACCGATTTTCTGGCCAATCCCATCGGGCTGGATCACGCCAGGCCTCGCCTGACCTGGGCACTCCCCGCTTCAGCCCCCTTTTCCTTCCGGCTGGAGGTCCGGGCAGCCGGCGATCCTCACACGCTGACCGGCGACCAAGCGCCCGTCTGGTCGCGAGTGGTGGATCCCGCCCGCGGCGATGATCCGGCCGGGATCCTTTACGACGGGGAAGACCCCGGACCCGGCCGCCGGATCTGGTGGACCGCCCGACTGGTGACGCCGGATGCGACCGGCGTCTGGGCGGAGCCCGCCTTCTGGGAGCGGATACCGATGGAAGCCGACGGTTGGTCCGGCCCCGGGTGGAGCCGGGGGCTGCCCACCTCCCAGACGCTTGTCTGTTTTCGGATGCGGCAGGTCTTTTCGGTGCCGGCGGGCGAAATCGCCGCAGCCCGGTGGTATCACGCGACACCGGGACTGGCCTATGCCTGGGTGGGCGGGCAGCCGGTCCTTCCGGAGCAGCTCTGGGGGCCGCTTGCCTGCGATGAGCGCAAAAGCCTGCCTGTCGAAGCGGCGGATGTCACGGAGACGCTGCGGGGATGTCGAACCGTGGTCGTGGGGCTGGCAGTGGCCTCGGGCTATGCCACGCCCTGGCATGCCTCGACCCGGCATCCGGTGCCGGCGGTCAGGGGCCGCCTGCTCCTGCGCATGACCGACGGGCGGGAGCATGCCCTCGATCTGGACGGCGAGGGCTGCTGGAAGCCATCGCCGACCCGTCTCTCGGGTACTTACTACAAGCACAAAGGGTTCGGGGGAGAACATGAGGACGAGCGGGAGGAAGAGCCGGGCTGGCTGGAAGCCGATTTCCCGGCCGCCGACTGGCTGCCCCTGGAGGCCGTGCCCGGGCCGGCCGGGCGACTGGTGGGTCCGTTGGCCGAGCCGCATCGGATTCGGGAACGCCTCCCAGCTGTTTCGCTGGAAATGATCCGGCCGGATACCTGGCTGGCCGATTTCGGGCGCATCCTGACGGGAAGAGTCAATGTCCGTTTCGGCCTGAAAGACAACTGGGCCACGACCCGGCAGGTGCGGCTCCGCTATTTTGACCAGTGGCCGATTCGTGATGACCAACCCAGGCGGAACCACTTCGGTCAGGTCGACAGTTGTGAGTTTCACCCGGATTCACCACCCGGCCGACAGGTGGCCTGGAGCCCGCGGTGGCACCCGCGATCGTTTCGGTATGTGGAAATTGAATACAATTGCCGCAACCGGCCCGATGATCTCGAGACCGTCATCGCCGAGGTCTGTCACAACGACCTGCCCGACCAGGGCCGTTTTTCATGTGGCGAGCCGCAACTGGACTGGTTGGCTGAAGCGGCCGGGAATACCTTCGCCGCCCTCGCCATCAACGGCACGCCGACCGACTGTGTTCACCGTGAGCGGGATGGCTGGGGGGCTGAGGCGGAGGCCAACATGCGGCAGGCTTGTTACCGGTTCCGGATCGGGGCCCTGATGCGGAAATTCCTGCGCGACTGGCGGGACGCTCAGGACCCGGACGGGCGCCTCCCGTATTATGCGCCCTGGCGTCTGCCATCGGACTTCAGTCCGGCGGGCGGTCCGTACTATGCCAGCGCGCCGGTGCAGCTGGCCTGGGAGGCCTGGTGCTTTACCGGGGATCGACGCTTCGTGACGGACAATCTGCCGATGATCGAACGCTGGTGCCGCTATCTCATGGATCGTTGCCCGGACGGTCTGATGGATTTCTGGCTCTGGGCGGAAAAGCCAAGCCACGTACCGGAACGCATCTGTTTTCTCGGTGACTGGCTTTCACCGGGGCGCATGGAGGATGACACCGAATCGAACCGGCTCTTCAACACGCTTCATGCCATCCTGACTCTGAAGCATGCGCTGCGTTTGGCCGAAATCGCCGAGGCGGACCCCCTGGCGGAGCTGGCCCGCCGGGAAATCCCGCGGCTGACCGAAGCGGTTCGGGAACGGATCGATCCCGAGACGGGTCAGGTCGGGACCGGTCGCCAGCCTTATCCCGTTCTCGCCCTGGCTGCCGGCGTAGTGGACGGCGATCTTCGCGATCGCGTGGTCGGCGCCCTGCTAAAGCGTATCAGGGAAAAGGATAAGGGACACCTCGACACGGGTGTCCTCGCCTCGACCTATCTTCTCCAGGTACTGGCTGTCGCGGGAGAGATCGAGACCGCCCTCGACCTGTTGCTGCAGCCCGACTATCCGGGTGTCGGGCCCTTTCGGGCCGCCGGCATGCAGGTCCTGCCCGAAGTCTGGACGGGGGCCGAAAGCAATTGCCACGCGTCCTTTCCCGGGCTGGCCGGTTTCCTGTATCACGACCTGGCCGGCGTCCAGCCGGATCCGGCGGGCCCGGGGTTTCGGGTTGTCCGCTTCGCCCCCGGTCTCACCCGCAAGCTGCCCGGTGCGGGAGCCACACTGAGCACCGATCGCGGCCCCGTCGCCTGTCACTGGTCCTGGCAGGATGCCGGCCGCGAGGCCTACACCGTCCGCCTGATGCTGCCCCTCGGCAGCACGGCCCGCCTGTCCCTGCCCGGCCAACCCGAACGTGACCTCACCTCCGGTGAACACAGGGTAAGCGGTTTTGTTTCGGGCTAGCCCGAAACGGTCCCGACGACGTAATCGAGCAGCAGGCTGCCGCCTTCAAGGGGGCGCGCTTCCTTCAACTGGAGGGGCGGATCCATTGCTGTATTCACCAGGCGGATACCCTGGCCGAAGATGCGGGGTTCCAGCGTCAGCCAGAGGCGGGTGAGTCGGCCGTCCAGGAGAAGGCGTGAGTAAATCTCGGCTCCGCCCAGAACCCCGCAGCGTTGGTTGCCTTCTTCCGCCAGCCGGTCGATCAGGACGGCGGGGGCCTCGTCCGTAAACATCAGCTGGCCGGCCACCCTGTCCTCGACCCAGTCGCGGGGCCGGCGCGTCAGCACGTGGCGGCAGCGGTCGGGCGTGAGTCGGCTCCGGATAAAGGCCCGCGAGGCGACGTAGGTACCCCTGCCCATGACCAGACAATCGCAACCGGCCAGGGCCTCGGCAAACCAGACGCGGTCCGCCTCGGAAGCGAAGGAACTGCCACTCGCCTGGTGACGGGTGATACAGCCGTCCAGGCTCTGTGCGGCGATGGCAATAACCTCCATCCGGTTCAGCCTCCTTCCGGCAGGGGGCCGGGGCTGGTATTGCCCACGTCGACCACGACCCGCCAGGGGCCGTCCTGCTCACGCCGCCAGATGTTCAGGTATTTACCATGTTGAAAGTGGGGGCGGCCGGAGGGTTCGCGCCAGGTCAACACATAGGTGCCCCAGGTCCAACCGAGATCGCCGGATGCAGCCACGTCGCCCTCCAGCGGTTGCCAGACCAGGCTGAACCGGTCATCCCCGCCGCGCAGCTGTCGGACGATGGCGTCGCGACCGGACAATGGATGGCTGCCGGCCGGGAGCTGCCGGGCCTGGGGGTGGAGGAAGGCCTCGAAAGCCGCCGCAGCCCCGTGCTTTCGCGAGTGCCGGCTGAATGCGTGATCCGCTTCAAACAGGCTTTGGAGCGGATCGGAGGCTGGAGGCCCGGGGGGCATGGCAAGGGGTAATGAAGCGACCGGCGCGGTCGCGCGCAGGAAAGCAACGGATCGATCAGATATCCAGTATGGCACGGGCGGCCACAGCGATCTGGAAGATGATCTGCGTGACATCCTTGGAGAACTGGAGGGTCTTCAGGTTGGTCTTGCTCATGACCACCACTTCGTCGCCCGCCTCCAGATCGGCTCGCCGGAATCCGCGGCTGCGGACCTCCTGACTGGCGCCGTTGCGGTTGTGGATCACTATACGGCCTTGTTCCGCTTTGTAGGTAAACCCTCCGTCTTTGTCGATGTTGCCACGCATGTCCAGATCGGGCTGGAAAACCTGAGTGTTGGGAAAATTCACTTCCCCATGAACGCTGATCAGTTGGGTGCGCTTCGGGATGAAGAGGATGTCTCCGTCTTCCAGGAAAATATCTTCGGGATTGGCCCCGGCCTGGCTCAAGATCACCTGACCTTTCGGTTCAACCTCCTTGGCCCGCTCGATAAACTGAAGCAGCAATTCGGCTTCCGCCCGCCGCAAATTGGCCTCTTCGGTGGAGGAGGACCGGGCCGACAGGATGTTGCGCTCCAGATTTTCCAGGGATGTCTCCAGCATGGCCTTCTGACGTTCGGCCACACTCTGACGAAAGAGCTGGATGGCTTCGGCGTCGCCCTGGGCATCCGTTTCGAGGAATTTCTGCGCATCCGAGAGCTGGCTGCCTTGGGGCAGGACGATCTGCTTGGGACCCCGTTGCTCGCCTTCGATCGTAACCCGGATAGTCTGGGTCTGCAGGTCGGAAAAGACTTCCACTGAATCGCCTGGCCGGAGGACGGCGTTGTCTGCCTCGGAGAAGGGAACATACTCCGAATTGATCCGGCCATCCAGTTTGCGACCAATGATGGCATGGGTCGCGCTGGGCAGCGGCTGGGCCAGATCGAGGGCACGGGTCAGCGCCAGCTCCGGTCCTGCGAACTCGAACTGGTAGGGGTTGCTCAGGTCACCGGTAAAGGTGACGGTATTCCGCAGCGGGGCGACAAACACGGTGTCACCATCCTGAAACTGGATATGTTCGATTTTGCCCTCGGTCAGAAAACTGTAGAGATCGATTTCCCGGTGCAGTTCGCCGTCGCGCAGTACCCGCACATCGATGAAACTGCCGCGCTCGGGATCGATGCCGCCGGCGCTGTCCAGGTAATAGAGAACCGAATCGGCGCTGAAACCGGCGTAGAGGCCCGGCCGGGTAACCATTCCGGTCACATACACCCTGACCGGTTGCGGCGTGACCAGGTTGGCGTAGGACTGCACATTCTCGATGAAGACCTCGCCGACGTTTTTCTTGATAATGTCATTCAGGTCGGCGTTGCGAATGCCTTCGACCGCAATGGGGCCGACTTGCGGTAGAAAGAGATTCCCCTGCGGATCGACGGTGGCCGTGAGGTCTATTTCGACCGCGCCCCAGACCTGGACGCGGATTTCATCCCCGACGGTGATCAGGTAGTTGGGATTAAATCCAGTGAAGGAGTACTGGCTGAACGCTCCCTGGAAGAGATGGGCTCCGAAGACGTCGGTGTCAGGATACAGGAGCCGATAAGCATCGAACCCGTTATTGAGTCGCTGGGAACGGAGGGCCGCTTCACCGGTTGGGTCGCGACCGTCCGGGCCAACACGCTGGCCGTTGCGGGTAGTGGCGCCGCTTTCCGTCCCTGTGCCAAATTGTTCCCGTTGCTCCTGTTGGACGCGTTGTTGCGCTTCCTCTGACTGAAACTGACCCTGGCGGGCGTCGGCCGGGTTGAAGTCGGGCGGAGGGATTTGCGCGGCTGCCGGCAGGATACCCAAAAGCAAGCTGAGGCAAAGCCATCGAGCGGAACGAACTGAGAAATAAGGGAGCATGAGCTTATCAAGGAGAGGGATTAGTCGACGTGATCTTGAATAGTGGCGAGTATCAGTTTCCCGATTCCGTAGGCAACGAGCAAAACCACGGCGATGGTCAGGAGGTTGAGGCCGCGTTCCGGGTAAACAGCTTCATCCGGCAGGGAGGGATTTGAAACAACCACGACGAATTTCAATTGGCGCGATGCATCTATCTGGGCATTAGCCAGAGAAGTGGTGGCTGTGGCGTATGCGTTTTCGGCGAAGGTTACGTCCAATTCAAGTTTTTCGAAGGTCGCACGAATTTCCGCCGACTCGTTTCCGGACAAGCCGATCAGGCGTTGATTCAGGTCAGTGAGTTGCTGATTGATGGAATCGATTTCGTTGAGGATCTGCTGTACCTGGGGGGCATTCTCCCGGTAGAGCCGCCGGGCTGAACGCAGTTCGATTTCCTTTTGTGACTTTTGATTCTCAAGGGTGGCGATTTGCTGGACGAGCGCTTCTTCCACCGCTGTCGGATTTCCGGTAGCGGTCTTGGCCTGAAATTTATTCAGAGCATCCTTTGCCCGGGCCAGTCGGATTTCAGCCTGGCGCATTTCGTCTTCAGCGAAGGTGACCAGCTTTTCGGCAAGATCCCGGGACAGGGTATTGATGAATACCTCACTCTCCTCAACGATAGCCTGGGCCAGAAACAGCGCCATGTCCGGGGTGAAGGCGCGGACACGCAGCTTCACAATACTGCTGTCCGGGTCGATGGTAACCTTGATTTGTTCACGGTAGTAGGCGAGAAAGCTGGTTTCGGATGAGTCCTCATCCAGCTTCTGCCAGAAGTCCCAGCGGGGTGCGCTGTAATGCTCCCGCAGGCCAAGCCGCTCTTCCAGTTTGCTGAGCATGTCCAGAGAGCGGATATATTCCTTGAGAATGAGGGCATCTTCCTTGCTGGTACTGCTCCCCCCGCTATTGAGGAGTGGAATATCCATCTCCATGCGCGGCGCGGCGTTGTCATTCTGCTTGATAATGAACTGGGCTTCGGCGACGTAGACGTCGCGGGCGATTCCGTACAGATAAAAGCCGGCAATCGCGGTCAGGCCCGGGACAAGGATGAAAAACGCCAGGTGGCGCCTGAGAAAGGAAAGCGATTTACTCATTTTCGTAGGTATGGATGGCCTCCTCGATATCCTCGAAAATCCGAACGCGACCCCCTCCGATGAGAACACCGATGTCACAGGATGCGCGCAAAGTGGTTAGACTGTGGGATACCATGATGGCGGTCGACTTGGATTTTCGCTCCTCGAGCGCGCGGCTTGTAATCTGTTTGAAGATCCGGTCTCCGGGCGCGCCCACCTCGTCCATCAGATAGATGTCGAACTCAAAAGCCATGCTGAGCGCAAAACTCACGCGCGCCTTCATGCCTGCGGAATAGGTGTAGAGCGGTTCGTCGAAAAATTTGCCGATGCCGGACAGCTCCTCGATGTATTTCAGCTTTTCCCGAATCACCGCTGGGCTGTCTCCGTAGATGCGGCAGATGAATTTGCAGTTCTCGCGCCCGGAGATGTGCCGAACGAAGTTGCCGGACATGCCCATGGGCCAGGAGATTTTTTTCTCCGTCTTCACTTCACCGCTGTCTGGGTAATCGATGCCGCCCAGAATATTGAGCAAGGTCGTCTTGCCGGCGCCGTTACGGCCGATGATGCCCACGCTTTTGCCCTCGGGGAAAACCGCGTTTACATCCCGAAAGACATAATGGCGGCCGTGGCCGGTCCGATAGGACTTGGTGAGGTTGCGGATTTCAATCATGGCCGATTGACCGAAGTCAGAATCTTAATCCGGTTGATGCGGTGATAGGAGAGTCCGAAAAAAAGGCTGATCACCGTACAGATCGAAAGGAACAGCCAGCTTCCATAACTTTCGAAGGTATCCAGCATCGCCCCACGGAGTAACTCCGTCACGTGCAACAGCGGGTTCCACAGGACATACTTGCGCAGGTCGGGTGGGAAAAAGGAGGCGGTGTAAAAGACACCCGATATAAAATAAAGCGGTCGAATGACCATAGGTATCAGTTTGGCCATTTCCGGGTAGAGAACACCCACAATGGAAAGCGCGAAGGCGATGCCGGCACTGAACAGAATCAGCAGGGCAAACACCCCGAAGGTCTCGACCGGATTATGGACCGTGACCTCGAACCCGAAGTACCACAGGATGATGAGGAAACAGACAAAGACGGTGCCGAAGGTGAGCACCTCAAGCAGGATCCGCGCGATGACGGCATCAGCCGGCTTGACCCGTCTGTAATTGAAAATCTGAAGGTTGCCGGTGATGGCTGTCATTCCCGACATGATGATATAGCGGAAAAGAAAAAAGGGGAGAATCCCTGTCACCAGCAGCATGGGCGTGCTCATGCCGGCCACCTGTTTCTGCTTGATAAACATGAAGATCAGGAAAAAGACCGTCACGTGGAGGGCTGGCTCGAGGAAGGCCCAGAAATAGCCCAACCGGTATTTGCCGAAGCGCGTCTGAATCTCCCGCAGCAGCAGGGAGTAGATCACGACCCGCTGGATCCCGCCGGGACGGGGCTTGGTTGTTGTAGAAGAAGCCATAACCGCAGGTCGATCGACCCTTCAGGGCGACCGGCGTTGCCAAAACCGGCTGTTACACATCACGGACCATCGGGAATCAAGGCTGGAGGAGGGCAGGATCCTCCTGCGTCGATGGAGGATCAGCCCGGAGGCCAGGTCATTTTGCGGCCACCCAGGATATGGATGTGGAGGTGAGGCACGGCCTCTCCGCCGTCGGTGCCATTGTTGATCACCAGGCGAAATCCATCCCCGATCCCCGCCTGCCGGGCGGCTGCTCGGGCGGTGATCATCAGGTGGCCGAGCAGCTCGGCGTCCGAATCGTCGGTTTCACCGATGCGCGGGATCGGCTTTTTGGGAATGCACAGCAGGTGGGTGGGCGCCTGCGGATCGATGTCGCGGATGACGATGGCGCGATCGTCCTCATGCTCAATGGTGGCGAGGATTTCCCGGTCGATGATTTTTTGAAAGAGCGTTTTTTCAGCCATGGGGTGAATCAGGACGTTAAAGGATGATCAGGTTGAACGCGCTGTTGGGGGTCTGGTAACGGCAGGCCAGGTCCTCGATGTAGGTGATGGCCTCCCGGTAACGCTCCCGGCGACCGCGGGTCCAGTATTTTCCTGCAGGACACAACGCCTGGCGCAGGCCGGTCACCACCAGGGTGGCCCGCGGGTGGCCGCTCAGCTGGCGGAGAATACGCTGGAGGTGGGCCCGGATGAAGAGCGGATCATAGGGCTTCTGGCTGAGGTCCCAGTGCGCGAATCCGTCCGCCTGATGCTTGCTGTAGAGCGCGTGGAGCTTGGCCAGTTGCTGGACATCCAGGCCCGGCCGGAGGGCGAGGTCGGTATCGCCCGGTTCCGCCGGCCGCTCCTGTTCGTTCAGGCAGTGCTGGATGGCCGCTTCGATTTGCTCCGCCTGAAAGGGATCGGTCCCGAACGTGGCGCTGAGCAGCGAATGGAGGCTCTGTAGTTTGCCGGGATCGGGGGGGAGGTTCACTGTGAGTCCTGCTTTGAGGGTTCAAGGAACGTTGCGGAGGCTGAGGAGTTCGTCCTCCAGCTCTGAGATTTCCTTAAAGTCTTTATATACAATGGCAAAGCGCACATAGGCAATCTTATCCACCTGCTTGAGCTGGTTCATGATCTTTTCGGCGATGGCCTTGGCGGGGATCTCCAGTACGAATTCACTGCGGAGTTCGCGGACGATTTCGGTCACCATCTGCTCGATCTGTTCGGCGTCCACCTCCCGTTTGTCCACGGCTTTCAGGATACCGAGTTTGATCTTGTTGACATCGAACTCCTGGCTCGAGCCGTCGCGCTTCCGGACAGGCAAGTCCTCGCCCTGAATCTCCTCCACCGTCGTGTACCGGTGCCCGCAGTCGAGGCAGGTCCGGCGACGCTTGATCGACAGGCCGTTCCGGGTGGTCCGGGAATCGATCACCTTGCTTTGAGCGTGGTTGCAGCGAGGGCAGCGCATGGGGTGGGGCGGGCGGTGAACCCACCGGGATGGTTCCCGTGACTTATAGACCGGCCGGGGCAGACCCGGTTCATCAGAGGGACAGAAAATTCTCCAGCAGGCGGATCCCGTCCATTGTCGCCAGGCTTTCAGGATGGAACTGAACCCCCCAGACAGGCAAGGACTTATGACGCAACCCCATGATCTCCCCCTCGTTCGTCTCGGCGGTGATTTCGAGGCAATCCGGAAAGCTTGCCCGTTCCACCAGCAGCGAATGGTAGCGAGTGGCGGGAAAGGCTGCCGGCATGCCGGCAAACAGGTCCGTGCCGCCATGGTGGATCGGAGAGGTCTTTCCGTGCATCAGGCGGTCCGCCCGAACCACCTTGCCGCCAAAATACTGGCCCACGCACTGGTGACCCAGACACACACCAAAGAGGGGTTTTTTGCCGGCAAACGCCCCGACGAGGGCCAGACTCATCCCGGCTTGGTCGGGATCACAGGGGCCCGGCGAAATGAGCACACGCTCCGGGTCAAGGGCGAGGGCTTCCTCTAGGGTGATGGCGTTGTTGCGCACCACCTTCTGCTCAACCCCGAGCTGTCCGAAATACTGGACGAGGTTGAATGTGAAGGAGTCGAAGTTGTCGATTACCAGCAACATGCGAAGCGGACACGTTGGCCGGTCGCCGCATTTCGGTCAAGCCGACCGGGCGGCGGTGTTGTCGCGGGTTGCGCCGCCGTTCGGGCTGCCAACACTGGCGGCATGACCGGACCATTCGAGACGGAAAGCCCGGCCGGCAGCCTGCCGGTCGGGGATGGGCCCAACCGGCTGGTCCTGTTGCCCACCGGCGCGGCATTTTCACCGGGAGAGCAGGCTCTCTTTGTCGCCGACTGCCACCTGGGCAAAGCGGCGCACCTGCGCTCGGGCGGACTCGCCCTGCCCGATGGGGAAACGGTTCAGGATCTGGGGAACCTGAGCCGAGATCTTCGGGCCACTCATGCCCGGCGGCTGATCGTTCTGGGCGATCTGTTTCATGGTCAGGCCAGTCTGGCGGATCCGGTGCGCGCCGCGATCGATGTGTGGCGGTGCGACTGGCCCGGGCTCGACTGGTGTCTGGTGCCCGGCAATCATGACCGCTGTCTCGCGGAACTGCCGGCTTCCTGGAATCTGGGTATCCTGCCCGCCGGTATGGATTTGGGCCCATTCCGATTGGTTCACGCTCCCCTGGCGGAAGCATCGGTCGCCCGGCTGACCTTGAGCGGCCACCTGCACCCGGCGATCAGACTGCGCGAACGCGGCGCAGCTTCGAGGTCGGGCGGGCTGCGGGTACCGGTTTTCTGGTATCAGCGAAACCTGCATCAGTGGGTGTTGCCGGCCTATGGCAGCTTTACCGGTACGGCCGTGATCCAACCCCGGACCGGGGACACAACCTGCTTGCTGGGAGGGGGGCGGGTCGTCCGGATGAAAGGGTAAAGCGGGCGAATGTTGACTGGTGTACCCGAATGATAAGCACAAGGGCCGGCCTGGCAAAAGCTGTTTAAAATTAAAACGGTTGTACTTCACCTCCCGGCGGGTGCAGCCAGGCCCGCCAGGCAAGAACCCTGCCTGTTGCCAGAGAAGGCTTATGCCGAGGCCCAGGGCAGGAAACAGACCTTGATGGCCTGCTGCCGGTCCAGCAGGTGGACCGCTTCGACGTAGCGCTCCAAGGGCAACTGGTGTGTGACGAGGGGCTCCAATTTCAGCTTTCCGGATTGAACCAATGCCGCCGCATAGTCGGCTGATTCCCGGGAATGCCCGCCATAGCCACACAGGCGCAGGCTGAAATGACGGGGCTCAAACGCGTATGTTTCGCGCTGTACGCCAAACAGGGCGACCACGTCGCTTGAGCGATCCATCAGAAATTCCACCGACGCTTTTGCTCCCACGCAGTCGATGGCCGTTTCAATACCCGGTTGATCCGGTCTGGCAGGAAAATCTTCCCCGGATACGCCCCGGGGATCGTAGCAGCCGGCGGCTCCCAGGGACTTCGCCAGGGCGAACCGGTCCGCCTTGAGATCGAAACCGACAACCGACCGGGCTCCCTCCGCCAGAGCCATTTGCAGCGCGATCAGACCGGCCGGTCCGAGTCCGCTCACGGCGACGGAGCGATCACGCAAGACATCCATGTCCCGCAGCATGCGGAAAACCGTTCCCACGCACATGGCCAGTTCCAGGGGAGCCCAGGCGGCATCCGATTGGTCCTCCGGGATTTTGATCAGACGCTTGGCCTTGTGGAGGACATACTGGGCGTAGCAACCGGGGCCCTGATGGCCGGGGTCCTGCCAGGCGCAAACCCGGTCGCCCGGAAAATATTCCGTTACCTCGTTGCCCACGGCCTCGACGCGCCCGGTGGCCTCGTGGCCGGGCTGCCCCGGTGTATAGGGATAATGAAAGCTGTGCCCGACAAACATGGGTTCGTTGTGGGCGAGATGCAGGTCCCATTGCGGACAGGTCGTTACGGCTGTGACCTTCATCAGGACCTCGCGCGGTCCGGGCTCGGGGATCGGAACCTCGCGGAGTTCCGCTTCCCCGGGGCCGGTGACCACCAGTTGTTTCATTGTTTTGTTCATAGGGCTTGGGCTGAAATACGACCGAACAGCGATTTCCACCGTGCAAACTCCTCCGGGGGAAGGTAGGGCGGTCCATCGGCCGAGGCGCGCAGATTCTCAACGACCCGTTCCGGGCGGCTCATCCCCACGCACACGCTGCTCACCGCATGCTGCAGGATGAACCGGAGAGCCGTTTCCTGCATGGGACGCTGCCGCGAAAATGAAAACAGTTCCGGGTCATTCCAGGGAGCTTCGTCCGGCAGCTGCCCTCGCCCGATCAACCGGCGGACCGAGTTGAGCGCGCCCGCCTCGCTGACCAGCCCGCGGCCCTTGCCGGCCTGGTCGAGAGGCATCATGATCAGGGTGCCCGTGCCACTTGCGGCGGTCAGCGGCAACACCGAGTCAGCAGCCGTCTGGAGCAACAGATTCAGGGTCAGCATGACCACATCCAACCGCCCACCGGGGACTGCCTCCTGCAGCACCGCGTGGCGACCGTCCCCCTCCGACAACTCGCTGATCCCGATGGCGCGTACCTTTCCCTGATCCCGCAGCCGTACGAGGGCTTCATAGCAGCCGTCTTCCATGAACCGGCGAAAGCTTTCCAGGGTGCGCATGCCATGCGCGAGCAGGATGTCAAGGCGCTCACGCCCCAGGCGACGCAGGCTGGCTTCCGCCGACGAAACCAGGGCTTCAGGAGAGCCGTTGTAGGGAGAATCCGGATACCAGTCCGCGTACGGACGGTACTTGGTGCAAACATGCACGTCGGGAAAATCCGGCAACACCCGGCCCAGCTCGGTTTCGCAGGCCCCGTCCTCGTAGCCGGCCGCTGTATCCACCAGGGTGATACCCGATTCAAAGGCCGTGCGCGCGGAAGCCTGGAAACGGTCGGGATCGGTGACGGCTCCGCGGGCCGCGCCGAGGGCGATCTCCGAAACGGTCAGACCGGTGTGGCCAAGGGGACGGGTACGCATGGATCTCAGTTCAGCGAGCTTCCGCGCCGGTTGGCCAGCCCGAAGTCTTTGAACGGGTTTGAACCCGCGAACGGCCGAAGCCCCCCGGTCAGCTTTCGGCGGCTTCTTCGGCCTTGAGGGCGGGCAGAAAGCGCTCCTTGTCGGTCGCCTTCATGTAGGCTTCCCGGGCGGTGATGGTGCCGGCCTTCAACAGGTCGCGGATCGACTGGTCCATCAGCTTCATGCCCTGGTTTTGCGAACTCTCGATGATGCCGCGCACATCGGCGATACGCCCGGACCGGATGGTGTTGGGCAGCGCGTCGTGCTTGAGCAGGATTTCATGGACGCCGACCCGCCCCTTGGGCTGACGCTTGGCGAGGAGCTGGGAGACGACACAGCTCAGGCAGCCGGCGAGCATGACACGGATCTGCGCCTGCTCTTCAGCGGGAAAGGCATCGATGATCCGGTCGATGGTCTTGGGCGCATTGTTGGTGTGCAGCGTGCCGAAGACGAGCATGCCCATGCTGGCGCAGTTGAGGGCGAGCTTGATGGTCTCGAGCTCGCGCATCTCCCCGACCAGAATGATGTCCGGGTCGGCCCGCATGGCACCGCGCAGCGCGTTGGCGAAGGAATGGCTGTGCTCCCCGACTTCGCGGTGGACGAGGACCGACTGCTTGTTCTGGTGCACGAATTCGACCGGATCCTCGATCGTGATGATGTGCCTCCGGTAGTTCCGGTTGATGTAGTCGATCATGGCGGCCAGCGTGGTCGACTTGCCGCTGCCCGTCGGTCCGGTCACGAACACCAGCCCCTCCTTGTAGGCGCAAACGCTCTTCAACACCTCGGGCAGGTTGATCTGCTCGAAGGACAGAATCTCGGCCGGAATCTGTCGGAAAATGGCGGCCGGCCCCCAGTGGTTGTAGAGGAAACTCCCCCGGAACCGGGCCAGGCCCTCAATTTCGTAGGCCATGTCGAGATCCCAGGTCCTCAGGTAGTGCTCCCAGCGTTCCTTGCGGGTGATTTCGCTGAGCAGCGCCTTCATCGAAGTCTCGGTCAGGACCTCGCCGTCCAGTTCCCGGATGGCACCGTCGATCCGGGCCTTCGGTTTGGAACCGACGTTGAGGTGCAAGTCCGACCCGTCCTGGTCGAGCATCTGGCGGAGAAAATGGTCGATTCGGGCCATGGGCGTGGCGGGCTCAGCCAAAAAGGCCTTTTTTCTTTTTCGGTTCGGGGGCGGGGTCGGCTCCGGCCTCGGGTTCGCCGCGGATTTCGCGGTGCAGCACGCGGTTGCGGACGGTCGCGAGCGCGGTCTCGGCGTCGATCCGCTTGTCGCGAAAGAGCTGCATGACGGAGGCGTCCATGCCGATCATGCCCTGTCTGGTGCCGGTTTCCATGATATTGCTGAGGCCGTCGCTCTTGCCTTCGCGGATGAGGCTCGAGACGGCGGTGTTCCGGAGAAGGATTTCCACCGCCAGACTCAGGCCGCCGTCCAAATTCGGCAGCAGGCGCTGGCAGACGATCCCGCGCAGACTCTCCGCCACCATGGCCCGGATCTGCGTCTGCTGGGCGGGAGGAAAGACATCGAGGATCCGGTTCAGGGTGCTGGCGGCATCGGCGGTGTGCATCGTCCCGATGACCAGGTGACCGGTCTCCGAGGCGCTGATGGCCATCTCGATCGTTTCGAGGTCGCGCATTTCCCCGATCACGATGATGTCGGGATCCTGGCGCAGCGCGCCTTTGAGGGCGCTGTGAAAGGTCCGGGTGTGATGGCCGACGCCGCGCTGGGTGACATTGCACCGGTTGCTCTGCTGAACGATTTCGATCGGCTCCTCGACCGTGATGATGTGGTCCTGCCGGGTCCGGTTCATGTGCTGGACCAGTGAGGCGAGGGTGGTGGTCTTGCCCGAGCCGATTGGACCGGTCACCAGAATCAGGCCGTTGTGGTAAGCCAGCAACTGGTGGAGCACCGTCTCCTGTTTCTCGCTGAAACCGAGGTCCCGCAGTTCGGGGATATCCGGTGCCACGGTCCGGTACGTGCCCGCGATGCCGTCGCGGTGGACCAGGATATTGGCGCGGTACCGCTCCCCGCTGTCGAAGGCCAGGGCGAAGTCATAGTCCTGACGCGTATCGACCCATTTGCGCTCCGCCTCGCTCAGCAGGGCGTAGTTGGCCCGACGGGCGGTTTCCCGGTCGAGGGGATCGCATTCGGCGTAACTCACCGCCCGGTTGGATCGAAAAAACGGACGGCTGCCGGCAGACAGGTGAAGATCGCTCACCCCGTCGAGCGTAGCCTGGCGCAACAGCCCGATGACCGCCGCCTTCAACTGCTCATCGTCGTAGCCGGGCCAGGCACGGAAATCGGCCGCAGCGGGTTCCGCCGTCGAGGCGATGGTCGCCGTCGGCGGGGGCCTGGTCGTTTCGGTAGGCTGGGGGCTCCTCGGCGCGGGGGCGGTCGCCGGCTCCTGGCTCGCGGCCGGAGGGGGTGTCGTCGGTTTCGCAGCATGAACCTCTGCCGGTTTGTCCGCCGGCTCAGGTTGCGGAGCCGTCTCGGGATCCGGTGGCAACCGGTCGTCGCCTTCGGTTGTCCGGGAGTCTTCAGGACGCTCGGACCGAAACCGGAGGGTGGGCCTGGCTGGAGCGGAAGGCTCCGGCGATGCGAAGGGGTTGAGGTCGGCCCGTTCCCCGGCCGCGAAGTTGTCCACCGTATCGTCGAGCAGCCGCTGGATGGCGTCCACATCCTCGGTGATTTCGAGGTCCAGCAGCATTTCACCGAAACCAAGCAGATCGAGGTCCCGCCCGGCACCCTCCTTCAATTGCCGGCAGGTCTCAGGAGTCAACAGGCCTTCGCGGATACAATAGCTCGCAAACAGCTGAACGTCTTCGCGCATGCTGGGGGTTCTCACCCAACACCGGCATGAAGGCAAGACCCGGCAGCCCGGTCAGGTCAGTTCGGACAGACGGATCGCCTCGGGCCTGAGATGAGCGAGGTCAAGGATGCGGACGGGTGCGTTCCGCACGATGCTCTGGTTGGCCGCCACACCGATGAGAATCGAGGCCGCGCCCTGTTCGTGGCCGGCATTGCGACCGAGGGTTTCTTCAGGTGCCTCCGGGCTGAAGATCTGAGCCTGGATGAGCGGATCACCCCCGCCGTGCCCGCCTTCGCCTTTCTGAACCGGCACCTCGTAGTTCTGCTTGAAATGGGGAAAAACCACGATCCGTTCCTGGCCGGGGTCGGCGGCCTGCTGTTCGGCCAGGTCCTCGCTGCTTTCGCCGGTGATGATGTGCGAGCCGCCGAACTCGTAGTATTCGACCCGCCCGCGGTCGCCGTTGAAGGTCACCCGCATGCCTTCGCGGGGGGAGAAGCTGTTGAGCGAATAGGTCAGGAGCACGCCGCTCCGGTAGCGGACATTCACACTCATCGTATCATAAATATCGATACCCTCGCGGAAGACGTTTCTGTCGCGGATATAGCCGGTCTCCTCTTCGGCGTCTTTGTAGAGGGCCTTCATGGTGCCCTCGCTCAGGTCCATGGAATAGGGGTCCTGTTCCTTGGTGACATACCCGGTGTAGCGCGGGTATCCGGTATAGGCCTTGTCTCCCCGCCGCACGGCGTTGTCCCGGCCGTAGAAAACGAGGTCCCCGTAGGCGAAGACCTGTTCCGGGATGCTGTCGATCCACCAGTTGACGAGGTCGAAGTGGTGGGTGGACTTGTGCACCAGCAGGCCTCCGCAGTCCGCCATCGAGCTGTGCCATCGACGGTAGTAGTCGGCCCCGTGGCTGGTGTTCAACAGGTATTCGAGGTTGACGCTGCGCACCGTGCCGATGACCCCGCTGTCGAGGACCTCTTTGACCCTGGTGTTGAAGGCACCCCAACGGTAATTGAACGTGACCCGCACGTTGCGGCCCGTCTGCTCCACCGTATCGAGGATCCGGCGACAGCGCCTGTCGTCGATGGTCATCGGTTTTTCCGTGATGGCGTCGCAGCCCAGTTCGCAGGCACGCACTATGTAAAGATCGTGCGTGTCGTCCTTGCTGGTGACGATGATCACCTCTGGCTTCGTTTCCTCGACCATCCGGTCGAAAGCCTCGGCCTGGTAGGTCGGCACCGGCTCGTGTCCGAATTTTTCGCCGATGTAGCGGTTGCGCTGGTCCATCCGGACCTGACTGATGTCGCAGAAGCCGACCAGCGTGCAGTGTGCCTTGTGGGCGCCCAGGATGGGGTCGATGAACATGGGGCACCGGCCTCCGGTGCCGACGACGGCGTAGCGTTTCTTGCTCATTGTGAGTGCGGTTTGCGTTCGGGTGAACAGGCGGCGTCAACCGGCTTCCAGTTCGGTGACGTGCCGGCCGAGGTGTTTTTCCAGCAGGTCGGCGTGGAGGTCGGGATGGGCTTCGAGGGTTTCCGTGACAGCTGCCTTCATGGTCCGGCCGTCCTCCAGGGTGCCGCGGGTCAGTACTGATCCAAAGGTAACATGGAGCAGTTGTCGCCCGTTGTCTTCGTCGAGGTAAAAGCGTTCCCAGTCGGAACGATCCAGACGATGAGCCTCGGCGAAATCTGCTTCCCTGGCTGCGATGTGGTAGCTGGCCCGGTCGGTGGAAAAGCGCGTCAGGCTGTAACGGATGATTTCGCCGAAGACCTCGGGCGCCTGGCGGCAGACGACCCGCAGCGCCTCCAGATAGCTGGTGCCCGCCGTTTTCACATGAAGGAGGTCACCGCAGACCCGCCCGATGATCGGATAGACCGAAAACTTGTCCGAGCCGGAGTGCACGCTGATCTTGTAGGGCCCGCAGGCTTTGGCGATCGCGACATGCTCCTTGAGCGCAGCCTCGAAGGCGGCAAGGTCGCCCTTGTAGTCCACGCCTTTTTCGAAATCCCCGATGAAGCGCGGTGCCAGGCTGACTGGTTTCACCCCCCGGCGCTTCAGCTCGAGCGCGAAAAACAGGTGCTCCAGCGGCGAGGTGGGCGAATCGGTTTCGTCCACGGAAACTTCGATTTCGTGCGCCCGGCCCGCATTGGCCGCTGCGATGTGTCCCGCCATGATTTCGCAGCGCGCCGTGGCCCGGGCGTATTTCACGGCGGCCCGCAACAGGCTTTCTTCATCGAAAATAAGCTCCGGTCCGTCCTCCGTTTCAAAGGACCGGCCCAGGTAGGCCTCGGTCCAGTCTTCGGCCAGGATGCCGTCCGAGACCAGCTTGGCCACCGCCTCGCGAATGGCGGGCTCGGCCAACCGGTCCGCGCTGTTGTCCACGTCCTCCGAAGGATCGATCGTGAAAAAGGTGAAACCCGCCCGGCTCGTCCGCTCCACGTCCGCCTGCGTTTTCAGGTGGTCGGCGTCCGCTCCCCAGGCCTGCCGGTAACCGGCCGCCTCCAGCGCCGTGCGCGCCGCTTGCATGACGTCTTCCGCCCGGCGTTTCGTCCGGTCCAGCTCGCGGATGGACTGTTGGGCGAAGATGCCGGCAAACGCGCCTTTGGCGTTGGCCCTTATGTGGCCGCGCCCGGCCAGGCCGAGCCGGTCACCGTAACCAAAGGATTTTTTCAGGCCGAGCGGGCGGGGCGAGGGGATGGCTGCTTCAGACATGGCGAGGGGGAAGGGAATGTCAGCTTGACTTGATCGGGAAAAATCAAACACGTGTAGGCTTCATGGCCGTGTCAAACCAAAAGCCGGGTGGCGGGCGGATCGACACGACGCGTGCGCTGGCCGATCACCTCGGGTTGAGCCGGTGGACGATTTCCCGTGTGCTGAACGGTCACCCCGGGGTGAAGGCTTCGACGCGCCAGCGGGTGGAAGCCGCCATGGCCGAGCTGGGTTTTGCGCCGAACCCGATGGCGCGCGGCCTGCGCGGCGGGCGGACGCGGATGATCGGTGTGGTCTTTCAGGAACTGGAAACGCCGGTTCTGGTGAAAAAGGTCATGGCGCTGCAAACGCGTTTGCGCGCGGCCGGTTACCAGGCGGTCATCGAGTTGACGGGTGGCCGTTCGGACGAGGAGGAGCGGGTGATCCAGAGTTTTTTCAACCTGCAGGTGGATGGTGTGGTGCTGGTCGGCAGCACATTGACGGCCGACCACGCCCTCGTTCGGGAACTGGCCGCTGCGCGCCCCGCCGTGTTGCTGGTGGATCCCGCCCACACCGGGCTGCCGTTCCCGGAGGTCACCCTCGATAGGCGGGCCGCCATGCCGCTGCTCATGCGCCATCTGCATAATCTCGGCCATCGGCGTTTCGCTCTCCTGGGGATCAATGCGGAGAGTCCCTACGGCCGTGAGCGGATAGAGGGCCTGCGCCGCGCCACCCGCTCGCTCGGCCTGTCCGGGAAAACGGCCTTCGGCGCCTATGCCGAGCCCGGGCCGCCGGTCCAGGACTATGGCTACGGCTGGCGTCTGGCGGAGCAGGCACTCCTGGCGCGGGAACCCGCCTCCGCCTGGCTTTGCCTGAACGACCGGGTGGCCTTGGGTGCGATCAAGCGCCTCGAAGCGGCCGGCCTGCAGGTGCCTGCCGACCGGTCCGTGACCGGTTTCGACAACCTCGATGTCGGTGCCTTCTCCCGACCGACCCTCACCACGATCGACCAGCAGGTGGATACCCAGATGGCGCGGACCGTCACGCTCCTGATGTCCGGTTTCGAACAGGGGGCTGCTCCTGCGGAGCCGGCCGGGCCGCTCCGGATCGAACCCAGGCTCAAACCCCGCGCCTCGACGGGAACCGCACCCCGCGAACCGGTGGCGGCGGGTACCCTTGACCTTCCGCCAACACGTGTTTGAGTTCGTTTCCTTTGAGCCCGTCTGCTTCTTTCCATGACTCGCGTACTGCTCACCACTACGTCGTTCCAGGATACGCCTGGTCCCCACCACGCCCTGCTGGAGGAAGCGGGCTTCGACCTGGTTCGCGAGCGCGGACCGCTGACCGAGGCTCAGATGCTGGAACGTGTCGGCGAGATCGACGCCTTCCTGTGCGGTGATGACGCCATCACGCCCGGCGTGATCGACAAGGCGCTGCCGCGGCTGAAAGTCATTTCCAAGTACGGCATCGGCCTGGATAAGATCGACGTGCCGTATGCGACCGCCAGGGGCATACCCATCACCTTCTGCCCGGGGGTGAACCACACCACGGTCGCCGAGCACACCTTCGCTCTACTCCTGGCCTTGAACCGGCAACTGGTGGAGGAGGTCAATCATACGCGCAACGGCGAGTGGAAGCGCCTCACCGGGCACGAGATCATGGGTAAGACGATCGGTGTCGTGGGGCTTGGCCGCATCGGCAAGGAGGTCGCCACCCGTGCGAAAGGCTTCGGGATGGATGTCATCGCCTTCGACTTGTACTGGGACAAATCCTTCGAGGTCCTGCACAAGATCCGGAAAGCCCCTTCGATTGAAGCGGTGCTGTCCACGGCGGACGTGGTGTCGCTCCACACGAATCTGTCCGACGAGACCCGCGGCATGATCAATGCCCGGTCCATCGACCGGATGAAGGACGGTGTTATCATCCTGAACTGCGCCCGGGGCGAACTGGTGGAAACCGCCGCCATGGTCGAGGCCTTGCAGTCGGGCAAGGTCGGGGGCTACGGCGCCGATGTCCTGGACGAGGAGCCGCCCCGCACCGACCACCCGCTGCTGCGCGCGCCCCGCTGCCTGATCACGCCGCACATCGGCTCGCGGACCTTCGAATCCGTCCAGCGGCAGGCCGGCATGGCCGCCCGCAACCTGATCCTGGCGCTGCAGGGCAGAAAGCCGCTGGCCCAGGCCAACAACGCCCCCCTGCCCGGAGCCTGAGCCTCTTTCCTGACTCCATCCCATGGCCGAGACCTTTCACATCGTTCCCGAGGATACCCACAACCGTCTGGTCGCAGCGGCGTATCGCGACCGCGGATACACCGAGGACGAAGCGGCGGCCGCCGCCCGGTTCTCCGCCCACGCGGCGCGCCACGGCATCCGGACCCACAACGCGCTCAAGGCGCTGCACCTCGACCACCTCTTCGGCAGCCATGCGGGCGGCTGCCGCCCCGGCGCGGATATCGAGACGCTCAACAGCCGGTTCGCGGCGACCGAGGTCTGGAATGCCAACCGCAAGCTCGGCCAGGCGACCGCCTACGCGGCGATGGACCGCTGCATCGAGCTGGCCGACCGGTACGGCGTCGGCATGGTCAGCGTCGACAACGCCTTCCATTACCTCTGGGGCGGCGGTTATGTGATGGAGGCGGCCAACCGGGGCTACATCGCCTACACAAACTGCACCGCCGCGCTGGCGGAAGTCGTGCCCTTTCAGGGCCGGTATCCGACGCTGGGCACCAACCCGCACAGCTGGGCTTTTCCCACCCGGGAGGCGATCGGCTTCCCGGTGGTCATCGACTGGGCGACCAGCGTGGTGGCGATGGGCCGGGTCCAGCAACTGGCCCGGGAGGGGCAGCCGCTGCCGCCGAACGCGGCGGTCGATGCCGAGGGCAACCCGACTGCAGATGCGGCGAAAGCCGTAGCCCTGTTGCCCTTCGGCGCGCACAAGGGCTACGGCCTCAGCCTGATCAACGAGCTGGTCGGCGCGTTGATCGGGGGCTCGCTCCCGACCCGCCGCAGCCGTTGGCCGAAAGCGGGGGAACACGCGCCCGAGGGCGAAAAGTACACGCCGAGCTTTTTCTTTCAGGTGATCCACCCTGATGCGCTGAACGGAGGCGCCTTCGCCTGCGGCCGTGATCAGGCGGCCAACGTCCGGGCCGTCATCGAGGACATCCTCGGTCACGGTAATGAAGGTTGTTTGCTGCCCGGGCAGATCGAGGCCGAGGCGGCAAAGCGGTCCGAGGCCGCCGGGGGCCTGCTCTTTTCCACCGCCGAAGTGAAGGCCTTCGATGAGATTGCCGTCGAGATCGGCTCCCAACGCTGGGAGCCCGACGCTTTTCCCGTTTTTTCCTCCTGACAAACACCCCTACCAACTACCGACTATCCTATGGCCATCGATCTCCGACCCGAAAAGGAATGCCAATACGCTTGCGTCTCGTTGGGTGAAATCATGCTGCGGCTGGATCCCGGGGAGGGCCGGGTCCGCACCGCACGGCAGTTCACCGCCTGGGAGGGCGGTGGCGAGTACAACGTCACTCGCGGCCTCCGACGCTGTTTCGGTCTGCCGACTGCGGTGGTCACCGCCTTTGCCGACAACGAGGTGGGGCGCCTGATCGAGGATTTTATCCTGCAGGGTGGGGTGGATACCCGCTTCATCCGCTGGGTGCCCTACGATGGCCTCGGCCGGACGGTCCGCAACGGCCTCAATTTCACCGAGCGTGGTTTCGGCGTACGCGGCGCGGTGGGCTGCCCGGACCGCGGGCTGACCGCCACCAGCCAGCTGAAGCCGGGCGACATCGACTGGGATCACATTTTCGGCACCTGCGGCGCGCGCTGGTTTCACACCGGAGGCATCTTCGCCGCGCTCAGCGAGTCGGCGGCGGACGTCTGTCTCGAGGCGGTGCAGGCCGCCCGGAAGCACGGGACCATCGTGTCCTACGACCTCAATTACCGGCCGTCGCTCTGGAAATCGATCGGCGGCCAGAAAAAGGCGCAGGCGGTCAACCGGGAGATCGCCCAGTCGGTCGATGTCATGATCGGCAACGAGGAGGATTTTACCGCCTGCCTCGGTTTCGAGGTGGAGGGGATGGATGAAAACATCTCCAACATCGAGGTCGACGCCTTCAAGGCGATGATCGAACGCGCGGTCGCCGCCTACCCCAACTTCCAGGCCACGGCCACCACGCTGCGGCAGGTCCACACCGCGACGGTCAACGACTGGGGTGCCATCTGCTGGCACGACGGCGCTTTCCATCAGGCTCGGGAATACCCGAAGCTCGAAATCCTCGACCGGGTGGGCGGCGGTGACAGCTTCGCCAGCGGCTTCATCTACGGCATGCTGGCCACCGGCGACCCGCAGGAAGCGGTGGACTACGGAGCGGCCCACGGTGCGCTCGCCATGACCACCCCCGGCGACACGTCCATGGCCACGCTCAAGGAAGTCGAAAAACTCAAAGGCGGCGGCTCCGCCCGCGTCGTACGTTAAAGAATTGGTAACCACAAAGGACACGAAGGACACAAAGGGGGAGGGACTATTGAATCTCGATTGTGAAACGGAAAGAATAGCCCGGGTTATTCTGGATGCTGCCTTCGAAGTGCACACGCATCTGGGGCCCGGCTTGTTGGAATCAGCCTATGAGGCACAGGTTATCAGCTACCTGAAGCTCTCCGGATACCGCGTGGCTTTCCTGATCAATTTTCACTCTAACCGTTTGAAAGATGGACTTCGCCGCTTCGTAAACTAATCGACTTCGAGGCCTTCGTGAACTTCGTGGTTAAACCGAATTGATTTCCTTCTTCATACCCTTAGCGCCCTTGGCGGCTTTGCGGTTGTTTTTATCATGAGTTATCTGGAAGAACTGTTCTCCCTGAAAGACCGGACCGCCGTGGTGATCGGCGGAACCGGGGAACTGTGCGGCGCCATGGCCCAGGGGCTCGCCTGCGCCGGGGCTACCGTCGTCCTCGTCGGGCGAAACGCCGAAAAGGCCCAAACGCGGATCGATGCCATCGAAGCGGTTGGCGGTTCCGCCGTCTTCGAAGCCTGCGACGTCGGCGACAAGGCCGCGCTGGAACGCCTCCGTGACCGCGTGATCGATCGGTTCGGCACGGTCGATGTCCTGGTCAACGGCGCCGGCGTGAATTCCCCCACACCTTTTTTCGAGATCGAGGAGGACGAGTTCGACAAGATCATCGCCGTGAACCTCAAGGGGCTCTTCCTCGCCTGCCAGGTTTTCGGCCGGAGCATGGTCGAGGCCGGCAAGGGCGGCAGCATCATCAATGTCGGCTCCATGAGCGGCCTGATTCCGCTGTCGCGTGTTTTTACCTACTCGGCTTCGAAAGCCGCGGTCCACAACCTGTCCAAGAACCTGGCCCGGGAGTGGGCCACCGACCGGGTCCGGGTAAACACCCTCGTGCCGGGCTTTTTCCCGGCCGAACAGAACCGCAAGGTGCTGACCGGGGAACGCGTCGCGGCCATCATGGGCCACACGCCGATGAACCGCTTCGGCGAAGCGGACGAGCTGGTCGGGGCGACCCTGTTGCTGGCCAGCGAGCGGGCCAGCGGTTTCATGACCGGAGCCGAGCTCGTGGTCGACGGCGGTTACGCCTCCATGACCATCTGACGTGCGCCTGCCTGTCCACAGCGAGGATTCAGCTGTCGGGGGCGGCCGGCTCGGCGTCGGGCGGTACCGCGAAAAACGAGGTGGGTACGCCGACGTTGGCTTCGATTTTTTCGAGATTGACCTGCCAGATGATCTCGCCAGCCCGGATCCGGGTGATCCGGTGTGGCAGCCGGGCGCCGGCAACTGTTCGGAAATCCTCGTTCTGGGTCCGGTAGGTGACCCCGTCCCGCTGTTCGACGATCAGGCGCTCCTCCAGGGTTTCCCGGTCCAGGTAGTAGATTACCGGATACGTCTCGTCCGTCCGGGTGGGGTGCGGCTTTTCGTAACGAACGCGGTGAACCGGTTGGCCAGTCAGCAAAGTGGGGGCCATCAGGCTGAGTCCTTTGAGATCTCCCTGCGGCCGGACCAGCGGGCTGTCGAACGCGCTTTCGGCTACCAGCTGGGCGGCCTCCGGACCCTCCCAGATACGCGCCTGCCGCAGCCCCCGCTCGGAGTCCTCCACCTGCATCCAGGGCGTTTCCCCGTCATAGGCGGTGACCACCCGGTAGCCCTCGACATAGTAAAGCGAGCGGATCAGGTTCGGCCGTCGTTTGAAAAGGGCAAACTGGTAGGTGGCATCGCCGCGGTCCATCGTCCCCGAAAAACGAAGGGTTTGAATGCCGCGGATCGTTTCGATGCCTCCCAGGGATTGCATGTACTGCGTGACCACGTCGGCGAGGGTGGTGCTTTCCCGCTGGTCCGACACCGTTTCAAAGTAGCGTGGGAGGATGAACCACCAGGTGGCCGCCAGGATGACCGCCACCATCACCCCCGCCAGAACAAGCGCCCGGTTCCGGTGCAGACCGCGACCGAATCGACGGTACCAGGGCTCCTGTTTGATTTTTATGCGGCGATGCTTGCGCCGCCCCCGCGAACCCCGTCTCTCCGACCCCTGGTCACTCGTTGGCATGGCCGTAACCTGAAGGTCTTCCATCCAGTGGCGCAAGCGCGTGCTGCTCCCTCCGCCTTCAGGCCGTGCAACGGCAAATCCAGCTCGGGGGTGGACAAGCCTCCGGACAACCCCTGAAATCCTCAACCCCTCCACCATGGCCTTCATCCACGACGACTTTCTTCTGACCTCCAGGCCGGCTCGGCGGCTCTACCACGACCACGCCGCACCCCGGCCGATTTTCGATTACCATTGCCACCTGCCGCCCGCCGACGTGGCCGCTAACCGCCGGTTCAATAACCTCTTCGAGATCTGGCTCGAGGGCGATCATTACAAGTGGCGCGCCATGCGCAGCAACGGAGTCGACGAAGCCTACTGCACCGGAGACGCCGATCCCTGGGAAAAGCACCTCGCCTACTGCAAAACCGTCCCCTACACGCTCAAGAATCCGCTCTATCATTGGAGCCACATCGAACTGAAGCGCTATTTCGACCTCGATCTGCCGGTTAACGGGGACACGGCGAAGGAAATCTGGGACACCGCCAACGCGAAACTGAAAGAGGATGATTTTTCCGCCCACGGCATCCTGAAACAGTTCGATGTCCGGGTCATCGGGACGACCGACGATCCGACCGATTCGCTCGAACACCACCAGGCCTTCGCCCGGGCAGATCACGGGCTGGCCACCCGCATGGTGCCGACCTATCGCCCGGACAAGGGGCTCAAGGTCGAGGATCCGGAGGCCTTCAACAACTGGGTCGCCGGGCTGGAAAAGGCCGTCGGTCGCGAGCTGCCCGATCTGGAGGCCTTTCTCGGCGCGCTGGAAGAACGACATGCCTTTTTCCACGAGGTTGGCGCCCGGCTCTCCGATCACGGACTCGAACGTGCTTACTTTTGCGAGACCGACGAGGCCAGCGTGGCCGCGATCTTTGCCCGGGCACGCCGGGGCGAACCCGCTACGCCCGATGAGCAGGAAGCCTTCGGTTTCTGGGTCATGCGCGAGGTGGGCCGCTGGGATGCCGCCCGCGGCTGGACGATGCAACTTCACCTCGGCGCCATGCGTAACAACAACACGCGCCGCTTCCGGGAACTGGGGCCCGATACCGGCTTCGACTCCATGGCCGACTTTCCCCAGGCGCGCAAGCTGAGCCGCTTCCTCGACAGCCTCGATATCGACGAACGCCTGCCAAAGACCGTCCTCTACAACCACAACGTCAACGACTACTACCAGTTTGCGACGATGCTGGGGAATTTTCAGGACGGGAAAACCCCCGGCAAACTCCAGCTCGGCAGTGGTTGGTGGTTCCTCGACCAGAAGGATGCCATGGAGTGGCAGATGAACGCCCTCGGCAATCTGGGCCTCCTCGCCCGCTTCGTCGGCATGCTGACGGACTCCCGGAGTTTCCTGTCGTATCCGAGGCACGAATACTTCCGGCGGGTCCTCTGCAACCTGCTCGGACGGGATATCGAAAACGGTGAAATTCCGGAGGATTACGGCTTGGTCGGCCGGATGGTTGAGGATATCTGCTACAACAACGCCGTGCGCTATTTCGGCATCCCGGGGGTTGCCGAAGCCTGACTTTCCTCCATCGCTCCTTTCCATGGCTCGCATCAATGACAATTACCTGAAACTGAAGGCCGGATACCTCTTTCCGGAAATCGCCCGCCGGGTCGCGACTTTCACCGAAGCGCATCCCGACCTCGCCGCCGAGGTTATCAGGTGCGGCATCGGCGACGTGACTGAACCGGTGCCCGAGGCTGCGCGCGAGGCCATGCACCGAGCCGTTGACGAGCTGGGTAACCGGGAACAGTTCCACGGCTACGGTCCCGAGCAGGGCTACGCCTTCCTCCGGGAAGCCATCGCGAAGCACGACTATGCGGACCGCGGCATGCGGGTGGCCGCAGACGAGATCTTTGTCTCCGATGGCTCGAAGTGCGATACCGGCAATATCCTGGATATCTTCGGGCCGGGTAACCGGATCGCCATCACGGATCCGGTGTATCCGGTTTACGTCGACACCAACGTCATGGCCGGCAACACCGGGCCGGCCCGGGAAGGCGGCGGTTATGAGGGCCTCATCTACCTGCCCTGTTCTACCGCAAACGGGTTCGTGCCAGCCATCCCGGACCAGCCAGTGGATATCGTCTACCTGTGCTATCCGAACAACCCGACCGGAGCCGCCGCCACCCGCGAGCAGCTGGAGGCCTGGGTGGCCTACGCACGCGAGCACGGGACCATCATCCTGTACGATGCCGCCTACGAGGCGTTTATCCGCGACCCCGAGGTGCCGCATAGCATCTACGAGATCGAGGGCGCACGTGAATGCGCCATCGAGTTCAAGAGCTTCTCAAAAAGCGGCGGCTTCACCGGCGTCCGCTGTGCCTTTACTGTGGTGCCGAAGGACCTGACCGGAACGACGGTCGAGGGCAAAGATCAACAGCTGCACCCGCTCTGGTCGCGTCGCATGAGCACCAAATTCAATGGCGCCAGTTACATCGTGCAGCGCGGGGCGGAGGGCCTTTACACGGAGGCGGGCAAGGCCCAGGTCGCCGCCCTCATCGACCACTACATGGGGAATGCCGCCCGGCTCATTGAGGCCTGCGAGCAACTCGGTCTGGCGGTCTACGGCGGTACCAATGCCCCGTATGTCTGGGTCGCCTGCCCGGAAGGCGTCGACAGCTGGACGGTCTTCGATCGCCTGTTGGAAGAGGCCCGGGTGGTCATCACGCCCGGCGCCGGGTTCGGCGGCGCGGGGGAAGGCTTCTTCCGCATCTCAGCCTTCAACAGCCGGCAGAACGTTGAAACGGTCGCGCGGCGCCTGGCCGCAATGGCCTGGTAATCCCGGTTATTTTAACCCTATCACTTATCGGATCAGATTATGGAAACAGTCAGAATCGGCATCATCGGCGCGGGCGGCATGGGCGGCAATCACGCCAGGCTTCTCCAGAACGGCGAAATCAAGGGCGCAGTCCTCGCGGGGATCGCCGATATCAGCCCCAAGGTCCTCGACCGCTGGAGGGATGTCGGCAACTGCTACGACGACGCCAGCCAGATGATCCGGTCCGGCACAGTTGACGCGGTGATCATCGCGACCCCGCACTACCCGCACACCACCTACGGCATCGAAGCGCTGCAGGCCGGGCTCCATACGCTGGTAGAGAAGCCGATCTCCGTGCACAAGGCCGATTGCGAGCGCCTCATCGCGGCGCATACCGACAAGTCGAAGGTGTTTTGCGCCATGTTCAACCAGCGGACCAACGGGGCCTACCAGAAGATCCGCTCGCTGGTGCAGTCCGGTGAACTGGGCCGGATCCAGCGTATCCAGTGGACCATTACGGACTGGTTCCGGACCGACGCCTACTACGCCCACGGTGGCTGGCGCGCCACCTGGGCCGGCGAGGGCGGTGGCGTCCTGCTCAACCAGTGTCCCCACCAGCTCGATCTCTGGCAGTGGATGTTCGGCATGCCCGACCGCGTCCGCGCCTTCTGCCATTTCGGCAAGTATCATGACATCGAGGTCGAGGACGAGGTGACCGCCTACATGGAATATGACTCCGGCGCGACGGGCGTCTTCATCACCACCACCGGCGAGGCACCCGGCGTCAACCGGCTCGAAGTCGCGACCGACCGCGGGATCATCCAGATAGGCGGCGGTGCCGACGGCATCCAGTTCAAGCGCAACGAGATCCCGACTTCGCAATGGATTTCCAAAGCCGACGAGCGCTTCGGCAAGCCGCCCGTCTGGGACGTGAAGGTTCCCACTCCGCCGCTCTCCGGCGGCGGGCACAAAACCATTCTCCAGAACTTCACGGACGCCATCACGCAGGGCGCGGACCTGCTGGCCCCCGCCGAAGAGGGCATCCACAGCGTCGAGCTGGGCAACAGCATGCTGTTGTCGGCCTGGGAAAACGACCAGGTGACGGTGCCGATCGACGCAAAGCGCTTCGAGTCCCTGCTCAAGGAAAAGATCACCGGCAGCCGTTACGATCCCGAGGAAGCCGCCCGCAAAATGCGCGAGAGCGAATCCGCTGATCTGAAGGGCAGTTTCTGACCCGACCTCAATCCCGGACCAACGACCTTATGAGTGACACCCAAGCTGCCACCGGCTTCGACTACGCCCCCACCAGCCAGGCGACCGAACAGGTCGTCGGGCCCGGAGAATTTGTCTTTGCCAGCGCCTGTTTCGACCATGGGCACATCTACGGCCAGACCGCCGGGCTCAAGAGCGCCGGCGGCACACTGAAATGGGCCTGGGATCCCGATCCGAAGAAGCTGGATGCCTTTTGCGAAAAGCATCCGGAGGCAAAGCGGGCTTCCAGCCTGCAGGAGATTCTGGATGATCCCGAGGTGAAGCTGGTGACCGCCGCCGCCATTCCCTGCGACCGGTGCACGGTCGGCCTGCAGGTGCTCGACGCCGGCAAGGACTACCTGACCGACAAGAGCCCGTTCACGACCCTCGACCAGCTCGGGCAGGCCAGGGCCAAGGTCGCCGATACGGGCAACAAGTACATGGTCTGCTACTCCGAGCGGCTGCAGAACGAAGCGGGGTGGTTTGCCGGCGAGCTGATCGGCCAGGGGGTGATCGGCGAGGTGGTCCAGATCCTGATCATGGCCCCGCACCGGCTCTCCAAGGGCAGCCGCCCCGACTGGTTCTTCGAAAAGGACAAGTACGGCGGGATCCTGACCGACATCGGGTCACACCAGTTCGAGCAGTTCCTGACCTATGCCGGTGCAAAAGACGGCAAGGTTCTCCGTGCCCGGGTCGACAACTTCGCCAACCCGGACAAGCCGGGTCTTGAAGATTTCGGCGAGGCCATGCTGGCACTCGACAACGGGGTCTCCGCCTACGCCCGGGTCGACTGGTTTACGCCCGACGGCGCCAAGGTCTGGGGGGACGGGCGCACCTTCGTGATGGGGACCGAGGGCTACCTCGAAGTGCGCAAATACCGCGATATCGTCCAGGGCGGCGCCGGCCGTATCTATGTCGTCAACCAGGACGGCGAACAGGTCATTGAGACCGAAGGTAAAGTCGGCTTTCCGTTCTTCGGCCGGCTGATTCGGGATTGCCTCGACCGCACCGAAACCGCCATGACACAGACGCACGCTTTTAAGGCCGCCGAGCTGTCGATGAAAGCGCAGATGTTCGCCGACAGCGTCCGCTGATTCCATCAATCACCCTTCCCACCCGTTATCCCTTATGAGCGCATTCCCCGACATTCCGACCATCCCTTTCGAGGGCCCCGACAGTAAAAACCTTCTGGCCTTCCGGTACTACCAGCCGGAAAAGGAAGTGCTGGGCAAACCGATGAAGGACCACCTGCGGTTTGGTGCCGCCTACTGGCACTGCATGCGCAACCAGCTCAGCGATCCCTTCGGCGTCGGTACTGCCCGGATGCCTTGGGATGACGGCAGCGAATCGCTCGACAATGCGAAGAAGCGCGTCGGCGTCTTCTTTGAGTTTCTCGAGAAGACCGGTATCGATTACTACTGCTTCCACGACCGCGACATCGCGCCGGAAGGCGGCAGTCTGCGCGAGGCCAACAAGAACCTGGAGGCCATTGTCGAGGAGCTGAAAACCTACCAGGAGCAGACCGGCAAGAAGCTGCTGTGGGGCACCGCCTGTCTCTTCATTCACCCGCGTTACGTTCACGGCGCCGCCACCTCCTGCGAGGCCGATGTCTTTGCCTGCGCAGCCACCCAGGTCAAGAATGCCATGGATGCCACCCACGCGCTGGGCGGCGAGGGCTACACCTTCTGGGGCGGCCGGGAAGGCTATGCCACGCTCTACAACACCGACATGAAGCGTGAGTTGGACCACCTCGCCCGGCTCCTCCACATGGCGGTCGACTACAAGAAGACGATCGGCTTCACCGGCCAGTTCTACATCGAACCCAAGCCGCAGGAGCCCACCACCCACCAGTACGACAGTGATGCCGCGGCCTGCCTCAACTTCCTCCGCGAGTACGACCTGATGGACCACTTCAAGCTCAACATCGAGACCAACCACGCCACGCTGGCCGGTCACTCGATGATGCACGATATGACGGTCGCCGCCAACGCGGGGGCGCTCGGCAGTGTCGACGCCAACCGCGGCGACGAACTGGTCGGCTGGGATACCGACCAGTTCCCCACCGATATCTATCTGACGACCCGGATCATGCTGGTCATCCTGCGGATGGGCGGGTTCACCACCGGCGGCCTCAATTTCGATGCCAAGCGTCGCCGCGAGTCCTTCGAGCCCAGCGACCTGTTCCACGCCCATGTCGGCGGGATGGATGCCTTTGCCCGCGGCCTGGAGATCGCCGCCGCCATTATCGAAGACGGGCGGCTCGACCAGTTCGTCAAGGAGCGCTACAGCAGCTTCGACGCGGGGATCGGCAAGCAGATCGAAACGGGCGAGGTCGGCTTCGAAGAACTGGAGGCCTATGCCCTCGAAGCCGGTGAGCCGAAGACGACCAGCGGCCGTCAGGAAATGCTCGAAAACCTGATTAACCAGTTCATCTGAAGAAGTTCTGCTCGCCCACATGCGCGATCTGCGGCGTGTTATTCTCGCTTCGCTCGTTGAGGTGTCGCCCTACGGGCTCGGTAGTCGGGCTGGAAACCGCCTGGTTACGCACCTCAGTGCGCGCCCAGCCGGTTTCGCCCTCCCGCCGTCACCCTTCGGGTTATGGCGGGCACGCCGCCTTCCGCCGTCGCTCTTCGAGCTATGGCGGACAGGTGCAGCTCATCACATCTGGGCTTCATGAGAAGTCCGGGCTAGAGAAAGGGAGACGGCCAAACCCTCGACCGTGACGGAGTTTCGATCATTATACTAATCTTAGGTCGAACATCCGTCACAGCTTTGTGTTGATGTATAAATATAGTTTTAAACTTTAAATAAAAGCAATTTTGTTTTACATAACTTATTAATATGAAAGGACTAACAGCATTCTTTTAAATATTGGCTGATCTGAAAAGAATACAAATTCTGAATCTAGAGTCCTTTGCCTGACTGTTACCTTATCTTGACAAAGCTGAGGTATGCCGCACCCGTTAGGCTATCCCGTATGCTCGGGTGCTTAACTCAAAAACGACAAACCTTGAAAAAAATTCTCCGTATGCCAGCTGGCTGTCACCGGTAGCAGGAAGCGGAGAACCCTGCATTATGCTTGATCGTGAATCGCTTACTCAACCAACGTCCAGCCCGGATGAATCGAGCTGTTGTTCGAATCTGGACCTGGAGACTCCCTCCTTCCTCGCTTCGCTCACCCGCCGCCTCCGTCTCGGACTGGCCGATACCCGTTTCGGAAAAGCGGTCCTGGCCGCCTTCGCCTCGGCCAGCGCTTCCGCTATCCCGGTAGCTGCTCAGCAGACGCTGGAGGAATTGGTCGTTACGGCAACCAAGCGCGAGGAGTCGCAGCAGGATGTGCCCGTAGCCATCACCGCGCTCGAAAATGCGGACCTGCGCGCGCTCAAGATCGAGACGCTGTCCGACTACATGGAATACCTGCCCAATGTGGTGTCTCAGGGCACCGGCCCCGGGCAGAACGAGTTGTTCATTCGTGGCGCCGCCACCTCGCAGACCATCATCACGCTGTCTTCGGTTCAGGGCCTGCAGCCCTCCGTTGCGTTGTATGTAGACGAGCAGCCCGTCGCGCTGCAGGGCCGCAACCTCGATGTCTACACGACTGACGTGGAGCGGGTGGAAGTCCTGCCAGGGCCGCAGGGGACGCTCTTCGGTGCCAGTTCCCAGTCCGGTACGGTCCGCATCATCACGGAAAAGCCGTCCTTCGAAGGGATGTCCGGTGGATTCTCCACCAGCATCTCCAACACCAGTGGTGGTGAGATGAGCAATTCGGTGGAGGGCCACTTCAACCTGCCGGTCAACGACAAGCTTGCTGTGCGCGTGGCCGCCTACAACGACCGCCAGGGTGGTTGGATCGATCACATCCTGAACGACCCCGACAACGGTGGCTGGAACGGCAGCGCGGTGGTGGTCGACCGGATCTCCGGTGGCCCCCTGCCCGATCCGGAAAACCAGACCCTGCCGATTCCGCGCAACGATCAGCTCGTCGAAGACGATTTCAATGACGCCACCTACACCGGGGCCCGGGTCAGTGCCGCCTACCTCTTCAACGACGACTGGAGCCTGCTGCTGCAGCACACCCAGCAGTCGCTCGACACCGAGGGCGTCTGGTTCTACGACCCCAACCTCGAAGGCACCAGCTCGGTCAACCGGTTCGCCCCCGACGAAAACGAGGACGATTTCGGTCTGAGCACCTGGACGCTTGAAGGGCGGATCGGTCAGCTTGATGTCATCTACACGGGCGGATACCTCGACCGGGACGTCGCCTCCACCATCGACTACACCTTCTACACCAATGGCGGGCTCTTTGCTGCCTACTACGTGTTCTATCCGGGAGACGGCACCTATTCGCAGGGTTTCGACCCCTCCAAGTTCTACAAGGAGGACAGCGAAAACACCCGGCTGACCCACGAAATCCGGGTCAATTCCGATCCCGCCGAGAAGGGGCGCTTCATCGCCGGCCTCTTCTACGACGAGCAGGAACTGGCCAGCGTCGGCAAGTTCAAGATCGCGTCCACCGACAGCCCGCATTTCTCCAACCTCGCCCGGACGCTGGTCGCGCCTCCCGGTACCGAGGGCCTGAATACGGACGGTGGGCCCTTTGCTCCCGAATTCAGCTTCGTCAATGACGTCACCCGGACGACCGAGCAGATCGCGACCTTCGGCCAGATCGAGTATGACGTGACCGAAAAGCTGACCGCCGCCATCGGCGCCCGCTGGTACAGCATCGACGACGCCTACAAGGGCTCCACCACGACAGTGAATGTGACCGAGCGCCTGCGCGCCTTCGGGATCGGCACCGAATCCGCCCTGCAGGACTTCTTTGGTCCGGCTCAGGGCACGACGGTCTTCAACGCCATCCAGAGCGGTCAACTCGATGTCTCGGAACTGAGCGACAACGGAATCCTGAATGCCGAGGACGTCATCCTGCGGGCTTCGCTCGATTACCGGGTCAACCCGAACATCCTGCTCTTCTCCACCTTCGCGCAGGGCTTCCGACCGCCGGTGACCAACCGGGTCGGCGGGGGTCTGGCCAACAACCAGACCGGCGCCTTCCAGGGTTTTCGCATCCCGGTGTCCTCCGAAACCGACGACCTCGACAACTATGAGATCGGGGTGAAGGGTGACTTCCTGGACCGGACCCTGCGGCTGAATATCACGGCCTTCTTCTCGGAGATCAGCAACCTGCAGACCTCCCGCTTCGACCCGACGAACATTAACTTCCTCTGGTTCGCCGACAACGTCGGCGATGCCGAAATCCTCGGGGTCGACGGTGACTTCATCTGGAACGTGACGGACAACCTGCAGCTGGCGGGCGCCTTCACCTTCCTGGATTCGGAGATTACCCGGCTGAATCCCGAGTTGCAGGGGATTTCCGCACCGGTCGGCAGCGAGCTGCCGTTCTCCCCGAGTTTCTCGGGTAACGTGCGTGCCCGCTACGAGTTCAATGTTCCCGAAATCGGCGGGATTCAGGGCCTCGGCTTCCTCCGCGGCGGTGTCAGCTATCGCGGCGACAGCGTGTCCGGGCTGAAGATGGATGCCTACGTGGTGGAGGACACCATGCGGCGCGTCTATCAGGTGGCCGGCTCCGGTCTGCCCATCCAGCGCGAGGCGGCCAACTTCGCAGGTGCCGCGCCCGGCACCGAGCTGATCGGCGTCAATGGCGTGCCCGGCGGTCGGTACATCCAGGAGGCCTACTTCCTGGTCAATGCCGGGGTCGGGATCGAGACCCGCAACTGGACCGCAGAACTGTTCGTGGACAACCTGTTCGACGAAGATGCTGCCCAGTATATCGATACCCAGCAATTCACGCCGCACGTCGTGACCAATCGTCCCCGGACGGTCGGGTTCCGCTTCTCCTACCAGTTCGAGTAAGCGGGCGGCGCCATGCCGGTTTCTTTCAGGGCAAGCCCGTTCGCGGGCTTGCCCTTTTTTCATGCTCTCAAAGCGAGATGAAGCGGTGATTTATTTCGAGTCGCGTCGACCGGCTTATTCGCGTCGGCGTGCCGCCATTCGGCTGGCTCATGGTCCTCAACAAGCGGCAGCCCTACAGGTGAGCGTCATTTGTAGGGCCGGCGCTTGTCAATGAGCCTGAGCTAGCCGAAGGGCGCCGAGCCGACGGTCCGGAGAGCGCAGATGATCGCACGAATACCCGTCCGAGCCAACGCTGCTGATAGTCTCTCCCTGCCCGTCCCGGCGGGATGCGCTGCCGGTTAGAGGGTTGCGGCGTTGTATTCATTCAGGCTTATCACAGCTCCGCATCCGGATTCCCCCATTGCTGAGATCCGTCCCGCCAGCATGATAGACTCCCCCGAACCCCCCGGCACTTTGTGAGCGAACCACCCTCCATCCAACCGAAAGACTGGCCGCCCACGGCGGATGTCCTCAAGCAGGCCAAAACCTGTATTCAGGCCAGTCAGTTTTCGCAGGCCGAACGCGCCGTCGAACCGCTGATGAGCCGCGATCTCGATCCCGACCAGTTCGGCGAGGCCTGCTACATCCGGGCCATCGCGCAGCGCTACCAGCAGGCCTACGACCGGGCCCTCGATACGCTCAATCAGTTGCTGGAGCGAAATCCCGGTTATGGCCGGGCGTATCAGGAACAGGGCTACAACCTGGCCAATACCGGCCGCAAGACCGAGGCTGCTGAAGCCTTTGCCCGGGCCGTTGACTGCAACCCCGGGCTCCTGCCCAGCTGGCAGGCGCTGGCCGCGCTGCATGCGGAAAACGACCGCCAGGAAGAAGCCCGCTTCGCGCGCGCCCAGGCGGATTACCTGGAGCAGCTGCCGCCCGAATTGCAGGGCGCGACCGACCTCATGCACGAGGGCCGTTTGAAAAAGGCGGAGCAGCTCTGCCGCGGCTTCCTGCAGCAGCACAAGCAGCACATCGAGGGCATGCGGCTGCTGGCCGAAATCGGTATCCGGCTCAAGGTCTACGACGACGCGGAATTTCTGCTGGAGAGCGCGGTCGCCTTCGATCCGAAGCACCTCGGGGCACGGATGGACTACCTGAAGGTGCTCAACCGCAAGGGGAAGTTTCAGCCCGCGCGGGAGCAGGCCGAGATTCTGCTCAAGACGCAGCCGAACAACCCTGCCTTCCAGCTGGCGCTGGCGAATGCGCTGACCGGGCTGGGTGAATTCGAGGAAGGGATCCGGCGGTTGCGCGGTTGTCTGGATACGGCGCCGGACAAGGCGGGAGTCCTCGTCATGCTGGGGCACGCCGAAAAAGCGGTGGGTAACCTGGACGCCGCGATCGACGCCTACCAGCGGGCCTTCCGCCTGAAACCGGATTACGGCGACGCCTACTGGAGCCTGGCCAACACGAAGACCTACCGGTTCGCGGACGCAGAGTTGGAGCGGATGCGCGAGCAGATAGAGCACCCCGACATCGACGACGAGGACCGCGCTCACCTGTGTTTTGCGGCCGGCAAGGCCTATGAGGACCGCCAGGCCTACGAAGACGCCTTCAGGTTTTACCGGCAGGGCAATGCGCTGAAAACCCGCCGGTCGGGTTACAGCCCCGACAAGACCGAGGCCATGGTCGACCGCCAGATCGAGGTCTGCACCGAGGACCTGTTTGCCGACCGCGGCGGGCTGGGCTGCGACGCGCCGGATCCCATCTTCATCCTCGGCCTGCCGCGGGCCGGCTCGACGCTGCTGGAGCAGATCCTCGCCTCGCACCCGCAGGTCGACGGCACGATGGAGCTGCACAACATCCTCGGGCTGGCCCAGCGCCTGCGCGGGCGGACGGCCGAACAGTCGGATCGCTATCCGCAAATCCTCCGCGAGCTGAAGACCGACTACTTCCGGCGCTTCGGCGAGCAGTTCATTGAGCAGACCCGCGTCTACCGGGGCAAGGCGCCGTATTTCATCGACAAGATGCCCAACAATTTCCTGCACATCGGTCTGATCCGGCTGATCCTGCCGAAGGCCAGAATCATCGACGCCCGGCGCCACCCGATGGCGTGCTGCTTCAGCGGATACAAACAGCTTTTCGGGGAAGGCCAGGACTTCACCTACGACCTCGCGTGGGCGGGGCGTTACTACAAGGACTACGTTCGCCTGATGGACCACTGGGACCGCGTCCTGCCCGGCTTCGTCCTGCGGGTGCAGCACGAGGACGTCATCGAGGACCTGGAGGGTCAGGTGCGGCGCATGCTCGATTTCTGCGGGCTGCCCTTCGACGCGGCCTGTGTGGATTTCCACAAAACGAAGCGGACCGTCCGCACGCCCAGCTCCGAACAGGTGCGCCAGCCGATCAACCGGTCGGGTGTCGACGTCTGGAAACACTTCGAGCCCTGGCTGGATCCGCTCAAGGAGGCACTCGGCCCCGACGTCCGGCAACGGTACGGTCTGGAATGACCGACGGATCGGGATCAACCGCTTGAGACGCGAGGGACGCGACGGGGCCGGAGAGCGCGGTTATTCGGACACGCATCCAGTCGATTCGCCTCGCAGAAAGCCCCTCCCCATCCCGCCGGGGTCGCAATCATTCTGAGATTGGGTTTACTGTCCGGGAAACCTGAAAATTCCACCGCATCTGTGTAAGATAACGCATGACTTCGTACACCCGCTTCATGAATCGTCGCCAGTCCCTGAAAACCCTCGCTGCCAGCCTGGCCGGCGCCGGCCTGCTCGGTACCGGTGCGCGTCTGTCCGCTGCGGAGCCGTCAGCCCCTTCACCCGCGCCGGATCCCCTGCCGCAGGGCGCCGGCTACTACCGGTTTACGGTAGGCAAGCGTGCGGTCTACGTCATCAGCGACGGCACCATCCAACTGGGATCGCCGCATCCGACCATCGGCGGTTCGGTGGCCACGGCGGAGGAGGTGAGGGCGGCGCTGCGGGATCATTTCCTGCCGACCGAATCGCTGAGCACGACGCTCAATACCACCCTGATCGAGACTGGCGACGCACGCATTCTGGTGGATGCAGGAACCGGCGGTGCGATGGGCGGGGACAACGGGCATGTGATCCAAAACCTCAAGCATGCCGGTTTCCGTCCCGAAGACATCACACACGTGGTGATCTCACATGCGCATCCCGACCACCTCTGGGGTGTCGTCGACGGCGCAGGGCGCAACCGGTTCCCGAATGCCACCTTTGTGTTGTCGGGGCCCGAGGCGAATTTCTGGACCCGGACGGAAGCCGAGATCGAGGCCATGCGCGAGGATCCGGACATGGCCGGTATGGCGGACATGTTTGCCCGAACCGCGGGCATCCTGCGCAACCTGAAGGACGTCACGCAGACCGTGGCCATGGATGCGACGCTCAAGCCCGGGGTCACCCTGGTGCCGCTGCCCGGCCATACCCCCGGTCATGTCGGTGTGCGCATCGAATCGGATGGGGAGAGCATCCTTCAGTTGTCCGACACGGCCAACCACAGTGCGCTTTACCTGGAAAACCCCGACTGGCACTTCGGCTTCGATGTGAATCCGATGCAGGCCGCCGAAACGCGCAAGGAAATCCTCCGCAAGGTGGCCGCCGACCGGGCCCGGGTCATGGCCTACCACTGGTCCTTCCCGTCGCTCGGCCATGTCAAGCAGACCGGCGAAGCCGTCTTCCGCTACGATCCCGAGCCCTGGAGCTGGTAGGTTGCGTTGTAGGCGATTCTAAAGCCAGCGCTTGTCCTCACCCTCAGGTCCGTCGGCGTGCCGCAAGCGGCAGCCCTACAGATGCGGCCGTCCGGCATCGCCGGACCGTAGAGTGCGGCGGCCATGCCGCCGCCTTTGAGCAAGCCATCGCCCCCATGTTGGCTTGGAGTTGTCGCACACCTTGTTTCCTGGATTTAAAAAAGGCGGAAATATGGCTACCGCACTCCGAAGTCCCGCTCTCTGCGGGACAGCATCCGTGGCCGCGCCTTCAGGCGTGGACAGCCGTTTTGGGATACAGCAGGACGCTCCGACCGTAATCAACCACGCCTGAAGGCGCGGCCACGGGCGCACGCCAGGCGTTCGTCCCTGCTTGGGGTTCGCCCCGAGCTTGCGCCGGGCCTCCCGCTTCGGCTGGGATGGGGCATGCCTCAGGACCGTCCCAACATCCTCCTGATCGTCACCGATCAGCAGCCGCATGATGCGTTGAGTTGCGCCGGCAACGACAACCTGCATACGCCGTTTATGGACCAGATCGCCAGGCAGGGCGTGCGGTTCACCTCGGCCTATTGCACGCACCCGGTCTGCACACCGTCCCGGGCCAGTATCTACAGCGGACGACACCCGGTGGAGCACGGCTTTCATTCGCTGAAAGGCGAATGGCCCGAAGCCTTGAAACCCCAGGAAATGGGCAGCTGGTTCGCCGACCGGGGCTACACCTGTGCCTACGCCGGGAAATGGCACGTGCCGGAGATCGCCATGCCCGCAACCGGGTTCGGCTGGCGGAAGATCTGCGGCTTCGACGACAACCAGCTCGCGCGCAGCTGTACCGAGTTTTTTCAGGAGCATGATGGCGCGCAGCCCTTCCTCCTGGCGGTCAATTTCGACAACCCGCACAACATCTGCGAGCACGGGCGTAACCAGAATCTGCCCTGGGGTGAGGTGGACCGCGGCAACCGCGACACCTGGCCCAACCTGCCCGCCAACTTTGCCCGCGATCCCTACGAGCCCGAGGCCATCGGGTTGCAGGAGCGCGACCCCGGTCTGGCTGGGGCCCGCCGTCGTCTGGCGTTCTCGCCGGATCGCTGGCGCGAATACCGCCATGTCCTGTTCCGGTTGTGTGAAAAGGTGGACACCGAAATTTCCCGCATCCTCGAAGGGCTGAAGGTCGCCGGCTATGAGCGCGACACCTGGGTCATCTTCACCAGCGACCACGGCGAGATGGCGGGAGCGCACCAGCTCGGGCACAAACAGACCGCCTATGACGAGAGCGCTCGCGTGCCACTGATCATCAGCGGACCGGGCGTGGACCGCCCCGGCCGGACCGTCGACAACCTGGTCAGCAACGGGCTCGACCTGATGCCGACGCTCTGCAGCCTCGCCGGTATCGATGCGCCGGCCGGTCTGGCAGGCAACGACCTGTCGCCCTGGCTCGCCGATGCCTCCGACAGCGGACCCGACCACGACGAGCTGGTCATCGAATTCAACAATGGCTCCCATTCGGAAGGCCGGGCTGTCCTCACCGACGCCTTCAAATACGTCTGCTACAAACTCGGGGAAAACCGGGAACAGCTCTTCGACCGGGGCTCCGATCCCGGTGAGCAGGTGAACCTCGCTATCGAGGGGCGTTACCGCGAGGTGCTCCAGGACATGCGCCAGCGCCTGCATGCCTGGTGCCTCAACAGCGAGGACTTCTTCGGCCAGCACTATTCGCAGCCGCACGGGACACCCGAGGTGCCGGGCGTGCCGTACCAGAGCTGAGGGCATTTCCAGGGGTGGCTCTCGTTCTTGAGAACAACCGCAGGGGCGCTACGGGGAGGCCCGCGCCTAAGCCGGGCACCGGAAGCCCGCTTCGTAGGGGCGTCGCTTGTTTGAAACCCTGAGCGAGTTGAAGGGTGACGCCCGCGGGGCAATGAGCCCTGGGACCCGGCAACGGGCTCAGCCGTGAAGAAGCATGCTGCCCAACAGGCCTGTGCCGAAACCGAGTACCGCGCCCAGCGTCGGGGTCCAGGCTCGCTGCTGTCCCGCCTTGGGTGCGATGTCCTGGAAAACCAGATACACAATGCCTCCCCCGGCAATGGTCATCAGCCCGGCTGTAAAGATGGGTGCGTCCTCAAGAAACAAGTAGCCCAGAGCCGCCGCAATGGGACCGAGAAAAGTGGCGGCAAGGAGCAGGCTGAGGATCGGTCTTCCCGATGAGCCCTGTTCCCGCATTTCCCGGTAAGCATTGAATCCCTCGGGGAGGTTTTGGGCGGCGATGAAACCGGCCAGGAGAAAGGCCAGCCTGGGTTCCACCCCACAGACCGCACCCATCGCCATTGCTTCGGGCATGAAATCCACCACCATAGCCGTAAACTGGGCCTTCGACCCCCCGCGTCGGGCCATCCAAACGTCCAGAGAGCAGAACCCGATGCCACCCAGACAGAACAGGCTGAATACCCAGACAGGGGAGAGATGGTTTTTTCCCTGAGGCAATAGAGCAAAAGCCACGGCCGCCATCAGGATACCACCCCCAAAGGCCACGATACCGAAGAGAATGTCCTGTTTCAGTTTTGAATCGGGAAAGGTCTCGGCATGAGCCCCCAGCCCGCCGATCCAGGCGGCCAGGCCCGCTCCCCAGGCAAGAAGAATGACACTCAATAGTTCCGGCATGGTGGACGAGCGAAAGGGTTTGGCCCGCTGATGACAATGGATTCCCCTTGAGCCAGACCCAGGTAACAGGCCTCGAACAAGGCGCGCGCGTCGCCCGGATTTCGGGCCCAGCAAGCCTGCAGGTCGGGTAGGGAAGCAAGGCCCTCAGGATTCCCGCCGAGCAGGTGATCCACCCACCTGCGCGCCTGTTCGAAGGTCGCCGGGGCATAGGGAAGGGCGGGCAGGTTGCCGGGCGTGTGTCGGGTCATCAGCAGGCGGCCTCGCGGACGCAGGATCCGGCAAAGCCACCCGTCCGCCAACGGGCCGAGGCGTTCCCCGCCGTCGATCAGCAGCCAGGTGTCGGCCGGCAGGGCGGCGACCCGGCGAAACAGCCGGCAAAGCTCCCGGGCCGAGGACTCGTCGCGAAGCTTATCCGAATAAACCGTATCGCCGACCTGGATACAGTGATCGCGCCAGGCCTTCAGCCAGGTGCTTTTGCCGCTGCCTTTGGGCCCAATGAACGCTCCCCGGCCCTGGCGGGCACCGACAGCGGCCGTGAACCAGGCCCAGGCCTCCGGGGCGATCTCCACCGGCAGTCGGTCGAGCCGACTGGTACGGAAGGGGTTGTGGCGGGCCAGCAGGGGCATCAGGTGCGGAACAGGGTATCGGGTGACGGTGGTGGTGCGGCGGGGCGTGCATCCGGAGCCTGGCCCGCCGCAGTCACGACTCGACCTCCGTATGCAGGATGGTTTCCCGACCGCCGGGACCGACCGTCAGGCGGTGAACCACCGGTGGGACATCCCCCCTTTGGGCCTCGAGGACAATACCCCAGCAAAGGGAGATCAACTTGCCCGAAAAGCTGCAGGGCCAATCGGGCAGGGTAACCCGAAAAGCCTCTTTGCCCACGGTGCTGCCGGTCGTCCATTCCTTCAGGTCGATGATGGCCTCGTCTCGATCGCCCCGGCCCTCGGTCCACCAGACGGTGCGGATGTAAACGACCTCGGGAGGCTCCGTTAAATCCCAGTAGGCCGTGCCTTCGAGCGTGCTGCCGGGTTCGCAGGCGGTCACCGGGCAATCGATCAGAAACTGGTTGGCGGACTCACTCATGGTGGCTGTGGGGATTGTCGGGCAGGACGATGATGGGGTAGGTGCTGTCCACATCGGGCCATCGGGGAACGTCCCCGTTTACCGTCAGTTGCCAGACGATTTCGTTATGCCTGGCCTTGAAACTCGGGTAACTGTCGGCCGGAATCGTGCCGGTAAGGGTGCCGGCCCCGAACCGCTGGGTTTCCCGCTCGTCGAACAACACCTGCTGGTTGAAGGGCTCACTCAGGGTGCGCGTGCTGCTGCCTTGTCGATAGCGCGCCACTTCTTTGCCTTCGAGGGTGATGGTTAGCCGTCGTAATCGACGGAAATTTCCCCGGCACCGAAAGCTGATGCGCACGGTCTCGCCGGGCCGGGGCAGCCCGGGTTCCGCCGTCAAGGTGTATCGCGGATTGAACAACGCGAGAAACTGGTAAACCACCGCGCCGATCAGGAGCAGCCCGACCCCGACAAAAATGGAAATGAACAAGGCGAAAAACCAGGAGCCGTCCCCCCGAGAGAAGTCCCTGACAACCTGGTAGACAAAAACGCTGACGATGCCGTTCCAAAAAAGCGCGAAGCCCAGGATAACGGCAAACTTGGCAACCGGTCCCGCTTCGGGCATCAAGGTCCGGTAGTCACGCTCGTTGGGATCGTAGGCGGGCAGGCCGCGTATCGGGTTGTCCGCACTCGGTTCGGAGGCTTTCGCCGCACTGATTTTACGGTGGAGCCGCCGGTATCGCGGATCCGGCAAAATCCCCAGTCCGGCAAGGACGATGCCGCCGCCAAGCAGGACGAAAACAGAAGAGAAGGGTATGATGAACCAGACCAGGCCGGGCAAAGACACGTCCAGAATCGCCCTGGACGGATCGTTCGGGTTCACAAAGCAACGAGCAGTACCACCCACCGGATGGGCCTCGACCTGTTTCCGGGCGCCCTGGCGGTCGTCGGATGAATGCTTCACCACGGTTGCCTGATCACTGGTGTACCGGGTGCCGGTCCAGACGTACTCGAATACGATGTGCGGCCGATAGCTGGTGCCGTCCGAGCTCGAAGACCGGATGACCTGGGATTCCAGGATGGTGCAGGTGACCTGAGGCCAGGCCTGGGCCTGAATGCTGGTGATCAGCGGACTGACTCCGCCGAACCACAGGAAACCAAGGCCCGCGGCGAGGAACGGCAGCCCGAAGAGGACCATCACCAGGCGGACGCCGACGCCCGTTTTCTCTTTCCCGAATCCTGCCGTATCCGTGGCCATTGTCTGGTGGTAGGCCGGACCTGGGTGCTGTGCAAGGTCACATCCCGGCCTGGAGGAGGGGTTAACCCAGGAACCCCGGGAATGCAGGCAACCCGATTATTGCGTTCCGGCGGTACGGGGGGAATGCGCTCGCCTGGATCACAAGATTCGGCTGTTCCGGGCCCCGACCGGAGGCGGGTACCCGTCGGCATCAGCTCGGGTTATCCGGGGTTGAATCTGCCTGATACCCGCGCCCGCCTGGGTAGTTATGCCCTCGAAAGCGGTTGCAGGGTTGAACCCCGAAACGGCTTCGCGCATCAATAAAGGCCTTCAGATCCTCTGTGTTTCACCGGACCTGCAAAGACTTTATCCACCATGGCAACTGACACTCCCAATGATACCCCCACCGGCCAGACGAGCTGGGACACCAACGAATCCAGCCGCTGCCCCTTCCTCAACGGCTCGCTCCACCACACCGCCGGATCCGGTTTTACCAACCGCGACTGGTGGCCCAATCAGCTGCGGCTGAACATCCTGCGTCAGCATTCGGATCTTTCCGATCCGATGGATCCGGCGTTCGACTACGGCAAGGCCTTCGACGCGCTCGACCTCAAGGCGGTCAAGCAGGACATCGAGGAGGTATTGACCACGTCGCAGGACTGGTGGCCCGCCGACTACGGGCACTACGGCCCGTTCATCATCCGCATGGCCTGGCACAGCGCCGGCACCTACCGCATCGCCGACGGGCGCGGTGGGGGCGGTACCGGTGCCCAGCGCTTCGCTCCGCTCAACAGCTGGCCTGACAATGCCAACCTCGACAAGGCCCGCCTCCTCCTCTGGCCAGTCAAACAGAAGTACGGCCGAAACCTCTCCTGGGCCGACCTCATGATCCTGGCCGGCAACGTCGCGCTCGAATCCATGGGCTTTCAGACCTTCGGCTTCGGCGGGGGGCGCGAGGACATCTGGGAGCCGGAAGAAGACATTTACTGGGGACCCGAGGGTGAGTGGCTCGGCGACAAGCGCTACGAAGGCGACCGCCAGTTGGAAAACCCCCTCGCCGCGGTCCAGATGGGCCTGATCTATGTCAATCCCGAGGGGCCCAACGGCAATCCGGATCCGATGGCCTCCGCCAAAGACATCCGCGAAACCTTCGGCCGCATGGCCATGAACGACGAGGAGACCGTCGCGCTGATCGCCGGTGGCCATACCTTCGGCAAGACCCACGGTGCCGCCGATCCCGGCAAGTACGTCGGCATGGAGCCCGCGGGCGCTGCCATCCAGAAACAGAGCCTCGGGTGGCGCAACAGCTACGGCACCGGTGCCGGTTCCGACACCATCACCAGCGGCCTCGAAGGCGCCTGGACCAGCACCCCGGCCCAGTGGAGTCACGGCTATTTCAAGAACCTGTTCGAGTATGAATGGGAACTCACCCAAAGCCCGGCCGGTGCCCACCAGTGGCAGCCCAAGGATGGTGCCGGCGCCGGGACTGTTCCCGACGCACACGATCCGGAGAAGAAGCATGCGCCATTCATGCTGACGACCGACATCGCGCTGCGGGTCGACCCCGCATACGAAAAGATCTCACGGCGCTTCTACGAAAATCCGAAGGAATTCGAGGACGCCTTTGCACGCGCCTGGTATAAGCTGACGCACCGCGATATGGGGCCCAAAGTCCGTTACCGCGGCCCTGAAGTACCCGACGAGGTGTTGATCTGGCAGGACCCGGTTCCGGCTGTCGACCATCCGCTTGTCGATGATTCGGATATCGCCGACCTGAAGGCACACATCCTCGACAGCGGGCTGCCCGTCGCCGAGCTGGTCCGGACCGCCTGGGCGTCCGCCTCCACCTTCCGCGGCTCCGATATGCGCGGCGGAGCCAACGGCGGTCGCCTGCGGCTCGCTCCCCAGAAGTTCTGGGCCGTCAACAATCCGTCCGCGTTGGGCGACGTGCTGGACAAACTCGAAGCCATCCAGACGGCCTTCAACGACCAGCAGAACGGCAGCGGCAAACGGGTTTCCCTGGCCGACCTGATCGTGCTCGGGGGCTGCGCCGCCATCGAACAGGCGGCGAAGGACGCCGGCCACGCCATCACCGTCCCCTTCACCCCCGGCCGGACCGATGCCTCCGCCGAGCAGACCGACGTCGAGTCGTTCTCCGCGCTCGAGCCCATCGCCGACGGATTCCGTAACTACATGAAGGGGCGCTACACCGTCAGCGCCGAGGAGCTGCTGGTCGACAAGGCGCAGCTGCTCACGCTGACCGCGCCCGAGATGACCGTCCTGATGGGTGGCATGCGGGCGCTCGGTGCCAACTTCGACGGCTCCAAGAACGGTGTCTTCACCGACCGGCCCGGCCAGTTGACCAACGACTTCTTCGTCAATCTGCTGGATATGGGCACCACCTGGGAAGCCACCTCCGAAGCCGAAGACCTCTTTGAGGGCAGGGACCGCAAGACCGGCGAACCCCGATGGACCGGCACCCGCGTCGACCTGATCTTCGGTTCCAACACCGAGCTGCGCGCCATCGCCGAGGTCTACGGCTGTGCCGACGGCCAGGAGAAATTCCTCAAGGACTTCGTCGCCGCCTGGGACAAGGTCATGATGCTCGACCGGTTCGAGCTGGCGCAAAAATAACCCGATTGACTCATCCGGACTCCTTTAACGAGGGCGTCCCCATCTCCGGGGACGCCCTTTTGGGGGAGGGGCTGATTGGAATGGCGCTAACTTAAGGGTCCTGATCCAAATCGGGATCGAAATCGACGGAGCGAAGCGGAGATGGCGTAAGCAAATCGGGATCGAATATGCATAAGCATCTATTTTATAAAAGCTTACAGAATCGATTTGCATACGCCATCTCCGCTTCGCTTCGTCGATAGCGATTTCGATAGCGATACCGATGAAAACGCTGTTAAGTTAGTGAAACCGGGTTAGCCGGAAATAGACATATAAACAATATGTTAAATTTAATGATATCATAACATCTTCGCCGTTGACCGCGTATTAAAAAAACTGTTTAACCCTATCATGTCTTTGATCCTGAAATGTTGTTTTCCGCTGTTTGCCGGTCTGGCTTTTGCTGTTTCCTCGCTGAATGGGGCCATCGTAATAACCGAGATATTGTATAATGCTTCCGGTGCCGATGGCAGTCAGGAGTGGGTGGAAATATACAACAGCGGGTCTTCCACCGTGGATGTGACCGGTTGGAAGCTGAATGACGAGGATGCGAATGCTGGCGATTGGGGGACACTATCGGGATCGCTGGCACCCGGTGAAGTGGGCATCATTACGGAGGTTCCGGAGACGGACTTTAAAAGTGCATGGAGCACCGCCGCCACCGCGACCATCTTTTCCCTGGGTATCGGCAATTGGGGAAATCTCGCAAACGGAAGTCCGGGTTCGACCAATGAAACGCTCCATATTGTGGACGACCTCGGTAATCCCGTCGATTGGGCCAACTACGAAAACCCAGGCGGAAATTCGTCCACCGACTGGCCTGACTCTGCCAACGGCGAATCGATCTATGTCCTGGCGGGCTTTTTCGATCAGACCTCCAATGACGACGGGTCCAATTGGGCGCTCTCTTCGGTAGGTACGGACGGGGCGGTAACGTCCACGGCGACCGCGAATTTTGAGGCAGGCAACATCGGGTCTCCAGGTGTCGTGGCTACGGCTATTCCTGAAGCGGAAACCTCTGGTCTCTTCCTGGGGCTGGTCGTTTCGGCGGGGTTGCTTTACCGGAGAAGGCGAACCAGGGCCTGACTTCAAATATCCGCGCTGGTCTGGCCTTCTCACATACCCCTCGTGATTTGTCCTGCTCCGCGATTGAGCCGCAGTCAGTTTGTTCTCCGGTTCCCGTCGGTTCCTTCCCTGTGCCGCCGAGGCCGGCTTCGTTGCTCGCTTTGCTCGGAACGGAACGAAGCCTGGTAGGCCACCTGGGACTCGAACCCAGAACCAACGGATTAAGAGTCCGCTGCTCTACCAATTGAGCTAGTGACCCGTCGCGAATCAGGCGAAAGGGAGAAGAAAGGCGGGGGTGGGGTGCGGATCAAGCGGAAAACAGGAAAAGGTAAGGCGGGTGCGCGTACGCAGCGGTTGTCAGGGCGGACACCGGTCCTCTAGGTTTTTACCCATGCCCCCGCCCCCCCCTGAGATCTGGTTACTGACCGGCAGCCAACACCTTTACGGACCGGAAGCCCTCGAAGAGGTGGCCCGCAACGCGGAGACGATTGCCCGGGCGCTCGATGCCGATGCGGCCATCCCGGCAGCCATCCGCTTCAAGCCCATCCTGACCACGCCCGAGGAAATCCGGGATGCCTGCGTGTCGGCCAGCGCGGATCCGGCCTGCGCCGGGGTGATCACCTGGATGCACACCTTTTCACCCGCCAAAATGTGGATCGGCGGCATGCAACGCCTGACCAAGCCGATCTGCCACCTGCACACGCAGTTCAACCGGGATATCCCCTGGTCCACGATTGACATGGATTTCATGAACCTGAACCAGTCGGCGCACGGGGGGCGGGAATTCGGGCATTTGCTGACCCGACTGCGGCGGGCGCGGCGGGTGATTGTCGGCCACTGGGAGGCGCCGGAGGTGCGGGGACAACTGGCGGAGTGGGCCGCGGTCGCCGCCGGCTGGGCCGCCCTGCAATCGCTGAAGGTCGTCCGGTTTGGCGACAACATGCGCCAGGTGGCGGTGACGGAGGGCGACAAGGTGGAGGCCGAGCAGGTCTTCGGTCTGTCTGTCAACACGCACGGCGTGGGGGACCTGGTGGAAGTTGTCGACGCCGTAAGCGAGGCCGAGATCGACGATCTGTGTATCGAATATGCGGATACCTATGCGCTGGCTCCCGAACTGGCCCGGGGGGGCGACCGGCATGACTCGCTGCGGGAGGCGGCGCGGATCGAGGCCGGGCTGCGGCGCTTTCTGGAAACAGGCGGCTTCGGTGCCTTCACCGACACCTTCGAAGACCTGCACGGGCTGGCGCAGCTGCCCGGGCTGCCCGTCCAGCGGCTGATGGCGGCCGGGTACGGTTTCGGGGCGGAGGGTGACTGGAAGCATGCCGCGCTGGTCCACGTCCTGAAGGTGATGGGCGGCACGCAGGGGCGTGGCGCATCCTTCATGGAAGACTACACCTATCATTTTGATCCGGCGGGCGCTCGTTGCCTGGGCGCGCACATGCTGGAAATCTGCCCATCGATCGCTGCCGAAACGCCGCGCTGCGAGATCCATCCGCTCGACATCGGAGGCAAGGCGGATCCCGTCCGGCTGGTCTTCGACGGCAAGGTCGGGCCGGCCATCAACGCCTCGCTGGTGGATCTGGGCAACCGGTTCCGGCTGCTGGTGAATGCGGTCGAGAGCGAGCCACTGCCCGAGCCGGCGCCGAAGCTCCCGGTGGCCCGCGTGCTCTGGGATGCAAAGCCTGAGCTGGCGACGGCGGCCGAGGCCTGGATCCAGGCCGGGGGCGCTCATCACACCGCGTTCAGCTTCGATGTGGGGGTCGAGCAGATCGAATTGCTGGCTGAAATGGCCGGTGTGGAGTGCGTGATCATCGATGAGACGACCGACCTGCGTCGGTTTAAGCAGGACCTGCGCACGGGCGAGGTCTACTACGGCATCCGGGGGCTCGGGCAATGAATCACGCTGCCATCCGTGAAGCCTGTTGCGAGGCCAATCTGGCGCTGCCCAGGACCGGTCTGGTCGATTTGACCTTTGGCAATGTCAGTGTGCTCGACCCGCCGGCCGGCGTTTTTGCCATTAAGCCCAGTGGGGTGGCCTACGGCGAGCTGACGCCGAAAGATATGGTCATTGTCGATCTGGAGGGCAAGGTGGTTGACGGTTCGCTCAAGCCGTCCTCGGACACGCCCACGCATTGCGTTCTGTTTGAAGCGTTCGGTTCGTCCGGCACCACGGCCGTCGTCCACACGCACAGCCGCGCGGCGGTGGCCTTCGCGCAGGCGGGGCGGCCGCTGCCCTGCCTGGGCACGACGCACGCCGACCACTTCGATGGTCCGGTGCCCTGCACACGCTGGCTCACGCCGGAGGAGGTTGCCGGCGACTACGAAGGGGAGACCGGACGGGTGATCGTGGAAACCTTTGAAACCCAAGAGGTCGATCCCGTCCGTTGCCCCGCGGTCCTGGTTCAGGGCCACGGCCCGTTCTGCTGGGGTGTTAACGCGGCCAGGGCGCTGGAAAACGCCATGGCCCTGGAAATTTGCGCCGACCTGGCGTTGAAGACCCTCACGCTCCAGGCTGACCTGCAGGATCTGCCCGATGCCCTGCTCCGCAAGCACTTCGATCGCAAGCACGGTCCGGCCGCCTACTACGGACAGGGGTGAATCAGGCATTTTTTCCACCAAGGGCACGAAAGACCACAAAGGGTGGGTGAGAAACACCTGGCAGACAGGATTATCATTCGCCCCTCTCTCTGCGAGAGCAAGGCCTTCAGCCCTGCCTCGCGTCTCCAGGACTTGCTGCAGGCTGGTTTCCCTGAGCGTCCGCTGAAGCGAAACGCCTCCCACGAATGCGCCCCTCTCCACCCTCCCAGGCTCGCCTCGCGCTCTTGGTGCCTTTGCGTTTGATCTCTCGTGCCGTCATTTTCTACAGCGACAGCGTCCGGGAGACCTGGAAGACGCTGGAGACCATGCCGATGGCGACGAGCGCGACCAGGGCGAAGGCGAAGGCGAGCGCAAGCGCGGTAACCAGCGTGGTGAGCCGGTCAAGGCGTCGGGTCAGGTCGCGGCGGAAACCGGTGGCCACCTCGTTCAGGCTGTTGACCAGGCTGCCGGTATTTTCACCGACGGAAAGGACGTCGATGGCCAGATCGGGCAGCAGCCGATGACGCTGCAGCGCGCGGGACAGCGACAGCCCCTCGTTGACCTCGGTACGTGCCAGGCGGAAGCGCGCGCGCAGCGGGACGTTCTGGAGCGTCTTTTCGGTCAGGCGCAGGGCCTCGGTCATGTTGATGCCGCTGGCCAGCAGGGTGCCGCTGATGCTGGTCAGTTGGAACTGGGTGGAGAGCCGGAACACGGGTCCGAAAAGCGGCAGGCGCAGGGCCAGGGTGTCGGTGGCCTCGCGACCGGCCGGGGTCCTGCGCCATTGCCAGAGGCCGATGCCGGCCATCAGCAGCCCGATGGCGACCAGCGGCCCGATCTGAATAAGGAGCTGAGACCCCCCGGTCAGGATGCGCATGCTCCAGTTCATTTCACCGCCGAGTTGCTGGAGCATGCCGTTGATTCGCGGCAGAAGGTAGAAGACAAGCAGCAGCGCGACCCCCAGCGCCATCGATGCGACGAAGGCGGGATAGGCCAGCCCGGAGGCAAGCCGGCTGCGCACGGTCGCGCGCTCCTCCAGGTATTGAATCACCTTTTCGAGGATGGGGGCGAGTTGTCCGGTCGCCTCACCGGCATCGACGACCGTGCAGACGGACTCGGGAAACACATCCGGCAGACGACGCATCGCGTCGGCCAGGGTCCGGCCTTCGCTCAGTTCCCGCCAAAGCGCGTTGGCGATCTCGCGCAGGGCCGGGTCGGACAACCGTTGCTGGAGGAGGCGAACCGCATCCCCCACCGGCATGCCGCTGCCATGCAGGTCCATCAGCCGCTTGAGGAAGGCCAGGGCCGCTTTCTCCCGGGAACGGAACTGTTGCAGCCGGGAAAAGGATGCTTTTTCGACCGAATCGGTGTCGGGCCCTTCCGCTTCCGCAGCGCGTTGAGCCGCCGCCAGACCCCGGTTGACCGCTGAATCCAGGAGGTCGCCCTGATCGGCGTCCGACCGGGTCCGCCTGCGCTCAGGGGGTGCGGTCCCGGTTCTTTTGGGATTTGTATCCAGCTCTTGGATACTTAGCGGACGCGCGCGCCGTGAACGCAGCCACGCGAGGAGGGCGCCCCGGTCCGCGGCTTCGTGTTCGCCGCTCAGGGGTTTTCCGTTGGCATCCACCGCCTTGTAAACGAAGCGTGGCATGGATCAGCCTTCCGGTGGGGACAGGGGTGAACCGGCAGCGGCCTCCGTCTCTTCCTCCGTGGTCTCGGCGAAACGCATGACCTCCTCCAGGGTGGTCAGCCCGGCCCGGACCTGTTGCCAGCCACAGGTCTGCAGGGTCTTCATGCCCTCGCGGATCGCCTGCTGGCGGATCATGCGGGCGGAGGCTTTCTGGACGATCAGCTCATGGATGGCGTCGCTGATGCCGAGGATTTCGAAAATACCGACCCGTCCGCGATAACCGAGGCTGCGGCATTGCTCACAGCCCACGGCTTCCAGGATGCCGTCGGCCTTTGCCGCTCCGGCGGGATCGAGACCGAGCGCGGTGAGGCAGCCGGCCAGGTGGCCGGGTGGAAAGGTGGCCGGCCGGGCGCAGGCCGGGCAAAGGCGCCGCACCAGGCGCTGGGCGATGATCATTTCGACGGACGAGGCGATCAGGAACGGCTCGATGTCCATGTCGATGAGGCGCGTCAGCGCGCCCGGCGCATCATTGGTGTGCAGGGTGGAGAGGACCAGGTGGCCCGTCAGCGAGGCGCGGATGGCGATGTCGGCGGTGTCCCGGTCGCGGATCTCCCCGACCATGATGACGTCCGGATCCTGCCGCAGGACATGGCGCAGGGCGGACGCGAAGTTGAGCCCGATCTCGGTGCGGATCTGAGTCTGATTGACGCCCGGCACCTCGTACTCGACCGGATCTTCGACCGTAATGATGCGGCGCTCGGGCGTATTGATTTTGCGGATGAAGGCGGTGAGCGAGGTGGACTTCCCCGAGCCGGTGGGGCCGGTAACCAGGATGATGCCGTAGGGGCGGGCGACCGCGTGGTTCACCTTCTCCTCGTCCTCCGGCAACAGCCCGAGTTCCCGAACGGTCAGCGGCTGGCTCCTGGTGTTGAGCAGACGGAGGGAAACGCTCTCGCCATAGAGCGTCGGGAAGGTGCTGATCCGGATGTCCAACTCCCCCTGGCCCGACTGGAAGGTGATGCGCCCGTCCTGCGGCCGCCGTTTTTCGGAAATGTTGAGACGCGCCATGATCTTCAGGCGGGAGGTGATGGCACCCTGAAACTGACGCAGGTTGTCCGGCACCCGGACCGGTACCAGCTGGCCGTCGATCCGGTAGCGGATTTGCAACGAGTCCCGATGCGGCTCGAAGTGAATGTCGGTCGCCCGGTCGACGACGGCTTTCTGGACCACCTCGTTGACGAAGCGGATGACCGCTGCGTTCTGGTCCTCGGTGTCCTCTTCTTCGGCCTCACCGAGGTCGTCCGCGATGTCCGAATCTTCGAGGCTGCCGCTGCCGACACCAAACTGCTGGGTGAGGGTGTTGCCGATCTGGTCAGGCAGGCCCAGGTGCCAGGCGGCGGGGCGCCCGGTGACCGCGCGAATCCAGCGGTCCATGGCGGCGTCGGGCGGCCAGACCGTGACCAGCGGCAGCGCGGCCCCGGTGGCGGCATCGGGTTCGCCCGCCAGCGGCAGGCAATGATAGGCGTGCATGACGCGCAAGGGCAGTCGGCTGGTGGCATCTTCCGCCATCTGGAAGCGGTCGAGAAAGGGCAGGCCGCAGGCGGTGGCCAGGTCTCCGGCCAGTTCACCGATCCGGCGGTCGGTGAGGCGCGCCAACTCGGCCAACCGGTCTTCCCGCGGCAGTGCCAACACGGTCTCCCGGTCCGCCTCGGGCAGCCCTGCAAGGAAGCGCTCAACCGGTTCGGCTTGGGTGTCAGGCTGGGTCATCAGGGCTGGAACTTGGGGTGGGGAGGGTCACACGGAGGCAGGGGCTCTCACAGAGACGCAGAGACGCGGAGAGTGATGTTGTGGGAGATAGCGCAACCCTTTATGGCATCGTTATGGGAGAAAATGAAATTGGAGGAATTTGATGAGGGTTTCCGAGCCGATATGCTGGTAGGAGGGAAGGTGCTCCTTGAGCTGAAGTCGGTTGAACGCCTTGCGCCAGCGCATAAAAAACAGCTGCTTACCTACTTGAAGCTTTCGGGTTATCGTCTGGGTTATCTTTTCAACTTTGGAGAATCGCTTTTGAAAGACGGGATCGTCCGGAGCATCAACGGGACGCTTTCCTGACGCTCCAACTCCGTGCCTCCGTGTCTCTGTGAGAGCTTTTCCATGCTTTACTATCATGAGCGGCCGTTGGGGTTGGGGCGGGGGATGGGCCGGACGACGCGTCGCCGGGGGACGATGCGCCGGGGTTCGTCCTCCTCCTTGTTCTGGAGATCGGGCGGGCGGGGAGCCTGCCTGGTGGTTTCCTCCAGCGACAGGGTTTCGGTGTCGGCCCCGGTGCTGATTAGCAGGCTGCGGTTTTCTGCGTCGTATCCGACAACCTGAGACGAGCCGATGGATTCGTCGAGACCGACCCAGTAGCCCCGGTCCTCCTCCCGGTCGAAGAGGCTGAACTGCCAGGCGTTCTCGATGTGGACAACCCCGCGGAACTCGAAGCGCTGGCTGGCCGGCCCCGCCGGAGCGTCCTCGGGTTCCGATACCTTTGGCTGACTGGCAGCGGGTGGTGCGAAGGGAGAGCGCTCGACCAGCTTTTCGAGCGATTGGGCGGACACGCCGAGGGCCGGCCACAGCGCAGCCCCGACCAGTATCCCGAGGGGCCGGGGTCGGCGGAAAAGAGCGGACTGGGGAATGAAGCGCATGCAGCGGTCAGCGGAACTGAGGCGGCCGGGTGGCCGGCCCATCGTCGGATGTCTCGACCGGTTTCGGATTGAGCGTCTTCAGCCGTTCGCCCGAGAGATGGTCGTCGATCTGCTCCCGGAGTGGCGAATCATCGATTTCCTTCTGGCCTTGGCGGTTGGCGGCCGTGGTCCCCTGCATCACGATCGGCTTGATGAAAATGAGCAGTTCCCGTCGCTGCAATTCGCGTGTCCTGGAACCGAAGAGCAGGTCGCCGACCACGGGGATGTCGCCAAAGAAGAAGAGGCGGCCGCGTCCGTCCGACTCGCTGATTTCCTGCAGCCCGCCGAGCACGACGAGTTCCTGATCGGCCACGCTGACGAAAGACGTGGCTTCCCGGTTGCCGATGACCGGCTGTTGATTGCCGTCGATCGACACGGTATCAATGACGTTTTCGACCTTCTGTTCGATTTCGAGTTGGATGACCCCGTTATTGCCGATCAGCGGATTGACCTTCAGCTCGATACCGATGTCCCGCAGCTGGATCTGCGAACGGGTGGCGGTGTTGGTGGTATCGGTCTGGCTGCTGGTGATGACCGGTCGCCGTTCGCCCACCTTGATGATGGCTTCCTTGTTGTGGGTCGTGACGATGGTAGGTGCGGAAAGCACCCGCACGTTGTTGTCGCGTTTGGCGGTGTTGATGACCGCATCAAGCGAGAAATCGCGCAGCGTGCCGCCGAGGTTGAACGACTGTTCGAGGCGGGACGTGGAGGCGCCATCGACCGTAAACTCGACTTCCGCGGTGTCGCTGTAGTTGACCCCGAAGGCATCGATGCCGCGGGCCTGGTCCCGGGAAAGGGTCACCTCGGCGATGATCACCTCGATGCGGACCTGGGCGAGCAGGACGTCGATCCGATCGATGAGGTCGCTGATGTAGGCAATGTCGGAAGCCGTGCCGTAGGCGACGATGGCGTTGCTGCGTTCGTCCGCGACGATGCCGACGAAATCGCTGAACTGGAGATTGGGGGTTCCCCCGATTTCGTTGCCGGGCAGGGAGACCTGGGTGGTTTGCCGGGCCGGTTGCGGGCCCTGAGTCTCATCGGCATTGCGGCGACCGGCGGTCGTGGCGGTGGTTCGCCCCTCGGTCTCGCTGCGGACCGATTTCTGGCCGGTGATGATCTGCTCGATGAGCGCCGCGACTTCGGTCGCTTTGGCGTGCCGGATATAGAAAACCTCATTGCGGGTGAGGGGATCGACATCGATATCGAGTTTGTCGACCAGTTGGCGGAGCAGGGCCTCGTTGCTGGGATGGGTGAAGACGATGAGCTGATTGGTGCGTTCGTCCGCTTCGATGACCGCGTTTCCACTCAGGTAATTTTTCAGGCTGCCCTCGGCGAGGTTGCGGATACGCTGCTGCAGTTCCGGGGCGCTGGTGTGTTCGAGGGGCAGAAAAATGAGTTGCTCGGGGTAGTCGGTCGGCTGGTCGACCCTCGCGAGGATCTGCTCGAGGCGCTGCAGGACGGACAGTGAATCCGTCACCAGGATGCTGTTGGATTTCTTGAAGGCGACGGGTTCAGCCAGGTTCGGCGTGAGGAAGGGCGGCAGGATCTCCAGTGCCTGTTCGGTGGTGAGGTAATCGAGCCTGAAAATCTTGGAATAAATCTCCTGGCTGGCGGGACCTGCTTCGGAGGCGTCGCCAATGACTTCGGGCGTCAGGCTGTTGACGACCGTATTGATCTGGACCGCCTTCCAGAAACGGTCGTTGAGCGGAACCACGGCCAGTCCGTTCATGCTCAGCAGGCTTTTCAGGGCGGAGACGGCGTCCGTGCGCGGAAGGGGGCCCAGGCTGTCGAAGTTGATTTTCTGCGGCTGTAGATTCTGCGGTCGCAGAATCACCTTGCCGGTCAGCTTTTCCAACAGGGAGAGGACCTGGGGCGCGCTTTCATCCCGGAGGATGAAGGGGCCGACCCGTTCGTCGGGGTCGGATTCCTCGATCCCGTTTGTCGCGCCGGGCGTGGCTCCGGGGTCAGGCTGCGCGACCAGAGACGTGCTGAGGGTCAGGCTGAGGAAGGCCGCTGCGAGGACGTGAAGGCGGATGGCCGGAAGGGACAGGGGAATCGGGACCTGCATGGGGGATCAAAGGTCGGCGGTTTTCAGTTCGAAGGAGGTAAGGGTGGCCTGGGCGTCAAGTTGCGACGGATTAGCCGGGTTGGCGGAGAGGCGGAGCCGGTCGAGGCCGATGTAAGGACCGCGTGCGCGGATGGCGGCTTCAAAAGCCATCAACGCCCCCAGATCGATTCGCCGGGCACGAACCTGAATCGTGTGGGTGTTGAATATATCCTCCGAGCGGGTGACCGGCCGGCGGATTTCGTAGTTGCCCGCTCCCAGCGTGGCGCGAGCCATTTCGTCGGCGGTCGCGACCAGTTCGGCCCCGGTATAGGTGCTGTCCGGATCGAGGTTGGCCAAAGCGGCTTCGAGACGCGCCTGGATGTCCGCCTGCTTCCCGAGCCAGGTGGCCTGATTCTCCAGCGCGAGGCCGGACTCCCGCAAGTCCAGTCGCCTTTCGCTGAGCCGGTTCAGGCTGCTTCCGGCCCAGATCAGGACCATCACCGCAAGAAAGAGGATGAGCAGTCCTTTTTCCCGGCGACTCAGCCGGAGGAAGGCGGTTTTTGCCCGGGCCTGCCAGGGCTCGCTCCGCGCATTCGGATTATCCTGGGTGGTCGCGGTCATGATTCCGGGGTTTCGGGCCCGAGGTCAGGCAGGCTGGCGACGACCAGATTGAGGGTGAACAGCGTGCGACCGCTGACCGAATTGATTTTCAGATCAACTTGCTCGAACCAGGGAAGGGCACGCAGGCGATCGACGTAGGCGTTGACCTCGCCCGGACTCCGGGCAACCGCCTCGACCGAAAACTGGCGGAAGTCGGTGGCTTCCGCATCCGTGAAATACAAGGTTTCGGGCCGACCTTCGTTCATGATCGCGAGGACCGTAAAGGGCTGCATCGCACCGGTCGCCCGTTGCTCGAGTTGGGTGACGAAATCCAGCTGGCTTTCCAGCCGGCTGACCGCGGGCGCCCGGTCGGTCACTCGCTCGTCACGGGCTTCCGCCCACAGGTTGAGGCCAAGCAACAGGCCCTCCCCGAGCAGAAGAACCAGCAGCGTCGCGGTGAGCCCCGTCACGGTCCGCCAGAGCCGAAGATCCAGGCGCCGGCCCCGGCGCTCCGCCCGCTTGAAGTCGGGGGGACGAATGTCCGCGCGCCACAGCGCGTCCCCGCTGAGGGAGTGATGACGGGATTCCTCCAAAGCCGTATCCACGGTCAGCCGGATCTGTTCCGGGTGGGGCTCGCGCGCCCGGGGTCGGGTGAGCGTTTCGGACTCGGCCGGATCGGGACAACCGATTTCGCGCAGCAGCGCCGCTTCGGTGGATTTGCGTGTCTCGGCGTCATCCGGTCGTTTCCGGGCCGCCAGGCGGTCGGGGACGGTGCCGCCGGCCGGAATGCGCAGCGCAGCCAGACTCGTATCCGACAGGAGGATACCGTAGGTGTCGGTCACGGTCGGCTCCGGTTTGCAGGCCGTCAGGAACTCGGGGAACACCTGCCGGTAGGCTTCCAGTGGCGAGTTTTCCAGATGCTCCGCCAGGCGGTCGCTGAAGGCGGCATAAACCAGCAGTGTCCGGCTGTGGGTGCAGAAGCGGCACCCCCAGGCGAGTTGGTCGAGGGGGAAGGGGGCTTCGGCCTCAAGGAGCAAGGCGGCGGTTTCCTCCACGGGGGTACCGGTCTCGTCGGCCGGCAAGTTAACGCTTTCGACGAAGAAGGCGTCGGCCGGCAGCAGACGGATGCGGTCCCGGTTGGGATCGGGATCGCGGCTGAACAGTTTGAGGGCGGGAGGCACGACGGTGGCTAGATGGCTGAATTTTCAGCCAGGGCGAGGATTGTAAAGGGGTAGGGATTTGAAGCCGTTCCGGAAAAAGCGCCAGCCAGGCCGCTCGTTTGACCGTTGTCGCGGGAGCGATTGGCTCCCTCCGGCAACTGGATGACGGCGGTGAGCGTCAGGCGGGCCGGTCCCCGCTTCGCGTCGATCCGGATCTCGAGCACCTGGGCCTGATAACCGACCAGGTTGGCCGAAGCAGCCGGGGTGTAGACGAGGTTGTCCTCGCTCCGCAGGAACTGGTCGTCGGCGGTGCCGGCCTCGCCGTCATCCCCGGCCAGAAAGCGGAGCAGGGGATCGAGGGTGGCGCCGCCCTCCAGCGCCTGGATGAACCGATACGCGCCCGGGCGGGCGGTGTTGAGGTTGATGGCGTCGACCGGGTAAAGGGTGACGGTAGCGATCAGAGCGGAAAAGGCGGCATTGGGTTGGCCCTCCGCATCGAAAAAGGCATCGCGAAAGCCGGCCACCCAACGGAGTTCGTGGAGGCTGGCGAGGGGGGCGTTGGGAGGTTGGATGACGGGTTCTTCATAGCCATAGGCATCGGCCTCCGCGCCGTTGAGGCGTACCAGGTCGTCGCCGTCGGTCCAGTCCAGGAGGCTGTCGGCGAGTTCCAGGCTGTCATAGCTGTCGAATCCCAGGCTTTCGAAGAGGAGAGGCAACTGAGTCTCATCGAGGGAGGCGAGCGGTACCTTGCCCGTGAGGTCGGTGACTTGACTGCTGACGCTCAGGCCGTTTCCGACATCGAAGTCGGCATAGGCGAGGGGATCTGCCCAGCCCTGGACAGGGGCGTGCAAGGTTCCGTCGAGGACAAGCAACTCGTGAATCACGGCGAAGGCGGTTTCCATGCCGGTGTAGGCGGCGGCACGCAGGTCCGGTCGGTTCTCGAACTGCCCGCGCAAGGTGAGTTCCCGCACCGTTTCCTCGATGAAACGGGTCACGACCAGGCTCAGCGTGAAGAGGATTGCGAGCACGGCGATGAGGACGCTGCCGAGGCGGCGGCGCCGATGGTATTCAATATTGGAGGACATCGGCGGTCTGGACCGGCAGGGGGAGGCGTAGCGTCCGGGTTTGTCCCTGGTGCTCGAGTGAAAGGGTGACAAAGGCCGGAAGTTGCAGGCTGTCTGTATTTTCCGGATCCGGACGCGGTTCAGTTTCCCGGTCCCAGGCATCGAAAGCCGGGTCGTGGTACCAGAAGGCCCAGTCGGTCACGAAGGGACTCAGGATCCGGCTGAAAAGGTCATCCTCGGACTCAACGGGCAGCAGGGCCTGACTCCAGACCAGGACCAGGCCGTGGTCGGGGTCGACGGTCAGGTAACCGGTCTGGCGCCCGACGGGTCCGGAGCCTTCGAGGATCGGTCCCAGATCCTCGGGCAGGGCCAAGCGCAGCATCGGATCGACGTAGCGACTCACCCCCGGGGGGCGAGCCCAGGCGAGGTCCGAACCCGCCGAAGCAGTCGATCCGGGCCGGGGGGTCGTTTCGTTGGCCGCCGTTGGGTTGCCGGTTGTCTCGACCGCAGACCCCGCCGGCACGTAGTGATGAGGCTGACGTTCGAGAAGGTCGGCCAGGAAGAATTGAAGACCGTCGGCATGTGCCTCGAAGGCCTGATCGTCGCCCTGTTTCAGCCAGAGCGTGCTGAAATCGGTCAACAAGCTGGCGGCGGCCACCAGAATGAGACCGGTGACCGACAGGGCGAGCACGACCTCGGCCAGGGTGAAGGCGCGTTGGCTAGGGGACCTGCTGTTCATGGCTGCGCCCAGTCGAGGCCCCAGCGGCGATCCTCGAGTTCCTCGGATTTTTCCTGCAGGAGGCGATCCCGGTCATCGGCCTCCATCCAGCCCGGACGCAGCATCATCAGGGTTTCGCTCCGGTCGCCCGGATTGATGCCCTCGGTTTCCGGCTGAGGCCACTCCAGGAAAAGGGTGACCGCCATCAGGTCCAGGAGGCGGGTGTTCTCGATCTGGGCCTCCCAGTCGATGTCACCCAATGCCGGTGTCCGGATCGTGCCGCCCGCCTCCAGGGTCTCCCGGTCGGTCAGGGCCTGAATTTGCTGGCGGGCATAGCTCAGGTCCTGTTCGAGCAAGACCTGAGGCTGGCGACGTTCCCATTGGCGCAGCGCATTCACGAAGGCCTCGGTCAGCAGGGTCGCGGTCATCGCGAACAGCGCCAGGGCGAGCGTGACCTCAACCAGGGTAAACCCCCTGTGGTAGAACAGTTTCCGACGGTCAGGCATTGTCCGGGGCCTCGATGGGCTGCGCGGAAAAGGGGTCGAAAGGGATGTACGTCTCCGTCTCCCCTTCGGTCAGGACGAGGGTGAACGGCGCGATCCAGCGCTCGGGATGACAGGCCACGCGGGCCAGGGGAAAGAGCGTCTCCCGATCGGCGGGCCAGCCGACGGGATCCGTTCCCCGGGCAACGGGCGGGCTGAGGAACCGGAAAGCGACGGTTGGAGCATCCGGACCGGTCTTCAGGGGGTGACGGTTCAACAGGCGGCCGGTACGGTCCTCGATGCGCAGGGTGGCATCCTCTTCCGAAAAGCGGATCCAGATCACCCGCTTTTCGGCGGCCGCGCGGGTGCGGGCCTCGGTCAGGACCTGGCGGAATACCCGCAGGGGGGGGTCCCCCAAATCATCGCCGAATGCGTCGAAATTGACGACGACCAGCGTGGCGCCCAGCGCGATCAGCGCGATCACCAGCAGGATTTCAATCAGCGTAAAGGCCCCCCGGGGCGGCCGCTCGCCGCATCGTCTGGAGACGGCGGTTAACATACCAGGGCCGGTGTTCAGGAATCGGTCGACCAGTTGCCGATGTCATCCTCGCTGGGCTGGCCGTCCGGTCCCAGAGACCAGAGGTCGTAACCGGTCGCGTTTTTCTCACCGGGGAAGCGATATTGGTAGGGATTGTTCCAGGGATCCGTGGGAATCTCCTCGATATAGGGTCCCTTCCATTGCCCCTCTTTGCCGGGGGGGGCTTGAACCAGCGCCTGAAGGCCCTGTTCGGTTGTCGGATAGGACCCCGTGTCGATCCGGTATTTGGTGAGCGGTGCCTTGGCGGCGCTCTTGACCCAGAGCTGGGCGACCTTCTCCTGCTGGCCGCCGAAAATGACGTCGAGGTTGGTGATGACCAGCGTGGCCAGCATCGCGATGAGGGCGATGACGATGAGGATTTCGATCAGCGAGAAACCCGATCGGCGGGCGTCATGGCGAAAGCGGCGGCGGGCGGTGCGGTACATGGTGCAACGGGGAAACAGTGGTGACGGGACAAGCCATCGGGCAGGTGAAACACGAAAGCGAGGCAAAGGTTGCAGCCGGATGCCCGCAAGCCCGATTCCGGCGGGCTGGCGGATCTTCGGGGAAATTGGCTTTACATGCGCCTGCAAACGGGGTTCTTCTTTCCGTTTTCCCGCATTCCATTTGCGCCATGATCAAGACCCGCAAATCCATCCGCAAGCGCTTCAAAGTGACCGCCAAGGGCAAGCTGAAACACCGCGTGTCCGGCCACCGTCACCTGCTGCGTAACAAGACGAACAAGCAGAAGCGTCGCGCCACCCAGGGCCAGATACTGTCCTCCACGCACACCAAGACCCTGCGCAACGCGATCACGCCGAGTCTCTGACTGGCGTCTGCCCTCCGTTTCAATCCGCCGCCCTGCAGGTAAACGCAACGGTCTACGGACCGGCTGCAACCTGGCGACCTGAGGGCCGGCCAACACCAGGAGAATCCCAACATGCCACGTGCCACCAATGCCTCCGCGACCCTGAAGCGTCGCAAACGTACCCTGCGCAAAGCGAAAGGGTATTTCGGTTTCAAATCCAAGCTCTACCGCTACGCCAAGGACGCGGTCGATCGCGGCGAAGTTTATGCCTATCGCGATCGCCGGAAAAAAAAGTCCACCATGCGGCAGCTCTGGATTGTGCGGCTTAACGCCGCCTGCCGGACCCATGGTATCAATTACAGCCGCTTCATGCATGGCCTGAAACAGGCCGGTATCGAAATGGACCGGAAAAACCTGTCCGAGTTGGCTATCCACGAGCCCGAGGCCTTCACCCAACTGGTGGAAAAGGCCAAAGCCGCCAATGCCGCCTGACCGGCCGCCGCGCCGGCCGGTTTGACGGGGCCGCTCGCGCCTGTCTCCTTTTCTTCAGGAGGCGCCCGACCCACCGGCGGCCCGGGTGCCTCCTGATTTTTTTTTGCCCAGCCCCGATCCCTGCATGGAGGAAACACTCAAAGCCATTCCGCAGAAAGCACGTGCCGGCATCGGTGAGGTGCACACCCAAGCCGATCTCGATGCCTTCAAGGCGAAATTCGTGGGCCCGCGCGGCGCGCTGACCGAAGCCAGCAAGGGCATCCGCGACCTGCCCGACGATCGGAAGCCGGCCATCGGCAAGCTGGTCAATCAGGTCAAGCAGGAGCTCGAGGCCGTTTTTGCCGGTAAGCGGCAGGAACTGGAGGAGGCAGCCCTGGCCGAGCGCATCGGCCCGCCTGTCGATCCGTCCCTGCCGAGCCCGGACCTGCCCCGCGGCAGCCTGCACCCCATCGCCCGGATACGCGATGAACTGGTGTCCATTCTCCGGCGGGTCGGCTTCACCGTGGCGGACGGTCCGGAAGTGGAAACCGAGTGGTTTTGTTTCGACGCCCTGAACACGGCGCCGGATCACCCCGCTCGGGATCTTCAGGACACACTCTATACCGGGGAGAAGACGCATTTCGCGAATGTGCCGCGACGCCAGGATGAACGCTGGCTGCTGCGCACGCATACATCGACGGTGCAAATCCGGGCCATGCTCGCCCAGGAACCACCGTTGCGGATCATCAGCCCCGGGCGGGTCTTCCGGCGTGACACGGTCGACGCCACCCACAGCAGCTGCTTTCACCAGATCGAGGCGCTCTACGTCGATAAACACGTGACGGTTAAGGACCTCAAGGCGCTGCTCGACTACATGATGAAGAGCCTCCTGGGCTCCGACGCCAAGACACGCTTCCGCCCGCACTTTTTCCCCTACACCGAACCCAGCTTCGAGATGGACTGTTCTTCGGCCCATCTGGACAAGGTGGGCAGGGAGTGGACGGAAATGGGTGGCTGCGGGATGGTCGATCCTGCCGTCTTCGAAGCGGTCGGGTACGATCCCGAGGTCTGGAGCGGCTATGCCTTCGGCTTCGGCCTGGAGCGCCTGGCCATGATCCTCTACGGGATCGACGATATCCGCCATTTCTACACCAACGACGTTCGCTTCCTCCGGCAGTTTGCCTGAGCGCCCATAAGACTTTGTCATGAAACTTTCGCGACACTGGCTGCAACAGTATGTCGATCTGAATGATCTGTCGGACGATCGGATCCGCGAGGCCCTCACGCTGATCGGGTTCGAGGTCGAGGACGTGGAGACGACCGGCCTGGACCCCGTCGAGCACCTGGTCGTGGGAGAAGTACTGGAGAAAAACCCGCATCCCAATGCCGACCGCCTCAGCCTGTGCTCGGTCGATGTCGGGGACGGCACCCCGCGGAGCATCGTCTGTGGCGCTCGGAATTTCGACGTCGGTGACCGCGTGCCGGTCGCTCTGGTCGGTGCGGTTCTGCCCGGCGACTTCAAGATCAAGAAGTCGAAGCTGCGCGGCGTCGCCAGCGAGGGCATGCTATGCGCGGCCGGCGAACTCGGCCTGGGCGAGGATCACAGCGGTCTGATGATCCTGACCGACAACCCCGCCGCGACCATCGGCCGCCCCGTGCACGAGGTGTTTTCAACCCGCGATACGGTCTTCGACGTCGAGGTGACGCCGAATCGGCCGGACTGTCTGAGCCACGTCGGCATGGCGCGCGAGCTGGCCGCTTACTTCAATCGCGGTCTCGACTATCCGGAAGTCACCTCCAGCGCTTCCGATCCGTTTCGCCAGCAGGGCGAGCCGCTGTTGCGGGAACTGAAAGTGGAGGCCGGTGAGGCCTGCCCCCTCTATCACGCGTATTCCATCCGCGGGGTGAAGATCGCCCCGAGTCCGGATTGGCTGCGTCAGGCGCTGACCGCCATCGGCTTGCGTCCGATCAACAATGTGGTCGATGTCACCAATTATGTGTTGATGGAGCTCGGCCAGCCCCTGCACGCCTTCGACGCCGCTAAAATAGGTGGCGATACCATTCTCGTCCGGAAGGCCCGCGAGGGCGAAGCCCTCACGACCCTCGACGACAGGCGGCGCGAATTAAACAACCGGATGACGGTCATCGCGGATGCGGAGCGCCCGATGGTGATTGCCGGCGTCATGGGCTCCGTCGATGCCGAAGTCGATGGGGCCACGGTGAATGTTGTGCTCGAAGTCGCCTTTTTCAACCCCGCGGAAATCCGCGCCACCAGCCGCCGACTCAACCTGAGCACCGACAGCTCCTACCGCTTCGAGCGCGGGGTTGACCCGGAAAACCTGGAGTATGCCGCTCTGCGTGCCATCGACCTGATTCTCCAGACGGCCGGCGGCTCCCTCCAGGGGCCACCCCAGACCGTTGGCCATCCGCCTGAAGTCGAGCGCGAGATCCGCCTGGCGCCGGATTTTGTGCGCGAGCGCCTCGGTTTCGGTCCGGACAATGAGGCGATTCGCGATGTCTTCGAACGCCTGGGGCTTAATGTCCGCGTTCACACTCAGGACGCCGGTCGGGAAATCTGGATCGTTTCCATTCCATCCTTTCGCAGCGATCTCGAGCGGCCGGTCGATCTGGTCGAGGAGTTTTTGCGCATCTACGGAACGGACAACGTGCCGGACGCCCCTGTCGTCAGCCAGGTCATCCCGGCTGAGGACAATCCCGTTTCCGTCTTCAATGACCGGGCGGCGGAAGTGCTGGTCGGCCACGGTTTCATCGAGTGCATGCATTATTCCCTCCGCGCCGAGGCGGAGACCCGTGCCTGGTACGGGCATGCCCTGGCCGACACGCTCGGTCTGGCCAATCCCCTGACAGCGGATCAGAGTCACCTGCGGCCCAGCCTGCTGCCGGGACTGATGGATGCCCTCCGCTACAACCTTTCCCGGGGTAACATGACCCCGCGACTGTTCGAGCGTGGGCGTGTATTTCGCGAGGTGAGCGGCAAGGTCTGGGAACTGGTTTCGCTGGCCTTTCTTATTCACATTCCGGACGAATCCCCGTCCTGGAAGGAACGGGAGCCGCCCGATTACTACAGCGCGCGCGTTGTGCTGGATGACATTTTCCGGGCGGCCGGGATCGATCCGGAACAGCAGAAAACGATTCCCATCCGCGACGAGGACACCTGGCTGGACGGTCATGCCGGCCGGATCGGCACCTTCAGTGAGGACCACTATGAGGCCAAGGTCGGGCTGATGGATTTCGGTCGATTGAAGGACTGGGCTATCGCCGGCACGGTGTTGGCCGGCGGCATCCTCGTTAAGCCGGACTTTCTGGAAAAACGGGAGCGCTCCTTTGTCTACCGGCCGGTGTCCACCTACCCGGCCACGGTGAGGGATCTGGCGCTGGTCGTCGATGCCGATGCCCTGGCCGAGACCGTGCGCCGTGACCTGATGGCTGCCGCCCAGGCCGCGGCCGGCGACCAGTTCGACGTCGAGCGGGTATCCGTGTTCGATATCTATACGGGTCCAGGCCTGCCCGAGGGGAAGAAGAGCCTGGCCTTTTCCATCAGCTTCCGGTCGGACGAACGGACGCTGAAGGACAAGGAAGTGAACCGTGCCTTCGACCAACTGCAGGCCGCCATCGCCGAATCGGGGGTTTATTCGGTGCGTTCTTGAAGGCCGTCCCCTTTGCCGCCCCAATACGCTTATGCCCGAAACAGGAAACATCGATATCGACTATGTCGCGCGGCTCGCCCGAATCGCGCTGACAGACGAAGAAAAGGTCAGATACGCCGCCCAACTGGGGGATGTGCTCGCGCACTTCGAGCGGCTTCAGGCCATCGACGTTTCCGGGGTCGAGCCGACCGCTCATACCTTTCCCGTCGTCAATGTGTGGCAGGAGGACGAGCCGACCCAGCCCTTTGCCCCGGAGGAAGCCCTGCGCAATGCCCCCAGGCAACGGGACAATCAAATCGTCGTGCCGAAGGTCATTGAAGACGCCTGAATCGCCGGCCCCGGCTGTATCCTGATGGCTGATACACCTCTTCCTTTCCGGACCGCCGTGGACCTCGCCCGGCACCTAGAGACGGGCGATTGTTCTGCCGAAGAACTGACGCGTGCCCTGCTCGACCGTATCGACGCGGTCGACGACACGGTACACAGCTACCTGCATGTGGATCACGAGGGGGCGCTGGCGGCCGCGCGGTCCAGCGACCAACGCCGGAAAAGCGGCGAAACCCGCGGACCGTTGGATGGTATTCCGGTTGCGTTGAAGGACGTGCTCTGTCTGAAGGACGCGCCCCTCACCTGTGCCAGCCGTATCCTTGAGCATTACGTCTCACCCTACACCGGCACGGCCGTTGCCAAGTGCCAAGCCGCCGGCACCGTCTTCCTCGGCAAACTCAACCTGGACGAGTTCGCGATGGGATCCTCGACGGAGAACTCGGCCTTCCAGACAACCGTGAATCCCTGGGATCCCGAACGGATTCCCGGTGGTTCGAGCGGGGGCAGCGCCGCCAGTGTGGCAGCCGGCGAAGCCATCCTGACGCTGGGATCCGACACGGGTGGGTCTATCCGCCAGCCAGCCGCCCTCTGTGGGGTGGTGGGCATGAAACCGACCTATGGCCTGGTCAGCCGATATGGTCTGGCCGCCTTCGCCTCTTCCCTCGATCAGATCGGGCCCTTTTCCCGAACGGTTGAGGACACCGCGCTGATGCTTCAGGCCATTGCGGGGCATGACCCGAAGGATTCGACATCGGTGAAAACGGATATTCCGGATTATCGGGCTGCTCTGGACGCGGAAACCGGCCCGTGGAAGCTCGGCGTGCCCCGGGAATTTTTCGGCGAGGGTCTGGACGATGCGGTGCGCGAGGCCGTGGACCGGGCCATTGATTTCTACCGGCAGGCCGGACACGAGATCGTGGAGGTGAGCCTGCCGCACACCGGGCTGTCGATCCCGGTTTACTATATCATAGCCACGGCGGAATGCTCCTCGAACCTGGCAAGGTATGATGGTATTCGCTACACAAGCCGGGCAGAAAGGTTCGAGGACGGGATCGATCTCTACGCACGGACGCGCGGCCAGTTTTTTGGGGAAGAGGTTAAGCGACGCGTGATCCTGGGCACTTATGTGCTGTCGAGTGGTTACTACGACGCCTATTACCTGCGTGCCCAGAAGGTGCGGACGCTGATGCGTGAGGATTTCACCAGGGTTTATGATCAGGGTGTTCACGCGCTGATCACGCCAACCAGCCCGACGGTGGCCTTCCGCAAAGGCGAACGAACGGACGACCCGCTGAAGATGTACCTCTCCGACATCTTCACCATCTCGGCCAACCTGGCCGGTATGCCCGGGATTTCAGTCCCCGGCGGCTTTGATCCGGACGGCCTGCCGATCGGCCTCCAGCTCATCGGTCGCCCCTTCGACGAGAAGACCCTCCTGGCCATCGCCCACCAGTACGATCGCGAACACGCCTTCGGCCGCCGCTACCCGGAGATCAAAACATAGTATTTGTCACCCAAAGCCCCAAAGACCCTGAGGAGGCATTATGGAGAAGGAGGAAGAAGCGATAGGAAAACACGTTGTGGACGCTGCGATAGAGATTCATCGAATCCTTGGACCTGGCTTACTTGAGTCCGTGTATGAGGTTTTGATGTGTGACGAACTGGAGCGAAGGGGATTTCATCCGGAACGCCAGGTGCCGATTCCGATTCATTACAAAAGGCGTTTGTTCAAGGAGGGCTTTCGAGCAGATGTTATCGTTAATCAAAAGGTGATTCTTGAGCTGAAGTCTGTTGAATCCATGGAGAGAGTTCACGGTAAACAGCTCCTCACCTATTTGAAACATTCGGGACTTAAGTTGGGATACTTGCTCAATTTCGGAGCGGCTCTGATGAAGAACGGTGTCATTCGCGTCATCAATGGTCTTGAGGATGAATCTCTTGGGGTCTTGGGGCCTTCGGGTGAGGCTTTTCCGCGAAGACGCAAAGAACGATTTTAGTTATGGAATACGAAGCAGTCATCGGGCTTGAGGTCCACGTGCAATTGAAGACGCGGACGAAGATGTTCACGCGGGTGCCGTACGGATTCGGGGCGGAGCCGAACACCCTGACCGATCCGGTGATCATGGGGCTGCCGGGGACGCTGCCTGTGCTCAACAAGGAAGCCATCGAGCAGACCGTTCGTTGCGGGTTGCTGTTCGATGCGCAGATCGCCGACCGCTGCAAATGGGATCGCAAGAACTACTTTTATCCGGACAGCCCGAAGAATTATCAGATTTCCCAATACGATCAGCCGCTCTGCATCGGCGGCGAGGTGGAGATCGAACTGCCCGGTCCCTCGCGTAACGTGATGGGTGAGCACCGGCGGGTGAAGCTCACCCGCGCACACCTCGAAGAGGACGTTGGCAAGCTGACCCACTTCGCCCGGGACAGCCTGGTCGATTACAACCGGGCGGGGGCCCCGCTTCTGGAAATTGTCAGCGAGCCCGATCTCTTTTCGCCGGACGAATGCGTGGCTTTTCTCAACGCGCTCCGGATGTTGCTCAGCAACGCCGGTATTTCCGACTGCGACATGGAAAAAGGGCAGATGCGTTGCGACGCCAATGTCTCGGTCAGACCGAAAGGCGCCCTGCCCCTCGGCCTGCGGACGGAGATGAAGAACCTGAATTCGGTGTCGGGCGTCAAGGCGGCTGTCACGTATGAGATTCAGCGGCAGATCGATCGGGTGGCCAGCGGGGGTAAGGTCGTCCAGGAGACGCGCCGGTGGAACATGGCCGAGGGCTATACCAGCTCCATGCGGAACAAAGAAGAAGCGCATGACTACCGCTACTTTCCCGATCCGGACCTGATGCCCGTCGAAGTGCCTCGGACCGTCGTCGACCGGTTGGCCGACGACTTGCCCGAACGTCCGTTCGACACGCAGCGCCGCTACATGGGAGAGTTGGGCCTGCCCTATACCGTCACGGCTGTTCTCTGCCCTGATGTCCGGCTGGTCCGGTTCTTTGAAGCCGCCCTGGCGGTTTACGATGCCCCGAAGCCCATAGCGAATTTCATTGCCAACGACCTCCTGCGCGAGCTGGCCCAGGCATCCGGCGAGGGAGAAAGCCCGATGCCGGTGGACGAGGCGGCCATCCGGCCCGAGCAAGTCGCCGCCCTGGCCCGGCTGGTGGCGGACGGCACGATCAGCAACCAGATGGCCAGGGAGATTTTCCCGGTCGTTTTCAGGGAGGGGAAAGACCCCGCCGTGATCGTGGAGGAGCAGGGCCTCAGGCAGTCCTCGGATTCCGGCGAAATCGAGGCCATTTGCCGGCAGGTGATCGAAGAAAATCCTAAGCCCGTCGAGCAGTTCAAGGGCGGCAATGAAAAGGCGATCAACGCCCTGAAGGGCCGCGTCATGAAGGCGACCCAGGGCAAGGCCAATCCGCAGGTGGTCGACCAGGTGCTCCGCCAGTTGCTGGAGTAGGGCGAGTCTTGAATTGCCTGCGAATGGTTTTCCGCCGTTGTCCTGCTGCCGGGGGGGCTCTCCTGCCAGGGCCTCGCCTTTGGATTGACCCCGCGAAACGGCACGTGTGCCCGATCTGGCCTCACTCATCGAGGCTGCTCGTGCACGGGGCATGCGGGTCCTGAGGCCGCCTATTGAAAAACAGCCATCCTTGGAATAACCTGTAGGTCCATGAGCAAAGATTTCGGTGACGTTGTCGATCTGATCCGCAAAGAGGATCCGCGTTATGAAAAAGGGGCCTACTACTTTGTCCGCCAGGCACTCGACCATACGCTGAAAAACCTCCGGGAATCTGACGACGAACGGCGGAATACCCATGTGTCCGGCCAGGAGCTGCTCGACGGCATCCGCTCCTTTGCCATCGAGCAATATGGACCCATGGCCAAAACCCTCTTCGACCACTGGAATATCCGGCACTGCAACGACTTTGGCGATATTGTCTTCAATCTGGTGGAGTACGGCGTTCTTGGAAAAACAGATAGTGACAGCCCTCGGGACTTTGCGGAGGGCTATGATTTCGAGGAAGCCTTCGTCCGTCCGTACCAGCCGAAAAAACAAATCCCCAGCCTGACCCTTGACGTGATCCTGCCAGCCGAGGACCTGCCGGAGGAGCCGGGCTCGAAAACGGACAAGTGACTCCCTTTTTGGAGTTGGCGCGGAACTCGAAGCCTCTTTAATGGGCCGTTTTTGCGCGTGCCCTCCGAGGACGCGGTTCGCTTTCCCCTTCTCTCCATGGATCCTTCCAACGACCGGGTGTCCGCTCAACAACCGCCATGGCTTGACCGCCTGCTGGCCGAAACGGTCCATGCCTTTTCGCTGCCCAATGGGTTGACGGTGCTCCACAAGCCGGACTTTTCGGCGGAGGTCGTCAGTGCGCAGGCCTGGGTGCGGACTGGCAGCCTGCATGAGGCCCCGCTGCTGGGTTCCGGCCTGTCGCACTATGTCGAGCACATGGTCTTCAAGGGAACCCACCGCCGTTCCGGCCGGGAGCTGACCCGGGAGGTGCACGGCCTGGGCGGCAACCTGAATGCCTACACGACGTTCAACCGCACGGTTTATTACATCGACGCCCCCTCCGAGGGCGTCCACGCGGTCCTCGACCTGCTGGGGGACCTTGTCCTGAACGCACGTCTCGACGCGGACGACGCCCGTTCGGAGAGAGAGGTCATTTTAAGGGAGATCGATATGGGTCTGGACGATCCCGACCGGCAGATGGCGCGGGCGCTCTTCCAGACGGCTTTCAAAAAACACCCCTATCGCCATCCGGTTATCGGTCACCGGCCGCTTTTTTCGTCCCTGCAACCCGACGAACTGCAGGCGTATTATAAATATCGATACGTTCCCAACAATGTCGTCCTGATCGTGGCCGGGGCCGTCTCCGCCGATGTTCTGCAGCAGGCGGTGGAAGCGACCTGGGGAACCTATGCCATGGGGCGCCTGACCGACCCCGTCATACCGGATGAACCGCTGCCGCTGGCGCGACGTGAAGTCCACCGGATCGCGGACACCGAATTGACCCGGGGCGGCCTGGCTTTCCCGATTCCGGGTCTCGCCGATCCCGACACGCCCGGTATATCCGTGCTCTCCAGTGTTCTTGGCGCGGGCCGCAGCTCCCTGCTCTGGCGTCGCCTGCGTGAGGAGCAGGGGCTCGTTCACGGCATCGGTGCCCACGCCTGGGTGCCCGGCGGACGCGGCCTGTTCTGGATTTCCTACCAGTGTGATCCGGACAAGCAGGCCGCCGTCGAGCCGGCGATCTGGGAAGTCATCGAGGAAACGATGCGGACGGGCATTCCGGAGTCGCGGGTCGACAAGGCCCGCCGGGAAGCGATGATCGGCGAGATCAATACCCGCAAGACCATGAGCGGGCAGGCGATGCGCCTGGGAATGGCCGAGGTGGTGGTCGGCGACCGGGAGTTTTCCCGGACTTATCTGGAGCGGCTGCGTTCGGTTCCTGCGGATGACTTGCCGTCCCTGATGGGCAAGGTGTTTGTCCGCAATCAGGTGGCTGCCGTCAGCCTGGGGCGGTCGGTCCAGGGCAGGCGGCAAACGACTGACGCGAGCGGGGAAGGCCTGCCTCCCTTTGCGGAACACCGGTTGGCCAACGGGATCCGGGTCTGGCTGCAGCCGACCCGCCGTCTGCCCAAGGTGGCGCTTGGGTGGCTGGCCGAGGGTGGGCCGCGGTTTGAGCCCGCGGATCAACGGGGTATCACCCAGTTGCTCGCGACCCTGTTGACCCGGGATACCGGGCGGCGGTCTGCTGAAGCGGTTTCAGAGTTGATCGAACAGGTGGGAGGGGACTTCGACTGCTTCTCCGGCAATAACAGTTTCGGCCTCGAGATGGAGGTCATGATGGAGGATCTGGACCTTGGGATCGATTTGCTGGCGGACGCTTTGCGGCGACCGACCTTTAAGGAATCCACCCTGCGCCGGGAGATTGACGCTCAGGTGGCGGAATTCCAGGAAATCACCGATGACGTGGTCAGCTTCGCCCGGCGTGAGGCCAGAAAGGCCTTTTTCCGGGAACACCCGTTCGCCGTCAATGCCATCGGGCTGCCGGCGTGTATCCGAAATCTCAGGACGGACGATCTCCAAGCTTATGCCGATCGTCTGGTTTCGCCGCACAATGGCGTTTTGGTGGCCGCTGGCAGCTTCGAGCCCGAGGACCTGCTCAAGCGCCTGGATGCCGCCCTGGGCGACTGGTCAGGGCAAGCGGTCGAGCCGCCGTACCCTCCCTACGCGGGACCGGAGAAGCCGACCACGGTTCAGTTCCACCGTGAATCCGCGCAGACCGTGGTGCACCTGGTGTTTCCCGACGTGGGGGTCAGGGATGAGGACCATGTGGTCGGTGATGCCGTCAACGAACTGTGCAGCGGCATGGCGAGCCATCTCTTCGAAACCGTTCGGGAAGAACAGGGCCTGGCCTATTTCATCGGGGCGGGGCGCATTTCGGGTACGGACTGCGGGGCCTTTGTCTTTTTCGGCGGCACCGCTCCGGACACGGCCGATCGTGTGGTGGCGGCCATCGATGCGGAAATCGAGCGCCTGGGAGTCGAAGGGCCGGCGCCCGAAGAGCTGGAGCGGGCGCGCAAGCGGCTCAAGGCCCAGCGGCGGATGGGGCGCCAGAACCTCTCCTCGCGTGTGTTCCGGGCCGGGCTCAATGCGCTCTATGGCCAGCCGGTGAACGACGCCGAGGATTTCGACAACCGGGTGGATGCGTTGGACCCCGAAGCCATTTCCGCCTATGTCCGGCGACAGTTTACCCCCGATCGCCGGATCGCGGTGTTGGTCGGCCCCGAACGGCAGTCAGCATCAGGGTCGCAATCATTTTGAGAATTGGTATCAGGGGACGTCTTGCCAGATGGAATCCCGGGCGGGAACTTCGCTCTTGATCATACCGGCTTTCAGGAAGGCGGCCTGCATGGCCTCCCAGCGGTCCCCGGCCAGACTGAGTGGCTCGCGTCCGGCCATGAAGACAAAGGCGTGGAGGGCACGGATCTGCTCGGGCAGGAGGGAGGGATCGACCTCGGGATGGGCATGGTAGCCGGTGATCAGCGCGGCTGTCCGTTCGGGCTCATCGACCGCTCTGCGCCAGCCCGTCCGGCTGCTGTCAAGAAAGGCGCGCACCTGATCCGGATGATCTTTCAGGAAGGTGCGGTTGGTGTAGATGACCATGGATAGCATGGGCAGCCCGAGTTCCTCGAACAGGAGGATGTCCACCGGACGATCGGTCTGTTTCCGCAGGCGGAGCATCTCATCGATGGCATAACCCTGGTGCAGGTCCACCTGGCCATCCAGCAGAAGGGATACATCATGTTTCACGATGACGCCTTCAGCTGCATCTTCGACGAGTCCCGCCTGATTCAGGAAGTAGGGTAGCAGTTCCTCTGCGTAATTGTGGACGCCGACCCGCTTTCCCGCCAGGTCCGCCGGTTGTTCGATCCCGGAGTCCGCCAGATAGATGTAACCGGCCGGGCTCTGGCCTAGAACCGCGCCGATGGCGACAAGCGGTTCGCCGGCGGCAATCCGATCGATCAGGATATAGGCTTCCGCCGTCCCGATAACCGGTCCGCCCTCGGCGACCTGACGGATGAAGTCGGTACCGAAATCGAATGAGGCGATGGTCACATCCAGTCCGGCATCTGCATAGAGTCCATCCGCCTCGGCGAGGAAGAAACCGGCGAACTGGCCGTTGGGAAACCAGTCGGGTTGAAAGGTAACCGGCTGCCTCTGGTCCCCGGAGGCTGGCAGCGGATTCAGGCCGATAGCGAGAACACCAATGACCAGACACAGGGGGCGGGGCTTCATGGCTGGGGGTCCGCTTGGGAGAGAAAGGCGATGAGGGCCTCGAATTCGGCCGGGCCGAAATCTTCATGCTTCGGCATGATGGTCTCCGGGAAAACGGCTTTCGGGTTGGCCACCGTGCTGCGGAAGTAGCCGGGGTTGAATTTGGCGTGGGCCTGCAGGATCTGGAAGGGGCGGGCGGACACGTTGCCGCCGACCCCGCCGGGACCCTGGTGGCAGGTATTGCAGCGCCGGAGAAACAGCGCCCGGCCGGTTTGCGCGATCTCGCTGAGTTCACCGTTTTTTCCGGCGTAGAACGGGGCGTAGCGCTCTTCCTCGGTTTCGAGGCGGATGCCGGACATCTGTGTGGCGGAGACCATGCCGTACTTCGTGTCGTAGACAAAGCCGGGCGTTTCAAACTTGCTGACGTAAACGTAGAAGGGGGCCATGGCCTCGATGTCCCCGCCGAACATCGGCCACGTTCCCATGCCGGGCGGGTCTCCGTTGTAGTACAAAAGCAGATACGGATTGTGCTCCTCGATGAATTCCGGCGGCAGGAAGCTCTCCCACTTGTCGAGGCACTCCAGGACCAGCCCGGCCTCGGGATTCAGGGGCGGGTAGGCCTTCAGGAAATCCTGTAGCGGCAGGACGGTGACATCGGCCGGCTCGCTCTGGCCGATCATGGTCTCCCGGACGGTCTTGACGCCCGGGATGGCCGCCAGTTCCTCCCGGGTCAGGGTGAAGTTGCCTTCCGGGGCCGCCTCCCAACCGCCGGAAAAGGTGAGGCTCGTGCCCTGGTTGGCGATTTCCGGGTCAACCGGCCCCGCGGCGGATAGGGCGCTTGCCCCGGTCAGCAGGCCGGTCAGCGTCAGCACGGAAAAAAGGCGCATGCCTTCGGGGAGCATGGGTAATGCCAGCTGACGGCCGAGTCGTCAGACCGGCTCGGCCTGCCGGTCGGTCGAATGGGTCAGGTAGGGGACCAGCGCGACGATGGCGGCCATGATGGCGTAGCCGACCACCCACTTGTTGAGGCTGAAGCCGAGCGCGGGCACCACGTCGGTGAAGGTGAACTGGTACTGGTGGATGAATCCGACTGCCGACAGGGCACCGCCCAGCAGGAACCAGAGGGCCGCCTTGTTGAACTGCTGCTCAATGATGGCGACCGTCGCCGCGGCCAGGATGATCGAGGAGAAGACATAGCCCTGTTCCATTGCGAAAAGACCGTCCGCGAAGAAATTGCGGACCTCCATCAGCGAGGCCACTGTTTCAGGGGTGAAGAGCGTTTCTCCCGCCGCCAGGTCACTGCCGATAAACAGGCCGTGTTTCAGGATCATGGCGGCAAAGGCCCCCACGGCGGGTATCAGCCCGATGACGACTGCCGGCGCGTGCCGGTTGGGCGTCGCGTTGAAGGCCTGAGTGGCCATCATGACGCCGATCCAGATGAGGATGGCCATGCCCGCCTCGATCGGCACCAGCCAGACGACGACCGACAGGGTGCCCGAAAAGCAGATCAGCGACATCACCATCGCGTTGGCGGTGGAATAACCGGCGCGGGCCCCCAGCGCCTTCCAGCCCGGGTGGCCGATGTAAATGCTGGTCGCAAAGGGTGAGCCGAAGCAGGCCGCGGCCAGCGTCCCCAGGCCGTTGAAGGCGAGTGCGGGTTTGCTTGCGTAGCTGTCGCCGGCCGCCGCGGCCGATTCGATGTTCTGCAGCGACAGGATCAGGTGGATAAACCCGATCGGGATGATGATCGGCAGGTATTCGACCAGAAAACTGAAGGAGGCGACCAGATCTCCGATAACCGGGATCGGTAGCCGCAGGCCGAACTGTCCCGCATCGATCGGCGTCGTGCCGACCAGCGTTCCCCGGTAGAAAATCCAGGAGAGGACCGTGCCGACCAGCAGGATCACGAAACCGGCGGGCACTCCTCCGTTGAACCGGACCCGGCCAAAGTAGATCACCAGGGTGATCGCCAGCGTGCTCATGCCGACAATCGGAAACATCCAGGCCCGGAAAATGAAATCCACCCCGATGAAGAACAGACCGATTCCGGCCAGCGCGGCCAGCAGCGCCGCGCGCGGGGTGATGCTCCGCAGCCGCTCGGCCACAAAGGCACCGAAGAACTCGATCAGGCCGGAGGCGAAGCAGGCGATCAGCCCGGCTTGCCAGGCCACGATGTCCGCCGCGGCCTTGGCCTCCTCCTGGCTCATGCCCTCCGCCAGAAAACCGGTCAGCGCCTTCTGCTGGGCGGGGTACATCACCAGGAAGACGAAGACAAAAATGGTCAGCAGGCTGGGGCCGTATGGAATGGCGCAGACATCCGTGCGGTTTTCCTTTCTGGCCAACTGCAGCGCCTGGCGGGCGTAAAAGAGATTGCCGATGACCAGGCCGATGGCGGTTGCCGGCAGGATGCGCCCGTAGAACAGGTCCGGGGAAAACTGCAGAAAGCCGAGACAGAGGCTGCTCATCAGGATCAGCATGAGCAGGTTGTCGAGGCCCAGCGCGAAGAAGCCGTCGATGTCACCTTTGACGAAGGGTTTCATGGGGAAAGGGAAGGAGGGGTTGGGGTGAGGGCCGTGGTAGCGTCGAGGACCCGTCCGCGAAAAGCAATCGGCATGCCCGGCGGCACCTGATGCTTTGCCGAGGCGCACGGCGGCCCTCCCGGTGAGTTGTTCCCGTTCCCCGGGGGGACTTCGTCTGCCGTAGGGGCGTTGCTTGCGACGCCCGATCAGAACGGGCCTGGCGAAGCAATACCGACTGTCTTCCGGCCACCGACGGGCGTCGCAAGCAACGCCCCTACGGCAGACGGGCGTCGCAAGCAACGCCCCTGCCTGGTTGCCGGCTTCCCCAAAAAATAAAAACGCCCCGCCGGTACATGCCGACGGGGCGCTGAAGGGTTTCGGGTAATCCGAAAGAAGTGTGATTGCCGCGCTTAGAAGTTGTAGCGAGCAGTGAACTCGAGGGTGGTGGGGAGGCGGGCCACGACGGAGCCGTTGCCGTAACCGGCGTTGGGCGCGTCCCAGTTTTCCTCGTCGGTCACGTTGAAGGCGGTCAGCCGGAAATCCCAGGGGCCGGTTTCGTACATGACCGTCAGGTCGACCTCGTAGGACCACGGGACTTCCACGGTATTGACCGTGATCGGAAAACCGTCACCGAGGCCGCCACCGGGCAGCGGTTCGAAAACGAAAGCTTCAAACCCTTCGAAACCGAGGTTCATCGGGCCCCAGCTCTGGAAGTTGAGCTGCACACCGAACCCGTTGTCCCACTTGTAGCTGAGCAGTGCGTTGGCCAGATGCTCCGGGCTGCCGGGGAACGTCAGGCGCTGTTCGGGGTCGGCCGGGGACGGGAAGGTCGGCTGGATGAAAAGGCCGCCGGTCTCATCCGCGCGGTCGGCGGTATAGGCCGAAGCGAAGAAGGAGAGCGTGCGTTCTGCGTCGAGGTAGCTGTAGCCGAAGGTCGCGAAGAAGTTCGGGTTCGGCTGGTAGTTAAGCTCGAACTCGAAGGTGTTGACCCAGACGGTGTCGCGGGTGTTGTCCTGATTCGACACCTCGAAGGTCCGGTCGACGAAGGCGGTGCTGAAGAACAGCGTGTTGTTGAGGTAGCTGCCCTTCAGGCCGACTTCGAAGAGCTCGGATTCCTCCGGATTGTCGAATGCCGCCGGATCGAAGCGACCACCGGTGTCGACGGGGTGGGACTCGCTGGCATTGAATGTGACGTAGGCCGTCAGGTTTTCGTTGATTTTGTAGATCGGGCTGATGTTCCAGTTGGGAAGGAACATCTGGTCGTCGATCTCGCCCGAACCGTCCACCGGGTTGCGGGCGCGGGCACTCACGTAGTCGTAGTTGATGCCGGCCAGCAGGCTGAACTTCTCATTGATCTGGAAATCACCCTGGACGAAGCCGCCCAGGATATAGCCATCGGTGTCGGCGCCCGTCCCCCCGTAGTACCAGGCATCGAGGATACCCCGTGCCGGCTCATCCGGGATGGTCGGGAAACCGGCGAAGCCCTGGTCGGGAACGCGGCGGGTATCGGGATCGCGAGTCAGGTCCCAGAAGTTGACCGGCTCATTGAAGAAGTGGTTGACCGACCAGACCTCCTGATAGCGGAAGCGGGCGCCGGTGTTCAGCGAGACATTCATGTTTTCGCCGATATCGTAGTCGAAGCGGAACTCGGTGCGGTTGTCGAAGCTCCAGTTGTCGCGCAGCAGTTCCGAGTAGTGATAGGAGCTGAAGGTCTGGCGGTCGATCCACTGATAGAAGCTGTTCGACTGAATGCTGAACTGGTCGCTGATGTTCCAGGTGGCGATGAGCTGAGCCTGCACATTGCGGCCGAAGGAGTCGTCGCCGGGAGCCAGCAGGCGCTTGCTGCGGTCAAGCTTGACCGGGTTGTCCACATCAAGCGGCGCGATGGTGGCGAAGCCGGCCCCGCCGAAGACCGAGGCCTGGTTGACGCCGGGCTGCGGATTGTCGCCGAAGCTGAAGGAACCGATGCCGTTGCCGAGGTTGGCGACATAGGCCTCATACTCGGCGTCGGTCTGGCTGTTGGGAATGTAGAGCCCGTCGTCAATGAGCGCCTGGGTCGGGCGGTTCATGCCCCAGTTCTCGGTGTAGTCGGCCTGGAAGTACTGGGCACTCAGTTCGATGGTCAGGACCTCGTCGGGACGCCAGGTGTAGGCGCCGTAAATGGCCTGGGTGTTTTTCTTGCCGAACTCGTAGAAGCTGTTGGATTCTTCGCCGGAGTAGGAGATCCGGAAGGCGGATGTTTCGGAAAGCACCCAGCTGTAATCGAGCTGCCAGCGGAGCTGCTCGTAGGAGCCGACGGTCAGGGTCGCATAGCCGCGATTCTGGTCGAAGAACGGCTTCTTGGTGATGAGGTCCGCATAACCGCCCTGGTAGCTGGAGGTTCCGTAGACGGCGCCAGCCGGCCCCTTGACGATGTTCGCGGATTCCACGGCATTGAAGTTGATCGGCAGGCCGTTGCCGTTGGAGGTCAGGCCCATCCGCATCCCGTTAATGAACAGATCGGCCTCCTGACCGCGCAGGTTCGGCGTGGTGGGCGCACCGAAGTTCGACTTCGTGTAGGAGCTGGAGGTCAGCTTGGAGAAGTCGCGCGGGGTCTGGATGCTGATCGCATCAAGCTGTTCGCGTGAGATGATGGTCACGTTGCGCGGCGTGTCGAGGACGCTGCGATCGGTGCCATAGACGGAGTTGAAGGGACGCGTGGTCGGCAGGATGCTTTCCTCGACGGGAATATCGTTGCTCTCCAGAGTCTCCAGAATCAGAATTTCTTCGTCTTCCTGGGCGAAGAGCGGGGTGCTGATGCCCAAAGTGAGGACAGCCAGCCCGAAGGTGATGAGTTTGCGAGTGTTCATAGGTGGTGGAAGTGTTCGGATGGAATATGCACCATAAAACGTGCCAATGCCGTTCTGCCGGACCGGGAAAAACAGCCGGCAGCCGGGTAAAGGCACCGCATCGGGCGGCTTATCTGAACTCCCCGGCGTTTGATCCTGGCGGAGGTCGCCCCGGCTTCAGTCGTCTGTCTCGACCAGGGGCACAATTTCCATCTGCGGCACGGTGACCAGGCCTTTGTCGGTGATGCGGATTTCCGGGATGACCGAAAGCGGGATGAGGTTGAAACCCATGTAGGGGAGGGTGAGGCCGGCGGCCTTCCAGACCTGTTTCAGCACGGTGGTTTCCCTGGCCACCTCGGTGGCGCGCTTGTCGCTCAGCAGCCCCGCCACCGGCAACGGGACCATCGCCAGGATCTCGCCCCGGTCGACGACAACCACGCCGCCGTTGGTATCGGCTATTGTCTGCAGCGCAAGCTGCATGTCGGTTTCATTCGTCCCGGCCATGACGATGTTGTGAGCGTCGTGCCCGACGGAGGAGGCAACCGCCCCGGACTTCAGGCCGAAATTCTGGAACAGCCCGTGGGCGACTGCGCCGTTTTTGCCGTAGCGCTCGACCACGGTGATAAAGCAGAGGTCATGATCCGCGAACACCGTGTCCCAGGAAGCCGGTGTTTCTGTCAGCTCGACCTTCCGGTGCAGCGTGATGATGCCGGGCAGCTCGGTCCGGATGACGTTCAACGTGCACGGTCCCTGGGGCGGATCGGGGGTCAGCTTCAGGTCCTTGCCGACCTGCACGGTCCGGTAGGCGGCCTCCGGGTACCGGTACCGGTGGGTGGTCAGTTGCTCGTCGAGAAGCGGCGTGACCTTCCGGTCCTTAACCATCAGTTCACCCCCGTACCAGGTGGACTGGGGCTCGAGGTCGTCGTTGAGCAGTACGATGTCGGCGCGCCGGCTGTGGCCGAGTGCACCGAACTCGCCGTCCAGATGATAGCGTGTAGCCGGGTGCAGGCTTCCCATGGCCCAGGCGGTTTTCGGATCCATGCCGGCCTTGACGGCTTCCCGCACCACCCAGTCCTGGCCGAATAGGAACAGGTCGTCGGCGTCGCGGTCATCGGTGCAGACGCAGACGCGTTTGGGGCTGGCCCCCAGCTCGGTGACCGCCTTGATGGCTTCGGGCAGGCTGTGCCAGGGCGTCGTGGGGGGGCCGCCACGCAGGAAGACCCAGATGCCCGATTCGATGAAATCGTTGGCGATGTCGCGGTCGATGGCCTCGTGCGTGTCGGTCACCCCGCTGGCGGCATAGGCGGCGACGAATTCCCGGCCGTAGATGTGGCCGGATACCGGCCGACCCCGTTTGAGGGCCTCGGCGATGATGCCGTGGCTGCGGGGGTCGCCCAGGCAGACCTGGACAAAATCCATCTTTTCCCCGAGCGCGACCGCCTCGGGCCAGGCGTCGAAGATCGCGCCGACCTTTTCCGGGGTGAGGTCGCCGCCGGCTGTTTCATAATCGGGCGTGGTGGCCGGGATGGTGCTGGGCAGGGTGAGGAAAATATTGAGCGGGGCCTGCCGGGCATCCTCGAGCATCCACTCGATGCCGTCGCGGTCGCAGACGTTGCCGATTTCATGGCTGTCGCAGAAGAGGGTGGTCGTCCCGTTGAGCAGGGCCGCCTCCGCGTAAGCGCAGGCCGTCATCATCGACGATTCGATATGGATGTGGGGGTCGACCAGGCCCGGTGCCAGGATGCCGCCGCCGACATCGGTGACGTTTTCCGGAACCGGGGAGAGGCCCTGGTGACTGCCGGCAGGTTTGACGGCCGCGATCCGCCCCCGGCTGATCCAGATTTCCCGGTCCTCGATCAGGCGATCGGAGTATACCGAAAGGATGCGAGCCCCGGTCAGGACCTGGTCGGGCGCGGCACGCCCGGAGGCGACATCGGCCAGGCGCCGGGTGACTTCATGAAGCGGCGTAACGGACAGGCGGGTGATGTTCGGCATGGTGAGCAGTTCGGGCTAACCTGAATGGCTTGGCAAGCGGGATTCAGGCCATGTAGGCATGGTTCGTTGCCGCGATGTTTTTTGCCCATCAGATCGATGACGAGACGTCCCTGGCTCCCCTGCAGCTGTCGGATGCGGCGCCCCTGTTCGAGGAGACGGAACGGTCGCGCGCTCACTTGCGGGCCTGGCTGCCCTGGCTGGACCAGGTCAGAAGCATGGATGACACCCGCCGTTTCATCGAAGTTACCCTGAAGAAGGGCATGGAGGACCGCAGCTTCTCGGTAGTGATCTGGCACCGCGGGGAGCTGGCCGGCATTTGCGGCCTGCACGCGGTGGACTCGGTCAACCGACGCAGCTCGATCGGCTATTGGCTCGGCGAGCGGTTTCAGGGGCACGGCCTCATGCGGCGGACGGTCGCCGCGGTCGTCCACCATGTCTTTGATCGGATGGACCTGAACCGATTGGAAATCCGGACGGCGGTGGGTAACGGGCGCAGCGAGGCGATCCCCCGCAGTCTGGGCTTCCGGGAGGAAGGCATTTGCCGGGACGCGGAGTGGCTCTACGACCGGTTTGTCGATCATCGGATCTGGGCGCAGCTGAAGCGGGAGTGGGCGGACCTGCGTTCGCAGCCGGACAAGGCCTGAGCCGGATACGGATAAAGGGAACACCGGTCGGCGATTGAGGCCTTTCCCCGAGGGCTTGCTGCCTTGTGCCCGGCCGGTCCGTCGCCTATAGCGAAGACAGTCATGGTAAAGCAGGTTCTGTCTTCTCGGTGCTTCGGGTGCCTCGCTGCGGTTGTTCTGTCGTCGCTGGCGGGCGGTTTGTCCGGTCAGGTGACGGACAGCGCGCTGGCCTCGCTGCAGGCCAAGGCCGAGTCCGGCAACGTGATTGCCCAATACAACCTGGGGATCATCTATGGCGACCCGGAACAAGGCCCATTCAACCTGCCCGAAGCTTATGCCTGGTTGAAAATAGCCCGGTCCAACGGCGCCACCGGCCGCGCACTTGCCGATGTCCTGGACCGAATGTCGGAGGAGGAGGTGGCCCGGGGGGAAACCTTGCTCCGGCAACGGCGAGCCATGCTGGGCGAGGCTTCGACCGAGGTGGCGCCGACCCCTGCCGGGATTACGCGCAGCCGGTCGGAGGCCGGGGAAGCCGAAGCCGAGGCCGCCCGCGCCACGGCCGAGCGCGAACGCATCGAGCAGGCCGTCGCGCTCGAAGAAGCCCGGCGCCGGGCCAACATGGCGGAAAATATGCTCCAGCGGAAAAACGCCGAAATCGCTGAATTGCGTGAGCAGCTGGAAACGAAGTCCGCCGACGATCCGTCGGTCGAATTGCGGCAGGCCCGGGAACAGCTGGCTGACCTGAATGCGCGGCTCGAGGACGCGCTTGCCGCACGGGGCCGGCTGCAGGAGCAGGCCCATGCCTACGCCGAGACCATCGACCGGCTGCGGACTCAATTAGATGCCGCCGCTTTGGATGGTGACAACACTTCGGCCTTGCGGGCCAAACGCGATCGATTGGCTGCGACCCTGGAGGCAGTGGAAGCTGACCGGGAAGCCGTCCTTGAGCGACTGTCCAGCGTGCAGACGGAGCGGGAGGCTCTTCGCTCCGATCTGGAGGACGCCGAGGCCTGGTCCACCTCGTTGGAGGAGACCCTGGCGGAACGATCCGCCGCCCTGGAATCCGCCCGGACGGCGCTGGCCTCGGCCCGTTCCGAGCTCGAAGAACAGAAAGGTTTGCTGTCCCGGGCTCGAAAGGCGGCCGCCGAAGCGGAGCAAACGCTGGCAGCCGAAAACCGCACCTTGTCCGAACGATTGGGTGCTCTGGAGCAGCGGCTGGAAGCGGAGGCCCGGGCGCTGGCCTCCAGTCAGGCCGACCGCGAGCGCCTGGAGGCCGAGGTCGAGCGCCAGCGTCATGAGTTGGCTGCCTTGCGGGAGCGTCAACAGACGCTGGAAGCGGTGCGTGCGGAACGCGAAGATCTGAGCGATCAGTTGGCCGCCTTGCGCGGGCGCCTGGAGGCCGAAGAATCGGCCGTGCTGGAGGCCCGGGACCGGGTAGCCGACCTCGAGCAACAGTTGACCGCCGCGCGGGATGAGCGGGATGCCGCCGAGGCCGCCCGGCGAAGGGCATCCGCCGAAGCCCGGGAAACCATCGAGTCCCTCCAGGCCCGCATCGATACACTTACCCGAAACCAGGCCGCCAGCGGAGACCGGGTGGCCGCCCTCGATGCTTCGCTCGCCTCGGCCCGCGCGGAAAACCGTCGGCTGAAAAGCGATCTGACGGCCGCCCGTGAGGCGCTGAATTCGCTCGAGTCGGAGCTGGATGCCCTGCGTGCCGAACGGGTCGATGCGCGGGGTGCGGCAACCGAGCGGGTGGCGGCTCTCCAGTCTGAAAATGCCGACCTTCAGGATCGCGTCGACCGTCTGGAAAACCGGCTCGCCTTCTACGATCCGCGTCCAGCCGATTCCCCGGCGGTCGAGCCTGCCGATGCCGGGGTCGCGTCGACCGGCCCCCCGCCGGCCACGACGGATTCGGAGCCAGCAGCCGCTTCACCCCGCCGCGCGGACCCCCGCCGGCCAGACACTGTGGTCGCTGCCGAAAGCCCCGTGGGAGAACCGGAGGTTGCCACCGACCGTCCCGCCGATGCGGAAGCTGATGCGGCGGCTCTCCCGCCGAGACCGGAGTTCCGCACCTACACCGTTCAGGCCGGCGACACCCTCAGCAGCATTTCCCGGCAGTTCTACGGTACGTCCGGCCGCTGGGCCGACATTTTCGCGGCCAACAGCGACCGGCTCGATGACCCGCGGTCGCTGCAGGTTGGCCAGGAACTGATCATCCCCTAACTCGGACTTCTCATGAAGCCCAGATGGGATGAGCTGCCAGGCGGAGGGCGAAACCGGCTGGGCGCGCACTGAGGTGCGTAACCAGGCGGTTTCCAGCCCGACAACGCCGCAGATCGCGCATGTGGGCGAAAAGAATCGGGAAACAGGGTTCCACCACGTGCGTGCATTTCGAAGAAATGCTGCAAATCGTTCGTTCAGTATTATTGACCGCCCTGTTTCCCGATTCTGGTGAGAAGTTCGGGCTAAAGCCGGTCCGCTTCCGAGTCACTGGTGACCTCGGGGGCAAAGCTCTGGTGGTGTGTGGGCTCGAGGTCGAAGCCCTGCCGGGTCAGGGCCGCTTGGAGGTCCCGGTAGGGTAGCGTGCGGAAGGTTTCCGCGCCACCGGCGGCGACGAGCCCTGCCGCGATGCCCGCCGCCTGGCCCATGCTGGTGCAGGTCGGGGTCATGCGCACCGAGCTGTGTGCGATCTGGTCGGAGCTGATGCATTTGCCGGCGGTCAGGAGGTTGTCGATGCCCGCGACCACCAGGGCACCGAAGGGCACCTGATAGGGCGCCACCGCCTCACGCCAGCCGGCATGGCCCGCCCGGCTCAGGCTGTGGAAATCGACCTGACAGGTGGCCACGGTGGCGGGGTCGGGGCACCGCCCGTCCTGCCCGTCCTCGCGCAGGATGTAGGCCCGGGTCAGCGTGGTTTCGCCGACGATGCGACGGCCTTCCCGGATCCCGATCCGGGCTCCGCTGGATACGAGGATGTGGTTCGGAAACCGGGTGCGTTGCAGGTAATGGACCGACCGCAGGAGCTGGCGGCGCGCCTCCGCCTCGGCTGCCGACACATCGATCGGGTCGGTCGAGTCCCGGCTCATGATTTTGGTCATGTTGACGTAGACGCGGCCGTCGGGTGTGCGGTAGGCCGTTTTCAGCCCGGGCACGTCGTCCGGCCCGGCGATCGGCTCGAGGTGGTCGGGCAACCAGGGCTCCACCTTGCGCGGGCTTTTGACCATGAGCCCGGTGAGGCTCATGTGAAGTTGCTTCCCGTTTTCGGGATCTCCGGAATGAAAGGCGGCCCCGGCGGCGGCGGCCAGGTCGCCCTCGCCGCTCGCGTCGATGAACCAGCGGCCTGCGATGCGGACAGGCCGGCTGAGGGACAGCGCCTCCACCGCGGTGATCCGCCGGCCGTCCAGGACCGTGCCGGTCAGGCTGGTATGGAAAAGCAGGGTGACGCCGGCCTGGCTGAGCAGCTCCTGCCAGACGAACTTGAGCATCTCGCCGTTGAAAAAGCGTCCGTACTTGGCCCCGGCGGCCTCCATCTGGCCGACCACCTCGGTCATGATGTCACCGATGCCTTCGAGGTTGGCGAACCACTCGTTGACTCCGCCGGCGGTGCTGACTCCGCCCAGGCAGTTTCCCTCCTCGATCAGGACGACAGACGCCCCGTTTCGGGCCGCGGCCAGCGCCGCAGCGGATCCGGCCGAACCGCCACCGACCACCACGACATCCGTTTCCAGTTCGCGCGGGGCGGACCAGGCTGCGACCTGCTTGGGCTGAATCATGACAGCATTTTAGTCGGTGCCGCTTTCCCCAATCAAGGGCGGCAGCCTGCAAGCGGTTTCACCGGGGGGAGCAGGCTGCGCTCCCTCACGGCGCGGGCCTGGGGTCGGGGAGGTGCCCGCCCGTTTCAGGACTCGGTCGTCATCACCGTGTTGAGCGCCGCCCGGACCTGCGTGATCGCGGCAAGAAAATCGGGCTGCGTCCGTTCCGTTCGGGGCCGCGGCAGGTCGACCGGAATGACCTCGGCGATGCGTCCCGGGCGCGGGCTCAACACGACCACGCGGTCGCTCAGGATGACCGCCTCGTCGATCGAATGGGTGACCAGCACGGCGGTCTGCCCGGTCTTCTGCAGGACACCGGCCAGCCAGCCCGCCATCGATTCGCGGGTGAGTTCGTCCAGGGCGCCGAAAGGCTCATCCAGCAACAGCAGCTTGGGGTTGTGAACGAGCGCGCAGGCGATGTTGACCCGTTGCTGCATGCCGCCGGAGAGCTGGTGCGGATAGGCATCCGGGAAGTCGCCGAGGCCGAAATCCCTCAGCAGCCGGTCGGGATCGAGGGCGTTGCCTTCGCCGGTGATCTCCAGCGTCATGCGCACGTTGTCCCGGGCGCTGCGCGAGGGGACCAGGGCCGGCCGCTGGAAGGCCACGCCGATGGCGTGCTCGCGGCAGGCCTGGCGCGGTGTCTGCCCGTGGATGTTGACCGTTCCGGTCGTGGCCGCCTCCAGGCCCGCCATGAGCCGGAGCAGCGTGGTCTTGCCGCAGCCGCTGGGACCGATCAGCGCGACGAACTCGCCGGGTTGGACCATCAGGTCGATGGCCTCCAGGGCGACGGTGCCCCCCGTAAACGTTTTTCCGCCCTGGCGAATGTCGATCGCCGACGCTGGATAGGGATCCGGCATGGCTGGGTCTCAGGGACAGCCGGTGATATCGAGTTGCCCGTACTGATGGAGGGTGGCGGCCAGTTCGTCGTAGCGCGCCGGATCCTGTCCCATGAGCGGCAGGCCGTCTTCGGTCAGGATGAGTGGTCGTTGCAGCTCGAAGCGACGCATCACCTGTTCGGGCGTAAGGTCGGCGTCGACGGCGTACCGGGCTGTGATCTCGGCGGATTCGCGTGGATTTTCCAGCATGAAGCGGATGGCTTTTTCCAGCCCCAGAAGATAGCGGCGCACCAGATCGGGCCGCGCTTCCACGGTTTCCCGGCGGAAGACGGAGGCATCTGCATAATCGTTGATGCCGAATTCGGAGAGGGGGAAGGCGGTCCAGTTGTAGTATCCCTGCGCCTCCAGGATCCGGGGCTGGTTCACGATCCAGGCCGCATAGTAGTCGACCCGTCCGGCCAGCAGCGGCTCGGGGGTGGGCCCGGCTTTCATGACCTCGATGCTGCCGGCCGGCAGGCCGTGCTTCCCTTCCAACAGGCGCGCGATGAACTCGTAGCCCACCTGAATGCCGACCGTCGCGCCGACCATGTCCTGCGGCGTGACCCGTCTGGATGAGGGCTGGTCGCGGGGCACCGATTCGTCGATCCCCATCCAGGTGTAGGGGGAGGTCTTCAACAGCGTGGCGACGATCATCAGGTCGACCGGCGTGGTGCTGGCTCTGGCCCGAATCGGGTAGGTCGAGGTGGCGGCGATCGCGATGTCGACTTTGCCCGCGGCCAGGCTCTGTACATGGTCGATGTTGCCCGGGATCAGCTCCATCTCAATGCCCTGTTTGCGGAAAAAGCCCTTCTCCATGCCGACGTACCAGGCGGCGGTCTCGTCATTGAGGATCCAGGGAGCGCCCACCCTGATGGCGTCCGGGGTCTCCGGTATCGGCGGTGGCGGCTCCACACCGGGCAGGTAGGCATTGGTCACATAGCGTTCGCCCGGGAGCTGCTCACGGACACAGGCCAGCGCCTCCTCATAGGTCTTGACCGGGCCGAACGCCGTTTCCGCTTCGGTCGCCGGATCGCCCCCCCCGCCACTACAGCCGGTCAGGGTTGCCAGCAGGGCGACGGGCACGGCTGACGCGAAGCCGGCTAACCGCCGATGGCGGGTTTGAAGGCGACACTGACGGATGGGTGATGCCACAGGCCCCCGGGAGCCATTTCCATGCCACCGGTCCGGACCCGACGGCGACGCCATCAAAGATCCCCATAAAGCTGGCAGGCCATGGCCTCCCAGGAAAACTGGCGGGCGAAGGCCTGCCCCGAACGGCCCATTTGCTCGCGCAGTTTCGCGTCCTTGATCAGGCGTTTCAGAGCGGTCGTCAGGCCCTCCAGATCATCCGGGGACACCAGCAGCCCCGTCTGTTCATCCACCACCGCATCCGCCACGCCTCCGGTTTCATGGGCGACGACCGGCAGACCCTCGGCAGCCGCTTCCAGATAGACCAACCCCAGGCCTTCGATGCTGTGGCCGGTCGGGACCGAGGTCAGGGCGAAGATGTCCGCCTGACGATAGAACCCGGTAAGCTCCGCTTCGCTGACACCGTGGTGGAAGATGACGTCCACGCCGCTGTCCCGCGCGGCCGCTTTCACCGCACGAAAGTAATCGCGCTTGACCACCGGCCCGACGATCCAGAGCGCGATTTCCTTTCGCCATTTCTTTTTGAGCCGGGTCAGGGCCTCGATGAGCCGGAGTTGTCCCTTGCGCGGGTGAATCCGACCCACGGTCAGGATCACGACTTCGGCTCTCTTCGGGCGTGCCGGCAGCTCGGATGGCTTGGGCTCCGCCCGCTTGCGTGGCGCACCGGGTGTGAGGATGACCTTCCCGTTGGCCTCCGGATAACGGGCCCGAAGCAGATCCCGATTGTTGCGCGACAGAACCGCGATCCGGGACGCCCGGCCGATCAGTTGCCGCATCAGGTGCCGCCGGTGGCCGAGGGATGAAAACCTGAGGATTTCCGATCCGTGAAACGTGAGGATGGGGCGTACCTGGCGCAGGCGCGGATGCATCTGCAAGTAGAGCCAGGCGGCGAGGGCGCCCGGTTCGGCGACGTGGACAACGTGGTCCGGGTTCAACCAGGCCGACCGGGCGACGCCCAGAGCGGTTCGGAGCAGGCCGAAGCGGGCTTCCCAACCCTGCGATCCCCGGTGACCCATGCGCTTGACCTTGAACGGAAAGGCGGTGTCCCCCCGGTCGATCTTACCGGCCGCCCAAACCGTGATGGGAAATCCCTTGTGGTCGGCTCCCTCGGCGAGTGCCTGGCAATAGACACCGGCTCCCCCGATATTGGGAGTAAACTCGTGCGTGACGAGGTGAACGGGTGGGCGGGGTCCGGGCATAAGGCGGCAAGGGAAGGTTTTGTTACGCCTTCGTGTCTTCCGTGTAAAGCCGATGTGTCGGGACAACCGTCCGGTGCGGTGACCTTCAATTTTTGGGGTTGAGTGAAGATTGTCGGCGGGTCGATGCTTCCGGCTGACCCAGCCGCGGAGTGCTCCTTTTGTCGCGCAAGCGGTGGTCCTCCTTTATCCCATGGATGATGTCGTCGTCACAGGCCTAGGCTTTATCACCAGCATCGGGAACGACAAGGCCTCGGTCTCCGACAGCCTGCGGCACCTGCGGCACGGATTCGAGCGCTATCCGCCCTTCGAGGATCCGGCCATACCGGTCAAGGTGCTCGGTACGGTGAAAGGCTTTAATTGCGAGTCGCCCGACCAGGAGGACTGGGAGCTGCCCGAGGCCTACCCGGTCAGCCGCTCGTTCCTGCGTGGGCTGTCGCCCAACGCGCTTTACGGGTATTGCGCCATGGTCCAGGCGATTGAGGACGCGGGCCTCACCCCGGAGGCGGTGTCGGATCCGGAAACCGGTTTGTACACGGCGTCGGCCGGCTCCTCCTGGCTGCTGCATCACTTTATGGACCAGCTCCATCGCATGGGGGTGGAACGGGCCAACCCCAAGGGAATCGTGGCCTCGATCGCGGGCACCCTGAACTTCAATCTCGTGGCCCAGTTCCGGATCCGGGGCTCCAGTTGCGGCTTCGCTTCCGCCTGCGCCAGCAGCGGCCACGCCCTGGGGGCCGCCTGTGATGAAATCCGGCTGGGCCGCCAGAAACGGATGTTCGTGGTCGGTGCCGAGGACGGCAATGCCGACTGTATTCTGCCCTTCGGCGCCATGCGCGCGCTGACCATCAACCCGGACCCGGATACCGCTTCCCGTCCTTTTGACGCCCGGCGTGACGGTTTCGTGGGCACCGGCGGTGGAGCGGCGGTCCTCCTGGAGAGCCGGGCTGAAGCCGAGGCCCGCGGAGCTTCCATCTATGGCACGCTGCTGGGCTGGGGCCAATCCAGCGACGGCTTCAATACCGTGCTGCCGCATCCGGAGGGGCTGGGCCTGATCCGGGCCATGACCCGCGCCTTGGAAAACGCCGGCATTCCCCCTGCGGAAATCGATTACATCAACGCCCATGCCCCCTCTACCTCAGCCGGCGACGCCGCCGAGATGCTGGCTTTGAAAGAGGTCTTTTCCCGGGCGGGTGCCTATCCCGGTATCAGCAGCACCAAAAGCCTCACCGGTCACGGCCTCTCGCTCGGCAGTATCATGGAGGCCGGGTTCTGCCTGCTGGGTATGAGGGAGGGCTTCACGCCGGGATCCGCGCACATCGGGGAACTGGATGCCGCCGCCGAAGATTTGAACATTCTCCGTGCGACCCGCGACGAGGTACCCCGGCTTGCCTTGAGCAACAGCAGCGGTTTCGGCGGGGCCAACGTGTCTCTTCTCTTTGGCAAGCCCTGAGCGCCATCGGCCTGCCCCCGCTGCCCGCCGATTCGCCCCAGGTCCGCCCGTCATGCGCGTTGTCATTCTCCAGGATTTTCTCCGGTCGGGCGGCACCGAGGCGCAGACCCTCTTCCTGGGAAAGTTGCTTCAGGACGCCGGGCAAACGGTCCACCTCCTGACGGCTCGCCCGGGCGGACGCCTCGCCGGTCGGGCCGCCGACCTGGGCCTGACGCACGAATCCCTGACCAGGCGGGACTGGCGCATCAATCGCTTTCCCCGCCGGCGTCTTGGCGTGCGCCTCAAGGCCCTGCAGCCGGGTCTGCTGATCCTCATGGGCCGCACCGCCAACGAGGCGGGGGCGTGGCTGGCGAAACATCTGCCTGCGCTGCCGCGGATCGCCACAGTCCGCACCGGCCGGCCCTTTACTTCGCCCTACCGGGCGGGTCTGCGCTCGGCCCGGGTCGTCATCGTTAACAGCCGTTACGCGGAGGCCCGGGTTCGGCGCCTGGATGTATCCGAAAATCGGATACAGGTGATTCGCAATCCGCTTGTCCGGCTATTCGATCCCGCCGGCCGGGCGGACCGACGCGATCGCTGCCGCCAGGCGGTGGGAACACCACCGGAAACCCCTGTGCTGATCAAAATCGCGGCCTTCCGTCCGGGTAAAAACCACCAGGGGCTGCTGGCCATCCTGAGCGGCCTGCAAACCGATCCTGCCTGGGAACTCTGGCTCCTCGGTGAGGGACGGGAGCGCCGCCGTTGCGAACGGATTGCCCGCCGCTACGGGCTGGCCGACCGCGTCCGTTTTCTCGGCTACCAGGCCGATCCGGTGCCCTACTACGAGGCGGCCGATGTGGCCTGCCTGACATCGCTGGAGGAATCGCTGCCCAACTTCCTCATCGAGGCGCAGGCGGCCGGCCTGCCGGTGGTCGCCTACGACGTCGCCGGGGTCGGGGAATGTTTTGCGGACGGACGCAGCGGCCTGCTGGTCCGCCCGGCCGACACGACCGGTTACCGCCGGGCCCTGGTGCAATTGCTGGAGAATCCGGAACGCCGCCGGTCGTTTGCGGCGGTGGGGCCGGCTTTTGTCCGGGAACATTTTTCGCCTGAGCGACAGGCCGACCAATACCGGCAGGCCCTGGCCCCCTGGCTCAACGGGGACGGAAAGGCTTCCCGACAAGCCCGGGCGGAGGAAGGCTGTCGCCGATGCCCCTGCGACGATCATGGACCGCCGGACAGACAGTGACCAAACCAGCCTGCACCGGACGCTGACCCTGCCGGCGAGATGCTGGCGGCACCGGGGCCTGCTGCGCCAGTTCACCGGGCGGATGGTGGCCGAGCAGTATCGCGGCAGCAGCCTGGGTGCGCTCTGGATGATTCTCTCCCCGCTGCTGATGCTGGCGCTGTATTACCTGGTCTTCGGTGTCATTTTCGGTGGACGCTTCGGTGTGCTTCCGGATGAAAGCCGCGGCGACTATGCCTTGGGTATTTTCTTCGGGCTGACGCTTTTCCAGTTCGTCGGCGGCCTGCTCGGCCAGGCGCCGAGCCTGATCGTGGCCCGGCCCAATTTCGTCAAAAAGGTCCGGGTGCCGGTGGAGCTGATTCCGCTGGCGGCGACCCTGGCGGCGGCCTTGCCGCTGCTGGTCAGCCTCCTCATGGTTCTGGCCGGGCAGTTTCTGGTCGGGCGCCCTCCCGGCATCACCGCGCTGGTCGGCTTGCCCCTGGTCCTCCCGCCCCTGCTGCTGCTGGGGCTCGGGCTGGCCTGGCTGTTGTCCGGCCTGGGCGTTTTCTTCCGTGACCTCGGCCCTTTCAGCGCCTTTCTCAGCCAGGCCCTGCTCTATGCCAGCGCGGTCTTCTACCGGGTGGAGCAGGCGCCGGTCGGTTTGCGACCCTGGCTGGACCTGAACCCGCTGGTGCATGTTGTGGAGCAGGGCCGCCGGATGGTGCTTTGGGGCTTCCCCCCGGAGCCCGTCGCCCTTGTCTGTCTCTGGCTGGTCAGCCTGCTGGTGGCCGGGGTGGGCGCCTGGGTGTTCCTGGGGTTGCAGCGCGCCTTCGCCGATGTATTGTAGCGGTCACTACACCGCATGAAGCTCTCGGTCATCATACCCTGCTACAACGAGGAGCGGACCATCGCACGGATTCTCGCGGCCGTTCATCGCTCGGTCGAGAACCTGGAGCTGGCCTGTGAGGTGATCGCCGTGGACGACGCCTCGACCGACGGAACGCTGGCCGCTCTCCAAGCGGCGCCGGAGGAACAGCTGACCCGTATTTGCCGGCACACGGAAAATCAGGGGAAAGGAGCCGCCCTGCGGACCGGTATCGCCGAGGCCACCGGCGATATCATTCTGATTCAGGACGCCGACCTGGAGTACGATCCGGGGGACTATGGTCGCCTGCTCGGGCCCATTCTCGGGGGCAAGGCGGACGTCGTCTTCGGGTCCCGCTTCCAGGGTGGGGGGCCGCACCGCGTGGTCTATTTCTGGCACATGGTCGGCAACCGGTTTCTCACCACGCTGTCGAACATGCTGACCAACATCAACCTAACCGACATGGAAACCTGCTACAAAGTCTTCCGCCGCGAGGTCATCCAGGGCATTGAAATCAAGGAGAACCGCTTCGGTTTCGAGCCTGAGATCACCGCCAAGGTGGCCAGACAGGATGTGGCCATCTTCGAGGTCGGGATCAGCTACTACGGGCGCACCTACGCCGAGGGTAAAAAGATCGGGTGGAAGGACGGCTTTCGCGCCATCTACGCCATCCTCAAATACAACCTGTTCCGGCGGTAATCGGGTTCGAGCCACCGAACCCGGACTTCTCATGAATCTCACGCCCGCTACGCTCAAGACCCGAAGACCCAAAGTCAAAGATCCCGCCAGCGGGTAATGAACGAAGTGAATCGAAGATGAAAACCTTGGGGTCTTTGGGGCTTTGCCCTGCGGCAGGCTCAGGGCCTTGAGCTTGTCGAAATGGCGTGAGTCAAAAAGGAACGGCCATCCAGACGGTGATCTCAACTCCGAGTCGCTGCGCTCCTCTCCGTGAGATACCTCGACGTTACCGGTTTCCACCGAGGTCGCATTTCCGCAGGCGGAGCGCGTTGCCGATGACCGAAACCGAGCTCAGGCTCATGGCGGCGGCGGCGATCATCGGGCTGAGCAGGATGCCGGACACCGGATACAGCAGCCCGGCCGCCAGGGGGACGCCCAGGCCGTTGTAGACAAAGGCGAAAAAGAGGTTCTGGCGAATATTGCGCAGCGTTGCCCGGCTCAGGAGCACCGCCTGCTCGATGCTTCTCAGATCGCCCCGGACCAGGCTGATGCCCGCGCTTTCGATGGCCACGTCGGTTCCCGTGCCCATCGCAATACCGACATCGGCGGCGGCCAGCGCCGGGGCGTCGTTGATGCCGTCGCCCGCCATCGCGACCCGGTAACCCTCCTTCCGGGCCCGGTTGACGCACGCCTGCTTGTCCTCCGGCGAGAGACCGGCCTCGACCCCGTCGATGCCGAGTCGACGGGCGATCGCTTTCGCGGTATCGGGCTGGTCTCCGGTCAGCATGCGCACTTCGATGTCGAGGGCCCTGAGCGTCTGGAGCGCTTGCGGCGTGGTTTCCTTGATCGGATCCGCCACGGAAATGAGGCCGCCGGGCCGACCGTCGATCGCGACCCAGACGACGGTCTTGCCGGCCTGCTCCCAATCAGCCGCGACAGCCTTCAACTCATCGAGCGAATCCGTTTCGTCGAGTTGATCCTCAATGAAGGCGCGCTTGCCGATGTGCAGGGTCGTGGTCTTCACCCGGGCCGTGATGCCCCGACCGGTCTGGCTGGCGAAATCGCAGCTTTCCGGCAGGTCCAGATCACGGTCTTCCGCCGCCTCCACAATGGATCGGGCGAGCGGATGTTCGCTCGATGACTCGGCGGCAGCCACCAGACGAAGCAGGTCCTCGTCCCGGTGGTCGCCGACCGGTCGGAGATCGGTCACCCGGGGCTTGCCCTCCGTCAGCGTGCCGGTCTTGTCCACCAGCAACAGATTGACCCGCTCCAGCACCTGGAGCGCCTCGGCATCGCGGATCAGGATGCCTTGCGACGCGCCACGACCGACGCCGACCATGATGGAGATCGGCGTGGCCAGACCGAGCGCACAGGGGCAGGCAATGATGAGGACTGCCACCGCGTTGACCACGGCGTAAGCGAGCGCGGGCTCCGGTCCCCACCAGGCCCAGATGATAAAAGCGAGGATGGATACGCCGACCACCGCGGGGACAAATACGGCGGCCACCCGGTCCGCAACGCTCTGAATGGGCGCGCGGCTGCGCTGGGCTTCGGCTACCCGATCGATGATTCGACTGAGCAGCGTGTCCGCCCCGACATGCTCCGCTTCCATAAGAAAGGATCCGGACTGATTGATCGTTCCCCCCGTGACCGCGTCGCCCGTCTCCACCCGAACGGGATCCGGCTCTCCGGTGATCATCGACGTGTCGATCCGGCTCTCGCCCTCGACCACCTTGCCATCGACCGGCACCGATTCCCCGGGACGCACCCGCAAGCGGTCGCCCGCCTGAACCGCGTCAACCCCGATCGTGGTCTCGTTGCCCGCGTCGTCGACCTGATGGGCTTCGCGGGGCGACTGGTTGATGAGGGCCTTCAGCGCGTCGCCCGTCCGGCTGCGGGCGCGGGCTTCCAGCATCTGCCCGAGGATGACGAGCGCCAGAATGACCGCCGCCGACTCGAAGTAGACCGGGGGGTGGTCGCCCTCCCGGAAGGCCGCGGGCAGGTTCTCGTCTGCCAGCAACGCCAGCAGGCTGAATCCAAAGGCGGCCAGGGTGCCGAGCCCGATCAGGGTCCACATGTTTGGATTCACCGAACGGACGGATTGCCAGGCACGCTGGAAAACGAAACGGCCCGGGAAAACGATGACCAGGCCGGACAAGAGGGCCTGCAGCCAGTGGTTGAGGGTGGGGGGCAGCCAGGAGTCGAGGGGGATGCCTGCCATGGGCCCCATGGCCAAAACCAGCACCGGCACGGCCAGCGCGGTGGCCATTTGGAAGCGGCGGGTCATGCGGCGGCTCTCGACCGCTTCGGCATTCTCGTCACGGCCAGGGGAAGCCGGTTCCAGATCCATACCGCACTGCGGGCAGGTCCCGGGTTCCTCGCTGAAAACCTCGGGATGCATGGGGCAGGTGTATCCGGATGTCCGTGACCCTTTTACGGCCGGATTTCTTTCCAGCGCCATCCCGCACGTCGGGCAGTCTCCGGGGTCGTCCGATTCCACGCTTGAACACATGGGGCAGTACCAGGCCCTGCCGACCGGACCGGACGCGGAGTCGTCCTGCCGACCCCCGCAGCCATGGCCGCTGCCCTTCCCCCGTCCGGTGGATGATTGTTTGTCGTGGGGTGGTTCCGAACCAGGGTCTGGCATGGGTGCAGGTTACCAGTCCCGGTCCCCGCCTTCAATCCGGTGTCGCACGCAGGCCGGTTTGCCCTTGCGCGAGGCAGGTCGGCGCGAAAGATCGGGTAAGCCGCTCATGGCGACCCCGGACACCCAGCTTCTGCCTGCCGCGCTGAAACGGTTTCTCGAGCCCCTGGACGGGGAAGCGGGTCTGTTGCCGTTCCTGGATCGGCTGGATCTGGACGCGGGGTCCCTCCTGTTTCGCGAAGGCGCCGTTTCCGATGCTCTCTTTTTCGTGGTTGCGGGGAGGCTCCGGATCTTCATTGAGACGACAGGCGGCGAAGGCGTGACCTTGCGGATTTGTGAACCGGGGGAAGCCGTCGGGGAAATGGGGCTCTACCGCCGGGAAAAACGCGGGGCCACGGTGGAGGCGCTCGAACCGGTTCGGCTCTTTGCACTGACGGGCAAAGCCCTGCGGCGCATGGAAACAGATGCGCCCCTGGTGGCAGCAGCCGTGCACCGGTTTATCGTGGAGCTGCTGATTGCCCGGCTGGAGCACAGTAACCGCGAGGTGAAGGCGCCGATCAACACGCTGGCCCGGGCGCTCGTTGGCTATACGCCGCTGGCGGATACGGAAAAGAAGACGACGCCGGATCCCTGGTCCATCCAGCCGGTCCGCACGGTCGCCGAACAACGGGGGGATGAAGTGGGTGCCCTGGCTCGGGCCTTCCTGGACATGGACGACCGGCTTGGCGCCCAGATCCGGCAGTTCCGCGAAGAGGTCAAGGCGCGGGAACGGGTCGAAGGTATGCTGCGCGTGGCCGGGCAGATCCAGGAATCGATGCTGCCGTCTCCCTGGGGCGGCGTTCTCTCCGATCCGCGCGTCTCGCTGGACCTGTTCAACCGGACGGCCTATCAGGCGGGGGGCGATCTCTACAGCTACGCCCTTCTGGCGGATGACCGGCTGTTTTTCGCGATCGGGGACGTCAGTGACAAAGGGGTGGCGGCGGCCCTGTTCATGGCGGGCACCATGACCTGTCTGAGTTCCGGATCCGCCCTGTTCGACCGGCCGGCGGATATTCTGGCGCATGCCAACCGGGTCCTGTGCGAGAACAACCGGAACTGCATGTTTGTCACCCTGTTTGCGGGCATCCTGAACTGTCGCACGGGAGAGCTGACCTATGCCAATGCGGGCCATGATCCCGGGTTGGTCTCCCGGGGTGGCCGGGACTGGATGCCCCTGCCGGTGCAAAGCGGCCTGCCCCTCGGCGTGGAGCCCGAGTTTCGCTATGAAAACCAGGATCTGTCCCTGGCGCCCGGTGACCGGTTGTTCCTCTACACGGACGGCGCAACCGACCGGCTGGACGCGGAGGGAAAGCCCTTCGGCCTGGAACGGTTACGGCGCCTGTTGGATCAGGAGAAGAACGGGTTGGAGATGGCTGCCGTCGGGAGGGCCATCGAATCCTTCGGCCAGGCCGACCATCTGGAGGATGACATCACGCTTCTGCGGGTGTTGTTCCACGGGGACGGCACGGCTGCGGCCACGTCGTTCGACGGGGAGCGCCAGGTGCGGGTCTTCGATCTGGCACCCGCGTTGGATGCCGTTTCGAAATTGGGAACCGAACTCGCCGAACTGGGCGTCGCCTGCAACTGGCCGGAAGCCGTGCAACACGACCTGACACTCTGTCTCGAAGAGGTGGTCGTGAACACGATCGAGCACGGGTTTGGCGCCGGTAAGCGGGCGGTGCCCATTAAGGGGCAGCCCGCTGTCCAGATTCAGATTCTGGCCCTGCCCGACCGGATCGAATCCCGGATCATCGACTGCGGGCCCCCCTTCAATCCATTGGTCCAGGCCCGTCACCCCGATTTGGGCGGCGACCTTGAAAAACGTCCGATCGGGGGCCTGGGCGTTTACGTGGTCCGCCAGTTGATGGATGACTTGCGCTATCGGCGACAGCGTGGGCGAAACCACCTGCTGTTGGTCAAGCGACTGCCCTGAGGCTCGAGGGCGTCATGCCCTACGCAGGGGGGCACGGCCGGGTCGGAAACACGTGCTGCTGTCAGCGTGGCGCTTCCTGCCCCGGCAAGGCGTCCAGCATCGGAAACAACTTGTCGAAGCCGGACATCTCGAACACCCGGGCTACCGGCCCGCGCAGGCCGATAAGAGTCAGGCCGCAGCCGGTGCCGTGCAAGTGTTTGCCGGCTTTGAGCAGGACCCGCAGGCCGGCGCTGCTGATGTATTCCAGATTCGTGCAATCCACCAGCAGGTCGTTTTGCGGCGATTCCCCCAGCAAAGCGAACACGCGCTCCTCCGCCTCGCGGGAGCAGGCGGAGTCGAGGCGACCGGTCATTCGTATGAGATCGGCCTTCCCGTGCTTATCCAGCTCAATCTGCATATTAATACCCTGTCCCCAAAGCGGGTACGGTGGCAACGTGAAATTAGGGCCTAATCCTCAGTCAGGGTCCTTGCTGCCACTCACGATTTTCGTCGAAGAACCAAGGCCTGGTTGTGCTTTGCCTGGCGACCGGAATTTTTTCCAAACAGGGGAATCAGTCCTCGTCGGATTCCACCGGCTGGACCACGTGAATGTTGGTGGCCAGGTGGGTGCGCGCGCGGTTGTGCATGCCGCGACTGGACGATTCCGCCTGGCGCTTGAGCGAACTGAAGCGCCGGGTGGGGAAGGCCAGCAGGCAGACCGGTTCCCCGGGTTTCACCGCCGGCAGGGTGGCGACACTCAGGACGATGGCGTTGTCCGGCGCATGGAGCGTCTGCGTGTCCGAGCCGAGGATGGGAGACAGCGTGGCGATCGCCTCGCCGGCCTCCAGGAAGTCCCCGGGGCCGATATGGAATTTCAGCAAGCCGGCGCCGGGGGACCGTACCCAGAGTGTTTTCCGGATATAGGTCTGGAAGGGCGGTGTCGTCCGTGTGCCGTCAATCATGCCGAGGTCGATCAGGACGTTGCGCACGCCCCTCACCCCGATCTCCAGGACCGAGGGTTCGATTTTTCCCGGTTCGCCCGCCTCCAGGATGATCGTCGGGCAACCGGCCTTGCAGGCTTCCCGGCGCAGCGATCCGGTGGGGCCCTTGCCATCCACGATGAGGGCCGCCCCGAAAGCGCGGGCCAGCCGGCGTGTGCCGCCCAGGTCGAGGTCCGCTCGGACATTAGGGAAATTGGTGCGCTGGGTGGCAGCCGAGTGCAGGTCGATGCCGTAGTCGCTCCGGGCCACCACTTCGGACATCACGGTGGCGGCCAGGCGACTGGCCAGGCTGCCGTCCACATTGCCGGGGAAACTGCGGTTCAGGTCGCGCCGGTCGGGCAGATACCGTTCATGGCTTTCGAATCCGAAGCAGTTGACCACCGGTACCATGATGAGCGCGCCGTTCCGGAGTCGCGGCGGCCGGGCGAACATCAGGTCGTGCACGATGCCGACACCGTTGACCTCGTCACCGTGGACTGCCGCGGTGACGAACAAGGTCGGGCCGGGATCGCGACCGGTGATGACCCGAACGGGGATTTCGATCGGGGCGCCCGTATAGGTCTCGGAAATCTTGATACGGCAGTTTCGGCTTTGCCCTCGGGGAATGCGATGCCCCGCAAAGGTAAAGATGCCGCGGGCCGCCGTCATGCGCGGTCTCCTTCATCCGGCTTTTTTTTGCGGGGCGCGGCCGCCTTCTTCTTGGCCTTGGGGGCGGCCCGCCGGCGTTGGGGCCGGACCAGAGCAGGCAGGACTTCGCGCAGGGCGAGGCGCGGTCCGTAGCAAAGCAGGACGTCGCCCTCCAGGATGGTGTCATCGCCCTTCGGGGCGGGGATATGCTGCCCGTTCCGGTTGATGTCCATCACGATGATGTCGCGTTCCCGGAGGCCGCACTCGGCCAGGGATTTTCCGATCAGCGGGGAGTTGGCCCGGATGCCGAAATCGGCCACCACATAACCGCGGGCGAAGGCCAGGCGCTGGCGCAGGTCGAGATCCCCGTAGCGCGTGTGCTCGATGAGATAATCGACAATCTCCCCGGCGATATCGCGGCCGGTGGCGGCCTCGATGCCTTCCAGGCCGGGAGAGGCGTTGACCTCCATGATGACCGGTCCTTCCCGGCCCTCCAGCATGTCCACCCCGGCGACACGCAACCCGATGATCTTGGCGGCCCGGACGGCGGTGCGTTCGTATTCCGGGTCCAGCTCCACCGTTTCAACGGATCCGCCGCGGTGCACATTGCTGCGGAATTCGTTGCCCTGGGCCCGCCGGCGCATGGCGCCAACCACCCGGTCCCCGATGACAAAGGCCCGGATGTCCTTGCCCTTGCTCTCGGAAACGAACTTCTGCAGCAGGACATTCTGCTGCGTGCTCTGTAGTGTTTCAATGACTGTTTCGGCCATCTTGGCCGTCTCGGCCAGGATCACGCCCACCCCCTGGGTGCCTTCCAGCAGCTTGATGATGACCGGACCGCCGCCGACATGTTCGATCGCCTGGAGGATGTCGCCTTTTTCGCGGACGAAGGCGGATTGTGCGATACCGATGTCATGCCGGCTGAGGACCTGCATGGACCGGAGCTTGTCGCGCGCAACGGCGATGCCATTGGACTGGTTGAGCGTGAACAGGCCCATCTGCTCGAACTGGCGGACAACCGCCGTTCCGAAAAAACTGATGGAGGAGCCGATCCGCGGGATGACGGCATCAAACTCCGCCACCGGTTTACCGCGGTAGGTCATGTCCGGCGACTTGGACTCCACGTAGAGGCCGAATTTCAGCGTATCCAGAACCTTGGCGGTGTGGCCCCGCGCCCTGGCGGCCTCGAGGATGCGTCGGGTGCTGTAGATTTTCGGGCTTCGGGAGAGTACGGCGATGCGGAACGGTTTCTCAGGCATGGGATTCAGGCGGTTGCGGGTGTACGGTTGCGGGTGGCCGGATGGCGGCGCTTGCGCGGGCCGAACCGGTATTTGGCCTCAGGATCGACGAGGAAATCCCCCGACAACTCCCTTCGTCCCAGGAGGACACGGCAGATCATGTTGCGCCGGCTGACGAGACTCAGCTCGATCTCTTTCTCCACATGCCCGATGCGCAAAAGGGTCCGGACCCGATACCGCTCCTGCATCTGACCGTTGCTGGAACGGATGCGGACGCGGGAGGCGATCGGTGCGACCACTTCCCGGGTGTTCTCCCGGTCGCGCCGGTTCAGCACCACATGAAACCGGACGCGGTCGCCGGAAAGCACAGTCAGGTTGCGCACATCGATGGCGGAGCCGCGGGCTCCGGTATCCGACTTCGCAATCAGGCCGTCGATTCCCCAGTCAGGCAGGCTGATGACCTCCTTCCAGCCGATGATCTCGGGTTGCCGGGCGGCATCGCGGGACGTGTGGCTGCGGCGGAGGGCGGGAGCATGTCGGGCCATACGGAAGAAATCAAAGGGAAGGCCAGGGCGGGGCGAACTGCAAGGGGGGATTTGCCGCCGCTTTCTTCTTAACTCGCTCTTTCCCGATTCCGGTGAGAAGTTCAGGTTAAGCACTTCGGATACCGGTCGATCATCGTTTAGTGCTCTTGTTGCTGCAGCCGTCCAGATCAGGCGTGTCGCTGTCGCTCACGGTTGCCGGGCCGTCCCTGGACAGCACGGTCGCCGGCATGCTGCGCAAGGAGATCGACCGGCTCGATCTGGTTGGCGTACAGGTCTGTTCGGTTAGGCTGGAGCACGTGAAACTGGTCGACAGCTCCGGCGTCGGCGTTCTGCTGGCCTTGCACCGGCGGCTGGCGGCGGGCAACGTACAGCTTCGTCTGGTCGAGCCACCCGACATGCTGGTGCGAATCTTGACTCTCCTGCAACTGGACCAAACGCTGCTTACCTGAGGACGGCTCCACGTCTGCGCTGGCCCCTGTCATTTCCGGAGGAAACGCTGCTTGAACCCATCCGGCCCCCCAAATCCACCTCCCACCGCCGACCTGGAGGGAGCCTTTTTCGACCTGACGAGCGACCCCATGGGTTTCTTTGCGGAGGATGGATCGCTGGTGAAGGCCAATCGTCCACTCGCGCGGTTGCTCAACCAGGCTCCGGATCCGGACTTCAGCCGGCCCGGGGCCGTGCTGGACTGGGTGGTGGACGCGGACCGCGAGGGCTTCGAAGAGATGTGGGCGGGCGTGCTGCGCGGCCGGTCCCGGCAGAACCAGGTGCTGCGGCTGCGACAGAAACCGGATAGCGAGCGCTGGTCCGTATGGAACCTGGCTTACGAGCCTGTTCAGCGCCTTGTTTTGGTTTCTCTTCGCGACATTACGGCCATTCGGAACCTCAACCAGGACCTGCAACAGGAGACCCGGCTGTTAACCGCTTTTCTTCAACATGCCTCGATCGGTCTGGTGATGGAGGACAGCTCCGGCCACATCGTCCTGGCCAATGATGCTTTCTGCCGGCTGGTGTGTCCGGACAGCGCCCCTCATCGCCTGAGGGGACAGCCCATCGGGGAGATGCTCCCGGTGGGATTGAAGCCCGGTTTTGAAGCAACGGCCCAACGCATTCGGGCCGGCGATGGTCTGGTCCGCGAAGACCTCGCCATGCATGTTCCCGATGGCCGGGAACGCCGGGTGCGCGTCACGCGTTTTCCGGTGGGCGTCGACAGGGATCAGACCCTCGGCATCGGAACGATTCTATTGGATATCACGGCTGAGACGGACGCCCAGCGGCACCAGCAGGCGCTCATTGCGGAAACCACCCGCCTGAACGAGGCGCTCAACCGCAAGATGGAGGAGGCTCAGGAAATGGCGATGAACGCCGAAGTGGCCAACCGCGTGAAGACCAATTTCCTGGCGGTGATGAGCCACGAACTGCGGACGCCGCTGAATGCCGTGATCGGTTTCGCCGAACTGCTGGGCCTGGGCGACCTGTCGGAGGAACAGGCCGAATATGTTCAAATCATCCAGGAGGGTGGGGAGGACCTGTTGAAGCTGGTCGACTCCATCCTGGAGTACACACGCCTTGGCAGTGAGACGGCCCCGTTTGCCTATCGGTCCTTACCCCTGAAAGAAACCGTCGATGAGGTCGTGGGCATTTATCGGGGGCAGATCGCCCAGAAAGGCCTCAAGTGTTCGGTCGTCTTCGCCGATGAGTGTCCGGAAACAATCCGGACCGAGCCCAACCGGTTTCGTCAGATTCTGTCCAACCTCCTGAGTAACGCCTACAAATTTACCCCATCCGGTTGGATTAGCGTCCATTTCAGTGTGGAGGAGGATGGGGGCGTGCCCTCCCTGGTCGGGGAGGTGGTCGACACCGGAATCGGTATTCCTCAGGACAAGCTGCAGGCAATTTTCAGACCGTTTACACAGGTTGACGATTCGCTTTCCAGGCGCTATTCAGGCATTGGAATGGGTCTTACTATCTGCCAGCAAATTATCGAAAGGCTGGGTGGCTCAATCCACTGTCAAAGTCAAATCGGCGAAGGTACCCAACTTCGCTTTACCCTTCCTCTGGCGTCCTCCGGAGAGGCGCCCGACTCGTCGTTGCCATGAACATTCTGTATGCTGAAGACAAGCCTTCCAACCAGGCATCCCTGCAAGCACAGTTAGCCGCTATCGGCTGCTCCGTAGACCTGGCCAATGATGGTCAGGCCTGTATCGACAAAATGAAAGAGAAGGCCTACGATCTCGTTCTTCTCGACGTCCAAATGCCCCGCCTCAACGGACTCGAAGTCGCCCAGAAAGTCCGTGCCGGTGAGGCGGGCGAGGCTAACAAGGAGGTCTTCCTGGTCGCGCTGACCGCTTATGCCCTGCAGGGAGACCGGCAAATGTGTATTGATGCCGGGATGAATGACTACTTGTCCAAGCCGTTAAGGCTGAAGACATTGCGCGATTTGGTCGATCAGGCCGGCAAGAAGGCGCAAGCCTGACAACAGTCGGCTCAGGCCGATTTGCCGTCTGACGTTTCCCGCCAGGCGAGGCGGTACAGGTCCATCCGTCGATCCTTGATATTCCGGACGGCTCCGCTCTCGTGAAGCTCACGGAGTAAATCGAGGTTCACGTCGGCCATCAGTACCATTTCGGTGTTGGGTGTGGCCTCCGCCACGACACCGTTGCTGGGGAAGGAAAAATCACTCGGGCTGAACACCGCCGACTGCGAAAACTGGATATCCATGTTATTGACCCGCGGCAGGTTACCGACCGAGCCGGCAATGGCGACATACACCTCGTTTTCGATCGCCCGGGCCTGGGAGCAAATCCGTACCCGGTTGTATCCTGTCTGCATGTCGGTCATGTAAGGCACGAACAGGATGCGCATCCCCTCGTCGCGCAGGAGTCGGCTGAGTTCGGGAAACTCGCAATCGTAGCAAATCAGGATACCGATCGGGCCGCAGTCGGTCTGTAGCGTACGGATTCGCTCGCCACCCATGACCCCCTGGGCCTCCTGCTCGCTGGGCGTGATGTGGATCTTGCGGATGCTGTCGGACGAGCCGTCCCGGCGCAGGAGCGTGGCTTCATTGTAGAGATGGTCCCCGTCGACCACCGGCAGGCTGCCTGCGATGATGTTGATATTGTAGGCCACCGCCCAATTCTGCATCTGCTCAAGAATCGGCCGGGTGAATTCCGCCAGTTTCCGCATGGCCTCCGGCTCGCTCAGGTGGTTGAAGCCGACCATCAGCGGTGCGCTGAAAAATTCAGGAAACAGAATGAAATCCGACTGGTAGTCCGAGACCGTGTCGATGAAGTACTCCGCCTGGTCCAGGACCGTTTCCAGCTTGTCGCTGGGCCGCATCCCCCATTGGACGAGACCGAGACGGATCTCCGACTTGGGGGCGTTCAACAGCTGCGGCTTTTCCTCGTAGTAGATGTTATTCCATTCCAGCAGCGTGGCATATTCACCTGAATGGGAATCCCCTTCGAGATAGGCCTTGAGCACCTTCCGCACGTGAAATCCATTGGCGAGCTGGAAGGTGAGGATGGGGTCGTACAGCTCCCGCATCTCCACCTTCTGAATATACTCGCGCGGGCTGAGCTCCTCCCTGTGATTCCGATAGCCGGGAATCCGGCCCCCCAGAATAATGCCACGCAGGTTGAGGGCGTCGCACAGCTCCTTGCGGGCCTCGTACAACCGCCGGGCGAGGCGCATGCCGCGGTATTCCGGATGCACAAATACCTCGATTCCGTAGAGCACATCGCCGTCCGGGTCGTGGGTGGTGAAGGTATCGTTTGCCGTGATCTGGTCGTAGGTATGCGTATCCCCGAACCGGCTGTAGTCGACAATGATGGCAAGGGCGCAGCCGACGGCCTTGCCGTTCACCTCGATGGCGACCTGGCCCTCCGGAAACTTTTTCAACAGACGGCTCAATTCCTTGCGGTTCCACAGCTCGGTATCGATGCCGGCATAGGAAAGCTCCATCGCCTCACGAAGGTCGGGAAAATCGGAAACGGTCAGGTGACGGACTTTAACGCTGAGATCGGACACAAACTCAACCTGCGACCAGGACTCATGGGAGTCAATCGGGCCGCTTTCAGGCGGCGCCCTCCGACATCGGTATCAGACGGTCGGCTACTACGTATCGCTGTTGGCTGAGGCGCGGGGGCATCGACCGGTGCCCGATGTGGCCACCCCTCAGGATTTCCGCTCCGCGGTGCTGAAGCGGCCGTCACCGCGGAGGGCATCCCGGACGAGCACCGCCCCTTTGTCCTGCAGGCGGCGGGCGAATGGTTCGCCCGCGGCGCCCCCCAGCCGCCCGACCGCCAAGACTACCCGCTACGACTTCGCCCTGATCGAGAGAAAAGAATGAATCACCACGAAGAACGCGAAGAGCACGAAGGAAGAGACGGAGGTCTGCCGGAGATGGCGAAGCAATTCGATGCGCTTTCCCGTCAGGTGATCGGATGTGCGATCGAGGTACATCGTTTTCCTGATCCAGGGTTGCTGGAATCAGCCTATCAGCGTTGCCTGAGCAGAGAATTGAAATTGAACGGAATCGCTCATGCGTGATGTCACCAAACTGAAAGACGGAATGAAGAGATATGTCCTTTGAGCCCAGCCAGGCCTTCGTGTCCTTCGTGGTAAAAAGAAAACTCGAACCAGTCGGTGCTGGACAACGTCGCTAGCGCGCCGTGCCAGACCTCGACGTTGGTCAATCCTGCCGAAAAGCTTCCGCCGTCCAATGAAAACGGGCTCAAGCAGTTTCAGCGTGCGGCGGCGCGGGCCGGGGTAAGCCTGGAGCAAAGCGACCTGATCATCGCCCGGGCTTTCATGCCGACCGACTACGACTGGCGGATCGGCCTGATCGACGGACAACCATTGTATGCCTGCCGGTACTACATGGTCCGGGGGCATTGGCAGATCTACAACCACTCGGCCCGCAAGGGTCAGACCGAAGGGAATGCCGATTGTGTTCTGCTTGAAGCGGTGCCGGACCCGGTCCTGGAAACGGCCCGGAAAGCGGCCGGCCTCATCCGTAACGGCCTTTACGGGGTCGACCTCAAGCAGGTCGATGACCGTGCCTATGTGATCGAGATCAATGACAACCCCAGTATCGATGCCGGGGTCGAAGACCGCGTGGCGGGGGCGGGTGGAAGGCATCAATGCTGCCTTTCGGGATTGTCTCCGGATCGTTCACTCCTGAGCCGGGGGCTGGCCAGCACAGGCAATTGAACCCGGGCGACCGTGCCGCCGGATTCCCCCGGCGCGAGCGTCAGGATGCCCTGCATCGCCTTGATGATCTCGTTGCAGATGGCCAGACCGAGGCCGGTTCCCTCCACTCCGGATCGTCTGGCCTCGTCACTTCGGTAGAAAGGCTCCAACAAGCGCTCGGCATCATCCTCTGGAATACCAATTCCTGTATCCGAAACGGTGATACTGAGCCAGAAGGGTGTGCCGGGGCCGAAGCCCGGTTGGCTCGCCGGCCGGGTGCCCGCCCTGGCCTCCACCGAGATTCCGCCGGTGTTGGTGTATTTGAGTGCATTGGTCAGCAGGTTGCTGACGACCTGTCGCAGGCGCTCCGGGTCGGTTCGAATCTTCTCGGGCAGCGTGTCCTGAACAACCAGCCTGAGTGTCAGCCCGCGATGCTCGGCCTCTTTTCGATGAATTTCGATCAGCCCTTCCAGTAACCGGTACAGGTTGACCGACCGGGGCCGCAGCTCGATTTTGCCTTGTTGAACCCGTGTGTAGTCCAGCATGCTGTCGATCAGCTTCTTCAGGTCCTTGCCCGATTCCAGGATGTTCTGACCAAGCTTGCGGATGTGCTCCTCCCGGGCGGTTTCGCTGATGACCTCGCCCATACCGATGACCGGGTTGAGCGGATTCCTGAGTTCGTGTGCGATCAGGGCGACCGCTTCCTGAGGGTCGACCGCGGGGGAGGGTTCGCCCCGCAATGCCCGGGAGAAATCGACCTCGCTGGCATGAACCGAGCCCTTTCTCCTTTGCCAGAACAGCCAACCGCTGACCATGGCAAGGGCTCCCAGCAGGAGGCCGGCCAGAAACAGACCCAGACCCGGGGCGGAAAGGAGCCCGGGACTAGGGACCACGGATACGGTCGGGCCGGGCGCACCATTCACCACACAATCCGGAGCAAGGAGGAACGACATAAGGATAGCTGTTGATATGTTATTATTAATAACCCGTTTCTTTAATCTCCTTAACAAACTGAAGATAAGTCAGCAAGCCGGTCCTTCCCTGCCGCCCGATTTTATCCATGGGGTTGCTTCCCGGGCTTGCGCTTGCAGGGGCTCCGGCTCCGCCCAACACTAGGCTCCGTGCCGCCCGAACCGTCTTCTGTCCCCTGGTCCCTCGCCCGGTTGATTGATCTGGAGTATGCCCTTTTCCGGATCGAGCGCGGGGCCATCGAGCGCGTGCCCTCCGGCTGGTCGACCGGCGAAACCAGCCGCCGGGGTCGCCTGTCCGGCTGGTTGTCCGCGCAGCAGGCCGAACACCGTGACCTGGTCTGGCCCGGCCGCCCGGCAGAGGATTTGCTCGACCGCGTCGGTTTGCTGGCGCTGGGTTTCAGCGCCGTTTCGGGCGCCTTGCTTGCCCTGGGCCTGATCGCCTACGAAGGCGACTCCCCCGCCAACATCACGCTTGTCTGGGCGGGTCTGGTGGGGCTTCAACTGGTGTGGTTGCTGGCCTTGTTTCTGGTCCAGGCCCTGCGGCGACGGGGTCGACAGGACGCCCCCGGCCGGACCGGCAGCTTCGCTTTCGAAACCCTGGGCGGGATCTGGCGCTGGTTGCTCCTGCGTCGGGTCCGGCAGGAGGGCGGATCCGTCGAGAATGATGACTTCGCCGCCTTCTGGTCCTGGTTCCGCCGTCGTTGGTCGCTCCACCGGCGGACGCTCGCGCGAGCGGTGCTCGCCCGGTTGCATGCCGCCGGGGTGGCCTTTAATGCGGGGGTCTTGCTGGCGCTCGTCATTGCGCTGGCCGTGACCGACCGCGCCTTCGGCTGGGAATCGACGCTGATCCGGGAGGCCGACACCATGCACCGGCTTGTCCAGGCAGTCAGCCTGCCCTGGAGAGACTGGTTGCCAGCGGCGGCTCCCGACCTGAGCACCGTGCAGGGCAGTCGCTTCGTGGTGCAGCAGGGTATTGATGCTTTGGATACGCAGGCTCTCTCCGCCTGGTGGCCCTTTATCCTGATGTCGGTCCTGGTCTATGGTCTCCTGCCCCGGCTGGTGCTAGCCGTCGTCACCGGCTGGCGGGCTCGCCGGCTGGCCCGGTGCCCGACTCTCGACAATACCGATTGCCTGCGGCTTGACGCCGCCCTGGCCACCCCCGTCAACCTCTTCCGTGGAGAGGCTGCGGCCACCGGACCCTCCAGGATCCCCAGCGGACCGGCCGATCAGCGCGAGCGGCGGTCCGGGTTGGGCAATTACTTTGATGGACCGGTCACCGTCCGGGTGGATCCCGACTGGTTGGACGAGCAGGATGCGGAGGCGCTTCATCGTACCCTCACGGCTTCGCTGGACGTAGCCGGTCTGGAAATAGAGGCGGCTGCTGCCTCCGCCGGGCCCGAGGGGCCTGCCGTGGTACGCCTGATGGAAGCCTGGCAGCCCCCGGTTCGCGAGCACCTGGAAGCGCTGGGTCGCTGGCAGGCATCGGTATCCGGCCCCTGCCTCCTGATCCTGACGGGGCGCCCCGATCCCGGTCGGTCCGCGCTGCCGGGATTGACCCCTCCCGATCCGGCCGATCTCGCTGTCTGGCGCGACCGGGTCGCCGATGCCGGTTTGTCCCGCATTATCGTGGAACCCTGGGCACCCGCGGCAACCGCTTCGACCGCATGAGCGAGCCGGGCACATTACCCGTCTTTGCGGTGCTGGGTCACCCGAACGAGGGGAAATCCTCCGTCTTGTCCACGCTGGTGGAGGACGACCGGATCGGGGTGGATCGCACGCCCGGGACGACCCGGGCCTGCCTGCCCTACACGGTGGAGGCCGGGGGGAAGGCGGTTATCCGTTTTGTGGATACACCGGGTTTCGAGCACCCGGAGGGGGTACTCGCCTGGTTGGAGGACCATGGGGTGGAGGGGCCGGAAGGCATCGCGGCTTTCCGGCGGGCCAAGGCTTCGGATGAACGCTACGCGCTGGATGTCGAACTACTCAAGCCGGTCGCGGCCGGAACGGCCCTCCTTTACGTGGTGGATGCTTCGCGGCCGGTCCGAGCTATGGATCGCACTGAAATGGAAATCCTGCGCCGGACCGGACTTCCCCGCCTGGCCGTCATCAACGCCAAGACCCCCGAAGAGCGTTACCTCGAAGATTGGAAAACCGCGTTCCGGCAGCAATTCAACGCGCTTCGGGTCTTCAACGCCCACCAGGCCGCCTATCCTGAGCGCATCGGACTGCTGGAGGCACTGAAGGCGATCGACCCGGACTGGGCAAGGGATCTCGACACGGCTATCACCCTGATGCGCGAGGAGCGGGCGGAACGCCTGCGGTTGGCCGCCGGCGAGCTGGTCGCCCTGGTCCGCCAGGCCTGCGCCCACCGGGTGACCGGCCCCCTGCCGGAGGATCCCCGGCACGAGGCGAAGCTGCGGGATCAATTGGACAAGCGTTATCAGGACGACCTGCGCCGGTTTGAACGGGGGACCCGCGAGACCCTTTGCCGGTTGTTCCGGCACCGGGTCTTTCAACCGCAGCTCCCCGAGGAGCGGGTGCTGAATGATGACCTGTTCTCCCGGCGCACCTGGTCTTTTCTCGGTCTCGATAAGCGGCAACTCACCTGGGCGGGGGCGGTCGGCGGTGCGGTGACCGGCGCGGCCGGGGACGCCATCTTCGGCGGCGTTTCGCTCGGTCTCTGGGCAGCCGTGGGTGCGGTCGCCGGCGCCGCCGGTGTCTGGACCCAGGGCCAGCGACTGGCTTCCGTGCAGGTCCAGAAAATCCCCTTGGGCGGTCGTGAACTCGCTCTCGGGCCCAACCACAATCCGCAATTCCCTTTCATCCTGCTGGACCGGGGCCTCATCCTTCTGGATGCGCTGGCCCATTGGTCACACGCCCGACGCAATCTGTCCGGTGGTCCCGAAGAAACCGAAGCGGCACCGGTCCGGGCGAATAATCCGTCGCGACAGCTGCCCGACTCCCTCGTGCGCCAGATCGCGGCGCTGAGTCGACAGGCCGCCCGGGATCAATCCGCTGCCCTGGAGGAAACCGAACGGGCGGCCGCCGAAGCCCTGGCCGCCTGGTTGCCGGACTTTCTGGGCGAGTCAGAGGCGTAGCCCGCCCGCCAGCCAAAGGCCCAGGGTACAGGCCAGCAGACAGCCGCCGAGGGAGACCCCGGCGTTGAGGACCGCCAGCCCCGGTTGCCCGCTGCGCACCAGGATCAGCGTTTGCATCGAAAAGGTGGAAAAGGTGGTGAAGCCGCCCAGCAGACCGGTCATCAGGAAAAGCCGCCAGGCGGCGTGCTCGGGACCGGTTCCGAGGAGGGCGAATACGATACCGATAGCCAAGGATCCCAGGCCGTTGCAGGCGAAGGTGCCCCAGGGGAAGGCGGTGTCCGCCGTATGGCTGACCCACCGGTCGAGCCAGTAACGACTACCGGCGCCGAGGGCACCGCCGAGCATGATGAGGACCGTGGACATGGCTCTATTCTGGCGGAGGCAGGGAAGGCGAGTCGAGGGTCCGCCTGCGCAACCGGCCTTGACCGGTGCCCCGGACACCGGCCATATACCGGGCATGGGCCAACAATTGAACAAAGTACAGAAACGCCTGCGGCGTAAGCGATATCTCGAACGGCAAAAAGACCGCCGTCAGGAAACGATCCGCAAGAAGAAGAAAAAAAAGACTCAGTAACGGTTGCGGCCGTACCCGGGCGTACCGTTCATTCTTTTGCGGTCATGGTGCCATTGCGCAGCCTCGGCCTCGCCATCATCCTTCCGTTCTGATGGATTTGGATCGGCCGGACGGGGATGCCACGATCGCCCCCCGGCACCTGCGCAGCCATTGCCCCGAACACCTGGCGGCCCTGCGGTTTCTCTCGCCAGGCGGCGGCTAACCTGTTCTGCTCCCCGGTTTTGCCTGCACGCCCAGCCGCCATGACCGCCATACGCAACGTCGCCATCATCGCCCACGTCGACCACGGGAAAACCACCCTGGTGGACCAACTCCTGCGCCAGGGAGGCGCCTTCCGCGACAACCAGATCGTGGCCGAACGAATCATGGACTCGATGGACCTCGAGCGGGAGAAGGGGATCACCATCAAGGCCAAAAACACCTCGGTCCACTGGCGGAATACGATTATCAACATCGTGGATACGCCCGGACACGCCGACTTTGGCGCGGAGGTGGAGCGCGTCATGAAGATGGTTGACGGCGTGCTGCTGGTGGTCGATGCGGCGGAAGGGCCGCAGGCCCAGACCCGCTTTGTCCTGAAAAAGGCCCTGGCCCACGGTCTCTCGCCCGTCGTGGTCCTCAACAAAGTGGACCGCGAACAGGCCCGGCCCGCCCGGGTGCACGACAAGGTCCTCGAATTGTTTCTCGAACTCGAGGCCAGTGACGATCAGTTCAACGCCCCCTTCCTTTATGCCAGTGCGAAGGATGGTTGGGCGGCCCGCGGCCTGGAGGATCCGCGCGAGGACCTGATTCCGCTCTTCGAAACCATCCTCGAGGCGGTGCCGCCGCCCGCGACGGTTGATGGCTCGTTCCGCATGCTGGTCAGCAACATTGATTGGGATGATTACGTCGGGCGTCTGGCGGTGGGCCGCGTATTGAGCGGATCCATACGCCAGGGGGACAACATCCACGTGCTGGGAGCAGACGGCAGCAGCCGCCGCGTCCGCATTACCCGCCTGTTCACCTTCAGCAACGTCAAGACGAGTGATCTGGTGGAAGGCATCGCCGGGGACATCATCGGCCTGGCCGGTTTTGAGGATGTGGCGATCGGAGACACGCTGGCGATGAGGGCTGAAGCCGAACGCCTGCCCTTCGTCGAAATTGATCCGCCGACCATCCAGATGGAATTTTGCGTCAACGACGGGCCTTTCGCCGGGCGCGATGGATCGAAAGTCACCTCGCGCCAGCTGCGCGAGCGGCTTTTCCAGGAGATGAAGACCAACATCTCCATCCGGGTGGAGGAAACGGGGGAGGGCACCCGGTTCCTCGTCACCGCACGGGGTGCCATGCAGATCGCGGTGCTGGTGGAGACCATGCGGCGCGAAGGTTATGAGGTCTGTGTCAGTCGCCCGACGGTCATTTTCCGGTATATCGACGGGAAAAAGTGCGAGCCCTTCGACCAGCTCTGGGTCGAGGTGCCGGACCAGCACCTGGGCGCGATCATGGAGAACCTCGCCCGGCGCAAGGGAACGATCACCAACATGGAGCACCATGCCAGTGGCGGCGTCACGGTTGAGGCTGAAATGCCGACTCGCGGCCTGATCGGGTTCGAGAGCGATCTGATCAACCAGACCAGCGGGGTGGGCGTGATGAGCCACCTGTTTCTCGAGTACCGGCCCTGGGTCGGGGAGCTGAATACGCGGACGACCGGTACGCTCGTTTCCACCGATACGGGCAAGGTCATGGCCTATTCGCTCGAAACCCTGCAGGAGCGTGGACGCCTGTTCATCGGCCACGGCGAGGAAGTGTACGCCGGTCAGGTGGTGGGTGAGAATCCGCGCAATATGGAACTGCCCGTCAATCCGACCAAGGCCAAGCAACTCGACAACATGCGTTCAGGGGGGGAGGGCAAAAGCATCCAGCTGACCCCGCCCATCCGTTTCAGTCTCGAACGCGCCATCGAGTACATCGAGGCCGACGAACTGGTGGAGGTGACACCAAAATTCCTTCGCCTGAGGAAACGCATCCTCGATGCGAATGTCCGGCGGCGGGAGGATAAACGCGCCAAGACAGCGGTGACCTCCTGAACGGGCCGGGTCACCGCCCTCGAGACCAACCTGAGGGGCTGCGACAGGGCTGGCGCTGAGAATGGCACCTTATTTTCAAATGAAAATTGAGGAGCTTTTTAAGCTGGAGGGCGGGGTATGACCCTCGCATCCGGCCGGCAAGGGATCAAAAGCATCCCTTATCGGTCTACTCAGTATCAGTAAAAGGAGCCCCGTCCGTGCTCTTTTCCTCCTTGCACCGGTCCTGCCTTGTCTCAATGGATGGCTGCGCCGGAGCACCGGACTGACCCCCGGTGCCAACCGTTCACTCTGTAAACCTCCGGCTTAGACCTGCACCCATGCGTATCAAAAACTGGGATACCTTCTCCTTTATTGCCATTTATCACCTGCTGGTGATTGCCCTGCTGCCCTTCGCTGTGGCGGCTTTTTCCTGGAAGGCGGTTCCGCTCTTTCTGGTGACCTACGTCATCGGCGGACTGTCGATCACGGCCGGTTATCACCGGTTGTTCGCCCACCGGTCCTATCAGGCCAACGCCTTCTACGAGTGGGCGGTTCTGATCAGCTCCATGCTGGCCTTTCAGTGGACAGCCCTGGCCTGGAGTCACGACCACCGGCTTCACCACAACCATGTGGATACGGACAAGGATCCGTACTCCATCAAGAAGGGGTTCTGGTACGCCCACGTGTTGTGGCTGTTCAATTACAAGCGGGACATCCAGGACCACCTGGTGCGGGATCTCCTGAAAAATCCCCGGGTGATGTTTCAGCACAAGTACTACCTGCCACTGGCCATCGCGGTGAACTTCGGGGTCTGGGGCCTGGGTTGTCTTTTCATGGAGCCGGTCACCGCCCTCTATTTCGGGGTCGTTCTCCGGATCTTCGCCATCCACCACAGCACCTGGTTCATCAATTCCCTGGCCCACACCATCGGTTCCAAGACCTATGCCCGCGAATTGTCCGCCGTAGACAACGCGCTGCTGGCTCTCGTGACCTTCGGGGAGGGCTATCACAATTACCACCATGCTTTCGCCAGCGATTACCGGAACGGCGTCCGCTGGTACCATTTCGATCCCACCAAATGGCTGGTCTGGACCGCATCCCGGCTCGGCTTGGTGAAACAGCTGCGGACGGTGAATCAGGTGCGGATTCAACGGAAACTGGTGGCCAAGGATTTCCAACTCTTTCGCGAGCACCTCAGTGAGCACATCGACGAGCGGGCCACCGAAGTCCGGGCCCGTCTGGAGGAACTGGCCCACAGCTTCGAAGCCAGCGCCGCCGCCCTGCTCGAAAAGGTCCAGCAGCTCAAGAAGGCGACCGGTGAACAGCGGCAGCTCCTGCGGATCGAGATTCGCCGGCACAAGCAGGAGATCAGTGCCGCCTGGCGTGCCTGGCTTGAGCTCACCGACCTCGCCAGTCGCCAGTTTCACCTGACGCACGCGCACTGAGCCCGACGACAGCCTTCCCGCCGGGCGCTCCTTCCTTTTTCTTGCGACCCGCCGGGTGAGTGGGAGAAAAGGCACCCATGGCAGCACTCGATGGGACGGTAGCGAACGAAAAGCCGGTCACCAGCAAGGCAACCCCATGAGCGGACCCCCTGAACCGCGGGCGACCGGTGACCACACACTGAACCGACTGCTGGCTGATGCGGATGCCGCGTTTCCGGGCGATGCCGGTCGTACGCTTGAACTGACCGATGCGGGGCTGGCCCGGGCCGAACCGGAGGCGGATCCCCTGACCTGTGGAAAGCTGCTACAGCTGCGCGCCAATGCGTTGATGCACCTGGGACGCACGGATGAGGTCGCGCGGTTTATCGAGGAACACCAGCCGTTCCTCGAACGGCACAACCTGTTACGGCAGCAACTGGGCTTTCTTAATATCCGCGCCATGATGGCAAGCCGGAAGGCTCAGTACCGCGAGGCGCTACGCTGGCAGAACCAGGCCCTGCAACGGGCCCGGGAACTCGATGATCCGGCCGTTACCGCCAACCTGACCAGCAATGCCGGCCTCGACCTCATTTACCTCGGTGAGTTTTCGGCCGCGCTCGAGTTGCTGGAAGAAAGCCTGACCCTTTGGCGGCAAGCCGAGGATCAACGCAGTCGGGTACCCACCCTGATCAACGCCGGTCTGGCCTGCGACCGGCTGAAACGGCCCGGTGCCGCGCTCGCTTACTACGAGGAGGCCCTCGATGTCCTCAAGGAGCGACCGGATCCCCGCTTCCGGGTTACCGTCCTGCTGAACTATTCCGGAGCGCTCCGCAAAGCCGGTCGACGGCAGGAGGGCCGGTTTTTTGCCGAGGAAGCGGTCAAACTGGGGCGACAGCACCACCTCGGATTGCGGTTGGCGCATGCTCTTCAGAACTGGGCCCGGGTCGAACAGGATGCCGGTGCCGAAACGGCCGCCCGGGAAAGCCTGGAGGAAGCCCTGGCGATCTACCGCCAAATCGGTAATGACCGGGGGATCGCCACCACGCTCATCACGCTGGCGGAACTGGCGCCCACCGGGGATGAACAGGCGGAACCTTGGTGCCGCGAAGGCCTGACCGTCGCCGAGCGAGCCGAGTTGAAACCCGAGCAGGCCCGCGCCTGGGTGCGCCTGGCTGAACTCCTCAAAAAACGGGGCGATGCCGGGCCCGCCTATGAGGCATTGTCCCGCGGACGGGAACTCGAGCAGGCGGTCTACGACGACGAGGCCCACCGGCGCGTCCAGGCATTGGAAGTCCACAAGGAGGTCGCCGGCATGCGCCGCGAACTGGAGGCGGAACGGTCGCGGTCAACCCGGATGGAGGAGCTGCTTCGGGAACTGGATGAACTTCGGGAGCGAGCCGAGGAGGAGAGCCGCCAGAAATCAGCGCTCCTGGGCTATGCCGCCCACGATCTGCGGTCGCTGAGCGGGAATCTGGTCACGCTTCTGGAGCTGGTCGAGGCCGAGACCGACCTGACCACCCGTAAAGGACTGCTCCGGGACGCGCGCGTGTCGTCGAAAAACCTCTGGAGTCTGCTGGAACGGCTAATGGATGTTTCGGCTGTTCAGCGGGGCGTGGTCTCCTTCCACCCGAAGACTTTCCGATTGCGTGAAGGTCTGGATACGATCCTCAACCGCTGGAAGGCGGTGGCTGCAGCCAAGGGCCAGACTTTTGAAGTGGCGCTGCCGGACACCGAAGTTGTCGTCGACCTGACCCGGCTCGGGCAAATCCTCAATAATCTGCTCAGCAACGGGGTGAAATATACCCCTGTCGGCGGAAGGATCGGCCTTTGTGCCGAGTCCCGCTCCGACACGGTTTTCTTCGAAGTCTGGGACACCGGCCCCGGCATCCCGCCGGAAGATCGCGACCGCTTGTTTCTGCCGTTTCAACCCTTGTCCAACCGCCCGACCGGCGGGGAGGAATCCGTCGGCCTCGGGCTGCACCTGATCCGGTCGCTGGCCCGTCTGCAGGGGGGCGATATTCGCTGGGAGCCGCGTTCCGGCGGAGGCAGCCGCTTTCTGGTTGAGTTACCGGTACGCCCGGATGCATAGTCCGAATGCGACGCATGTTGTGATTCAGCGGTTCAACGCTGCGAATGGTGACGGTGTGTTTCGAATCGCTCATGGATCAATATGAGGATCCTGGCATTCCGGACAAAATATCGGACGGGATTGTAAACGGTCGAAGCCGGCATCAGCGGGGCCGACCTTTATCAACCGAGTCTGGCGCCTGCCAGTGACCTGGGTTACTATACGGGAATGAAGTTATTTTTGTGCATCGTATTCATGCCCGCCATCACCCTCGGCCTGTTGACTGGCTGTGGTGGCGGGGATCCCGAACCCACTCAACCTGAGCCGTCTGCGTCTGACGGCGGTCAATCAACTTCCGCCTCGGCTCAGGTCACCGACCCCGGTGACACGACCGTTGCCGAAAAGACCGGGGCCGTCCGGAATCTCCTGAAGGAGGCCGCCGCGCGGGCGACCAACGAACTGGAGACGGAGCCGAATCAGCCCGCCATCCAGATCCCCGATCGTTTTTCCGACCTGAGTTCGGCGCTGAATGCCGCCGGCGAGGGCGATCTCCTCAAGAATTTCTCCAAATCACTGGACACGGCCGGCAAGGAGCTTGCCGGGAAAGCTATTCCCGTCCTTGGGAATATAATCGGTGATTTTCCCATTTCCGGTGTCGATCAAATTGTCGACGGAGGGCCGACCGCTGCCACCGATTACCTCAAGGCAACTTCCCGCAAAACACTGGTGAACCGATTGACCCCGCTGGCGGAGGAAGCCATCCGACTGTCCGGGACCGAGGCTTATGTCGACCGGATCGAAGCCGCGCTGGGCGGCGGTGGTTCCGACAGCGACAGCGTGATGGGCGGCCTCAAGCAAATGACCGGAATCAAACTGCCGGGCGACTTTGACTTGCCCACCTATGTCGCCGCGCAAACGACCGATGCCCTGTTCACCGCCCTGGCCAGGGGAGAACAGACCATCCGGCAGAATCCCGATCTGCTGAAGAAAATCACCGACGGCGTCATCAACTGACCCGGGCGGCCACCGCCTCTTGTATTATGGAATTATCTATCCACGCCGTTCGTTTGCGCCGTGCGGATCTTGAAACGCGCATGCCCTTCAAGTACGGCATCGCGACCATGACCGCGCTGCCCCATCTCTTCTGCGAGGTCGACCTGACCTGGCAGGGAACCCGCCAGACGGGCGTTTCCGCCGACCATCTGGCCCCAAAATGGTTTACGAAAGATCCCAAACGGGACCCGGAGGATGAGGTGGCCGAAATGATCCATGTGCATCGGCACGCCGCTTCGGTGGCGACGGGTCTGAAAGGGTCCGATGTCTTTACGGTCTGGCAGGACCTGCACCGTCAGCAGGAAGCCTGGGGTGATGCGCAGGGCTACCCGCCGTTGCTTACCCATTTTGGTACCGCCCTGGTCGAACGCGCCATCATCGATGCCGTTTGTCGCGCAACCCACCGGCCTTTTCAGGAACTGCTCCGGGCGAACGCCCTGGGGATCGATCTGGGGAACCTGCACGCCGAACTGGCCGGCGCCTCACCGGCCGATCTCCTGCCCCGGGAGCCGGTTCCGGCCATCCAGGCCCGGCACACCGTCGGGCTGGTGGATCCCCTCACGCAGGCTGATGGGGTCGACCGCCCGGAAGCGCCGCAGGACGGTCTCCCGCATACCCTCGAAGAAGTCATCCACCATTACGGAGTCACCCACTTCAAACTCAAGGTCGGGGAGGATGTGGATGCATCTCTCGAACGGCTTAAAGGCATCTGTCGGGTTGTTGAGCAATCCGTCGGCCCCGAAGCCCGTTTCACCATCGACGGCAACGAGAGCTGGCATACCGTCGACGCCTTCCGGACCTTCTGGCGGGCAATGCTCGACGAGCCGGATTTGGCCTTGCTGAAAAAGGGCCTGCTCTTTCTCGAGCAACCGTTCCACCGCGATATTGCCCTGGGCGATGATATGCAGGAAACCCTGACCGCCTGGGAAGATCGCCCACCAGTCATTATCGACGAGTCGGACGGCGACCTGGATTGCCTGCCTCGGGCTCTGGACTGCGGCTATGTCGGTACCAGCCACAAGAACTGCAAGGGCGTCATTCACGGCGTGGCCGGGCGCTGCCTCCTGACCCATCGCCAGCAGGCATCCGGCCGGGAACACCTCATGAGCGGGGAAGACCTTTCCAATATCGGCCCCGTCGCGCTGCCGCAGGATCTGGCTGTCCAGGCCGCGCTGGGCAACTCCTCCGTCGAGCGGAACGGCCACCACTATTTCGCCGGGCTGTCCTTCTGGCCCCAGAGTATCCAGAAACTCATGACAACCCATCACGAGGATCTCTACCGACCGACGGACGCCGGCTGGCCCGCCCTCGCCATCCGCGACGGCCGTCTTCCGCTGACCTCCGTGAACCACGCGCCCTTCGGCCTCGCTGCGCTCCCGGACCTGGCCTTTCTGCCCGAGGTCTGACCACGAGAGCCGTTTTAGAAATTGCGTCGCAGCGCTTTTATAATTTGCCGCTCGGTTTTCTGGTTCTGGTGAGAAATCCGGGTCAGGTGTCGTCGCTGGCGTGGGCCTTGAGCAGCTCCAGCGGGATGACGGTCAGCGCGCGTTCGTGGCAGGCGGCCAGCACAACCGGCGGGGCGCAGCCGGCCTGCCGGGCCTCTTCCCAGCGCGCGGCGCACAGGCACCAGTGGTCGCCCGGTTTCAGCCCCGGGAAATGAAACTCCGGGCGTGGCGTGATGAGGTCGTTGCCGCGGTCGCGCGAGAAGTCGAGGAACGCGGCCGTCAGGCGGGCACAGACGGTGTGATTGCCGGTGTCCGACTCATGCGTCTTGCAGCAGCCGTCACGAAAATAACCGGTCAGCGGTTCACGGCTGCAGGGAATGATGGGCTCACCGAGGACATTCCGCTCGCCGGGCAGGATCTCCTGCGGACCGGGATCGTCGCTGTCGTTGTTCAGGTCGCGGATCATGGCGTGTTCTCCTTGGTTTCGGGCAGGGTCTTGCCGGCGATCGCGGTGCGTACCCGCCCGATCGCCTCCTCAAGGGTGCCGGGCCCTTCCAGGCTCTTGCCGACGCGCGAGCGGACGGATACCTGGCCGGCCTCTGCCTCGCGTTCACCGGCCACGAACATGACCGGCACCTTGTCCATCTCGGCGTTGCGGATCTTGGCCCCGAGCTTGCCGTCGTCGCGGTCGACGGTGGCGCGGATGCCCGCAGCCCTGAGTCTGGCCAGGACGTCGTCAGCATAGCCGGCCACCTTCTCGGAAATGGGCAGCACCCGCACCTGTTCGGGGGCGAGCCAGACGGGGAAGTTGCCACCGAAGTGTTCGATCAGCACGCCGACGAACCGCTCCATCGATCCGAAGGGCGCCCGGTGGATCATGACGGGGCGGTGCGGCTGGTTGTCGGGACCGACATAGGAGAGCTCGAAGCGGGCTGGCAGGTTGTAGTCTACCTGCACCGTGCCCAGCTGCCATTCGCGACCGATGACGTCCTTGACCACAAAATCGATCTTGGGGCCGTAGAAGGCGGCCTCGCCCGGCTCCTCGCTGAAGGGGACGTCCAGGCTTTGGGCGGCTTCACGGCAGGCGGCTTCCGCTTTGTCCCAGTTTTCGGGCTCACCGGTGTATTTGTCGGAGTCCGGATCGCGCAGGCCGACCCGGACCCGGTAATCGCTCATGCCGAGGGTGCCGAAGACGGTTTTTACGAGGCTCAGGCACCCGAGCACTTCCTCGGCCAACTGGTCCTCGGTACAGAAGAGGTGGGCGTCGTCCTGAGTGAAGCCGCGAACGCGTGTCATGCCGTTTAACTCCCCCGACTGCTCCCAGCGATAGACGGTACCGAACTCGGCGAGGCGGACGGGCAGATCGCGGTAGCTGTGCGGCTGGCTGTCGAAGATCTTGATGTGCATCGGGCAGTTCATCGGCTTGAGCAGGTAGCCCTCGATGTCGCCGGCCTCCATCAGTTGCATCAGTTCGCCGCAGCTGCAGTTCTCGGTCGCCTTCTCGCTGAGAAAATCACGGTGCACGACCGGCGGATACTGCGAGTCCTGGTAGTAGGGGAAGTGGCCGCTGGTCTTGTAGAGATCGAGTTTCCCGATGTGGGGCGTGAAGACCTGTTGATAGCCCTGCTTTTCCAGCTCCTCGGCGATGAAGGTCTGCAGCTCCTGGCGCAGAACGGCGCCGGCCGGCTTCCAGAGGATCAGGCCCTGGCCGACCTCGTCGTCGATGTGGAAGAGGCCCATGTCGCGGCCAATCCGGCGGTGGTCGCGCTGGCGCGCCTCTTCGAGGTTTTTCAGGTAGGTTTCGAGCTCCTCCCGGCTGGGAAACGCGGTACCGTAGATGCGCTGCAGCTGCTTGTTCTTCTCGTCGCCCCGGTGGTAGGCACCGGCGACGCTGAGCAGCTTGAAGGCCTTGATTTTTTTGGTGTAGTTGACGTGTGGCCCCGCGCACAGGTCGACGAACTCGCCGTTCCGGTAGAAAGAGACCGTTTCATCCTCGGGAATGTCCTCGAGGCGCCCCAGCTTGTAGCGCTCCTGGCCGATCTCACGAATCAGGGCCTCCGCTTCCTCGCGCGAGGTTTCGAAACGCTCGAACTTCTGGTTCTCTCTGATGACCTTTTTCATCTCGGCCTCGATGGTTTCGAGGTCCTCGGTCGAGACCGGATGGTCGAGGTCGATGTCGTAGTAAAAGCCCTGGTCCGTCGGCGGACCGATATCCAGCTTTGCCTCGGGAAAGAGGCGCAGGACGGCCGTGGCGAGCACGTGCGCGGCGGAATGCCGCAATTCTTCCAGGGGGGTCATCGTCTTCATCGTCGGAAAGGGGGAAAGGGAGGACTGTGGGTCGGCAGCGGGTCCGGATCGCAGTGATTGACCGAGCGGCGGGAGCGCCTGGCTTGGCGGGTGTCCCTGAAGGTGGAATCGGAAAGAGGGAGCTGAAGGGAAAGGCCGGACGGATTCAATAGGCGATCGGGACGCGAAGTGTTTCCTTTACCGGTCGACCGGCTTCCAGCTTGGGGAGGAACTGCCATTCGGCAACCCGCCAGGCGAGGTACTGGCGTGCTTCCGCGTGCTCAACCCCCTCGATGGTGATGTCCCGCGGAATGCCGTCCGAGCCGACGATGAACCGCGCCTTCGCATCGATGGGCCCGGCTTCTTGATAAAGCGGTTCCGGCAGGTAGGGGGTGAAGGCGAGCACGGTTTGGCGGGGGCGGTCGGTTTCCTCGTTGCGACCGTTTGCCAAATACGGCTCCAGAATCGACCGATGGGCGGCCACTTCCTTTGGCCGCAGGTAAGCATAGACCGATTGAGCCAGATTGGTGCGCACCGGCAGTCCCTGGTCATAGAAGAGGAGGATCAGCCGCGTGAATTTATCGAACTCCCCCAGATGGTCGGCAAACAGGGTGACGGCCCGCTCGTTCCCGGCCTCCACTTCCCCGATTGTGTTGAAAGTAATGCGGCTGGGCAGGGTGGCATTCAGGTCGGGGCGTTCCTCTATCCGCCGATAGGCCACCACCGCCGCCGTCAGGTCCGTGAACGATCGGTTAGGTCGGAAACGGGTCTCAAAGCGGGCGCGGGGCGTGTCTTCTCCGGTGGTTGCGAAGAAATTGGCATTCTTCATGACCTCCATGTCGCTGAAACCCGTATCCAGAACCTGGATATAACCGCGCTGGTACACGGTCGTGCGCTCGAACCGGAATTGGTTGGTATCCACCTCGACGACGCGCTTGCCGCGTTGAATGAGCGGGATGTTTTTGCGAACGCCCACAACCGGATGCGGCCTGCCATCCCCATCCACATACTGGATGATCGCCGGGAAGTCCCAACGGTACCGGTCCGCATCGTCCACCGGTAGAATGGGCTCCTGTTCCAGATCCCGCGGCGGGTGCGGATTCGAGTTGTGGGCCAGGGCTTTTTCCAGATCGCGGGCCTCTCGCTGTTTCGGAAAGGCGTTAAGCGACCCCAACCCCAAACAGCAGGCAAGCAGGACGAAAAGCGGCTTTGGCATACCGTTATCCAAAGCCTTCCTGCTGTTCCTGACAACCGGTTAAGGCGGCAGAAATTGGCCGGACTCAGCCTTTCGGTGCCAACGTGTAGGCCTCCTTGCCGTCCTTCACCAGCCAGCCCATTTCGACGATCTGGGCGCGCAGCCGATCGGCCGTTGCGAAATCCTTCGCCTGTTTGGCGGCCCAGCGTTCCTCGGCGAGCTGCCGGACCTCGGCCGGAGCCTCGGGTGCGGCTTCCCCGGGCGGGGCCGTGCTTTCCAGGCCGAGCGCGTAGAGCAGCTTGTCGAGGCCGGCGGCGTCTTCGGGCCTGGCCAGGTCGGCCGTTTTGAGCCCGGCAAAAAAGGCGCCGAGCGCGGCGGGTGTATTGAGGTCGTTGCAGAGCGCCTGCCAGGCGTTGGCGAAAACGCCCCAACCGTCGTTGAAGGGTGGGGCGGGCTTCCGGTCGCCGGCGACCTTGCCCAGTTTTTCAAGGGCGCTGCGCGCGGCCTGGAGCCCGCCTTTCGTGAAATTGAGCTGCTGCCGGTAGTGGCCGCTGAGCAGCAGGTAGCGAACCTCCATGGGTGCATAGCCCTCGCCGTCGATCAGGTCCTCGATGGTGAAAAAATTTCCCAGGCTCTTAGCCATTTTTCTGCCTTCCACCAGCAGGTGCACGCAGTGGAACCAGTGGGCCGCAAACGGCTGGCCGGTGGCGCCTTCACTTTGAGCGATTTCATTCTCGTGGTGCGGGAAACAGAGATCCTCCCCGCCACCGTGCAGGTCGAAGCTCTCGCCCAGATAGCGCATGCTCATGGCCGAACACTCGAGGTGCCAGCCGGGCCGGCCACGGCCCCACGGGCTGTCCCAGGCGACGGGGCCGTCCTCCGCCTTGTGCGCCTTCCAGAGCGCAAAATCGGCCACCGCCTCGCGGTCGTATTCGTCGGCGTCGTTGGTGCGCCCGCCGCTGGTTTCGGCCTGCGTCTGCAGCGCCGCGGGGTCCATGTGCGAGAGCTTTCCGTAATCCGCAAAGCTGCTGACATCGAAATAGACGGAGCCGTCCGAGGCATAGGCATGCCCGCGCCCGATCAAGGCTTCGATGAGCCGGATCTGGTCATCGATGTGATCGGTGGCACGGGGCTCGGCGTCGGGCGTCAGGAGGTTGAGCCTTTCGCAGTCGGCATGGAAGCGCTCGGTCCATCGGTCGGTGAACCGGCGCAGGTCCTCGCCCGCCGCCTGACTGTCGCGGATGGTCTTGTCGTCCACATCCGTGATGTTGCGGACGCTGTAGGGCTTCAGGCCGGCCACCCGCGCGGTGCGGATCAGCACGTCCGTCAGCACGAAGGTCCGGAAGTTGCCGATGTGGGCCGGCCCGTAAACGGTCGGGCCACAGGTGTAGCAACGCAGCCGCTGACCATCGGCGGGCCGGAGCGGCAAGGTTTCCCGGGTGAGGGTATCGTAGAGACGAAGGGCGGGGGCGGGTGCGTCTTCAGCCATGGCAAGCCGTTCAGTTCAGGGCCGGGGCCGGCCCGGCGCAACGGTGAATCCCCCGGCGGGCCTGGCTTCTGGCGTTGCAGCCGCTGCCGGTGATGCTCACCGTGGCGGGATGGAAGATCGCTTTGCCCTCGACCTGCAGCGGCGCCCCCGGCGGCTGCGAAGGACCGCGGCCATCCGTGATCTGGTGCGCGAATGCACCGTGACGCCGGCGGACCTGATCCAGCCCCTGTTCGTGATCGACGGGGAGGGGCAACCCGAGCCGGTGGACGCTATGCCGGGTCAGGTTCGCCATACGCTTGACAGTCTGATGGCCGAGGCCGAAACCCTGCTCGGTCTGGGCGTGCGGGCGGTGGCGTTGTTTCCCCGGATCGACCCGGAGCTGAAAACGCCGGCTGGCGATGAAGCGCTCAATCCGGAGACGCTGGTTTTGCGTGCCGTGCGTCGCCTGAAGCAGGAACTGCCCGAGCTGGTGCTGGTCACCGACGTGGCTCTCGATCCTTACACGACCCACGGCCACGACGGTCTGCTGAGCGAGGAGGGGGACGAAGTGGAGAATGACGCCACGGTCGAGGTGCTGAACGAAATGGCCGCCCTGCAGGCCGAAGCGGGTGTCGATTTTGTCGCCCCCTCCGACATGATGGACGGTCGGGTCGGCTCGATCCGCGAATCACTGGATGAGGCCGGCTATCGGAACGTCGGGATGATCGCCTACGCGGCCAAGTTTGCCTCGGCCTACTACGGGCCCTTCCGCGATGCAGTCGGCAGCGCTCAAGCCGCCGGAACCATCAGCCTCGACAAGCGCACCTACCAGCTCGATCCGGCCAACCGCCGCGAGGCCCTGCTGGAAAGCCTCCTGGATGAACAGGAGGGAGCCGATGTCCTGATGGTCAAACCGGCCGGACCCTATCTCGATATCGTCCGCGAGCTGCGTGACAAAACCCTGCTGCCGGTCGCCGCTTATCAGGTCTCCGGCGAATACGCCCAAATCCAGGCCGCGGCCGAACGGGGCTGGCTTGACGGCGCGGCCGCCCGCGACGAATCGCTCCTAGCCATCAAGCGAGCCGGTGCCGACTTGATCCTGACCTATTTCGCCCGCGTCTTCGCCGAAGCAAAAAGAGGAGCCTGAGGCGCGTCGGGCGAAAGTCCGTACCACGTCGCTTCAGCCAGCGACAGCCCGCGCAGTGTCAGTGGCTGTCCCCCGGGATTACGGTCGGCATCTCCGAACGTTAACGGCAGGCCTTACTTTTCTTTTTCCTCGTCTTCGGTCTCCTCGTTCTCGTCCTCGGTCTCCTCGTCCTCGTCGTCGTCCCACTTCATCGTTTCGTCCTCTTCGATCTTCTCCTCGGACTCTTCGACATCGGGGAAATCCTCGTCGATTTCTTCCTCCTCGTCGTCGTCGGTATCTTCGACCTCCTCCTTGTCGAGCTCGTAACCTTCCGGCACGTATTCGAGGATGGAGGTGATCTCGGTGAAGAAATGCACGGCCCGGCCTTCCATGAACTCGTTATTCTCGTTCTCCCGGATTTCCTCCTCCAGTTCATCGACGGTCAGATTCTGCTTAAAGTCGATGAGGTCGTTGAGCAGCTTCACCCGCAGCCGTGTGATGTGGTTGAGGAAATCGGCGTAAGGCCCCTTCTCCTCGTCCATCACGTCTGGTAGCGCGAACATCGGTTCATCGCTCTCGAGAAAGGATTCATTGGACCGCGCCAACTCGATCTTCCCGTCCTTGAGCTCCGTCTTGATCGTGAAGGGATAGAAGGCCGCCTCAAAGAGGGACTCCTGATAACCGTACTCGGTCAAGGGCTCGATCAATTCGAGAATATACTGAATCTGCCGCGGATCGAGGATGCTGAGTCCGTCCACATCCCAGTGGACCTCGTCGCTGATTTCCTCGACCCACCAGTTCATGTCTTCACCGAGGCGCACACGGCACCAGCTGAGTTTGGGGGCGGTTTTGGGCATGATAAAAAGCGAATGGGCTACAGGCGGAATCGCAGGAAGGCCACCTCTTTACGGAGCGCGTGCGACCCGGTTCAAGCGCCAATTCCCTTCCATCGGTACTTTCCCGCAAGGCTTTAAGGAAGGGGCGCCACCATCGGCTTGAACCTCCGGGCACGCGTACCCACTGTCGCGGTTGCCATGGGCCGCCTGTATACCGCCTGCCTCCGCCCCCTCCTGTTCCGCCTGGATCCGGAAACAGCCCATTTGCTGTCCATGGACGGGCTGGCGGTGCTGGCCCGATTGAGCCCGCTCTGCCGCTGGCTGGAGCGACGCAACCGTCAGGCGGATCCGGTTACCTGTTTCGGCGTGCGGTTTCCCAATCGCCTCGGGCTCGCCGCCGGGATGGACAAGGACGCGGTCGCTGTTCCTGCCTGGGCCGGGCTGGGCTTCGGCTTCGTCGAAGTGGGCACGGTCACTCCGTGGGGGCAGCCGGGCAATCCGCGGCCGCGGCTTTTCCGCTACCCCGACGATGCGGCGGTCATCAACCGGATGGGGTTCAACAACAGGGGAACCGAGGCCATCGCCCGTCGTCTGGAGCGGTTGCCCCCCCCGGGGCAGCGGACCGTTCCCATCGGCATCAACATCGGCAAGGCCAAGGTGACCCCCCTGAACCGGGCGGCCGACGACTACCGGGCCGGCTACCAGCGGCTGGCGCCCTATGCCGACTATTTCACGATCAATGTATCCAGCCCCAACACACAGGGACTGCGAGATCTCCAACAGGTCGATGCGCTGCGGGCGCTCCTTCAGGCGGTGGTGGACGCGGATCGGGAGCGGTCCGACGAGGTGGGCGTGCCCCCGGTTCCCCTCCTGCTGAAGATCGCGCCGGACTGCCGCTTCGAGGAGATTGATGCCATCCTGGACCTGCTGCACGAACTCGAGCTCAGCGGTATCATTGCCACCAATACAACGACTGCCAGGCCCGGCGCCTTCGCCGAGGTGGATGAGGCCGGCGGCCTGAGTGGACCTCCCCTTCGTGAGCGCAGCACCGAGGTGATCGCGCACATTGCCCGTCGCACCGCCGGGGAGCTGCCCATCATCGGGGTCGGGGGCATCGACAGCCCGGACGCCGCGATCGAAAAAATCGAAGCCGGGGCCACGCTCTTGCAGCTCTACACCGGTCTGATCTTCAAAGGGCCCGGTCTGGTCACCGGAATTACACATGCATTGGCCCGGCGGAAAGCCCCGACGGCATCCGGCCCGGACTTCTCATGAAGCCCAGATGCGATGAGCTTTCCTTTTTCCCGATTCTGGAGAGAAATTCGGGCTAGAGCCGATTATAGGGAGTCTTAGCCGAACGGCCGTGCGATGCCGGCAACGCCCGTCGCTTCCTCACCCCCCGGAAGCCGGTCTTCAGCGCGATGCGGAGTTTACGCCGGGTCGGGACGAATACCCGCCCGGAAAAGACATCGTACTCCCGCTTCTCGATCTCGTCCAGGATCCCAGCATAGACGCGGGCCATCAGGGTGGCGGTCTGGCGGGATCCGTCCGGGGATAGCAGCGCGAGCCCTCGGGCGCCTGCCGCATAAAACCGCCGCGTGCGCTCGACCTGAAAGGCCATAAAGCGTCGCCAGGCATCATCCACGATGCCATCCTCGATATGCTTGTCCGTAATACCGAACCGTTCCCGTTCTTCGGCGGGCAGGTAGATCCGGCCCATGTGCCAATCTTCCCGCACATCGCGCAGGATGTTGGTCAACTGCATGGCGACCCCCATCTCAACGGCCTGCTGGACGCCTTTGACGTCGGACAGCCCGAAGATATGGCTCATCATCAGACCAACGACCGAGGCGACATAGTAGCAGTACAGTTCCAGTTCCTCATAGGTCTGGATGTCGGCTGGTTCCCGGTCCCGGCAACAGCCTTCGATCAGGTCCTCGTAGAACCGACGGTCGATCCCGAATTGCCGGTTTACCTCCGCAAACGCCGGTGCGAAGGGCAGGGTGCTGGTCCCGGCCTCGATCCGGACCAGTTCCTCGCGGAGGATTTCACGGCTGGGGCGTTCCCGTTTACCGGCCTCCCCCTCGTCGATGATGTCGTCGATATACCGGCAGAAGGCATAGACCGCGAAAGCCGCCAGTTTCTTCGACCGGGGTAGCGGGAAGGACGAAAAATAGAAACTGCGCGCATGCTCCCGTGTGACGGACCGGCAGTGCCGGAAGGCGGGTTGCAGGTGCGCCTGCCGATGCCACCCCGCTTCCGGTTGTTGGGGCGTCCAGGCGGAGGGTAGCTTTTGGGCAAGAGCGGGCGTCACGGGAATTTTCAAATAATGTGAAAATTCTGAAAGCTCAAGAGCGCTGCGCGGAGTCAGACACCCCCCCCCTATTGCAAATGCCTTGCAATAGAGGGGGTCCGGGGTTTGTTTGCCGGTGATGGCTCGCCCGACCCCCCAAACTCAGTCTCATCCGTTTTCCGCTCGCCTGCAGCTTGTTCTGGACCTCGGTTCACTGGCGCTGGCCGGGATCTGCAGCGTGCACTGCTTGCTGACCCCGGTGCTGCTCGTCGGCTTTCCGGTGGTCGGAAGCACCGTGTTGTCCGACGGGCATTTTCACGCCTGGATGCTGGCGGCGGTGCTGCCTCTGAGTATTCTGGCTGTTCTGGTGGGTTGTCGCCGCCACAAGGACTGGCAAGTGTTCGTGCGTCTGGCCGTCGGTCTCAGCCTGCTGACCGCCGGGGTGATCCTTGGTCTGGGCGATCACGCGGCGGGTGGACACGACCACGGTATCCTGCCTCTGGGGACCGGGCTTACCCTGTTGGGTGGCCTGGCTATGATCGCCGGTCATTGGCGCAATTTCCGGCTCTGCCGTCACGAGCACTGCGACCACGGGCATTGATCGGCGAGGGGGTTGGCCCTGGCGAAAGCCCTGGCAGCGTTTTTCCCGGGATCGAGCTGCCAAGGAAAATCAACGGTTGAGGCCCCGGCGGGCTTGTCCGTTCCCGGCGGCTTCGGTTGGCTGTCCGCATGCCCCGGCAGTCTCCCAACATTATCTACATCCTGGCCGATGACATGGGTTACGGCGATCTGTCCTGCCTGAACGGGCAGTCCGCCTGGCAGACCCCGCACCTCGACCGTTTGGCGCGCGAGGGCCTGACCTGTCGCGACGCCCATAGCAGCAGCGCCGTCTGCACGCCCTCCCGGTACAATATCCTGACCGGGCGTTATAACTGGCGGTCCTCACTGAAGCAGGGGGTGCTGTGGGGATACTCCCGGGCCCTGATTGAGGAGAACCGGCTTACGGTGGCCGAGCTGCTGCGCCGCCAGGGCTATGCCACGGCCTGCTTCGGCAAGTGGCACCTGGGGTGGACCTGGCCGAAAGCGGCGCCGGGCGAGGCACCCTTCGAAGACGGGGTGGCTTATGATCAGCCGATCCCGGACGGGCCGTTGAGCAAAGGCTTCGACCGCTATTTCGGTATCCCCGCCAGCCTCGACATGGATCCCTATGTTTATGTCGATCAGGACCGGCCCACCGCCATCCCGGACCGGTGGGATCCCGGCAGGGACGAGGAAAAAATCTGCTTCCGCGAAAGCAAACAGGTCTGGCGCCCGGGACCCGTTGCCCCCGATTTCGTGCACGAGGAAGTCCTGCAGCGCTGCACGGACGAAGCGGTCCGCTTTATCCGGGAGCAATCCGCGGATCAGCCCTTTTTCGTCTATTTTCCGCTGCCGGCGCCGCACACACCGATCCTGCCGACCGGGCGCTGGCGCGACCGGACGGTTACGCGCTACGGCGACTTTTGCCTGCAGGTGGATGATGTCGTCGGGCAGCTCCTCAAGGCGCTCGATGAGCGGGGTATCGTGGATGACACCTGGGTGATCTTCACTTCGGACAACGGCTGCTCCCCCCGCGCCGACTTCCCGCAACTGGCCCAGTACGGGCACAACCCGAGCTACATCTTTCGCGGGCACAAAGCGGACATCTACGAGGGCGGACACCGGGTGCCGTTGCTCATGCGCTGGCCCGCCACCATCCGGGCCGGCTCCGTGACCGGCGAAACCCTATGCCTCGGCGATTTCATGGCCACCTGCGCCGACATCCTCGGGGTCGAACTGCCGGACGACGCGGCCGAGGACTCGGTCAGCCAGCTGCCGATCCTGCGGGGTGAACCCATCGACGGGCCGTTGCGCGAGGCCACCGTCCACCACAGCATCGACGGCTCCTTTTCCATCCGGCAGGGCCGCTGGAAACTGGAATGCTGCCCGGGCTCGGGGGGCTGGAGCTGGCCCAGTCCTTACCTGGATGTGGACGCCATCGCGGACCGGCCGCGCTTTCAGCTCTACGACCTGAAAATCGATGTGCGCGAACACCACAATCGGGTCGACGATCGACCGGATGTCGTGGAAAGGCTGATACAGCTGCTGGCCCGCTATGTCCGGGACGGTCGCAGCACCTCCGGCGCCCCGCAGCCCGATTCCCTCGGCCCCGACGCCACCTGGGACCAACTCTGGTGGTTGCCGGAAAAAGCCTGACAGTACGCGGCCTCACTGCAAGTCCCTCGGCCAGAATTATTTACCACTCCTGTTCGATTCTGGTGAGACAGCCGGGTAAGATCCAGCCGGGTATGGCTTTGGTTAAACTGCTTCACTCCCGGCCTGCCCAGATGCGGACGGCTTTGAGAAAAAAACATTCCAGGGCGGTGCCTTCCTGCATGTTCAGGTCGAGCAGGCCGCGGGCGTGCTCCAACTCGGCCACGACGCGGGCGAGTTTGCGGATCTTCGAGGGATCCGCCGGGGCGTCGGGATCGGCCAGGGCGGCGTCACGGGTGGCCGTTTCCAGTTCGCTCAGCAGTTGGATCCGCAGGCCGCGGCGTAGACCGGCTTCGATGGCGTCGGTCTCCTCCGTGCTGAGGTTCTCCGGCAGGTTCGCCTTCCGGGCCTGCCAGGCCTCCTCGGTGAAGGCATTGAGAAAATCCTGGAAGCGGGCGATCAGGCCGTAGGCACCAAGGATGCCGCGGACGACCGCTTCCCGGTTGGACGGACCCCGACAGGCAAAGTGCACCCACTGGCGGTAGGCATCTTGCCAGCCCCGCCAGGCCTCGGCGTCGATCGCCTGCAGGTCCGCCGGCAGCCGCACGTTGAGGCACCGGCTGCGGATGGTGTCCAGGAGATCGAACGGGCGGGTGGTGATCAGCAGCAGAGTCGTGTCGGCTGGCGGTTCCTCCAGCGTCTTGAGAAAGGCGTTCTGAGTCGCCGGATTCATGCGGTCGGCCTCAAAGACCAGCCCGACCTTCCGCTCTGCCTGGTTGGGCGAAAACTGGATCTCCCGGATGAAGCCACGCATGGTGTTGGGGCCGGGGTGGCCGTCCTTGTCCGCCACCCGGATGAAGCGGGCTTTGCCGGACGGGCGCAGCGTGAAACAGTCCGGATGCTGCAGGGGATCGCGGCCCGCGGTCAGGGCGAGGAGGTTGCGCGCGGTCCGGGCCGCAACGGTTTCCAGCGCCTTCAGGTTTTCCCCTTGCAGGAGAAGGGCGTGAGCCAGCCGGCCCCGGGAAACCGCACGTTCCAGCACGGCTACGGCACGGCGGGCCGGCTCGGTGGGTTGAGCTTCTGTATCCAAAGGCATGATACCGTATGGCCGGCGGAACAGGTGGGCCCCGGCCTCAGGCTTCGACGCTGAGCAGCAGCTGGCTGACCTCGTCCCAGATCTCGGCCTCGATCTCCATCACATCCCTGGTGCCGTCGATGACGCGGAAACGCCCGGGCAGTTGTTTGGCCAGCATGAGGTAGCCCTCGCGGACGCGCTTGTAGAAACCGATGTTCTCCTGCTCCATCCGGTCCGGAATGTCAGTCACCCGTTTCTTGATGCGGTTCATGCCGACCTCGGCCGGCACGTCGAGGACGATGGTCATGTCGGGCTCCATTGAGCCGACGGCGAAATCGTTGATTAACCGGATGGGGTCCTGGGCAATTTTCCGGGCCATTCCCTGATAGACGGTGGTCGAATCGAGGAACCGGTCGCAGAGAATGATCTTGCCGGCCTCGCGGGCGGGAATGATCAACTCGCGGACGAGCTGGGCCCGCGCCGCGGCGAAGAGCAGCAGCTCCGTCTCGATGGCCATCGGGGCGCCTCCGAACGTGTGCTTGAGCAGGTGCCGGATCTGCTCACCGAGTTCGGTGCCGCCCGGTTCCCGGGTGACGACAACCTCGTAACCGGCGTCCTCCAGCAGCGTGGCCAGCCGGCCGATTTGAGTGGTTTTCCCGCTGCCTTCCGATCCCTCGAAAGTGATCAGGCGCCCGGGGTGTGCGAGCTCGGTTTCTGACATAACTCCAGTATGATGGTCCGGCCGCCGCGGGCAAGGGAGACCGGCAAGCGTGAGTCAGTTGTCAGTGGGTCAGTGGGTCAGTTGTCAGTCGTCGGTTGGTTGGCGGAGCCTGGTCAGCGGTCGGCACGGTTAATGGTTCTTAGGGTTGGGCCGAACCTGCGTACCGCGCCGCTTCAGCAAGCGATGCAATGAGTGATGGCCAACCCTCGGCTCTCGGGTGACCGTCGCTCGCTGAAGCAGCGCGCTCCGCCCTGACCCACGGCCCACTGACATCTGTCAACTGACCAACTGAGGACCGACGCTCACTTCCAGCCGCTGATGAAGGACTGGATGGAGGACAGGTTGGGGCTCTGGCCGGTGCGGACGTAGGATCCGGAGGTGGACACGGCGACGGTCAGGGCGGCCAGCGGGCTGAGCCCGAGGAGGCGGCCGGTGCAGAACCCGGCGTTGAAGTGGTCGCCGGCCCCGGTCGTGATCTTCGGGTTGTCCGTGAACGGTCCTTCGACCCAATAGGCGTCTTCCTTGGTGGCGCAGGCGGCCGAGCGGGTGGGGTGGACCACCACGCAGGTGATCCCGAGTGCGTTCCGGATCCGGGTGGCCATGGCCTTGAGCTGGTCCGGCTCAGGTTCGGATTCGGCGTTCCCGAGCAGCGCATCGACTTGCTGGCCTTCCTTGAAATTTAGGCCGAGGGTGACATTGCCGAAGCTCTGGAAGCGCTTGATGGCCTGGAGGGCGCCCTGCAGGTCGCTGGTCGACCGTTTTTCGGGGTCGGCCAGGTCGAAGAAGAACTGACGGCCTTCGAGGCGGTTCAGGTTGGGCAGGACCTGATCGGTCAGGGTGTTCCACAGCTCGGTCATGTAGGGAAGCATGGTCCAGTTGGTCAGCGCGATCAGGTCGCCCCGCGACATCAGGTCGAGGAACGGCCCCTCGCCCATCACTTCGATGATCCGGTCGTAGGTGACTTTCTCCAGCGGGGCGAGCGACCCGAGCAGGATCTTCCCGTCGTTGAATTCGCAGGCGTGCGTAACCCCGGGATCCGTGAGCGAGATGGCGTCGGTGGCCCTGGCGAAGGCCTCGAAGATGGGATGGATGACCTGTTGGCCGAGGGCGCCGATGTAGCGGGTCTTCAAACCCAGGCTGAGCAGCGCGTTGGCCATGATAGGGCCGTTGCCCCCCAGCTTCTCCAGGACCGGTGCCAGTTCGATATTGGCGCTCTTGCCGGCGGCCCGGCCGATGCGTCCGGCAAAGTCCGTGATGGTCTTGATTCGTTCGAAGGCATCGCCGGGACCGTGGCGTTTGTCCACCGGGTGGATGATCTTGTCGACAAAGCCGTCCAGGCCGACGACTGCCAGGCGGTTGTTGAGGCGGCCGGCGTTGCTCTGCAGTTCCTTCAGGGTGAGGGCCTTGTTGTCCATAACAGGAAAGGGATGGGGGGGCGGTTGGTCCGAGGGATGGTCCCCGGGAAAAGGCTGCATCTAAAGGAGAGGAAACCATGCAGGGCCAGCTTTTCCTGAGACGGCTCGGACGGCTGCGCGGCACCTGATTCGGCATTGCCACCGGCATCCGGGCGGCGGCAAGCTTGTGATCAGGTAGCAGGCTGACCCGGTTCGCTCCGCTCGGGCCTGTCTTCGTCCCGATCCGTCCTTCCATGTTTTCGTCCCTGACCGCATCCCCAATCTGGCTGCCGCCTATCGCCCAGGCGGCGGGTTCCGAGCCTGGCATTTTCACCTACTTCGCGCAGTCCAATGTCGCCGGCAAGGTCATCATCATCTTTCTGATCCTCTTCAGCATGGTGGCCTGGACGGTAATGATCGGCAAGTACCTTGATCTGTCGCGCCTGCGCAGCCTCAACCTGAATTTTGAGCGCAAGATCGGGAAAATCGATCAGCTGCTCAGCCTGGATACCACCGACCGGGGCATCGGCCGGGGGCCCTACGCCAACCTGGTGCGCGAGGCGCTCGAGGCCTTCTACCGCTACGGCGGCGAACCGACCGGCGGGGATCCGCACAAGCTCTCGCTTCGGATGGGCCATGTGGAGAATGCCCTGCAACGGGCCGTCGCCGAACAGACCATTCGCTACGAATCCAAGATGGTGATGTTGGGCAGCATCGTGACCGGCGCGCCGTTTCTGGGGCTGCTTGGCACCGTCTGGGGGGTGATGGATGCCTTCGGCTCGGTGGCCGTCCAGAACACCGCCTCGCTGCAGAATCTGGCACCAGGGGTCTCGGGGGCACTGCTGACGACGGTGGCCGGGCTGCTGGTCGCCATCCCCTCCGTCTTCGGCTACAACTATCTGCTGACGCTGTCGAAGGTCGCGATCACCGAGCTGGAGAATTTCGCTTCCACGGTGGCCGACCGGATTGAGCTGGAGTGCCCCTGAAGTCGATAACCTCCTTAACTTGAAGCCATGGCTCGCAGCTTTCATCGTCCGAACCGCCTGGCAGCCGTCACCGAGATCAATGTGACGCCGCTGATCGATCTGGCCTTTGCGCTATTGATCATCTTCATCATCACGACCCCGCTCCTGGAACAGACGATCGAAGTGGACCTGCCGGTCGAGACGCAGAACCCGCAGTCCGCCGGTCGGGAGCCGAAGACGCAGACCATCTCAATCGATGGGGAAGGCCAGGTCTACTGGGGCGACGAAGCGGTTTCCGCCGAGAACTTGGGCCGCTTGCTCGACGACCTGGCCCGCCAACCCAATCCTCCTGTTTTGAACATCCGGGGAGATGCGGCGGTCCCTTATCAGGCCGTGATTTCGGTCATCGATGAGGTGAAGCAGCGAAAACTGTCCAGGATCAGCCTCGATACGCGCGTTCAGTAACCACGCCCCCGAATCGCCATGATGGTCACGCCTTGGAACAGACAGGAAAAGCAGGGCATGGTGCTCGCCATCCTCATCCATGCGGCGGCTCTGATCCTGATGATTTTTTCGGGTCTCCTGAGCGCGTTCAAGCCGGAGCCCGAGCCACCGCATGTGTTTGAACTGGTGGCGGAGGTACCGGCCACTCCCTCGCCTCAACCGCAGCCGCGCGAAACGCAGGAGGACCCCGCGGCCCAGCCGATGGACCTGCCACCTATCGAAACCGTGCAACCGCGGCCCATCCCGGATCTGCCGGAGCCTCCCCCCGAGCCCGTGCGCGAACCTGAGCCCGAGCCGGCTCCGGTCGAGGCAGCCGAGCCGGCTGAGCGCGTCACCATCGAGGAGTTTCTCCAGAGACAGGGTCGTCCGGAAACGGCACGACCGCGCCCACGGTCCACCCAACCGCGGGTCACGCCGGGCCGCATCGATGTCAGCCAGGTCCAGGCCGCGCTCCGGAATCTGGCGGCCACGCCCACCGAGTCCAACCGGGTCGACCGCCTGTCGGATGCGGACCAGCGCGCGCTCGCCGGTTACATGGCCGGGCTGCGCAGCCGGCTGAACCAGGTCTGGAACCGCCCGGGCGTCGCCAGCGGCCTCTACTGCGAAGTCGAGTTCTGGGTGCAGCCGGACGGCCGAATCTCCGGATTCAACATCCGGCGCAGCTCCGGCAGCGCCCTGCTCAATCAGTCGGTGAAGGACGCCTTCGAGGCCTATCGTTCCATCGGGCCGACACCGACCGGTCAGGCCCACCAGTTCATCCTGCCCTTCCGGATCAAATAATCGGGCTTCCGGGGTTGAAGCCGCGACCGGTTCCGCTTTGCTGCCGGACATGGGCCGTCTGCTTCAATGGTTCGGTAAATTGCTTCCCAGCTGCTTCAACGCATTGCGGCTGGCCGAAAAGGGCAGGGAAGCGCCCCTGTCGCTGCGCGAAAAGGCCCTGCTCACCTATAACAGCGGGCTGTGCCTCCACTGTAATTGCGCCCGTCGCAAGTTCGACAAGGCAAAAGCCGAGATGCGCCAGGCCGAAGCCGAGCGGGCGGGTGAATAATCCGGAAGGCGAATAACTGCAAAGCCGGCAGGGAGGACTTTCCGCCACGTTCTCCACTCTCTTCTTGGTGGTTCATCCTTTTTTTCTCTTTTTCGAGCGGAGCAAAACAGTTGACATTCCTGGCCGGCAAAAAATGAGTCTCAGTTTCATGTGCCGTGCTTTTGCCCTGCCCGCCGTTTTCCGCAGCGCCGCCTGGCGCTCCGGGATTATGCTCACCGTCGGGTTTTTGAGCCTGATCGCCGCACCCCTTCCCGTCGGTGCGCACGGCGAGGGCTCGGAAGACGTGATTGAGCATTTCGACGAACACCTCGACGCCTTCACCGCCGAAGTCCAGGCGCTGAGCGTGCAGGTGGATGCCACTGTCGAGGCGTACCGCGCCGGCGATGCGGCCGCCCCCAAGCTCAGGGCACTCATTGAAAAGTGGGAATCGGTCGTGGTGCATGAAGTGATCGAAACAAAGGTGGTGCGGATGTACCCGCCGATCTGGCAGGGCATCTACGCGATGCAACAGGCAGTGGAAAAGGAGCTTGAGGCCCAGGCAATGGCGGCCGCCGGCGAGCGGACGAAAGCGGCGCTCTGGGAGGCGATGGGCGCCCTCCGGCTTCTCGCGCAGAGCCCCCACCTGGCCCATGCCGACACGACAGGCAGCGACGGTGCCAGCGTTGCCATCGATTACGAAGCCGTCGACAATGACATCCGCCTGACCGGGGACGACAACATGCGTTTCGACAAGACCCGCCTCTACGTCCGTGTCGGAGAACCGGTGACGCTGACTTTCGTCAACATCGGTGAGCTGCCGAAGGACGTCATGGGGCACAACGTGGTGGTTCTCAAACGCGGCGTGGCGGTGGAGCCGTTTGCGCTCGCCGCCGCGGAGCATCCGGAAAAGGGTTACGTCCCGCCCGAGGCGAAATTCCAGCGCCAGATCGTGGCGGAAACCGCCATGCTCGGGCCCGGCGAGTCTGAAACCATCACCTTTACGCTGGAAGAACCCGGAACCTACCCGTTCCTGTGCTCCTTTGTCGGGCACTTCCGGCTGATGCAGGGGAACATCCACGCCGTCAGCGACCCCGACGAAGCCCCGGTCGCCGCCATCCTCGAACGTCTGGAAACCGCCGTCACCACGTACCGGGAAGGGAATCCGGATGCGGCGAACGAGATCGTTTTCGATACCTACAACTTGATTTTTGAGGGACTGGAGGGCGATTTGATCACCCGGAATCCGGAGTTGGTGTCCCAATTGGAGCTCGATTTCAACGCCGGGCTTCCCGAGCTCTTTAACCGCGGTGCCCCCGCGGAGGAGGTGAAGGCCAAGTTCGACGCGATGCGAAAGCGCCTGGAGCGGGCGGCAAAGCTGCTCGAAAACATCGAGGCTGCCCGTGACCCCGTGTTTTAAAGGCGGATCATGGATCGGCGAACGGTTATTCAGGCGCTGGTGGCGCTCGGGCTCAGCGGACCCCCCAGCCTCATCCGCGCCGCTGGCGACACAGACGCCGCGGAGCGTGTCGATACGTTACCACGCATTCGCGGGCCCCTCACGCTGTATCTCGGCCGCGGTGAAGGGGGGCTGTACGAGGCGATCCTCGAAGCGATCGAAAAACGCAACCCCGAGATGGACCTGCGGGTGCGGCGAGGGCCCTCCTCCTCACTCGCAAACACAATCGTCGCCGAATCCGAGGCCGGCGTCCGCCGCGCGGATGTCTTTTGGGCGATCGACAGCAGCTCGATCGGTCGCGTCGTCAATGGCGCGACCATTCATCCGCTGCCAGCGTCCCTGCGCCGACGCTCCAAGCCCGAGTTCCGGTTTGAGCGGTGGGCCCCCGTTTCCGGGCGCATCCGAACGCTCCCGTACAACACCGAGCGGCTGGATGCCGCCCGCCTCCCGCCGTCCATCATGGAACTGCCCGAGCACGATGTCACCGTTGGGTGGGCACCCGCCTACGGGGCGTTCCAATCTTTTGTCACTGCGATGCGATTGCTCGAAGGCGAAGCCGCCACCCGGGACTGGCTCCGCCGCATGCGTCCGAAGGTACGCGACTACGCGGGCGAGCTCGGCGCCGTGATGGCCGTTTCGCGTGGCGAGGTGGACCTCGGTCTGGCCAATCACTACTACACGCTCCGCCTGAAAACCGCCCGGCCGGAAGTCCCGGTTGAGCTTGCCTTCACCCGCAACGATGCAGGTTGCCTGTTGAATGCCTCGGGAGCCGTCCTGCTGAGCGATCGGCCGGAGGCCGAGTTGTTCGTCCGCCACCTGCTCACGCGCGAAACGCAACAATATCTGGCCCGCGAGGCGTACGAAATTCCCCTCGTTACCGGCATTTCCGCCCCGGAAGGGCTCGCGGCAATCCGCGACATCCAACCGCCCAAGGTCGATCTGGAAAAACTTGCGGACTTGCGCACGACCCTCCGCCTGTTGCGCGAGACCGGCGTCTTGTAACGACAACCCCGCCCGGCCCGACCGGGCACTCCCTCCCTCTCGATGGACGACGGCGCGACCTTGCGTACCCGGCTGAGCCTTTACCTGCCACCGCTGCCTATCGTTGCTGCAGCGCTGATGCCGCTGGTCGTCCTCATCATACTGGCCTCCTCCACTTCCCCGGATTTGAGCGAGCGCCACCTGCGGATCCTCGGAAACTCCATTACCCTGACTGCTCTGACCGTCGCCACTTCGATCGCAGTCGGCGTGCCGCTGGCATTGGTCACCACGTCCCTGCGGCTCCGCTACGCAAGCCTTGCCTTCGCCCTGCTGGCGGCGCCTCTGGCGGTACCCAGCTATATCGGCGCCTTTGCGTACTTCGCCGGGACGGGCCCGGGTGGCGAATTGGAGCGGTTGCTCGGCATTGCCGTCCCCGAAGCGCGCGGCCTCGCCGGAAGCGTGTGGGTGATGACCCTGTACACGTTCCCCTTTGTCCTGCTGCCGGTACGGGCGTCGCTGCGCAGGCTCGATGCCAGCCAGCTCGACGCCGCACGCACCCTCGGGCTTTCGCCGGTACAGGCCTTCTGCCGCGTGGTGCTGCCCCGCATCCGCGGCGGCGTGGCCGCCGGCGGCCTTCTGGTCGCCTTGTACACGCTGTCGGATTTTGCCACACCGGCTATTCTCGGTCTCGATACCTTTACGCGCGCCATCTATGTCGAGTACAACGCGTTTGGGCTCGGAGAGGCGGCCTGGCTGTCCCTCCAGTTGCTCGGCCTGGTCGCTATTGTGATCGCGCTGGAATCCCGGTTCCACACGGTCTCCGAGCCGGCAGGCCGATCCCTTTTCTGGCAGCCGGGGCGTGCCCTCGCCACCGTGGTCTGGGCAGCGGTCGCCAGTGTCTCCTTTGCCGCGATCGGCCTGCCCGTGGCTCTTTTCGTCGTATGGATCTTCCGGGAGGGCGTCGCCGGGTTCGACCCAGCGATCATCGGGTCTTCCCTCTTCCCCTCCCTGCTAGCCGCCGTCGTGGCCGTGCTGGCGGCCCTTCCCCTGGCGCGCGCCGCACGCGCGGGCCCCTTCGGCCGGTTCCTGGTACGGCTGACTTCGTATGGCTTCGGCGTGCCTGGCATCGTCATGGGCACAGCGCTCGTTTACGTCGGCCTGCGCCTGCCGGGGCTCTACCAGACGACCGCGATGCTCGTGCTCGGGTACGTCCTGCGGTTCCTGCCCCTGGCCACGGGAACCGTCCGCGACGGGTTTGCCCGCATCGACGCAAAGCTCCCTCACGCCGCCCGCAGCCTCGGCGCCACGCCAACGGAAGCCTTCCGCCGCGTGACCCTTCCGCTCCTGTTCCCCGCCCTGCTCAGCGGCGCCGCCCTCGTGTTTCTGGAAGCCATGCGCGAACTGCCGCTAACCCTGCTGCTGCGCCCCACCGGTACGGAAACGCTCGCCACCCGGCTCTGGCAAGTATACGAGGCTGGCTATTTCGGCGACGCGGCGGTGCCGGGTCTGTTGTTGATGGGTGTTTCCCTGCTGGCGATGGTTGCCTATATCCGCGGCGAAAGTATCCTGGGTGTTGCCGCCACTCCGGACGCCTGATTCCTGCCCACCCGCATGCTCTCGCTCCACCACCTCGAGATCCGTTATGGTGATACCGTCGCCGTACACGACCTGAGCCTCAACGTCCGCAAAGGCGAGATCATGGCGCTGGTCGGTCCCACCGGCTGTGGCAAGAGCAGCGTCTTGCGAGCGGTCGCCGGCCTGATCAAGCCGTACTCCGGAGAGATCGTCATCGAGGGCATCTGCACCTCCCGCCGGCAGTTTGTGCCGCCGGAGAAGCGGCGTACCGGCCTGGTTTTCCAGGACTTTGCGCTCTTCCCGCACCTCAGCGTCGAGCAAAACATCCGTTTTCGCGCCCGTGATTCCGCCGAAGTCGAACGCTGGATCCACGCGCTCGGGTTGGCCCCCTTCCGCCACAGCCGCCCGGAAACGCTCTCCGGCGGGCAGAAGCAGCGCGTCGCCCTGGCTCGCTCGCTGGCGCACCAGCCACGGGTCATCCTGCTGGACGAGCCCTTGTCCAACCTCGATGCGGCCATGAAACAGGATCTGCGCGCCACGATCCGGGATGCGCTCCAGCAGGCCAAGGTCACCTCCATTTGGGTAACGCACGCCCAGGACGAAGCGATGGCCATCGGCGACCGGATCGCCGTGATGCGAGACGGCCGCCTGGAGCAGGTGGACCTGCCCGCCCGCTGTTACGAATCACCCGCCAATCGGTTTGTTGCCAGTTTCTTCGGAGACGGCCTCTTCCTGCCAGGTAAACGGTACGACGGTACCGTGCAGACAAGCCTCGGCGAGCACCCCCTGACTGCCGAAACTGGCGCCCATCCCGCCCCCGACGCCCCTTCCGCAGCAGGCCAGGCCGTCGATGTGCTCCTGCGCCCGCACGACATCGCCTTGCGCGCGGATACCCCGGGCAACGCTGTCGTCGAGGACCACCGCTTCGAGGGCGAAACGCGCTGCTACCGATTGCGGCTGGATTCCGGTGAACGCGTTGCCGCCCGCCTGACGCACGAGCACGCGTTTGCCCCGGGCACCCGGGTCTGCGCCTACATCGCCGCAGAGCACCCGCTGGTGGCCTTTTCCCCGCAAAGCCCGTAAGGGCGGGCGACCGGCGAACCCACGGCGAGCGGTTGGCCAGAAAAATGGAATGAAACGCACGCCCGCTACGCTCAAGACCCGAAGACCCAAAGTCAAAGATCCCGCCAGCGGGTAATGAACGAAGTGAATCGGGGATAGAAGAAAATGACGGAGCGAAGCGGAGATGGTGCCAGCAAAGAGGAAAGATTGTGGTGGATGCCGCAGGGAAAGGTTTTCTCTTCCAAAAATCCCCTGGGTTACTCCCTAACCCCCTAACTCCCTAACCCCCTAACTCCCTAACCCCCTAACCCGAATGGCGCTAACTTAAGGGTCCTGATCCAAATCGGGATCGAAATCGAAATCGGGATCGAACATGCATAAGGAAATAATATGCATTGGCTTACGTAATCGATTTCGATAGCGATTTCGATAGCGATACCGATGAAAACGCTGTTAAGTTAGTACCATTTCCCCCTAACCCCTTAACCTCCCTCCTCCCTCATGCTCCTGAATGATTTTCAGGAAGGTGGGCAGGAGCTTTTTCGCCTTCTGGGGGCCGATGCCTTTGATCGTCAGGGCGGCCTCCGGGGTGGTCGGGCGCTGGGCAGCGAGCTGCTCGAGGACGGTGTTGGGAAAAATCGTGTAGGCCGGGGCGTTGTTGCGCGCGCGGGCCAGCTGGTTGCGCTTGGCCATCAGTTTTTCGAGCAGGCCGCTGTCGGGCGGGCCGGCGGCGGCGGGTGTTTCGGCCTGACCGGTCTCCGGCCAGGCCAGCCGGGGCTCATTTTCATCGAGCAGCACGCGGGAGCCGGTCGCCGTCAGTTTCAGGAGCGGGTATTCGCCGCCGGTCCGGGCGACATAACCGGCGGCTTCCAGGGCATCAAACAGCCGGTTGACGAAAGGCGTGCCATAGGGCCGCAGCAGGCCCCAGGTGGAGAGGCGATCCAACCCGGACTGGGTGATGGCCTGCGAGCGGCTGCCGAGCAGCATTTTCACGATGCGGTCACGGCCGAAGCGCGGCTGCCAGCGGTGCTGGTCCTTGCGGTCCGACATGCGGGCGACCCCCGAGAGCGCTTTTTTCACGACCAGGGACTCTTCTTCGTTCAGCTTGCGCCGGTCGGCGGAGCCGCGCAGACAGGCATCGCACCGGCCACACGGTTCGGCGTCGGGCTGTCCGAAATAGTCGAGGATCCAGGCCTGGCGACAGCTCCGGGCGTAGGCGAACTGGATGAGCCGCTTGAGCTTGTCTTCGTCGCGCTCGCGTTTGACCGCCAGGCCCTCGGCGTCGACAGGGATGGCCGCGGGATCGAGTTCCGGTTTCAGGATGCGGGTGCTGCGCAGCCGGCTGCCCGGGCGTTGAAAACGCTCAATGAGGCCCTGCTTGCGCAGCAGGCTGAGCGCTGAGCTGAGCGCCATCGGATTGATTTTGCCCGGCAGGCTGTCAGCGAGGTCATCGACCGAGAGGTGCAGGCAGTCCTCGCGGTCGCGGTTGTGCCGGAGGTAGGCGTAAAGGTCGCGGATCAGCTGGGGGGAGGGGTTGGAGCCCTCGATGAAAAAATCCTGGATCTGTTTGTCGGGATAGCAGAACAGCAGCTCGCACCAGGCCGGTTTGCCGTCGCGCCCGGCGCGGCCCGCCTCCTGGTAGTAGGCCTCGACACTGCCAGGCATGTCGTAATGGCAGACGAAGCGGATGTCATCGCGGTCGATCCCCATGCCGAAGGCGTTGGTCGCCACCGCCAGCGGCACCTCCTTCCGGATGAACCGGTTTTGCGCGGCCTCGCGCGCCCCGTCGCTCAGCCCCCCATGGTAGGCGACGTGCGGATGGCCGTCCTCCCGCAGCTGGTCTGCCACCGCTTCCACGCTCTTCCGCGTCGCACAATAGACGATGCCGGCGCCGTGCGCCTCGATGAGCCGGTTGAGCCGGCCGGCCTTTTCCTGCTTCCGCTCCACCGGCCGGACATTGAAGGTGAGGTTGGGCCGGCCGAAGCCGGCGACATATACGGCGGGCTGGCGCAGGCTCAGCTGCGCCTGGATGTCTTCGCGGACCTCGGGCGTTGCGGTGGCGGTCAGCGCCACGCATTGCGGTCGGCCACAGGCCTCCACGGCTTCCCCCAGCCGCATGTAGTCCGGCCGGAAATCGTGGCCCCATTGCGAGATGCAGTGGGCCTCATCCACCGCCAGCAAGGCGATACGGCAGGCCGCCAGGCTGTCGGTGAACGAGCGGGCGCGGAAGCGCTCCGGGGCCACGTAGACGATTTTGAGGGCTCCGGCCCGCATGCGGTCGAGCGTGGCGCGTTGCTCGTCCCAGCTGAGTGCGCTGTTCAGCATGGCAGCCGGGATGCCCTTTGCCGTCAGGGCGTCCACCTGGTCTTTCATCAGCGCGATAAGTGGGGAAACCACCAGGGTCACACCGTCCAGCATCAACGCCGGCAACTGGTAGCAGAGGCTTTTACCGCCACCGGTGGGCATGATGACCAGCGTGTCGCGCCCGGCCAGGATGTCGGCGATGATGGCCTCCTGTGGCGGGCGGAAGGCACCCAGCCCGAAGCGCTCCCGCAGCAGCGGCCGGGGATCGCTGGTTGCCGCGACCGCCGGCTGCTTGCTTGTCTCAGATCCCCTCGGGTGCCTCATCCGTCTCGAGATTGAGCCACGCCCGGGTGGCCGCGTCGAGCGGAAGGTGCGCCCCGGGTAACAGGGTGCGTGTTTCCCAGAGAAAGCGCGGGCCGACAAGCGCGTGCAGCCGGAAGGGCTGGGCCAGCACGTAGGCGAGCGCGACGTTGAGCGGGGAAACGCCCCGGGCCCGGGCGAGGGCGATGGCGCGGTCGCGCCGTTCGAAATTGTCATCGGCGTACCAGCACCGGACCAGCTCGGCGTCGTCGGTTTTGTCGCGGCCGGCGCGTTCGGTGAAGAAGCCCCGGGCCTGGCTGGACCAGGCGAGCAGGGGGGTGCCCGTTGCCTCCAGCCATTGGCGGAATTCGGGCTCGGAGGCCGCTTCGCAACCGGCCCAGACGGGGTCGACCATGCGCGCCAGCGAGAAGTTGTTGCTGACGACCTGGATCGGCGCGAGGCCCTTCTTTTCGGCAATCGTATTGAATTCCCCGATACGAGCCAGGGTCCAGTTGGAGACGCCGAAGACGGTGCACAGGCCTTCCTCGCGGATGCCGTTGAGCGCGTCGACGAATTCGTCCACCGGCACCTCCAGGTTGTCGCGGTGCATCATGTAGATGTCGGCATAGCCGGTCTGGAGGCGGCCGAGCGACTGGACGAGTTGCGCGCGGACGTTGTCGGGCTGGCAGAACGGGGTGTGTGCCCCCTTGGCCGTGATGACCAGACGGTCCCGGATATCCGGTCGCGACCGGAGGTAGTCACCGACCAGGCTTTCCTGATGCCCCCTCCCGTAGAGCCAGGCGGTATCAATGGCGTTGCCCCCGCGCTCGATGAAGTCGTCGAGCATGACCGCCAGCCACGGCAGGTCCTTCTGGTTGTCGATCCCCATGACGAGTTGGGAGACCGGCTTGTCGAGGCCGGGGAAGGGGGCGGTCGGGATGGTGTCGTTGCCCCCGCGGCTGGCCGGGGCAAAGGCCCGGCCGTGGACCGGCGCGACCATGGCCCCGCCCGGTTGCTCACCAGCGTACACGAGGCCGGCGGAAGCGCGCCACTTGTCGAGGGCCATCATGTTCCCCAGCGTATCCTCCGGCGTCATCAGGGTGGGGGGCGGCTCAGCCAGCCCGTCGGTGGGGCTGCCGGCATGTTCGGCGACCTGGCGTGCAAAAGCCTCCACCTCAAACCGGTAATCGCCCGGCTCGCATTCGATGGTCCTCGGCTCCTCACCCTTCTTCAGGATTTCAATCGGGCTGTTCCCCCACCAGGGGTCGCGCAGCTCGATGCGTCCGTCCTCGCCGACAATCCGGATCCCGTTGGGGTAGGTCATGCGGACGCCGGTGACCGCCTGTGCGAGGATCCCATCCGGGAAGGTGAGGGTGGCGGCCGCCCATTCATCCACACCGGTTTCGCCGAGGTGGGCCGTGCCGGCCAGTTTTACCGGTTCGACGGCTGAGGGTTTGCCCAGCGCGGCGCCCGCCAGCAGCCGGCAGGCGCTGACCGGGTAACAGCCGACATCGAGGATGCCTCCCCCGGCCAGGTCGTTGGCGAAGAGGCGGCTGTCCGGATCGAAGCCGGCCTGGAAGGCAAACCCGGCCTCGATCAGCCGGACCCGACCGACGGCTTGCTCGCGCAGCAGCTCGGCCAGTTTTACCACGACCGGATGGTAGCGGTACATGAAGGCTTCCATCAGGACCACATCGTTGGCCCGGGCCGCCTCGATGATGGCCATGGCCTGGGCGGCGTTCACCCCGATCGGCTTCTCGCAAAGGACATGCTTGCCGGCCTCGGCGGCGGCGATCGCCCACCGCGCGTGCAGCGGGTGGGGGGTTCCGATGTAGACGGCATCCACGCCGGGATCGGCGAGCAGCGCCTCGTAGCTGCCATGGCTGCGGGGAATATCAAATTCGCCGGCAAAGGCCTCGGCTTTGGCCAGATCACGGCTGGCCACCGCCGCCAGTTCGGAGCCGGGGGCGGTCTGGATGGCGGCGCAGACTTTACGGGCGATTTTCGCGGCGCTGAGGATACCCCAGCGAAGGGTTGTGCGGGGAGAATCGATCATGGGGAGGTTTTCAGTTTATCGGGCAGCGGAGCCGCAAACAATCGACGTTTGCCGTGAAAAGTTAATGATTTCGCGCATGGCCGTCCCCGATATGCTGGAAAGTCTTCCGCTCGGAGCGGGCCTGGCAGACAACCAGCCCGCCAACCCCAACCGGATTCACCGACCCAGGGGGCTGCCTGTCTGGTTACTGGAATATACCTTTGCCGGGGCGGTGGCCATCCGTACCAGCCAACGGGAAACCGTCCGACTCGCGGCAGGGGCCTGTTTTCTCTACCCGCCCGATGTCCGGCAGGCCTATGTATTGGCTCCGGATGCCCGGCGCTGGAAGCATGCCTGGGTCACCTTTCGCGCCCGTCCCGACTGGCAATGGCTCCTGCGTTGGCCGGGCGCGGACCGGGGCCCCGGCATCCTCCGCATCGAGGATCTCAGGAGGCGCCGGCGTATCGAGGCGCTGGTAACTGAAATCGTCGAACAGACGGTATTTCCCTTCCGGTATTCTGCCGCGCTGGCTGCCAACCTGCTCGAACAGCTGCTCCTGCGCCTCGATGTCCAGAATCCGCTCAGGGAAGCCGACCTGCCGGGTGATCCGCGCATCCGCCGGGCGCTTATTTTTCTCCACCAGCGGGCCGCTCAGGCGCTTTCGGTGGAGGGTCTGGCGGAGGTGGCCCACCTGTCGGTTTCGCAGTTCACCCGCTTGTTCCGTCGGGATACCGGCCTGCCGCCCCAGCAGTACCTCGAGCGCTACCGGATCGATCAGGCCCGGGAACGTCTTCGCTTCACCCAGGATCCGATCGCTCGCATCGCCGAACAGGTCGGCTACCCCAATCCCATCCACTTCAGTACGGTCTTCCGCCGCCAGACCGGCATGAGCCCACGCGCCTTCCGCCAGGCCGCTCAACCCTGACCGGTACCCCCGCCGGTCGCCGCCGGCTTTTTCCGTTGACGGCCCACCCGGCCCGCATTGTCTTCTCCCTTTTCGCACGGGGCCGTAGCTCAGTTGGAAGAGCGCTTGCATGGCATGCAAGAGGTCGTCGGTTCGATCCCGATCGGCTCCACCATGCTTCGCTCCTCGCTGCGCTCGGAGCTACGCATGGCACGCCATGGGGGGGGTCTACACGGGTCTACACCAACGTTTGGGGAGCGGGACTGATTGAGGGTCTACACCAAAGTTTGGGTCTACACCAACGTTTGGGGAGAGCGGGGCTGATTGATGGGTGGTAGGGTTTGTTGGATTAGGGCGTGTTTGAAAATCCCGGCCGGGGGTCGCGATCGCCGGCCGACCCGTCCGCCACAGACGTGTAGAAAACCAAGACCCCGAGGCTCCTAACCCGGACTTCTCATGAAGCCCAGATGTGATGAGCTGCAAGGCGGAGGGCGAAACCGGTTGGGCGTGCACTGAGGTGCTCGTCCAAGCGGTTTCCAGCCCGACTACCGAGCCCGCAGGGCGACACCTCAACGAGCGCAGCGAGAATAACACGCCGCAGATCGCGCATGTGGGCGAAAAGAATCGGGAAACAGGGCTACCTCACGAACGTGCATTTCACAGAAATGCTGCAAGCCCATCGACCGGAATCCTTTACCGCCCTGTTTCCCGATTCTGGTGAGAAGTTCGGGCTAACCACGCCACGGTTTCCCCTCCCACGCGTACTCAGGGCGCAGCCCGGTACTCGTACTCGTACTCGTAGCGCGACTCCAGCCCTTCGCCTGGTCCCGGGACTTGCTCATTACCCGGCTACGAGCACGAGCACGAGTAGGCGTACGAAGATCCCGAAACGCCTATCCCACTCTTTGTGAAAATCGCCTACTTCAAGGAGGCATCCTCTATGCCTTTCAGGACGGGTTCGGCTAAATCCCTGCCATAAGCGGCACCCAGCCGAATGGGTGGGGCCGGTTGTTTCAGGGGAACCACCCGGATCCGGTCACCACCCAGTTCCCGGAATCCCTCAACCCCGAACGACAGCCCGTGACCCGCTTCGATGGCGGCCATCAGGCTCGTGACGCTGTCATGCTCTTCCTGCAGGTGAGGGGTCAGGCCCGTTTTGCGGAAAATGTCTGTCACCCAACGATGGAACTCGGGGTATTCGGACTGGGTGAACCCGATAAGCGGCTCGTGCTTAATGGCTTCAATGCTGATGCTTTTTTTGAAACTGGCCGGGTGGCCGACGGGTAATATGGCGCAGGCCGGGTGGCGTGCGATTTCCCTGAAGTTCAAGTCACCCAGAGCCTGTTCGCCGGGGTATACCACCAGGGCGAAGTCCAGTTCTTTCCTCTGCAAACGCTCAATCATGTCCCTTGTCGAAGAATCGGCCAGATGGATGGTCATGTCGCCTTTCAGCCTCCGAAGCTGTCGCAACACGTTCGGTAAAACTTTCAGCGTGAGGGACGGCGCATAGCCGATCCGGATTTCCCTGGGTAGGCCGCCTGCCGCCCTGCGTGTGGCTTCGACAGCATGATCAACCTGACGCATGACCAGCCTCGCCTCCTCCAGCAGGGTTTTTCCAGCCGCCGTCAGCTTCAGGGATTTGCCCGTTCGCTCGAACAGGGTGACGCCTATTTCGTCCTCCAACTGCTGGATCTGGCGGCTGAGGGGCGGTTGAGAAATGTGCAGTCGTCTGGCGGCTGAACTCACATTTTCGAGTTCGGCCACGGCGATAAAATACCGGAGTTGGCGGAGAAGCATCGAGGGCTTTCGCTATACCGGCAGGGTATACTCAGCCAAGCAAAATGGTATTTCCGTAACATTCTCTTTTTCGTTAGACTGTAAGCGAGTGGCCAACCGATGTGGTGGCCTTTGTTTTGAATCCCAATGACCTCATAGATTATGGATACGTTCACCTACAACCGGCTAGACAGAGAGGATGCCGCCGTCCTTCTGGTGGACCACCAGAGCGGCCTGACCAACCTTGTTCAGGATTTCTCTCCGGACGATTTCAAGAACAACGTGCTGGCTCTGGCGGATGCCGCCAAATACTTCAACCTGCCGACGATCCTGACAACGAGCTTTGAAAACGGGCCGAACGGTCCGCTGGTCCCCGAACTCAAAGAAACCTTTCCCGATGCCCCCTACATCGCGCGCCCCGGTCAGATCAATGCCTGGGACAACGAGGACTTCCTGCAGGCGGTGAAGGACACCGGTAAAAAGCAGCTGATTATCGCGGGCATCGTGACCGAAGTCTGCGTGGCCTTCCCCGCGCTGTCCGCCCGTGAAGCCGGTTACGAGGTGTTTATCGTCACCGATGCCTCCGGGACCTTCAACCAGACCACGCGGGAGGCGGCCTGGCATCGCATGCAGGCCGCCGGGTGCCAGTTGATGACCTGGTTCGGAACCGCATGTGAGCTTCACCGCGACTGGCGCAACGATGTCGAGGGGCTGGGGGCGCTCTTCTCCAACCATTTGCCCGCCTACCGGTGTCTGATCACCAGCTACATGGCCGGCCAACAGGCGAATGCCCGGTAGCGGCCCGCGCCCTGCTGCGTTCCGCGTCCAAGCCTCCGGGCTAGCCCGCATTGGGCGATAGTCCGGAGGCGGTCGGCGGCTGTCTTTCAACCTCGGTCGACCAGATGGTCTGACCTTCCGGCATCCCGGGATGCCGGTCGGCAGTCCAACCGGTTACCAACGATCGGCAGTAAGAGGATGAGGAGCAGAAAACGCGTCATGCGGGCATTCATGGCGCATCCCCGGTTTTTCGCAGCCCGGTGCTGAGTAAAAGCCTTGAACGGGTCTTCCAAGAGGCGATCCATCAAACCCGCCTCAAGGTCTCGTTCAACGCGAGCCAGCGAGCTGGATCCGTCCGGGCACGAGCAGGATAACAAAGACCCCGAGGCTTCCAACCACTCCACGGTTTGCCCTCCTACTCGTACTCAGGGCGCAGCCTGGTACGCGTCCTCGTGGCGCGAATCCAGCCCCTCGCCTGATCTCACGACTTGCTCATTATTCCGGTTACGCCTACGAATAAGTGTACAAGGTGTGCGTAGGGTAACGCAGATCCCGAAACGCCCATCCCACGGCACGGGAAGCGGAATACAGGGGGGCCAGTTCATGTTAGGAAATGCGTCAACGCCGGCAGGCGCCGGCTCTGAACAACGGGATTCTTTATGAAAAACGGTAAGGCCAGGCGGCGATGGTTCAGGGTTGTGCCCCTGTCGATGCAGGTGACGATGGTCCTGACCATGGTGTTTTTATCTGCCACGGCCGCTGCGCAGTCCCCGAAGTTCATCGGCACCATCTGGAAGACCGCCTGGTCTGCACCGCCGGCGTCCTTTCCTGCCTGGTTCAGGCAGATTACGCCGGAGAATGCCGGCAAATGGGGTGTCGTTCAGAAGGATCCGGACACGTTCAACTGGGGGCCGCTGGACCGGCTGTACGCCTGGGCGGACGGTGCGGATGCGGTGACCAAGCAGCATACGTTCGTGTGGGGGCGCCAGCAGCCGGCCTGGACAGACGATTTCCAGAACGGTGAAGACGCCCGGGCCGCCATCGCGGGTTGGTTCAAAGCCTATATGGATCGCTACGGGGATCAGGTCGATCTGATCGATGTGGTCAACGAGCCGCTGCACCACAAACCCGATTACCGGACCTATATCGGTGGCGAGGGGGTTACCGGCTGGGACTGGGTCGTCTGGGCCTTCGAGACGGCGCGTAAGCATGCTCCCCACGCCAGGCTGCATCTTAACGATTACGACATTCTCAAATCAGACGCGAATACCACGCGGTATCTGGAGATCATTGCTGTTCTGCAGAAGCGCGAGTTGATCGACGGCATCGGCGTGCAGGCTCATTTCCTTGAATATACCGACAGCCCCACGATCAGGCGGAACCTCGATCGGCTGGCGGCAACCGGGCTGCCAATCCACATCAGCGAATACGATGTGCATCAGACAGACGATCGAGAGCAGCGGCGTATCTACCAGGAACAGTTTCCGATTTTCTGGGAGCATCCCTCGGTGATGGGGGTAACGCTCTGGGGCTATCGGGAAGGGCAAACCTGGCGCGAGCATGCCCACCTGATCAGAAAGGACGGTTCCGAGCGTCCGGCATTCACCTGGCTGCGCGCCTATCTGGAGCGTGAAAAAAATCTGTCCGATGATGAGCGCGATGATGAGGTGCCGCTGTCGTTTACCTGGAAGACCGGCCAACCCATCATCGACCCCCAAGCATTCGGGAACGATGATTGGATTGCCCTGAAAGATCCGTCCATCGTTCGTCATCAGGGGCGATACCACCTGTTTGGCACCCTCAGAGGAAAGACGCGCAGCCATGCGCTGGCTTACACGTCATTTGCCGACTTTGACGAAGCTGAAAAATCACGACCCGTCGTGCTTCCCAACCACGATGGCTATGCGGCCGCCCCGCAGGTGTTTTACTTTGCACCCCACGAGAAGTGGTACCTCATCTGTCAGGCTGCCAAGGATGAGTGGGGGCCGCGCGGCCAGGCCGCGTATGCGACCACCGACGACATCTCCGATCCCGACTCCTGGACGCCCCTGAATCCCCTCGGCATCCAGCGGACTGATGACCGCTACAACCTGGATTTCTGGGTGATCTGTGACAGCGCCACTGCCTACGTCTTTTTCACCTCAGACAATGGCAAGCTGTGGCGCACGGAAACCGCCAAGTCAGCCTTTCCCGCCGGCTGGAGCCGGCCCGTCGTCGCGTATCAGGGAGACGTTTTCGAGGCTGGTCATGTATACAGGGCAAAAGGCGTGGACCTCTATTTCACTCTAATCGAAGCCCGACGGAACGGGGACCAACGCTATTTCAAGGTGCTATACGCCGACGAGCTGGATGGATCCTGGCGAACCCTCCCCGGGAACTCGAATGGGTTTTACGCTGCGGCGGAACAGGTGAAGCAAATCGACGGCAAGTGGATGGATTACGTCAGCCATGGCGAAATTTTGCGTGAAACCAATGACGAAACCCTCACTGCGGATCTGAAGGCTGATTTTATCTTTCAGGGAATCAGCCACCAGGAACGAATGGGCAAAGCCTATGGCCAGGTCCCCTGGAAGCTGGGCCTGCTTCGCGCCAATCGTTAGCCCGGATTTCTCACCAGAATCGGGAAAGCGGTCGGCGGCCTGTTATCTTCGTTGTCGGATGCCTTCCGGCATCATCCGGTTCGGGAGTCAGGCCCTTTCCGTTTTCAACTTGACCCCATTTAAGCGTTCGCTGTGATCAGGTAATGCGCTCTCTTCATATCATAACAGGAATAGCTATTGCCTTATTCGGCATTTCTTCGGCTTCGGCAATCACGCTGAGCTTCACTTTCTCCGGGGAAATTTTCAGTGTCGGCAGTGATTTGGGTAGTCAAGTGCAGGTTGGCGACTCTTATACATTCGACATTGTTTATGATTCTGAAGCTCCGTTGACTTCCAATGTTCCTGCTTTCGGTAATTACCCGGCGATTTCGGCGGATCTTGAAATCGCGACCTCGACCGGTCCGTATACGATGGGTTTTGGAGCGCCCCGAATTGAGATGCAGGACCAGACGGGCTTCCAGAAGATTAATTTCAGCAATTTGGGTACGCTAAGTGCCGATGACCTCAATGGACGCACCCCCTTTCAATCCTATTCTTGGGCTTTTCTCTTCACAGTCTCCCCTGCCGCACAACGGCCTGGATCTGCCGACGTCCTTTGATCTTAACGACTACAGCTCCAACCCCAGTTCATCCCAATTGAGTCTGGCTTTCGGTGATGGTCTCGCCACTGAGCTGATCAAAGGCTCAGTCGATGAGGTTACGATGACCCCCATTCCCGAGCCCGGTCTTGCGGGCCTCGTGCTGGGGGTGGGAGGCTTCGGTCTGGCCCTGCGATTGCGAAACCGGCAAGCATCGGTCCTCAAGCTGGAGAAGGGCTGAACCCTTCAGCCCGGCAACCTTCGGGGAAAATTGTCTCGCCCGGCTGATTTCGGGCTGGCCAACCGCTCACGCGGCAGGCATGAGTCAAGCTGAGCACTTCAGGAGGAGTGCCTAACCATTAACAGAGGAGGAGATATGAGCTGTCGGGAGAAGGCAGTCCGTCGGGCTGCAGCGTTTGGCGCGGGCGTCATCCAATGCGTGCGCTGGTTGAAGGGGGGAATCCTGGTTCTGGGTGTCATCGGGGCCGCTCCGGGAGGCTTGTCCGCCGGGGATGATCCGCATGTCCGGCTGGAGGCCGGCAACGTGTTGTTGGAGGGCGTGGTCTCCGGCCAGGTGTCGGCCTACCTGGGCGGACCCGGCGCGCCGGTCAGCGGGGAAGCGGTCGGGCTCGGTGGCTGGCTGGGAACCGACCTGGTCGAGGATACCGACGCCGCGGTCCTCGCCGAGCTGCTCTGGTACAGCAGCCGCGGCGCGCTGGTTCAGTATTTTGCCAACCAGCCGGTCTGGGAGGAGCCGGGTGCCTATGCCGTGGCCCTGGGTCGGGGCAGCCTCGCCCCGGGAAACGACAGTCTGGCCCTGGGCGCGGGCAGTCACGCCGGCGGTGCCGGCTCGCTGGCCCTGGCCGGTGGGGTCGCCGGTGCGGACGCCAGTGGCGCTATCGGCAAGGGATCGGCCGCCTGGGCGGACGGCGCCTGGGCCCTGGGAACAGGCCTGGTCAGCGACCGGCCGCAGTTGCTCGCCCTCGGGCGGTTCAATGCCTGGGATCCCCAGGCCGGGGTGGGGCCGGTCCCCGAAGATGGCACGGTCCTGGTGGTCGGCTCCGGGGATTCGGCCGACAAGCGCCGCAACGCGCTGACCTTGTCCGAGACCGGTGACCTGGCGCTGGCGGGCGACCTTTCCCTCGTTGGGGACGGAGCCGGTATCCGGTTTCCGGACGGCACCGTTCAGACCACGGCGGCGGGAGCGAAAACCGGCGGCGGGCTGGCCGGCTTGTCGGTTTCGGATGGACCTCAGGCGGTCACCGTGGGCACGGACGGCACCTGGTCGGCCACGGCAGACGGCATAATGACGCTGGCTTCCGCCGAAGAGGTAGCGCTCAGCGCGGGAGCGAAACGACTCAGCCTGAATCAGGCGGGCGATCTGCAGTTGATTGATGCCCGGCTGGTCTGGGACGGCTGGCGAAACAGCTGGAGAAACAGAACCGATGATATCGGCAGGGGAGAAGTGCTCCGCTTTCAGGGGATAACGTCCGCCTATATTCAGTCTGTTCAGGACGGTACGGGGCGCGTTCAGCAGTACTGGAACAGCACGACCTCCCGGAAGGCGACTTATCTGGTGTCCAACGAGGGCGCCGGTCGGATTTTATTTAATCCCATCGATACCAATCAAATCCCATTCTATTCCCTCGAAAACGCGCCCCGCGGGCAGGCGGGTGAGCGTATCTTTTGGCGGAAACGCTTCGTCGTTCTCGGTAACGGCAACACCGGGATCGGGGTTAACCGGCCACAAACCCGTCTCCATGTGGGTGGGGATGTCCGGGCGGAGGGCGATGTCGCGACCACCGGCACCACCACGACCGGTTCGCTGAAGGTCGGGAACACCGCCTCTTTCGGAGACCAGATGACGGTCGATGCGGACGGGGTCGCGGCCGCCGCCGTATCCGTAACGGGCGACGCGTCGGTGGCGGGAGACCTTGAGGTGGCCGGCCGGCTGCTGGTGACGGAGATCGTGCCGCAGGGGAATATCCCGGTGGGCATCTTTTCGGGCGTAGCGCCCTGATTAAGGCTTTAGCTAACGGACCGCTTGCCGATTACGGAATAGGGTCCTTAAGGTCCTGCCCGTAATCGCTATGGCCGCCGCCCAACCTGCAGAGGAAAACGAAAATGCGCATCCGAAACTCTATGCGCTGATTGCCGAGGATAATCCGGTCAACCGGCGGGTCCTCGAGATCATGATGAAGCGGATGGGGCACGCTTACGAGGTTGTTGAAAACGGCTTGGAGGCCCTGGAAAAGCTTAAGGCCAAGGCCTTTGAGGTTGTCCTGATGGATGTGCACATGCCGGCGATGGATGGCTTGGAGGCGACGCGTCGTATTCGGGAAGGTTATTGCGGAGACGACAAAAAGGATATCTACATCGCCGCCGTCACCGCGCTGGCTATGTCGGGCGATCGCGAAAAATGTCTCGAATCCGGCATGAATGCTTATCTGCCCAAACCAGTGAAATTTACCGAGCTCGAACGCATCTTCGTAGAAGAGATCTATCCCTCCTGCTCGTCGGAGGGATCAGGATGATTCGGCGTTTAGCCCGAATGTCTCACCAGAATCGGAAAAAAGAGCGATAAATAATGCTGAACGAACGATTTGCAGCATTTATTCGAAATGCACGTTCGTGGTGGGGCCCTGTTTCCCGATTCTTTTCGCCCACATGCGTGATCTGCGGCGTGTTATTCTCGCTTCGCTCGTTGAGGTGTCGCCCTGCGGGCTCGGTAGTCGGGCTGGAAACCGCCTGGTTACGCACCTCAGTGCGCGCCCAGCCGGTTTCGCGCTCCCGCCGTCACCCTTCGGGTTATGGCGGACACGCCGCCTTCCGCCGTCGCTCTTCGAGCTATGGCGGACAGGTGCAGCTCATCACATCTGGGCTTCATGAGAAATCCGGGTTAGTCGCCCGATGATCGCCATCACCAGGTGGTCGACGGGTTGAGTGGCATCCAGTTCGATCAGGTCGGGTCCGCGCTCGAGCGTGGCCACCTGGCTGGTCACCAGATCGATTGGCATATAGTGACCGGATCGGCTACCCACGCGCCTAAGCAATTCCGCTTCCTCCGCCCAGAGCAGGAAAAACCGGGCCGGATAATCGACCGGAGTCAGCCGAGCCCGGTAGCTCCTTTTCAAGGCACTGCAGGCCATGACCACGGTGCCCCGGCCGTCATTCAGGTGAGCTTCCGCCGCCGTTCGCAATGCCTCCAGCCAGGGTGCCCGGTCGGCGTCGGTGAGGGGGGTCCCCCGGCGCATTTTTTCGCGGTTTTCGGCGGGGTGGTAGGCATCGCCTTCCAGAAAAGGGGCGTCCCATGCCGCGGCCACGGCCTCGCCCACGGTTGTTTTCCCGCAACCGCACGGACCGCAAAGGACAACCAGGCCGCTTTTCCTGGAGGAGTCGAAAGGCACGGCGATTCAGGCGCTCTGCGGCTGGCGCAGGCGCCGAATGGGAAAACGACCGAATGAGCGGATGGCGACGGCGGTATCCTCCGGGTCGAGGTCCGGCGGAAGGTCAGGTACCCCCCGATCGACATAGACTTCCCCGCCCGGACAGGCTGAGCACAGGCGTGAGGCCAGATTGATGGGCCGCCCGAGAAAGTCGTCCCCAGTGGTCATCAGACTGGCGAGGCCGAAGGCAATCCCAACCCCGATTTCGCGCGGGGCTCCGTGGCTGAACCGGGGATGAGCGAGAATAGTTTCCCAACGGGGGCTCAAGTTCAGACAGCCACGAAGGAGGTGTTCCACGGCGATACCCCGATCCTCGTAGCCGGTCTGCCAAATCGCCAGAACGCCATCCCCCTGAACTTTAACAATGTCCGGCGGGTAGCGGTACAGCGCTCGATCCACCATACCGTAAAAGGCGCTCATCAGCCCGCTGGTGTAGGGACTTTCTATATTGGGCTGTTCACAGAACAGGGAAAATCCACGGAGATCGATGGAGGCGGCAAGCACCTCGCACGGCTGACCGAAGGCAACATCGTCCACCGGCAGGGCGGTGACCGGATAATTGGCGAAGAGCCCACTTTCAAACTGATAGAGCGGCAGTCGCCTGCGTTCCGACATCTGAAGATGCAGCCCGGCCGGTGTGTTGGGTTCACTGACCGGCAGGTAGGTCAGGTTGCTGAAGCCGGGGCCTTGCCGGTCGCTGTCAGCCCGGCTGTGAAAGCGTGCCTGGAAGCGTCTCAAGCGTTCCGGGCACCCCCTCAGCTTGCGCAAGATACGCTCCAGATCGCCTTCTTCCAGAACCACAAAATCGTGTTTCGCCGTTTCGATGGTGAACGTGACCTCCGGGAAATCCGGAAAGTGACGCTGGAAGTGGGTGCAGATATCCCAAAATCCCCGAAAATCCAGGTCAGTCAGGGGAATATGCCGGTGCAGGGTTGTACGGTCCATTGAGCGAGGGAGCGGTCGCCTGTGTCCTAAGAAGGATCATCGATCACCACAAGATTGCTTTGGTCGGCTCCCGTCAGGAAAGAGCAAAAAAAAAGCCCGACTCCTGCGGAACCGGGCTTTTTCGTGAAAGAAAAGGGGGGGAAGGTCAGGCTTTTTGGACTTTTCCAGCCTTCAGCGCCTTGGCGGATACCCACATACGCTTGACCTGACCGCTCGGAAGCTTGACCCGGACTCGCTGTAAATTGGGGCGGAACACCCGTTTGTTGTTTTTGACCAGTTGCAGGCCGATGCCGCCAGCCTTCTTGGACTGGCCTTTGTGAATGATTTTGCCGCCCTTATGGGGGCGCTTGCCGGTGACTGAACAAATGCGGGCCATGATTGCGTTGGGTGAAAAAGGGAGAAAGTGTCCCAGGCATGCCCGTTGGTGCAAGATCATTTTATTCGCCCCTTCCCGGGGAACGGCCGCGGGCTTGCGAGGGTCCTTAACACACATAGACTAATTGGTCGTGCTCTCCCTGAAACGCAGCTTGCTGCCCTTGATGGCGCTTCTTCTGCTCGGCAATGCCGCCTGGCAGTTGGCCCGTCATCCGGAAGTTCTGCAGCTCGCCAATCCTGCTACCTGGCTGGAGGCGCCGGCGCCGCATACCGGCTCGTTCACGGATGAACCCTCGTACCGCCTCCCCGCCGGTACGCTGGCCCGCGACCCGTATGCCGATGTCCTGTCTCGCGAGGAATTCAAGGAGTTTGAGCGCGAGACCTCACAGGAATACGTCGGTGTCGGCATTCTTCTTGGGCGATTCCCGATCGATTACCCGGTATCCATCCTGAAAGTGTTTCCGGACACACCCGCGGAGCGGGGCGGCCTGCATCCCGGCGACCGGATCGTCGCCGTGAATGGTCGGGACATGCGCGATGCGACGACCGGCGAACTGGTCGAGGCGATCGCCGGCCCGTCCGGTTCATCGGTTGCCCTTACAATCGAGCGCTCGACCGCGGACAAGCCGCTCCCGGTGACTCTGGTGCGGTCGGCCGTGGCGTTTACCAGCGTGGACGAGTCCCGCGTGCTCGATGATGGCTCCGGTTACATCCGCATCAATGAGTTCGCGCGGCGAACCGCGACCGAAGTTTGCGAGGCTCTCGAACAATTGGAAGGGCAGGGCATCTCCGGGCTGATCCTCGACCTGAGGGCCAATCCGGGCGGCATGCTGGATGCCGCTGTCGCTGTTGCCGAGCTGTTCCTGGAGCCCGGTGACCTGGTGGTGACCACCCGACCGCTCCGTGGCCAGGAGCGCGAAGTCGGCGGCCTGCCGGGGTTTGATCGCGGGGACCGTGAGGAGGCTCTTCACGCTGATGATTCGGCCTCTCCCCGGGCTTACCCCGTGGCGGTCCTGATCGACCAGGCGAGCGCCAGCGCCGCCGAAATTGTGGCCGGAGCGCTGCAGGCCCACGGTCGTGCCGTCCTGGTAGGCGAAACGTCCTTCGGCAAGGGAAGCATCCAGAGCATCATCGGTATGCGGAATGGCGAGGGGCTGAAACTCACCACCGCGGAATTCCTGCTTCCCTCGGGCCAGTCCATTGAAGGGGAAGGCGTGACGCCGGATGTTCGTGAGCCCCTTAAGCCCGAGGAAGGGCGCCGCCTTGCGCTTCAACAGGTCCACCTCCCTTACCTGGGTCCCGAAGCCTTCGAGGAGCGTTTCGGATTTGCCCCGATTGAGGACCGGCAGGTTGCGGCTGCCCAGTCGGCTCTCCGTGAACCGGTCGGTCAGGTCCGGCCCTGAAGCCGGGTTTCCCCGTGTATCTGGCGATCGAAACTTCCTGCGACGAAACTGCGCTGGCGCTTTTTCACCCGGGGATCGGCCTGGTGGGTGAGTGGGTCCACAGCCAGATCGACCTGCACAGCCGATACGGGGGCGTCGTCCCCGATCTGGCCAGCCGGGAACATCAACGGAACCTGTTGCCGTTGCTGGATGAAGCCCTGGACACGCTTCAGGAGCAGTTTCCTCCCGGTACCGAATCGGTCCGGGAAATCCTGGTCACGGCCGGGCCCGGCTTGGCAGGTTGCCTCGCCCTCGGTCTCGCTGCTGCGAACAGCCTGGGGGGCGCCTGGCAGGTGCCGGTGCGCGGTGTCAACCACCTCGATGGCCATGCCTGGTCGCCCTTTATCCCGGTCCACCAAGCCGCACCGGAGGATTTTTGGCGACACCTGGATGGTTATCTGCCGCACCTGGGGTTGCTCGTTTCCGGTGGCAATACCGTCCTTTTCCGGATCGATACGGATCGCCGTCTGACGCTGCTCGGCGAAACGGTGGACGACGCCGCCGGCGAAGCCCTGGATAAGGGTGCCAAGCTGTTGGGGCTGGCCTATCCTGGGGGGCCACGATTGGAGCAGGCGGCGCGAACGGGCGACGCGAATGCCTTTTCCTTTCCCACCGGCGTAAAGCGCCGCGATGATCCGCGTTTCAGCTTTGCCGGCCTGAAAACCGCGCTGCGTTACCAGCTCGAGAAAATGAAAGCCGAAGCCGTGGATCAGGCATTGCCCGATCTCGCAGCCAGTTACCAGGCTGCCGTTCTCGCTCAATTGATCCGCAAGACGCGTCAGGCGCTCAAAGCGCCGGACGCGGCCTGTCGCAGTCTCGGGCTTTCGGGCGGGGTCGCCAATAACCGCCGCCTCCGTATCGATATGAATCGGCTGGCCGGGGATTTCGGACTGCCCCTGCTCGCTGCCGAGCCGCGCCATAGCGGCGATAATGCCGCCATGATCGCCTTCGCCGGTTGGCTGCATCCCGAAGCTGCCTTCCCCCTGGATGGCGGGGGCCCGGCGTGGTTGCGTCCGGCCTGGCGCCTGGCCGCGTCGACCCCGCTCGCTTGAATCTTTACTTTTTTGCCTGAAAAACCCATGTTATTGGTTAACGTATTGATATGAGTTCCGCGACCGACCAAGCGAGCAGCAAGCTGCATAAGAATGAGAGCCTGAAAGCGGGTTCGCACTACCTGCGGGGGACGATCCTGGAGGGGCTGAGCGATCCCCTGACCGGTGCCATCAGCGATGACGACACGCAGTTGACCAAGTTTCACGGCATCTACCAGCAGGACGACCGCGACCTGCGGGCCGAGCGTCGCAAGCAGAAGCTGGACAAGGCGTACTGCTTCATGGTGCGCGTCCGGGTGCCGGGCGGCGTGGCCACTCCCGACCAGTGGCTGGCCATGGATGCGCTGGCGGACAGCCACGCAAACGGCACGCTCAAACTGACGACCCGGCAGGCCTTTCAGCTGCACGGCGTGCTGAAGGGCAGGCTCAAGCCGGCTATCCGCAAGATCAACGATGCGCTGCTCGACACCATTGCGGCCTGCGGCGATGTGAACCGCAACGTCATGTGCAACCCGCTGCCCGAGGCCTCGGAAGCCTATGAGGCGGTGCATGCGACCGCCCGCGAGATTTCCAGCCACCTGACGCCGCGCACTCGCGCCTATCACGAGATCTGGCTCGACGGCGAGAAGGTGGAGGGGACACCCGACACCGACACCCCGGTCGAGGACGAGGAGCCGATCTACGGCCCGACCTATCTGCCCCGAAAATTCAAGATCGCCATTGCGGTTCCCCCGCGCAACGACGTCGACGTGCTGGCGCACGACCTCGGTTACATCGGCATCGTGGAGGACGGCAAGCTGGTCGGGTACAACGTCACGGTTGGCGGGGGCATGGGCATGACCCATGGCAAGACGGCGACTTATCCGCGTCTGGCCGACGTCCTCGGTTTCTGCACGCCCGAACAGGCGGTGGCGGTGGCCGAGGGCGTGGTGGTGACCCAGCGCGACAACGGCGACCGGGTGGACCGCACCCACGCCCGGTTGAAGTACACCGTCGAGGACATGGGTCTCGCCTCTTTCCGCCAGGCCGTCGAGAAGCATTGCGGCTTCAAGCTCGGAAAGCCGCGCGACTTTGAATTCGATACGCTCGGCGACCGCTATGGCTGGGTCGACGGCACTAAGGGCCGCAGCCACCTGACCCTGTTTATCCAGAACGGTCGCGTGAAGGACACCCCGGAGTATCCGATGAAGACGGGCCTTCGGGAGATCGCCAAAATTCACGACGGGGATTTCCGCCTTACGCCGAACCAGAACCTGATCCTCGGTAACGTCAGCAAAAAGAACCGGTCCAGGATTGAGAAACTGCTCGAACAGCACGGTCTGGCCCGGGCCTGGGAAAAGCCCGGAATCCGCCTCAACAGCATGGCCTGCGTGGCCCTGCCCACCTGCGGCCTGGCGCTCACCGAAAGCGAGCGCGAGCTGCCCGACATGGTGACCGAACTCGAGGAAAGCCTGGCCAGGGCGGGGATCGGCGAAGAAGAGATCGTCATCCGGATGACCGGTTGCCCGAATGGGTGCGCCCGTCCTTATCTGGCCGAAATCGGCCTGGTCGGCAAAGCCCCCGGCAAGTGGAATCTCTACCTCGGCGCCGCCTTCAACGGCACCCGCCTGGCCAAGTTGCACCGGGAATCCATCACCCGGCCCGAAATTGTTTCCGAACTCGACGGCCTTTTCCTCCGCTACGCCAAGGAGCGCGAGGACAACGAGCGCTTTGGCGATTTCTGCGTGCGCGCCGGTGTCGTCAAGCCGGTCAAGGTGGCCAAGACCGACTTTCACGCCGCCTGAATCCGGGCAATCCCCCGGGAAAGCCGCTGTTCTTTTCAGCCTTTCCCGCTTAGCCTGCCGTCCATTGAGTCAAACAGGATGGCAGGCGATTTCCCTGGCTTTGCTGTGCGAAGCCGGTGACCGGGTCGAGGAGGCGCTTCTGCGATCCGGGCATCCGGGCAGTGTTTATTGCTCGGGCCTGGCCTGGCAACTGGCGGCCTGGGACAGTCAGGATCCTGCCCGTAAGGCCGCTGTTTTCCGGCATAAAGAAGCGGGGGCCTGGTTTGTCGGTGCCCGCGGGCCGTTGCTTGGTTTTCAGGATGCACTCCAGCCGCTGGAGGTTGACTGGTCATTCGGTTTCAGCCTCATCGATCCGGATCCCGACATTCCCGCGCGGGTCGATCGGCTGATGGACCTGCTCAGTGACGAGGACGCCGTTCCTTCGCTTATCTGGCTCGGCGGGGTGCCCGGCAGGGGCCCCTTCCTGCGCACTCTCCAGGCTCGCTGCCGTAATCGCTTCAAGGTGCTCACGGTGCCTGGCACCGATTGCGTGGAACTGGACCTGGAGGAGGGCGTGGAAGCCTGGCGGAAACGGCGCACGGCCAAGTTTCGGGCGAATATCAAGCGTATCGATCGACTGAATACAGAAGCGGGCCACCGGTTCGAATGGCACGCACGCGGGGAGCCCGTGGAGGACACCGGCCGGCTGCTGGATCTCATCGAGGACATCGAGCACCGGTCCTGGAAGGGGGACGACCCCGGGGAGAATATCTTTCGGCAGAAACGCTTCCGGTCATTTTATATCAGCCTGTTCCGGAAAACGGCGGAAAACGGCAACCTTCGACTGGCCCTGGTTCGGAACAGGGAGGACGAAGCGGTGGCCTACGCGATTGGAGGACGCCTGGGTCGGTATTTCCGCGGCTTTCAGATGTCCTTCGACAAGGCCTGCCGGTCGACCGGCCCGGGTAACTGGATACAGGCCCGGATGCTCGATCCGCTGGCTCAGGAAGGCGTCACGATCTACGACCTGGGAATGGCCTTGCCCTACAAAAAGCGCTGGGCTGACCGGGAGGTGCCGCTGGTCAACCTCATGCTGCTGCGGTTGTCCTGAGGCTCACGCAGAGCACCGTACTCTCGCCAGATTGCGAATCAGGCTCAGGGCTGCCGCGCGTTCCTGAAACAGGTATGGGGCATTTAAGTAGAATAGGAATCTTTTTTTGAGTGCGGCAAATCCGTCGCCGCTTTCTTTCGGCGGGTCTCCGACACGCCGAGTCCAGAATATAAAGCATAACTGTCTGGCAACCGGGACAGAGTCCCGGTTGGGAAAGCGGCGAAGGGATTCGCCGCACTCAATATCACTTTGTCCGAACCCACCACTTTCTGCCGGCTCCAACTTGAATTCTCATGAGGGTCTGTCCATCTGAGAAGTTCGGGTTAGCGGTTCCTTGGTGGCAACGGCGCAGGCCCCGCCACCAGGCGGTAGCCGGCGGACTCCCAGGCTTTCCAGGTATCGCGCCGGATGTATCCACTGACCTGATACTCATAAGGGACATCCCCGCCCGGGTCAGGCAGGCTGAGGTAACCCCATTGGTAGGCCTGGTGGAAGGCTGGATCCGACAACAGACCGCGCAGGTATTCATTGGTGCGCTGCAGGGTGTCCGGGTGCCAGGTGGCTGAGCGATCCGGATAGGTCGGGACTTGAACCGCGGCCGGAAGAATAAGATCGGGCCGTATGTTGAAAAAGACCTCCCGGCTGAAGGCGCGGTGTCCGCGTATTCCGGACTGGCCACGCGTGGCCAATGAAAACCGGGTGTCGTTCAGGCCGAGCAGGTCGACGACCTCGCCATCATAGGTCCGTGCAATCCCGCCGGCGGTGATGACACCGATGTCGGGCCGTTGAAACGGAAAGACCGTTTTCAGGATTTCGCCGCGGACCAGCCCATACCGGGCGATGCCGAATTCGTGGCCCAATGGGTTGTTTCCCCGGACGACACCGATCCAGTTGGGTGCCGGGAGCAACCAGACCAGAGCGACCACCAGCCAGAGCCCGCCGAAGCGGAGGGGTGCGGGCTTTCCGAACGGCCCGAACCAGCGCAGCAGGGTCTGCTGCACGGGTATGAAGCCGAGGAACCAAACCGGCAGGAGGAAGCGGCCAAGCGGGAAGTTGTCACCGCCGACCGAAACCGCCAGGCCCGTTCCCGCCATCACCAGCAGACTGGCCTGGGCTGAAAGCAGAGAAGGGCCTTCCTGTTCCCGGAACCCCGTCCTCGCCTGGCGCAGCAGTTCGATCAACGCGCTGGTCAGCACCAGGATGAGCACCGGATTTTCGCGGAGACTGGCGAGCAGGTAGCCTGTCCCGTCGCTCAGGTTGTCCAGCAGGCCGCCACCCAGCTTGGCATAATAGGTGTTTGGCAGGGGCAGGCCGAACACGGTCAGGCGAAAGAGCAGCAGGCCGACCCCTGCCGCGATGAAGGTAACGACTCCCGGGATCAACCGGCGGGCGGTCTGTCGGCCCTTTCCGGATACGGCCGCCGCCAACCAGCCGGTGCCCAAAATCAGGGGCACCCAGGCCAGCGCCTCGGGACGCGTCAGCATCAGCAACCCGATGACGCCGCTGAGCGCTATCACCGGTTTCGGGCCACCCGCGTTTTCGGGAAAGCAGATCCGGTGAGTCAGCAGAAACAACGCGAGCAGCAGACCTGTCCACACCCCGGTTTCCATCTGGCTGAGCATCATCCAGAATACATTGCCCGGTGGGGCCAGCACCCAGCTGAACCACAGCGCAGCCACCAGGTATTGGGCCGTTCTACCGGCTTCACCTCCGCCGGCCGAGCCTGGCAGGACCTGTTTCTGAAACCAGACGAGACCGAGCGCGACGAGAATCAGGTTCGCCAGCAGGAACAGCATATCCCCCGCTGGCAGGCCCTGGACGGTGGCTGCCAAAAGGACCCAGAGGAGCGACGAGAAGCCCTCCACCGGCGGTCCGTCAGCATTATAAACAAACCCATGGCCGGCCCGCAGGTTGTCTCCATAGACAAACGAAATCTGCGCGTCATCAATGCCGTCGATGCCGGCTCCACCCGGGCCAAGCCCCAGCAAGGTGAGGAAGACCAGCCCTGCCACCAGCAGCACCGCCGTGCGTCGCTGGATGGCGGGATTCAGGGTGCCGGCTCCTCCTGTGGGCGGTTGCGTTCGCGCAAGGGACGAGCGGGCATGCCGGCGTGCACCATCCAGGGCCGGGTGTTGCGGACGACGACTGACCGGGCCCCGACCACACTGCCATCCGCGATATGCACACCGGGGTGCACAAAGGCCTCGGCCGCGACCCAGGCGTCATCGCCCACGGTGATTGGCCGGGCGACCAGCGGAAAGCCCGGCTGTTCGAAATCGTGCGTTCCGGTGCAGAGATGAACGCCCTGCGAAATCGTGGTGCGGTTGCCGATCGTGATCGGGGCCAGGTTGTAGAGCCGGGCACCGTCGCCGATGCCGCAATGGTCGCCGATCGTCAATTGCCAGGGTGCCCAGACCACCGCCGTCCGGTAGACATGGACCCGGCGCCCGATGTTCGCACCGAAGCACCGGAGCAAAAAGGCCCGCCAACCGTGAAGCGGGCGTGGGGACCAATAAAAAAACAGCACGTAGACGAGGCTCCAAAGCACCCGGCCGATCTGGTTCCGGCGGGAAAAGGGTGAGGTGTCCTGAGGGGGCGGTGGGAATTGGGCGCTCATCGGGGACAGGGTTGTCGACTCGGGTTCAGGCTACGGGCCTCCGGACGATTTCCCGGAGGCGCAGGATGACCCAATACTCGTAGATTGCCAGGTTGAGGCAATAGGTGAAGCCCTGCCGGCCCTCGAGGAAACCGAGTCGGAACAGGTAGGGATGCAGGAACCGCAACACCGGAAACCACCGGGATCGCCCCACTTTCACCTTCAGGGCCTGATTACGCTCGGAGGGATTACCACGGAAAACGTTTCGCCAGGTGGCTTCGTGCGCAAGACGGGCCTCGGCTTCCCGGGCGGCGTAGTGGACGTGCTTGGCGAACCAGTCCGTCCACCCCCGTGTGAAGGGCAGGTGGTCATAGGGTTCTTCCAGAAAAGCCAACTCGCCATCCACCTCCGCCTCTTTCTGGCCGTGGCCGAAATCCCGGAATCGGGCCCGGCCCCGGCGCAGCAACCGGAACTGCCATTTGGGAAAATGGTCGCAACGCTTCAGCCAGCGGCCGTCGAGCATCATCCGCCAGCAACAGAAGAAACCGGCCACCCGGTCGGGGGCATCCCGCACCGCCCGGTCGACGGCATCGCAAAAAGCGGGGGTCGCCCGTTCGTCCGCATCGAGGAACAGCACCCAGCCATGCTCCAGCTCCAGCGTATCCAAGGCATGGTTGCGCTGTTGCCCGAAGCTTGTAAACGGGTGTTCGCTCATCCGGCATCCGGCCTCCCGGGCGACCGCCTGGGTGCCGTCCGTGCTGAGCGAGTCGAGAACATGGATCTCCCCAAAGCGTTCGAGGCTGCGCAGACAGGCCGGTAGGCGGTCGGCCTCGTTCCGGGTCAGGATCACCACGGAAACAGGGATGGATTGGTCAGCCATGGCCCCGGTTTTCTCCGCATTCTTGTACTAACTCAACCAGATCCTCCGCCGCCCGCTCCGCCGAGAAGCGGTCGGCGTACAGCCGCCGGGCGGCCGTGCCCAGGGCGGCTTTCCGCTCCGCAGACAGGGCGTACCAGTCCTGCAGCAAGGCGCGGGTTCCCGCTTGCGTCGGCTCCCCGGTGAGGCCGGCGTCGCAGGCCGCCACCTCCCGGTGCAGTGCCACGCCGGTCGACAAGAGCACCGGTTTTCCCCAGGCCAGCGCCTCGGCTACGACCAGTCCGAAATTTTCCTGATGGCTGACCAGGGCCAGTGCGTCGGCGTGGGCAAGCAGACCGGTTTTGGCGACACCGCGCACCAGACCGGGCAGGTGGACCCGTTCCGCGACGCCGAGCCGGGCCGCCTGCTCCCTTAAAGGCCGGGCGAGGTTGTCCTCGTCCGGACCGGCCAGCACCAGGTGATGCTTTGCGGGAGCCGCCGCCGCCCAGGCGGCGAGCAGGCGGTCCAGCCCCTTCTTGCGGTGGAGCCGGCCGAGAAACAGCAGGTAGTCACCCGGCAGGTCGGGTGGCCGGTGCGGTGTCGGGGTGTGGTCACCCGGTCCTCCCTCGATGCCGTAGGCGACGATCCTGGGCCTCAGGCGCCACGGGCGGAAGGTGCCGGTCGACCGGGCGAGTTCTTCCTCGCTGGTAAAGAGCACGTGATCCGCAGCCGCCAGGACAGGACCTTCATGGAGCCACCAGTAGGTTTGTTTTTTGATGTGGCGCAGGGGGTAGCCTTTGCGAAACCAGCGGTCCAGCATCCCGTGTGGAAAGACAAACCAGGGGGGTGCGTCCTCATCCCGCAGAGCCTGGCCAGCCGCCCGGGTCGGCGACTGCCAGAGCCCGTGAAGATAAATGCCGTCGAAGCCGGACCGATGCTCGGCCAGCCAATGTCCGATCGCCGGCACGAACCGTCGGGCCGCGTGGCCGGGCTCGCCAAGCGGAATCCAGGTGAAGGCGTCATCCGGCTGTTTCAGGTCGTCCGCACCGGTGCGTGGATCAGCGGTCACCACCGTGCAGGGGTGTCCCCGGGCCGCCAGTGCCCGGCAGCTACTGCGCAACGCGGCGACCGGTCCTCCCGAGGCCGGATCCAGGGTATGGATGATGCGCAGCAGGTTCATGAATCGGCCAGGCTCCGGTACAAATCGAGGTAGGCCCGGGCCGTGTGTTCAGCGGAAAAGCGTTCCCGGTTGGTTCGCCCGCGGGCCACCAGGTCGGTCCGGTGCTCGCTGTCGGCCAGTACCCGATGCAGGCCGGCGGCGATTGAGCCACTGTCTTCCGGGTCGACCCACTCCACGCTGTCGGCCAGGACCTCCGGAAGCGAGCCGGCCCGGCCGGCGACGACCGGGCAACCGCAGGCCTGGGCCTCGAGCGGTGGCAGCCCGAACCCCTCATAGAGCGACGGGAAGACGAGGCAGGCGGCAAGGGAAAGCAGGGCCTCAATCAGCTCCGGCGGTCCGTTGCCAAGATCGACGATTTGCCGGTCGGTACCGAAACCCTGAATACGTCTTCGGTCGGAGTCAGTCAACGGGTCGCCAAACAGGACCAGCGGCGGGGTGTCCGGCCATTGGCCCAGGAGACGGCCGTAGGCTTCGATCAGGCGGCAACGGTTCTTGTACCAGGAGCGCTTCCCGATATTCAGGACGAAAGGCGGCTCAGGACACCCGGGTGCCAGCCGTTTCAGCCGGTCCCGGGCGGTATCCGCCTCCAGGCGTTGGTAGGGCTGCGGCGGAAAGACCGGGATGACACTGCTGCGCTCCCGGGATCCCGGAAGCAGCCATTCCAGGTCTTGGCGGGTCTGCCCGGAGACACAGGCGAACCAGTCCGCGCGGCCCAGGTTCCGGGCGATCCAGGCCTGAAGGCACCGTCCCGTCCATCTGGTGGGGTTCCGGGTTTCCTTCCCGAGCGCACTGCGGATCGCCATCAGGTCGTGGACGGTCACGATCTTGGGCGTATCCGAATCGGCGATACGCAGGAAGGGGCTGTTGCCCTGATCGAACACATGAAGGATGCGGGGCCGGGAAAGATCGGCGAGCGTGCGCCCGGCCGTGCGGGGTGCGTGCAGGAACTTGTTGGCGTAGCCGATCCACTTGCCGAAGCCCCGGTGTGGCTGTCCCCGGTGCGTCCAGGTTTCCCGGGGCTGAAACAGGTGAACATCGCCTCCCAGATCATCGAAGGCCGTCATCAGGGTGTCCGCCAGCTGGAGCATGCTCCACTGCCGGTCGGGCGGATAGTTCCCGATCATCAGACAGGCGGGATTCCGTGGCTCGGCCTTCATGCCTGGTCGGTGGGACTGGAGGCGTCCGGGAGCGCGAGGGCGTTTTCCCGGAAGGTCTCATAGGTTTCCCGGCAGGCGGCCAGCCGGTCGTGGTTGTGCGGGTCGGCCTGCAATTGCTCGGCGAGTTCCTGCTTGATCCGATCGCGCTCCCGGTTGGGGCTGAGGTGGTGGCCGGCTTCGGAAAAGATGGCGTCCTGCGTCTGCCGGTCAGGGGAGGGCAGCGTGAAATGCGTGCCAAAGCGGTCGTTGAGCGCCTGGACACAGGCATCGATTCGACGGGTTGCGACCTCGAAGGGGGCAATGACCAGCGACTTCCGATAGGGGAGCAGCGTGCGATAAAACCGGTTGTAGGCGTTCAGGTAACCGTGCCAGGGCAGGCGGCCGGGGGCCGGGCGGCCATGGCTCAGAGCATCCGCGACGGTCAGGGCTCCAAGTGAAATGACTGCCGGCGCGGGTTCGCGCACGAGGACCAGGCAAGGGCGTTGCCAACGACAGGCGAGGATGACCTGTGCCTCGTGGTGCACGTGCGTGGCAATGGGGCCGACCTCTGGGTTCGCCCGGCGGAAAGCGCTGTGCGCGAAGCTGTTGCCGCAACGGGGAAAGCCTTCGATCACCACGGGGCTGGAGGGGTTGACGAGCCAGTCGCGGGACCAGTGACCGCGCCGCTTGAGCCGGAGCAGCCCGATGTAGAGGCTGGGCCAGCGACCGAGCCAGTCCTTCAGGATAAACTGGAGGGCTTCAGACAATGGCACGTTGCGGGGAAGGTTGGGGGGTGGCGAGGTTCTCCTGCTGGTCAGCGGTCTTCCGCGTCTCCCGGCTTTTTCGCTTGGGGGTCCAGTGTCGAGCGAGGGCATAGGCCAGACCGGCGGAAAAGACGGCAAAGCCGAGCGTGGTCTGCTGGCTCCATTGGCCGATCGTCAGCAGGAAGAAGGTGGCGGCGAACACGACCCAGGGGGCGAGGTTCCCCCGGCGGGCGGCGGCCAGCGTGGTCATGCCGAGGTGGATGGCCAGGCCTATGCGAAAGAGGATGTAGGCAAACCCGAGGGGTGGCCCCAGTTCGGCGACGATGCGCCAGAATTCGCCCTCGCCGAAGACGAACCCCCGCGATCCGGTCAGCAGGCGGGCCCCGACCTGGGTACCTTGACCGATTCCATTCCCAAAGAAGGGTACGCGGCCCGCCTCGGTAAAGGGCCGGGACACCTCGCGCCACATGCGCCCGAAAATGGCCTCCTGGATGCCGCCTTTTTCCTCCCCGGTTGCGCGTTCCCAGCGCGCAGTGAAGGCGTCGGCGCTGTCGGTGTAGAAATCGAACTGCATGGCGACCCCATTGAACATCAGCAGACCCAGAACAAGGTAGATCAGCCGGCCCAGTTTCCGGCCCGTGAAAAACATGCCGGCCAGCGTCACCACGAGGATAAAGACGGCCATGACGGCCAGGGTCCGGCTGATGGAGGCGAAGAAGGCAAGGGGGATGCAGATGCCCACCCCATAAAGAAGCCACATGGGGATGGTTCGCCGGTGCACGAGCTGAGCCAGAAAAAGCGCGATCACCAGTTGGTAGAACTGCACCGTTCCCGTGGTGAAGCTAAAGGTGCCCGGGGGGCGATAACGCCCGAGCGCGCCGGTAAAGCCGGCCCCCTCGACCCCGCCGACGCCGCGGTTCACCCAGGCGGACTGGGGTTGGTAGAACTGCAAGGCCAGCAGGATCGTCATTGGGATGGTCAACAGCATCAGGAAGAGGACGACACGCTTCAGGTCGTCAGCACCCCAGACGCGCGGAATAATGAAGATCAACGGGATCGAAAACAGCGAGGTGAGGACCCCGTAGGTGGCGACGAAGATGTTGCCGTGCCCGAAGAAGATCGCGGTCATGAACGACACGAAGGCGAGCGCGACCGCTCCCAGCGTCCAGCCGTTGCGCGGAAAGATGCCGCCTGCCAGAGCCATGGCGTAGATCAGCGCCGTCAGGGGGACCCGGGCCACCAGCAGCGGGTCGGAAAGCTGCGGCAGGAACCACTTGCGCAAGGCGCCCTCGAAAATAAGCAGAAGCAGGTACAGCCAGAGCAACTTCCCCAGCAGGGGCCGCATACCGGCTTTGGATTTAGACGCCATGACTGTCCTCAGCTAAGAGCCCGCTCAACCAGGCGGTCAACCGGTTACGGTAGGCACGCCAGCTGACGTCCCGGGCACGGATCACCGCCCGCGAGCGCATCGCCGCCAGCCGGTCCCGGTCCGCAGCCCAGGCTTCGAGGGTCTGCCGGATTGCCTCGGGCTCCTCAATCGGAATGATCTGGCCGCAGTCCCCCTCGCGGATCAGGTCGTCCCCCCCGGTGTTCGGGGTGATCAGCAGCGCCATGCCGCAGGCCAACGCCTCCAGTTGCACCAGCGCCCGGCCCTCGATCAGCGACGGCAGGGCCAGAACATGGCAGCTGCGCATCGTCTGCAGGACGGTCGCGCGGTCTGCTGGCGGATGGTAGGTGAAGGGCGTACCGGCCGAACGGTAGAAGGCCTCGGAGGCCAGCCGGGTGCCCATGAGGTGCAGCTCGATGCCGCCTTGTCTGGCCAGGTCGCGGCAGCCGTCGAGCAGGTCGGCGAGGCCCTTGCGCTGGCTCATACTGCCCACGAACAGGACTTTGAGTGGACCCTGAGTCGAGGGCACGGTGGGGCGGTCCGTCTCCGGGAGGTCACAGGCATAGGGGTTGGTGAGGCAGGCCTTGCCGGCCAGCAGCTCCTCCGGGATTGAATCCCTCACGAAGCGGCTGGGGACGACCACCGCGTCCGCCAACACGAGTTCCTGCTGCTTGCGCTCCATTTTCTCCGGTGGATCCTGCAGGCCGCTGAGCGTCATCGCCCAGGCCGGTCGCCGTTCGGCTGCGGCTTCGGTGATGCGCCGGGCATAGGGTCCATAGGCGATCGGCAACTCGTAAATCCGCCGAATGCCGAGGTCCCCGGCGACCCTGAAGCTCGCCTCCGCCCCGTCCTCGTAACCATACAGGGCCTGCGGTCGGGGGAGCTGCCCCAGGCCCCGGGCAACCGAACGGTCCAGGTCCCGGTAGATGGCGTCGACCGACAACGGGCCGGTCGGTCGGGTCAGCCGGTCGAGGCCGAGCCGCGCGGCCGCCAGCCGCGCTACCTCCCGCAGGGGCCGGGTTTCGATGCGGGGGCCGGGCACCGGATAGCGACGCCTGGCCAGCCAGCGGGACCCGGACCGATCCGCCAGCGTGGTACAGAAGCGGTCCAGCAGCTCCGCCTCGTTCAGCGCCTGCAGCACCTGCCGCACATTGGCATTACCCGTGGGGTGGACCACCCGGATACCGCCAGCCCGCTTGTTCATGGACCGCCTCCTTTACCTGCGGATTTAAAGAGGGCGAGGTAGCGGGCCGCCACCCGGTCCGGATCGTGCCGCGCCAGGTGCTCCTTTCGTTCGGCCAGCAGCGTTTCCCGCAACGAGTCGTCGCGGAGAACCGGTAAGGCCATGGCCGCCAGGTCGTCTGCTGTATCCGTTTGGGCGATACGGCCGCAGGTGCCCACTGCCTCAGGCAATCCACCGCGGGGGCTGACCACCGGCAGACAGCCGGCGGCCTGAGCCTCCAGGACCACCAGGCCGAACGGTTCCTCCCAGCGTGAGGGGACCAGCAGCACCTTGTGGCTGGCCAGCGCCTGGGCCAGCGGAGCGCCGCTGAGGATGCCGGTGAAGGTCACCTGGTCGGCCAGGCCCTGCGCGCGGAAGGCGGTCTCGAGGGCTGATCGTTCCGGGCCATCGCCGGTCACGGTGAGGCGGGTGTCCGGCCGTTCCCGTGAGAGTATTCGGAGGATGGCGGGCAGCCGGTCGGCGCCCTTGTCGGAAACGAGCCTTCCGAGAAACAGGAGATCCCCGGGCCGCTCCCCGGCGACCGGGTGTTCGAAAAGCGATGCATCGAAAGGGTTGGGGATCACGGTTACCGGATCAGGCAGGTGTGCAGCAAGGGCCCGGCTGACGGCCACCCGGCGGACAAAGCGGAGACCCATTCGCTTGGCCGCGACCTGCAGGGGGTGGCCGCCGCCTCCGCGACCAATCCAGGTATGGAAGACGGCCACCTGGGGCCGCCCACGCAGAATCAGACGGGCCGGCAGGCTGAACGGGTTGTGAAACACCAGGTCATGGTCCCGGCCCAGTTGGCGCAGCGTGGTCCGGTCGGGTCGGCGCACGACCTTCAGCCCGTCGACGGTCTCCGGACCGGGGGTGCGGGACGTCACCGTAACCCCGTGACCGGCCCGCTGCCAGGCCAGCCCCAGGAGACGGCCGACCGTCTCGGCACCGCCGATGCTCGGTGCGAAAACGGGTGATATCATGAGGATGTTCACGAGAAGGGTTCTCCTGGGGAATGGGCCTCGTTCAGGTCGCTCAGCATGCGCTCCGCGACGGTGTCGGGATCCGGTGGGGGGTCTGCCCGCGGGGTGGAACGCCAGGCTTCGAGCCAGCCGTCTATCTGCGGGATCAGGCCGGCAGGGAGCGGTTGGGCCGGCTCCGTCCCGGGAAAACGGATCGGTTCGCGGATAAACAGGACAGGCACCCCGGCGGCGCGCCAGGCGGCGACGACGCCGCTTTTTTCCCAGAGCGCCAGCGGCACGCCGGCGATGGCGAGCTGGCAACCGGCCAGATCGTCGGGCAGCTCGGCCTCGGTCCGGGGACCGACAATGTCCCAGCTGACCCGTGGCGCTGCCTGCTGCCAGGTTTCCAGCGGAAAGGCCTCCGGGTTGGCGAACCCCAGCCAACGGATCCGACCGGTACGGTCGACGGCGGTCAACGCCCGCTGGTAGCTGTGCAGGAAAGGCAGGAGGTCGCATTCGGGTGGCAGGCGGCTGAAAATGCCGACGGTATCCGGCACCTGGTCTTTCGCCGGGCAGGTCAGGCCGTCCGGGGGTGCCACCGGGATATTGGAAAACAGGGGCAGCGACTGAACGGTGCCGGCGAGCGGTTCGAGCAGTCGGCGGTAGGGCTCCGCATGACTGTGCACACAGGTGGGCCGGAAGCGGTTCAGCAGCCGGGCGATGGCCAGCCGCTGGAGGAAGCCGATTCCACGATCCTTCCAGGGGCTGGGCCGGGCGGCCCCGATCCAGATCTCATGGAACATCACATGACGAACGGTTGGCAAATCCACCGAGCCGAGCAGGGATGCGAGCGCGAACGGCAGGCCCTTGTTCTGGAAGCCATAGGGCACAAACTGCAGGCTGACCGCGTCGGGCGGATCTTCTGCCCAATAATCCGTGAACAGCCGTCCCCGCTCCCCCCAGCTCATGCCGGCGGGCAGGCGCAGGTCATCCCCGTCCCTGCCCGGTTGCTCAATGGCCCGGTCGTGGAGCCCGACCCGGGTCACGCGGACGCCTTTCCGCCGGATCGCTTCCGCCAGGTGGAAACCGTAGTCGGCCACCCCGCCCCCTTGGCGGTCCAGCGCCGGCAGGAGGATGCGCAGGTGGTTCATGACGATGCGTCCTCCCGCCGCCTGGCCAGACAGTCCCGGTAAAGCTCTTCCGTTTCCCGGGCCATGCGATCCCAACGGTAGGGGTCGGCGATCCGTCGAGCCCGGGCCGCCCGTTCCGTCCGCGTCGGCTCGTCATCCAGGAGCCAGGGGAGGAGGTGTGCGACCAGACCGTTCACGTCTCCGGGAGCGGCCAGCCATTCCGCCGGCAGGATATCTGCCGGCCCGGGTGCCCGGTAGGCGGCGACCGGCAGCCCCGCCGCCAGCATTTCGACAACACCCAGGCCGAAGCCCTCCCAGTAGGAAGGAAAGACGCCCGCCCGCGCACCGGTCAGGAGCCCGGGGAGGTCTTCCCGCCGGAAGTGCGGCGTCACATCCACCGCCGACCGGAGATGTTTCGGAAAGGCGGCCAGGACCCCGGCCTCATCCCGGATCATGCCCCGCGTGCCGATCAGGCGCAGACGGAGATCGGGTATCGCCTGCCGCAACCGCCGGAAAGCCGTGCGGATGTCCAGGCAGCCCTTGCGGTAATCGAAGGTACCGAGAAAGACGAGGACCGGCGGGTCGGTCTGCGGGGTGACTGGCAGGGCGCCCAGCGACGCGTGCCGGGCATCATCCAGGGCAAACGGGATAACCGCCACCCGGGCGGGTGGCAGGCCGTTTTCCAGCAGGCGGTCCCGGTCCAGGCTGTTTGCGACCACGACCAGATCGTAGGCCCGGTAAAAGGCGAGGAGGGTCGACCGGTCAGGTACGTTCCGTCGCCTCCTCTGCCAGGCTGCACGGAGCATGCTTAGGGGACGGCGCAAGGCCGCCCGCAGATGCATGGGTGTATCCGGATACCGGATATAAAAGCGCTGAAGGTCGAGGAGCGGGGAGCGCACCACCCAGAGCGGCCGGGGACGGGCATTCGTCGGAGTGATATTGACCAGGGTGTCCGGAATCTCGATTACGTCGAAGCGCGGGGCCTCCCTGTCCAGAAAGGCGGCGACGGCTGCCGGGTATGCTGCGCGGCTGAGTGCCCGACCCGCGTCAGGGAAGAGCTGGCAGTCGATACCCCGCGCCTCCAGCGCTGTCTTGAGGTTGAGGGTTACCTGGCTGGCCCCGAGTTGCTGGGACACTTCCGGAATCGGGCTGACAAGAAGCAGACGCATGGGGTCAGCCGCGGCTCTTGCGCTTCATGTCGTCCAGCAGCGACTGGCCCAGCACCCGGCCGGCCTCGGCGGCACGGTCGAAGGCACGGTCACGCCGCGACATCAGGCCGCGGCGCACCCAGCGGCGGACCGTCCCCTTCCAGCCGGCGTAAGGCCGGGGCCGGGGGTCGTGCCCATCATTGCGCAGGGCACGGAGGAGGACGCCGGACGCTTCCTGCATGCGGTGGAGGTCGACCAGATAAGCTTCGGTCAGCCGGCGCGCCGGCAGGTGATGCTTCATGGTGGGACGGCTGAACAGGCCGGTGGCCAGCCCCAGATCGCAGGCGGTCAGCGCGAGGTCGGTATCACCGGCCGATAGCAGCGACCGGCCCTTGCGGTCGAGGTCGCGGCGACCCGGATCGTCCCCGACGCGGCGGGCATAGGCTTCGGCGACTTCCCGGCGGACGCAGAGCCCCGCCCCGCAGGGAATGCAGGGATTGGCCAACCGGCTGCAACACCAGATGTCTTCGTCGGGTTGCTGGATGGCCAGCTGGTACAGGTGTTCGCCGATCCAGGGCGGCGGGGTACCGGCAAAGGCCGGTTCGACCCGTGCACCAAAGGCCCCGATTTGCGGATGCCGGTCGGCGTGCTCGAGGAGCCCCTCCAGAAAGTCGGGCTGGAGGAAGTTGTCGTCATCGACGAAGAGGATCAGCGGAGCCCGTGTTTCGGCAATACCCCGCAGGCGGGCCGGGGTGAGTCCCAGTTCGGACTCGGGGACCACCCGGCCGGCCGGGTGCCAGGCCAGGTCGGTCCGGAGAGGCGGATCGGAGGCGTTGTCGACCAGGACGAACTCCCACTGGTCGGTGGCGAGCGTCTGCCCACGCAGGTGGTCGACCGTCTCGTCCAGGATGTCGGTATCCGGATTATGGGTACAGAGGACGACCGATAGTCTGGGAATATCTGCTGGCTGGTTCACGGTCGATGGGGGGTGGCCCTGGCTCGCGGATCGCAGCCCTTACGGGCTTTCCGGAGGGATGGACGGTGGCAGGTCGCTGCGGATCGGGCAAGCGGACGACGTTTGATGTAATCGGCGCTATTTGTTTGGAGCTTATCCATTTCAGGCCAGAATCGAACGGTAAAGGCTGACGAACTGTCGGGCCACGGTCTCCCAGGAAAAAGCCAAAACATGTTGTCGACAGGCCGACGCTGTATCCGGCGGAAGGGCTGACGCGGCTCGCAGTCCCTCAACCAGCGCGGCGCAGTCGCCCGCCGAAAAGGAGAACCCGGTCACGCCTTCCTCGATGAATTCCGCCATTGGCCCGGCATCGGAGACCAGCACCGGGATGCCGCATGCCTGCGCTTCGAGTACGGTGAATCCCATCAGCTCAGGCGGCTGACCTGAGCCGCGGCGCTCGGAGGGAAGGACCAGCAGGCGCGCCGCCTGGTAAGCCCGAATCACTGCCGTGTTATCCGCATCGTGGACGAAGGTGACCGGCATGCCCCTGGCCCGCTGATGGAGATCGGCCAGGTAGGCGGGGTCGCCGGCGGGACCAACCAGCTTCAGGTGCCAGGTGTCGAGCCCAGCCTGGCGGAAGGCGTCGATGAGGAGGTGAATGCCCTTATGAGGCAGCATCCGACCGACGTACAGGATGGTCGGAGTATTATCTGGCCTTCCGGGGCGGAAGCGATCGGGATCGACGCCGCCGGGGACCAGGTGGGTCCTGCCCTGAAAAGTAGGCTCGAGCTGTTCGACCGCCAGCCGGGACTGGCCGGTGACCGCCTGGTAGCGGCGATAGACGGGCAGGCGGCGGTTCAATACGCGGAAGCCCCCGCCGCCGTGATCGGTTCCCACGAGGGCCTGTCGTCCGGGCCGGGCTGGCAGGGCGCAGGCGTCGCTCACCCAGGTACAGAGCTGGTGAACATGCACCACATCAGCCCGGCGCACCAGTCGCGGCGACGGCCAGGCAAACGGGTTGACGCGATCAAAGCCAAGACCGTGAAAACT
>JBNPEH010000008.1:33708-70193 GCA_051117635.1 Opitutales bacterium | reverse complement strand
ACGCCGCAGATCGCGCATGTGGGCGAAAAGAATCGGAAAAATGGGCACCACCACGAACGTGCATTTCAAAGAAATGCTTCAAGCTCTTCGGCCAAAATCCCTTACCGCCCATTTTTCCGATTCTGGTGAGAAGTTCGGGCTAATCCAGCGGCCGGAACGTCAAATCATCCACCCGCGTGAGGTCGGCGAAATCAACCGTGTAGAGGGCGGCGGCCTCTTCGTCGGCCAGCAGGAGTCGGTCGGGTCCGTCAAAACAGACGGCTTCCACCTGCGGAGCTTTGAAGGGCATCCAGTAGATTTTGCCGCGGAACCAGCCCTCGCTGCCCGGCCCGGTTTCAAAGACCCAGAGCGCGTCGTAGGTGGTGATGGCGAGCCGGCGTCCGTCCGGCGTGGCATCGGCACCCGTGGTCTTGCCACCGATGGCGAAGGCGTCGACGAAGGTCAGGGTGTGTGTCCGGTGCGGCGCGGTGCTGTCGAGCCGGTAGAGCCGGCAGTGCGGATCGGAGCGGTGCTTCGTTACGAAGTAGATCTTGCCGTGGGCGAAGAAGACCCCCTCGCAGTCGTAGTTGAAATCCTGAGACGGAGCGGGAAACAGGTGCTGGTCGGGGTAGCGGAAAAAGACCTTCCGTTTCCAGGTAGTCCGACCCGCGCGGGGACTGGGCTCCGGCAGGAAGTAGAGCGCGAGGTCCCGCCGGTCATTCCGGTTGTTGCCGACATCCGCCACGATCAGCTGGCCGCTGTCGTCGACCGCGATGTCCTCCCAGTCGACATTGATGGCGCCGCCGATCCGGACCCCGGGCTCGTCGTCGTAACGGACGGCCCCGATCACCTCGCCGGTCCGGGTGACCGGGTAGACCCGGGGCTCGTCCCCGGAATCATTCTGGACCCAGAAGGTGTCGGGCCAGATCCGGCTCTTCACGATCCCGGAGTTCTCCCGTTCCGCACCCGGGCCGAAGTGCCCCGTCGCCTCCAGGGTTACGGCCGTGCGCTCCGGCAGGTCGGGTGCCGGCACCACCGGTCGGTCGGGAGCGGCAGTGCCGGCAACCGGAAGCGTCAGCAGGGCCAGTGCGAGGAGCAGGCAGGGGGCGGTCGGGCGGGAGTCAGTATTCATGGAGGTCGAGGGATTCCAGCCGGTCGGCTGTTTCAGGGTCGACAGGGAAGGGGAAATAGAGTCGATCCGCATAGCGTATCCGGAAAACGGTGACACCGGGCGGGTTGCCGGCCAGTTCCAGGGTCAGGCCGGCTGGCAGCGCATAGGTCCGGCGGATCGGGTCGGTTTGCCGGACGGGCTGCAGGCCGAACCGCTGCAGGGACTCGGTGAACCGGTAGGGATTCTGCAGGATCCAGTGGGCCTGCCCCCGTTGGTCGCGCACCTGCTCGCGGTGGGCCTTGAGGACCGGGCCAAGGAAGCCCTGAAGCGTCCGGGCCGGATCCGCATTGCGATAGCGTTCAAACTGGTTGCGGAACAGCCGGCGCAGCAGCCGGCCGTAAAGCGGCGTCTCCACGTATAGCGCCATGTCTATCCAGGGCTGAAGGCTTTCATGTCCCGCATAGAGGCCGTCCAGCAGGATAACCGGACGGGCTTCCAGGGTCTGCGTGCCGGTGTGCCGCCGATCCATGAACGAGTAGACCGGCATGGTGGCTTCCCGGCCCGCGCGCAAGCGCTCGAGCAGGTCGGCACAGGCTTCCAGGCCGTAGTTCAGCGGATCGTCCCAGCGGTAGCGCGGGTTCAACCGGTCGATGACGGCGGACCGCTGCTGGAAATGGTCCTGTTCGATCCGGCAGCACAGGTGACCCAGGTGTTCCGCCAGCCGGGCCGCCACCTGGGTTGATTTTCCGGTCGCCGAGCCCCCGGCCACCGCCACGACATACGGTCGGTCGATGCTGCTGCGCCGCTGGTCGATGGCGGAGAGCAGAACCGCAGCGGTGTCCGCGTTCCAGGGAAGCGCGGCCGGGCAACGTGGTGCCATCCAGACAGGCATGACTGCATTCTGCGCAGGCATGTAAGGATCGGGTAAAGAGACCGTCCCGGCCGGGCGGCTTTTTCCCGATCGTTACCCGACGGTACCGCGTTTGCCACAGGTCCGGCGCGGGAGCCTGCTGTCACTCACTTGTCGCCGGATCTTTAAGCCGCCTGAATCAGGAAACGGGAGGATCGACGCATGGATGTCGCCCCGTTGCCGCCTGCTCCCGACCGGGATCCTCCACGCGTGGGTGCTGCCGTCAGCCTGCGCAACTTTCCGGTCATCCGGGACTGGGTGCTGGCCGACCAGCGCGACCTGGAAATCCAGGATCCGATTCGTCCTGAATTTCTGGATACGGATCGCGAAGCGGGCGTTCAGGAAGCCCTTCGCCTGCTCGACGGATACACCGGCCGGCTCAGCATCCACGGTCCTTACTGGGGTGTCGCGCTGGCGGTGGGTGACCCCCTCATCGGCGAGGCGGTGACGCGCCGGCTGCTGGACGGCGTTGCGGTGGCCGAAGCTCTGAATGCCAGCCAGATGGTGGTCCACAGCCCCTTTCTCTTTTTCGGCGGACCCTGGGTGCCGCATGCTCCCGGCGAGGAGCGCGACCGGATGATCGAGCAGACGCACCGGGTGTTCGGCCCCGTCATTGCCCGGGCTTCGGACTGCGGGGTCCAACTGGTGCTGGAGAACATTCAGGATCAGCAACCCGAACCGCTGGATGCGCTGGTCCGGTCCTTCGGCACCCCGACCGTGGCCCGCAGCCTCGACACCGGCCATGCCCACCTGATGGCGGCGCGGGGCGGTCCCCCGGTCGATGGCTGGATACGGGCTTCGGCCGGGTTCCTCCAGCACCTGCACCTGGCCGACAATGATCAGGCCTCGGACCGGCACTGGGCCCCCGGTGAAGGCGGGACGATCGCCTGGCCGGCCGTCTGGAAGGCCCTGGCGGAGCTGCCCCGGACGCCTCGCCTGATCCTCGAACTGGCGGTTGCCCGCATCCGGCCGGCGGCGGCCTGGCTGGCGGAGCGGGGCCTGGCCTGCTGACTGGTTCACGACGATTTCATGACCCGTTTATGCGTTCTTAACCCGTTGTCCGGATGGTTCCCTTCATGGATTTGACTTACGATGACGATCTGGTCCTGACGGAGTGCGACCTCGAGCGGTTGACGGCCTTTGTCGAAGACCTCGAAAACCGGTTCAGCGTGGAGCTAGTCCGCGAGCCGGGGGTTTGCCTGACCCTGGTGAAAGCGGAGGACTCGCTCGAAAAACAACCCTTTTATCTGGGAGAGGCACTGACGACGGAATGTGAGGTTTCGGTCGACGGGCAGTTGGGCATCGGCCTCTGTCTGGGTGAGGAGCCTGTCCGCGGGTACTGCATCGCCGTCTTCGACGCGTTGCGCAGCCGGCCGGACGGGCTTCCCACCGAGGCGGAGATGTTCATCGAGCGCGAGCGGGTCTCGCTGATGGAGGCCGACACCGAAGAATTCAATCAGGTCCTCCGCACCCGCGTGGACTTCAAACTCATGGACCAGGACTGATCATGACAACGTTGCGCGAAATCGATTACGACGTCGTTCACGACGCCCAGAACCATTTCCGGGCCATCCTCGACGCCATGGCCCGGCCCGGTGAAATCCGCGTCCTCGAACCGGTGTCAATTGATCCGCCCCCCGGCTTGCCGTCCGCCAGTGCGCTGGTCGCCCTCGCCCTGATCAACCGGGACGTCGCCTTTCACCTCGGGTTCGAAGACGAGGCCGTCGAGGCCTACCTCAAGCTCAACACCGGTTCCCCACCCGCGGCGCTGGAAGAGGCCGATTTCATTTTCGCCCCGGGAGACGCCCATCCCGCTGTCGTCGAGTCAGCGAAGGAAGGCATCCTGACCTATCCGGAGACTGCCGCCACGCTGGTCTTCCATGTTGGGGGCCTGGGCGACCTGGCCGGGCCGGATGCCGCCCGCTGGAGGCTGACCGGCCCCGGTATCCCCGAAAGCCGGGAACTGGTGGTGGCGGGGCTGAACCCCGCGCTGGTGGCCGCCCTCCAGGAAAAGAACGATGAATTTCCGCTCGGGGCCGATGCGATTCTGACCCACAGCGATCCCGTTTCGGGCCGATGGTCAGTGGTCGGTCTGCCCCGCACGACGCAAGCCGAACCCTGCCAACCTTTTTGATTCATGGGATATGTCGCCATCAAAGGCGGTGAAGACGCCATCGCCAACGCCACCGAACTGGTGGAGTTTTTCCGCCTGAAGGACCGGACGCCTCCGGTCGAGGTCGAACAGATCCGGACCCAGTTCCGGCTGCTGGTCGACAAGATCATGGGCGAGGGCTCCATCTACGCGCCGGAACATGCCGCCCTCGCCCTGAAGCAGGTGGAAGGCGATGTCTTCGAGGCCGCTTTCATCATCCGCGCCTTCCGCGCCACGCTGAACCGGAACTACACCTCCGAAACGCTCAACACGCGGGAAATGTGGGTGCAGCGCCGCATCTCCAGCGCCTTCCGCGACATTCCCGGCGGACAGATCCTGGGGCCCACGCGGGATTACACCCAGCGCCTGCTCGACCCCGATCTCGCCGCCGAGGCGTTCGGGTCCATCGACCGATTCCTCGACACCTTTGCGGGCGAGCTGGCCGGCGTGGACACCCGCGCCATCACCACCTTTTCCAAAGTCATCGACCTGTTGTCCGCGCAGGGTCTCCTGCGCGGGGTTGAAGAGGATCCGGATGCCCGGCTCCTCGATGTCACCCGGGAGGCGGTCAAGTTTCCCGCTCCGCGCTCGGCCCGGCTCCAGATGCTGGCCCGGGCCGAGACCGGCGGCCTGATGTGCCTGGGCTACAGCGCCCAGCGTGGCTTCGGGTCGGCCCACGCGACGGTCGGTGAATTGCGGGTCGGGCGCACCCCCCTGCGGGTTCGCGACCGCAACGGCCGGCTGCGCACGCTCGGTCGGATCCAGGTCACCGAGGCGGAGATGATTTCCAAAATCCAGAAGCGCCGGAAGGACCCGGTTCCGTATCTGTCGATTGGATACGGCCTGTGCTACGGGCAGAACGAAACCAAGGCCATCTGCATGGGCATGCTGGACCGGACGATGCGAAGCGGCGGCGACCTGCCCGCCCAGAGCCAGGAGTTCGTCCTCTACCACACCGAGGGCGTCGAATCCTACGGCTTCACGAACCATCTCAAACTGCCGCACTACGTCACCTTCCAGAGCGGCCTGGACAACCTCCGCAAGGCGATCGATCGCCGCGAGAGGGAACGCGCCCAATACCGCGTCGGCAACGTCAGCCGGTCCGATGCCAGGCCCACCCGCTGATCCCCGCAACCGGAACCACCATGATTGAAGCAAAAAAATTCGAGCGAAGCTACAACTACGCCTTTATCGACGAGAGCACGAAAAAGGAGATCCGCCGGAAGATGCTCAAGGCAATCGCCATACCGGGTTACCAGGTGCCGTACTCCAGTCCGGAGATGCCGATTTCCCGGGGCTGGGGGACCGGTGGCCTGCACGCCTCGCTCTCGCTCATCGGTCCGAGCGACATTTTCAAGATCATCGACCAGGGAAGCGACGCCAGCGTCAACGCCTGCAACCTGCGCAACTTCGTGAAGCGCATGACCGGTTGCCGGACTACCTTCGACACGGCGGAGGCCACCCTGATCCAGACCCGGCACCGACACACCGAAGAGGTCCTGACCGAGAAACAGATCATCGTCTACCAGGTGCCGCAGCCCGAGATCCTTCGCGGGGTCGAGCGCTACGAAGCGCGCACCCGTCAGATGCACGCCGAGGCCGATTACGCCCGTATGTGGGTCAGCCTCTACGAGGCCTACGTGAAGTTCGGGGCGATCATGCGGGGGGCCGGCTATCCGGTCCGGGTCAACGGCCGCTACATCATGACCCCGTCCCCCATCCCGCGCTGGGATGTGCCCAACCTGTCTGGCTGCCGCGCCATTCAGATTTTTTCGGCCGGCCGGGAAAAGCGCATTCACGCCGTCCCTCCCCACACCCGGGTCGAACCGCTCGAGTTCGATGACGTGAAATTCCGGGTGGAAGACTTCCACCACACGCAGTGTGCCGTGTCCGGTCAGGAAACCGCCTTCATGGACGAGATCTACGAGACGGAGGACAGCCGCAAGTTCGTCATCAACGACAGCAACTTTCTCGACAAGGTGCGGACCGGCCATCGGCCACCGCAGAAGGTTTTCACTAATCCTCCCGAGACCGAGGCCGAACAGCCCGGCGGCAGCCGTATCCAGTAAATTGATACTATTTTCAACATGATTCAGGACAACAACGCCTCCCGGCCCGACTGGCTCCTCCGGGTCCGTAATCTGACCAAGATCTACGGTGACCCGATCTCCAACTCGGTCCAGTACACGGGCCCGGAGTACGGGACCAACCAGTGCCCGGAAACTGATGCCATCGTCGCCTGCGCCGACATCGACTTCGACCTTTATCCGGGTGAGGTCCTCGGCATCGTCGGTGAGTCCGGCTCGGGCAAGAGCACGCTCGTCCAGTTGCTCTTTTTCGACCAGGACGCGACCGACGGCGAGGTCCTGTTCCGGGATTTCGAAGACGGGCGGACCAACCTGCTGGGTCTCTCCAACCAGAAAAAGCGCTACATCCGCAACCACCTCATGGGGATGGTGTATCAGAATCCCCGGGACGGCCTGAACTTCAGCTTCTCGGCCGGCGGCAACATCGCCGAAAAACTCCTCATGGCGGGCAACTTTCATGTCGGCAGCATTCGGCGCCGGGCCGCCTCGCTCCTCGACAAGACCGAGGTGCCGCTTCCGCGGATGGATAACGCCCCCGCCACCTTCTCCGGCGGCATGCAGCAGCGCGTCCAGATTTCCAAGGCCATCGCGAACAACCCGCCGCTCGTCTTTCTGGACGAGGTCACGACGGGCCTCGACGTCTCGGTCCAGGCCAAGGTCCTCGACCTGATCCGCCACCTGCAGCACGAGCTCGGCATTTCCATGATCGTGGTGTCTCACGACCTCGCCGTCATCCGCATGCTGACCGACCGCACGCTGGTCCTGAAAAACGGACGCATCGTGGAAAACGGCCTGACCGACCAGATTCTGCAGGATCCCCAGCATGCCTACACCCAGTTGCTGGTCAGCTCCCTCCTCTAACCCAACCGGTACCGCACCCCCACCCGAAGCCATGCCGCCCTTCCTCGACGTCCGCAATGTCCGCAAGGACTTTCTGCTGCACATCCTCAACGAGAAGACCATTCCAGCTCTTGCCGATGTCTCTTTCACCATGGACGCCGGGGAGGTCCTCGGCCTCACCGGCAAGTCCGGCTCCGGCAAGTCCTCGCTCATGAAATGCATCTACCGGACCTACCTGGTGTCGTCCGGCGAGATCTTCTTCGACAGCTCGGTCGCGGGCGTCATCGACCTCGCCAGCGCCCCCGAGCATGAGGTCCTCCGCGTCCGCCGGACAGACATGACCTACTGCTCCCAATTCCTCAGCGTGATCCCGCGGGTGACCGCAGTCGACGTGGTCGCCGCCAGGCTGATCAACCGCGGCGGGGATGCCGACGCCGCCCGGGAAACCGCGCGGGACCTGCTCGAGCGCCTCGGGCTGCCGAATGAACTGTGGGACGCCTACCCGTCCACCTTCTCGGGCGGGGAACAGCAGCGGATCAATGTCGCTCAGGCCATCATCGCCCGGCCGCGCTTCCTGCTGATCGACGAGCCGACCGCCTCGCTCGATCCCCGCACCAAGGACGTGGTCATCGACATGATTCTCGACCTCAAGGAGCGTGGTACCGGGGTCATCCTGATCACGCACGACAAGCACACCCTGGAGCGGATGGCCGACCGCCAGCTCAATCTGGTCGAGGGCCGGCTCGAAGAAGTCGCTCCTGCCACCTGATTTCCACTGGCCTTTGCTGTCATGTTCTTGCGGATACTCATCTATGTCGTCGTGGCCGGGGGACTCGGCCTCTTTGCGTTCGCGCCCGACTTCAATTTGGGGGCCAAACCCCAGGTGACCGATCCCGGGCAGTGGCCCGAACGCCTGCGGCTGGCCTTCACCCCGTCGGAGGACGATCCGGAAAAACGGCGCCACCGCTTCCAGGAGCTGGCGGACTACCTGACGCAGGAGATCGGCATCCCGGTGGAAATCACCCGGGCCAGCAGCTACGGGCCGACCATTGAGGCGATGCGCGCGCACAAGATCGACATCGCGCAGACCGGCAGCTTCGCCTACATGATTGCGCACGAAAAAGCGGGCGCCGAGGCCATCATCACGCGCGGCACGGAGGAGGGTCCGGGCATCTACAACTCCGTCATCGTCACCAGTCCGCTGTCCGGCATCGACAGCATCGATGAGATGATCAACCGGGCGGACGAACTGACCTTTTCCTTCACCGATCCGGCCTCGACCTCCGGCCACCTCGTGCCTCGCTCGGCGCTGGAAAGCTTCGGGATCGAGGCGGAGCGCGACTTTCGCCGGGTGGTCTTCACCATGAGCCACACCAACTCGGCCATGACCATCCTGAGCGGCAAGGTCGAGGTCGGCGGCATTTCGGGCAACACCTACCAGCGGCTGTTGGAAGCCGACAAAATCGAGCCCGGCGACCTCAAGATTCTGTGGGAATCGCCGCCCATCCCGACCGGCCCGCTTTCCATCCGCGGGGACCTGCCGGAGGACCTCAAGAAAGCGGTCCAACAGGCCTACCTCGACATCCGGATCAAACACCCGGTGCTCTGGGCCGACATCAGGCAGGCTTCCGGCTTCGAGCCCCACGAGCCCTTTTTTTACCTGCCGGCAGAGGACAGCATGTGGGATCCCCTGCGCGAAATCGCCCGCAACCTGGAAACCATGGACCTGCTTTGAGGCGGTTATGCTGGTTGTCGAAAATCTCTCCAAGACCCTGCCCGACGGCTGCTGTCTGCTGGACGGGGTCAGCTTCACCATCTGTAAGGGGGAATTCGTCGGCATCCTCGGCGCCAGCGGGGCTGGCAAATCCCTGACCCTGCGCTGTATCCTGGGGCTGACCTCGGCCGACTGCGGAACCGCCCGGTTCACCACCCGCGGGGACCAGACCTTCGACACGCTCCAATCGCGCGGGCGTTCCCTGCGCGAGGCCCGGCGCCGGATCGGGGTCATCTTTCAGGGATACAACCTGGTCCGGCGCCTGACGGTGCTCGAAAACGTCATGCTGGGGAAGCTGGCCGGGATACACCCGATGCGCAGCTGGCTTTACGGTTTCACCGACGCCGAGGCCTTCGAGGCCTACGAGGCGCTGGAGCGCGTGGGTATGGAAGCTTTTGCCTCCCGGCGTACCGGTTCGCTCAGCGGCGGAGAGATGCAGCGTGTAGCCATCGCGCGGGCGATCAACCAGAAACCGGACCTCTACCTCGCTGACGAACCGATTTCCTCGCTCGACCCGAAGAACGCCAGGGCCGTCATGAAGCTGCTCGCGCCGCTGGCCAGGGAAACCCCCGTCCTCGGCGTCTTCCACCAGCCGGACATGGTGGCGAAGTACTGCACCCGCGCCATCGGCCTGAAAAACGGAAAAATCCTGCACGACGGGTCCAGCCAGCTCAGTCACCGGCAACTGGTCGACATCTACGGCGAGGAACTGGCCGAGATTACCGGACAACCCGCTCCGGCGGAAACATCCGAGCCGGCCCGCCAGATGGCCGGCAGCGCAACCGCATCCTGACCATGGCCGAGGCGCTTCCGCTCAACGACTACATCAGTCAGCGTTACGGCCCGGCCAAACTGGGGCGGCTCGTCCGCTACCTCCTCTTCGCGCTGCTGCTGGTGCTGCTGGCCGGCTGGCAGGCCAAGGTGAACATCCCCGAGCTGCTGGCCGACCTGCCCACCGGCCTGTCCAAGCTCGCGACCTTTTTCCCGCCGCTCTGGTCCGCGCTGCCCGGGCTGGTGCAGCCGGCGCTGGTCACCATCCTCCTGGCGCTGCTGCCGCTGCCGATCGGGATGGTGCTCTCGCTGCCCGTGGCGCTGGCGGCGGCGCGCAACATCGCGCCGGCCGACCTGCGTTTCCTGACGCGGGCCTACATCACCTTCCAGCGCAATTTCCCCGAGTTCATCCTGGTGCTGCTGCTGGTGCGGGCCTTCGGGCTGGGGCCCTATCCGGGCATTGTGGCGATTGCGCTGGGCACGGTCGGCATGCTGGCCAAGCTCTGGGCCGACGCGATCGAGGAGGTGGATCCGAAGATCCTGGAGTCGCTGGAAGCGACCGGCGCCAGTCATTTCCAGATCATCCGTTACGGGGTGATTCCGGAGATCATGCCCGCGCTGATCGCGCACAGCATCTTCCGGTTCGAGGTGAACATGCGGCAGGCCGGCCTGCTCGGTGCGGTGGGTGCCGGTGGCCTCGGCTGGGAACTCAGCTACAGCCTGAACCTGCTGGAATACGAGCGCGTCACGGTGACTTTCCTGTTTCTGCTCCTGTTGATTCTGGTGGCGGAAAAAGTATCCGATTTCCTGAGACGGCGCATCCTGGAGGCGCAGCTGAAATGACCCCGCCCCGGCTGCCCGCCCGCTTCCGCCAGCGTGAACCCGCCGCCGTCGACGGGCTGCCGCGTAACGTTCTGCCCTCGGTCAAGTTCCGGCGGACGGTCCTGGCGCTGCTGCTGACGGTCGGTTTCGTGGCGGGCTGCTTCGCGTGGCTCGAAATCCGGCCCTTCCGGTTCTTCACCCAGTTTCACTTCATCCGCGATCTGGTGCGGGAAATGTTGCCGCCCAGGTTCAGCCTGCTGTGGACGGATCCGCACCTCTGGAACTCCATCGGCGAAACGATCGCGATGGCCTTCCTCGGGACGGCCGGCGGCGGCGCGATCGCCTTTGTTTTGGGGTTCCTGGCCGCTGGCAACACCAGCCCGCACCCGGCCATCCGCCAGGCCGTCCGCGGCCTGTTGTCGGCGCAGCGCTGCGCGCCCGATTTCGCCATCATGATGGTCATTGTCATCGCGGTGGGGTTCGGTCCCTTCGCGGGGACGATCGCGCTGGTGATCGGTTCGACCGGCATGTTCGGCAAGTTCTTTGCCGATGCCATCGAGCAGGTGGACATGAGCCAGGTGGAGGGCGTGCGCGTCGCCGGTTCGAACCGGCTGAACGAGATCCGGTTCGGCGTGCTGCCACAGGTCCTGCCCTCCTTTGTGGCCAACGGCCTCTACCTGTTCGAGATCAACATGGGCGGAGCCATCGCGCTCGGCGTCTTCGGCGGTGGCGGTCTCGGCTTCGAGCTGAACATCGCCAACGCCGTGCTGAACTACCCGGCCATGCTGGCCTACATCCTCTTTATCGTCCTGCTGATGATCCTCACCGAGAAGCTGTCCGACCGGATCCGGAAGGGCCTCCTCGGCGCGGGGACCCAGCTGAAATAATCACCGACCCTCGCTTCCCAGCCCGCAAAATCCATGGCCCGCACGCTCCTGAAAAACGCCCGTACCTTCCTGCCCGACCGGCTCGTCGACAACGCCACCGTTGTCATCGAGGACGACCGCATCGCCGACGTGCTGCCCGATGCCCGGCTCGACGACCCGGGCATCGACTTTGCCGGTGCCTGGCTCCTGCCCGGGCTCATCGACATCCACACCGATTATCTCGAGAAGGAGATCAATCCCCGGCCGCAGACCAACTTCCCGCTCGAACTCGCCTTCCACTACATGGACCTGCGGGCCATCGGCAGCGGCCTCACCACCGTCCTCGGCGCGGTCCGCGTCTCCGACGAAGACGACGGCGGAGCCAACGGCTCGGTCTGGCGTCGCAACGGGCTGGAACTCGGTCGCGAATACGACCGCCTGGCCCCGCATTACCTCGCCCGGCACCGCATCCACGTGCGCTGGGATACCAACTTCGAGCCCTGCGACGCGGCCATCGCCGCGCTCAGGAGCCTCAAGACCCTCGGCAACATCGTCTTCAACGAAAACATTCCCGGCCAGCGGCAGTTCCGGAATCTGGAGGACATCGCCCGAAAGCGTGCCGCCCGGGGCGACCTGTCCCTCGAAGACGCCCGGGCCGAACTCGAAGCCAGGATTGCCACCGCTTCCCAAATCAACAACCGGTCGCAGGTTGCCGCCGCCTTTGGCGGCAAGGTTCTCCTCGGCAGCCACGACGACACCACGGTCGACCACGTCGTCGAGGCGCATGCCGCCGGCTGTACGCTGGCCGAGATGCCGACCACGCTTGCGGCGGCCCGCAAGGCCCGCGAACTCGGTCTCTGGATCTGCATGGGTGCGCCCAACTACTACCGGGGCGGCTCGCATTGCGGCAACCTGTCCTGTCACGAGGCGCTCGACGCCGGCCTCGTGGACATCCTCTGCAGCGACTATCACTTCCCCTCCCTCCTCGGCAGCCTGATCAAGATGCTGGCGGCCGGCATCGACCCCGCCCGCGCGGCCAACTGCTTCACGCTCAACCCGGCCCGCGCGCTCGGCTGGGCCGACACCATCGGCTCCATCGAACCCGGCAAACTCGCCGACCTCATCGCCGTCCAGCCCGCCGATGGCTACGGCCGCGTCCTCGGTGCCTGGGTAGGCGGCACCCGCCGCTTTGCTGCCGACGAGCCCCCGGCACCCCCGCACCCCGAAACAACCACCCCCCTCCCCAGCCACGACCTGGCCACCGCGTAGGGTTCACGCGACGGGTCCACCGTTGGCACGAGCGTGTGCTGAAGCACACGCCTCCCACGTGTATGCCTCTCTTTACGAACCGGGAGGGCCACCGTCCCCGGTGGCCGCGGTCCATTTCCCCGACGCTTCGCGGCTTCGGGTCTTCGCGCGATGGTCCCATCCCGCTACTTCAGCGAGGCCTGGTTGGGCAGGTCGGGCTGGAAGAGCGCGTCGAGGCCGGCGTAGGCGGTGTGGTCGGCCCGGACGTAGATGAAGGCGGGGTCCGGGTACTGGGCGGCGAAGGCGCTCCAGACCGCCGGGGCGGTCTCGGGCAGCGTCACCAGTTCGCGGGTTACCGCTTCGGTGATCCGGCCGGGGACGTCGCTGCGGATGACGACCGGGCCGTTCGGGATGGAGGCGGAGGTCCAGAGGACGTTCAGTTGCTCGGGGTCCACTTTGCCGCTCGTGGTCAGGTCCTCCCAGCGGTTGTTGTTGACGGCCGCCAGGTCGGCTTCGCCATGCACCAGGCTCAGGATCGAGCCAATGTGCCCGCCGGTAAAGCGGATGCCGCCAAAGGCCTCTGTCGGGTCCAGGCCCATGCGGCTAAGCGCGGCACGTGGCACGAGGTAGCCCGAGGTGGAGGCGCGGTCGGTGAACAGCAACGTGAGGTCGGCGGCGCGCTGGCGCACCGCCTCGAGGTCGTCGAGGCCGAATCCGCGGCGCGCCAGGAGCGTGCTCCGGTAGGAAAAGGGGCGGCCGGTGGGGGCAGCGCGGCGGGCGATGACCCGCAGGTCGCAGCGCTGACGGGCCAGCAGGTAGGCCTGGGAGCCGAGGCTGGTCAGGTGGATGCGGCCGCTGGCCAGCGCGTCGATGGTGGGCAGGTATTCGGGCACCGGCACGGTTTCAACCGGGATGCCGAGGACCGGCTCCAGGTAATTGGCGAAGGCGGCGTAGGCGGCCTCGCGGTCGACGATGGTGGTCTCGTAGGGCGTGTAGCCGATCCGCAGCGTAAAGGGGGCGTCGTCCGGGCCGGTGTCGGCCGCGGGCGCGTCCCGACCGCCGCAGCCAACCGCCAGACCGGCCAGGACCAGCAGCAGGGCGCGGAGCGCGCATCGTCGCCAGGCGGAGTCAGTCCGCATACTTTTCGAGAAAGCGGTCGAGGTCGCGCAGATCGGCGAAGCGGCGCTCCAGTGTTTCACGGTCCCAGTCCCACCAGGCGGTGCGCATGAGTTTTTCACGTGTCGCCTCGTCGAAGCGGTACTTGATGACCCTGGCGGGGACGCCGACCGCGATGGCGTAGGGCGGGATGTCGCGCGAGACGACGGCACCGGCCCCGATGCAGGCGCCGGTGCCGATCGACTTGCCGGCCAGCAGGGTGACGTTGTGACCGATCCAGACATCGTGGCCGATGGTGCAGGGCTGGTCCCGGCGCCACTGGAAAAAGCCCTCGTCCTCCACCGAATCAAAACCGTATTGGATGCGTCGATACGTGCAATGACTGGTGGTGACGCGCCAGGTCGGGTGGTTGCCCGGGTTGATGCGCGTCTGCGCCGCGATGGAGCAGAACTTGCCGATGGTGGTCCAGACCATGGAAACCCGGCCGGCCAGGTAGCTGTAGTCGTCCATCGACGACTCGCGCATGGAACACTCGGGACCGACATCGGTGTAGCTGCCGAGGTGGCAGCGGCTGACTGTGGACGTGGGGTGGATGTGCGGCTGCTCTCCGAGCTGCTTGCGTTGTTCCCGGCGGGGCGGGCCCTGGTGTTCGATGTAGGCGAGCATGGTGGGTTTGCTAAAGTTGAATGGCCGGCCAGTCCGGCCTGGTGACAAAGGCCGCCAGGGTGTCGTAGCGGTGCAGGCGGGCTTCCGGCATGAGGTAGGGCAGGCCCTCCGCGGGCAGGTTGCCGTTCAGGTGCACGATGCGGTCGACCAGCGCCTCCCCTTCGTGCGCGGTCAGTGATCGCTCCACATAGGCCAGCGTGATATGCCCGATGAACGGTCGGGTTCGCTCGAGGCCCAGCGCCGTCAGCTCGGTATCGCTGTAAAAGGCGTCGCGAAAGCCCACTACCCGGTCGAAATGGGTTTCCTGCGGAAACACGCCCAGGATGCCGATGGCGGTCCGGAACAGGCTGATGCCGATCAGCCGCATGCAGACGGGATCGGGTCGCCGGGGCACCCGGATACGGGCCAGGCTGCGGGCGATCCGCCGCGGCCATTCCGCCTCCAGACCGGGGGCGACGAGGTGCCGTTCACGCCGGTCCGCGCTGAAGGTGTTGGCCACCGTCTGGTGGAAACTGGCCCTGGGCAGCGGAAACAGCGCCGGCGGCCGGTCCGGCCCCGAACCTTCGAACGGCCGGCACAGCGCCTCCCGGAGATGGACCAACGACTCGATGGTGGACCGGTTGGGGCCGGCCCGGTCGGCCATCGCCTGCAGCGCCCAGCCGGGGTAGGGCTGCGGCTCCCAGCGACCGGCGGCGGCCCGCCAGGTGGCGCGGCCTCCGACGCCGAGCCGGCGGAGCCGGTCGGCCAGGCCCTCCGGGGTGATTTCCTCCCGTTGCCGGGCTTCGTAGTCGGGATAGGCCAGTTCCCGGACGGCGGTGGAGGCATTGCTGGGGCTGCCCATGGTCGGAATTCAGGCGAGGACGGCCCGGTGGGCGTCTTCCGGTTCGGCTTGTCTCTGGAGCAGTTGGTCGACGGGGTCAAACGGGCGGCGGGGCTGGTGCGCCGACTGGTGGACCAGACGGCCGTCGGCCAGGGTGTGGGTCACCTTGGGCAGGCCGTTCTGGTTGGCGACCAGCATGAGATCGGCGGCGAGGCCCGGCTCGATCCGACCGGTCCGTTCGCCCAGGCCGACCGCCTCCGCGGGCCCGCCGCTGACCAGACGCGAGGCTTCCTCCAGCGAACAGACACCGCTGCGCACGAGCTTGAACTGCGCGTGGAGGATGGAGGGCGGATAGTAGTCGGAGCACAGGCCGGTAATCAGGCCGCCGGCAATCGCCCGGCTGACGTCCAGATTGCCGGTCAGCGAACCGCCGCGCAGGACATTGGAGGCGCCACCGATGGTGTGCATCCCGTGATCGAGGGCGGCCTTAGCCGCTTCCGGCGTAATGGGAAACTCGCTGACATCGATGCCGAGGGCGTGAATGGCGCGGACCTTATCGGGCGTATCGTCATCGTGGCTGGCGACCTTGATCCCGAGGCCGTGGGCGGTTTCGACCAGTTGTTCCAAACCGGCTTCGTCCAGACGGGGCCTGGCCTGCTCTTCAGCGATGTACCGGTCGGCCTCGGCCCGGCTTTTGCCGTCGCGCTCAAAGCGCTGGTAGACCTCGCGAACGGGGTACTGGCCCTGGCCCGGCGTGTGGTCCATGATCGACAGGAGGGCTATCTGGCCGCGCCGCATGCGGTCGTACACCTCCTCCAGCGCGTACAGCCCGGTCACCTCGAAGCGCAGGTGAATCCGGGTGTGAATGAGGCTGTGGGCGCGGGCCCAGGCGTCGATGCGATTGAAAATCTCAGTGCGGGTGTAACGGCTGCCGGCGTTCTTTTCCGCGCTCTGGTAGCCCTGGTGCAGCGAGTGGAAGACCGTCGTGACGCCGCAGGCCATGAGTTTATTTTCCAGCTCCTGGGCGGCCACCTCGAGCGGGAAGTCCGCCCGCGGCCGCGGCATGATCTCCTTTTCCAGGGCGTCGGTGTGAAGATCGATGATGCCCGGCAACACCAGCTGGTTGTTCCCGTCGATGAGCGTACAATCGCCCGCGCGCGGCGGCTCCGCAGGGCCCACCCGAAAGCGGTCGATCCGCCCGTTGCGGATCCGGAGGCTGCCCGGTCCGGTAACGGCGTCGGGCAGCACCAGGCGTGCGTTGCGAATCAGGGTGTCGGTCTGCGGGGGGAGCACAGTCACAAAACCATACTCCGGCAGGGGTTTTAACGTTGGATAAAGGCGGGGTGACACTTGGGCAACGGGCCCCTCCCGGGCTTGCCCCGGCCCCTCCGGGCAAATCAGGTTGGCGGCGTCATGCGGCTGCGTATCCTGACCTTGAATACATGGAAACAGGACGGGGACTACCCGCGGCGCCTGGTCGCCATGCGTCGCGGTTTGTCCGCGCTTACGCCTGATCTGGTGCTGCTGCAGGAGGCCTTCCGGACCGAGGAGCCGCACCCCGAACCCGGCGACACCGCCACCGTCCTCGCGGCGGCCTGTGGTCTCGAAAGCCATCCCGCTCCGGGGCGGTTCAAACAACGGCTCTGGGCGGGCGGGCCTGTGCGGTCGTCGTCGGGGCTGGCCGTGCTGAGCCGGCCCGGCTGTTGGGCCCCCGGGGCCGATGTGGAGCTGCCCTCCAGCCCGGCCGGCGGGGATCGCCGATTGCAACTGGGCCGTTGGACCGGTGAGCCGGCCGGCGAGGGGCCCGGCCTGATGGTCGGCAACCTGCACCTCAGCCATCGGGCCGATGAAACGCCTTTGCGCGCCCGTCAACTGGCCGTGGCGCTGGAGACGCTGGCCCGGGGCATGGCGGAAGCAGGCGCACCCGGTCTGCTCGGGGGTGACTTCAACGCCCCGCCGGATCATCCCAGTCTGGAGCCGTTGACCCGTGGGTTGGCCCGCTTTGGCGTGACGGGTGCGCCTTGCCGGCGGCGTGGCGTGTTGCCCCCGACCCATCCCTTGCCGGCACGTCCGGATCGGGCCGCGCGCGCCATCGACCAGGTCTGGTGGCTGGCCCTGACCGGGGGTTCCCGGGAGCCCCCCGCCTGCACGGTTGAACGTGTGCTGGACCAGCCTGATCCCGCAACCGGGGTTTACCCGAGTGACCACGCCGGTCTTCTTCTGGATCTGGACTGGCGCATCGGTGCTTCAGGCTGAATCATTCGACTGCCCTTCCGCCGTCATGACCGCCTCCCGCGACACCCCGTCACCGATCATCTGCGTGCAGAGCCTGCCGGCCATCGGCGTGGCGGGGCTCAAGGCGGTGTTGCCCGTCCTGGGTGAACACGCCATCCCCGTGCCCTCGGTCATCCTGTCCGGATTCGGCAGCCATCCACGGACCCGCCGCTTCGCGGCTCCGCTGGCGGACAACCTGGAAGCGGTGGCTGCGCGGCTGGCGGATGAAGGCCAGTCGGCGGTGCTGCATGTCGGCTACCTGGCCGGCCCGGACCAGATCGATGAGATCCGTGATCTCCTCGACCGGCACCGGTCCGTCTTCACCTGGCTGTCGGTCGATCCGGTCTGTGGGGACGGCGGCCGGCTGTACGTCGACGCCGCCATGCCCGCCGCCTGGTTGCGTCTCCTGCGGACGGCCGACCTCGCCTTTCCGAACCCGACCGAGGTGCAGTTCCTCGCCCGGACCCTGGGCGACGGGGACCCGGTCGGCCTGTCTGGCGAAGCCGCCGCCCAGCAACGGCTGGCCGCGTGGGCGCCCGACTGCCGCTGGCTGTTCACCTCGGCCCCTGTCGGGGAGGGCTTCGGGGTGCGGATGCGGCGGGGGGCTGCCGTCCGCGACTACCCGCACGAAGAACGGCCGGTCCAGGTGCCCGGCACCGGCGACTTTTTTGCCGCGCAGGTCCTGAAGACGCGGTTTGTCCGCGGGGCGGCCTGGCCGGCAGCCGTCCGGGCCGCCATCGCGGCGACGCTGAAGGCGATCGGGCCCGTAGGCGGCGTCCACCCCCGCCAGCTCCGGCTGTCGGGGGAGGGGTGATGCTGGCGCGGCGACTCCTTTATCCGGTCTTAATCGGCGGGCGGCAGGGTGGGGTGATGGGAACCCTGGTGTATGTTGTCGGGCCGTCGGGCGCGGGAAAGGATTCGGTTATGAGGCATGCCCGGCAGCGCTGCCCGGGTGACTGGCCGGTTCTGTTTGCCCACCGCTACATCACGCGTCCGGTCGATCCGGACGGCGAAAACCATGTGGTGTTGTCCCGCCAGGAATTCTGCCTGCGCCGGGATCTCGGTCTGTTTTGCCTGCATTGGGAAAGTCATGACAATGCTTACGGTATCGGTCTGGAGGTGGAGGCCTGGCTGGAACGGGGACTGGTGGTGGTGATGAACGGCAGTCGTGGTTATCTGGATACGGCGGTCCGGCGTTTTCCCGGACTGGTGCCGGTCCTGATCCGGGTGGCGCCGGCCACGCTCCGCCAACGGTTGGAAGGCCGCGGTCGGGAGACTCCCGAAGCCATCGACCGGCGCCTCGAACGCGCGCGCCGCTTCACCGTCGATCATCCCGCCGCGGTCCACATCGACAATTCCGGGCCGCTCGACCAGGCCGGGACCCGGCTGCTCGCCCTCATCCGTTTGAAAACGGCGGAACAGCGGCGGAGCCGACGCCCGGTGCACCAGGCGTCAGCCGGTGCCCGCGACTCGAGCGGATGGCCGGACGCTGCTCCCGCCACCCCTGAGCCCGGCTCCGCTTCGACAGGCTGAGGGTTTTGGAAAAGCTCGGGCCTCCGTCTGATCGTCCGGCATTGCTGCGGGCTGTTTAGCCCGGACTTCTCATGAAGCCCGACTACCGAGCCCGCAGGGCGACACCTCAACGAGCGAAGCGAGCATAACACGCCGCAGATCGCGCATGTGGGCGAAAAGAATCGGGAAACAGGGCCCCACCACGAACGTGCATTTCGAAGAAATGCTGCAAATCCCTCGCTCAGCATTATTTACTGCCCAGTTTCCCGATTCTGTTGAGAAGTTCGGGTTAGCATCGACAGTACTCCAGGGGGTGCAGCGTGCTTCAGCCGGTGCCCGCGATTCCAGCGGATTTCCGGGCCGTCCGGGCCTGATCCAGGGCCTGTTTTCGGCCCACGGCCTGCCGCAGGTCGTGGAGGCAACTGGTCATACCGGGGGTTTCGGGCAACTTGAGGCTGTTGACCGCGCCCCAGGCGTCCGCCCCCTCGGTGTGATGGAGCACAAACTCCTGGCTGACCGCCGGGGCACCGTCTCCCGGGATCCGCATGCCGCGGTCCAGCATGCCCATGCAGATGGCCTTGGTTTCATTTTGGCCGAAGCAGAGACCGTAGCCGAGCGACATGAGCGGCAGGCTCCTTTTTTTCGCCACTTTGATTTTGGAAATGTTTTCGGCCTCCGTGATCTGGATACGGCCGAGCGTGCGCTTGCGGCCCAGGCGGTCCTCCACGCAAACCGCCACCCGACCGACCCGGATCTCGCCGATGGTCGGATGGTCCCCGCCCTGACCCCGCATGCCACTGTAGGCCAGCGCCATGATGGCGCCCGTTTCGGCCCGGGCCAGCGACTGCAGGGCTGCCGAGCGCGGGGCCGGAAACCGGATCGGTTCGCGGGTAATGTCCTGAAGGCGTGGGTCTCCCGCATCGTCGACCGGCGCCATCAGGCCTTCCTTCACCAGCATGTCGGCCACCTTGGGGTAGGTTCGGAGCGGTTCGCACTTCCGGTCGGCGAGGCGGCGGGCGAAGGCCTCCAGAAAGGTGTCGCCGGCTTCGGGGGTTTCCCGGGCCAGGCCGGCTTCGAGCAGACGCTGGGTATAATCGCGGGTCGCCCCGAGGATCTGCCCGCCGGGTATCTCCCGGAAGGCGCTGGAAATCCGGCGGCGCACCCAGAGTGCGCGGGATTGGAGGGTTTCCGAAGTATAGCCGCGCCGGAGGGTTTGCCGGTAGGCGCGTAGCAGGACGGCGGCCTCAAGGGCGTCGCCTTCGGATTGCTTGAGGGCCAGCGCGGCGCCCTGCGGATCGTACAACCCGGCTTCTCCCATGACCTTGTCGACCAGCGACCGGAGCTGGCTGGTGATCTGGGCCGGTTCGAGGGGAGACGTCCGGCCGCGCAGCCGGTGAAAGGCGGCCAGACGGGTTGCCTGCCGGCTCGCCTGTTCCGCTGCGAGGACCTGGGATGCGGTATCAGCCATCAGGACAGGCTGCGGCCTCCCGGTTAAGATGGGATTAACAGGAGGCGAACATCCTAAAAAATTGCGGCCCGTCCGGAGGACCGGACGGGCCGCGCGCAGGTTACAAGGAACGTGCGCTCACCCCTGATAATTGAAGCGTTCGACAGACGTTCGAGGCGCTTCAAAGGTGTATCCAACCCCACGGGCGGTCTGGAGGAAGTGGCGGTGCTCCCCCAGTTTTTTCCGCAGCGAGCGGACGTGGACATCGATGTTGCGGCCACTGGCAGTACTGCCGGTGCCGATCTGCTGCAGCAGCTGGATACGGGAAAAAATGCGACCAGGCGCGGCGGCCAGGGTGGCGAGGATGCGAAATTCGGAAATGGTCAGCGGAAGCGCCTTTCCCTCGATGCGGGCTTCGACAGCGGCCTGATCGATTTCGAGAGGATCGAAGCGGAGCACCTCATGAGCGGGTCCCTGCGACGGTACCTTGCCACGGCGCAGGACGGTCCGTGCTCGTGCCACCACCTCCTTGGGCTTGAAGGGCTTGGTGACATAATCATCCGCGCCGCAGGCGAAGCCCTTCAGGATATCCTCCTCCCCGCTGCGGGCCGACAGGATGATGATTTTCAGGTCTTCGTAGCGCTCGTCGCTTTTGAGCAGGCGACAGATGCGATAGCCGTCGAAGTCCGGCAACATCAGGTCGAGCACCAGCACGGAGGGCCGGGTGTCCTGGATGGATTCGCGAAAGCGAAGGCCGGTCCTGCTGTGGTGGGCGTCGAAGCCTTCCCGATTGAAATGATAGGTCAGCAGACGACCGACATCAGGTTCGTCTTCAACAATCAGGACGCGGGGGGCATGGTCCGGCATAAGAGGACGCGAACCTTACCAGCCGGTTGTGCAGGACCCGTGGCGCCGGCGTGACATTTCCGTGAATTGATTTTTCCGAGGGGGAACCTTCTTGCTTGGCTAACGGTTAAACCGATCCTGACTTACGGTTCTTAGTCAGCGTGTGTTCCCGCCTCCCTTCGATGCAGCCTGATCAACCCCGACAGACCCCCGGGGCGCGTCAATCGGCCAGAACCAGTCAACGTAGCCCCAGCCAACCCTTTTTCGCTTCTCCCCCTCTATCTGGAGCTGATCCAGGAGCAGTCTGAAATTGATCGCCTGAAGTGGCTGGAGTCTGAAAAAGCCGGTTGTGACATCGGCGCGGACCGGGCCCTTTATCTCTGGCTCCGCCAGCATCGCGATGGCTGGCGCGTGGCGTATCGCCAGCAGCAGGCCCCGCCCACCCTGGTCGTTTGACCGGAGGGCGACTTTTTCCGTATCCGCTCCGGCCCGGGCCCGAGGACAGCGATCCTAATGCCTGCCCCGGGCAGCCTGATGGGTTTTGACACCGGCCGGGAAAGCTGTCCAATGCGAAGCTTGTTTAGCTTCCGGCCACGTCGCGTCGGTTATCCCTGACAGCTTTGGATGCGTGACTATTTCCTCAGGCGCCTGCTCCTGATTCCGCCGACTCTGGTCGGGGTCACCCTGATTGTTTTCTTCATTACCCGGATTGTCCCGGGCGGCCCGATCGAACGGGCCCTGGCCGAGGCGCGGCAGGCGGAAATGACCTCCCGGGCGGGCAGCGACGCCTCGGCCGGGACCGCGCTTTCCGAAGAGCAGATCCAACAGCTCAAGGAGTACTACGGGTTTGATAAACCCTGGTACCAGGCCTACGTCGAATGGGTGGGCAAGGTCTGCCGGGGCGACCTGGGCACCTCCTATATCTACAATGAGGATGTCTGGTTCATCATCCAGTCGAAGTTCCCGATATCGATCTACTTCGGCATCTGGACGCTGATCGTGACCTACGGGGTCTGTATCCCGCTCGGGATTTTAAAAGCCATCAAGCACAACACCTGGGTAGACAACTGGACCTCCATCGTGATTTTCGCCGGCTATGCTATCCCTGGTTATGTCCTGGGCAGTATCCTGATCCTGATTTTCTCCGTGCAGCTGGAGTGGTTTCCGCTGGGCGGCTTCCAGAGCGAGAACTACAGCGAGCTGAGTTTCTTCGGGAAAATCGCGGACCGGTTTTATCATACGGCCCTGCCGCTGGCCTGTTACCTGGTGGGCAGTTTCGCCTTCATCACGCTGCTGATGAAGAACCACCTGATGGACAACCTGGCGGCGGACTACATGCGTACGGCAGTGTCGAAAGGCCTGCCCTTCAGGCGGGCGGTTTTCAAACATGCCTTCCGCAATTCACTGATTCCGATCGCGACCAACTTCGGCCAGAACATCGGGCTGATCCTGACCGGGTCCTTTCTGATCGAGGTGATCTTCGACATCGACGGTTTCGGCCTGCTCGGCTTCGAGTCGATCGTGGACCGGGATTACCCGGTGGTCATGGGGATCCTGTTGCTCTCCGCCTTCCTCCTGCTGGTCGGCAATATCATATCCGACATCCTGGTCGCGCTGACCGACCCACGCATCCGATTCAAGTGAGACCCGTTTCCGTCATGCCGTCGTCATCATGCGCCTGAGCCCCCTTACGCTTCGAAAGATCCGCCGGTTCCGGAGCATCAAGCGGGGCTACTGGTCGCTGAACCTGTTGCTGGTGAGTCTGGTGCTGACCGCCTTCGCCGAGTTGTGGGTCAACAGCCGTGCGCTGATCGTGAAGTACGAAGGGGAACTCTATTTCCCCACCTACGGCGCCATCCACCCCGGCACCGACTTCGGCTTCGCCTACCAGTACGAGACGAACTACCGGGAGTTGCAGGAGCGCTTCCGGGAAGCGGGTGGGGACAACTGGGTCCTGATGCCACTGATTCCCTACAACCCGCTCGAGAACTGCTATCCCGGAGAGTTCTTCAAACCGCGTTCCCCCGATTTCAGCAAAAGCCATTTTCTCGGGACGGACACGCAGAACCGGGACATCCTTTCTCGGCTCATCTACGGATATCGCAACGCCATGCTTTTCGCCTTTGGCTTCATCGGCGGTGTTTATCTGCTCGGGATGGCCATCGGCTGCCTGATGGGCTACTTTGGCGGTCTCTTTGATTTGCTGGTTCAGCGCCTTATCGAGATCTGGTCCAACATCAACTTTTTGTACGTGGTCATCATCGTCGCCTCCATCGTCCGGCCCAACCTGGGGATCCTTTTGGGGATTACGGTGGTCTTTGCCTGGACGGCCATGACCTACTATATGCGTACCGCCACCTACCGGGAAAAGGCCCGCGACTACGTACACGCCGCTCTGGTGCTGGGCGCCTCGACGCCCCGGATCATCTTCAACCACATCCTTCCCAACACGGTCTCCACGATCGTGACCTTCATTCCCTTCACGATGGCCTCCGCCATCACCTCCCTGACCGCCCTCGACTTCCTCGGCTTCGGGCTCCCCGTGCCCACCCCCAGTTGGGGTGAAATGTTGAGCCAGGGCACTCAGAACCTCCAAACCGCACCCTGGATCGTCCTTTCGGCCTTTTTCGCCCTGGTCATTGTACTGACTCTCGTGACCTTCGTGGGCGAAGCCATCCGCGAGGCCTTCGATCCCAAAAAATTCACCCTCTACAAATGACCGATCGCCGCACCATCCACTCTACCGCCGGCCGCATCCTTGTCGGCTTCCCGCTGACCGCGGCCCTCCTTTTTCTCGCCGCCTGCGGGGGCGACGTCGGCCGCAAAGCCGATCTCGCCGAACAGGATATCTATCCGGAAATGGAAGCTCATTTCGAGGAGCACAGTGACTTCTTCAAGTTCAAGACACCGGAGGACATCCCTGCCGATCTCACCTGGGAAGATGGCATGGACCTCCCCGAACTGGGCAGTCCGGACGCCGTCCGGGGTGGTACCGCCAACGGCCGGATTCAGGATTTTCCGCGGACGTTGCGAGTCATCGGCCCGGATTCCAACAGCTCCTTCCGGCCGATGCTGCTGGATGACGTGATGATGCAGTTCGCGCACTTCCACCCGAACGTGGAAGGCGGCTTCCAGTTTTTCCCGGGGCTGGCGAAGGAATGGGCGGTGGACATGGAGAGCAAGACGGTCTTCGTGCGGCTGAATCCCGAGGCGCGCTGGAGCGACGGGCCGGAGATCACGACCGACGACGTGATGTTCTCCTTCTTTTTCTGGCAGAGCCCCTACATCCGCGCCCCCTGGTACAACAACTATTACAGCAAGGGAGAGGTCTATTCCCAGGTGACCCGATACGACAAGTACACCTTCTCCATTACGCTGGAAGAACGGCGGCCCGACCTGGCCTTCCGCGTTCTGAACCTGTCCCCCCTGCCGATGCACTTTTATCGCGAGTTGGGTGAGGACTTCGTGGAGCGCTATCAGTGGCGTTTCATGCCTACCTCCGGAGCCTACATCATCACCGATGAGGAACTTCGGCGGATCCGGACCAACCGGGACGGCATCACGCTGACCTTCGACGAGGATTGGTGGGCCAAGGACAACAAGTACTGGCGCTACCGCTTCAACCCCGGAAAGCTGCGGTTCAAGGTCATCCGGGATACGTCGAAAGCCTTTGAAACCTTCCTGAAAGGAGAGCTGGACGCCTTTGGCATGAACCTCGCCGAGTATCACTACGAGAAGCTGCCGAACGACCATCCGCTGGTCGAGAATGGCTACATCAAGAAGGCCACCTTTTATAACGATGTCCCGCGCCCGACCTACGGCCTCTGGATCAACACCAGCCGGCCCATGCTCGACAACAAGGACGTGCGCTGGGGCATCCAGCATGCCACCAACTGGCAACTCGTCATCGACCAGTATTTCCGCGGGGACTACGAGCGCATGCGGACCACCGCCGACGGCTACGGGAAGATGACGCATCCCGATATTCCGATCCGCGAATTCGACCCCGAAAAGGCGCGGGCCTATTTCGCCAAGGCCGGTTTCACCGAGGCCGGGCCCGACGGCGTGCTTCAGAATGAGGCCGGTCAGCGGCTCTCCTTTACGCTTACCTCGGGCTACGAGTCGCTGGCGCCGGTGCTCGCCATCCTGAAGCAGGAAGCGCTCAAGGCCGGCCTCGAATTCCAGGTGGAGGTGCTCGACGGATCCGCCGCCTGGAAGAAGGTTCAGGAGAAGAACCACGACATCCAGTTTTCCGCCTTCAATGTATCGGTGGAGATGTATCCCCGCTACTGGGAGACCTACCACTCGGTGAACGCCTACGACGAACCCTTCCTTGAAGACGGCGTCACGCCCAACCCGGACCGCAAGCCCAAGACTCAGACCAACAACCTGGAGTTGATCGCGCTGCCCGAACTGGACAAACGGATCGAGGCCTATCGCTCCTCCGACGACCTCGAGGAAATGCGCGAACTGGCCTACGAAATGGAGGAAATTCTCTACGATTACGCCTCATTCGTGCCCGGGTTCGTCATGCCCTTCTACCGCATCGCCTACTGGCGCTGGCGCGACTATCCGGAGGATTTCAACGTCCGTTACAGCCGGGATGCCGGGGAATATTTCCTGAGCTGGATTGTCCCTGGCGCAAAGGAGAAAACCCTGGAAGCCATGAAGGCGGGCGAGACCTTCCCGAAGGCGGTTGAGACCTTCGACCGGTGGAAGGTCGAGTACTGAGTTCCGGCTGATTTTCTCCGGTGAGCGATTCCCCGCACAACCTGCTCGAGGTCCGCGACCTCGTGACCGCCTTCGATACCGATGCCGGCCAGGTGACGGCTGTCGACGGTGTCAGCTTTGATGTGCGGTCGGGCAAGACTCTCGGTATTGTCGGTGAATCCGGCTGCGGGAAAAGCGTGACTGCCATGTCCATCATGCGGCTCCTGCCCCAGCCGATGGGCAAAATCCTCGGCGGGGAAATCCGTTTCGACGGACGGGATCTGGCGCAGGCCGGCGAGACAGACATGCACCGGATCCGCGGGAACGACATCAGCATGATCTTCCAGGAGCCCCTGACCGCGCTCAATCCGGTCCAGAAGATCGGTAAGCAGATCAGCGAGATTTTCCTCCTGCATAAACCGAAGCTGTCGAAGAGGCAGGCCTGGGCCAACGCGATCGAGGTCCTCGGTCATGTCGGCATTCCCTCCCCGGAAATCCGGGTCGGCGAATACCCGCACCAGCTGTCGGGCGGGATGCGCCAGCGCGTGGTCATCGCTATCGCGCTGGCCCTCAAGCCGAAGCTGGTCATTGCCGACGAGCCGACCACCGCGCTCGATGTGACCATTCAGGCCCAGATCCTGGAACTGATCAAAAGTCTGCAGGCCGAAATGGGCATGTCGGTCGTCATGATTACGCACGATCTCGGGGTCATCGCCGAGACCTGCGACGATGTGGTGGTGATGTATGCCGGGCGCGTGGCCGAACGCGGGTCCGCCAACCAGATTTTCACCCATCCGCAGCACCTCTACACGGTCGGCCTGCTCAACGCCATTCCCCGGCTGGAGAACCAGCGCAAGACGCGGCTGAATACGATTCCGGGCATGGTGCCCGGTCTGAAGAGTATGCCTGTCGGGGCACGCTTCGCGCCGCGCTCCCCCTCGCCGCTGGCCAGGGATTACCTGGCTTCGGAGGCTTTCAAATCGGAGCGCCCGGGCCTGAAGGAGATCGAGCCCGGGCACTGGGTGGAGGATTGTCAGGCGGTTCTGGTCGAGGGCCTGACCGATGCCGAACGGGATCGGCTGCTGGCGCACGTCTCATGAATGTGGATACAGCAGCTGCGAAAGAGGAGCCGCTGGTCGATATCCGCGACCTGAAGATGCACTTTCCGGTCAAGGGCGGCATCCTCATGCGTGCCCGGGCCTGGTGCAAGGCCGTCGACGGGGTCAGTTTCGCCATCCGCAGGGGAGAGACCCTCGGGCTGGTCGGGGAGTCCGGCTGCGGCAAATCCACCCTCGGCAAGTGCCTGGTCCGGTTGAACGAATCGACCGGCGGCAGCCTCTTTTTCCGGGGCCAGGACATCACGCGGCTGTCGCGCCGGGAAATGAAGCCGCTGCGGCGCGACATCCAGATGGTTTTCCAGGATCCGGCCGAGTCGCTCAACAGCCGGCATACCGTGTCCGACATTCTGGAGGAGCCCTTCATCATCCACCGCATGGGGACGCAGGCCGAGCGCCGCAAGCAGGTGGAGGCGCTGCTCGAGCGGGTCGGCCTGGAGGCTGCCGCCGCCGACCGCTTCCCCTTCGAGTTTTCGGGCGGGCAGCGGCAGCGGATCGGGATCGCCCGCGCCATCGCGTTGAACCCGCAGCTTGTCATCTGCGACGAGCCGGTGTCCGCGCTCGATGTCTCGGTGCAGTCGCAAGTGCTGAATCTGCTGCTGGACCTGCAACGCGAGATGAACCTCAGCTACCTGTTCATCGCGCACGACCTTGCGGTGGTGAAACACATCTCCGACCGCATTGCCATCATGTACCTGGGTAAGATCGTCGAGCTGGGTGAGGCCGAGGAAATCTACCGCAACCCGCTCCACGCGTACACGCGGGCACTGCTGTCGGCCATCCCGATTCCCGATCCCCGCCGGCAGAAGGAACGTATCATCCTCAAGGGCGATGTCCCGTCGCCCATCGATCCGCCCGAGGGCTGTGCCTTCGCCCGGCGGAGTTTTCTCCCCTGTACCGAGGAAGAGGCCCGCAAGCCCGGCATCTTCAAGGAGGTCAAACCCGGCCACTGGGTCGAGGTCCACCCCGCCACCGTCGAAGATTATCAGCGGTATTTGTAGGTGGCTGGTTGCTGGTTGCTGGAAGGCTCCCGGCCGTAGCGCGCCGCTTCAGCAAGCGCCCGTTGTCGCCTGGGAAAGGACCCTCACCGGGTCACCGGTGTGCACCGGGCCGCCGGTCACGATCCGGGCAAACGCGCCACGCAGACGCAGGTTGGCAATGTCTGGATCGCGGACCCGCCGGAAGGCCCTGGCCCCGAAGCGCTGCCTGAATTTTCCGCAGCCGTCGTTCATGACGTCGCTGATCTCGATGGTGGCGGTAGTCCCCAGCTGGATACGGCTGCCGGCCGGCAGGTTGGCCGCAGTCAGGTCCAGATCGAGGAACAGGCTGTCGCCGCAGGCGAGCGGATTGGCCTCCGGGCCGATAACGGCCTGAAGCACAGGCAGGCAAGTCAACGCCACCTGGATTCGCGGGTCTGGCTTGCCATCGGGCAGCCGCAACCAGGGCTCGCGTTGCCAGCGGTCACTCAACACGCCGCGCTCGGGGCACAGCTCCAGTAGCTCACACGGCTCATGCACCCCGGCTTTCGGCCGCCGCTGGAGCGCCCGGACCGTGCCGGTGTCCATTGGCAGACGGCCGATGAGCGTTGTCAGGTCCACGGCCTGAGCATCGGTCATATCCAGATCAGCGCAATCCTTCTGCCCGCCCCGGCCGTGACGGAGTCCCGGCGGCGAAAGCGGTGATAGGAATCACCGCACTCAAAACGACCACCAGGGAAAGTCATGTTGAGTGCGGCGTGTCTCCACGCCGCTTTTAGGCGGGGCGCCTCCGACGCCCCGGGGCCTTTACTCCTCGGCACCGCTTGGCTGTTCCAGCGGCCAGAGCGGGAAGACGTTGGTGGACACTGCATCGTCGCCGAAATTGTAGGGGCCGCGGAATTCGGCGGGCGCCGGATTGTCGCGCATGCCGCGGGTGAGCTTGACGGCCTGGAACGGTCCGGGCAGGACGCGTTCCGGATCGATTGGCTTGCCGTAGAAGTCGGTCGTGACGCCGTCGATCGGCGGGCAGCCCATCGTCTCCAGGGTTTCGTCGAAGACGGCGGTGAACCACAGCCCGCTGGCACTGAGGCGCGGGCGCAGGACCAGGCCATAGGCGCTGTTCCGGTCGTGAGCGGTTACCCCGCGCCATTCGTCCAGACGGAACCAGGGTTGACGGAGCCAGCGGGCGCGCCCCGGGCGTTCGGTTTCCGGGATGTCGTTGGCCTCGAACCAGGCGAAGAGCCGGTCGGCGATGGTTTCGCGGTCGACCCGCATCTTGTTGGTGTTCCAGATGAACAGCGGCTCGTCCAGCGCGGCAGCCCAGGTCTCCGAGGTGACGAGATCCATGTTGCCCGCGAGGAGGTTGTAGTCGCTGTGGTTGTTGCGGCTGTGGTTGCCGTTGTCCGCCTCGAAGGGGTGGGGGGCGGAGATGGCGCCGCGTCCGTTGGCCAGGATGATGTTGTTGCGCACGTCCCAGTCGCTGGCGCCGCCCTTGACCTCCTTCATCTGCTGCCATTTGCCGGGCGGGTAGGCGCGTTCACCGGTCTGGCGATCGACCCAGGGCCGGGGCTGGTCGGGGGATTCGATGGCATCGACAGCCACGGTGAAACGGGGCAGCGGGACATGGCGGGCCCCGCCCACATGCCACCAGACGCCGAAATTGGCATTTCCGAAAATCAGGTTGTGGACGAGCGTCACACCGGAGGCCTCATGGCTGTACACCCCGTCGCCGGGCATGCCCATCGGTCGTGTGTGCGCAATAATGTTGTTATCGATCAGGACCGGGCCGACCCCCATTTCGACAAAGATGCCCGTCTCGGCGTTGTCCACGATGACGTTGCGCGTGATCCGAGAATCGCGCCAGACGTTGTCGATCCAGATGCCCGACGTGTCGTTGCCCCGGATGAGGTTGCCCTCGATCAGCCCGCCGACGAAGAAGTGGACCTTGATGCCGCTGGTCTCCGTGCCGCCCAGGCCAAGCCGCGCATTGTGCTGAATGACATTGTTGCGGATGACGGTCCCGTAGGACCCCAGGCCGATGATGCCCGCGCTGCCATTGTGCTCGATGACGTTGCCCTCGATGACATGGAGCCCCTGCGTCCGCGTGGGTGGCTGATCGCGGTAATCCTCGTCCTTGTAGCCCTCCCAGCCAATGTCGATGCCGGTCGCTTTGGCATACCGGATCGTGTTGTGGGTCACCCGCCAGCCGATGCCCCCGCGCAGCCCGAGCGCCCCCTGCTGCGCGGGGTTCAGCTCGTCGGTGTCCTCTTTGGGCACATAAAACCCGACCGGCACCTGATTGCCGGCGTGCTCCATGATGAAGCCATTTACCTGGATCCAGCTGGTGCCGCGGATCTCCGGGGCGAAGTTGCGCGTGCGCGTCGTCAATTCGACCGTGTAGGCCGAAATCGCGCGGGCTTCATCGGGGAAATGGATGGCAACGGCGCCGGCCTCGGCATCGTACCACCAGGTAGCCGGGGTACGCAGCAGGCGGTCCCGGCTGTTCACTTCCGTGAGAGCTTGGCCGTCGAGAAACACCTGCCCGCAGGTGTAGCCGTCCTCCACCGCGCCGCGCAGCGCTTCACGATAGGGATTGTGATGCGGGCTGCGGAAGAGGGCGGCATCCAGGTTACCCATCCGGATACGGGGTTCGCCCTCGACCACCGGCTGCCAGTCGGGCGTCCAGATGTCCGAGGCCGACAAAATGACGGTTTCGTTTGGCGCAGCCGTGTAGCGGATCGGGTCTTCCCGGCTTCCGCTGCGGGCGGGAATGACGCGTTCCCGGTAATGACCGGCGTGAACCTGCACCGTGTCACCCGGCATGGCCGCCGCCGCAGCCGGGGCGATGGTGCGGAAGGGAACCGCTGGCGAGCCGGGGCCCTCATCCGTCGCAGCCGGATGCTGCTGGTCGACCACCCAGATGCGGGCGTGGGCGGTCGTAGCCAGCAGCAGCGACAAGCCGAAGAAAAGCGGGCGTTTCAGGGAAAAGAAAGAAACCATGCCCGATGGGTCGGGCGCGAGGCGGTATTGTCAACCGTCCAACAACCAGCCGACTGGATGACCGGCCATTTCCGGCCTTTATGGTTACCGGAGATGGCCATTTTGAGTGCGGCGTGTCCCCACGGCGCTTGGGTGAGAGGTTCGCCCCAGCTCAGGCCAGCAGGGGCGTGTTTGGAAAGTCGAGATAAGCCGGAAGCAAACGGCTTTTACGCGTGTGGCGGGCCGACCTGTCCGCCATAGCCTTTCAGGCGACGGCGGAAGAGCCCGCCACTCCATGGAGACGCCGGCTCTTCGGCCGGCGTTCACGACTCCCGGCAGGGGTTTTCAAACACGCCCAGGTGCTCGCGGAAAAAGGCCAGCACGGCTCCCTGAACCAGGGCGGAGTCCCTGATGCCATCGCCATGGCCGGCACCGGCCCGGCTCATCAGCGTGCTGTCCACACCCGCTGCGGCGAGCGCTTCGTGCAGGATGATGCTCTGGCCGTGCGGCACCACGGTGTCCCGCGTGCCGTGCACGTGGAGCATGGGCGGCTCCGTGCCCGTGATGTACCGAATCGGGTTCACCGTCTCGGCCCTGGACCGGTAGGGCGCTTCCTGAATCGGCCCACCGACCAGTTGGCCTTCCGGCGAACCGGGGGAATCGTGGTCAATCGTGCTGTCCTCGGGAGCCTGCTCATTCATCCGCAGGATATCGGTCGGTCCGTAAAAATTGACCACCGCCTGGACGGCATCAGAGACCTCGGGATATGGCCCATCCCTAAAGCCGTCGTAGTCCCCGGTGGTGCCCAGCATGGCTACGAGGTGACCGCCGGCGGAAGGCCCCCAGACGCCGATGCGATCCGGATCAATGCCGTATTCACCAGCATGATACCGCAACCACCGAATGGCGGCCTTACAGTCCTGGATCTGGGCCGGCCACAAGGCGTCCTTGCTGAGCCGATACGTAATCGAGGCGCCGATGAAGCCGTCCTTGATGAAGTCAGCCACCGGCGCGTTGTCTTTGCTGCCGTTGCGCCAACCGCCGCCGTGGATCCAGACGACTAACGGCCGGGCTTCCGTCACCGGCGCGTCCGGCAGATACAGGTCGAGCACCTGGCGCTCATGGCCGTCCGGCACGTAAGGAATGTTCTGAAGAAGAGTCATAGCAGGACAGCCAACCGCCCCCGCGTATAGGGCAGGAACCGGAGAAGATAATGGTATCATCATGTCATGTTTAATGGAAGCGATGTCTGCCAATGGCTGCCGCCCGCCTCGCTGTTGCAACGGGTCGGTTGAAGGCCGGGGCGGACTGCTGTATGGTTCTGTTTATGAAATTAACCACCCGTTATACGCTCTCCCTGTTCGCCGGCCTGCTGGCTCTGGCCCTTCCCGTCTCCCTGTCTGCCCATGACCACAAGGACAAAGGCAAGTCCATGGACAGGGAGGCGATGAAGATGAAGGCCGCTCAGGCCATGAAGCACGATCATGGCAGCCCCATTCTGCCAATCATGTACGAGGAAATCGGTGCCATCGCCGTGCTGGAGGCCACGGAAGGCAACGACGTTGAAGGGGTGATCCGTTTCCTGCCGACTCGAAGCGGCGTCCGTGTCGTCGGCAAGGTGACCGGCCTGACCCCGGGCAAGCATGGGTTTCACATCCATGAATACGGCGACAGGCGGAGCGCCGACGGCACCAGCCTGGGCGGACACTACAACCCCACCGGCCAGCCGCACAGCGGGCCCGAAAATGCCCGGCGCCACATCGGTGACCTGGGCAACATCGTTGCCGACGAAGACGGCGTGGCTATGGTCGATTTCACGGATCCGCTGCTCACGTTTTCCGGTCCCTACACCATCCTCGGTCGCGGTCTGGTGGTCCATGCCGGTGAAGACGACCTCAGTTCCCAGCCCACCGGGGCTGCCGGGGCCCGCGTCGCCGTCGCCGTTATTGGAGTCATCAATCCAGATTTGGACTGATCGCAGGACAGCCTTTCGCTTCGAGCCTTTACCTTCCTGGGGACGGCTTTTGTTTCTCGTCCTGAAACAATGCTTCAGGGCGTGCTTGGAAAGCCTGGGTGGCGTCTCCTCGCAGGCGGTTCTCCCGAGGCAGCGCTTCCACTGGGAGTGACGGGCTCTTTGCCCCGTCGGCCCGGCGCCCCTCGGCGAGCTCGGGCTCGCTGACAAGCGCCGGCCCTACACGCTTCCCGGACTTGTAGGGCTGCCGCTTGTCCAAGGCCTTGAGCCTGTCGAAAGACGACATGCCAAGGCGATTAAGCCGGCGAATCGGTGCCGGTGGACGCACGGGAATCCCCGTTGGAATGCAACGCCCGGACCCCTCCCGCATTGCCAGTCGGCGTGCTCTCCGCTTTTCTGCAGGGATTGTGCAGTATCCGTTTCCCGCCACGAAGAAGAAGCCGGCCTATCCGGTCGGGCCCCTGCTTCGGGCCTACCTGACGCGTTACGCACGGGAGGTGCCGCTGCCGGTCTCCTACACCCGGTTGCTCGATTTCGCGGAGGCGGCGCCGGTCATCGATGCCGACGGGAACGACACGCTCTGGCAGTCGGTCATCTACCGGCCGCACGAGCAGCTCACGCTGATGAAGGACCTGACCTACGTCTACGCGATCCTGAAGGCGGCGGGTAACCGGGGCCTGGTGGAGCACCTCTATGTGGACCGGATCGACTACTGTACCTTCGGTAACTCGAACCCCTTCCGCGTGCGGATCGTCAATTCGCACAACCACAATCAGGATTATTTTTATGTGAAGCAGGCGGATGCTTCCCGGGTTTACGGCCTCGAACTGGAGCACTTGCTTTCCCCGTTCCGCCTGCACTATTTCACCAACAACACGACCCTGATCGAGGAGCATATCATCGGACTGCCAGGCGATGTGTTCGTCTCGCGCTGGCTGCATGACCCGAGCATCAAGACCATCCGGCTGGCGAAGGAACTGGTGAAGTTCAATGAGCGCTGCTTTGTCCGGCTCCTCGGCGACATGCGGGCCTACAACTTCGTGGTCGATATCACGCCCGACGTCGAGGAGGCGCAGGTCCGCATCCGGGGAATGGACTTCGACCAGCAGTCCTACAGTGGACGCAAAAATTTCTACCTGCCCCAGTTCTTTAAGGAGAACCTGCCGCTGGTCCAGCACTGCCTCGACCACTTGGACCAGACGACCGCCAACCAGTACAAGAAGGAGGAACTGTCCGACCTTCAGCGACGCATGGCCGACTACCGGGACCGGCTCGGCCTCCTGCTCGACTGCATGGAGGACGACACCCTCTCCACGCCCGAGAAAATCGAACTCCTCCGCGTCGATCTCGCCGAGCACTGGCAGCACAAGGCCTTCCTCAAAGCCGAGTCCATGGGCGCACTCGTCCGGCTGTCACTCCGCAACGTCGGCCGCGTCCTCGCCGCCGACCGCAAGGACCGGAGCCGCCTGCCGTTTGCGTATCAGTAGTGACAGGCTGTTATCCCGAGGCCTCCGGGACCCACCGTCATGGTACTCGGATTTTCGGTAATACTGCTTTACCGTATGGTCGTGATACGCTAATCGTTCATCATGCAAATATCGTTTTCCAAAGTGACGGTCAAAGGGCAGGCGACCATTCCGCAAAACATCCGGAAACACCTCAACTTGAAACCAGGAGAACGGGTGGCCTTTCAGATTGTTGACGACCGGGTCGAACTCCGCCGGGCTGATCCGGTCGACCTGGTGTTTCACCAGGCTCAAGAGGCTAACCTCTCCAGGGAATGGCTGAGTGCTGAGGACGAGGCGGCTTATGGAGACCTTTGATCGTTTCGATCTGATTCTGGTCCCATTCCCCTTTACCGACCGCACCCTTTCCAAGCGCCGGCCAGCAGTCATTTTGTCAGCCGGTTCCTTTTTCACGGATACCGGACAGGTGATCTGTGCCATGGTGACGACTGCGAAGCAGTCTGACTGGAGCAGTGACGTGACCTTGAAGGACTGGCAGTCAGCCGGTCTGCCGGTTCCATCCAGGGTTCGCCTGAAAATCTTTACGTTGGATCACCGCCTGATCCTGCGTCACCTCGGCAGGCTTTCCCGGCGCGACCAACGCTCGGTCCAGGCCGCCTTGAAGGGCTTGTTTGGAACGGCTTAGCCCTACTCGCTCTGGCTAGTCTTTCCCCTTGGCATCCGGCCAGCAATCTTCATCCTGAAAACATGGCATCTCCCGGAGCAGAAAAGAAAATCGCCGCGGGGATCTGTGGCATCCTGCTGGGTGCGCTCGCTGGGTGCGCTCGGCATCCATAAGTTCATCCTCGGCTACACCAAGGAAGGCGTGATCATGCTGCTGGTCACTGTACTGACCCTCGGCATGCTCGGCTTCGTGATGGGCATCATCTACCTCACCAAGCCGGACGAAGAATTCGTCGCCACTTACGTCAACGGCAAGAAGGGCTGGTTCTGAGAAAACCCACCGGCTGAAGCCGGTGCTCCGACCAAAGTCCGGGCGAACCAGCGGAGGCCCGGCTTCAGCCGGGTAAGGCCAGGCGTTTACCGGCAGCCAGGCTGGGTACCACCGGCTGAAGCCGGTGCTCCGACGAAAGTCCGGGCGGACCAGCGGAGGCCCGGCTTCAGCCGGGTAAGGCCAGGCGCTTGCCGGCAGCCAGGCTGGGTACCACCGGCTGAAGCCGGTGCTCCGACGAAAGTCCGGGCGGACCAGCGGAGGCCCGGCTTCAGCCGGGTAAGGCCAGGCGCTTACCGGCAGCCAGGCTGGGTACCACCGGCTGAAGCCGGTGCTCCGACCAAAGTCCGGGCGGACCAGCGGAGGCCCGGCTTTAGCCGGGTAGGCCCAGGCGCTTACCGGCAGCCAGGCTGGGTACCACCGGCTGAAGCCGGTGCTCCGACCAAAGTCCGGGCGAACAAGCGGAGGCCCGGCTTCAGCCGGGTAAGGCCAGGCGCTTACCGGCAGCCAGGCTGGGTACCACCTGCTGAAGCCGGTGCTCCGACGAAAGTCCGGGCGGACCAGCGGAGGCCCGGCTTTAGCCGGGTAGGCCCAGGCGCTTACCGGCAGCCAGGCTGGGTACCACCGGCTGAAGCCGGTGCTCCGACGAAAGTCCGGGCGGACCAGCGGAGGCCCGGCTTCAGCCGGGTAAGGCCAGGCGCTTACCGGCAGCCAGGCTGGGTACCACCGGCTGAAGCCGGTGCTCCGACCAAAGTCCGGGCGAACCAGCGGAGGCCCGGCTTCAGCCGGGTAAGGCCAGGCGTTTACCGGCAGCCAGGCTGGGTACCACCGGCTGAAGCCGGTGCTCCGACGAAAGTCCGGGCGGACCAGCGGAGGCCCGGCTTCAGCCGGGTAAGGCCAGGCGCTTGCCGGCAGCCAGGCTGGGTACCACCGGCTGAAGCCGGTGCTCCGACGAAAGTCCGGGCGGACCAGCGGAGGCCCGGCTTCAGCCGGGTAAGGCCAGGCGCTTACCGGCAGCCAGGCTGGGTACCACC
>JBNPEH010000008.1:0-33608 GCA_051117635.1 Opitutales bacterium | reverse complement strand
GCCGGCAGCCAGGCTGGGTACCACCGGCTGAAGCCGGTGCTCCGACGAAAGTCCGGGCGGACCAGCGGAGGCCCGGCTTCAGCCGGGTAAGGCCAGGCGCTTACCGGCAGCCAGGCTGGGTACCACCTGCTGAAGCCGGTGCTCCGACCAAAGTCCGGGCGGACCAGCGGAGGCCCGGCTTCAGCCGGGTAAGGCCAGGCGCTTGCCGGCAGCCAGGCTGGGTACCACCGGCTGAAGCCGGTGCTCCGACCAAAGTCCGGGCGGACCAGCGGAGGCCCGGCTTCAGCCGGGTAAGGCCAGGCGCTTACCGGCAGCCAGGCTGGGTACCACCTGCTGAAGCCGGTGCTCCGACGAAAGTCCGGGCGGACCAGCGGAGGCCCGGCTTCAGCCGGGTAGGCCAGGCGCTTACCGGCAGCCAGGCTGGGTAATGTCGGCGGCGGACCGCTGCGAGGATCGCCAGGGTGCCGACCAGCAGCCCGACTGTAGCCGGTTCGGGCATGGCCGACGTTTTGGTGATCTGGAAGCCGGAAAAGACGAATGGGCGGTTTCAACGCGTTCGGAGGTGCCCCGGGCCCCCGCCCTTGTCCGCTTCGTCCTGACCGCCCAGCCTGTCATCCGTTGAATGCCCCGATGCCCGGTTGTGAGTCGCGCCCGACAACGCGGCCGATCGCGCCTGTGAGCAAAACAAATCGGGAACGCCGCTATCCCCGCAAAGGTAGGTTTCCTGGAAATGTTGCAAAATCTTCTTCATAAACTGCTTAGTTCGTTCATTCCCGATTCAGGGGAAAAATCCGGGCAGAACCGGCGGGTCTTCGGCTGGCTGCCCGTCTTGTTGCTGGCGATGGGGGCCGCTCCGGCGCCCGTCGATGCCGACATTCGCTTTCCGGCCGATGCCGGGGTGGTGGACGTAACGGCCTTCGGGGCCATTCCGGATGACGGGCGCGACGACACGGCGGCAATCCAGGCGGCGTTGGACAGCGGGCCGTCGGGCAATCACATCTTCTATTTTCCCAACGGCACCTACCGGATCACCGACACGCTGCGGATCGCTCAGGACGATGGCGTGACCAAGCGCAACATTCTGCAGGGCCAGAGCGAGGCCGGTACCATCCTCAAGCTGGATGACGACCTCGGGCACGACGATGCCATCGTCGACTACCGGTCGGGGCCCGCCCAGTTCTTCCGCAACAGTGTGCGTGACCTGACCTTCGATATCGGTACCGGCAACCCGGACGCCACCGGCCTGAAGTTCAACGCCAGCAACCAGGGTACGGTGAAACGCGTCACCATCCGGTCGGGCGAGGGCGGCCGGATCGGGCTCGACCTGAGCCACAGCGGCGAGATCGGCCCCTGTTTCATCACGCACGTGACGGTAGATGGCTTCGCCAAGGGGATCGTCACCCGCTGGCAGACCGCCAGCCAGACTTTCGAACACATCACGCTGCGCAACCAGTCCGAGGTGGGCTGGCACAACCTGAACACCCAGACCGTGTTCGCCCGTGGCCTCACGAGCGAGAATGCAGTTCCGGCGATCATCAACAACGAGGAGGGACGCCTGCTGCTGGTGGATGCCACCCTCACCGGCCTGCCCGGCGCCGAGGCGTCCCCGGCCATCCGCAACCAGAAGGGCATCTACCTGCGCAACGTCACGGTCACCGGCTACGCCGAGGCAGTGACGCGCGACCTGATCGCCTACCGGGGCAACCGCCACAGCGGTCCTGGCAATATCGACGAATACTGGGCTAACGGCGCCCACGAACGTCGGCGAGGGGGCCCCTACACGCTGTTTCCCTCGCCTCCACGGAGCCTCGGCCTGCCGGTAGCGGAAAGCCCCGAGCCCGTCTTCGCGGACCCGGAAGGCTGGACCGGCCCGCACCGCTTCGGCGGCCGGGTTAACGACGGGGAGGACGACACCGCGGCGATTCGCCAGGCGCTTCAGTCCGGGGCCCGGACCGTCTTTTTTCCCCGCGGGCGTTGGATTCTGTCCGGCACGGTGGATGTCCCGGCCGGGGTGCGCCATATTCTCGGCACCGAGTCCAACATCCGCGGCGGCGGCACATTTCGTATCGAAGCCATGGATACGGAACCGCTGGTCATCGAGCGCCTGCAACTCGGCGGCATCGACTTCGGGCATGCCAGCCGGCGGACGCTGGTGCTGCAGCACCTGCTGGGCGGCCAGTATGCACCGGCGACGGAGGCGCCCGGCGACGTGTTTCTCACCGACGTGACCTTCGGTCCGCTGGAGGTCCGCAACCAGCGCGTCTGGGCGCGCCAGCTGAACATCGAGAGCGACCTGGAGAGCGACGGCAGGCAGTATCCCGCCAAAGTCGTGAATGACGGAGGCCACCTCTGGATCCTGGGCTACAAGACCGAGGATCAGGGCCCGCTCATTCAGACCGTCAACGGGGGACTGACCGAGTTGCTCGGCTCGGTCCATGTCGGCGGGTACCAGGGCGGTCCGGCTTTCGTGACGATTGACAGCGGCTTCAGTGCCGCGCTCACCCGGGGCCCCAACACCGTCCGCGAGACCCGCGGGGGCGAAACCCGCGAGGGCTCGATCGGGAGCGCCGACCTGTACAGCGCCTACCCGGCCGCGCGGATTCGCCCGGCTGTGGTCATCCTCGACAACGCGGATGCCGCCGGGGTCAGGCTGGCCGGTGAATGGACCGCCTCGTCGGGTTTTCCTGGTGGCTTCCTCGGGGCAGATTTTCTGTTCAGCGCTGTCCCCGGCAGCACGGCGACCTTCCGGCCCGGGCTGGCCCGGCCCGGGTCCTACGCGGTGGCGGTCCGTTGGGTCGACAATTTTGGCGGGCAACCGCACAGCGGTCACGCCCCCCGGGCGCCCATCCGCATCGATCACGCCGGGGGCTCGACCACCCACCGGCTCGACCAGAGGGACGGGGGCGGGCGCTGGCAGACGCTGGGGACTTACGCCTTTACCGGCAGCCAGGCGGATGCGGTCGTGTTTTCGACAGACGGCGCGGGTGGCAAGGTGATCGTGGATGCGGTCCGGTTCACGCGGATCGCGGCGCCCGGAGAGTAGGGCCGTCGGTCCAGCGGCCGGTCACCGCTACCGAAAGGGAGACGCCCGCAGCCTCCGCCAGCGACGCCAGGGTGGTGGGTTGCTCCGACGGCATCGTTCCGGCGTAGGACACCGGAGCCGGGCGATCAACCCGGCACTGGCGGGCCAGCCTGAACGGGAGTCTACTCCACGCCGACCGGCTCGGCGGCCACCTGGGTCTTGAGCTTCTCGGCGATGGCGGCGACCGGCATTTCCAGCAGGTCCCCGGGGTGCACGCGGTTGGGGTGCAGGTCGGGCAGGTGGTCGGTCAATGGCTCCCAGAGCACCAGGTTCCGGTTGGCCGCCACTTCGTCGACCCGGTCGACCGGAGTGAAGTGGGGCGCGGTCTTCAGCAGCTCGGGGTGCTCGCGCACGAGGTCCCGGATGGCCACGACGGCCTCGGCAAAGCGATCCAGCTCTGCCTTGGTGTAGGACTCGGTCGGCTCGATCATCAGCCCGAAGACCTCGGGGAAGGCGACGGTCGGGCTGTGGTAGCCGAAGTCGAGGAAGAGCTTGCCGAGGTGCGGGATAATCAGCGCCTTGGGGGTGCCGGCCGCCTCGAGATTTTCGAAATCCCCGGGGGTCAGCGTGATGATGAACTCGTGCATCCGCGGCACATTGTCCGCCCCCTTCGGCAGGGTCGGGAAGGCCGAACCCAGCTCCTTGTAGAGATAGCGGGCGCTCAGCACGGCGACTGCGCTCATGCGACGCACGCCTTCGCGGCCGAGCCGCAGCAGGTAGGTGTAGGCCCGGACCTTGTGGGCGAAATTGCCCCAGTGCCGGTGGACGCTCCCGATGCTCTTGGGCATGCGCACGGGGGCGAAGGTGCCGTCGTCCTTTTTCTCCACCTGGTAGCCGGGCAGGTAGGGTATCAGTTTTTCCGATACGGCAACAAAGGCGTCGCCGGGTCCCCCGCCGCCATGCGGGATGGTCCAGGTCTTGTGCGTGTTGTTGTGCACGGCGTCGACGCCCATGGCACCGAGGTTCACCCAGCCGGCGATGGCGTTCATGTTGGCGCCGTCCATGTAAACCAGGCCGCCGACCGCGTGAATGGCGTCCGAGACGTCCTTGAAATCGGACTCGAAGATGCCGCCCGTGTTCGGGTTGGTCACCATGATCCCGCTGATGCGTTCGCCGTAGTCTTCAATGACCTTGCCGAGGTGCTCGCGGTCGATGCGGCCGGTGTTGTCGGCTTCCAGCAGGACGATCCCGCCGGCTTTGCCGCTTTCGTGCCTGGTCTTGCGGTAGCCGGCCATGATGGCGGTGGCGAAATTCGTGCCGTGCGCGCTCTTCGGGATGAGGATAACGTCGCGTTGCGTTTCGCCCCGGTCGCGGTGATAGGCCTGAAACAGCTTGATGCCGACAAGTTCACCCTGGGCGCCGGCGACCGGCTGCGTGGTCAGGCCGGCGAGGCCGGTAATATTCCGGAACCACTCCTGCGTCTCGTGAAGCACTTCGAGGCAGCCCTGAACATCTTCGAGCGGTGCCTGGGGATGGGCCTCGGTGAAACCCGGCAGGTTGGCCGCCCAGTCATTGATGTACGGGTTGTACTTCATCGTGCAGGAGCCAAGCGGGTAGCAGGTGTCCTCCGGCGCCACATTCTGGCCGCCGAGTTCCTGATAATAACGGACCACCCGCTCCGGACCGAGGTCGGGCAGCCCGACCGGGTGCTGGCGCGCCAGCGAGGCCGGGACGGTCGCCGCCGAGTCCGCTTCGTCGGTTGCGGCGGAGCCGTAGGCCTGTTCGACAAAAGCAATGAGCGTCTCGATATCCCCGGAATCGTGAATGTCGGAGAACGCGAGTTTCACCCAGTGATCCCGGTTGCCGGGCAGCCGGTCGGAAACGTCGACCCCGGCATGGATGCCGGCGGCGCGGGCCTTTTCGAGAAAAGTGCCGGCCGGTTCGGGCAGGGACAGGGTGATTTCGTTGAAGAAGGGGGCGTCGGGGTAGGCGAGTGACACGCCCGGCACCGCTTGCAGGCGGTTGGCGGCCCGGCGCGCCCGGTCATGGGCCCCGGCGACGGCCGCCTGCATACCGCTCTCGCCGCGGGCGAGGATGGCCGCCCCGGCGATGGTCGCCAGAAAGGCCTGGTTGGAGCAGATGTTGGAGGTCGCCTTGTCCTTGCGGATGTGCTGTTCGCGGGTGCTGAGCACCATGACCCGACAGGGGCGCCCGTTTTCATCGAGGCCCTTGCCGACGTAGCGGCCCGGGGTCTGCCGGATGTCGTTCTTGACGTCCTCGTTGTAACGGACGCCGAAGAGGCCGAGGCCGGGGCCCCCGAAATTGGGGCCGATAGCCAGATGCTGCGCCTCGCCCACGATCATGTCCGCACCTGTTTCCCCGAAGGCGACCGGTGGCTTGAGTCCACCGGTGGCGAGCAGCATCGGATCGACGATTGCGATAGCCCGGGCGTTGACGGCGTGGATGGCATCGGTCAGCGCGTCGACATCTTCGAGCAGACCCAAGGTGTTGATCTGGGGAAAGGCCACACCGGCGAGGCGGTCGCCGAGATCGGCTGCGGCCTGTTGGATGGCTTCCAGGTCGATCCGGCCCGTTTCGGGGTGCATGGGGGTTTTGATCACCTCGAAGCCGGCATCGGCCGCCAGGGTATCGATCACATCGAGGTCGCCCGGGTAGACGGCCTCGGGTACGATGACCGCATCACTGTTGCGTTTGAGGCGAATGGCGCAGCAGAAGGCTTCGTAAAGCGCAGTGCTGCGTTCGTAGAGCGAGCTGTTGATCGCCTCGAACCCGGTCAGCATGGAGAGGGCACACTGGTAGATCCAGTGGGTCATGAGGGTGCCCTGACTGCGCTCGGGCTGATAGGGGGTGTAGGAGGTGGTCAGGGTCCGGATATTGGCCACCTCGCCCACCACGGACTGGGTCTGCCAGTGCGGCAGGCCGTCGCCGATGAAGGAAAGGGCCCGGGCGTTGCGCTCGGCGAGGGAAGCGAGCCGGTCCTGAACCGCCTCGTAGGACAGTTCGTCGGGCAGCCCGGCCGGCGGATCCTGAAAGCGGACATTTTCCGGAATGTGCTGGAAAAGGTCGCTCAGCCGGGATTCACCGATCCGCTCCAGCATGGCATCGAGGTCGTCGTCGCTGGCGGAAATGTAGTGACGCTTGAGTTCGCGGGGCAGCGCATGCGGATCGTATCCGAGGGGTGGACGCCGGGTGTCGGAAGTTGGGTTTTGGTCAGTCAAAAGTCAGTCGTTTAGGAGAAAAAGGCGGTAAACCTTATCGGTATCAAAGGGTGAATGGAAGCGGCAAGCCCTGCTCCGGGATATTAGCCCCGCTTTCGGCCCGGTAAGCCCGAGGCTATCGGCTTGCCAAACCGCTTCGGGAGCGGCCCCATAGCAGACCATGGACCGCCTGAGTAAAGCTGAACGTATCCTCATTATTCTCGATTTTCTCGATCAACGCTACCCCGAAACCCCGATTCCGCTCGATCATCGCGATGCCTACACCCTGCTGGTGGCGGTGTTGCTCTCCGCCCAATGCACCGATGAACGCGTCAATCAGGTCACGCCCCACCTGTTTGCCCGGGCGGACCATCCGGCCGCCATGGCGCGGCTCCCCGTGTCCGAAATCGAGGCGATTATCCGGCCCTGTGGCCTGGCCCCGGCCAAGGCCCGGAACATCCAGGCCCTGTCCGGGATACTCGAGCGCCAATACGCCGGAGCCGTCCCCGATTCGCTGGAGGCGCTCGAAGCGCTGCCCGGGGTCGGCCACAAAACGGCCCAGGTCGTGGTGGCCCAGGCCTTCGGCCAGCCCGCCTTTCCGGTCGATACGCATATCCACCGCCTGGCCCAGCGCTGGGGCCTGACCTCGGGTAAGAACGTTGCCCAGACCGAGAAAGATCTGAAGCGTGCCTTCCCGGTCGATCGCTGGAACACACTCCACCTGCAGATCATTTTCTTCGGCCGTGAGGCCTGCACCGCCCGGACCGTCTGCGACGGGTCCGACCGCGCCTGCCCGCTCTGTCCCGTCCTCAACGGCTGGCGTAAACGCCCCTGTCAGGCGAAGAAGGCGTGAGGGGGTCGAATCCCTGTTGAGTGCGGTGACTCCGGTCACCGCTTTGGCCTCCGGCGGCTCTCCGAGCCGCCATGGGGATGACGTTCGGTCTTACCGCACCTTGTAGTCGAGGCGGTCGGCGATTTCATTCACCATCGGTCGGCGCTGCTGCACCTTGTCATAGACAACGCGCAGCACAGCTTTTTTGGCGTCGTAATCTTCACTCACCACGCGCACGTCCACGACCGAAGGGATGCCCCGGACCGTGCGCACGATCTCGTCGAATTCGGTCCGCAAGCGGTAATCGATGGTAACGGTTTCGGAGGCGAGCCCGAGGTTGTCGGGGGTCAGTTTGCTGACCACCCAGGGACCGATCTGCTTGCCGACCGCCTGCAGGGCCTGCATCCGCGCCTGGCCCTCGCCCAGCTTCCGTTCGCCGCGGACATTGAATTCCGAGGTGCCGAGCAGGCGGCCGTCTGAAACCCGGAGGACCTGGGCCGTCCCGTCCGCCTGATAGATGACATAATTCCCGAGTGTGTCGAAGGGCTCCGCTTCGGTGTACACCCCCACCGCGATGTCGTACCCGCGTTGCGCGGCCCATTGCCTGAGGGCCTCGGGGTCGCTGCCCAGATCGGCATCGCCAGCGGCTTCACGGGTGTCGTAACCGAAGGCCTGGACCTGCCGGGCGATCTGCGTACGCGTGTCGGTTGCCATCTCCCGCGTACCTTCGGGTGTGGTGACCACCTCGGCCGTATAGATGCCCACCTGGAGCTGATCGAAGCCGGAGCCGAGGACGAAGCCGCCGGGGTCACCAACCGGGCCGGAAGGGGTTCCGGCCCCGCCGCCGCCCTGTTCAACGGTGCCGGTACAGGCGATGAGGAGGAGCGCAGTAAGGCCGATCCCAAGTGCGGAAAGGCTGCGGAACGACGCGGAGACAACAGGTCGGGTCTTCATGGGCGATGGGCAGGGTGAGTTGAGGGAGGGATGGAAAAGACGGGGAGGGTCTGGTCAACTGAGGCCGGGCGGGGGATTCAGGACGTCGATAAAGTCGAGTCTGCCGTAGGTCAGGACGGACCAGCCGGAGCCCTCGGCAGGGTCGCCGTCGGCCGGCAACGGCTGAGCCGCCGGGATCCGTGCCGCCGGCGAACGCTCCGGCAGGACCCAGCAGTCCGTATCCGTCAAACCGATACGCCTCAGGTTGACCGGTTGAAAAACCAGCAGAAAGTCCTCCGGGATGTTGTCCTGGCGGCGGGCCAGGAGCGCGACCGGGTAGTGCGGGGCCGGCTGCAGGGTGGGATCGGGCAGGTCCCGACCGGTGGAGGGCACTGTCTCAGCGCCGATGACTTCGATCTGATAGACCGGCTGCTCCGGGCGTTCGCTGTCCCCACCCAGGATGAGCATTCCGCGGAAGCCGGGCTTCAGGACCTCGCGACCGATGGCATTGCCATCCAGATAGGTGCCGCCGCCGGACGGCCGGGCATCGCTCGCGAAGGGGGTGCTCGGCGGCGATCCGTCGACCAGCGACAGCTCGCCCTGGGCAAACTGGAAATGCGTATGCAGCCGGCTGATCCGGCCGTTAAACAGCTTGGTCACCGGTTCGCCTTCCTTCGACAGGACGCGGGTCACCAGATCGCAGTCACTCTTCCGGCCGAGGGTGACGCGTTCGGGCATGGACAGCAGGTGCAGGCGTCGGGCGGACTGGTTGCGCTTCAGGGTAGCCCTGGTCGGGAGGACCCGAATGGCTGCAGCCGACCGGGTGATCGTCCGGTCCGGGGACTCGCCGCCGGGCCGGCGACCCGGGGACTGGAAGACCTGGGCAAGCTCTTCCGGGCTGACGGGGTGCAGGTCGATCCCGGCCCATTGCTCGGGCAGATTCTGCATCTCGCGCATCATGTCGGCGGCGGTGCGCTGCTTTTCCGCCAGATTGCGCACGAGGTCGCTCAGCTGGACTTCGGCCGCCTCGGAGACATTGATATCCCCGAAATTGATGGAGGTCAGTTGCTGGCCGGAAGAATCGGGCGGCAGGATAGTCAGCTTGATGCGGCCGACCAGCGCCTTGGGTTCGTCCCCGTCGGTGAAGGACAGCCCGACCTGAAGCGCCATGTTCACCGCCTGAAAATCCCTGGGCGGATTGAAGACCAGATCCTCCTCCAGGAAACTCCGGCTGCCGAAAAGCGACTGCTGTTTGCAGAGAAAGGGTGCGATCGCGCAGTGAGTGAACAGCCGGAGTTGTGAAACCTTGCCCGGATTGTGGAGCCGGAATTCCAGGCTGCTGGCAATCCCCCCCAGGTAAAAGGGCTTGGCGTTGAATTCCAGCGTCAACCGTCTGAAAGGCGGGTCGGTCCTCTGCGAGGCCTGCGGTTTCCCGAGGCCGGGCTGGGCGTCTCCTTCAGCGGAAGCGCCAGGGCCGCCGGTGCCTGGTTTTTCAGGTGCAGCCTTGCTCGGGCCTGTGGCGGGTTGAACGGGCGCTTCCGTCTCGGGCACGATGACCTCACCACAGGCGCCGCAGAATTTGTCGTCGTCACCGACGGGTGACTGGCAGGCGGGACAGTGCATGTGTCCGATTTTTAAAAGACGGGAAAGGCTCGAGGAAGCAAATGGACGAGGCTCAGCCCTGGCTGGCCTTGCCGATCGCCTTGACTGACTCGCGCATCACTTTTTCGAGGTGCCCGGCCCATTCGCTGGACTGCTTGTCGAGGCGGGCGTTGGTCTCCCGGTCCTTGTCGGCATTGGCGGCCAGCATCTGCCCCAGGGCCCGGGCGGCCTCGGGGTTGTTGGCGGCGGCGCGGGCGAGCATCTGCTCCGGGGTGAGGTTGGCCTCCTGCAGCCGGGCGTGCATCGCCATCAGGCTTTGCGCCCGCTCGGGGGGCAGGGCGGCGATCAGCGCGGTGATATCCTGATTGGAGAAAGCGGCGATGCGCTCCTTCTCGATGTCGAGTTTGGCGCGTTCCTTGTCTTTTTTTACGCCGATCCAATCGGTCGTCTGGGCGACCCGGTCCCGGTGCTCGGCGCGCTTCTGCTCGAGCATCCGGGCGTGGCGCTTCATTTCCTCTTCGAGTTCCTTTTCAACGCGGATGCCCTGTTGCTCCAGTTCGAAGGCCTGTTGCCGGGCGGACAGGCCGTGGAAGTTCTTCTGCTTCACGACAGCCAGCTCGTGGCTGAGACCCGCCTCCTGCAGATCGCGCTCGGCGGCGAGGGTGCGCAGCTCCTTCTCCAGTTCATCCTCGGATCGCGCCTTGTGTGCCGATTCGTCGAGGATCAGTGAGCGGGCCCGCTTCTGGACCTCGAGCCGCTTGCGCAACTGTTCGGCTTCACCCGACTGTTGCCGGATCTGCTCGTAGGCCGGCCCGGTGAATTCGACCGCGCCGAGCTTGTCCAGCCCCAGGCCGAGTTCGCCCAGTGCCTCGCTCAGCGCCCCGGCCAGCTTGTCCTCAAAGGCGAGGCGGGCGTCGGCGTTTTTGACCAGCGTCTCGACATCGGTGGCCGCGATCGTGTCACGCGCGCAGGCGTTTATGGCCTTCATCAGGTGGGGGCCGGCCTCGTCGAACATCAGTTGGTCATCGGTGGCGAGAAATGCCGTCAGGAGTTTGTCTGCGTTCTCCAGATCCACCGTAAACCGGATTTCCGCGTAAACCGACACCTCGAAATCATCGCCGGTGCGAAACTTGTCGGACCGGATGGGCAGGCCGTAGGGCCCACTGTTGACCAGAATCGCCTCGGCGTTGCCGGATTTCCTGATCAGGAAACCGCGCAGGCTGGAGGCCTTGTGTTTGCCGCCGGGCCCGAGGGTCTTCTGCAGCGAGCCGTCCTCGACCAGGATCAGGCCGACGGTGGGCTGGAGCACGATGTCGCCCTTCAGGCGTTCTTCCACGAGGGCCAGCTGTATCCGCTGAGCCAGGACACCGTCCGGCGCCAGCCAGCCGTCGCCGGTAAACTGCTCGCGCACCTCGGGTGCCAGTGCTTCGCCGGTGAAGGGGTCGAAGGCGGAATCATTCCCAACGAGCTTTCCACTGTGTGGCGATTTGAACCAGCCTTTTGGGGCCCCCGTCCCGCATTTGCTGCAGAAGCGGGCGGCACGCTTCACCGGCTGCCCGCACTTGGGGCACTGATTCGAAAAAAGACCCATAGCGCTAAAGCTGCCCGGCTTGAGCTCAGGGCACAAGCCCGCAGACAAACGGCACTTAGCCCGAATTTCTCAGCAGAATCGGGAAACAGGGCGGGAAATAATGCTGAACGAAGGATTTGCAGCATTTCTTCGAAATGCACGTTTATGATTGTGCCCTGTTTCCCGTTTCTTTTCGCCCGCAGGGGCGATCTGCGGCGTTGTCGGGCTGGAAACCGCCTGGTTACGCACGTCAGTGCGCGCCCAGCCAGTTTCGCCCTCCCGCCGTCAACCTTCGGGTTTTGGCGGACACGCCGCCTTGCAGCTCATCACATCTGGGCTTCATGAGAAATCCGGGGTAGGGCCGATTGGCGGGGTTGGGACGGGCTGCCGGGTGGCGCTGCCGGGCCGGTCCGATGAGGCGATCTACTGCTCGCAGACCGGGCAGTGGCCCATGCCGATGCAGTAGCCGGGTGTCTTGAGCGTGCGCTCGGGTTCGTCGCCCGCGTAGACCCAGACCATGGCCATGTCGCCCGCCGACTCGTTCAGAAAGCGGTGGGGTCGGCCCTTCGGCACCAGCGCGGTGTCGTTGTCGGAAAGCGTGTAGCGCGCACCGGCCACCTCGCAGATGGCGGTCCCTTTGATGATGGTGATCGATTCGTCGTACTCGTGGATGTGGCAGGGGAGCGAACTGCCGGGCTCGAACTCTGCATAGCCGCCGCAAATGCCCCGGCTGCCGTAACGGCTGGCGAACAGGTCGCGAAACTTGGCTCCCTCATTCAACTCGTAGATCTCGATGACCTCGTTCCGCGCGATGAACTCCGGGACATCCGCCGCCGCCGGCTCCAGGCCGCGATCCTTGAATGGGAAAAAGGTGTCGACCGTATCGGCCGTCGGATCCGCCGCGGCGAAGGCCACGTGAACGCTGGCGGCCTGGCCGTTGGACGCGCTGTAGGCGCAGTGCGCGACCCCGGCCGGCACGTGTATGGATTCATAGGGACGCAGCCGGTAGCGCCGCCCTTCCACCGAAACCACCACCGGTCCCGATAGTGGCGTGATCGCTTCGCTGAAGGCGTGCCGGTGATGCGTCTTCTGTGCGATTGGCGTCAGCGACAGGATGGCCGTGCACAGGTTGTTTGCTCCGCAGAAGGCACCGGTCATGAGCTGCCCGGTGACGCCGGGCAGAAACGCCTCAAAGGCATCAGCCCTGGCCCGGCTGAGGTGTTCTTCCCGATCGGGCAACGTGACATCCATATTACCCAGTAGGGAGCGGGATTGCGGCCGGGGAAAGGAAAAAGTCGAAGGTCAGCGGGTTCCGGTCTTCAGCCAGCCGTCCGGCGTATCGATCCGGAGCGAGCCGGTATCGCGAAGGTCCGCCAGCCGGCGATCGTTGGTGATGAAGCCGGTACAGCCGCCTGCCAGCGCACTGGCAAGCTGCACGGCATCGGGCGGTTTGAGGGCTGGATTGACTGCCCGGAGCCGGGCGAACCGACTTGCAGCCTGGATGCCAAACGGTAGCGGTGCCAGCTTGTTCAAGGTTTCCAGGTAGCGCCTGGCGGTGTCACGGGATCCCCGTTTGAGTGGGCCGACGAGGACTTCGGCGACCGTGAGGGTAGACGTGGTCACCCATTGGCCCTGTTTGTCATGAAAGGCACGGAGGGCATCTATTTGCCGGCGACGAACAGGCGTACCCTCCCACAGGTAAATAAAGAGGTTGCTGTCCCAGAAAACCTTCACTCCCAGCCCTTGCGCTGCTCCGCCACGAACGCATCGGCGTCGATACCTTGCCAGGGCGAGGGATCCAGATCAGCCAGGGCATCCAGGATCTCCTTCGAGGATTGCTCTCCACGAATGACCGTCTCCAGCCCCAGGATCACCAGAGACCGAAAGGTGACCTGGCGGTCCAAAGCCACCCGCTTGGCGTCGCGTATCAGCTGCTCCGGCAGATCAATACTCGTTTTCATGTCGCCGGTATAACGGTATTTACCGCAAAACGGCAACAGGATTTCACGGCTTCCAGGACGACCGCCCCTCCGGGCATCGGTTGGTTTCCTCACGCCTCCCGGTTTTCCGGGACAGAAACTGCTGGTTGCCTGAAAGCCCGGATTTCTCACCAGAGGGCAGGCGGCGGTTTCCCCGCGAGGCGTTCGGCCTCCTGCAGCATCCGGAAAATGCGGCGACGGGCGCGGGTGACCTGGTCGGGGTCGCTCCAGTCGTAGAAGCCCCGGCCGCTTTTGACACCCAGCTCGTCGCGGTCCTTGCGCGCCTGGATCAGGCTCGGGACCGCCTTGCCGTCGGCCAGGTCCGGGCAGAGGTTGGCCATGACGGCGTGGATCACGTCCCAGCCACCGAAATCGAAGACCTCGAACACGCCCGCCGCGGCCCAGCGCCGGCCCATGCTCGTGCGCATGATCGTATCGAGATCGGCCGCGGATACCACCCCGTCCTCGACCAGCGCGCAGGCCTCGCGGAGGAGCGCGGCCTGCAGCCGGTTCACGATAAAGCCGGGGACTTCCTTATTCAGTGCGACCGGCGTCTTGCCGGTCTGGCGTAGGAGGGTCGTGGTTCGCTCCACGGCGTCGCGCGCTGTCTGTGGGCCGGGCACGATTTCCACCAACGGGATCAGGTAGGCGGGGTTGAAGTAATGGGCGACCAGCACCCGCTCGGGATGACGCCTGCAGGCTGCCGCCAGGTCCGACGGCATGAGCGTGGAGGTATTGCTGGCCAGGATCACCTCGGGTCCGGTCGCCGCATCTATCGCCGCATAGAGTTTCCGCTTGATGCCCAGATCCTCGGCCACCGCCTCGGCGACATAGGTGGCGCCCGCGAGCGCCTGTTCGAGGCCGTCCCCGGCTTTGAGCGAAACGGTCCGCAACGGACGGTCCAGCGCCGACCGGTCGGTCCACCCGCGGTAGGTGCTTAGCGCCTCGAAGAGGGCATCGGGTGCCTGGTCCAGCATGGTTTGGCTGATATCAGCCAGGGTCACCGGATGGCCCGCATCGAGAAAATCCACGGCGATCCCGCGCCCCATCAGACCCGCACCGATGACTGCCACGGCCGGCATTGTTTCCGTTTCCGTCATGTTCAGAGGCTGGCCGATACCCGCCGAGGGGTCACGGCTGGATTTGGTATTTTCGAAGCCTTCAGGCTAACCCGAACTTCTCACCAGAATCGGGAAACAGGGCGGTAAATAATTCTGAGCGAGGGATTTGCAGCATTTCTTTGAAATGCACGTTCGTGGTGGGGCCCTGTTTCCCGATTCTTTTCGCCCACATGCGCGATCTGCGGCGTGTTATTCTCGCTTCGCTCGTTGAGGTGTCGCCCTGCGGGCTCGGTAGTCGGGCTGGAAACCGCCTGGTTACGCACGTCAGTGCGCGCCCAGCCGGTTTCGCCCTCCCGCCGTCATGCCGCTCAGCGGCATTATGGCGGACACGCCGCCTTCCGCCGTCGTCCCGCTTAGCGGGACTTCCTCCTACGCCAAGGCTACGGCGGACATGATGGCGGACAGGTGCAGCTCATCACATCTGGGCTTCATGAGAAGTCCGGGCTAAGTGGGTATGGCTCAAATTTCAGGCTTCTTTAAATTCTCTGATGCACCTTTAAGAATATGATGAAGACGGAAGCACTGTTGAGTGCGGCGTATCTTTCGCCGCTTTGAGGAGGCGGGTCTCCGACACGCCAAACCTGTGAAAATCAGTTTTTCCCTGAAAAGGGATAAGCTCAATCACCCTAAATCCGTCCTTTCCTGTCCTTACGCTAGCACCATTCGTATCATCTCTCACAAATGGGAATTCCGGGTCGGGTTTTTAATCGCGAAGGCGCAATGAGCGTAAAGCTGCAGTTATCCGTGTGTCGCTTTCCTTGCGCCACTGCCGCGGGGCGCGCCCGGTGTGTTGCCGGAAGGCGGTGGCGAAGTGCTGGCTGGAGGCAAAGCCCAGGTCGGCCGCAATGTCGGTGATGGACCGGTTGGTTTGCCTGAGCTGGTCGCAGGCACGCGCGATCCGGCAACGGCTCAGGTAGGCGCTGGGGGTCACGCCGATCTCGGCCTTGAAGCGGCGGGCCAGATGATCCGGTGAGAGCCCCGCAACCTTGGCGAGGGCGGGAAGGGTCCAACCCTCGCCGGGATGGGTTTCGATGAGTTCGCGGCAACGGGCCACCGCCGGATGCAGATGAAGCGGCTGCCGGGGCGTCGGGCTGTCCGGCTTCAGCAGCCGCAACCACTCCAGGGTCAGCTTGTCGACAGACAGGAGGAGCCCGCCGTCATCGTGCGGCTCGGGGAGCGAGATCTCGCGGATCAGATCGCGGAAAGCGGCGGCAAACCCGGTGTTGCCCGGCGTCGTCCGCCACGGCCGGTCGGGGAGGGGGGTGCGCCAGTCGGGGTGGCGATCCAAAGCACCCGACACGTCGATACCGGCATAATAAAAGTGGTGGGCCTCATGGTGCGGGTTGTCGAAGACATGCGGCCGGTGGGGCGGCATGGCAAAGGCATCCCCGGCTTCAAGCGCATAGGTGCGCTGACGGTCCCGCCAGACCGACCGCCCTTCGATCTGGTAGTACAATTCCCAGACCGCGTGTTTATGCCAGCTGACGTTGAAGCCCTCCGGCGCCCATTGCTCCCCGGCCTGATGCACGGGCGACCCGGGGATCTCACGACCATCGAAACCAAAGCCGGCAAGCAGGGTGGCTGGTGTATAAATGTTAGGCATGTCGGGTAAAAAGCGTTAAAATGTACAAATTCGGCGCGCGCACAAACGCAATATCCCTGTCGTTGGACTATAGTCCCGGTATGTCACAGGGCTATCCGACTTCCGACCCGCCGCCGACCATCGCCTGGTATCGGCCGAAAATTCCCAGAGATGTCCGCAAGCAGGTGCTCAAAAAAAGCAACCTGCTCGGTTTCCTTCAGGCCGGCGGGCACCTCGCCATCATGGCAACGACCGGCACGCTTGCCTTTCTGGCTGCTGAGGCCGGCCAATGGCTGTGGTTTGCGCTGGCGCTGTTCGCGCATGGCACCGTCTGCGCCTTCCAGATCAACGCCGTCCACGAACTGGTCCATGGCACGGTTTTTAAAACGCGTTGGCTGAATGACGCCTTTGCCAGAATCTTCGGTTTCATCGGCTGGAACAACCCGATGCATTTCTGGCAGAGCCACACCGAACACCATAAATACACGCTCCACCATCCCGACGACGGCGAGGTGGTGCTGCCGGTGAAGCCCGCACTCCGGTGGGGGCTGACCCATGGCATCGTCAACCCGAAGTGGCTCTGGCAGATCCTCCGGGACCTGCCGAGGCATGTGCTCGGCCGCTGGGACGGTTGGCAGGACCACGTATTGGGCGACGACAACTCCGCCATCCGCCGGAAGGTCACCCACTGGTGGCGGTTCGTCTATGCGGGCCACGCGCTGATTCTGGTTGTGTCGCTGGCCACCGGCTACTGGCAGATTCCGATCCTGCTATCCCTGACCCCCATGTACGGGCGTTGGCTGTTCCACTACTGCAACAACAGTCAGCACGTCGGACTGGTCGATGACGTGCCCGATTTCCGGCTCTGTTGCCGCACCATCAAGCTCGATCCCTTTACGCAGTTCCTGTATTGGCATATGAACTACCACACGGAGCACCACATGTATGCCTCCGTGCCGTGCTACCACCTGGGTAAGCTCCACCGCGCTATCAAGGACGACCTGCCCGAGTCGAAGGGTCTGATCGGCTGCTGGCGCGAGGTTGCCTGGATCTACCGCAAGCAGCAGGAAGACCCGGATTTTCAGTACTACCAGCCGCTGCCCGACACCGCGCATCCCGCGCAGCTGGGCGACAAGCCCAGGCCCGAGGCGGCCTAATTTAAGCGGTTCACTTCAGAAACGAACCACTTATCGCCGGCCGCCAATGGGCGGCCTCTTCTCCTTAACGTCCCTCCATTGAGGGACGTCTATCAGTGTTCATTCGTGGTGAACCCGCCACCGGCCTTTCGTCAGGCCCCGACGTAGACAGCGCGCCCGGAAGCTGGCAAACCCCGGTCATGGTTGCATCCGATTCCGCCGATTCCGTTGCCCACTGGTTCGCCCGACGCCGGTTCGGGCTGTTTCTCCACTTTGGCATCTATGCCGTCAACGGATGGCACGAGCAGGACCGGATGCGGCGGCGCATCCAGCGTGCGGACTATGAAAAACTGGCCGACGCGTTTGATCCGCATGCCTGGAATCCCGATGCCATCCTCGATCTGGCCGAGGCGGCCGGCATGGAATACGTCTGCCTGACCACCAAGCATCACGATGGCTTCTGTCTCTGGGACACTGCCGAAACGGCGTTCAACAGCATGGCCGCCTGTGGCCGGGATCTGGTCGACGAACTGGCTGAGGCCTGCCACCGCCGCGACTTCGCGCTGGGGCTCTACTACTCCATCGCCGACTGGCATCACCCGGCCTACCCGAACCAGGGTAGGCACCATGAGCTGGCCGGGCACGAGCCGGCAGACCAGCCGGACTGGGACGCCTATGTGGCCTATGTCCGTGCGCAGGTGGAGGAACTGGCGACGGGCTACGGACGTATCCGGCACTGGTTCTGGGACATCAACGTGCCCGAGCACCGGGACCCCTCGATCAATGCGCGGCTGCGCGAGCTTCAGCCCGGCATCGTCATCAACGACCGCGGGTTTGACGACGGCGATTTCAGCACACCGGAGCGGGAGTACCAGGCTGACGAGACGGGCCGGGTCTGGCGGTTTGACCGACTGACCGAAGCCTGCAACAGCCTGGGCACCCAGAGCTGGGGCTTCCGCCGCGACGAGGCTTACTACAGCACGAGCTTTCTCTGCCGGAGCATCGATGCGATCCACGCCAGGGGCGGGCATTATTTACTCAACACCGGTCCCATGCCCGACGGCAGCATCGCCCCCCGCGACCGTGTCCTCCTGAGCAAAATCGGTAACTGGTATCGGGCCGTCCGGGAGGCCTTCGGCGAGGCCGAGCCCGCCAGCCACCTCACGACCAGCCGGGAGGTCCTGCTGACCCGCCGCGGCGAGCGGACGCTCTATGTCCATGTGCCGGCACCGCTGAAAAGCGACCTCGTGGTCCTCCCGCCGATCGATCAGCTGCCCGATCACGTCACCATGCTCAACACCGGTGAGTCTCTTGAGGCCCGGGTGGAGTTGCTGCCCCCGCACTGGCAGACCGGGGGCCGTTACCTCAACCTGCGCGGCTGGGACACCGAGGCGCTCGCCGCCGAGACCCTCGTCATCCGCCTCGACTTTCCTGAGCCGCTCCGGGAAGCAAGGGAAGTAACGGCAAAAGCGTTTCAGGGTTAAGGCCTGTTTGGAAACCCCTGCCGTGAGTCGCGATCGCCGGCCGAAGAGCCGGCGACTCCATGGAGTGGCGGGCTCTACCCCGTCCGCCGAAGCTTTTTGCGTAGGAGGAGGCCCGCCACACGCGTACAAGCCGTCCGTTTTCCGCTTATCTCGACTTTCCAATCACGCCTTAGCGGAGCCCCGGTTTAAACCGGGCAGGACCAGGCTCTTGCCGCCAGCCAGGCTCATGACCCCCGGCTCAATCCCGGGAAAGCGGGATCCTGGCCGGGGCCTTCTCGCGGCCTGGTTTTCCCGATCCCAAAAGTCGGTCACCCCCGGCCTTGACGGTTCAGCCCGCCACCGCCAATCTTCGCCCTTTCCCAAGACCCGCCCCCCGCATCAACCCGGTCACCTATGGTGGCTGTTCTTCCTTTATGAGTCGGGCCGTAGCGCAGCCTGGTTAGCGCGCCACACTGGGGGTGTGGAGGTCGCTGGTTCGAATCCAGTCGGCCCGACCAATTTTTATCCACCCAATCGCTGCTACCGACTGGATGAGAACCAGTGAAGCGGTTCGGCGGAGGCGAGCTTCGCGAGCCGGAGGAGGGCCAGCCGAAGGCTGGGGGCGGAGCTCCGGAGTCCCGCGTAGCGGGCCGTAGCCAATCTTGTCGGCCCGACCATTTTCTTTCTTTCAACCGCGAAGGCGCAAAGCGCGCAAAGGATACCTTCAAGGTTTACCGCGCCGCTTCAGCCAGCGGAAAGCACCTGGGAGGGCTGCGCTTCAGCGCTGCCCCGCGACTCCGGCGGGGGGCTGAGTCCACGGCGTAGGTTTGCCCGCCGACGAGCGTGCGCTCAAGCGCACGCCACCCACCTGCTCCGGGCCGTTTCCGGAAGGATCAAGCTTCGATGCTGCCCTGCCCCGGCTGGGGCGAAGAACAGCTGCGTATTAATGTTCCAAGAAGACGGCGTGACGGACCGGTAACATCGGTTGTCCGTCGCTGTACCGGGCTTGCCGACCGGCCCGCGCTCGCCTTGGCATGCGGGTATGCGTTTGACCCTCGGTATCCTCCTCCTCCTTGTCACCGGCCCGCTGGCCGGTCATCCCGGGCACGATGAACCGGTGCTGCGCCACTGGGAAACCGCCAGCCCGGACCCGGACCGCATCGTCCTGACCTGGGCGGGCGACCCGGCCACCAGCATTGCGGTCAACTGGCGCACCGATCCCAGCGTGAGCCAGGCCTATGCGGAGATTGCGCCGGCCACCGCCGATCCGCGCTTCGACCTTGCGCGCCGTCAGGTGGCGGCCACCACCGAGCCGCTGGACCTGAACACCGCCTACCGCAACAGCCAGGGGCGTGTGCACTACCATTCGGCCACGTTCACGGGCCTGGAGCCCGACACCTTGTATGCCTACCGGGTCGGCGACGGGGCCGACCGCTGGTCCGAGTGGATCCAGTTCCGCACGGCCGCCGTGTCGCCCGAACCGTTCAGCTTTCTCTACTTCGGTGACGCGCAGAATGCGGTGTTCAGCCACTGGTCACGCGTGATCCGGGCCGCCTACAGCCGGGCTCCGGAGGCTGCCTTTTCGCTGCATGCGGGTGATCTGGTCAACCGGGCCCACCGGGACCGGGAGTGGGCCGAGTGGTTCACCGCCGGGGGCTGGATCCATGCCTCGGTCCCGAGCATCGTGGTGGCGGGCAATCACGAGTACGACGAGCCCGACGAGGCGCAGGAGGAGCCCAAGGTCCTGGCGTTGCAGTGGCGGCCGCAGTTCACGCTGCCGGTGGAGGCGGAACTCCCCGAAGACCTCCACGAAACGGTTTACTCCATCGACTACCAGGGGGCGCGTTTCATCGTCCTCAACTCCAACCGGCATGCCGAGGCGCAGGCCGCCTGGCTGGAGGCCGTTCTGGCCGCCAACCCGCACCGCTGGACCATCGTGTCCTTCCACCATCCGGTCTTTTCCTCCGGGCGTGGACGCGACAACGCGGAGCGACGCAGCCTGTTGAAGCCGATTTTCGATAAACACGGTGTGGACCTCGTTCTGCAGGGGCACGACCACACCTACGCCCGCGGCCAGGTGCCGGTCCGCATGACCGACGGCACCGCCCGGGTCCGGCCCGATGGCTCGACCGAAGTCACCTCGATGTACGTGAACTCGGTCAGCGGACCGAAGATGTATCAGTTCCAGGAGGACGGCTGGGATGTCTACGCGCCCGACGGCGTCGAGTTGGCGCGCAAGGCTGAAAACACCCAGTTCTTCCAGGTCATCGCTATCGAAGGCAACATCCTCCGCTACCGGGCATTCACCGCCACCGGCGACCCCTACGACGCGTTCATGCTGACCAAGGCCCCCGACGGCACCAAGACCCTGCACGATACCCTGCAGGTGGAACGGACGTTTGAAAACACCGGTCCGTATTCACGCGAGGACTACTGAGGAAACCGTAATCTAACATTGAGTCCGGAGAACCGTCCCCTGTTGAGTGCGGTGGTTGCACCACCGCTTTTTATCCGGGGCGGGGCTTCTGCCGTCGCCCTCCGGGCGATGAGGGTGGGGGTAGCGCGGCCCCCGTTGGCGTCTCGGAGAGCCGCCGGGAATGAAAGCGGTGATCGGCGTCACCGCACTCAATAGTAGCTTTCTGCGGGATCAGGCCTGAACGATCTTGGCCGGGATTTTCCCTTCGGGCGGGGGGACCGTGCCGGCGACCATCCAGCTGTCGGGGTCGTTGTGGTAGTAGTGGTCGTTTTTGACCTGGCGGGTGAGCGCGTCGCCATAGCCCATGAAAAAGCCGCGCCGCGGTTTGTCCGTATGGTTGAGCTTGGAGCGGTGCAGCGTGAGCCCGGTGAAGGCGACCGCTTCGCCCGCTTTCATCACGGCGGGTATACCGTCGCCTTCGGTATCAACGTTGAGGAACCAGTTGTCGGCGGAGGCCTTCCCGTGGTCGAGGACCCCGTTCAGGTGGCTCTTGGGCATGACCCAGACACAGCCGTTCTGCTCGTCGACATCGTCCAGCGCGACCCAGACCGTGACGTTGGTCGGCGGATCGAGTTCGCCCGCGTAGCCGTTGTCCTGATGCCAGGGAAACTCGCTCTTACCGGTGTCGGCATCCGGAAACTTCGTGATGAACTGGATGTACCAGAACAACAGGTTTTCGGTGTCGACCAGCTGCTTGACGGCGGAGATGTGATCACCGCCGATCGCGAAATTGCGGCAGTGCTCCGCATACTTACAGACCTGGCTGCGGAAGATGGATCGCGCATTGGGATTATCCTGGTCGTTCTTGAGCGGCGTTTTGCGGAATCGGGCCTCGTCGGCCCGGATGCCTTCGAGCGTGGCGTCGTCCATGATCTTGCCGAGCATGACGTAGCCTTCGTCCCGGTATTGCTTCAACTGTTCGTTAGAAAGGTGCATAAATGTTGGGATAGAGAGAGGGTGGGTGACGGCAGATGCCGCCTGGAGAAAGACTGACTCTACTAAAAACATGGATAGTTGGGAATGGACCCATCGGCCATGATTTGCACAATTTGGGCATGGGCTACTTCGACGATTTGCATTTCGTAGGGGCCGATGAAGTGCCGACCTGCGTTTTTGACCTGGTCTATGAGCCGGGAGAACTAGTCGCCTTGAATTACATCCGTGAGGGGGCGATCCACTTCGCGTCGGTCGGGCAACGACGGACCATCATCCAAGGACCGGCCGCCTTCTGGACCTTGCCCGGGGAAAGCCATGCCTACGGCAATGTCCCCGGCAGCGGCTGGTACCAGTTTTGGGTTACGGCGAGGGGACCGCGGATCGACCGCATGCGCGAAACGGGCCTGATCCCAAGGAAGGGCGGCTGGCAGGCTGTACGGCGCGGTTCGGGATTCGATTCCCGGTTCGCCAGTCTCGTCGAATGGGTATTGCGCGGACCCGGGACCGGTCAGGCCGAAGCCGTTTGGTTGTATGAGCAACTTTGGCATCACCTGATGCGCGAACGTCAGGAACCCCTGCCGGGCGACCCGCTGGCCATGGCGATCCGAATCCTCGCCGACAGCCTGGTGAACGATCCCATGCGCCGCGTCGACTTCCACAAAGAGGCCAAGCGGCTCGGGGTGTCCTACGATCATTTTCGTCGGCGCTTTCGGCAGATTCTGCGTCAACCACCTGAAGCTTTCCGCCAGGGCTGCCGTCTGCGGGCGGCAGCCCGGGACCTCGAACGCACCAACCAGACGATCACCGAGGTCGCTGAGGCCTACGGTTTTGAAACTGTATACTATTTTTCCCGCTGCTTCCGAAAACAGTTTGGCGTCCCGCCCTCGGCCTACCGGCGCCTGTCTCCGCTGCGGGGGTGAGTTGACGGAACCCGGCTTGGCTTCAACCGCCAAGGCGTAATGGACGCGAAAGGATGGAAAGGGTGGGTGCCCTGAGCACGCCCCTGGGAGGGCTGCGCTTCAGCGCTGCCTCGCGACTCCACGCGCGTGGCAGCCATAACCGGGCGACATACGCCTGCGCGACGGTCGCCCGGAGGTCGACCCTCCAGGGCTGGGACTGCGGTTCAGCCTTCGGGGAGGCACGCTCCTCTGGGAGGGCTGCGCTTCAGCGCTGCCTCGCGACTCCACGCGCGTGGCCCCCCAACCGAGTATTGGCTTCCTTCGACGGAACTCAGGATCTCTGAAAAGCCAACCGCGTTCACCGTGGTTTTTGGTCCAACGCATTGAATGTGTGCTCCAGCACTTTCTCGGAGACCTTGTCGCGGGTGCCGAGTTCGGGGGCGTAAACCGCCACCTTGAACTCCTCGAGCAGCCAGAAGGCGCGGTTGACCGCCGGTAATCGGGTCCGGTCCTCCGCCGCCCGTTGGACGGCGTCGGCCAGTGCCTGCTGAAACGGCCGGACGCGCTCCGCCTTGGCGCGATCCTTCTGCGGGTCGGTCCGGGCTCGCCGGGCGCGGATCTGAGCCGCCTTCAGGTAGCGCGGTATGTCTGCCAGCCGATCCCAGGGTGTGCGTCGCAGCAAATCTTCGGGCACCAGCTGGCGCACCGCCCCCATCAGGAATTGGGGCGGTTCGCTGACGGCCAGGCAGGCCGCCCGTTCGGCAAAAATGGCCGCCAGCCGGTCCTTGAGGACGTAAGGCGCCTTGCGTAGCTCGGGCAGCGCCTGTTCCCCGGTGGCGCGGAAGACCGACTCGCGCAAAGGCAGCAACGGGCCGGTCGCCCGGTCCAGAAACAGGTGCCGCAGCAGGCTGCGCAAGGCGGGTTCCTCGGCCGCCTCCCTCCCGCCGATCAGTGCCAGATCGGCCCCCAGTTCCTGCAGCACCTTGAGATCCTTGCGGGTCCAGGCCAGCTCGCGAGCGTGCACGGCCTCAGCCAGCGCCAGCCAGCCGGCCGGGGTGTACCGCTCGGCGTCCTCCTTTTTTGGATACAGACGCAGGCGGGCGCCGCCTTGCTCGGGATCGGGCGCGAGGCCGGGCCAGCCGGCCAGCGGGATGTTGCCGGCGTGTCCGACCATGACCGGAAAGTCCGGATCGCCGAAGGTCCAGTCGGTCAGTCCGCGCTTCTCGAAGGTGCGGACGGCCCGGGCCCAGAGCTGTCGGGCAGCGCCGGGTTCCGGGCGGCCGGCGGCCTCCAGCTGTTTGCGGATCTCGGCACGGACCCAGTCCCAGTCACGTCCGGCCAGGATTTCGCGGCCCTTGGGATTGACGACGCTGACGCGCGGCCGCAGGTGCTCGGGCACGTTGTCCGGGCGCCAGTCATCCGGGCCCACCAACAGACCGAGGTGGTCGCGGACTACCCGGTGGATCTGATCGAGGAGCGGTTCGCTGCCGCCGGTGAGGTGGGCTTTTACGCGCTCGGCCGCCTCGTTGATGGGGAAGAGATCCCGCCGGAACTGCTTGGGCAGGCCGCGGAGCAGTGCTTCGATCCGGTCGTCGAGGTAGCCGGGGATGGCCCAGTCGAGGTGACCGGCTTCGATGCCGTCCATCGCGTCCAGCGGCACCCGGATGGTGGCCCCGTCCTCCGCCTGCCCGGGCAGGTAGGCGTAGGCAACGGAGAACTGCTTCCCCCCGATGGTGACCGCGCGCGGGAAGCGATCCGTATCGGAAAAGTCACTCCCTTTGCCGAGCAGGTCTTCGCGGGTGATCTTCAGAAAGGCCGGGTCCCGTTCGTGGCCGGCCCGGATGGCCTGCCTCAGCCCCGGCACATCCCAGACCTCGGGAATGCGCTCCCGGTAGAAGGCGGCCAGCCGGTCGTCGAGGCTCCAACTGGCGGCGGTCCGCTGCCGGGCAAGTTCCTCCTCCACCTCGGCGCGCACCTTCCGGTTGTGCTCCAGCTCCGGGATTCGGTCCACGATCGTGTCGTCTACCAGCGCCTGCTGAATGAAGAGTTCGTTGGCGGCTTCGCGATCCCAGGCGCCGTAGCCCACATTTCCCGCCGCCACCAGCAACCCGTAGATGCGCTGGCGTTCGCGGACGAGCACGCGGCCCGCCTTGGGATCCCAGAACGGCGCGTCGATCGAGCGCTGGATCAGGTGTGCGCCCAGCTCCAGAATCCAGGCCGGGTCGATGGCGGCGGCGGTGACGGCATAGAGCTGACGGGTTTCGAGCCATTCCCCGCAGACGATCCAGTCGGGGGTTTTTCCCTCAATCCGGTTGTCGTCGGCTTTGTTGCCGGCCTTCCGCTGCCGCGCAGCCTGGGCGGCCTTTCTGTCGAAGAGGGCGGATCCCGGGTGCAGCAGGACAGTCCGGCTGTGGGTGGCCCGGTAGCGGTTCCCGGCATCTTTGCTGGCTACGTTGCCGAGGCTGCCGGCCAGGATGGCCCGGTGGATGCCGTCTTCATGACGGTCGCTGGCCGGATGGGGCGGCACCTTGAGCCCCATTTCTTGGAGGAGGCCCGAGAGCTGGTTCTGGATATCCGCCCACTCGCGCATGCGCAGGTAGCTCAGGAAATGCTGTTTGCAGAAGCGTCGTCGGGCGCTTTGGCCCTGCGCGCCAGTGGCTTCCCCGTAGGCCTCCCAGAGGTTGAGCAGGGTCAGAAAATCACTGGTCGAATCCGCGAAAGCGCGGTGCGCCCGGTCGGCCGCATCGCGGTTGTCCATCGGCCGTTCACGCGGATCCTGGATGGAGAGTGCAGCCGCGATGATGATGACCTCGCGCAGCACACCCTCGCGATCGGCCTGAAACAGCATCCGCGCGATGGTCGGGTCGACCGGCAGCCGGGCGATCCGCCTGCCCAGGTCGGTCAGCGCATCGTCCGCGTCGAGGGCTCCCAGGTCGTGCAACAGGCGAAACCCGCCGCGCAGCGCCTTGCCGTCGGGCGGCTCGATAAAGGGAAAAGTCTCCGGATCACCCAGGCCGGCCGCCTTGAGGGTCAGGATGACGCTGGCCAGGTTGCTGCGCCTGATCTCCGGTTCGGCGAACTTTGGCCGGCTGGTGTAGTCCTCTTCCGAATACAGCCGGATGCAGATGCCCTCGGCCACGCGCCCCGCCCGGCCGGCCCGCTGATCCGCGTTGGCCCGGGCAATGGGTTCGATGGGCAGCCGGAGCGTCCGGGTGTGCGGGGCGTAACGGCTGATCCGGGCCAGGCCGGTGTCGACGACGTAGCGGATGCCGGGAACGGTGATGGAGGTCTCGGCGATATTGGTCGCGAGGATGATTTTGCGATTCGGACAGGAGGCGAAGATGGCCTGCTGCTCGGCGTTGGACAGCCGGCCCATCAGCGGCAGCAGCCGGCAGTGCGGCAGGCGACGCGCCTCCAGCATCTCGCGCAGGTCGCGGATGTCGCGCTCGCCCGGCAGGAAGACGAGCACATCGCCCGGCGGCTCGCTGTGAATGACGCCCTCGATGGTGTCGGCGGCAGTGCGGAGAAGCGACACCTCGCCATCCTCGCCGGGCTCCTCGTCGGCCGCTCGGTACCGAATCGTGACCGGGTAGGTGCGGCCGGATACCTCGAGGACCGGTGCTCCGCCGAACGCATCGGCAAAGAGCTTGGTATCGATGGTGGCGGAGGTAATGACGATGCGGAGATCAGGTCGGCGCGACCGGATCTGACGAAGGGCGCCCAGGATGAAATCGATGTTCAGGCTGCGCTCGTGGGCCTCGTCGATAATGAGGCAGTCATAGTCGGGGAGATCGGGATCTGCCTGGAGTTCCTGCAGCAGGATACCGTCGGTCATGAATTTGACCTGCGTGTCACGCCCGGTCTTATCCGTGAAGCGGACCTGACAACCGATCTCGCGGCCCCAGGTGGCCCGGCATTCCTCCGCCACGCGACGGGAAACAGACAATGCCGCCAGCCGACGCGGTTGCGTGCAGCCGATACGCCCGGCCACGCCGAACCCGGCTTCTAGGCAGAGTTTTGGCAGTTGGGTCGATTTGCCCGAGCCGGTTTCCCCGGCCAGGACCAGGACGGGCTCTTTACGCAGCGAGGCGATGATCGCCTCCCGGTGGGCGGTGATTGGCAAGTCGGGATCGAAGCTCAGGTCACGAATCCCGGCTTCGCGCCGTTTCTTCGTACGCTGTCTGGCGTGCTCGATCCGGAATTCGACACGCTCGAGCGTGCGGATAACGGCGCCTTCATGGCGCGGTGGCCACAGGCGTTTCAAGACCGGGGCCAGCGCCAGTCGCTCCTGAACGGGGCAATCCGCCAAGTCTTCCCGACAGGACTCGATGCGTTCTTTCAGGACGCGCGTTGGCATAAACAACCCTGCATGACGGCAAACAGGCCGCCGGGCAACGCATCAACCCGGTCGATACCGTCTAACCCGAACTTCTCACCAGAATCGGGAAACAGGGCGGTAAATAATTCTGATCGAGGGATTTGCAGCATTTCTTCGAAATGCACGTTTGTGGTGTTGCCCTGTTTCCCGATTCTTTTCGCCCACATGCGCGATCTGCGGCGTGTTATTCTCGCTTCGCTCGTTGAGGTGTCGCCCTGCGGGCTCGGTAGTCGGGCTGGAAACCGCCTGGTTACGCACGTCAGTGCGCGCCCAGCCGGTTTCGCCTCCCGCCGTCACCCTTCGGGTTATGGCGGACACGCCGCCTTCCGCCGTCGCTCTTCGAGCTATGGCGGACAGGTGCAGCTCATCACATCTGGGCTTCATGAGAAGTCCGGGCTAAGTGAGCCGCGCCTCAGGAGGCTTCTTTGCGGGACTGACAGACGTGCGGAGCACGCTCGCGGATGTAGCGAAACAACTCGCGGTTCAGCTCGGACCGCGGCTGCAATTCGAGGGCCTGGAGGATGGCCTCGTGCGCGGTCTCCCATTGCTCGAGTTGAACGGCGGCCATGGCCATGCCGTTCCAGGCACCGAAATGGTGCGGCTTCACGATCACGACGTAATTGGCCAGTTCCAGCGAACGCTCGGCGTTGCCCTGCATGAAGAGGGCGGTAGCAAATTTGTTGATGGCCTCCGTCCAGCCCGGGTAGCGCTTCATGGCCTCGCCGAAGGCTTTTTCAGCGCCGGCCAGATCATTGCGACCGAGTGCATCGGACCCCGACTCGAGGAGTTTTCTGGCCTTCAATCCACGCTCGTTAAACCAGCATTCCCACAGGCCGGTCGTTGCCATCTGGGCGGCGGTCGGATTGGAAGAACGCAGCAACTTAGCCAGCGCCTCCTCCGCGCCGGCCAATATAAGGCGTTGCAAGGCAACCTTTTGCTCATTCGGCTGCCCTGTCTGTATGATCTCCGTCCACCGGTCGATCGCGTCCGGGGATGCCGGGCGCGATTGCGGGTGCAGGAATCGATCGTTGAAATAATATCCCATATTGCCTGAGGCGGCCGATGGGTCTGGTCAGGACCCGTGCCGTAATAGCCTTATGATACGATAGTTAACAAAGGCCCGGAATCAAGGCGCTAATCCATTCTATCAGAAAGCCTTCGGGGCGCTTATTTGATCCGCTCTACCTTCACCGCCGACCGACCGCCGTCAACATAGAGCTTAAAGTCGCCGGCCACCTCCCGGATCTGCACCGGCGGGTTGGTTTTTTTGCGGTAACGCTGATTGTCGAGGGAGGTCTGTTCCCAGACCTGGCCGTTTTCCAGAACGAACCGCTGGCCCTGTTTCCAGCCGGTGAACTCGCCGACCAGCCGGCTTTCGAGGGCCGGCTTGTTTTCCAGCGGGTTGGGCAGGAAATCGAAGAAGCCGCCAAACAGGGGGCCTTTTTCTTTCTCTTCCTTTTCCTTCTCCAGGCCAAAGGTTTCCGCATCGATCGCCTCGTCATCGCCATTCGCAGGGTTCCGGATGGCATCGCCGACATATGGTCCCCGGGTCAGGCCGGAAACGAACCCGGCCAGCCACGCTTCGAGGTAGGCGCGCTGGTCGGCGGAGAGCGTGTCGACGCCCGCCGCGGCCTGTTGTTCGGGCGACATGACACGATCAAGCTCGATGATCGGATCCTCCGGGGCGGGTTGGGCAATCAATGGAAAGGGAACCGCCAGCAGGGCAATGATGGCGGACAGGGCAAAACGATGAGATCGGCAGGGGTTCATGGGGAATCGGGATAGATCGTTAATTTAGTCCGGATGAAGTGGAAATCAAAGGCCGAAACAAACGGTCGGCTTCCTATTGGCCGGCAGCGCGGCGCTGGCGCACCGCCTCGAAGAGGCAAACACCCGTCGCCACGGACAGGTTCAGGCAGTCGATCTGCCCTGCCATGGGAATGTTGACGCAGCAGTCACAGGTCCTGGCTGTCAGCGAGCGGACCCCTTCGCCTTCCGATCCGAGGACCAGGCCGATCGGTCCCGTCAGGTCGACTGACCACAATTCCTGCGAGGCCATGTGGTCGCTGGTCGCCACCAGAAACAGGCCGCGGTCCTGCAGGCTGCGGAGGGTCTGGCCCAGGTTCCCCACTTGAATATAGGGCACCGTGTCGGCCGCTCCAGTGCTGATCTGGCGCACGGTCTCGGTCAGGCCGACGGTGTGCTTCTTCGGCGCCACCACCGCATGGACGCCCGCCGCTTCCGCCGTCCGGAGGCAGGCACCGAGGTTGTGCGGGTCCTGCACCCGGTCGAGGATCAGGACAAAGGGCTCGGCCTGCTCCTCCACGATCGACCAGAGATCCGTCTCATCCCGTTCGGGAATGACGGCCCGGCCGGCGGTGTGGCGATTCAGCCGGTTTTTTCGTTTGCGCGCGTAGGTGGCCATTTGGGCAGAGGGCGGAGGGCAGCGGGCAGAAAGAAAACTTACGTAGGGGCGTTGCTTGCGACGCCCGCGGCGGATGAAGCCTTTCGGGGAGGATGTCAGTCGTCAGTTGTCAGTTGGCGGGTGTGGGTGCGATCAGGACATGGGTAACCCGTCAATCGATCCAGCCTTTTTACCACCCTGAGCTCGCTGACGCCTGCCCGCTGCCGTCTGATCCCTCAAGCCGGGGCCAGGGGGGCGGCAACGACCGCGGCCTCGGGCGTGGCGGCCCGGCGACGCTCGATGAGAAGCGCACGCTCGTGATCGTCGACCGGCTGGAATGCGGCCTGATGATGGAGGGCGTAGGCCTCGAGGGCCTCGAGGCTGTCGAGCCGCTGGATGGCCTGGCGGGCGGCCTTGCAGCCGGCCATGCCCTTGGTGAGCTTGACCAGCTTGGGTTTCATCCAGCGCAGGTGCGGGCCCTTGTGCTGGCGCAGCGGTCGTGCGCGGAGCAACCGGGCGTAGGTCAGCAGGGTTTCCCAGCGCTCGGCAAGGGTGGGCGGCAGCGGGTGGTGCCCGGTCCGCAGGAAGTGTTTGATTTCGCCGAAGAGCCAGGGATAGCCGAGCGCGGCCCGGCCGATCATGAGGCCGCTGACTGAGGTGGCGCCGCGGATCCGCTCCACGTCTTCGCTGGTGCGGACATTGCCGTTGCCGACGACCGGGATGGTCACGGCGCGGGCGGCTGCCTCGATTTCGTCCCAGTCCGGTTCGCCGCTGTAGCCCTGGGTCTTGGTCCGGCCGTGGATGGCCACCGCCCGGACGCCTGCGTTTTCGAGACGCCGGGTGACGTCCTCACAGACAATCGACGAGCGGTCCCAGCCAACGCGGATCTTGCCGGTGACCGGCGTGCCGGCGAGGGCGTTCACGACCGCAGCCGCAATAGCTTCGAGCCGGGCCGGCTCCTTCAGCAGCGAGGAGCCCGCCCCCTTGCAGGCCACCTTGTCTGACGGGCAGCCGAAGTTGAGGTCGATGAAGTCGGGGTTGAGTCGCTCGACAAGCAGCTGACCGGCCTGCGCCATGATCTCGGGGGAAGAACCGAAGATCTGGGCCCCCATCGGTCGCTGGTCCTCCGAAAAGTCCACATGCTCCCAAATGGTTTCGTTGCCGTAGACCAGCGAGTCTGCCAACACGAACTCGGAGACGAGGACATCCGCGCCGCACCGCTTGCAGAGGTCGCGATAGACCACGTCTGTAAACCCGGCCATCGGGGCCAGATACAGCGGAAAGCGATCCTCCCCGAACCAGGGAAGGGTGCTGTCCGAAACGGTGGGATGGGTGATCATGGACAAAAAGAATCGACGGGTTCCCGTTGACGGCCGGACAGGAAATCCTCTTATGATAGGAAGTAAATCTGTCAACTGGTCCTCTAAGGGCCTCACAGTCGCCAGCAGCGCTTTTCGTACGAAACCAACCTCGATCCCCATCGACATCATGATGAACCGCAAGATCCTCGCCTTCCTCGGCCTCCTGGGCCTGTCCTTCAGCTTCGCCCTCGCCGGTGACAGTTGCGCCGTTTCCTCCGCCACCGTGGCCAAGGCTGACAAGGCCTATAGCTGCTCCTACAGCAAGACCGACCTGGCCAAGGCTGACAGCTGCTCGGTCGAAGCCACGAAAATGGCCAAAGCGGAGCAGGCCGCCGGATGCTCGGTCAGCAAGACTGCCCTGGCCAAGGCGGACCAGGCTTCCAGTTCCAGTTGCTCGCTGAGTGCGACCAGGATGGCCAAGGCCGACAGCTGCAGCGTCGAAGCCACGACGATGGCCAAAGCGGACAAGGCCTCCTGCAGCGTCGAAGGTGCTGCCAAGACCAAGGCTGACGTGAAGTTGGCCAAAATTCAAAAGGCCGAAACGAAGAGTGCGCTGATGGATTGCTGCTCAGGTGCCGATGCCAAGACGGACAAAGCCAAGATGGCCGACGCCGAGAAGAAGGAGTCCCTCGACGGCATCGAAACCAGCCAGAACGACGCCAGCGAAGACGCGATCGTCGCCGCTAAATAAGCGACGGGTTCGTCAAAAAAATCTTTCCAAAGCCCGGCCGGCAACGGTCGGGTTTTTTTGTGTCTCTGTCCGATTCTTGGATAGGGGGCACTTTGCTTTAGCGGCCCTCGCCGGAATGGCGCTAACTTAACAGCGTTTTGATCGGGATCGCTATCGGGATCGCTATCGGATCAATTCTGTAAGCCTTTATAAACAATATGCTTATGCATTTTCGATCCCGATTTCGATTTCGATCCCGATTTGGATCGGAGGCCTTAAGTTAGCGCCATTCGGCCCTCGCTGATTTGCCGGGATCATCCAAAGGGGAGGGTGGTCGTCCCCGACCGCCGTGAGTCCAAATCGGTATAGGTACGATTCTTAAAATCACGGTTCGAGAGAAAAGAATGAATCACCACGAAGCGCGCGAAGAGCACGAAGGAAGAGACGGAGGTCTGCCGGAGATGGCGAAGCAATTCGATGCGCTTTCCCGTCAGGTGATCGGATGTGCGATCGAGGTACATCGTTTTCCTGGTCGAGGGTTGCTGGAATCATCCTATCAGCGTTGCCTGAGCAGAGAATTGGAATTGAACGAAATCGCTCATGCGTGATGTCACCAAACTGAAAGACGGAATGAAGAGATATGTCCTTTGAGAAGAGCCGGCGACTCCATGGAGTGGCGGGCTCTTCGGCCCGCCACACGCGCACAAGTCTCGTCCAAACCACGACATCCAGCTGTTAGAACACGCCCTGGCCGGGTTTGGTGATGGAGGCCGGGTAGAAAACGTGGACAGAGCCGGGTTTCCGGAGTCATGCATCCCCTCCCGTCGTGTTCTTCGCGTCCTTTGGAGTTAAAGCCCCGATGTTGTTTGTGATCCTGGGCTTCTCTGGGCTTCATGAGAAATCCGGGCTAGAATTAACGTCATCTTCGTCTCGACCATGGAGTTCACCCTCACCACCCCGACCTTGTTGTTCGGTGCCATCTCGTTGCTGATGCTGGCCTACACCAACCGGTTTCTGGCCCTGGCGCGGATCGTCCGGGAACTGAGTGAGCTGGCGCTCCAGCGAACCGAGCGGTCGGCCAACCTGCGCCGGCAGGTGGCGAACCTCCGGCTGCGGATCGGCCTGATCAAGGCGATGCAGGCGCTGGGCATCCTCGCCTTCCTCTTTTGCGTCGTCTCGATGCTCTGCCTGTTTTTCGACCAGGAGCTGGCCGGCCGTTGGGTCTTCGGGGTCAGCCTGTTCCTGTTGTCGGGGTCGCTGGTCTTTTCCCTCTGGGAGATTCTGCTCTCGGGCAATGCGCTCAGCATCGAGTTGGAGAAACTGGGCGGCCCCACCGCAGCGCGAAGCCCGGACCGTTCCTGAGTTTTAGCTCAAAGGGCATAACGCACCGCTTCGGAGCGGGGCTAACATAATGCTACAGCCGGATGCTCCGGCTGTCCGGCGAAGCCGGACCATCGAGTGCGGCGGCCATGCCGCCGCCTTATGCCGGTTCTAATAAATTCAGGTCGTTATGACGGGATGTCATAGTTATTTTGAAATTCGGCGAATTTTAAAGGCGGTAGCATGGCTACCGCACTCCAAAGTCCCGCTCAGCGAGCGGGACAACACTCAGATCGACGCGACTTCAACTTGATTTAAATGCTCTAAGCCGTGTTCGAATAGTCGAGATAAGCCGAAGACGGACGCCATTTACGCGTGTGGCGGGCCGAAGAGCCCGCCACTCCATGGAGACGCCGGCTCTTCGGCCGGCGTTCGCGACTCCAGGAAGCCTCTTCCCACACGGCTTAGCCCGAAAATCTCATGAAGAAAGGTATCGCGGGGCGCTTAAGCCACTGATAGTCAGTGAGGTGCAAACAAAAACCAAAGCACCCCGCGATGCATCAATACGATCAGCAAGTATTTGGCTTTTCAAGCGTGAAGGGCCGTGAAGTGAAGGCGCGTTTCGACGGCGGAACGATCAGCAGCGACGGTGGGCTGGTGTTGTTGAAGGAGGCCGACCGGCAGCTGGGGCTGACGCGGGCGGTGG
>JBNPEH010000020.1:0-8737 GCA_051117635.1 Opitutales bacterium | reverse complement strand
CTGAGCATGGCGGTGCTCCTGGGTGGGGTGATTCAGGTTGGCGTCTCCGCCTGGGCGCTTTGGCGCGATGGCTGGCGTCCGGCTATCGCGCCGGAGACGTCCCCCGCTATTCGCGAAGTCTGGCTTCTCTTCCTTCCCGGTCTGGCCGGAGCAGCGATCCTGCAGGTGAACATCCTGGTTTCCCGCCTGTTCGCCTTCGGCCTGAACGACGCGGCGGTCAGCATCCTTTACCTGGCCAGCCGGCTGATGGAGTTGCCGTTGGGGGTCTTTACGGTTGCCATCGTCACGGTCACTTTTCCGCTCCTTGCCCGCCAGGGCGGGGCGGGGCGCTACACCGCCTTTCGGGACAATTACGCGGAGGCCCTGCGGCTGATTCTGGCCATCATGATTCCAGCTGGCCTCGGGCTCACCTGGTTGGCCCGACCTATCCTGGATGTGCTCTTTGTCTGGGGTGCCTTCGAGTCGACCGATGCCAGCAGTACGGTGCCGATTCTGGCTGTCTATGCGCTGTCCCTGCCCGCGTATTCGCTGGCGACCCTGGCCACCCGTGGATTCCACGCCCTCAAGGACATGCAGACCCCTGTCCAGGCGGCCCTGATCAGTCTGGTCCTCAATGCCGTCCTCTGCCTGGCGCTGATCCTGCCGTTCGGCATCCTGGGTCTGGCCCTGGCCAATGTGGTCGCTGCGGCGACCCAGGCCTGGATCCTTCACCGGTCCCTGATGGGGCGGCTCCGGGATATCGGCGGGGTGGATCCCGGCCTGGGCCTGGGGCCGGACCTGGCGCGGATCGCGGTCGCTTCCCTGGCGTTGTCCGTTATCTGCCTGTGGGCGGTTGACTGGTTGCCGCACCTCCTGCCGGACTGGGAATCCAAAGCGGTATCGCTGGTGCTGGTCGGGTTGACGGTACCCCTCGCCGCCCTGGTTTATTTCGGGGTGCTCGGGTTGCTGTGCTTCAGCGGCACGCAGGAACTGATCGCCTTGCTGCTGAGGCGACGCGGTGCCAACAGGCCCGACTCGGGAGGCGAAGATTCCAGGATCGATTCATGAAACGACTGCTTCAGGTAAACCAATTCCTTATCGGGGTCGTCATCGCCGTCCTGCTCGCCGTGCTGCTGCCGGAGTGGGGGGCTCGCGGCGGCCTGCTCCGGACCGAGATCACCACGCGCCTGGGTGTTGTCGTGATTTTCCTGATACAAGGCCTGACGCTGCCGACCGAGGAACTCGGGCGGGGTCTGCTGGCCTGGCGGCTGCACCTGTTCTGCCAGCTGTTCATCGTGGGGGTGGTGCCGCTGGTCTTTTATCCGGCGGTGCTGTTGCTCGGTAACCTGCCCGGGAGCTGGGGTGCCCTGTTCGCGGGGGACCTGCGGATCGGCCTGCTCTACCTGGCGATGCTGCCGACCACGGTGTCGACCGCCATCGTGTTTGCCACGCAGGCCCGCGGCCGGGTCACCGGCGCCATCTTCAATACCGCGCTGTCGAACATCCTGGCGGTATTCATCGTCCCGGTCTGGTCCGCCTGGCTGATCGGGCTGTCGGCTCCCGCCGGGGAGGGACCGGCTGTCATGGAGCTGTTGTGGACGATTGCGCAACTGATCCTGCTGCCGCTGCTGGTCGGCCAGGGCCTGCGGCCCTGGCTCAAGGGCTGGGCCAAAGCGCGCAAGCAAAGCCTGTCCCGGGTCAACATGTGGATCATTTACTTCATGGTGTTTGCGGCCTTTGCCAACAGCATTGAACGCGGGGTCTGGCAGACCTACGGGTTCGGGCTGCTCGGTGCGGCCTTCGGGGCGACCCTGAGCCTGCTGCTTATCGTCAGCGCGCTCGCCTGGCTGGGCAGCCGCTGGTTGCTGGCGGATCCGGCCGAACGCGTAACCGCCTTCTTCTGCGCCTCGCAGAAATCGTTGGCGTCCGGTCTGCCGATGGCGGGATCGATTTTTGTCTTCGACCAGCCGGAACTCGGGATCGTGGTCCTGCCGCTGATGCTGTACCATCCCCTGCAGATCCTGCTTCAGGGGGCGCTGATCCCGAAACTGGCCGGGACGGTGCCCGTGTCGGATGCCGAACCGACAGCGTAGCCGGCATTTTTGCGGCGGTTTCCGTTGCCCCGTGCGGACCAGCTCCCTTCACTCGCGCCATGGCATATACGGCATCCGGAAAAATCCATCTGGTCGGCGATACCCAGACCTTCAAGAGCGGCTTTTCCAAGCGGGAGCTGGTCATTGAAACCGCCGACAAGTTCCCACAACTGGTCAAATTCGATTTCCTCAAGGAGAAGGGGGATCTGCTCGACGGTCTGAAACCGGGGGATGAGGTCACCATCCACTTCGACATCGGGGGCCGCGAATACAACGGCCGCTACTTCGTCGACCTGAAGGGCTGGAAAATCGACAAGGGGGCACCCGCCGACTCAAGCGCCACTCCGCCCGAACCCGAGGACACCACCGACTACAGCCAGGACTCCGGCGACGAAGATATTCCGTTTTAGTCGTCAGTGGACAGTCGTCAGTGGTCAGTCGTCAGTGGTCAGTTGACAGTTGGGAAAAGCCAGCAAGTAGAGGGTAGTGGGTCGGTGACTGGATGTCTGGAAAGTGGAAACGGGAGGCTGGAACGGGAGACGGGTGTTTGGATTTCAGTCTGTTAAAACCAGCCACCAGCCACCAGTTTCCAGTCACCAACCCCTTAACTCCCAAACCCGCTAACTCCCTAACCTTTCTCCATGCTCTGGGGTACTTCGTATTATCCGGAACGCACCCCCGAGGAGGACTGGGGGCGTGACCTCGACCACATGCAGGCGGCCGGAATCCGGGTGCTCCGGCTCCTGGATTTTGCCTGGTCCGCGCTCGAGCCGCGAGAAGGCGAATTCACCTTCGGCTGGCTGAAACGCTTCCTCGCGATGGCGCATGAGCGGGGGATGCAAACCATCATCTGCACACCCACCGCCACCCCGCCGGCCTGGCTCGCGCGTCAGTATCCGGAGATCATGCTGGTCAACCGGGGTCTGGAAAAACGGGCCTGGGGCAACCGGCGCGAGGCCGATATCGACTCGCCGATCTACCGCGATTTCTGTGCCGTGCTGGCCCGCAAAATGGGCGAGGCACTGGCCGGCGATCCGACCGTCCTCGGCTGGCAGCTCGACAACGAGCTGGTCGGCTCCGAACTCCTGCTGCCCGAGTGCCACACCCAGGCCTCGATGTGGCGCTTCCGCAAGTGGCTCAAACAGCGTCATGGTGATCTGGATACGGTCAATCAGCGCTGGGGGATGATGTTCTGGAACCAGCAATTCGCCGACTGGGGCGAACTGGAAACCCCGCACCACGCCCGGCCCTGCCGCGGGCACTGGATTGACTACCAGCGCTATTTTTCCGAGTCGCAGCGGGATTTCCTGCAGGTGCAGGTCGATGCCCTCCGCGCCGTCATTCCCGCCGACCAGTGGATCAGTCACAACTGCACCGCCGTCTGGGATCGCGGGCTCGACCACGCCACCTACGCCGAGGCGCTCGATGTCGTCGGCTGGGATGCTTACAGCGGTGCCGCCGCCGGCCGGACCGGCCTGTACAAGCCGACCTTCACGGCGCTGGGCTGCGACTGGTTCCGTACCCAGAAGGGCAAGCCTTTCTGGATTTTCGAGACCGAGCCCTTCCGGAACGGCAGCAAGGATGCCCACTTCGCCGAGATGGCCGCCCGCGGCGCCGCCGGGATCGTCTTCTGGCACTGGCGGTCCGACCGGGCCCACGTCGAGCAGGGCTCCAACACCATGACCGATATGGCCGGGCGCCCGTTCGCGGAAAAGGTCGAGCGCCTGAAACGGCTGGCCGCCGAACTCGAAGAAGCCGGGGTGCCGATCGACGATCCGGAAGCGCCGTTGCCCGGCAACGAGACCGCTATCATCCATTCGCTCGATTCGGTGCGGAACGACATGACGCCCAATCCGTACCACAAGCAGATTACGGATACCTTTTTACCCTGTCTGGGTACGGCCGCACACCTTCTGCGCCGGCATGGTCATCGGGTCGATGTTCGCCGACCGGAAGATGATTTTGGCAACTATCGACGCCTGGTCGTGCCATCCATGCACATCATGCCGCGCTCAGTCGGCGAGGCGCTCACCGCCTGGGTGCGCGCCGGCGGGGAACTGCTCTGCTTCGGCCCGATGGCATTCAAGGATGCCTGGGGTGCCATCTATCCCGAGATCGGCGAACCCGTCCGCGACCTGCTCGGCTTTACCCTCCGAATGCAGCAGGGCGGAAAATCCGAATCGGCCCTTTCCTGGCAGTCGGGTGCATCCACCCCGGCCGGCCTGTTCATGCATCCTCCGGAGTCGCTGGCGTCCGGGGACACCGAGGTGCTGGCGACCTTCCAGGACGGACCCCTCGCGGGCCGACCCGCCGCCTGGATGCGTTCGGTCGGCAAGGGACGCGTCGCCTACAGCTGCGCCTGCAGCCAGCCCGCGATCACCGAACTGCTCAAGGCCGTGGCCGCAGTCTGGAACTGGCCGTTTGTGGACAACCCGCATGACGACGTGGGCATCCTCCCCGATGTCGACGGCACCGGCGGCCTGCTCTTCAACCACGGCGACACCGACGCCGACCTGGCCGGGGTCACCGTCCCCGCCAACAGCTGGGCCCGAACGGAAAATCTAAATTCCTAAGCCGGGAGTCTCGACCCGTCGGCGCGGCGCCCCTCGACAAGCTCAGGATCGCTGACAAGCGCCGGCCCTACAGGCCATTTTGTAGGGCTGCCGCTTGTTGCGGACCATGAGCCAGCCGAATGGCGGCATGCCGAGGCGATTGAGGCCGCGGGAGACGTCCTTCGGCGCTTCGAAAAAAATCATTTCAATGCGCGACCCTCGCTTTCGCTCCCTTTTCGGCGCAGCCAGACCTTGGAATGCGGCGGCAACGCCGCCGCATTGGCGAAGGAGAAAGCCGCGATTGGCCCGAACATCTCACCAGAATCGGAAAAAGGGGCAGTAATGGATTCTGGCCGAAGGGCTTGAAGCATTTCTTCGAAATGCACGTTCATAAGCCTGGGCGAAGGTGAAAGTCCCGCTTTGCAGAACCAAGGTTGGCTTGCCAGCCGAAGCCTTGGCGTAGGCTGGAGCCACCTGTCGGGATCGAACCGACGACCGTCCGCTTACAAGGCGGGTGCTCTACCAGCTGAGCTAAGGTGGCGGGTGACGAGAAAACCAAGGCGCAGCGGCGGGGGAGGGTCAAGCCGGCTCTCTCGGGAAGGGCGGCCGACAAGTCGATCAGATAGAACGTCGAGGTATCTCAAGGAGAGGAGCGAAGCAGGCGTGATGGGGGGTAACCCCGGATTTCTCATGAAGCCGCCCCGGCCTCCCGCTCTTGGAGCGTTGACCAGCTGGAGCGCGCACCCATGCTCGTCTCATGAAAAATGGGACATTTTTGTCGGGTTGGGTCTTTTTGCTGCGAAACCCGATGCGTCTGATCGCCGCCCTCCTTGTCGGGTGCCTGATTCCGCTAGCCACCGCATGGGCCGAGAAACCGCCGGATTATGTGACCGCCATCAATCGGGCTCTGGGCGAGGCTCGTCCCGAACCGGCAACAGCTCCGAAGGCCTGGTTGCTGGCCTTTGTGGATGTCGAGACGACCGGGCTGGTACCCGGCTACCATGAAATGGTGGATATCGGTGTCGTCCTGACCGATTTGTCCGGCGCGGAAGTCGGGTCCTTTTTTGTTCGCATGATGCCGGATCATCCGGAACGGGCGTCGGACATCACCGAGCGCATCAACAGCTTTACCGAAGAGCGCTGGCGATCGCTCGATGCGGTGGATGAGGCCCGGGCGGTTGAGGACCTGGTGGCTTTTCACCGGAAGCACGCCGGCGACCGGGCGGTCCTGATGGTGGCCTACAACAGCTGGTTCGACATCGCCTTCCTCGATTATCTTTTCCGTCAGCAGGGCCGCACCTGGCGGGAGTTATACCATTATTTTATTCTCGATCTGCCCTCGATGGCGTGGGGGCAGGGCTTGCGTCACCTCGCCGGCAAGCCGCTGGCCGAATCGCTCGGGCTGACGCCCGAAACCTCCGTGGCGGAAGACCACACCGGTCTGTCCGGCGCGCGTTTCAATGTCGCGGTGTACCGTGCGCTGATGAGCCGCCTGGCCACAGCCGACGGCGAGGGTGAGGGCGACAAGTGAAAGCCTGGGAGGTCAGGCAGTACCGGACAGCCGAAGGCCTCGTCCTCACCGAGCGACCCGATCCACAACCCCGGGCCGGCGAGGTCCTCATCCGCATCCGGGCAACCACGGTGACGGCAGGAGACTGGCGCGTCCGCATGTTGGACGTGCCGACCGGCTTCGGATTGCTCGTCCGCCTCATGTTCGGCTGGTCGAAACCGCGTCAGCCGGTGATGGGATCCGAACTGGCCGGTGACGTTCTCGCCGTGGGTGAAGGCGTGACCGCCTTTGCGCCCGGCGATCCCGTCGCCGCCTTGAGCGACCAGACGTTTGGGTGCCATGCCGAGCAGATCTGCCTGCCCGCCACGGCGCCTATCGTGCGCAAACCGGACAACCTCGATTACGGAACCGCAGCCGCTCTCGGGTTCGGGGGTACCACGGCCCTGCATTTTTTCCGTAAGGGCAATCTCGGCAGGGGCGACCGCGTCCTGGTCAACGGGGCCTCGGGCGCGGTCGGCAGTGCGGCGGTGCAGCTGGCCGGGATTGCCGGTGCCCGGGTCACCGCTGTCTGCGGCCCGGACAACGTCGAGGCGGTTCGCGGGCTCGGTGCCGATGCGGTGATCGATTACACGCAAACCCCGGTGGCGGAGCTGCCCGGGCCGTTCGAGGTCGTGATGGACACGGTGGGCACCTTGCCGCCCGCCCGTGCCCGCCGGCTGCTCGTCCCGGGCGGTCGTCTGCTTCAAGTCTACGGCAACCTGCCCGGCATGCTGAAGGCCCCGTTTATCAACCTGCGCGGGCGCATGCGGGTGGTGGTCGGCGTGGCCATCGGCACCCGGGCGGATCTCCAACAACTGGCGGATCATGCAGCGGCGGGACCGTTCCGGCCGTGGGTTGGGCGGACCTTCCCCTTTGCAGCCCTGCCGGACGCCTATGCCTGGGTCGGCACCGGCCACAAACGCGGTAACGCCGTGGTCCTTCTGGACAAGCCCGAGACCGCGTCTGAGGGTTGATGCATGACCGACGCACCGGCCCAGCGACTCTTGTTCGGCACCTACACCGGCGAAACCGGAAGCCTGGGGATTTATTCGCTGACGCTGGAGGGGTTGTCCGCCCCGAAGCCGACGCAACCCCTGGCCCGGGCCGACAACCCGTCCTTCCTGGCGCGACATCCCACGCTGCCTGTCCTCTATGCGGTGACCGAAGCCGGGTCCTTTCACGGACAGCCGGGCGGCGGCGTCCAGGCCTGGATGCTCGCAACCGACGGCTCGGCCGAATCTCTGGGCGGCCAGCCGACCGGTGCCGGCGGGCCCTGCCACCTGGCGGTGCATCCGGCGGGACGTCTGCTGGTGACCGCCAATTACAGAGGGGGCAGCGTATCCGTGTTTCCGCTACAACCGGACGGCGTGGTTGGCACCAACCGCGGGCATGACAGCCTGGCGGTCTTCAGCCGGGATCCGGGATCCGGTCGGCTGGGAGCGCCGCGGCTGGTCGACTGTGGCGGCCCGGGGCCGCGCCACGCCACCTTTCTGCCCGGTGGCCGCGTCCTGCTGGTTGCGCATCGACAGGGAGACACCGTGCAGGCCTTTGCCTTCGACCCGGAAACCGGCGACTTGTCGCCCGAAGGAAAGCCGATCGAAGGCGTAGCGCCCGTGTGTGTGCTGTGGGGCGGGTGAAATAGGAAATATGAAATAGGAAATACGAAATAGGAAATGTGAAGGGTTGCGGGTCGGGCGGCTCGGCAAGGGGCTTACGTGGCCGCGCCTTCAGGCGTGGTTGGGGCACCTGAGTCGCGTGGGAAGGGCTTCCGCCGCCGTCCCGCATTGCGGGACTAAGGCGTGTTTGGAAAGTCTGGCCGGAGTCGCGAACGCCGGCCAAAGAGCCGGCGTCTCCATGGAGTGGCGGGCTCTTTGGCCCGCCACACGCGTAAAAGGCGTCAGTTTTTCGCCTATCTCGACTTTTCAAACAGGCCCTAAGGCGGACAGGGAAAGCCCATCCCTCCCGGGGTGCTGGGAAAAACCATTGCCCCCGTTGGGTTGTGGCAGGATTTTCCGGTCCATGGGTCATTTTGCAGCACCGGACGGACAGGCGTATGAGCAACACGGCAAGGGACGTTCCCGGCGGCCCAATGTCCTCTGGCTGTTCGGGGATCAGCACCGGCATCACGCCCAGGGCTTTGCGGGTGATCCCAACCTGCACACGCCCAACATCGATGACCTGGCCCGCTTTGGCGTGACCTGGGCGCAGGGGGCCATCAGCGGCTACCCGCTCTGCTGTCCCTTTCGCGGCAGCCTGTTGTCGGGGCGCTGGCCGCACCGCTGTGTGCCGGTGCATGAGGCGCCCTTTCCCGACGGCATGCCGACGATCGCGCAGCCCTTCAACGATGCCGGCTATCACACCGCCTGGTTCGGCAAGTGGCATGTCGACGGGTGCCGGGAACGCGACGGGCGTGCCGCTTTCTGGATCGTGCCGCCCGAGCGCCGGGGCGGCTTCCAGACCTGGGAGGGCTACGAAAACAACAACAGCCAGTTCGACTGCTGGGTTCACGGCGGCGCGGGTAGCGATGCTTACCTCGAAAAGCTGGAGGGCTTTGAAACCGATGC